>JAMPXP010000009.1 GCA_023701135.1 Desulfobacula sp. | reverse complement strand
CGGCAAGGACAAAAGAGCAGTTAAAACGCAAAGCCATATCGCACCTCAGAAAACTTCAAAAACTGCCCGGCAGGGTCATGAAATATTTCAGACATCCGAAAATTGCTTATGCTAATTTGGGGGCGGCTATTTAATTGCCGGATTAATATCCGATCAAACAAATCATGAAATACATTCTGGAAATCCATATCAACATCTTTGAAGGCTGTAAATATATTTTAACAAATCAACTTTTGTAAAAAAATAGTTTATCCTGAAAGGATTCACCAAAATTTTATTAATTGGAGATAAAATGATGTCGCCATAAAGAAAATTAGTTGAAATTGGTCACGTGTGTCAAAAACAGCCAAAACGATTGACAATCATTGCCGGAAATTTTTGGCAGTTTTGTCATACCGCCACAACCATGGCCTCAAAGATTTCTTCCGGAATCGGAAGGTTATCTTCTTTCTCTCACTTTTTCCTCCTTATGGCTGCCTGATTTTACAAAGGTTTTTGACCTTGTCTTTAGATTACCAGCACCGGAATCCGAAGGCAAGCACCATTCCGACGAAGGAATCCTGGTGAATGAATCCTATTGCTTTTTTTTGATTTCAGAGGCATGAATAGACGATGAAACCCAACAATACAGCCTTGGACATGAAGGGCATCCTGGTTCTGATCCTGATCTGCGCAAGCTGGGGTTTAAACCAGGTGGCCATAAAGGTCGCCATTGTCGGCATCTCCCCCATTCTCCAGGCCGGGCTCCGCTCCATAGGCTCCACCCTTCTGGTCCTGATCTGGATGAATTTCAGAGGGATGCCCGTGTTTTCAAAGGATGGAACCCTCTGGTGGGGGATACTGGTGGGGGTTCTGTTTTCAGCGGAATTTATCCTGATTTACTGGGGCCTTGAGTTTACCCACGCCTCCCGGGCCGTTATTTTCATCAATACGGCCCCCTTTGTCGTGGCCCTGGGGGCAAGGCTTTTCATCCCCGGGGAAACCCTGGGCAGAACCCAGACGGCTGGCCTTTGCCTGGCCTTTATCGGCATCCTTCTGGCCTTTCATGAATCCCTGAACCTGCCCACGCGGCAGATGCTCATGGGCGATGCCATGCTCACAGCAGCGGCGGTCCTCTGGGGAGCCACCACCATTGTGATCAAGGCAGGCCCCTTGGCCTATATCGCCCCCAGCAAGACTCTGTTATACCAGCTTGCCGTATCCGCCCTGGTGCTGCCTGTCGCCGCCCTGGTCTTCGGGGAATCCGGGATCACCGCCATCACCCCCCTCATTGCCGGAAGCCTGTTCTACCAGGTTTTCTGGATCGCCTTTGTAACCTATATTGCCTGGTTCTGGCTCATCAATAATTATTCGGTCTCAAGAATGGCTTCCTTTACCTTTCTCACCCCGTTTTTCGGAGTGGTTGCCGGAGCCCTGCTCTTACATGAGACCATCACCCTTTTTCTTTTAGGGGCCCTGGTCCTGGTGGGAACCGGCATCTACCTGGTGAACCGGCGCTGAAGCATCCTAATAAAACCGTTTACCTTGATTTTTGAATCATGATGACGCCGGACAGGGAGAGGATCATTCCGAGGAAAAACAGGATCCCCAGGTCCTGGTCGCCGGGAAGGACGCCCGCCGCCGCCATGACGGCGGCCAGAAGGGTGGTGACCGGCGGCTGGGCATTGGTGGTGATGGCCACCTGGACCGGGGTGAGGTATTTGAGCAGGACATTCCACATGATCATCATGGCCGTGCTGGTGATCAGCACCATATAGGCCAGTCCCAGCCACCCGGCCGTGGACACGACTGAAAAATCAAATCGTTGCAGGGCGGGAACCGCCAAGGGCAGCATGACGATGACCCCCAGGATCAGGCTCCAGGCCGTCACCGCCACGGCATTCTTTTTCCGACAGATCTCCTTGGCCAGGAGGGTATAGACAATCCAGCTCAGCACCGCCAGGATCAGCCAGAAATCCCCGGTTCTCAACTCGCTCACCCCGGCCCCGGACTCCCAGGGCCGCAATACAATGATCACCCCGGAAAAGGCCAGGCATACCCCGAAAAGCTTGGGAAAAGACGGCATTTTCCGGGAAAGCCCGGCCGACAGCAGCAGCACCCCCAGGGGGGTCAGGGCGTAGAGAAGGGCCGAATGGCCAGGAACGCTCAGTTGAAGGCCCTTTAAAAAGCAATACTGGTTCAGGGGCACCAGGAGAATCCCGAGTACCAGGAGCCTTGCCCATTCTTTCAGGGAAAAATCAGGTAACGGAATTTTCCAGCCCGTGAATGCCAAAAACAGGGCTGCACAGCCAAGGCCCCGGCAGACGGTCAGGATAAAGGGGTCTGCGAAACTGAGGGCCGCCGCCTTACTGAAAACAAAGGTGCCGGCGGCAAAAAGCACATGAAGGGCCATGAAAAAATAAAGCTGACGGGGCGAGCCCCCTATGTTTTTCATCACTGCTTCCTCCTGAATTTACGCCCGTTGGCTGCAATGGGTTTCTTTGGTAAACACCAGCAGCACAAGGGATAAACAGGCCCATCCGATCATGGGGACAAACCCGTATTCATAGGCCTGGACAGAATAGAGCCGGACCCCGTCCGCCAGTTGGCCGGACCAGTTGAGGTCCAGGATCTTGCCCACCACGGGCTGAAGAACCATGGGACCCATCATGACCCCCATATTGGTCAAGCCGGACACGGTTCCGGACAGGGACAGGGGAACCGATTCCTTGACAAAGGCAAAACCGATAATCATGCACCCGGATAGAAACCCGGTGGCAGACAGGAGGGCCGCCAGTTGAAAAAAGGAAAGCCCCTGGACAAAGAGGATCAGCATCCACCCCACGGCCAGCCCCAGGGTCCCGGCCATATACAACGGTTTGCGCTTTCCGGTCCGGTCCGAGAGCCACCCGAAAAAAGGTCCCCCCAGGGCCCAGCCCACCAGCAGGACCGAGGTCAGACCCGCGGCCCGGGCAGGGCTGAAACCATAAGCCGACACCAGATAGGGCACCCCCCAGAGACCGGAAAAGGTCAGGATGCAGCCCACGATCCCGCCGGGAATGATGAACAGAAGCCGGGTATTCCGGTATCGGCCCACCCGGACAAAGCCCTGCCCGATGCTTTTCAGGGACAGGGAGGCCTGCCGGGGCATCCCGGGGACATATCCCTTATACCCTTTTTCCTCGGGCCGGTCCCGGACCACCAGCCAGACGGCCCCGCCCAGAACCAGGGTCATCCCGCCCGTGACACTGATCACGCCGCGCCAGGGAAAAATATCCATTAAAAACCGCAGGGGTGGCCCGGCGAAGACTGCGCCCATGAGGCCTATGGACAGGGCATTGCCCGCCACAAAGGCATAGAATTTTTTGGGAAACCAGGAAGAGGCCAGCTTGAGCAGTCCCACAAAGGCCACGGCCACGGACCCGCCGATGAAAAGCCGCCCCAGCCCGGCCCCGGCAAAGCCGGGAGACAGGGCAAACAGCAGGGTCCCGAGACCCGCCACCAGACACCCGGCCGTCAGGAGCTTCCGGGGTCCCAGGGTGTCCGCCAGGATGCCGGTGGGGATCTGCATGGCCACATAGGCGTAGAAATACAGCCCGGACAGATGGCCCAGCCCCGAGGCCGAGATATGGAAATCCCGCATCAGTTCTTCGGTCATGACGGCCGGCGCCACCCGCTGAAAAAAACCGGCCAGATAAAACAAGGCGCCCAGCCCCCAGATCAGCCAGGCCAGGGCCAGGGGGGGCTCACCCGGTTCGTGAACCGGCGGCTTATGACTCTCTGGTATGGGAATCGCCATGGGCCGGGCCCTCCTTCTGTTGAACGTGATGGGCCCAGGAAAAACAGGTTTCACCCCGGTTCTCCGCAGCCCGGATATATCCCTTGCCCATCAGATCCTTGATATTGAATTCAACAAAGTCCAGGTCAAGCCCGGTCAGGCTGGAAATGGTTTTGCACAGGGCTTCCAGGGCCGGGCCCTGATCCAAAGGGTAGACGGAATGGTCTTCAATCACATCCTGGGTAAGGAGCTTGAAAATCATCTCCATGCGGTAGTAGCCGCCCACCTGCATCTGTTCTTCGGGCGTGGCGGCCTTGTCGGCATATTTCTGCTTCAGGTCTTCCCAGGCTTCCTCCACCCGGCCGTGGACCCCGTGGACAAAATCATCCATGTCCTTGGCCGAAAGGGCCGAGGTCCTGACAATGGACTTATTGGCGTTGTACTCATCCCAGTCCCGGGTGAGGATTTCCAGGTCATAATCGGCAATCTTCTCCCGGACCTCGGTTCCGGGAAAAGGAGCCAGGAAATGATAGGCCGATTCGATGCCCAGCTCATTCTGAAGGGCCAGGGAGTCCTGCATGGTCTCCCAATTTTCACCGGGAAGGCCCACCATGAAGGAGGCATGGCCCCTGATTCCGGCCTCCTGGCAGGCCCTGGCCGCCTTTCTGGCCTGGTCAATGGTGATCCCCTTTTTCACCCGCTTGAGCATCTCCGGGTTTCCGGATTCAATGCCGAAACTCACGGAATGGCAGCCTGCGCTTTTCATGAGCCTCAGGGTCTCCACATCAACGGTGTTCACCCGTGAAAAAGCGCTCCAATGCACATCCAGATTCCGTTTCAAAAATTCCTGGCACAGGGCCCGGACCCTGGGTTTGCTGGCCGTAAACAGGTCGTCGGCAATATTGATATAGGAGCTGCCCATGGCGATCAGGTCCTGGACTTCATCGGCAATCAGGGCGGGGGAGCGGAACCTCACCTTCTGGCCCACCATGCGGCGGCCCAGGCAGAAAATGCACTGGTTGGGGCATCCCCGGCTGGTGATGATGCTGACCGGATAGCCCAGGGCCTGGTACCGGGCCATGGGCAAAAGATGACGGGCCGGTCTCGGCAGGGCGTCCAGATCCTGGATCAGGGGACGGGGCCCGGTGTCCATGATCCTTCCCTTTTCCCGGAAGGCGATGCCCAGGACCCCGGGCCAGGCCTGCCGGTCATGGATCACGGGCAGAAGTTCGGCAAGGGTGGCCTCCCCCTCTCCTTTGATGATGATGTCGATTTCCGGGTAAAGGGTCAGGGCGGCCTCGCTGTCAAAGGATACATGGGGTCCCCCCATGAGGGTGATCACTGCCGGATCAGCTTGTTTGACGGTTCTCAGTATCCCGGCGGCCCGTTTAAAATTCATGGTGACGCTGTTGGTCCCCACCACATCCGGGCCAAAGGCGCTGAGTTCGGCCTTGATCTTGGCTTCCGAATACCCCCGGACAATATAATCCAAAATCCGGACCTCGGCTCCGGCAGCCTCACACACGGCGGCAATATAGGTCAGGCCCAGGGGGGGTGACGGGATCTCTTCCAGGGGGTAGGGCGGGGCGATCAGGGCTATTTTCATCCGGGGTTCTCCTTTTGTGTTCAAAAGGTGTTTATCAGCTCCCCGGGCTTAAGGCAAGGCCCCGGTCAAAATATCAACGGTCAAAAAGGGGGGATCAAAGCCAAGATGCCGCCCCCTGGGAATTCCCCTTTAAAAATCCGTTCAAATGCTCTATGCTCATCCCCATGAAAAAGACAACGCCCATACCGGAGGAATCCGCCTTGAATACGCCCGAACCTTCCCCCTTTTCCATTCCCAATATCCGCCTGTTCATCGCCTTCCGGGTATTGTTTAATTCCCGGTTCTATTATCCGGTTTTTACCATCCTGTTCCTGGATTTCGGGCTGACCGTGGCCCAGTTTTCCATCCTCAATGCCGTGTGGGCCGCCACCATCGTCCTGGCCGAGGTCCCGTCCGGAGCCCTGGCCGATGTCGTGGGCCGGAAACGACTGCTGGTCTTTGCTTCCTCGGTCATGGTTCTGGAGATCGGCATGATCAGTTTTGTTCCCAACACCGGCCCTGATTTCATTTTCCTGGTTTTCCTGGTCAACCGGATCTTCAGCGGCCTGGCCGAGGCCGCCGCCAGCGGCGCCGACGAGGCCCTGGCCTATGACTCCCTGGCTGAAAAGGGCATGAAAGACCAGTGGGGACTGGTTCTGGAGGTCCTGATGCGGTTTCAATCCCTGGGATTTATCCTTGCCATGACCCTTGGGGCCGCCGTTTATGATCATACCCTTGTTGAAGCCCTGTGCCGGTTTTCAGGAATTGAGATCACCCTGGCCAAAGAAACCACCCTGCGCTTTCCCCTTTACCTGACCTTTCTCCTGGCCTGCGGGGCCCTGGCCACCACCCTGAAAATGAAAAACCCGGGCGGCAAAACTGCTTCCCCCAGGCTTGACCTGTCCCAGGTCCGGAAGGCCTTCGGCCTGACCCTCAGGGCCGGGCTCTGGATTTCCAAAACCCCTTTTGCCCTCTCCGTCATCCTTTTCGGCATGCTCTTTGACGGCCTCATCCGCATGGTCATCACCCTGGCCAGCCAGTATTACCGGATGATCCATCTTCCCGAATCGGGCTTCGGCCTCATCGGCTCCTTTGTCGCCCTGCTGGGGCTGGTGATTCCCAAACTGGCCAAAACCATCACGGACAAACACAGCCCCCCATTCGCCCTCTGGGTCACGGCGCTCATGACCTTTGCCGGGCTTGCCGGCATGAGTTTTTTCTGGCCCTATTACGGCCTGATTCCGGCCCTGATGACCTTCAGCGCTATGTATTTTACCGGATTTTTCGTCAGCTTTTATATCAACCAACTGGCTGCCTCGGACCAGAGGGCCACGGTCCTCAGTTTCAAGGGCCTGGCCTATAACATATCCTACGGGGTCCTGGGCGTCCTCTATGCCCTTGTGTTAAAAACACAGAAACACGGCATCCCCGGCCCGGACCTTGAAAACCAGGTCTTTGTCCAGACCTTTTCCTGGTTTCCCGTCGCCTTTGCCCTGTGGTTCTGCCTGCTGTTGCTGGTCTATCTGTTCCGGCTGCGTAAAGACAAGCCGCTTTTATGATTCAGATGCAATCCGCCCTCGGAACAAAAAAGGGCGTCCTCCTAAAGCTGTGCTTTCATTAGCCGACCAAACCCGCCAACCATAAGCTTATCCGGCCGATTGCAGAAAAACCGCTCATTTATTTCTGCCGGCCCGATAGTTTCAATTTGTGTGAAACCAATCCCTTTAAGATCCTCCATCAGTGAATCCGGCTCAAAAAAACTGTGCCAGGGTTCACCGATAACCGCCATTCTATGGGCCAGCAATTTGAAAACCAATCGACGGATAAAACTCTGTGAAGAAGGCGGAATGATATAATCAAACACAATTCCGCTGCCGGAAGGCATGGATGAAGAAATGTATTTCAGTGCCGCCATGACCGCTTCCCGGCTCAAATACATGGTCACGCCAAGCCATGAAAAAAAAGACGGCTCATCCGTCCTGAACCCGGACTCTCTTAACCCTTCGGCCAAAGTCTGTCTTTCAAAATCTATGGGAGCAAAAGTCAAACAATCCGGTATGGATATCTTTGCCTCAGAGAGTTGCCGGCGCTTCCATGTCTGTGTTGCCGGGTAGTCGACTTCAAACACTTTCAAACCGCAATCAACATACGGGTTGCGATAGGCAAACGTATCGAACCCGGCACCGAGAATCACATACTGGCGAATCCCGCGCGTGACCGCTTGAAAGAGTTCATCCTCCACAAACCTGCTCCGTGCAACCACAATCGCACGAAGATAGGCGGACAACCTCTTTTTGAATTTTCTCCTTTCTGAAAAAACGGCGGATTCTCCTTGGGTCCCGACAATACTCAAGGCTATCGGATCATCAAATACTTTCGGATCATCAAGAACCTGATGGGCTGCCCGCATCATGGCGACTTTATATGCAGTCAGGCTGGGGTGATTTTGTTTCATATCTTTCTCCGGATGAATCAATTCTTTGGGAAGAGCATACAAAATATTATCATTCCGTTTTGGAATATGCCTTTTTGTATTGTTTAAGTCAACATATTTATCCAATAAAATTAAATAGTTATATAATTGACAAGCTACCCGGTTCCTGATAGAATGATTGCCAATCGAATCATTCTCCCATTTGCATGTTTCCCCCCCCCCTGAACACCTCCCGTAATGCAATTGCAAAATTTCCCGGTCCTTCGCAGTAATCCATTGACAAGGTCAGGGCTTGGGGAGATAATTTACCCCGGTTTTTATGTAAAAAACTTTATTCTTTTCGGGTTTTCAGGCAGGAGGCCGGGGCGTTCACGGTTGAAAACCAAAGGACAAAATGAATCTGATATCCAAGACATCCCCATCGGTGGGTGCATCCCAGGCAAGACCGGATGCTCTCAACAAGGTAATGGGGCATGAAAAATTTGCCGCCGACTATTACGGACCCCGTCACCTGTGGGCAGGGGTCAGGCGGGCGGGTATCCCCCATGGCCGGTTGATATCCGTTTCCACGGAAGCTGCCAAACAGGTCCCCGGCGTCAAAAAAATCCTGACCCATAAGGATGTCAACGGCTCCAACCGCCAGGGCGTGATCCAAAAGGACCAGCCCGTGCTGGTGGATGACAGAATCCGCCATTGCGGGGATGCCCTGGCCCTGGTCATTGCAGAGACCTCCCAGGCCTTGGAAACGGCCCTGGCATTGATCTCCTTTGAATATGAGGCCCTTCCCGGCATTTTTACCACGGCAGAGGCCTTTCAGTACGGCGCCCCCCTGATCCACCCCACCCATCCGGGCGGCAACTGCCTGCTTTCAGGGCAACTGGTTTCGGGAAAAGGGCTGGAAGCCTTTGAAGCGTGTGACGCCATTGTTGAATTAACTATTGATCTGCCCCGGCAGGAGCATGCCTATTTGGAAACCGAATGTGGTGAGGCCGTCTATGAAAAGGGCGAACTGTCCATTGTGGTTTCCACCCAGACCCCTTTCAGGGACCGGGCCGAAACGGCCCAGGCCATTGGCATTTCACCGGAAAAGCTGAGAATTATCGCCCCCTATTGCGGGGGCGGGTTCGGCGGCAAGGACGGGATCACGGTCCAATCCCTCCTGGGGCTGGCCGCTATGGCCTGTCCCGATGTCCCCATCAAAATGATGTGGAGCCGGGAGGAAAGTTTCCTGGCCGGCCCCAAACGCCATGCCGCAAGCCTCCATTACCGCCTGGGAGCAAAACAAAACGGGGTCTTTCACGCCCTGGAAGTCCGGGCGGATTTTGATACCGGCCCCTATGACCATCTGGGCGGCGCGGTCCTGGGCCTGGCCCTGGAACATGCCGGCGGCCCCTATCGCATCCCCCATGCCGCTATCCAGGGAAAAGCCGTCTATACCAATAACACCATCGGCGGCGCCTTCAGGGGATTCGGTGTCCCCCAGGTAGCCGCGGCCATGGAACAGGCCGTGGACCTCATGGCGGAAAAATTGTCCCTGTCCCCGCTAGATATCCGGATGAAGAATGCGGTTCAAAAAGGGGATAAAATCCCCTCGGGCACAACCCTTAAAACCTCCACCGGGATTAGGGAATGCCTGGCCCGGCTCAAGGCCCACCCTTTATACCGGGAGGCGGATGCATGGAAAAAAAAGGCCCCGGCCCATATGCTGAGGGGGTCGGGCATGGCCTGCGCCCTGCACGGCATGGGATACGGCCCCTTTGTGCCGGATACGGCCATTGCAAAACTGGAGCTGACAAAACAGGGGCGGTTCAAAATTTATTTCGGGGTGGTGGATATGGGCCAGGGAAACGGGGTCACCTTTTTACAGATGGCCGGCGACCTCTTAAACCAGAATTATGAAAATCTGGAACTGGTCCTTCCGGATACCGGCCTGACCCTGCCCTGCGGATCAGCTTCAGCCAGCCGGAGCACCTATACCTTCGGCAATGCCCTGATCCAGGCCGTGGAAACCATGAAGACCCGGCTGACCCAGAGGGCCGCCGACAGCCTCATGGTGGGGGATGGGGATGAATTCTGTTTCATTCCGGGGCATCTGCGCCATCTGCCCACCGGGCGGGAATTTCCCCTGGCCCAATTGGCCGCCCTGCTGGGCCCGGAGGAACGGATCACCATCAGCCGGTACCGGGCCCTGGCATCCAAAGAAACCGTGACCCAGGATACGGCCCTGCAAATGCACGGCATTCCCCATACGGTATTTTCCTATACAGCCCATCTGGCCCATGTGGAAATCGATACCCTCACCGGCGGGATCACGGTCTGCAACTATACCGCCGTCACGGACTGCGGCCGCCTCATCAATCCGGACCTTTACCAACAGCAGATGCAGGGCGGCATTGCCCAGGGACTTGGATATGCCCTGTATGAAGATTTTATCACGGACAAGGGAAGGCTCTTGACCGCCAATTTATCCACCTATATCATTCCCGGCGCCCTGGATATTCCGCCCATGGCCCTTTCATCCGTGGATTTGCAGGAAAATACCGGGCCCTTTGGCATGAAAGGGGTGGGGGAAATCTGCATTGATCCTGTCCTGCCGGCCGTGGCCAATGCCGTGGCCGACGCCTGCGGCGGCGGACGGTGCCGCCAATGGCCCCTGACCTGTGAACGCATGCTGGAAATCCTTACTATCCCCGTTTGTCCACCTGGGGCTGACATGAACCGGAGCCTGATATGAAGCTGTCTTTTACACTGAATCACAATGCCCTGACCCTGGAAACGGAACCCGACCGCCGGGTCATCGATCTCTTGCGGGAGGACCTGGGCCTGACCGGGACCAAGGAAGCCTGCGGGGAAGGGGAATGCGGGGCCTGCACCATCCGGGTGAACAAAGAACTGCGCCTGGCCTGCCTCATGATCGCCGCCCAGATAGAAGGCTGTTCCATCGAGACCATTGAAGGCCTGGCCGGGCCGGACCAGGCCCTCCATCCGGTGCAGGAGGCCTTTGTCCAGGCCGGGGCCGTCCAGTGCGGATTCTGCACCCCCGGCATGGTCATGGCGGTCACCGATCTCCTGGAAGCCATCCCGGACCCCGATGAGACCCAGATCAGAAAGGCCTTGAGCGGCAATCTCTGCCGGTGTACCGGATACCAAAAAATCATGGATGCCGCCCAGTTGGCAGCAAAAAAGGAAAACAAATGCCTGCCGTAATCCTACCCCAGACCCTGGATGAACTCCTGGACCTGAAAGCCCAAGGTCATACCATCCTGGCAGGGGGGACCGATCTTTTCGTGCACATGAGAAATAAAAAAATCCAGCCCCAGACCCTGGTCTGCCTGGATCAGCTCAAGGACAAAGGACTCCGGGAGGTGGCGGATACGGGCGATGAAATCTGCATCGGTGCGGCCGTGACCCATTCCCGACTGATCCAAAACCCCCTGGTTCAGCAGCATTTCCCCGTTCTGATCCAGGCCCTGGACACCCTGGGATCTCCCCAGATCCGCAATATGGGAACCCTGGGCGGCAATATCATGACGGCTTCCCCGGCCGGAGACAGCCTTCCGCCCCTGTATGTTCTGGACGCCCAGGTGGAACTGGCGGGAAAAAACGGGTCCCGGAGGATGTCCCTTTCCCGGTTCATCACGGGCCCGGGGGCCACCGGCCTAAACCCGGAAGAAATTTTATACCGAATTTGGATACCCAAACAGCCGTCCTATGACCTTCATCATTTTGAAAAAGTGGGGCATCGAAAATCCCTGTCCATTGCCATTTTGAGCATGGCGGCCCTTATCGGCCTGACCGGGGACAGGAAAATCCGGGCCGTCCGCCTGGCCTGGGGGAGCCTGGGAAAAACCATAGCGACCAGTCCTGAAACGGAAAAGCGGCTCATGGGAACCCCCATGGATGACCCGGCCGGTTTTATCCTTGCAGCAGCCCGGATCAGAGAAGAGGTGTCTCCCATCAGCGATGTGCGGGCCGGCGCCGACTACCGCCGCCAGGTGGCGGGCAACCTTGTCCTGCGCCTTTGCCAAGGCCCCTTAGAGCCCTTAAAACAAGGACCCGGTGCTGTATGACACCCGCCAAAGACAGCTCACCCAGGCCACCCTCCCTCTGGAACCGGCAGTTTATGGTCCTCATGGCCGTCACGTTTTTGACCTATGCCAATATTTCGGTTTTTTTCCAGTTTTATGATTATCTGGAAGCCATTTCCATCCATCCCCAATGGACCGGCGTCATCATCAGCACCTTTGCCGCCGTATCCCTCCTGATCCGGCCCCTGGTCAGCCCGGTGTTCAATGCCGGAAATGCCCGGCCTTTTCTGGCGGCCGGAACCGCCATGATCATGGTTGCCCTGGGCAGTTACAGCCTCACCCAGAGCCTGGCCGGTCTCCTGGCCGTCCGGGTCTTTCACGGCCTGGCCTTTGTCGTCATGGGCTCGGCCCTCACGGCCCTGATGGTTCAATATGTGCCCAAAGGGGGCAGCGCGCAATTTTTCGGTTACCTTTCCATCATCATCCTGATCCCCAATACCCTGGTTCCCTCCATCCTGCCCTTTCTGAACCATCTTCTGGGCGGATTCCAGGGCGTGCTTCTGGGGTTTGCCGTCCTGACCGGCATGATCTTTTTCATGCTCCCCCTGTTGAAGCCGGTAAAAACCGGCCCGGCCAGGGCCGGGACCCATAAGCGCCTGACCTGGCCGGAGATCCGGGAGAACCTCACGGACAAACGCGTTCTTTTCCTGCTCCTGGCCATGCTCCTCATGTATTGCGGCCATGCCGTCCTTTTTTTCTTTCTCAGCAGCTTTGGCCAGGCCCGGGGAATTATCCATGCCGGTATCTTCCTGACCCTGGCCACGGCCGGGGAAATTTTGGTGCGTCTCATCGGCGGCTCATTTTTCGACCGGATGAACAAGGCCAGCCTTTTGGGGATCATCCTGGCCTGCCTGGCCCTGGCCTATGCTTTTTTGGCCGGAACCGCTTCCCTTGGGCCGTTCCTGATCACCGGGACAGTCTTCGGCCTTTGCTGGGGAATTGCCCTGCCGGTGTTCAACGGGTTTATGTTTGACATCTCCCGGCCCGAATTCCAGAGCATGAACACCAATCTGGGCATGCAGATGTTCCAGGCCGGTTTTTTCTTCGGGCCCTTTATCGGGGCCGCCGTCATTCCCCCATGGGGGTTTGGCGCCCTGTTTTATTTATGCGCCGCATTCAGCCTGTCGGGTGCTGTTTTGCTGATATTCATCGGAGGTTTACAAAAAAATGATCCCCATTGAACCGGGCCAGGAATGGACCGTTGAATCCTTCACCCCGGAAGATGCCCGGGGCGTGGCCGATCTTTTTCTGGGCGTCTATGGCTCGGAATATCCCATCCAGATCTATGTGAACCCGGATCTGCTCATCCGGGAAAACCAGGCCGGAAGGGTGATCTCCAGCGTTGCCAAAACCGCCAAGGGAGATATTGTCGGCCATAATGCCATTTTCAACCTGGCGCCCTGCCGAAAAGTCTATGAATCCGGGGCAGGCCTGGTCCACAGGGATTACCGGGGAGGTCACGGCATCTTTACCCAATTGGTGGCCCACGGTCTGGCCCTGGGCCGGGAAAGACCCGATGTGGACCAGGTATTCGGCGAACCGGTCTGTAACCATCCCTTTTCCCAGAAAATGTGCCGGGGCCTGGGATTCGTCACCCGGGCCATTGAGGTCAACCTGATGCCGGCCGCCGCCTATGCCAAGGAAGCCTGGGCCGCAGGGCGGGTCACCACCACCATGGATTTCATCACACTCAAATCCTCGCCCTGCACGGTTCATGTGCCAAAGGCCTATGAATCCATTTTCCCGGTCTTTTATGAAGGCCTGGATGATGAACGGCAATTTGTCCTGTCCGGCCAACCCCTTTCATCTCAACAGGTCACCCGGCTGGATACCCGGATCTTTGACTTTGCCCAGGTGGCAAAATTGGCGGTGAAGGCCCTGTGCAAGGGTTTTTCCACGGTCATGAAGGCCGAAGAGGACCGGCTCCTTCAACAGGGCATCCGGGTCATCCAGGTCTGGCTTTCTTCGGGAGACCCTTCCCTGGGAGAGGCCGTGGACAGCCTGAGAAGCAGCGGGTATTTTTTCGGCGGGGTCCTTCCCCGGTGGTTTGACAGCGACGGCATCCTCATGGAAAAACTGGTGGACGAACCCGTATGGGAAGATATAAACCTTTGTTTTGACCGGGCCCAGACCCTGATGGCCCTGATCCGGAAAGACTGGGAAGCGGTCCGTAATCTGAACAAAAACAAACACGGGAGGACCGGCCAATGACCCAAACGATTTCCCCCATTGAACCGGGCCAGGAATGGACCGTTGAATCTTTCACCCCAAAGGATGCGCCGGGTGTTACCCAGCTTTTTTTAGGCATTTACGGTGCGGGATATCCTGTCCGGATCTATGTGGAACCGGATCTGCTCATCGAAGAAAACCGGTCCGGCCGGGTCATCTCCAGTGTGGCCAAAACCGCCAAAGGGGATATCGTCGGCCACAACGCGCTTTTCAATTCCGCACCCTGCAAAAACGTATTTGAAACCGGGGCAGGCCTGGTCCATGCAGATTACCGGGGAGGCCACGGCATCTTTTCCCAAATGACGGTTCATGGACTGACAAAGGGCCGGGAACGGCCCGATGTTGAACAGGTGTTTGGCGAACCGGTCTGCAACCATCCCTTTTCTCAAAAATTAGGCCATAACCAGGGATTTATCACCCGGGCCATTGAGGTCAACCTGATGCCGGCCGCCGCCTATGCCAAGGAAGCCGGGGCAACGGGGCGGGTCACCACCCTGATGAATTTTAAAACGCTGAAGCCGGCCCCCTGCACGGTGTATATCCCAAAAGTCTATGAAACACTCTTCCCCGTCTTTTATAAAGACCTGGATGATGAGCGGCAGTTTGTCCTGTCCGCCCAGCCCCTTTCATCTCAACGATCAACCCGGCTGGACACCCAGGTCTTTGACTTTGCCCAGGTGGCCCGGGTAGCGGTAATGGCCCTGGGCCGGGATTTTCCTAGGGTCATGCAGGCTGAAAACGACCAGCTCCTTCAACAAGGCATCCGGGTCATCCAGGTCTGGCTTTCTTCGGGAGACCCTTCAGTGGGAGAAGCCGTGGACCGCCTGAGAAGCAGCGGGTATTTTTTCGGCGGGGTCCTTCCCCGGTGGTTTGACAGCGACGGCATCCTCATGGAAAAAATACTAGACCCCCCTGTATGGGAAGATATTATTCTTTACCTTGAGCGGGCTAAAACCCTCATGGCCTTGATCCGGAAAGACTGGGAGGCGGTCCTTGATCTGAACCCGAAAAACCAATGGAGGGCCGGCCAATGACAGAGACCCGTTTATCTCTGGACCTCCAGGCCGATATCTGCTGGATTCCCCTGGTTCAGGGGGTGGTGGAAACCGGAGCCCCGGTCATGGGGCTGGACCCCGGCAAGACCCTGCGCCTGGCGCTGGCGGCGGAAGAATTTATCCTCCATCTGTCCAGAACCGCTCCCGGAACCCGGCTGACCCTGACCTTAAGCCGGGAAGCCTCAAGCGTATCGGCCCTGTTCCAGTTTGAAAGCAGCCCCGAAGACCTCTGGGCCATGAACCTGACGGCGGCAAGCGAAATTTCCCAAGACCTGGACCAGGGCATGGCCCACATGGGACTGCTTCTCGCATCCCGTGTGGCAGACCGATTTTCCATCGCCCTGAGCGGCAGAACCCTCGGCGTTACCCTTTTTCAGGACATCATTTACCCGGATATCGAAAAAGCCGAGGTTCCGTCCACCCCCCTGAGGGGAACCTTAAGCGCGCAGGCCTGCTCTGATCCGGCCGACATCAGCCATGCCTGCGCCCTGACCATGGCCCTGTATCCGGAACCCCTGTATCCGAAATCCTTCCGGACGCCGGGGAATATCATCGACCGGATATCCCAAGGCCGTTTCCATGCAGGCCTGGTCAAGGATGAGGCCGGGACCGCGGCCGGGATGATCTGCTGGCAGATCCCCTCCCGGCGGACCGTGGAATTTTACGGCCCTTATCTGTTTTCCAAGGGTGACGGCATCGCCCAGCTCCTGATGGACCATTTGATCAACCAGGTGGCCCGAACCGAAGCCATTACCCTTTACAGCCGAGCCGCCACCCCGGATCTTCCGCCGGGAAATTTCGAACCCCTGGCCGCCTTGGCCTACAAACAATCCAACGGACAAAAGGAAACCCGGACCCTCTGGTTCCGGCATCTGAGGGAGGACATGGGCTGCCCTGTCTGGGCCCACCCGGTTCTGGGGCCCTTTCTGAAGGGAACCTATGACCGCCTGTTTCTCATCCGGACCATTCGGGAGTATAAGGATCCAGGCGGAGGCCGCCCGGCCCGGTCCCTCCTGGGGACTCGGCTGGGTGCGGACAAACAGGAAGCCTTTATCCGGCCCATGCTGGACGGAACCGATATCCGGGAGAATATCCAGCGCCATATTCAATTGCTGGTCAATGAAAATTATCTCAACCTCTTTTTTACCATGGACCTTTCCATCGGCTGGCAGGCCGCTCTGGGCAAGGATCTGACGGAGACCGGGTTTGAACCGGCCTATGTTCTGCCCTATGCGGGTGAGTCCGATAAGGTGATATTCCACTATGTCCACCCTCATGCTTGACCGGATTGTTCCCCGGCATATCCGGAATTTTGAACCCTATTATCCCAGCAAGCCCGACAGCGTGCTCATGTCGCTGTTCGGGGTTGAACGTCTTCACCGGCTGAACAACAATGAAAACGCCCTGGGCCCGCCTCCGGCGGTTCACCGGGTCATTGACGGGTTCAAGGCGGAAATGGTGCCGGTATATCCCAATGGAGACTGCTTTGATCTGAGGGACCTGCTGGCCGCCAAATTTCATAAGACCCAGGACCAGTTCCTTGTGGGCAACGGCTCCTGCGAGGTCATCTCCAGTGTGATCAAGGCCTTTTGCGTGAAGGGCGACAATATCATCACGGCGGACAAAACCTTTGCCGTATATGAATGGGTGGCCGAATTCTCCGGGGTGGAGGCGAGGCTCATCCCTTTGAAGGATTTCGGCTTTGATCCCGAAGCCATGCTGGATGCCGTGGATGACAAAACCAAGATCATCTTTGTCTGCAATCCCAACAACCCCACCGGCACTTACTGGGACAGGGACACCATGACCGGTTTCCTGGAAGCCGTGGACCAGCGCTGCATCGTGGTCATTGACGAAGCCTATTGCGAATATGTGGACAACCCGGATTACCCGGATGCCATGCAGTTGATGGAAACCTTTCCCAATGTGGTCACCTTCAGGACCTTTTCCAAGATGTATGCCCTGGCCGCCCTCCGCATCGGCTATTTGTGCAGTTCTCCGGATGTGGTGGACATGGTTCGGCGCACCCATATTGTCTATTCCGTGAACACCCCGGCCCAGCAGGCTGCCGCAGCCGCCATAACCGATGATAGGGATTTTATCCTGGCCACCCGGAAAATGGTCAAAGAAGCCAGAGAACTGCTCTGCCCCTTTTTTGACGGTCTGGGCATCCCCTACCTGTCAAACCAGGGCAATTATATGATGGTCCATGTCCCCCTGTCAGACACCCTGCTCTACCGGATGCTCATGAAACGCGGCGTCATGGTCCGGACCATGACCGGGTTTCGTTTCCCCAACTGGATCAGGATTTCCCTGGTTCAGGCGCCGGTGATGACGGATTTTATCAATGCCTTCCGGGAAGTGCTGTCAACCGCTCAAAAATAAAAGGAGAAAAATGAAGATAGAAACCCAAAAAAACGGCCCCGTGATGATCGTTTCCGTTTCAGGACGGCTGGATACCCATACCACCGGCCAATTTGATGAGGCCATGACTCCCCTGGCCGAGGCGGAAAAACATCTGGTGATTGATTTTTCAAATCTGGAATACATCAGCAGCGCAGGGCTTCGCAGCATTCTCATGGTGGCCAAAAAAGTCAAGGAAAATCAAGGCAGCCTTGCCCTGGCCTCCCTGACCCAAATGGTCAAGGATGTATTTGAGATGTCGGGGTTCGGCGCCATTATCCGGATTTATCCGGACTGCCCCTCGGCCTGCGCCGACATATAGAATCCGCCGGCCCTGCCCTGCAACAAAAATTTAAAAAAATCCGGTTTCCGGAAATAAAGGCACGGGATTTGCAAAATTCTCCATAACGACGACACCACAACAATTCGTTAGGAGACCCTTTCATGACAACTGTGGACACCATAAAGACCTATAGGACAAACGACCTCTACCTGAGGGACAACAGGAGCGTCATCAAACCGGCAGACACTGCCAAAACCTCCGGCACAGTCAAGACCGCCTCGGCGGAAAGCCAAGCCATACAAAAGGATACGGTCACCCTCTCCAGCGATGTCGGCGTGGCAAGGCTGAGGGAGGCCCTGGGCCTTCCGCCCACAGGCAAGCTCTCCAGGGAGGATTTTCAGACCGCAGCGGATTCCGACGAAGAAACCATCCGGGCGAGCCTTGAATCCGCCATGGCAAAATTGGGGGTTGATGAAAACCAGACCGTTTCCCTTTCGTTGAATGCCAAGGGAAAGATCGTCATAAAAGAAAGCTTTTCCCAAAAGGCAGCCCTTGAAAAGCAATTGAACAGTGACGAGGCTTTCAAAGCAGGCTTCAGCCGCCTGTCAACAAACACGGAGATCCTCGATTTTGCGGCCGATCTTCAAGCCGGCACCCGCAGTATGAGCCTTGCCTCCTTCATGAACACCGAGTCAGAGGATTCAGGCTGGAACGCCCTGTCGAAGCTTGCTGAGACCTACAATGAACTCAAATCCGGAAAGGATCCCCTTCAGATCATTGCCGGCCTCAGCCGCCAAGAGACTCCCTTTGAGCTGGTTCACCCCCCCGGGGAAGACACTACGGTCTGAGCCCGACAACACAGATGGTGATGGTCTGCATCACATCTATTCATTTGACATGGGGTCCCTTCAAGATTAATCTGGTCTAAGCATTTGATCAAAAAACAGCTTTCAAAAGGCAGGGACCTATGACCATAAAGGTTTGTGTTGCAGGGGCCACCGGTTGGGCCGGATCAGCCCTGAGCAAAGGAATTTATCAGACAGAAGATCTGGAAATGGCCGGGGCCGTTTCCAGGACCCACAAAGGGAAAACCCTTCAGGATGTAATTGGGCTGGACGGATGTGACCTGATCATCTCCGGATCAGTCGGCCCGGACGCCCTGGCGGGCTGCCATGTCATGGTGGATTATACAGCACCGGAGATTGCCAAACAGAACATATTGACGGCCCTGGATGCGGGGGTCCATGTGGTTGTGGGAACCTCGGGGCTGACGGATGAAGATTATGCCGACATCCATACAAAG
Organism: Desulfobacula sp.; assembly: GCA_023701135.1. Lineage (GTDB taxonomy): Bacteria > Desulfobacterota > Desulfobacteria > Desulfobacterales > Desulfobacteraceae > Desulfobacula. The sequence goes on along the minus strand of JAMPXP010000009.1, from coordinate 180,128 downwards.
GCCCTGGAGAAAAAACGGGGTGTGCTGGCCGTTGGAAATTTTGCCCTCACCGTGGTCCTGCTGCATAAATTTGCCGAAATGGCGGCCAAATATATCCCCCAGTGGGAAATCATGGATTATGCCCATGACGCCAAAAAAGATGCGCCCAGCGGAACGGCAAGGGAAATGGCCCACCGGCTTTCAAAAATCCGGCCTTCCAGGCTCACCATCCCCCTGGACCAGACCCAGGGAGTCAGGGAAACACGGGGCGCCGACATGACAGGGTCCCAGGTGCATTCCGTCCGGTTGCCCGGATACACCCTTTCCCTGGAAATCATCTTCGGCATGCCGGACCAGAAGCTGACCCTCCGCCATGATGCCGGCTCCAGCGCCCAGCCCTATGTGGACGGGTCCCTGCTGGCCATCCGCAGGGTCCATACCTTTACCGGGCTCCGCCGGGGCCTGGATCAGGTCATGGATCTGGACGAAAAATGAGCCTCTCGTCCTTTCTCGGCCTTTTGGGAGAAGCCATGAAACAAATCGGTGTTTTGATCATCGGAGGCCTTATGATTATTTCCTGTGCAGGACAGCGGCCTGAGAATTCAGGTGTGCAAAACGGCCGGCTGGCGGACTGCCCCTCCAGCCCCAACTGCGTCAGCAGCCAGGCGGCCGATGATGGGCATGGCTTACCACCCCTTCGGTATCAGGGCGGGAAAGAGGCTGCTTTTGAACGATTGAAAAAGATCATCGCCTCAATTCAAGGAAATACCATCGTTTCGGAAACCGGCCATTATCTCCATATTGAGTGCAAATCAAAGATCATGGGGTTTGTGGATGACCTTGAGTTCTTTTTCCCGGATGAACCCATTATCCATGTCCGCTCCGCCTCCCGGCTCGGCTATAGTGATTTCGGCGTCAACCGGAAAAGGGTAGAGCATTTGCGGGAGTTGTTTATTTCGCAATCAGAAGAGGCCCGGGACTGAGTTTCGAAAGCAGGGCCGGCGCAAGGGCATGATCTTGCCCCGTGCTTCCGGCATCGCCGGACCGCCAGACAGACACCCGGTTCCTTCCGCCTTTTTTTGATTCGTAAAGGGCAGCATCGGCCCGGTCCAGCAGAGTATCAAGGGAAATCTTTTCTTCTTTATCATACATGGCCACCCCGATACTGAGGGTGACGGGAACCTCAAAGGGACCCAGGGCCGCCAGGCGGGGCGGAATGATCTCACAGTATCTTCGGGCCAGCACCATGGCCTCGTGAAGATCCGCCTCATAGGCCAGGACAATGAATTCATCTCCGCCGTAACGTCCCAGGATATCCCCGCTGCGAGAATACATCTTCAGGCACCGGGCCGTCTCCTGCAGCACCATATCCCCGCGGGGGTGCCCCAGGGTATCGTTAACGGTTTTAAAATTATCCAGGTCCAGAAGGATCAGGGAGAAACAGTGCTGGCGGCGCTGGGCCCGGGCAAGCTCCCTTTGGGCAAGACCAAAGAAATCCCGGCGGTTGGAAAGCGATGTCAGCGGGTCCGTGGCCGCCATTTTTTTAAGCATTTCATTGGCCGCGGACAGCTCTTCTTCAGACTGTTTGAGTGCGGTAATATCATAGAGCAGGATAATCCGCCCCGTATGCCTGCCTGCCGGGTCCACCAGGGGGGTCTGCTGCAGCTCATACACCTTTGCTCCCTCCTTGACCTCATTTGTGTGCTTCATCTCGTCAAAAAACGTTTCCGGCAGCCCGAATCGCTTGACAAGGGTATTTTGGACCGGCTGTCCGATCATCTCCTGTTTCACCCGGCCCGTCATTTTTTCAGCCTTGGGGTTCATTTCCACCACCACACCTCGGTTATCCAGGACAATGACCCCGCTGTTCACATGCTGGAACACCAGGTCATGGGCAACCGGCATCACATCCAGGAACCGGTTACGGCGGAAATTGATACCCACCAGAAGGCCGCTGATGACAAAGACCGGTGATGTGGGAGAAAAAGGCCCTAAAAAATTATGGCCCGTGATAAACAGGAAATTGGAAAGCAGGGGCATCAACCCGGCCATGGCCAGCAGAAAGATCTGGCCATGGAAATGATGGGGAAACCGCAGGACCGACTGCACCAGAAGAACCCCGCTTCCGAAGATGGCGGCATAGGCAAAAACCGTCCAGGCCCAGAAAACAGGCCCGTAAACCATGGACAGGCTGGAAAACCCGTTGGTATTCACCAGTTCGACGGATTTAAAAAAATACGGGTGCAGGTGAAGCGTCAGAATGGACAGGTAAGTCAACACAGGCGGGATGGACAGGATGATTTTCACTCTGTTATTCAGAAGGCGTTCGTTATTGCTGTAAATCACGATAAAAAGAGACCAGAACACCGCCGTACCGACCACTCCCAGGTAGGAAAACCGGACGATAAACAGCTTAAGGTCCAAATCCGCCACAAGGGTCTGAAATCCTTCTCCGGCAGACCAGATGGCGCAGAACAGCATCACAATCCCCCAGATCCGGGAACCCCTGACATCCGGCAGGTGCCGGCTTATATAAAACATGGCTAAGGCGAAAGCGCAGGAGGAAAAATAAAGAACGGCAACGGGGTGAAACTGAAGATTCATATGATGACCTGTGACCTCCTCCAATCAATCGAATGAACGGTTATTCCGTTTGAAAACGGATGATCATAGAAAATATCAGAGACTTGATCAAGAGATAAAATCAACAGGCGGCGTCAACCAGTCCGTGTTCCTGTGTCATCCGTCGGTGCCGGACACCGGCTCCAAGAAATTTGAGGGGTTCAGGCTTTCCCGGCAATGACGGCAAATTCCTTGGACTTTGGATCATGCGGAGTTCCCGCAACGTCCGAAAAAAAACCTTTAACGGAGAGTCCGGCATCCTGAAACTCCTTCTCCAGATCCTCGGGTGAAAAATATTGCAGCCAATTATACACCGTTCTGGTACGTTCCGGTTCAACAATTGTGTATTTGTCCAGCACAACCTTTTCTTTGCCGTATGTGAAGGTATTCAGAAAGCCATAATACGGGCTTGGGGACCAGAATCCGTTGAGCAGGTTGAGTTCGTATATTGCCGCCTCTTTCCTCTGGCCAAAGGCCTCCAGGGAATAAACATCCAGAAGGATGGAACCCTCCGGTTTCAGAATCCTGCGGAATTTGCTCAGAATTTCTTTTCTTTGCCCTGGGCTGAGTGCGCAGAAATCGCACATGATCATCATCACAAGGTTGAACCGGTCCTGGGTTTTAAAGTCCAGATAATTCTGCTGCACATAGCTGATGTTCAAGTTTTCACGGGCTGCGACCGCCTTTGCATAGTCGATGGACCTGCCGGAAAAATCAATGCCTGTCACCTTTGCCCGGCGTTTGGCCAGGCGCGTTGCATACAATCCCGGGCCGCAGCCGAAGTCCGCAATTTCCGTGTCCCTACCGATGTTGAATTCCGACGAGATCCATTCCACCGATCGATCGATGAACTCAGTCTTTCGTGAAGAAACATCAATGGCCCCATTGAGGTGGAAGGAGAGCATCTGCGCCGAGGTATGCGCATCGGTCCATAGATCGTTGGCAGTATAGAATTGGAACGGTTCAGGCCGTTGGTTGATTCTCCCTAACTCTTCGAATATTTTATTTTTCATTTTATCCGTTTTACAAGCAGGATAATTGAAACAGCGGCAATGGCAAGCTGCATAACCACAATATAATTGGTGGTATTAATCCGGCCGAAGACCCCCTTTTTAGACTTCTTCAGAATGGGTTCAATAAGCTCATAAAGGCCGAGTTCTTTCTCATACACATAGATGATATCGAACTTCTCTTTTTGGCGGCGACGGTGGTGCAGAGCGATGGTCAGACCGGAGAGCGAAGTACAAGAAACACCAATATAACCTACAACAAGAACAAAAACGTCAACCCCTTTGATCTCCAGACCAACAACGCCGAGAAAAAACAGAATCGAGTATTGAAGAACCTTCCATGTCTGATCACGCATATGGAAGTGGTCCTGCCATTGAGTTTGCAAATCCTGGGAAATGTGTTCCAAGCTTACACTCATTTCTTACCTCCTTGTCTCGAACATTAGAGTTCAGTTGCTGTTAAAAAGAAGCCAGATGAAACTGAAGGGAAAGGCCGATGGCCAAACCTAACGTGTTACTTCAGTGATTGGTTACATTTCAAGTATTCTGACAATTGCTTGAAGCATAATCGCCAATGCACCAGAAAATGCACCAAAAGAATTCCATTTTGTTTGTACTCTGAATGTTCCGGACATATCCCACCCATCTAATGTGATACCCGCTAAATTTGGCTTTTCAGCACGCTTCTCAGCTATCTTCATGCGCCAGTCAACCTCTTGTTCTCTGGTAACTTTTATTTTGCTTGCACGAAACCAGCATAGTGCGGATAAAAATCCCAAAAAAATAGATGCCCACGTTATGAAATTTATACAGCCTTCGATCATGATGAATTCCTACCGTGAATTTTGATTTCTATTGAATTGATCATTAACCCATATTTATATTTTTATGTATTCAAAATTTATTGGTTTACTGAACAAAGGCTGCCTGAAAGCAAAAGAGGAAACTGGCACTTATCCCCAGAGATCCGTTGCAATGACATTGTGCTTTTACTATTGAGAAGAAATTTTAAAATTTAACGAGAGTTCAACAGCCTCTTCTAACAGGCTATATCTTATACCAAGCTTCTTTTTTTGTTCCTGAATTTGTTTTAAAATTTTATGATCTGAGACAAATTTCTGGCATCTAACCAGAACGTCTCTTGGCAAAGTGGAGGAATTTTCTTTTAGGTGATTTTCAATTATTCTAATATCATCAAGGAAGTTTTGAATTTTTTCTTTTGCATTATCTCTGGATGAAAAATTAAAATTGAAGAGATCAAGCGATAGATCAAATCCTTCTTTATAGCGAATTGTCCAGTAAGTTGAATAGTTCGTCTGCCATGTGGTTAATTGACGAAACCGTTTGTCAAGTTGATGTATGGGTAAATTTTCATGAATAAATTTTGCAAATTCTTTTACCCGATCTGCAGAATCTAAACAAATTGCAGCTTCTTTTTGACTGATATTATGTGGGGAGCTTGTCACAATCCCTTTTTTGCTAATATTTGTGTAAAACATGCTTTGTTTATATATGTCCCTTTTCTTCTTTTTAATGGTATGCTCTTGGAGTTTAGATTTGAAGTCCTGGATCTCACTGGACCCTGGAAATATATAATTCTCAACAGTCATAGGTATAAATCGGAATTTATTGTCTTCATCAATTCTTTTGATCTTTGAAAGCAAATATGAAATGTATTCAGATGTTGCTTGTTTTTCTGGGTGCTGTTTAATAATTTTGAAGTAAAATGAGTTCCATATCTTTATCTGGGTGCACTCTTTTAACAAGATCGCTTTTGCAAACTCTTCTTCAGCAAGAATGGCTAACGCAGCTGCTCTTGCGAATTTTGAATGTTCATATAGAAGATTCGCCTCAAATAAGATATCCTCTGCGTTAAGTAAAGCACTTTCAATAGATTTGCTGAGATTTTTTAAAAGCTCATTATTGAAAATTACATACCAACCGTCTTCTGTTTTAATTTGTTCAATCATAATATAGTTGATCCATTCGGCATATGAAAACCTTTTAAGCACAGCCATATTATTATCAAATCAATTTCCCCTGATGAACCCTGAAAAAGATTATTATCCGGAATAGCGCAATCAGCTATCAACCACGCATCCCTCCCTGTATCAATTCCATTAGAGGCTGTCAAAACAAATTGACCCGGACGCTGAAACCCTCAGACCGGCTGAAAATCGGTCCCGGCCGGGCTACAATTCCGTGATCAATTCCCGGGAGGTCATGATCCGGAACAGGGGGTAAAGGGGATTTTTCCGGTAAAGGTCCAGGCACTGGGTGTGGGCCTGTTCAGAAAATGCGGTGGCGCAGTCTTCCAGGATCACGGTTTTGAAATCATGGCAGAGGCTGTCCATGGCCGTGGCAAGGACGCAGAAGCTGGTGGCGATGCCGGCCACGGCGCAGAGGGTGACCTTTTGGTCCTTGAGAATGGTTTCAAGGCCGGTATTGAAAAAGGCTGAAAACCGGGGCTTGGGCAGCCAGAGGTCCTGGGGAGCCATGTCCAGGTCTTCCACGACTTTTGCCCCTTCCGTGCCCTGGATGGCATGGGGGTGCATGCGGCCTTTAAAAATAAAATCATCTGCCTTAAAGGAGTCTGTGGAAAAAATCACGGGAAGGTTTTTTTTGCGGAATTCCGCGATAAGGGTGTTAATGGGGGGGATGAGCTTTCGAGCCAAGGGGGTGATGGGATAGGGCTGGTCTTCCCTGAAATAATCTTTGACCATATCAATGATGAGCAGTGCCGGTTTTTCCGCCATGACCGTCTCCTTTATATTGAATGACCGGGAAAAACCCGGGCCGGGGGAGCTGATAAACCCCTGGCCCGGGGAATCGGAGTGATTCTTTGCCTACCTGTTTTTCCAGGCAGGTTTTCTTTTTTCCTCGAAACTGGCGATCCCTTCAAGGGTATCTTCGGTTTTCATCAAGGTTTTCAGAAAATAGTTGCTGACCAGGTCCACGCCCTGGAAAAAGCTGGTTCCGATATGGCGTTTCACGGCCCGTTTATTGAGCCGGATGATCAAGGGACTGGCCATGGTGATCTGTTGAATGGTATTTTCCACGGCTCCTGCAAACTCTTCTTCCGAGTTCACCTGGGTCACAAAACCAAGGTCCTTGGACTGTTGGGCCGAATAATTCCGGCCCGTGGTCACGATTTCAATGGCCTTGGCCACGCCCACCAGTTCCGGCAGGCGCAGGGCCGCATAGGGCGGGAAAAATCCCAGTTTGATTTCAGGCTGGCCGAAAATGGCTTTTTCCGAAGCCATGACAATATCACAGGCAATGGCCAGTTCCATGCCGCCGCCGAGACAGGCCCCGTTGACCGCTGCAATGACCGGGATATCGATCATGTTGATGAGTTCAAAGATCCGGTTAAAGGTGGCCACCATCATGTCCACGTTGTCGGGTTTGTGGTCCCCCACTTCCACGCCGGCGCAGAAACTTCTGCCTTCGCCCGTGATCAACACGCATTTCAGTTCCTTGTCTGCGGCAATCTTTTCAAGCTCTGAATTGAGTTCCATCATCATGGGGATGTCCAGGACATTGTGCTTGGGCCGGTCCAGGGTGATCCTGGCCACCTGGTCATCTTTTGAAATTTTTAAAAATTTAGGGTCTGCCATAGGGCCTCCTGACATATAAAGTTTGTAATATTCACCTAACCTCTGATCACTCTCGGGGTAATCAAATGATGCTGGGGGCAGATGGATTTCGGGTTCTGGTAGCAGGCACCTGCAAAAGCCTTCAGATAATCACGCAATTTGTTCATTTTTACGACTTCATCCACCATGCCGTATTTTGCACAATAGGCCGGTCTTGAATTGTCATAGTATTGCTTGGCCTGTTCGTTCATTTTCTCGATAATGGGTTCCAGGGGACGTCCGGCATCCTTTTCCTTGACCAGCCGCCTGGAGAAGCTTGCGGCTGCTGCGGTTTCCCCGTGCATCACGTAGATTTCCGTGGTGGCGAGGCCCAAGGTAAAGGCATTGTGGCGGTTGGCCGTGGGCCCGCCCATGACATAGTGGGCTGCGGCGGTTCCTTTTCTCAAGGTGATCAGGATCATGGGCACGTCGGTCTGCTGGATGGAATAGATGAGGGACTGTCCCAGACCCAGGAGTTCCGCTTTTTCCGCAATATCCCCCACGTCGATGCCCGAGGTGTCCTGGAACCAGATCAAAGGAATCCGGTCCCGACCGCAGAGGGTGACGAATTCATTCATTTTGATGAGACCCTGGCGGTAGAGTTTTCCGCCGATGCCGCCGTAGTCGGCGTATTCAGGATAGTTTTCACCCAGCCAGCCCTGGTTGTTGCCGATCATGCCGACGAGGAATCCATCGATCTTGACAAGGCCGGTATAGATTTCAGGGCCGTACTCGGGCCGGAATTCCATGTGTTCGCTTCCATCCACCAGGCGGGCAATGATTTCCCTGAAATTATAGATCTGCTTCTGGTTAAAGGGGATGAGGCGGTAAAGGTCTTCCGATGAAAATCTGGGTTCGGCCGGCTGGGCCACCCGGAAAAATTTGGGGTTATAGGCCGGCATGTCCTTCATATAATCCTTGAGCCCGTCCAGGACCCCGGTTTCTTCTTCATAGACATATCTGAAAAACCCGGTTTCATTGTAATGGATGTCCACTGATCCGGGGGGTTTTTCCTTGTACTGTTTGGCGTTGGCAATGAGCTGTTCCGCCCCTTCCAGGTCAAAATAGCCCTTGGGGGACATACCGCTCAGGATGCCGCCGCCGCCCACGGCAATATTGCAGTTCTTGTGGGCAAAGAGGATGGTGGGGCTGATGCCCTGGTATCCGCCGCCGGCCGGGTTGGTGCCGTAGATGCCGGCCAGTACCGGGATGCCCATCTGCTCCAGTTCGGCATGGCGGTAGAAGGTGGTGCCGGAACCTCGCCTGTTGGCATAGAATTTTTCCTGCTGGGTCAGCTTGACCCCGCTGCAGTTGACCAGCCAGACTAGGGGAATGTTCAGGCGTTTGGACAGGTTGGTGGCCCTGAAAATATTTTCCGGCTGTCCCGGAATCCAGGCCCCGGCCATGACCTTGTTGTCAAACCCGGCCACCACGCACCATTTGCCGGAAATCTGAGCCAGTCCGTCAATGACGTTGGTGGTGCCTTCTTCATTGTCTTCGGGGTTGAAAATGGTGTGCAAGGGAATCCAGGTGCCCGGATCAACCAGGTAATCCAGCCGCTGCCAGACCGTCATTTCTCCCCTTTGATTGATTTTTTCCGTGGGAAGACCTGCATTTTTTACCTTCTCCACTTCGGCATCTATCCCGGCCTCAACTTCCAGGATACTTTTCACATTTGCTTCCGAGCTGAGCAGTTGCCCTTTATTGAGTTCCGTTCCAAATTCCGCCATGTGTTCAAAATATTGTCTCATTCTTTACTCCCGGTCATAATTAATTATCATTGTCGATCCGTTCCCTTTAAAAGGAAAATCCGATCATGTGTTATCCTCGAGTTACCAGCATTATAGCATCCACCATTCCCGCCCCTTTTGCCCGGCACTTGACTTTAGCCTGTTCTTTAAGTATAGACCGGAGGAAAGAACCCCATCCATACTGAACAAAGGAGATGAACATGAGCACTGAGATCTTAGCCCCCATGCCCGGAACCATTTTCCAGATCCATATGAAACCGGGCGACACCGTTGCCGAAGGCCAGGAGATCCTGGTTCTTGAGGCCATGAAAATGGAAAACCCCATTATGGCCACCAATTCCGGCAAGATAACGGAAATCCGGGTCGCTGTGGGGGACAAGGTTGCCACCAAACAGGTCCTTGCCGTCATTGATTAGCATATCTTCCCTGTCACGCCAATGGTCCCGCCTGCAGAGAGCAGGGTACCGAAAGACTCTCTGCAGGATCTAAAATGATTCATATTTATCTGATCCTTTTTAAGCATCTAAACTTGAAATAAATCCCCCCCTTTGTCAAGCTATTTTTCAGCTATAATCTAACTTTTTTCTTGACAAGCCTATCAGATTTTTGTTTATGTGACAATCATATTATGAAACAACGTTTTGAAATATAGAACAATTGCGGCCATGACCTTAAAAGGAACGACCCTGAACCATTGATCCCGGCCCGAGGAAACAAACCATGCCCAAAGACATCAAAAGGCCCAATGCCATAGAAAAAGCCCTGGAAATTATGCTGAAATTTCAGGACATCAAGCCTTCCTGGGGCATCCGGGAGCTGAGTACCTCCCTGGGGTTCAGCCCGGCCACGGTCCAGAGAATCCTCCAGGTGCTCAAATCCTATGAATTTGTCCGGCAGGACCCCCTGACTCGCCAGTATTTTGTGGGCACGGTTTTTTACCGGTTCCTGGAAAACCTGAACAGCTCCAACAACCTTTCCCGCATGGGGCGCAGATTCATGGAGGAAGTGGCAAGCGCAACCCTTGAAACCGTTCATCTGAATATCATCGAAGGAAATATGAGAATCTGTATCGATACCATTGAATCCCCCAAGGTTCTCAAGGCCGGCATGCCCATCGGCAACCAGTCCCCCCTCTATGCCGGGGCTTCGGCCAAATGCCTTCTGGCCTTTTCCGAAGAAGAGTATAAAACCGTTTATCTCAAGACCACGGAATTCGAACCCATGACCAAACACACCATTGTCCGGCAGGATAAGCTGGTCAAGGAGCTTAAAAAAATTAAAAAGCAGGGCTATGCCCTGAGCCTTGGAGAAAGAACCCCGGGGCTCGGTTCACTCAGCGCCCCTGTTTTTAACTATAAAGGACTGATCCTGGCAAGTTTGAGCCTTGCCATTCCTGAAATCAGGTTCAAACAGGAGGATCATCTTTCCAATTGTATTCATACACTGACCGAGGCTGCAAAATCCTTTTCAAAAGCCATGGGATTAAAGGCCGACAAATTTTAACCGTTTAGGAGGAACAATGGATTTTCAATTATCAAAAGAGCTTCAGATGCTCCAGAAAGAAATCAGAAATTTTGCAAAAAAACAGATCGAACCCTTTGCCGATGAATGGGATCAAAAGCACTACCTGCCCATCAAAGAGGTCATGAAGCCCCTGGGGGAACTGGGATTTTTCGGCACCGTCATCCCCGAGGAATACGGCGGAGAAAATATGGGATTCCTGGCGGCCATGATCGTCACCGAAGAGCTGGCAAAGGTTTCATCCTCTCTGCGGGTCCAGGTCAATATGCAGGTCCTGGGCTGCGCCTATACCATTTTCAGATACGGCAATGAAGAAACCAAGAAAAAATATGTCCAGAAGCTCTGCACAGCAGAATATATCGGCGGATTCGGCATCACGGAATCCGATGCCGGCTCCGATGTCATGGCCATGGCCTCAACGGCTGAGGACAAGGGCGACCACTGGCTGATCAACGGGTCCAAGACCTGGATCTCCAATGCCAACGTGGCCGATGTCCTGATCTATTATGCTTACACGGACAAGGCCGCCGGATCAAAAGGCCTTTCCGCCTTTGTCATCGAACCCAAGAATTTTGCTGGCATCAAGACTTCCGGCCTGGACAAGCTGGGGTCCCATTCTTCTCCCACGGGAGAGGTGTTCATGGACAACGTCAAGGTGCCCAAGGAAAATATCCTAGGCAAACCCGGAGACGGCGCCAAAATCGTTTTCTCCTCCCTGAACCAGACAAGACTGTCCGCCGCCGCCGGCGGTGTGGGCCTGGCCCAGGCCTGCCTGGATGCGGCCACCAAATACTGCAATGAAAGAAAACAATTCGGCAAAAAGATCGGTGAATTCCAGATGAACCAGGACATGATCGCCCAGATGACGGCGGAAATCGAAGCTGCCCGTCTCGTCACCTACAAGGCGGCCTGTGAAAAAGATATGGGCGAGTTGAACAACGGCCTTTCCGTGGCCATGGCCAAATACCTGGCCGGTGAAATCGCCACCAAAGCCTCCAACTATGCCATGAGAATTCTGGGCGCCTACGGATACTCCACCGAATACCCGGTGGCCCGGTATTACAGGGACGCCCCCACCTATTCCATGGTGGAAGGTTCCGCCAATATCTGCAAATGGATCATTGCCCTGGATCAGCTCGGATTCAGAAAAGCCAACAGATAAGGAGGCAAGGTGGACCCCAAGGAAATAGCAAAAAAAACAGGTGAGACCGCCAAACTTTATTTTTCGACGGTCAAGGATGAGGACAAGCCTTACAACCTGTGGAAATATTTTGACAAGGACCTGGCCAAGGATATGTCCCTGTATATCACGGGGCAGATGTATGCCAGGGAAAAAATTCCTCACAGGACCCGCCAGTTGATTACGGTGGCGGCCCTGACGGTGCTTTCCAAGCCGGATGAACTGAAGCTCCATACCCATGCAGCCCTGAATGTGGGCTGCACAAAGGAAGAGGTTGCCGAAGTCATTTTCCAGACCAGTATTTACGGTGGGGTTCCCGCCGCCAATACAGCCCTGACCGTGCTCAAGGAAGTGCTGGAGGAACGCGGGGAAGCCTGACCCCTTTGACCTGACCCGTGTGAAAGGCAGGGAAGCGGCCCCATTGGCCCTTCTCTGCCTTTCACCCCTCATTTGCCGGGAAACGCCCATGCCGCCAGAAATGCATCTATCCCTTGCCCGAGCCGTTCTTGATCAAAAAGAACCTGCCCTTGCCGATCTTCAAAACATGGCTCGCCTGCCCGATGAACAGGTGTTTCAATTGCTGGCCGGAGCCGATCTGATCCGGACCGCCCGGTTCGGCAACCGGATCCACCTATGCACCATCTGCAACGGCAAGTCCGGCAAATGCTCCGAAGACTGCAAATTCTGCGCCCAATCCGGTTTTCACCACACCGGAGCCGAAACCTATCCCCTTCTGGCCAAGGACCGGCTTCAACAGGGCGCCCTTGAACTGGAAGACGGCCCCGTCAACCGGTATTCCATTGTCACCAGCGGAAAGGGCCTGCCCAAAAAAGAAATCGAAGCTGTTGCCCGGGCCTTTGCCGGGATGAAAAACAGCCGGCTTTCCTTTTGCGCCTCCCTGGGCATTATTGAAGAAGAGGAGTTCAAGGTCCTTTTAAACGCCGGCGTCACCCGGTACCACCACAATCTTGAGACGGCAAAAAGCTTTTTTGAGACCATCTGCACCACCCATACCTTTGACCAGCGGGTGGAGACCATCAAAGCCGCCAAACGCGCCGGGCTCTCCGTCTGCTCCGGCGGCATCTTCGGTATGGGAGAATCCGATGACCAGATCCTGGAGATGGCCCTTGAACTCAAGGCCCTGGACGTGGATGCCGTTCCCATCAATTTTCTGTCACCGATTCCGGGGACACCCATGGAGAAGCGATCCTGCCTCACCCCGCTGAGATGCCTGAAAATCATTGCCCTGTTCCGGTATGTGCTGCCTGAAAAAGAGATTATCATCTGCGGGGGCAGGGAATCCAACCTCGGCCTGCTTCACCCCTTGATTTTTTATGCGGGGGCCAGCGGCATCATGACCGGCAACTATCTGACCATTGGCGGAAGCCGGCTTGAGAACGATCTTGACATGCTGCGGCAGCTTGGCCTCAGCCCCAGGGAAAAGCCTGCTTCAGATTGTCTGTAACGGCCTTGCCAGAATCGTATTCCAGATGCCGTCCGGGCATCGTCTTTCAACAATATGAACGGCTTTGGCGGAAAGCGAGGCCAGGACCTTTTTGGCTTCGGAATTCAGCAGCCCCGACAGGATAATCCATTTTTTTTCCAAAAGGTGCGGACTTTCAATAAGATGCCGCATGACGTCATAATGGATATTGGCCACCAGAAGGTCACAGGGGATGGGCATCATGTCTTCCCCCCTGGCCTGGAAGGCCAGGACCCGGTCTTCAACCCTGTTCAGCCGGATATTGTTCAGGGCGGTTTTGACGGCCAGACGGTTAAAATCACAAGCCAGGACCCGGCGGCAGCCCAGGGCGGCGGCTCCCAGGGCCAGGAGCCCGGTTCCCGTCCCGATATCCAGAACCGTCCCCAGCTTTTCCCTTGAGCAGAGCCGGTGAATCAGGTACAGGCAATCTTCCGTGGTCTGGTGCCGTCCCGTGCCGAAGACCACGCCGGGGTCCAGCAGGACCTCTTTTGCCTTTTCATCGGTTTTGCCGGGCCTTTTCCAGGGCGGGAAAATGCACAGCTCGTGGATTTGATAGGGTTCGATCCTGTCTCCATGCCATTCTTCCCCGGTCATCTCATATTTGTCAATGAGGCGGATACCGGGATTTGCGGCCGTTATCCGCTCAACCAGACCATCACAGGGTGAGGCAAAAAAAAGGAAGGCCTCCTTTTCCTCGATCCATGTGCCCAGAAAAGCCCCATGGGTTTCAATTTCCCGGTCCAGGGCCGGGACCCCGTCCAGATAATAAATAAAAAGGCGTTCATATGGATTTTTCATTCAGTGCCCGGATTGACGGCCTGCTCCAGCCCCCCAATCCGCCTCCTCCCTGTATTCGGTTTGACAAACCGGAAAATATGGAAAATAATCCTTTTTCAACCAAAACTCAAGAAAGAGCGGAGATTCATGAAATTTTACAAAACCACCCTCCTGTTTGAAGCCGGGGACATCCCTTTGGCAGAGGAACTCATCTGTCAGATTTTTTTCTCCTTTAACGTCAAAGGGGTGGTTTGTGACATCCCCCTGGAGGAACCGGACGAGGGCTTCGGGACCCATACCCTGCCCCTTCCTGAAAAAAACTCCATCACCGGCTACCTGCCCCTCCTGGACTCCTCGGCCCTGGTCCTGGAGCAGATCAGGGCCCGGGCCGCAAAGCTGGCGGATCTGGGCATCCGGGTTGAAATGGTAATTGGTGTGGTGGATGAAAAAGATTGGGCCGATGCCTGGAAAGCCTATTTCAACGTCACCCGGATCACGGACCGGATCATTGTCAAACCCCAATGGAAGGACCATGTTGAAAAAAAGGGGGAGATCGTGATCCACCTGGATCCCGGCATGGCCTTTGGAACGGGAACCCATCCCACCACGGCCATGTGCCTGAAACTCATGGAGACCTTTCTTAGCCCCGGCCAGAGCTTTCTGGATGTGGGCACCGGTTCCGGCATCCTCATGATTGCGGCGGCAAAACTGGGTGCGGCTTCCCTCCTGGGAATCGACACCGATGAAACCGCCCTTGTTGTTGCCCGGGAAAATCTTGACTTGAACAAGGTGGACCCCTCCCTTTACCGCCTGTCATGCCAGACCCTGGACCGGACCGAATCCCGGACCTGGGGTTGTATTGCCGCCAATATCATCGCCCAGGTTATTGTGGACATCCTGCCGGACATGGCCCTCCGGATGACCCAAGATACCACGGCCATTCTTTCCGGTATCATCCGGGAGCGGCTGGCCGGCGTTCTGGCGGCCCTTGAAGCCAACGGGCTGGCCGTGGTTCATGAAGAAAGCGTCGATGAATGGGTGGCCCTGGCCGTACAAAAAAAGCCGGGCATTGAATAATCCAAGCAAAACATGGTATACAGCCCTTGAAAAGAAAATAAAGGCGCAGGTGATTTCAATATGAAAGCATGGGCTGTTTCAACACAGGACGGGAATACGGTTCTTTCACTGACCGGCAGGCTGGATGCAAAAAACGCATCTCTCCTCCTGCAGGAAGGGTTGCGGATCATCGCCAAAACCCTTACGCCGGGCCTGATCCTGGATCTTGAGGCCGTTGACTATATGGACACGGCCGGAGCCACCTTTCTTTGTCTTCTGGAAAACGAGGCCGAAAAAAAGGGAATTGAAAAATTTTCCATAGCCCGGTTGAAACCCGGGTTTTCAACCCTGGTGGACATGGCAAAGGAGGTCCGGCAGGCAGACTTTTCAGCCCAAAGGCCCGAAACCCTTTCCTTTGTCGAGAGCCGGGGGAAATCGCTTCTGGATGCCCTGGCCGAAACCAAGGAATTCATCACCTATACGGGAGAAATCACCCTGGCCCTTTTTCAAAGCCTTTTGCGGCCAAAAAAAATCCGCTGGGCCGATACCTTTCTCGTGGCCGAGCGGGCCGGGGTGGACGCTCTGCCCATTGTGGCCCTCATCAGTTTCATCGTCGGCCTGGTCATGGCCTTCCAGGCCGCCATCCCCATGCGGATGTTCGGGGCCGAACTCTATGTGGCCAATCTCATCGGCATCGCCATGGTCAGGGAACTGGGACCCCTCATGACGGCCATTATTCTGGCCGGGCGGTCAGCCTCGGCCTTTGCGGCGGAAATCGGGACCATGCGCATCAACGAAGAAATCGATGCCTTAACGGTCATGGGCCTTGACCCGGTGAAATTCCTCATTGTCCCGAGAATTATTGCCGCCACCTTTATCACCCCCCTTCTGACCCTGTTTTCCAATCTTGTGGGAATTCTGGGCGGTGCCGTTGTCATCACCTCCATGGGCTATCCCTTTATTTCCTATTACGACCAGATTGCCTCCTTTGTGTCCTGGGGGGATCTGACCGGCGGCCTGGTCAAATGTTTTGTCTTCGGCATCCTGATTGCCGCGGCCGGGTGCATCCGGGGATACCAGACCGAGAGCGGACCTTCCGCCGTGGGCATATCCACCACAAGGGCCGTTGTCACCGGTATCGTCCTCATTGCCGTGTTTGACGGCATCTTTTCAATCGTTTATTATAGTCTCGGCATATAAAACCCATGGAAACCGTCATCAGAATAGAAAAGCTTTTTGCGGGATACGGCCTGGTCCCGATTCTTGAAAATATTCATTTTGATGTTTTTAAAGGCGAGATTTTCATCATTATCGGCGGGTCCGGATGTGGCAAGAGTACCCTTCTAAAGCATATGATCGGGCTTTTGCCGCCCATTTCAGGCCAGGTCCTGATCCAGGGGGAAGACCTCTGCCTGGCCGTGGGCGACGACAGAAACCGCATCCTGCAAAAAATCGGGGTGGCCTTCCAGAGCGGAGCCCTCTTCGGCTCCATGACGGTATTGGAAAACATCCTGCTGCCCTTAAAGGAATTTACCCGGCTGCCGGATACCGTTATGGAAGATATTGCTTGGATGAAACTGAAACTGGTGGGGCTTGAAAAAAACGGATTCCTCATGCCGGCCGAACTGTCCGGCGGCATGAAGAAACGGGCGGCCCTGGCAAGAGCCATGGCCCTTGATCCGTCCATCATTTTCCTTGACGAGCCTTCGGCAGGGCTGGACCCGGTGACCTCGGCCAGCCTGGATAACCTGGTGAAAGACCTTGCCGATTCCCTGGGCATCACCTTTGTCATTGTCACCCATGAACTGGCCAGTATCGACGCCATTGCCGACCGGATCATCATGCTGGAAAAAAACGCCAAAGGCATCATTGCCCAAGGAACGCCCGAACAAATGAAAACCAATACGGAGAATCCCTATGTTTATAATTTTTTTAACCGGAAAATCGAGAAAGGTGAAAAATGAGCCAAAAAGCCAATTTCTTTAAACTCGGCCTTTTTGTCATCCTTGCCTTGGGGCTGGGGGCTGCCTTTTTAATCATTTTCGGGGCCGGACAGTTTTTTAAAAAAGAACTGCTGGTGGAAACCTGTTTTAACGAATCCGTCCAGGGCCTGAGCATCGGCTCGGAAGTCAAATACAAGGGCATCCAGATCGGAAGCGTCAAATCCATTACCAGCGCGGCCGGCACCTATAAGACAAAATCAGATTATGTTCTGGTCATCATCGCCCTTCAAGAGGATATCTCCCTTGGCCAGACCGGGGACTCGGCCGAAGAAAAGGTTAAGAACGCCATCGATGACGGGCTCGTGATCCGGCTCTCCTTCAAAGGCCTGACCGGGGTGGGCTATCTTGAAACCGATTATGCGCCGAAAAACCCAGGTGATGACCTGGTTATTTCCTGGACACCGGACAATATTTATATCCCTTCCCAGAGAAGCAGCATGAAGCAGTTCGGGGATTCCATGACCCAGATCCTGGACAGCCTTGCTGCCATGAATGTCGGGAAAATTACCAGGGACATTGAAACCCTGCTCAAGACCCTAGACGCCAAGGCCAATGATTTTGACGTCAATAATATCTCCATCCTGGCGGCATCTTTGCTCCAGGAACTGAAAGAGACCAATCAGAAGATCAACAAGGCCATTGAAACCGATAAGATCAATTCCGTCCTGGAAGATGCAAAGGCCTCTTTTTCAGAGTTAAGAGGTATTGTTGAGACCTCACGGGCGCCCCTTGGCTCTGCCATCACCGATTTTCAGAAGGCCGCCGGCAGCACCAAAAACATGGCACAAACCCTTGAAACAACCCTTTCCCCGAAGATCGACAGCCTCTCTGTCAATCTTGACAAACTGGTGGAAAATCTGTCGGCCGCTTCCGGACTCGTTGAGCATATGGTCTGGCTCAATTCGGACCGGGTCAAGCTGATCATGGAAAATCTGGAGACAACCTCTGAAAACCTCAAACAGATGAGCAAAGACATCAAACAGTATCCCGGCCGGCTGATCTTTGAAAAACCGCCTGAAAAAGCCGGAACAAAGGAAAACAATCAATGACACGGACATTATCCTGCCTTATGACCGGTCTCCTGATACTTGCGGCATTGGGCTCCGGTTGTTCGAGCCTGCAAAAAGAGGCGATCACCAAACAATATTACAACCTCTCCCCACAGGTGCCGGCTCCCGCTAAAAACGGCCTGTTCCAAGGCGACACCCTCATGGTAAAAGCCTTTTCCATAAATTCCGCCTTTGATTCCTATTCCTTTGTCTACAAGGTCGGTGAAAACGAATATGCAACGGATTATTATACTGAATTTATCAGCTATCCTTCAAAGCTCATCACGGAAAAAATATCTGAAGCGCTTTTCGGATCGCCTTATTTCAGACCGGCTCTCACCGATGATAAAAAGGATGTCGCCTACCGCCTTTCCGGTACCATCACCCGCCTGTCCGGCGATTATACCGACAAAAAAAATCCAAAGGCCTCCATGGAACTCATGCTGATCCTTGAAAAAAAAACAGGCGCTGCCTTTACCCCGGTTCTAAGCAATACCTATGCAGTGGATGAACCTATACCGGACAGGAATCCCTCTTCCCTGGTCTCGGGCTGGAATGCGGGCCTCTCCGAAATCCTGGACCGGTTTATGGCTGAGTTTGAGCGCCTGCCGGCTTCCTAAGGGATTTTTATTCATCAAAAGACCATTTCTCCGGCCTGATATTCAGTTTTCTCATTCTGGATGCAAAAGTGGACCGGTTGATGCCCGAAGCTTTGGAGGCCCGAGTAATATTCCCGTGATGATTTTTTAAGAGGGCGGTCACATATTCTTTTTCAAGTTCGGGCCAGGTCATGCCGGCCAGGTTGACGGCATCCCCCATGGCCGGGGGACCGGCAAAGGGTTCTATCCCGGCATCGGGCTTTTTGACGTGAAGGGGGAGATTAAGGGGCCTGATGCAATCCGCCTCCGTGGTCACCATGAGATAGCGGATCAGATTTTCCAGCTCACGGATATTGCCGGGCCAGGAATAGGATACCAGTATCTGCATGGCCTCGGCTGATATTTTCTTTTCAAGAAGCCCTGCCGTTAAAGATTCTTTTTCAAGAAAATGCCGGATCAGCAGGGGGATGTCTTCACGCCTGTCCCTAAGCGGGGGCAGATGAACCGGCAGCACGGACAGCCGGTAAAACAGATCCTGCCTGAACCTGTTTTCAAGGATCATCTGTTTGATATTCTGGTTGGTGGCGGCCACAATCCTGACATCAATGGTCCGGGTGTGGGTTTCGCCCAGGGGCTTGATTTCATTTTTCTGAATCACCCGGAGAAGACCTGCCTGGACATTCATGGGCATATCCCCGATTTCATCCAGGAAAACAATGCCGCCGTCTGCCGCCTCAAAAAGTCCCTTCTTGTCCTGGGTCGCCCCCGTAAAAGCCCCTTTGGTATATCCGAACAATTCACTCTCCAGAAGCGTTTCAGGAATGGCACTACAGTTCTGGACCAGGAAGGGCTTGTTTTTTCGAACACCGGTTTTATGGATTTGTTCAGCCACCAGTTCTTTGCCCGTGCCGCTCTCTCCGGTGATCAGAACATGGAAATCCGTGCCGGCATAGCTTTTCACAAGGTCCATGCATTTTTTAAAAGCCGGGCTCTGGCCAATGATCCGGTTTTCATGCCGCGACTGTTTCAGGGCCGACTTCAGGGTCTGGGCCTTTTTTCTTTCATTGGCATATAAAACCGCATTGCTCAAGGCGATGGAACAGATGTCCACAAGGTTCTGAAGCTGATCCAGATATCCCTGATCCAAGTTCAGTCTGGATTTTTCCGGGGTTGTGTCAATGACCTGGACGGCACCATAGACATCCCGGTCCCGGAAAAAAAGGGGAAAGCATAAAATCATGCTGCTTTTGACGGCCAGCGGTTCTTCCACTTCCTTATAATGCCGGCGGTCACTCCGGGTTTCCGCCACGGTCATCCGTTTATTTTCAATCACCCAACCCACAATGCTGGGGTGCCGGATGTCCAGGGAAACCCCTTTGATCCGCTCACTCTCCGCTCCGGCCGCTTCAACGCAGACATAGGCCTTGTCTTTTTTGATCCAGATGGACCCCCTCTGGACATTATGGATTTTCAACAGGGAATCGAGAAATTTTTTCTGCAAGGACTCGGGATTGAGTTCTTTAAACAATTCCAGATTGGACCGGTTCATGGCAGTCATCCTTAATGAATGGTTAAATAAAAACCCTATGATGTTTTATCTTTATCACATCAGGGAATACGGGTCCACATCCACGGAAAGGCTGATCCCTGATTTCGGCTTTGCATCGGGATGGTCAAGGGTGGCTTTGACCAGACGGTTCACCAGGGCTGCGGACGGGCTTTTGACCAGAATCTGCCACCTGAATCGGGAAGATATTTTCTGGATGGGCGCTTCCACCGGGCCCAGCACCTGAACGGCGGCATCCGTTGCTTTTCGTTTTGTTTGGATGAGATTTTTCAGTATCCCGGCCACGGTCTCGGCATGGGTTTGGACTTTTCCGGAATCCTGCCCCGAGATTTTCAACTGGGTCATCCGTGAAAATGGCGGATAGGACAAGGCTTTTCTGAAAGGGGCCTCGTTATGAAAAAACTCCTGGAAATCCTGTTTCCGTGAGGCCTCAATAATAAAATGATCCGGATTATAGGTCTGCATGATGACCCTTCCCGGCGTATCTCCCCTTCCTGCCCGGCCGGCCACCTGGGCCAGGAGCTGAAAGGTTCTTTCCCCGGCCCGGAAATCCGGAAGGCTGAGGGACAAATCCGCACAGATCACGCCCACCAGGGTGATGGAGGGAAAATCATGGCCTTTGGCCAGCATCTGGGTTCCTACCACAATATCAACGGTCCGGTTCCGGATACTTTTCAGGATCTTGATGACGGCCCCTTTTTTGGATGTGGAATCCTGGTCCATTCTGGCGATTCTGGCATCGGGAAACCGTTCCTTGAGCATGGATTCCAATTTTTCAGTGCCAAAGCCCAGGGGCCGGATCTTGGATTTGCATTCCGGGCATGTTGCATCAACAGGGAGCCCATAGCCGCAAAGATGGCACCGGTATTCATGATGTCCCTTGTGCAGGGTCATGGTGATGTCACAGAACCGGCATGTCAGTGCCTTTCCGCACTCCCCGCAGACCGGGAAAGTGGCAAATCCCCGGCGGTTCAAAAAAATCAGGGCCTGGTCTCCCTTGTCAAGGCATTGCCGGACAGCCTTTGAAAGCTCGGGCGTGATGATCCGATGATCCGGCCGCCCGTCCTTGTATTTTTTCAGGTCCACCAGGGTGATCTCGGGCAGGGGGTTCAGGTTGATCCGAGATTCCAGCTTCAATTCCTCAAACCGTTTCAGGATCACATTCTGATAGGATTGAAGAGAAGGGGTGGCCGACCCCAGAAGCACAGGACAGCCCGCCAGTTTTGCCCGGACAACGGCCAGATCCCTCGCATTGTACCGAAGGCCCGTCTCCTGCTTGTAAGAGGTGTCATGTTCCTCATCCACCACAATGATCCCGATACAATCAAAGGGGGCGAAAACAGCAGACCTTGCCCCGATGACGATGTCCACCTTATCCAGGGAGATCTTCCGCCACTGGTCCAGCAGTTCGCCCCGGGACAGGGAAGAATGGATAACGGCCACCCTTTCCCCGAACCTTGCCCGGAACCGGCGTTCCGTCTGGGAAATCAAGGCGATTTCCGGCACAAGGACAATGGCTTTTTTTCCTTTTTCAATGATGTCCAGAACCAGCCGCATATACACTTCTGTTTTTCCGGACCCCGTGATGCCCGTCAGAAGATAGGCTGAAAACCCTTTGCCGAATCCGTCCCGAACCTGTTTGACAACCCTTGCCTGCTCAGGGGTCAGTTCCGGCGGCCTGTCCGGTTCCACAGGGTCTCCCAGGGGGTCCCGGAAAACCCGGCGTTGGAAGACCTTTATGAAACCGGCCCCGGCCAACGGTTTTATCAGGGATGGGGCCGTCGGAATCAATGCTTTCAGTCCGATCAGGGACATCTCTTTTTTCTCTTTGACCAGTGTAAGCAGCTTTTCCCGCTTTTTTGACATGCGGGAACCCGGCTCCGGCTCCTGCTGAAACAGGATGAATGTCTCCATCCTGGCAGATACCCCGTCTTTTTTTAATACATAGGACAGGGTGATGAGGTCCTGTTTTTCCATCTTCCTGACAAGGGCATGGACGGAAGGATTTCGGCTTGTCTTAAAAAGCTGTTTCAATTTTGCCGGATAACGCTTTTGAACAAATTCGATGATTTCCGCTTCTCCCGGCGTGAGCTGTTTGAGGCTCAGGGCCTGGATCCCCTTTTCCGTGACAAAGAGACAGGCCTCGTCATGACTTTCAAGGCCTGAAGGCAGGGCTGTCCGAATCACTTCCCCCAGGGGATGAAGATAATAGTCTGCTATCCATTGGAAAAACGGAATGGCCGATCCGGGAAACAACGGGTGGTCATCCAGTACGTCCAAAATCTGTTTTACCGTGATGCCGTTGCAGGTTTTTTGCCCTGAAAGAATATACCCGGTGACCCGTTTTTTTCCAAAGGGAATCAGGACCCTTACCCCGGGGGAACAGGCGCTCTGAAAATGTTCAGGCAGGCCGTAAGTATAGGCCTTGGGCACCGGAAGAGCCACTGCGACGGATATATAGGGGGTATCAATCATCTGCCCTATTGTGCATAAAAAGTAAAATATATCAATATCAGACTTTGGACCGGCTTATTTGCTTGACGACGCTTCATGATTTTAATAGGTTCTGAATGAAATTTTATCCAGGCAACTATTTTTAGCAAAGGAGGCCCCATGGCCGTATTTGTACAGAACCATCCCCTGATCAAACATAAACTGGGGCTGATGCGCCAAAAAGACATCAGCACAAAGGATTTCAGAGATCTTGCGTCGGAAGTGGCAAGACTTTTAACCTATGAGGCCACCAAGGACCTGGTGACGGAAAAAAAAGTCATTGAAGGCTGGGCAGGCAAGGTCGAAATCGAAGAAATAAAAGGAAAAAAAATCACGGTGGTCCCCATTTTAAGGGCCGGACTGGGCATGATGAACGGGGTCTTTGACCTCATCCCCTCGGCCAAGGTCAGTGTCGTGGGGTTTTACCGGAATGAAGAAACCCTTCAGCCGGTTCAATACTATGTCAAAACCGCCAGCGCCATGGAAGAAAGGATCGCCCTGATTCTGGACCCCATGCTGGCCACCGGCGGAACCCTCATTGCCACCGTTGACCTTTTGAAAAAAGCAGGATGCAAAATCATTAAAGGGCTTTTTCTGGTGGCGGCCCCGGAAGGTATTGCAAGGGTTACCCAGGCGCATCCGGATGTGGATATTTATGTGGCCGGCATTGATGAATGCCTCAATGATATCGGCTATATCCTTCCGGGCCTGGGTGATGCAGGCGATAAAATATTCGGCACAAAATAAATTCATTAACCAAAACAAAGAGGTGAAAACAAGATGTCCCGTTCCAATCTATCTCCAACAGATTACCATTTTCAAATCAAAGATTGCTTTTTAGGCGCCCAGATGCTGTTCGTGGCCTTTGGGGCCCTGGTGCTGGTCCCCCTTCTGACCGGCCTTGATCCTAATGTCGCCCTGTTTACCGCCGGCCTGGGAACCCTGGTATTTCAGGTCATCACCCGGGGAAAGGTCCCGGTTTTTCTGGCCTCCTCCTTTGCCTTTATCGCCCCCATCATCTATGGGGTCAAAACCTGGGGCATCCCCGGCACCCTGTGCGGCCTTGCGGCCGCAGGACTTGTCTATATTTTGCTGAGCATCCTGGCCAAAATCCAGGGCAGCGAGGCCATTGAACGCGTCCTTCCTCCCATTGTCACAGGCCCCGTCATCATGGTCATCGGTCTCATCCTGGCCCCGGTGGCCGTCCACATGGCCATGGGTAAGACCGGGGATGGGGCCGTGGTTCTTTTCCCCCAGGCAAAAGCCATGACCGTAGGTCTGCTGGCCCTGGCCACAACAGTTCTGGTCTCCATCCTGGGGAAGGGCATTTTCAAGCTCATCCCCATTCTCTGCGGGATTTTTGTGGGATATGCGGTTTCCCTTTATTTCGGCTTTGTTGATTTTTCAGGGATTTCCAAGGCAGCCTGGTTTTCGGTTCCCGATTTTGTCCTGCCGGAATGGAATCTCCAGGCGATTTTTTATATTCTGCCCATTGCCATTGCACCGGCCATCGAGCATTTTGGTGATATTGTGGCCGTGGGCGGGGTGACGGGAAAAGACTATTTAAAAGACCCCGGCATCCATCGGACCATTCTCGGCGACGGGATCGCCACCTCCCTTGCCTCTATTTTAGGCGGCCCGCCCAATACCACCTATTCAGAAGTCACCGGCGCCGTGGCCCTAACCAAGGTCTTCAACCCGGCCATCATGACCTGGGCAGCCATCACTGCCATTCTCCTGGCCTTTGTCGGAAAGCTGGGAGCGATTCTTCAAACCGTGCCCTCCCCGGTCATGGGAGGCATCATGCTCCTCCTGTTCGGCGCCATCATGGTGGTGGGGCTCAATACCCTGGTCAAATCCGGCAGGGATCTCATGGAAGCCCGGAATCTTTCCATCGTGGCCCTGATCCTCATCTTCGGCATCGGCGGGATGAGCTTTTCAGCAGGCCAGTTCCAGCTCCAGGGCATCGGTCTGGCGGGTATCCTGGGGGTTGTGCTGAACCTTATTCTTCCTCAAGGGAAAAAAGGATAGCATCCTTAAATTCGAATCCAAGGGCCGTAAAAATGAACCTGCCTTTTTTGCGGCCCTTTTTATACCCAGAGAACGGCAAGATAAATCGCCATATATCTTAATCCCTTGCCCAGACCGACCAATAAAAGAAACAGAAAAAAATTGATTTTTAATACACCGGCCGCCACCGTCAACGGATCACCGATGACGGGAACCCAGGCCAATAAAAGACTGAAAATCCCGTATTTCCGGAATCTTTTCTCGGCCCTTTGGATTTCCGGGTCCGGCATCCGCCACCATTTATGCAGGATCAATCTTCCTCCGAAGGCGCCCAGGCCATAATTCACCACCGACCCCAGGACATTGCCAAAGGTAGCGACAATGAGGATGAAAAGGGGATTAAACCCCTGTTTCAGCAGAGCCCCCAAAACCAGTTCCGAACTGAGCGGAAGAAGGGTGGCGGCAAGAAATGAAGATAGAAACAAACCGGAATAACTGTATTCTATTAGAAATTCCATGGGCATTATTCAAACAGTTTGAATAATGCCTGGGTCCCCTTATCTTCATAACCCATCCGGGCCAACCGTTCATACAGGGACAGGGCAAGGTCCAGCCCGGGGGTCTGGAAATAAAACTGCCGGGACGACTCGACGGCAATCTTCATATCCTTGATAAAATGCTTGACATAAAATCCAGGTTCCATATTGCCGGCTATCATCCGCGGGCCGAGATTGTTCAGAGACCAGGATGCAGCAGCGCCTGCACCGATACTTTTCAACACGGTTTCAGGGTCGAGCCCTGCCTTTTTTGCATAGGCAATGGACTCGCATACCGCCACCATGCCCGCGGCAATGGCGATCTGGTTGGCCATTTTGGTATGCTGGCCCGAGCCGGGTTTGCCCTGGAATACGATATTCTTGCCCATAACCTCAAAGAGCGGCAGGGCCTTGTCAAAGGCAGCCCTATCGCCGCCTGCCATAATGGATAAGGCTGCGTTTTTGGCCCCCAGATCACCGCCCGACACCGGGGCGTCAAGGGCTTCGATGCCGGCCAGGGCAGCCTTTTGATGGATTTTTACGGCCAGATCCGGGCTGGAGGTGGTCATGTCGATCACCAGAGCGCCTTTTCCCGCATGGGCCAGGATGCCATCCTCACCCAGATAAACCTGTTCAACATCGGACGGATAGCCCACCATGGTGATGATGACCCTGCTTTTTTGACTCAGGGTCTTGACGGAATCCTCCCAGACGGCCCCTTTTGCGACAAGCTCCTCCGCTGCCGCTTTTGTCCTTGTATACACATGCACCTCGTATCCGGCCCTTAAAATATGACCGGCCATGCTCTTTCCCATAACACCCAATCCGATGAACCCCACACAGGTTTTTTCCGGTTCCATCTGCATTCTTTATGGCCTCCTTTGGTTTGTTTGCCCAATTAAGGGCTATTTTTTGCAATCGTTATCCGTAATATGACGGATTCAACGAGGTCATACAAGCCCCGGAGATTTAAATTATTTTGGTTTTTATCCGGGTAACCATTGCTAGGCCATGCTGAAAAATGATATTAACCCGGTATTATAGATATTTGCAGAAAGAATAACCACCGTCGCCCCAGTGCAGCCCGCACGGATTTCAAGGAGAAAAACAATGCACCCCACAGAAGATCTGATGGAGCCCCGGACAGAATGCAGCACACCTGCTTCCGCCGGTGCCCGGATCATAGATAAAGCCCTGAGCGTCAAACTGAACCCAAGCCTCTTATACGAGGCGGTTATCGACCTTTCCGCCGAGGGGCTGATCACGGCCAACTGCATCAATATGGCCGCCGGCATCCTGCTCAATGAATTGGGGCTACCCAATTATTTTTTTGAGACCCTTACCAAGGACTCCCTCAAACATATTCTTTCCTCCATTTCAAAGAGTATCAAAGTCTGTGACGGAAAGGTGGTATTGAATTCCTGGGTGGCGGATATTGATTTTGATCTCATGAAGGGCCGGCAGATCCAGCGGGTCAGGATTGCCACAAAAGAAACCCGGGACTCCATGGAAAAGGTATTGGACAAGCAGCTTACAGGGCATCGCCGCGAATATTATTACAATCCTGAAAGCGAATACTATACCTATGTTTTCAGACCGGAAGTGGTTAAGGATTTCAAGGAAACCGATTTTTCCGATTCCCGGTTCCTGTTCAGCCGGGACCCGGATTATACGTCTACGCCCCGCCTGACGCGGAACCGGTATGAAAAATGCCTGGAAAAGGTGTCAACCTCCGTGATCCCTTTCATCGAGATCTTCAATCTTTCAGATATCGGGGAAATCCGCTTCATGTTCAATTCCGATTTTGAAAAACCCCAGCTTCCGGTTTTTCGAAAACTCTTTGCCGATCACGGGCTCGTTATCACCCGGGCCTATTGGGAGCCCTATCATACCCCGACCGGCATTGCCTCTTCCATCTGTTCCCTCTATGTGCAGGGAGAATTGTCCAGAAATATGGAAACCGCACTGGTGAATGACCTGCGGTCCTTCCTGAGTTTTTCCGTCAGCCCCGTCACCCAGCTCTATGTGGACGCCAAGCTGAGTTTTCATGAAATGCTGTTCAGCGGTAATGTCATTGATTTTACCCATATGTTCATCTTCAAGGAAAGAGGGAAAAAGACCGACCGGGAAATCATGGAGAGCCTTTCCAGCCAGGACCACCGGGAAGCTTTCTCCGAGCGGATTCACGAATCCAATAAATTCACCTATGTATCCCGGATGATCATGGAAACGGCCTCATCCCACCCGGACCTTCTTTCCTTTTTGTACCGGCTGTTTGAACAAAAATTCAACCCGGCCGGTCCCCGGGATCTGACCCAAGCAGCGTTGGAAAAGAAAGAAGCCGAATTCAACCGGATGCTGGAGGTCCGGTTCATGGATTTTTCCATGGGCCGGGATATTTTTTCCTTTATGTTCAACCTCATTTCCGCCACCCTTAAAACCAATTTTTACAAACCCGAAAAACGGTCCTTTTCCTTCAGGATGGACAGCCGCATCCTGGATCCCCTGGTGTTCAAACAATCTGTCTTCGGGGTTTTCTATGTCAACGGCCATTATGCCTGCGGCACCCATCTCAGGGCCGACGACATTGCCAGGGGCGGGCTGCGCCTGATCCGGGTGACACCCACCAACCATGCCATGGAACTGGACAACGCGGTTCTCTTGAATTATGCCCTGGGACCCAAGGCCCAGCGGCTGAAACACAAGGATATCTGCGAAAGCGGGTCTAAAGGCGTGGTGGTTCCCCACCCCCTCTATGCCGCCTACGGCATGGATGCTTTGTATGATTACACGGAAGGCATCATGGACCTGATGCTCCCTGACCCCTCGGTGGTGGATCATTATGGAAAACCGGAAATGGTCTTTTTCGGACCCGACGAGGGCACCGCACCCCTGATGGATGCCATCTCCTTCCGGGCAAAAGAGAGGGGTTACGAATACTGGCGGACCATCACCACAGGAAAGAGCTTCGGCATTCCCCACGACACCTACGGCATATTGAAAAACGATGACCTTTTCGGCCTCACGGCCCATAAGGACAAAAAAACCGAACTCCAGATCAATGGGGATACCGTTGCCCTGACCGCGGACATGGAAGACATCTGGAAACACATCGGCGGAAAAATCAAGACCAGCGGCATGACCACCACCGGCATCATGGGGGCCTTCCGGACCCTTATCTCCCATTGCGGATGCAGGGAAGAAGATCTGAACCTCATGATCACCGGCGGGCCCGACGGGGATCTGGGCAGTAATGAAATCCAGTGCTACCAGGGTAAGATCTGCCTCATCCTGGATGGCGGGTCCGTCCTTTTTGACCCGGAGGGCCTGGATAAAAAAGAATTGATGAAAATCGCCTTCATGCGCCACTCCTCCCCCAGGGTGAATTCCCTAGGATATCCGGCTGAAAAACTTGGGCCGGAAGGATTTCAGGTTCCGCTCCGGGCCAAGAACATCACCCTGCCCGACGGGACCTTTATCGAAGACGGGGCCATGTTTCACCGGACCTTTCTCACGGACCCGGCCAACCGGAAATATATTGAACAGGCGGATATCAAGGCTTTTATTCCCTGCGGCGGATTCAAGGATACCATCAATCACGGCAATGTCCGGCAGTTTGCCGCCAATTTCAAGGAACTGCGGTTCATTGTGGAAGGGGCCAATGTCTTTTTTGACGACGCCTCCCGAAGGTATATTGCCGGTTCCACCGGTATCCTTCAGATCAAGGACAGCACAGCCAATAAGGGCGGGGTTTTTTCATCGGCCGTGGCCGAGGTTCTCACCGGATTTTTATTCGGAAACGATTATGAACGGCAACTCCTGGAAGACAAGGCCACCCGCTGGGCCCTGATCCGGGATATCATGATGCTGGTGAAGACCTATGCATCGGCGGAAACCGATATGCTGATCCGGATCCATGAAAAGGATCCCCGGGTCCCCCTGTTTGTGCTGTCGGAAAAAACCAGTGAGCAGATCTTTGCCTTCCAGGCCATTGTGGCCGGCCACATGGATGTGATTCTTTCCGATGAAAGCCTGCTCTGGGCCGTCCTGGAAGCGTATATCCCCGCTATCCTGGTAAAAAGCCTGGGCCGGGAAGCCATCTTGAGGATTCTGAACTCCGACAAATTAAAGGCCTACCGCAATGCCATCATTACCAAGAAATTATCGGCCATTGCCTTTTATAAGAATGGATTGGATTGGGAGGCCTATATGGATGCGGCGGCCGCGGATTTTTCAGGAACCGTCCGGGCCCTGTTTGCAAAATGAGGCCCGGCATATGGATAGAATGAAAACCGGAGGGAACCATGTTTGAATGGATTTACGGCGCCGAAGGCTGGCTGGCGTTGGGGACATTGACGGCGCTGGAAATCGTCCTGGGGGTGGACAATATCATTTTTATTTCCATTCTTGTGGGGCGCCTGCCTGAAGCCCAAAGAGCTTCGGCCCGGCGCACAGGCCTTTTACTGGCCATGGGCACCCGCCTTCTCCTGTTATTCTCCATTGCCTGGGTGGTGGGGTTGAAAAACCCCTTGTTTTCCATTCTCTCCCATCCCATTTCCGGTAAGGACATCATCCTGGTGGGCGGCGGCCTCTTTCTCCTGACCAAGGCCACCCATGAGATTCATACCAGCCTTGAAGGAATTGAAGAAAAAAAACAGACCCGTGCAGCAGCCGGTTTTGGCGCGGTTCTGTTCCAGATTGCCCTTCTGGACATTGTCTTTTCCCTGGATTCCGTCATCACGGCCGTGGGCCTGGCCCGGCATATCTCCATCATGGCCGTGGCCATCATTGTTTCCGTGATGATCATGCTCTTTGCCGCAAAATCCGTCAGCACCTTTGTGGATGCCCACCCCACCATTAAAATGCTGGCCTTGTCCTTTCTGATCCTGGTGGGGTTTACCCTTATCGCCGAAGGATTCGGGGTCCACGTTCCCAAGGGATATATTTATTTTGCCATGCTGTTCTCGGTTTCCGTGGAAATGCTGAACCTGAGAATGAGAAAAAAACAATCGGCCGCCCTTGTCCTGCATAAAAAAATGGAGCAGGACCAACCTTAGAGCTGCTCCATGCAGCATCCTGTAAAGGAGACAAAACCATGGAAGAAACGCCCATAATGGTTTTCCCCGGTAAACCAAAAATCAGGTTCCCGTTGCCGGCATTCAAATTCAAATTATCCAGGGGCGTGAGCATCCTAATCGGCCTGGTCTTTACCCTGGCACTCGCCTACAATCTTTTTTTCGTGTATGTGGAGCCGGGCGAATACGGCATCAAGGTGAACCGGATCGGGATAGGCCGGGGAGTTCAAAAGGAT
The DNA here is from genome assembly GCA_023701135.1 of Desulfobacula sp. Classification (GTDB taxonomy): domain Bacteria; phylum Desulfobacterota; class Desulfobacteria; order Desulfobacterales; family Desulfobacteraceae; genus Desulfobacula. The sequence goes on along the minus strand of JAMPXP010000009.1, from coordinate 149,546 downwards.
ATTTACCATGCAGGCCTGACCTTTGTCATGCCCTTTGGCTTCCAGCAAATCTACAAACTGCCCAAGGGGATGCAGGTGCTGGAATTGACCAATTTTCCGTCCACAGCTTCGGAATCGGCGCGGAAGGACCGCGCCGCCCATATCCAGACCTCGGACGGATTCTTTGTGGATATTGATGTGTCCATCCTGTACCATATCAAGGACCCCTATCTGGTGTTCACCACCATCGGGCCGGGAAAGCTGTTTGAGGACAACGGGCTCATCCCCAAGGCCGAACCGGTGCTCAAAGAAACCCTGGGAAAACTCACCACCGAGGAATTCTACAACAGCCCCCTGAGGGTGAAAAAAGCGGAAGAGGCCAAAATCAGTCTCAATAACGAACTGAATGGAAAAGGCCTTGAGGTGGTTCAGGTCCTGGTCCGTTATTTCAAATACAGCCCTGAAATCCAGAAAAACATTGAGGAGAAAAAGCTCCAGGATCAGATGGTCTTCACCAACCAGAGCGCGGCCCGGGCGGCCCGGGAAGAGGCGGAACTCAAAAAAACCGTCCAGGAGGGCATGGTAACGGCGGCCGTGGAAATTGAAAAAGGCAAAGCCTATGTCACGCGGAAGATTGCGGAAAAAGACCTCTATGTCCGAAAGATAAAGGCCGAGGGTGATCTTCTTGTGAAACTGGCCGAAGCCGAGCGGGTCCGCCTGCGAAATGATGCCTTAAAAGGCATCGGCTCCGAACGCATGGTGGCCCTGAAAATGGCCGAGGTTTACAAGAACCTGGATCTGATCATCCTTCCCAGTGATGGGCAGAACGGGGTCAATCCCCTGGACCTGAAAAACGCCATGAAATTATTTGATGTCCCCGAAAGAGGTGCGGAATGAAAATATTCAGTTATTTAATCGTGTTATGGATGGCCGTGGCTACCTTGAGCGGGTGCATACCCCATACCACCGGCGGAACCGAGGTCGGAGTCCGGACCCGTAAATTCAGTTTTACCGGGCAAAAAGGAGTTGAAGACCGGATTTACGCCCCCGGCTCCACCTATTTTTTCCTTCCCTATATCAATGACTGGCATGTCTTTGATACCCGGCTCCAGAACCTGGAGATGACATTTTCACAACAAAAGGGCGACCGTAGGACCCAGGATGACCTCATCTTTAAAACCATTGACGGCAATGACATCAGCCTGGATGTCATCATTGCCTACAGGATTGATCCGGCCAAGGCCCCTTATATCCTCCAGTATGTGGCCGGCAATGATGACCTTTTAAGGGACAGGGTCGTCCGCACCGTTGCCCGGAGCAAACCCAGGGATATTTTCGGGGAACTCAAGACCGAGGCCTTTTATGTGGCAGAAGCCAGGGAGGCCCAGTCCGCAAAAGCCCGGGAAGAATTGCAGAAAATTCTCGGTCCCATGGGGATCATTGTGGAAAAAGTCCTGACCAATGATTACCGGTTTAATGCCGATTATACCAAGGCCATTGAAGATAAAAAGGTGGCGGACCAGCAGGTGGAAAAAAACAGGTCGGCCCAGCACGCAGCCCGTGAGGAATACAAACGCAAACTGGAAGAGGCCAAGGGCGAGGTCAATAAAATGATAGCCGATGCCGACGGGCAGTACCTGAAGGCAAAAATTGAGGCTGATGTATATTTTGAACAGCAGCAACTACTGGCCCAGGCTATCAAGGCGGAAGGAATAGCAGACGCCAAAGGTATCCAGGAAATGAACACCGCCCTTTCCGGGTCCGGCGGCAAAGCCATTGTCAAGCTCAAAATTGCCGAGGCCCTGCAGGATAAGCATATCATGCTGATGCCGACTTCGGAAGGCGGGATGAACCTCAAGACCACCAATATGAATCAGCTCATTGAAACCATGGGCATAAAAGCACTTTCTGATAAACCATGACCCACATCGACACGATTATGACCGGCCACATCGGCCGGAATCAAGAAGAATATGCAGATTCCTATGATGCCATGACTTGGCTCACCCCGGAAAAGGCGGCAAAGGCCTCCACTCTGCGGGACTCCCTTTTAACGGATATTTTTAAAGGCCGGGGGCCGGAATGGGCGTTTGCCGGCACAAAACTGTATACCCACAGTCTTTCTCCGGGGTGCCGCCTTTGCGGAAACGGAGGATGGTCCTGTCTTTTCATCAATACCCTCTGCAATGCCAAATGCTTTTACTGCCCCTCCCCCCAGGCGGATAAGGGCCAACCTGCGACCAATACCCTTGAATTTAAAACACCTTCGGACTATGCAGATTATGTCCGGATATTCAACATCCAGGGAGTCAGCTTCAGCGGAGGGGAACCTTTCATGACCTTTGAGAGGGTTCTGACCTTTTTAAAGACGCTAAGGGCCAGGGTCTCTTCTCCGCTTTATATCTGGATATATACCAATGGCCTGCTGGTTACCGAAGACAAGCTGAAAACGTTGAGAGACAGCGGCCTGGATGAAATCCGGTTCGATCTCAGCGCCAATGCTTACCGCCTGGACGCCCTGGAAAAAGCCGTCGGCATCATCCCCTGCGTCACTGTGGAGATCCCTGCCATTCCCGAAGATCTGGAACAGACCCGGCCGTTATTAAAAACACTCCTTGATGTAGGCGTCAACCACCTGAATCTGCACCAACTGAGGTGTACCCCGTTCAACACCTCCAGGCTCATGAAGCGGAATTATACCTTTCTCCACGGCCCCAAGGTGACCGTCCTTGAAACCGAACTGGCCGCCCTGGAATTGATCCGCTATGCCCTGGATGAAAATATCCCGCTGCCTATCAATTATTGCGCGTTTACCTTTCGCTCCCAGTTCCAGAGAGCGGCGGCCCTGAAAAGAAACGGCCTCATCATCAAGGCTGCCCATGAAGATATGACCCCCACGGGCCATATCCGGACCCTGAGCGTCATGGGGGATGAAAAACATATCCGCTCCCTTCACGACGCCCTGATTTCAAAAAATACAGACCCACTGTTGTGGCGAACGGCCAAATCCTTTGACCAGCTTTTTTTCAATGCTGCTCTCTGGCCCTGGATGGATTTTACCGGTGTCCGGCTCAAGGTCTCCTACAGCAGCACCTCCCTAAGACCCTCGGTTTCTTTTCGCAACCCGTTTAAGGAAGTGGCCTTGAACCGGAAGAAGAAAGTAGTGATTGAACGGCAGACCGAGGAACCCGGGCTCATTCTTGAAGGCAGCCGGATTCATTGGTTCGGGCACAACTATATCACCCCTGAAATGGCATCACAAGGCGGCATGACCACCGAAAATCAGCCCATGGAATCGGCGGACACAATTCAGCGGTTTGAAACCTTCAAACCGGGCTTGGCCCCATATTATTAAATACAATCCCTTACCGGAAGAACTGGAGAATCATGACACCCATTGATTTGAGAAGCGATACCGTTACAAAGCCCTCTGTTGACATGCGACGCGCCATGATGGAGGCAGAGGTCGGCGATGATGTCTATGGCGAAGACCCCACCGTTAATCAACTGGAATCCCTTGCCGCAGGCATGCTGGGCACTGAGGCCGCCCTATTCTGCACCAGCGGGACCCAGAGCAATCTATTGGCCTTGATGGCCCATTGCGGGAGGGGGGATGAATATATTGTGGGTCAGTATGCCCATACCTTCCGGTATGAAGGCGGAGGCGCCGCCGTACTAGGAAGTATCCAGCCCCAGCCCCTGGATTTTGAAGAAGACGGAACCCTGGATCTTGAACGAGTATCCAGGTTCATAAAACCCGATGATCCCCATTATGCCCGGACAAAACTCCTCTGCCTTGAAAACACCCATATGGGAAAGGTGCTGCCCCTTTCCTATCTGAAAGAAGCAAAAAAATTCGCCGACAGTAACGGATTGTCGATGCATCTGGATGGTGCAAGGGTATTTAATGCCGCCGTAAAACAAGGGGTGGATGTCCAAGACATCACCCGATATTTTGATACCATTTCCTGTTGCCTGTCCAAGGGCCTGGGCGCCCCTGTGGGATCTGTTCTCTGCGGCTCTGCGGCTCGGATCAACAAGGCCCGACGATGGCGAAAACTCCTGGGCGGGGGTATGCGCCAGGCAGGCATCCTGGCTGCCGCCGGGATCTATGCCCTGACCCATAATATCCAACGGCTTCAAGAGGACCACGAAAACGCCCTGGCCCTTGCGAAAGGCCTTGAGCAGATCGACGGCATAGAAATCAATCCGAAGACCGTCCAGACCAATATTCTTTTTGCCGACATCAGGGCAGACATGGACCGGCTCTGCGGCTTCTTAAAGGAAAAGGAGATCATCATCGGCACTGCCAACCATTTGAGGCTGGTGACCCATCTTGATATTTCCGCCAAGGACATTGAGGAAACCATCGAGGCCTTCAGGGAATTTTTCGGCTAAGCTTTTTTGGCAAACCGTTGCGGGAAATCCGTAAATATGCCGTCCACCCCAAGTCCGGAAAACCGCGAAAATTCCCTGGAATCGTTCACGGTAAACAGGTTGATTCTTTTCCCCCGGTCTTTGAGCGCAAGGATCTGGTCCGGATGAATCAGGACGGCATTGGCATTATAGGTTGAAAAAAAGAAATCCTTGAAATCCAGGGGGTCGGTGTCGTTATCCCCCACAAGGGCCTGGACTTCCAATTGAGGCTCTTTTTCCATGATCCTGAGAAGCCAGGGATGGTGAAAAGAGGAAATGATCACCCGGTTTAAGGGGATGTGGGCCCGGCGGATGATCTCCAGGGTATGATCGGGAAGATGGAAATCCTTTGCAGCGCCTTCAAAAAATTTAAGTTCAAGATTGATCGTCCAGTTTTTCTCCAGAGTCAGGGTTAGCCCCTCCTCCAGCAGGGGGATGGTTTCGCCGATAAAGGACGCCTGGGCCTCCCTGCCGACATGTCCCTCTGAAATCTGGCCAAAAGGATCTGTCTCAACAAAATAGGACCCCGCATCCAGGGTCCTGATCTCCTTCAGGTCAAAATCCTCCACCCGGAAGGAGGCCTTCAAAGGAAATTTTTGTTGGGCATCGGTGCATCGGGTCAGGGTATCGTCATGGAAGAGGATCAAATGCCCGTCCCGGGTCATGGCCACATCCGTCTCCCAGAGATCGGCCCCTGTTTCATAGGCGATCCGGGCCGCCTTGAGGGTATTTTCAGGGGCAAGGCTCCTGGCCCCCCTGTGGGCGATGATCTGGACCATGGCTTCTGGTTTTATCCCCTTTGGTTCATGGGAATATAATCCCTTTGAAGGCTTCCGGTATAAACCTGGCGGGGCCTTGCAATTTTTGTTTCAGGGTCGGTCACGTCTTCCTTCCACTGGGCGATCCATCCGGGCAAACGGCCGATGGCAAACATGACCGTAAACATATTGGTGGGAATCCCCAGGGCTCTCATCATGATACCGGAATAAAAATCCACATTGGGATAAAGATGTTTCTCAATAAAATAGGAATCCTTTAATGCCGCTTCCTCAAGCTTTTGGGCGATATTCAGCAAGGGGTCGTTGCGTTTGATTTTGGAAAGCACGAGATCGCACATTTTCTTCATGATCTTGGCCCTTGGATCATAGGTTTTATAAATTCTGTGGCCGAATCCCATGAGCTTGAAAGGATTATCCCTGTCCTTTGCCTTGGCAATGCACTCTTCAATGGTCATGCCGTTCTTCTGGATGTCTTCCAGCATATTGACCACGGCCTGATTTGCCCCGCCGTGCAAGGGCCCCCAAAGGGCCGAAATGCCCGCTGAAATGGTGGCGTAAATATTCACCTTTCCGCTGCCCACGACTCTTACGGCCGTAGTGGAACAATTCTGTTCGTGATCGGCATGAAGAATCCAGAACACATTCAGGGCACGGACAAGATCCGGATCAATTTTATAGGGAACCACCACACTGTCAAACATCATATTCAGGAAATTGGCGCAATAGCACAGATCCGGCCGGGGATAGACCACCCGCTCCCCCAGGGAAATCCGGTAGGCCATGGCGGCCATGGTCCTGATTTTTGAAATCAGGCGGAGATAGGTCTTGTTCATCTCTTCTTCAATGTCGGTGAGTTCAGGATAATAGCTCCTCATGGCGTTGACCATAGCCGAAAGAATACCCATGGGATGGGCCTTGGGAGGATAATTCTGGTAAAAGGCCTTCATATTTTCATGCAGGGGTGAAAAATCGTTCAGATGAACGCTGGTCCGGGTCAATTCCTCCCGTGTGGGGAGCTGGCCGGTGATGAGAAGAAAGGCCGTTTCCACAAAGGTCGAATGCTCGGCCAATTGTTCGATGGGAATTCCCCGGTATCTGAGGATGCCTTTTTCCCCATCCATATAGGTGATGGCGCTTCTGCAGGTGCCGGTATTGCCGAATCCGGGATCAAAGGTAATATACCCGGTATTCTGACGAAGGCTCCGGATATCGATTGCCTTGTCTCCTTCGGTCCCTTCAATTAAGGGGAGCAGGTATTCTTTGCCGTCAATGATCAGTTTTGCAGTTTCCTGCATGTATGCCTCCTTTGAATGTCATGATACCGCCGCACGGAATCCGGAATGCCACCATGCCCGGGGAATCAGGGTTAGCGGGTTTCACCCGGAACCGTATAGGTTTTACAGGACCCTCCCGAACAGGTTCTTTCCTGGGTCTGGACACCGGCCTTTGGACCGGCTCCGCCCCCTGAACTGCCCATGGTGAAATTGGTTTTGGAAACAACCCGCTCAAATTCTTCTGCTCCGCATTTGGGGCAGCCTTTCAGGCCATCTTCTGTCGACCCCATGACAATGACTTCAAAAAACTCTTCACATTTCAAACATTTAAATTCATATATCGGCATAACAACTCCTTTTGGCCATATTTAAGTGATATTCTAACAACAAGTGGGTTTTTGTCAAGCAGAGGCCTGCTCCAGAAGTTCCCTGGCATGGGAGAGGGTGGCCGGTGTGATGGTTGCCCCGCCGATCATGCGTGCGATTTCTTCGATCCTGTCGCTTTGCCTTTCCAACGGCACAATGACGGTAAAGGTCCGGCCGTCAACGACTTCTTTATAGATCCGGAATTGACGGGCCGCATATTTTGCAATCTGGGCCAGATGGGTAATACAGATGACCTGATGTTTCTTCGACAATTGTTTCAGTTTCAGCCCGATTTTTTCAGAGGTTGCGCCGCCGATACCGGCATCCACTTCATCAAAAATCAGGGTTTCCAGGGATTTCGTCTTTGAAAGAACCGCCTTTAAGGCTAGCACAATGCGGGACAGCTCTCCGCCGGAAGCAATTTTGGCAAGGGGTTTCAAGGGTTCCCCGGGGTTGGGGCTTAAGAGAAAAACAACCTTATCCATCCCGTCCGGCCCGATTTTCTCCCTGTCTGCCGTTGCAATATCGGTTTCATCTTTTGCTTCCTGACAGAAAAAAGAAACTTCGAATTTTGCCCTCCCCATCTCCAGGGTAAGGAGTTCATCCCCTGCCAGCCGGGAAAGGGTTTTCCCTGCTATCTTTCTCAATCCGGACAATTCCTTTGCCTTTCTACCGATGTCCTGAATGAAAGCCCTGACCTCTTTTTCTCCGGCGTTAATTTCTTTTTCAATATCAACGGTCCGCACCAACTGCTGCTGCAAGTCTTCATAGACCTGAAACAGGGCCTCAAGGCTTCCCCCGTATTTTCTTTTGAGTTTCGAAATCAGATCCCGTCTTTGCTCCGTGATCTCCAGGGACGCCGGATCAAGATCTATAGTGGATGAAGTTTGACGCAATTCCTGGGTCATATCCTCCAGATCATAGAGGGTTCCTGAAAGCCTTTGGGCCAATATTTTCAAGGTTTCATCGGCAGCCCCGGCCTTTTCCAATTCGTTTTTAATGAAAGCCAGTTTTTCAATGACCGACCCTTCCCTGTCATGAATTTCATGGATGGAGCGGTTGACGGCCTCAAAGGTTTTGGTTGCGTTTAAAAGGGCCTGGCGTTTTTTATCGAGATCCTCATCTTCATGGGGAAGAACGGCGGCATCCCTTATTTCATCAATCTGAAAGGAAACCAGCTCCTGTTCTTTTCTTTTTTGGTCCAGGATTGTTTTTAATTCCCTGAGCCTTTTCTGTAAGGGAAGGATCAGGTTATAAAGAGACCGAACCTCATTCTTCAGTCCGGCGGTTCCTGCAAATTCATCCAGGATGTCCAGGTGGTTCTCTTCTCGTAACAGTCCCTGGTGGGCGTGCTGACTTGAAATACCGGCCAGATCCCGGGTCAGTTCTTTTAAAAGATCGATGGTGGATTGTCTGGAATTGATAAAGACACGGCTTTTGCCGGATTCGGCGATCACCCGCCGGAGAATCAGGCCGTCGGACGCATCCAGGCCCTGTTCTTCCAGAAGCCTTGCTGTTTTGGAATGGGGATCAATATCAAAAAAAGCCTCCAGCTCTGCAGCCTCACAGCCGGAACGGACCAGATCCGCCGATGCCCTGGAGCCGAGCAAAAGATTAACGGCTTCCATGATGATGGATTTTCCAGCCCCGGTCTCGCCGGTTAAAACGGAAAACCCGGCCGGAAACGAAATTTTTAAATCATCAATGATCGCAAAGTTTTTTATGGACAGCTCGCTCAGCATGAACCCTCCTTGCGGATGAATAAACCGAATACAGCCAGGTGACCATCACGGCAGCCACAAGCCTTGGAATCCAGAGCCAGAAGATCGGAAGCCCGAGAGGAAGGAACAGGGCCGGATCTTCGACCATGGAATGGTTGATCCCGATGGACAGATGAAGCCGTGTCAAATCTTCTTTTTTATATTCATTGGATTTTGTCTCTTCAACCATCACGGCAGCCCCGTAAGCCAGACCGAAAATCGTGGCCGTCAGCCAGAGCATCCCCGTGGACCGGCTCAACCCCATGACGGACAACAGCGGCGAGGCGATCCGGGTGATAAAGGTGATGATATGAAAAATCTTGGCCAGCTCCATGGTTACCATGAGCGGCATGATGATGCAGAAGATCTGGACGGCCAGCTTTAAGGTGCCCCATCCCCAGGATTGAATCATCTCCGTGAAGGGTTTTGTTTCCCGAACCAGATGGCCCACAGATCCTGGGTCTCCAGCCACCAGGGCAACCCCCATCAGCCGTGCACAGATAAAGGTGACGAGAAAAGCCGTAAAAATTCTGTAAACAGCGGCAAATACCGCATTCATGCCGGAATTGCCCTGGACAATGCTTTCCTGGATAATATTATGGGAGATCAGGGTGAAAATGGCGATGAGGGTCATCTGATCGATGGAAAAGGGCATCACGGAAAGGGCTGCCACCGTGCCGTAGATTCCCGTAAAAAGACCGATCATCAGCACCAGGGCGGCAGAGGCCGGAAGACTGAGCCAGGCCATAACAGGCGTCAAAAGAAAATCAAGCTTGTAGATGACCCCGTAATGGACCAGAAGGGCTGTGGCAAAAGAGATGGGAATCAGTATTTTCAGAAGCCAGACAAACCCCTTCCATCCTTTGATCATGCCCTGTCCTATCCCGGATTTGAATTTTGGAAAAAAATCTTCAGTCTTGGGTGTCATTTGAAGGGGGCGCTTGATTCACGGTTTTTTTAACGGTTTCATCAACCGTGGCATAAACGTCTTTAAAGGATTCATGGAAATTGGAGGGGGACAGTCTGCCCATTTCAATGAATTTCACAATGATTTCCTTGGCGGTTCTTAATATCTGTTCATCAATTGATTTCATACCGCCTGAATACCAGAACTGTGAATCAAGGTCAAGAATTTGAAATGATTTTGTATTGCCTTGAAAAATAGAATGGTTATAATACGAGTTTGCTTTAATTGATTTAAACATAAAGGCCGATAAAATTCATGGAAAATTTAGTGCAGGAAAAAGATAAGATGGTAGACATTATTACCTGTAATGGGAAACAGATCATCCTGATCGGTACGGCCCATGTGTCCCGTCAGAGTGCAAAACTTGTGGAAGACACGATCCATGAACAGAATCCGGACACGGTCTGCGTTGAATTGTGTGAAACCCGGCTTGCATCCTTAAAGGATGCGGACCGGTGGCGCAATATGGACATCGTCAAGGTCATCAAAGAAAAAAAGGCCTTGATGCTGTTCATGAACCTTCTCCTGGCCTCATTCCAGAAAAAGATGGCCGATAAATTCGATATCAAACCCGGACAGGAAATGATCAATGCCATCCAGGCGGCTGAAAACATCCATGCCTGCCTCGTCCCGGCGGACCGGGAAATTCAGGTCACCCTTTCCAGGGTCTGGCGCGGAATGGGGTTCTGGGAAAAGATCAAATTCATCTCATCCCTTGTGTTCTCCTTTGGCACCGCCGATGATATCAAAGAAGAAGACATCGAAAAAATGAAGCATGAAGACATTCTTCAAACCCTCTTGGCAGACGTGAAAAAGACCCATCCGATCATCGAAAAAACCCTGATCAATGAAAGGGATCAATTCCTTGCAGAAAAAATCCGGACAGCCCCGGGTGAGAAGATCGTGGCGGTTGTGGGTGCGGCCCATGCCCCCGGAATTAAAAAATACCTGTTTTCCCCCGACGCTATAGACCTTTCGGAACTCAACCGGATCCCGCCGGCAGGCAAGGCGGGAAATATATTGAAATGGGCCATTCCCGCCGCTCTCTTTTTTCTTATTATCATCGGATTCTTGATGAAAGGAACCTCCGTAGGAGCAGATATGATATGGATATGGATCATTGCCCATGGGGTGCTCGCAGGAATAGGGGCACTCCTGGCCATGGCCCATCCCCTGACCATCCTTTCGGCGGCCCTTGCCGCTCCCTTGACGGTTTTACACCCCATGATCGCCGCCGGATGGGTCTCGGGTCTTGTTGAAGCCTTTGTTCGGAAACCCAAAGTAAAGGATCTTGAGGCCATTCCCCAGGATATCGGTTCCATCAAAGGGTTCTGGCGCAACAATGTCACAAGGATCCTTCTGGTGGTTGTTTTCACCAATGTCGGAACCTCCGTCGGCACCTTCACTGCCCTGCCTTTGATGCTCAAACTCTTCAACTGATCCGGGGTTTTTGAACGATCCCAGTGCCCACATACCGGCAAAGAGCCTCATATTCAGATACCAGGCGGTTCACATCATCCTCCAGATGATCCGGATTTTGTGCTTTTCCCTTTTTTTCAAGGGAGAATGCGGCTTCGGACAATTTCATGGCCGTCAAATTGGCAGCCCCGCCCTTGATGGCATGCCCCTGGTTTTTAAGGGTATTAAAGTCCTGGTCGGCAGCGGCGGTGCGGATGATGCCGATCTGCTGCCCCACATGGTTCAGGAATTCATGGATCACTTCATTTAAAAAACTCTCGTCATGGTCGAATTCTTTCAGGGCCTTAGGCATATCCATGGGCAAGGAATCGGGTTCAAAAAAATCCCGGACTTGTTTTTCGGGCCCGGAGTCCGGTATTGAGGTGAGGGCCGAGGTCCATTTTTCAACCATGGCTATCAGATCTTTTCTTTTCATCGGCTTTGTCATGTAATCATCCATATCGGCCAGAATGCATTTCTCCCTGTATCCCTTCATGGCATGGGCCGTCATGGCGATCAGGGGCGTTCGTAAGGGTTGGGCCGAAGCTTTGGAAAGGCGTTTCTCAATCTCCCGGATTTTGCCTGTGGCCTCGTAGCCATCCATTTCCGGCATTTGGATATCCATCAGGATCAGGTCGAACCGGGCTTTTTTAAAATTTTCAACGGCCTGAAGCCCGTTTTCCGCCAGGACCGCATGAAACCCTGCATCGGTTAGATGTTTCAGAACAACCTGCTGATTGGTGGGATAATCTTCAACCACCAGAATACGAACCCCTTTTTGGAGAGACGCCTCCATAAAGTGTCGTGCAACCAAGTCCCGCGCTTCAAGCTTCTGTGGAGGAGGCTTCCCCAGAACCCCTGCAATGCCGAAATCCATGGTAAACCAGAAGGTTGATCCTTCTCCTTCTATGCTTTCAAGACCGATTTGCCCTCCCATAAGCTCCACCAATTGTTTTGCAATGGTGGTCCCCAGTCCTGTTCCCCCATATTTGCGGGTAGTCGACCCGTCTGCCTGGGAAAAACTGTCAAAAATGCGGTTATGGCTTTCAAAGGGAATTCCGATCCCCGTGTCTTTAACTTCAAACCGGATGCCGATGTTATCATTTGTTTCACCGGTTTTTTTCCCGCTGATGAAAATTCCACCCTGGCTGGTGAATTTGACAGCATTTCCCGCAAGGTTCATGAAAATCTGCCGGAGTTTTCCCGGATCACCTTTCAGACCGGCAGGAATCTCCGGGTCCAGAAATGAGAAAAATTCGAGTCCCTTTTGGTTTGCCCGGATGCTGAATATGGCGGAAAGATCATCAAAAATCTTTCTCACATCAAAGTCTATGCATTCCAGCTCCATTTTTCCGGCCTCGATTTTCGAGAAATCCAGGACTGAATTGATAATGTTTAAAAGGGAATCGGCTTCCGAACGAATGGTTTCAATATATTTTTTCTGACCTTCTGCCAAAGGGCTGTCCATGAGGATTTCAGCCATGCCTATCACCCCGTTGATGGGGGTCCGGATTTCATGGCTCATATTGGCCAGAAATTCGGATTTGGCCTGGCTCGCGGCTTCGGCCGCCTTGGCCAGGGCATTGGCCCGGAAGGTTTCATTCATCAGGTCAGCCTCGGCCTTTTTCTGTTCCGTGATATCCACAAAACTTTCCAGGAGAAAATTCTCGCTGTTTAAAACCACTGGGTTCACGGTTTTCAAAATGGGAATGGTTTCGCCCCGGATATTGACCAGATAGTGTTCAGATTTGTCCATTCCACACCCAGTATCCATGACGGGGCATTGGCCCTCTTCTTTGGGGCACAGAAAATGGCGGCATGGATTCCCGATAATCTCCCCCGGTGTTCTGCCGAGCATCTTAGCGGCAGCCGGGTTGATCATTTCTACTCTGCGGGTTTCTGCATGAATCAGGACCACCCCGGCCTGGAGATTTTCCATGATGGCCTGTGTTGTCTTTGATGCTTCTTCCGCCTTTTCCTTGGCCCTGCGCAATTCCTCCTGGGATCTGATCCGGTCTGAAATATCGGTAATAAAGGCAAAGGATCCTTTGAAAGAGCCCTCTTCATCAAAGAGGGTGGTTGCGTCAATCTTGGCATACAGCCGTTGCCCGTTCTTTTTGACAAAGGTTGCCTCATAGCTTCTGTCCGGTGTTTTGATACTCCGGGCCATCGGTTCTTCATACTCTTTTACCGACTGTTCCTCGAAAAAGGCAGAGGCGACTTTCCCTACAATCTCATGGGCTTCATACCCGACCATTTCGCAGAAGGCCTGGTTGACCTCGATGGTGACATCATTCTCGTCCGCCTGCCAGTAGCCGGCCGAGGTGGTTTCAATGAGCCTTCTGTATTTTTTCTCCCGCTCATGAAGCTCATCTAAGGCCTCTCGTCTTTCAATGGCAAGGGCGACCTGGTTTGAAACCGAAATGAGGACTTCAAGGTCTTTGCCGCTGAAATGGTCCTGATCCGTATAGCTTTGCGTGGACAGAAGCCCGATGGCTCTGTCCCGGATGACCAATGGAACGCCGATCCAGCTTTCAGGCAGATGGCCGATAATTTGTTTGTTTTTCATCCGGCCCACAAGCTCCTGCTTTTTCAAAAACAAGGGGGTTTGGTTGAAAACAACCTCACTGGATAAGGACGCCCGGGCTGAAATCTGTGGAATTTCCAAAATATGCTCATCATATTGATCCTTGTTATAGGGAACGATGATGGAATCCTTGTCCCGGTCATAGATCCCGATATAAAAATTGGGCATTTCCACAATCTCATTGAGATAATGGTGGATCAGGGGGTATAATTCATCAAGGCTTTGAGCAGTGTTGACGGCGGTTGAAATATTAAAAATAGAAGAATTCACCTTTTTTGCATAATTTTTCTGAAGGGTCTCTTCTTCAAGTTCCCGGGTTCTGAGAACAATCATTTTTTCAAGGCTGTCCCGGTGACGGATCAATTCATCCTCAAGGGCTTTTTTCTCGGTCCTGTCCCGGACAACCCCCCTGAACCCGCAGATTTTTCCGTCACTGTCATACCGGAGGGAAACGGAGATTTCTCCATATAATTTCCGGCCCTCTTTGTTGATCAGTTTATATCCGAGATCCCTCTTTGGAATACCGGTCTCATAGACTTTTCTGAATATTTCCGACACATTTTTTGCGGTTATTTCATCAATGAGACGGCTGTAATTCATTGAGGAAAATTCTTCATGGGAATACCCCAGCAATTTTGAAAGGGTCTCATTAAAAAAAAGAAGGTTCCCTTCCAGGTCCACCTCATAGTATCCGTCGTCCATATTTTCAAGGATATTGCGATATCTTTCCTCGCTTTGGCGGAGTTTTTTTTCAGCCCCGTCCCTTTCCTCAAACACGGCATCAAGATCGGCCTTGATGATGGACAAGGCCTCAAACACCTCTTTAAACGGGTGTCCGTCATCGATGTTCTGATCCCCGATGCCCTTCTGGTCCCAATCCAGGGTTCCCATATAATTCAGCAACTGGGTCTTGAATGTTTCCATCCGGATATCAAACCGCCTATACGGGTCTTCTTCTCTTTTTCCACCCGTATGTGTTTCTCCTCCACGCTTTTCCCGCTCAATTAGATTTAGGGCCTCCTGGATATCGTTAGCGACAGCAACCCGGAAAGAGAGAAACGCTTTACTGATATTCATCATCAAGGCCATGAAACGGTTCATCCCGTATATGACGGACAAGGATGAGGGATAGCGTTTTTGAATTTCGGAGGTTTTCCAAAGATAATGCTTCCTGGCCCTTAAACTGCTGCGTTCAAAATCCGTCCAGTTCAGAATTCTATAATACGGCCTGCCGGTATCAAATCCGGCTTCTCTGATGACCCGCTCATAAAGGAAAAATATCTCATCAATATAGTCTGTCTTTAAGACACCTTTTGGCGCATGGTAAATTATATCGTCACCGATAATTTCAAAGGAGACGCTATACCCGTCCCGCTGAAATTTCCAATCCGCTCTGGAAATCCTTTGCCCCGGCGGCTCCAAATCCGGGCCATCGGAAACCCATTGCAGGGGGAAATCTTTTTTTTCGAGCCGTTCCGATGGATCAGGGCCCTTCATTTTTTCCATCAATTTTTGGGCTGTTTTGATGGCCCCGGCATAATCATCGGCGATATAAACGGGAAAAGGCACCATATTCAAACGCTTCCCCAGTTTGATGCTCATTTTGAACATAAAGGAGGGATGACAGAAAATGACGCCCCTGACCCTGTCATTGCTTTTCAGATAATTGATATAATATTGGCGGGCGTCGTTGGAAGCCCCTTTAAAATTTTCCCAGTCCTGGATCTGAATAAAGGGTGAATTTTCGCCGATGGCAGTTCCGGCAACCTGATCCTGGAGCCGGATGCTGTTGATCTGGTCGTCAATATTCACATACCCCCGGGCTTTGATATGGAGAATATTTCCGCCGATGAGGGAAACCTCGACCCCGAAGCCGTCTTTTTTGCCCGTATATACCCAGTCCGGTCTCGAAATCACCGGTAGCCCGCTTATGAGGCAGGTTTTATTGGACCCATCGGTCATCTGCGATTATCCAGTCGTTAAAAAGAATCAGAAAATTTCCGGATGCATTGGGGATAGAGTTCCCACTCCTTTGCAAGCCCTTTTCGCTTGACATCCTCAAGGGTATCCGTATCCTCAATCTCAAAGGCCTTCTGTCCGATGATGGGGCCGGTATCTTCGCCGTAATCGACAAAATGGACGGTACAGCCGCCGATTTTACAGCCATGGCGAAAGGTGTCGCCATAGCCGTCCGTGCCCGGAAAGGAAGGAAGAAGGGCCGGATGGATATTCATGATCCTGTGCCGGCCCGGCACGGTATTGATCCGGTCAATGAAATAGGGGGTCAGGACCCTCATGAATCCGGCAAGGACCAGGAGGTCCATATCAAATTCACGGATATGATCCAGAAGTGCTTTCTCGGCCATAGCCCGGCTCTTCAGAAAAAACCTCACCCGGTTTTCAGGTATCCCGGTTTTAAAAAGCCTCTGCTTTGCCTTGATCTCCTCAAAATCGAAATCTTCCGGCAGGTCCGTATCGTCTATTCCTTTTTTACAGGACCGGATGATGTTTGCATAATCCACCACAAAGGTGTGGATCCCGGCCTTTTGGGCCCGCTCAAGCCCCTTGGCGCCGGGAGTGTCCGACCCGGTGAAAACAATATCGGCATTGATCCCGCCGCTGTGGGCCGCATCAATAATGGCCTGAAGGTTTGTGCCCCCGCCCGATATCAGGGTCCCCACCTTGATTTTTTTCCCCATGTTCTCCTCCCTTCCCAGGTTTGTGGATGCCTGCTCCATTGATCTTGCATCCCCTGCGGAATGCAGAATCCCTATTGGTTGCCGTATCCGTTCTGTCCGCCGCAGTCAGGGCATTCCCAGGTGATTCCGTTGCAGGTCATCCCCCACTGGTTCTCATACATACAGGTCTGGCAGATGGAGAATCCGCACCGGCAATTCCAGCAGAACATGAATTCCCGTCCGCAGCAATGGCAGAGTTTCGACTTCCTGTTTCTTCGACTCTCTTTCCGTTTTTCAGCGTCCCGGCCCATTTTAGAAATATACTTCTCCTTTCATAAAAAAGATAGTATATATGCCTTTGACATAAAAATCCAATGTTCATAAAAGGTTACCCCATGACCCTTCCCCAAAAAATATTTCTCATTGACGGCAGCGCCTTTCTTTACCGGGCCTTTCACGCCATCCGGAACCTTTCCACATCCAAGGGCAAGCCCACCAATGCCACCTTTGGGTTTGCACGAATCCTGCTGAAACTGTTCAAGGAAAACACCCCGGTCCATGCCGCCGTCCTATTTGATGTCAAAGGCCCGACCTTCAGGCACAAGATGTATGACCAATACAAGGCCAACAGGCCGCCCATGCCCGAAGAACTGGCGGCCCAGATCCCGGATATCAAACGCCTGATCCGGGCCCTGAATATTCCCATCATGGAAAAACAGGGCTATGAAGCCGACGATCTTGCAGGCACCTATGCAAGGCTTGCCGAGGAAGAGGGCTTTGATGTGGTCATGGTGACGGGGGACAAGGACTTTATCCAACTGGTGACGGACCGGTGCACCCTGTGGGACCCCATGAAGGACACCGTACAGGATGTGGGCCGGATCAAGGCGGAAATGGGAATAGAGCCGAAGCAGTTCATTGATGTCCTGGGCCTTGCCGGTGATACCTCGGACAATATTCCCGGTGTGGCCGGTGTGGGACCCAAAACCGCTACGGAATTGATCGCAAGATTCGGGTCCATTGAAACCCTCTATGACAACCTGGACAGCCTCAAAACAAAACGGAAACTCCATGAAAACCTCTCCCGGAGCCGGGATCTTGTTCTTTTAAGCCGCAAGCTGGCCACCATTGACCGGTTTGTCCCGGTGACCGAAACCATGGAGGATTTCAGGCTCATTCCCTATAATACCCAGGAGGCCTTTGCCCTCTTCCAGGAGCTTGAATTCAATACCCTGATGGCCGAGTTTGCCAAAAAGCCGGACCCGTCTGAAAAAATCTACAAACTCATCACCAACCTGAAGGAGCTTGAAAAACTGGCCCATGTCCTTGAGAACAAAGGCATCTTCGCCCTGGACACGGAAACCACATCCAAGGACCCGACCCGGGCCGGACTCGTCGGCATTTCCTTTTCCTATATGGAAAACCAGGGTTTTTATATCCCCGTGGGCCACACCTCCCCCGGTGAGGTGGAGCAACCGGCCAAAGAAGATATTCTCCGGATTTTCAGGCCCGTCCTTGAAAACCCCGAGGTGAAAAAGGTCGGGCAGAATATCAAATACGATTATATCGTCCTCTCCCGGTTCGGCCTCACCCTCCGGGGGATCTCATTCGACACCATGATCGCATCCTATCTTTTAAATCCGTCCACCCGGGGACACAGCCTTGACAATATCGCCATGACCCTCTTCGGCCATAAAACCATTTCCTATGAAGAGGTGACCGGCAAGGGCAAAAACCAGATCGGGTTCCAGGATGTCCCCATTCCCGAAGCCGTGAATTATGCCTGTGAAGATGCGGACCTCACCTTTATGGCCTATCAGGCCCTTAAAAAAAGCATTCAGGACAACGGGCTGTCGGACCTGATGGACACCATTGAGATCCCCCTCATCCAGGTCCTGGCCAAGATGGAAATGGAAGGTATCCGGGTGGACGGCCCCGCCCTGAAACAGCTTTCCGAAACCTTTGACCGGGAACTGAAACAACTGGAACAGGAAATCTATATCCTGGCCGGGGAAGAATTCAATATCAATTCCTCCCAGCAACTGGGCGCCATCCTCTTTGAAAAACTGAAGCTGGCCACGGGCAAAAAAACCAAGATGAAAACCGGCTATTCCACGGATGTGGAGGTCCTGACCAAGCTGGCCCCCACCCATGAACTGCCGGCAAAACTCCTGAGGTACAGGACCCTGGACAAACTCAAATCCACCTATGCAGATGCCTTGCAGGAATTGGTTCACACGGACACCGGAAGGATCCATACCTCCTTTAACCAGACCATTGCGGCCACAGGAAGGCTGAGCAGCTCCAACCCCAACCTCCAGAACATCCCCATCCGCAAGGAAGAGGGCAAAAGAATCCGGCAGGCCTTTATCCCCAAAGAAGGACATATCCTGATGTCCGCGGATTATTCCCAGATTGAACTCCGGATCCTGGCCCATTGCGCCGAAGATGAAATCCTCATGGAGGCCTTTAAAAACGGAGAAGACATCCATACCCGGACGGCCCGGGAGGTGTTCCAGGTCCTGCCGGAATTTATTACCGATGACCTGAGAAGCCAGGCCAAGGCCATAAATTTCGGGATTGTTTACGGAATGAGCGGATTCAGGCTGGCCAACGATCTGAATATCAGCCGGAAAATGGCCACAGCCTATATCGACAATTATTTCAAGCGCTATTCCGGCGTGAAAAAATTCATTGACGCCACCATTGAAAACACCCGGAAAACCTGTGAAACCTCCACCCTTTTCGGACGGAAACGGCGGCTGGACGATATTAATTCCGCCAATGCCAATGTCCGGGGATTTGCCGAGCGGGCCGCCGTCAATACCCCCATCCAGGGCAGCGCCGCCGACCTGATCAAGCTGGCCATGATCAAACTGGACGAGGCCCTCCAGAAACATCAGATGGCTGCCAAAATGCTCTTATCGGTTCACGATGAAATCATTTTTGAATGCCCCGTCGAGGAAAAAGACCGATTGACGGCCCTGGCAAAGGACATCATGGAACATGTCCATCCCCTGAAAGTCCCTTTAAAAGTGAATTTCGGCAGCGGACAAAACTGGGCCGAGGCCCATTAGCCCGCCCCGGGGGCCGGGATAAAAAAACCCCTATGGCTGAGAAAAGAGAAAAATGAAATGACGGATACAAAAAGAATCGGGTTGGTGGTTAAAAATGACGAACGGGCCGAACATAAGGCCAAAGAGCTTGAAAAAAGGCTGGGAAGCCGGTGCGTGGTCATTGATGTCCGGCATTCCCGGAGTTCCGACCTTCCCGAAGACCTGCTGTGCCTCATTGTTCTGGGCGGGGACGGGACCTTCCTGAGCGCCGCCCGCTTCATCGAGCACCGCAGCATTCCCCTCATGGGCGTCAAATTCGGCGAGGTGGGCTTTCTTTCCGAAACCACCGAAGACCATCTTTTCACGGCCCTTGACCTGCTCCTGGAAGGAAAATACCTGATCCAGACCAGGTCCCGCCTGGATATCAAGGTGGTGCGGAACAGCCACCAGGTCATTGATGTGGATGTGCTGAATGATGCGGTCATCAACAAATCGGCCCTGTCCAGGCTGGCCTCCTGCGCCGTGTATATTGACGCCGTTTATCTGACCACCTACAGGGCCGACGGCCTGATCGTGGGGACCCCCACCGGGTCCACCGCCTATTCCCTGGCCGCAGGGGGGCCCGTTGTCCATCCCTCGGTTCCCTCCATTATCCTGACGCCCATCTGCCCCTTTACCCTGACCAACCGGCCCCTCATTATTCCGGATTCCGCCCTGATCGAAATCCGCCTGGAAGGCAGCCCTGAAAATATGGTCCTGACCCTGGACGGACAGGAGGGCTTTGAAATGGACCCCGGGGACCGGATCTTTATCAAGAAAAGCCGGAATGACATCCGGATGATTTCCTTTGAAGACCAGTCCTATTTCAAGGTGCTGAAAACCCGGCTGAAATGGAGCGGCGGCAGGAGCTGATCCCCTGTTCGAATTTTAATAATGTTGGTCTGCATACCCCACCCAGCCCCCGGTTTGAATCAGGGCCCGGTCAAAATCCGATATCCGGAAATTCGTTGTCCGGGTCTGATGTTTTGATTCAAGGATCATTTCCGATTTTTCAATATGGACCGTCATCCGGGTCTGATCCTTGGAAAAGAGATTAAAAATCGTATTGATCTCGTCCTCGGGCAGTTCAATGGCCGCCATCCCGCAATTGAACATGTTCTGCCTGAAAATCCGGGCAAAACTGACGGCGACCACGGCATGGATGCCGTTGATTTCCAGGGCCCAGGGGGCATGCTCCCGGGAGGAGCCGCAACCGAAATTGGCCCTGGTGACAATCATGGAAGCCGCTTCAATGTCCTTTTTCGGATCAAAGCCGTCAAGCTTCAAATCCTCCAGCAGATGGGGTTTTAATGCCGTTTTTTCAATTTCGGTCAGGTACCGGGCCGGAATGATTTCATCGGTGTTGATATCCGACCGGTCCAGAAACAGTATATTTCCCTCAAATTTTTTCATTTTCCGGCTCCTTGATTTTCCGTGAAAAGACAGGAGTTTGAAATTTCGCCGGTTATGGCGCTGGCGGCGGCTGTTGCAGGGCTCATGAGATGGACCATGCCGCCCCTGCCCATGCGGCCGTTAAAATTCCGGTTGGTGGTGGATGCCGCCACCTCTCCCGGCGCCAAGACCCCGTTGCTCATGCCGAGGCAGGCCCCGCAGGTGGGATTGGTCACGCAGAATCCGGCATCCATGAAAATTTTCAGAATGCCTTCCGCCATGGCCTGGCTGTATATTTTAGGCGTTGCCGGAGAAACAATCCCCCGCACATGGGGGCTAATGGTATGGCCTTCCAGCACCTTTGCCGCAATCCTCAAATCCTCGAGGCGCCCGTTGGTGCAGGAGCCGATATAGACCTGGTCAATCCGCGTTCCCCTCATTTCAGAGACGGGTTTGACATTGTCCGGCTTATACCCGTAGGTGGCCAGGGGTTCAAGATCGCTCACATCAAGGGTCTTTGTGTCTGCATAGTCTGCATCCGCATCGGAGGCAAAGGCTGAAAAGGCCTTCAACGCCGTCTCCTTGTCCGGGTATTCATCCTTGATAAACTCCCAGAGATAATCCACCGTTGTCCTGTCCGGAAGGCAGATCCCGCAGGTGGCGCCGGCTTCCACCGCCATATTGCACAGGGTCATCCGCTGATCCATGCCCATCTCATCCACGATCTTCCCCCTGAATTCAATGACCCGGTTGGTGGCCCCGTTTACCGTCAGTTCCTGAATGAGCTTAAGAATGATATCCTTGGCAAAAACCCCTTTTCTCAGGGTTCCGGTGATGTCAATCCTGTGGGTTTGGGGAGCTTTAAAAGCGCAGACCCCCTTTAAGATCCCCACTTCCAGATCCGTCGTTCCCACGCCGGCGGCAAAGGCGCCAAAGGACCCATGGGTGCAGGTATGGGAATCTCCCATGATAATGGTGAATCCGGGCCGCACAAATCCCTTTTCAGGAAACAGGGCATGGCAGACCCCGTTACGGCCGATATCAAAAAAATCCTGAATCCCGTGCCGCCTTGCCCAATCCCGGAGGATTTTCCCCTGGAGGGCCGTTTTGGAGTCCTTGGCCGGCGAAACATGGTCAATGACGACTTTTATCTTATCCGGATCAAAGACCCGGTCCTTTCCCCGGGCCACCAGGTCTTCAATGGCCGTCGGAGTGGTGATCTCGTGGCAGAACACCCTGTCCAGCCGCAATACGTCCACGTCGCCAAAGGGCTTATCCACCCGATGGGTTTCAAAAATTTTTTCCGCTATGGTTTTTCCCATGATATCTCCTGATCTTAGGATGTTTTTGCCCCGAAATAATCTTCCCCGTCGGCCGGTGTCACCACCCAATAGGCCTTGAACACCTGATCCGATGAATTCCGGATCACATGGGGAATCTGTGAAAAAAAAGACACGGAATCCCCTTTCTGGATGACATAGGTTTCCTCGCCATACACCAGCTTTGCCGACCCTTCTACGACAATTCCCAGTTCCCGGCCCAGGTGCCCGTCATTTTCATCCCCCCTGGCCTGGCCCGGCGCCAGTTCCAGGAAAAAGGCGTTAAAGGAATGGTTGCCTTTGGCCTGGCTGTCTCCGCACAGGGTTTCATATTTGAACCCCTTTCGCTGGTAGGTCTTCCGCTCATCCCTTCTGATGATTTCCACCTTTGAACTGGTTTCATAGTCCTTAAAAAATTTATCCGGCGGGACCCCGTATACTTCCAGGATCTGGAGCAGGGTGTCAAGGGAGGGGGAAATCCGGTTCCGCTCGATCTGGGACAACAGGCTGGAGCTGATGCCTGCTTTTGCCGCAACATCTTTAATGGTGATGTCTCTTGAATTTCTAATGGCCCTGAGGAGCGCACCCAGTTTTGTTTTCATAGGCTTGCCTTTTTAAGTATTTTTAATTAAAATTTAATAATACTTAAAAAAATCATTGTCAATATTTTTTATTCCATCCAAAGCCCTTAAAATCTAGTTTTTTCTTGACAGTTTCTCCCTTCAGGATGATAAGAAAGGCAAAGGGGAAATGCTGAAAATGGCTTTGGAAAAAAAAACCGATTCTTCCAGACAGAATAATGGGTTAAGCAGCCGGAATGCATTGATCCTGAAAATAGCCTTATTCCTCAATTATCTGAGCAAAGAGGATCACCAGAAGCTTCTCTATGATCTGAAACAGCACCAAGACAATCCTGCCGTCGATATTCTGAAACTCATGCAGGTCAAAAACTATATCGGCCAAGCCAATGCCGTGGACCTGAAAAAGACCTGTGTCAGCTTTGCCAGGGCCCAAGAAGATTCACGATTCGGATCATTGTGCATCAATTTTGAATTTCTGACCCAAAGCAATCTGGACCTGGCTTTGGAAGAGCAGAAAAGGCTTGCAGAACAAGGCAGGAATATCCGGCTGGGAGATCTTTTGATAGACGCAGGCATGCTCTCAAAAAGGCAATGCGATCTCATCCTGCAAAAACAAAAACTGGAAAACACCTTCCGTAAAAACACGCCTCTGAATGAACCTCCAACTGCAGATGAAATATCAACCAATGTTTGTGAAGACGAATTCCTGGACGCCCCTTCGGCCTTTGATAAAAACCGGATGAGGGAAATCCGGGAAAACGGGATCATCCTCCTGATTCAAAATGACGCATTAAAAGCCTTTATCACGAAAACAAAGGAATTTGACGATTCAATTTGTCTTGAAGATTTAAAATTCTTTTTGGAGCAAAACGGAGTCATCTACGGTCTGGTAGACGATGAGAGCCTTAAGGCCTTCGTTGAAGACGAAAAATACAAAACCACATTTTTAAAAGCGGCCGAAGGACTTGAACCCATTGATGGAACAGACGCCGGGGTGGTTTATCTGTTTGAACGGGATTATCTTAAACCGGGCCGGTTTTCAGAGGATGGAACCATTGATTTCAAAGAAAGGGGGGAGATTCCGTTTGTGTCGGCAGGGGATGTCCTGGCTGAAAAAATTCCGCCCAAAGAGGGAAAAGATGGGGTCAGCGTCTATGGTGAGGCCATTCCCAAAGCAGATGCCATGGATATATCCTTTGTTCTGGGCAAAGGGGTCCGCGTTTCCAAAGACGGGTTAAAGGTTATGGCGGATGTGAACGGCAATCCCAGGGTAAGCCCCAGCGGAGAATTTTCCGTAAATGACGCCTATTATATTGAAGGGGATGTGGATTTTAATACAGGCCATGTCATATTTGATAAAAATGTATATATCACCGGTTCCATAAAAAACGGGTTCAGGGTTGAGGCTATCAATGTTGTTGCCAAGGCTGTGGATGGCGGAATTATCAAAGCCCAGGGGGATGTTTTCATCCAGAACGGGATAACCGAATCCGTTATTGAAGCCAAAGGAAATATTAAGGCCGGGTTCATGCACAGGTCTAAAGCCGCCTGCATGGGGGACATGACCGTAGTAAAGGAAATTGTGGATACGGAAGTCCTTTTGGAAGGAACCTTTAAAATGAGCCGGGGACGCGTATACTCTTCTTCCATCATGGCAAAGGGGGGCGCAAAGATTTACAGTATCGGTTCTGAAAAGTCAGGGCCCTCAACCATTACGGTGGGGATCTCCGGCTATCTTGAAAAAAAACTTCAGGATTTGGATTCACGTATTGAAAAAAGACGGATTTTTCTGGAAACCAGGAGTCTTGAAAAGAATAAAATACAAGCCGACCTGGATATCATTATGAAAAAATTAGAAGATTTTGACCAGTCTAAGCTGCGAACGGTTTCCATTATGAATGAGGTCAAAAAAAACGGGCCCGAAAAAATGGAGGACAAGATCGAGCTGCTCCAAAAAAGTCTTGGCACGGCAGACGTTAAAATTCATGGCTTAAAGAATGATAAGGCCCTTCTGGAATACCATTTAAAAAAGGCAAATCACGATATCCTGGCCTGTGAAAAGGCCATCAAAATAGCAGATCAGGACAAATTAACCTTAAAACGCCTGGAACAAGCCAGCCCTTCCAAACCCATCCTTGATGTCGCCGGTAAAATCCTGGCCGGAACAAGAATCAACGGAAGGTATGCCCATTTAACCCTGAGCCGGACCCTGACCCGGACCAGAATAATGGAAATCAACACCCAATGGGATAAAGGCTGTAAAAAAAGATCTGAAATGGTCATGACCAACCTCTAATTTCCTTGACCCGGCAATACCTGAAAATTTAATTTCCCCTGGGATTGAAACTCCATAAGCAGATTTTCCACCTGAGCATATCGATTCTTTTCGATCTCGATGTGATGTACGATCCTGTCCGTATAGGCGGTGTTTAAAATCCTTGCCTGCCAGGGCTTCAACAGACTGATGAGCGTTTCGTTGACCCCGTAAGGCAATTGTATTTTAAGGCAGATGGTTTGCGTCAGCTTTTTAAGTTCCTCCATGTCAATGGTTTGTTTTACGCTTTCCGCATAGGCTTCCATCAATCCCTTGACGCCTAGCTTGATCCCTCCGAAATACCGGGTCACAACGGCTGCGGTTTGGGTCATGCGGTAGTTTTTCAATATGTTGAGCATGGGTTTCCCTGCTGTTCCCGAGGGTTCTCCGGCATCAGAGCTGTGAAACACCTCCCCTTTTTCACCCAGAATATAGGCCCAGCAATTATGGGTTGCGGTCTTGTTCTCCTTTGAAATACGGGAAATAAATGCCTTTGCCTTTTCAATGGTTTCAACATGGTCAAGGGTGCAGATAAATATGGACCGCTTGATTTTAATCATTTTTATCCGTTGCAGGCCCACGGAATAGAAATAATGCTCGTCCGCCATAGGATCCCTCTGATGTTGATACCCTTTTGATTTGTTCATTTCAATCTTCTTTCTTCTATAATATAAATCCCCTGGAAATTAAAGGGTGCCTTGACCACAAGGGTGATTATATTAATGGGAAATAAGGACCAAAGGATTCTACCCATATGATTTATCTTGATAACGGGGCCACATCATTTCCCAAGCCGGAAGGGGTTTATGCCTTCATGGACCGGTTTTTCAGAAAAAACGGGGTCAGCCCGGGGCGGTCCGGCTACGATCTTTCCATAGAGACCGGCAATATCATTGAGGATGCAAGAAAAGTCCTGACCCGGTATTTTAACGGGAAAGACCCGAAACGGCTTATTTTTTCACTCAATTCCACCGACGCCCTGAATCTTGCCATCTCAGGCCTCTTAAGTCCGGGGGACCATGCCGTGACCACCATGATCGAACACAATGCCGTATTACGGCCCCTGTATCACGCCTCCGTCTACAACCATGTGGATGTGGATTATATTCCCTTTGACGGACAAGGCTTTGTGAACCCGGATGATTTTATACCACGGTTTAAAAAAAATACACGGCTGGTGGTGGTGAACCACGGCTCCAATGTCATCGGAACCCTACAGCCCATCCGGGAAATCGGGAAACTCTGCCGGGAGAGGGGGATCATCTTTCTGGTGGATGCTTCCCAGACCGCCGGCAAGATCCCCATTGACATTGAGGCCATGAATGTGGACGTCATCGCCTTTACCGGACACAAATCCCTCATGGGTCCTCCCGGTGTCGGCGGTTTATATGTCCGGGAGAATGTGGTTATCCGCCACAGCCGGGCCGGTGGAACCGGTGTCGATTCAGCCCTTCGCCACCATCTTGAAGAATATCCCTACCGGCTTGAATACGGCACTTTGAATACCATCGGCATTGCCGGTCTTTATGCCGGCTTGAACTGGGTTCTGGAACAGGGAATCCATAAGATTCACGGCCATGAAATGAATCTGACAAAAAAACTGCAGGACGGGTTAAACGGCATGGATAAAGTCGTCACCTATTGCGCCCATGACCTGACGGATCATATCGGCATCCTGAGTTTCAACATCAAAGGATTTGAAGCCGTCAACACCGGCATTCTTTTGGATGGAGACTATGATATTGCCTGCCGGACCGGACTTCACTGCGCCCCCCTGGTCCACGAACACCTGGGCACGGACAAAATCGGCGGAACCGTCCGCATGGGATTCGGCCCCTTTAATACCGAAGCCCATGTGAATGCCGTCCTGAATGCCGTCCAAGAGATTGCATCCAGGTATGCAACCTAAGCCCGGCCTTAAATTATGGTTCCCTTTGAATCTAAAACCTGGTAAAAAACCGGATGACCCTGATGTGAGGATGGACCATGAAGACCGACAGAAAACATGTGATCGAAACAGCCGAATTTTTAAAACCCTATATCACAAAAGCCCCCTGCATCGGATGTCTGACCGGAACAGGCCTTTCCGAAACCCTTGACGGCCTTGACCCCCTGGCGGGTTTCAACTATTCTGAACTGCCGAATTTCCCGGTATCTACAGTAGAAAGCCATAAAGGGAAACTCATTTACGGCACCCTTTCCGGCAGGCCCCTTTTAATGATGCAGGGCAGATTTCATCTCTATGAAGGATATTCTCCCGAGGAGGTCACCTTCCCCATCCGGGTCATGCAGGAACTGGGGGTAAGGATTTTGATATTAACCAATGCCGCCGGGGGAATCAATCTGAATTTCTCCGCAGGAGACATCATGATCATCCGGGATCATATCAACCTTACCGGAAAGAACCCGCTTGCGGGCCCAAATGAAACGGCCTGGGGCCTGAGATTCCCGGATATGAGCCGGGTATATGACCCTGGCCTCATGGATCTTGCCCAAAAAATCGCTTTGCAATGCCGGATCCCTATTCGGACCGGGGTCTATGCCGGTCTTTTGGGCCCGAGCCTGGAAACTCCGGCGGAAACCCGGTTTTTAAAACTCATCGGGGCTGATGCCGTCGGGTTTTCAACGGTTATGGAAGCCATTGCAGGGGTTCATGCGGGAATGAAAATCCTTGGAATTTCCCTGATCACCAATATCAATGACCCTGACAACCCCATGGAAACCACTTTGGAATCTGTGCTGAAAACGGCTGAAACCTCTTTAAAACCGCTCAAGAGGCTTTTGACGCATGTGATTGCATCCCTTTATACCGACCCGGTTTAACGGCCATCAAGAACATCCCGGATCAGATGGGAAGCTTCCGTTATAGCCACCGGCTTATGCAAAAAGCCTTTTATCCCTTTAAGCTGATATTTTTCTTTATGGACCTGCTCACCATAACCGGTACAAAGAATAATCGGCATCCCGGGCCTGATTTCAGTTATCTTTTCGGCCAGTTGATCCCCGGTAAGATTCGGCATGGTCAAATCCGTGATCACAAGGTCAAACGCTTTGGGAGATTGCCTGAACGCCAGAAGGGCCTCCGGGCTTTTCTGATGGCAGATCACATGGTAACCGAGTGTTTCGAGCATATACTGTACCATGACCGCCACTTTTTGATCGTCATCCACCAGAAGAATTCTTTCATTTCCTTTTATAAAACGGGTTTCTTCTTTTCCCTGATCCTCGGGCCGGATATCCCCGGCATAGGCCGGGAGATAGATTTCAAAACAGGCGCCTTCCCCTTCCTTTGATTTGACGGTGATATGGCCGTTGTGGGACCGGATAATGCCGTGAACCACTGAAAGGCCTATGCCTGAACCCCTGCCTTCTTTTTTGGTTGTGAAAAAAGGTTCAAATATTTTTTCATGGACAGACAGAGGAATGCCGTGACCCGTGTCTGAAAATTTAAGATAACTATAGGTTCCCGGTTTCAAGGGATAGATCTCATTTTCAGTCTTGATGACAATTTCATCCAGAACCACATCCAGAACCCCTCCGGTTTCTTCCATGGCATGGCAGGCATTGGAAATCAGATTCATGACAACCTGATGGGCCTGGATCGGATCCACCATGAGAAAAGAGCAGTTTTCATTTATCGTTTCCCTGATAGTAATGGTGGCCGGTACAAAAGACCTTGCCAAAGCCAGGGCATCCCTGACAAAGGTATGGGGCTGCAAAAGCTTGAATTCATTTTCTCTCTGGCGGGAAAAGGTCAGTATCTGATTGACAAGGCCTTTGGCATATAAGGCACAGTCATGAATAATCTGAAGATGTTCTTTTTTCTGGGTCCCGGTGGCATCCATTTCCATCAGGAGCATTTCCGTATATCCGGCAATAGGGGTCAGGATATTATTAAAATCATGGGCAATTCCTCCGGCCAGGGTGCCGACGGCTTCCATTTTCTGGGCCTGAAGCAATTGCTTTTCAAGGGCTTTTCTTTCTGAAATGTCCGTAGCCATGGCACGAAATTCAACGATATTTCCCTCTTTGTCCCGGACGGCGTCCAGGGAAATACTGACCCAGACCTCCTGACCGTTTTTATTCCTGAATCTCATTTCAACATCCCTGACAGGCCTATCCTGTTCAAGCATCTGCCTTACGCCCTGGGGTGTTATAATCCCGGAGCCGGCATCTACGTACAAATCCCTTGCAGGACGACCGATAAGGTCTTTTTTTGAGTAGCCGGTAAGGTTTAAGGCATTGTTATTGCATTTTGTAACATTCCCCTCTACATCCATAGAAAAATAGGCTATGGGCGCATTCTCATAAAGATCCCGATATTTTTTTTCATTTTCCACAAGATCAAAAGAAGTCTTTCTCAGCTGTTTTTCTTTTTTCCATAACAGATGGGCTCCCTTTTTTCCCTTGAGCCTGCCCAATGCGGCAAGGGAGGCAATCTCAACCAATTCGATAAGAATATTAAATTTTGCCTTGAGCTCCGCTTCCCTCACAAACCTTAATTCCACAAGATCCATGAGATCCTGATCCGTGGTATTGACCACCATGATTCCGTAATCCGGGATATAGATGGAAACATAATTTTTAGCCTGAAAATGTTTGACAATATTCAGATCCACCCGGACCTGGATTTCTGGCTCGCTGATGGTCGTACCGTTATAACTGTAAAACGGGATACAGGCATACTGTTCGTCTATTTTGTAAATATTGCCTGAGATATCAGGGCTGAAAAGAATACTGATCCCTTTTCGATAATAATCGGTACAGGTCCGGAGCATATAGGAAATAATGCCGTCATTGTCCCGGCGCTCCCCTGTTTTTGAATCCTGTTTATAAAAATATACCGGGCTTAATTTTTTCAGGGTGACAATTTGGGTCCCAAAGAGCTTCAGAATCTTTCCCTGCATCCCCCGGCCGTCAAAGATATCCATGACGCCGCGATCCCAGTCGCTTGTGGGAAGAAACCTTTCTTTTGAAGCGTTTGTGCCGTATAAGATGCCGACCTGCTCGGCCGAAAGAAGATCAAGGGTTATTTTCAAAAGTTTTTTTAAGGGATCCCCACTTTTGAAAAAATCTCTTTCAACATGTTCTATATTGATTTCTGTCAAGGTATTACGCTCTCAAAAAAAAAGAAATGTGCCGAATTGATGATGGTAATAGACCAGAAAAACCCATGGGGGTCAAGCACAAAAAAAGATGGGCCCGGTCTTCATTAGATTTTATGGGAAACAGAAAAACAAGAAATTGTCCGGCCTTGTAAGAACCATCTTGAAAACTTAGGCTGAATCATCTATCAATAGGTTATGAACAATTTATAATAAAGAGAACCCTATGAGAATTGTGACAAGGCCTGATTTTGACGGAATCGTCTGTGCCGTTATATTGAGACGGGCGGAAAGCATTGATACGGATATTTACTGGGTTGAACCTCACGAAATCCAGGCTGGAAAAGCGTCCATTTTAAAAGGGGATATCATCTGCAACCTCCCCTATGCAAAGGGGTGTGAATTATGGTTTGACCATCATGTTTCCAATTCACCCCCGGGCCCCGTAAAAGGCGCCTTTGAGATTGCTCCGTCGGCCGCCGGGCTGGTTTACAGATATTATAAGGCCAAGGGAAAACTCGATAATCAATATGATGAACTGATTTTGAATACCGACATCATCGATGCCGCCGCCCTGGATAAGGACCAGGTAAGGCACCCGGAAAAATATCCCTATATTCTTTTGTCCATGACCATTAAGAACCAGGCCTACAAGGACCGGGCCTATTGGAACCTCCTGGTGGATCTTTTAATGGATTCCCCCATCCAAAGCATCCTCGAAGTTCCGGAGGTCAAACGCCGGTGCGAATCTGTGGTAAGAGAAAATACCGCCTATGAAAGCCGGTTGATGGCCCATACAAAGGTGCAGCGACATGTCTCCGTGACGGACTTCAGATCCCTTGACCCGGTTCCCGAGGGCAACCGGTTTCTGACCTATTCGCTTTTTCCGGAAAGCATTGCCAGCGTAAAAATCCGGTTTGCCGGGCCTGACCGGAACCAGGTGCAGATCAGCATCGGCCGCAGCATTTTCAACAAAGGCTGCCGGGTCAACATCGGAAAGCTGCTGGCCCGGTTCGGCGGCGGGGGCCATGCCGGGGCCGGAGGCTGCACTCTCGATGCGGAAACGGCGGACCGGAAAATTGAACAGATCCTTGACGTCCTGTATCAAAACCCGGAAGACATTTAAAGCTTGGCCCGGACGCTGGCCACCTTTTCCGCCATGGTCTGTTCCCTGTCGATTCTTGTGCCGGCCTTGATGGTGGTGGTGATCCGGGGCGCACCCATGGCATGAATTCTTTCATGACATTCTTTCACCACGGCAAAAACCCGGTCCCAGTCCCCTTCGATATTGGTTCCATAGGCATGGAGTTCCGATGAAAGCCCGGCCGCTTGTATGATTTCATGGCAGACCGCCACATATTTTGAAACCGACAGGCCTACTCCCATGGGAACCACACACAGATCGATGATGACGTTCATGTTAAACCTCCTTCTCTTACAGGTTGGACGAGTTTATCCAAATCCGGGCCCGGATGCAAGCCTCTTGATCCATGCTCTTACAAAGCCTTATCATAATCCGGTATCCGTCAGGGTACAAGAAGATCCATGGAATTCGTTTCCTAATGATTGACAAAACCCTCCCGGCTTTTTAATATCACCCAACACCATTAAAACCCTAACGATATTAATTTTTCAGGATGCAACATGATGAGAACCGAAAAAGTAGTGGATCATATTGTTCAATGGCTTTCCGATTATCTTGGCCGATCCGGGCTGAACGGATTTATTGTTGGTGTTTCAGGAGGCATTGATTCCGCCGTTACCTCCACCCTGTGCGCCAGAACCGGGAAACCGGTTCTGGTATTGAACATGCCCATTCATCAGGCCAGGGACCAGGTGTCCCGGTCATCCTCCCATATAACCTGGCTAAGCCGACACTTTGCCGCTGTCAAGGGTGTTGATGTCGAATTGACCCCGGTGTTTGAACAGATCAAAGCCTGCTTTCCCGAAGAGATCCAGGATGGCCTGACCATGGCCAATACCCGCGCAAGGCTCCGCATGCTTACTCTCTATGCCTTTGCCTCCGGCCATAAACTGCTGGTGGCCGGAACCGGCAATAAGGTCGAAGATTTTGGCGTGGGGTTTTTTACCAAATACGGCGACGGCGGGGTGGACATTTCACCCATTGCCGACCTCACGAAATCGGAAGTCTATGCGCTGGGAAAACATCTGGGCATTATTCAGGATATCCTGACGGCCCCGCCCACAGATGGGCTCTGGGAAGACAACCGCACCGATGAAAGCCAGATCGGCGCCTCCTATGCCGAACTGGAATGGGCCATGCAATATCTTGAATCCCCCGGCAACACCCCTTTGACGGACCGGGAAAAACAGGTCGTAGGCATTTTTCAAGCCTTTAATACGGCCAACCGGCATAAAATGCTTCCCATCCCCGTATGCCGGATTCCAAAGGAATTATGGGCATAAACCCCTAACCGGCACCTTAAATTTTCGAGGCCTGCAAATGAACCAAAAACCATCCTATGCAGAATTGGAAAAAAGAGTCAGGGACCTGGAACAGGCTCTCCTTGAACACAAAAAAACACCGGGCCTTGAAAACGAACAAAAGCGGATGGTAGAGGTGCTTCAGGAAAGAGAAGAGATCTTCCATCTTTTTATGGAACACAGCCCCGTCTATATCTTTTTTAAAGATGAAAAAATCCGGTCCCTCTATCTGAGCAGAAATTATGAAAAAATGCTGGGGATGCCCCTGGATCACTTGATCGGCAAAACCATGGATGATCTTTTCCCGTCCGATCTTGCAAAAAGCATGATTGCCGATGATCAGGCAATCTTTCGGGAAGGAAAAGTCAAATACATTGAAGAAACCTTTAACGGCCGGTTTTATGAAACAATCAAATTCCCGATCCGTATAAAAGGGCGCCCGTCTTATCTGGCCGGTTTCACCCTGGACATCACGGACCGGAAACAGGCAGAGAAAGCCCTGATCGACTCTGAGCAAAAATGGCGGAACATTCTTGTCAATACCCCGCAGATCGGCATTACCCTGGATCCGGAAGCCAAGATCATTTTTGCCAACGATCATTTCCTGAAACTGACCGGATGGGAGCGGCAGGAGATTCTGGGAAAGGACTGGTTTACCCTCTTTATTCCCGAGGCGATTCGGGAAGACATCCGACGCATTTTCCACACCGTGATGAACCGGAAAGACACCTCCGGATTTTCAAATTATGAAAATGAAATCCTGACAAAAAGAGGAGAATTACTGAACGTGGCTTGGTCCAATGTCCTGACCCGGGATGCCCAGGGAAAGGTTCTCGACGTCACCTGCCTGGGCATTGACCTGACGGAACGAAAGCGGGCTGAAGAAAAACTTAAAGAAAGCGAAGAAAAATACCGGTTTATGATGGAATCCTTCACAGACCCTTTATATATCTGTTCGCCTGATTTCAGGATTGAATATATGAACCCGGCCATGATCCGCCGGATCGGGCGGGACGCCACCCATGAAAACTGTTACAGCGCCCTCCACGGCATGGATCATCCATGCGGCTGGTGCGGGTTTGAAGCGGTTGCAGCCGGTAGGACCATGGAAATCAACCTGAAAAGCCCCCTTGACGGCAGACACTACCGGGTAACCCATATGCCGGTGCATCACAAGGACGGCACTGTTTCCCAAATGACCCTTTTCCGTGACATTACCGAGTATTTAAAAGCCGTTGCCGAAAAAGAGAAGGCCCAGGCTCAACTCGTCCAATCCCAGAAAATGGAATCCATCGGGACCCTGGCCGGCGGTATTGCCCATGAATTCAACAATATTCTCAGCATCATCATGGGCAACACCGAACTGGCCATGGATGAGCTGCCCGAATGGAGCCCCGCCCGGGCCAGCCTGGGAGAAATCCGGGTGGCCGGGCTGAGGGCCAGGGATGTGGTCAAACAGCTTCTGACCTTCAGCCGGAAGGATAATACAAAAAAAACAGCCTTGGATATGGGCGCCGCCGTCAAAGAATCCCTGAGGCTTATCCGGTCCTCCATCCCGGCAAACATTGACATCCATCAGAACATATCCCAAACCCCTGCCATGGTTTTGGGCAATATCACACAAATCAACCAGGTGCTCATCAACCTGTGTTCCAATGCAGCCGATGCCATGATGCAGACCGGGGGCCGTATCGGGATCGACCTTGACACCCTGGTCTTGGCCGAAGATGCGAAAAGCCCCAATGCCGGACTGCCTCCCGGCCCCTATGTAAAACTGACGGTCTCTGATACCGGTTCCGGCATGGACAAGGATACCCTGAGCCGGGTATTTGAACCGTATTTTACCACAAAGGAGATCGGCAAGGGAACCGGCATCGGCCTTGCAGTGGTTCACGGCATCGTGGAGCGGCATCAGGGTTTCATCCGGGTTGAAAGTGAATTGGGCAAAGGGACCGTGTTCATCCTTTTATTTCCTGCTTTCCAGGGCCGGATCCAACAGGCAAAGGAAGAGCAGAATAATCTGCCGAAAGGCAGGGAGCGGATTCTCTTTGTTGACGATGAACCCATTCTCATGAAACTTGGAAAACAGCGCCTGGAAATGCTGGGCTATGCGGTTCAGGGGGCCACGGACCCCTTAACGGCATTGGAGATATTCAAAGCCGACCCGGAGGCCTTTGACCTGTTGATCACGGACATGGCCATGCCCGGTATGACCGGGGATCAACTGGCCGTCGAGATGTTCAGGGTAAGACCCAAACTGCCGGCCATGCTCTGCACGGGATACAGTGAGACCCTGTCCGAGCAGAAAGCCTACGACATAGGCTTTTCCTCATTTATCATGAAGCCGGTGGATAGGACCGAACTGGCCCTTGCCGTCAGAAAAATCCTGGATGGCGTAAAAAAATAAAATCCTTTATCCGCTTTTCCGGTCCAGGCTGTTCTTGAAAGCGTCGAGAACGCTTCTGGCTCCTTTTACCGTGGTCTGGGCCAGCATCTGGGCCGCATATTGTCTGGCGACGGCCATATCAAGACCCATGACGGTTTTTTGAACCATGGGCAGAAACTGGGGATCCACACTCAGGGTGCGGATCCCCACACCCAGAAGAAAGGGGATATAGTCTTTTTCATGGGCCATTTCACCACAAACCGAGACCTCGATATGGTGGGCTTCGGCTGCCTCTTCAATTTTCGCGATGCCCCTGTTCACGGCCGGATGGCAGGGGATATAATGGTCTGCCACCATTTTGTTGGAGCGGTCGGCGGCCAGAAGATACTGGATAAAATCATTGGTGCCGATGGAAAAAAAATCCGCTTCCCGCGCAAATTCATCAATGGTGGCCAGTACCGAGGGCAATTCCACCATCATCCCGAGGCTCACATCCCTGTTGAATTCAAGCTCTTCCTTGGACAAGTCGTCCATGCAGTCATAAACCACCTGTTTGGCTTCCAAAAATTCATCTATGGATGAAATCAGGGGAAAAATAATCCGGATCTCTTTTTTTCCGGCAGCCGCCCTCAGCATGGCCCTGATCTGAAACTCAAAGATATCCCTGTGTTTCAGAGAGAACCGGATGGACCTGAGCCCCAGCTCCGGGTTGGCCTCTTTGGGAGAATCACTGTAGGCCAGGGCCTTTTCCCCGCCTGCATCCAATGTTCGGATCATGACGGGAAGGGGCGCCATCTCATCAAAGAGCTTTTTATAGATGATATACTGCTCTGCTTCCGAAGGAAAGGTGGACCGGATCAGAAAGGGAAATTCCGTGCGGTAAAGGCCGATGCCTTCCGCCTTTAAGGTCCTGGCAAGGGGAACCTCGCTGAGCAGGTTGATATTGGCCATCAGGACCACCCGCTCCTTATCCCTTGTCCATGTGGTATTTTCCATGGACGCAGAATGGGCTTCTTTTTCTGCTCCGGCCTTTGTTTCAAAGAGCTTGACGGTTTTTTGATCCGGATTGATATAAATATTGCCAAGGTCCCCATCCATGAGGATATCGGTGTTTCCCGGCAAATTCAAAAGCCCGGATTCTTCGGCAATAATCAGGGGGATCTGAAGAGATCTCGCAAGGATGGTCACATGGGAGGTGACGCCGCCGCTGGCCAGGATAATGCCTTTGACACCGGCGGAAACATATTTGAGGATATCCGATGGGAATACCTGCCTGGCGATGGCGATACTTCCTTTTTCACAGGCATTGCCTTGATCCCGGCTGCTGAAATGGCTTAGAATCCGGACGGCCAGATCCTCCACGTCCTGGGCCTTTTCCCTCATATAGGCATGGGGACTGGCTGAAAAAACAGCCATGTATTTGGCCGCGATCTTCCGGACCGCATCCACGGGGTTCAAGCCGTTGTCAATGAGTTCCCCCATTTTCCCGATAAAATTCTTGTCCTTTAATATCATGAAATGGGCCGTGAAAATAAGCGATGCGCTTTCCGGCAGCCTCTCGGCAAAGCCCTTTTGGAGATCTTTCAATTCCTGGATGGTTTTTTCAACGGCATGGATAAAATCCGTTTTTGTGAATTCGTCTTCTTTTGCCATGGGGTCGTAAAGGATGGATTTGTGCGGCTCATCCAGAACAACGGATTTTCCCAGGGCATAGCCTCCGGAAGCGGCGCTTCCCTTTATGAAACCAAGCGGCGCCGACATTTCCATATCCTCCCGGGTCTGGGGCACTTCCATGAGCAGCCTTGCATTTTCAATAGAACCGGCCAGTTGGCTGACCACGGTCCAGATGGCCCTTTCATCGGACATTTCAAAATAATTCAAATCCCGGTGCTGGACCACAAGGACCCCGATGCGCTCCACCCCCCGTTTGATGGGGACGCAAAGAAATGAATTATAGGGGTCTTCACCGGCTTCCTTAAAATATTTAAATCCCGGATTTTGACTGGCATTGCCTTCCCTTACTATGGAAAGGGTTTCAAAAGATCTTCCCACCAGCCCTTCACCCGGCTTCATATGGATCTTATTGACCGCCTCGGGTTTCAATCCCTTTGTGGCTTTCAGGGTCAGGCGGTTTGATTTTTCATTGTACAGATAGATGGAACAGACCGGGGCCTTGAAATGCCGGGCCACAAGGTCCACGGCCAGTTCAAGAAAACTCTCCAGGTCCGAACTCCCCGTGACAAGATCGGCCAGTTCGCTGATATCAAACAAAAGATTAAGGTAATCCGTATCCTTTTGCATGGCTTTGCCTTTCCTAATGATCATAAATGGTTGACATAACGGCCAGAAGAATCAGGCCGGCGCCGACATAGCCGAGAAATGAAAAATATTCTCCCAGGAATATATAGGCCGTAACGGCAGCCACCACCGGCTCCAGGGTTGCCACAATGGATGCCTTTCCCGCCTCAAGGGTCTTAAGCCCCTGGTAATAACAGAAATTGGCAAGAAAGGTGGACACAAGGGAAACCGATATCAGGGCGGCCCAGGCAAGGGGGGTCTTTTCTACGAAATCGACAAAGGGCAGGATTCCCAATGCCCCCATGGGGAGAACCCATAAAAACAGATTAGCACTGGAATACCGGCCGGAAAAATATTTCCCAATGGTATAATAAAGGGAATAGCAGAATCCGGAGGCAAGTCCGGAGAGAATGGCGATCCAGCCGATGGACAGACTGCTTTGGGTATTCCCCCCGGTTTTTGAGATCAGAAAGACACCCAGAATCACAAGAACGACAGCCATCCCTTTTATCCAGGTAAGCCGTTCCCTGTAAATGAAAAATGAACAGGCCACCACCCAGGCCGGCGCCGTATACAGGAGAACCGAAGCAAAGGCGGCCCCCCCTGTTTTTACGGCAAACTGATAGGCAATATAAAAAAGAGAGATCCCGAAAAGGGCAAACACCAGAAATAAAGGAAAATCTTTTTTATCGATTTTGGTCTGCCTGCTCATCACGGCCTGGCCGCCAAAACAGAACCAGGTCAGGACGGCCCGCCAGAAAGCCACTTCCATGGGGCCCACGCCCTGTGAAAAGGCAAGGCTGGAAAAAATCCCGATGAGCCCCCAGAAGACGGCCGCCATAATGATAAATAGGTATCCGGTCAACATGCCGGTATTATTATCAGGAAAATCAGGCTTTGGAAACCAAAATCAAAGCGTCACAAAAACAACCGATTTCACAAACCATCGTTTTTTTGTTAATATTTTTACTTTACAAATCATTTACATTTATATTGACATTTTGTCTAAAAATCTCTACGCTTTACAAAAACGATCAAAAAAAGGCATTGCCCATGAGACAAAAACCGACCCAAACCCAGCAGCGGATGCTGGACTATCTGAAACGGCAGGTGAAAGAAAACGGGATGGTCCCAAGCCTTCGCGCGGCAGCGGCCGAACTGGACATCAGCCATGCGGCCGTGGCCCAGACCCTGAAATCCCTTGAAGACAAGGCCTATATCCGGCGGGAAGGCCGGTACAGCCGGACCCTTCACATTCTGGAAGACACCGGGGACATTGATGCAGCCCAGCGGCAGAAACAGATTCCCATCATCGGCCGCATCACGGCGGGATTGCCCATGTATGCCCAGCAGGAATGGGGGGGCAGCCTGATCCTGGACGGGGCCCTATACCCGGGTCAAAACCTGTTTGCCCTCAGGATCCAGGGCAGTTCCATGAAAAATGCCGGAATCCTGGACCAGGACCTGGCCGTCTGTGAACCCCGGCAATATGCCCGTGACCGGGAAATCGTGGTGGCCCTGATCCATCATGAAGAGGCCACGGTAAAACGGTTTTTCCTCCTTCCGGACGGGATTGAACTCCGGCCTGAAAACCCGGATTTCACCCCGCAAAAATACGGGTTTGACGAGGTTCTGATCCAGGGCAAGGTCATCGGCATTGTCCGGGGCCCCCAGGGGATAGAGGGCTGAATGACGGCCTGCCGCCTCTATACCGGCACCAGCGGGTATTCCTACGGGGAATGGGTGGATTCGGGCTTCTACCCGGACGGCACCCATTCCTCCAATATGCTGGACTGCTATATCAAAGCCTTTCACGCCGTCGAACTCAATTATACCTGGTACCAGATGCCCAAGGCCCCGGCTATGGAGAGAATGTGCGAAAAGGTGCCGGAACATTTTAAATTCAGCGCCAAGCTCACCCGGACCCTGACCCATGAGATCCAAAAAAATCTCTGGCAAAAAGAGGTCCTGGCTTTTCGCCAGGGCATAGAACCCCTGATCCGATCTGAAAAACTCTTGTGCATCCTGATTCAACTGCCCCCCTATTTTGAACGGTCCGCGGATTTCAGGCATTATCTGGCCGCCCTTCTGGATGAACTGTCGGGACTCCCCCTGGCCGTGGAATTCCGGCATGATTCCTGGGTCAATGACAAGGTCTTTTCAGAGCTTGAACGCCGCAGGATCACCCTGGTCAATGTGGATGAGCCGGACCTGCCCGGGCTTTTCCCCCGGCTTTCAATGGTCACCAACCCGGATCTCTTCTATGTCCGTTTCCACGGCCGGAATGCCAAAGGGTGGCGGTCCGGCAGTATGCAAAAACAGTTTGACTATGATTATGCAGACCCGGAGCTGAAGGAATGGGCGGAGCGGATCAAGACCGGACTGATGCCGGAAGCGGCCGCCGGCGGTATCTTTTTCAACAACCATGTCAGGGGGCAGGCCCCGAAAAACGCATTGCGACTCATGGATCTCCTGCTCAAAAAAGGCGGTGGAAAAACGCCATGGAACGCGCCGTCATTCATTTAAATATTGCGGATTTTGCCGTTGCCGTGGAGACCAACCGGTCTCCCTCCCTCAGGGGGCGGCCCCTCATCATCGCACCACAAGGATCGCCCCGGGCCGTGGTCTATGACATGAGCGACCAAGCCTATCAAGAAGGCATCCGCAAAGGCATGCCCCTGGCCCGGGCCCGGCGGCTCAACCGAAACATCCCCGTCCTTGCCCCCGGCTTCAACCGGTATGAACAGGTCATGAAAGACCTGTTAAAGGAAAGCGTTGCCTTTACTCCCCTGGTTGAATACGGATCCTTTGACGGCCATCTCTTCCTGGATGTGACGTCCTCGGGGCGGCTTTTCGGCCCCTCCGCCGACGTGGCCTTCAGGCTGAAAAAAACCTTTAAATCCGCCTTCAACCTGGATCCCATCTGGTCCGTGGCAACGAGCAAGCTGGTGGCCAAGGTGGCCACACGGCTGGTGAAACCCCTGGGCGAATATATTGTGGCGCCGGGAGATGAAGAGGCCTTTCTTGCCACTTTGCCCCTTCACCTGATCCCTGGATTTACAAAAGCGGATCTAAACCGGCTGAGAGAATTCAACCTCTTTTCCGTATCCGAGGCCCGGCGACTTACCCTGGAACAGCTCAAAATCCCCTTTCTTCAGAAGGCCCCCCTGATCTATGACTGGATCAGGGGAATGGACCCGAGCCCGGTCAGGGCCTTTAGCGAAACCGCCTCAACTCTTTCGGCCGACCATGAATTTTCCAATGACACCAACCATGCCGGGATCTTGAAAAAAACCCTGTACCTCATGATCGAACAGATCTGCAAACGCTTAAGGGACAGAAATCTCCACGGCGGCGGCACAAAACTCATCCTCTCCTATTCAGACGGGCTGCAAAGCCTTTCAACCGCAAAGCTTTCACCCTCCACATCCAATGACATGGTCCTGTTTAAAAAATGCGTCCTTCTCCTGGACAAGGCCTGGACCCGGCGGGTCCGCATCCGGCACATGCGCCTGATCTGCGAAACGCTTTGCCCGCCCATGGTGCAGGCAGACCTCTTTGCCCCTGAAACCAGGGAGACAAAACAGGCGGCCCTGATCCGGGCCGTGGACCGGATCCGCAACCGGTTCGGCCATGCTGCCGTACAAACCGGGCTGACCCTGACCGGTGAGACCTCTTCGTCATGATCCCCTTAAACACCCGATCCCATTATTCCTTTATGTGGGGGACAGCTTCCGTGAAAGCGCTCTGCAAACAGGCCAAAACCTTCGGCTATAAACGACTCGCCCTCACCGACACGGACAATCTGTGCGGTCTTATGCCCTTTATCCGGGCCTGCCGGTTTCAGGACCTGACCCCGATTATCGGCGCCGAAGTCACAGACCCCCATACCTCTCACCGGGCGGTGTGCCTGGTAAAGGACAGCCTGGGTTACAGCAACCTCACCCGGTTGATCACCCAACGCCACAGGAACACGGATTTTTCACTGGAAACCGGTCTGCCGCAGTTTTCAGAGGGGCTGATCGTCCTGACCCGGAACCCGGATCTTCTCCCTTTCTGGAAAGATGCCGGCGTGGATCTGGCCGTCAACCTGGCCCGGCATCCGTTGTCTCAAACCCACCCCCTTTGCCAGGCCGCAAAAAAGCTGGACATCCCCCTGGTGGCCACCCCCGGCAGTTTTTTCCTGAGCAGGAGCGATGCCGACATCCATTGCATGCTCCGGGCCATTGACCTCAATACCTGCCAAAGCCGTCTCACGCAAACGGATGCGGCCCCGGACACGGCTTTCCTGGAATCTCCCGCCGCCTATGGGGAAAGGTTCGGCGTTTTCCCCGAGGCTGTAGAAAACACCCATGTCCTGGCGGAAAAGCTTTGCTTTACCGGCCCCGATTTCGGAACGGTCATGCCGCCCCTGAAGGAGAAAACATCCCTTTCCGCCGACCGGCTCCTGTATGAAAGGACCCTCCGGGGCGCGAGACGCAGGTATGGGGAAAATCCGCCCGGCCCTGTTCTTACGCGCATCGATCATGAATTGTCCATTATCCGCCAAAAAAATTTCTGCGAATATTTCCTGGTGGTTGAGCGCATTGTGGCAAAAGCCTCCCGCATCTGCGGCCGGGGCTCGGGCGCAGCCTCCATCGTGGCGTACTGCCTTGGCATCACCAATGTCTGCCCCATGAAATACAATCTTTATTTTGAACGGTTCCTGAACCTGGAAAGAACCGACCCGCCGGACATTGACATTGATTTTGCCTGGGATGAGCGGGATGGTATTTTAAACCAGGTGCTGGAGGAATTCAAAGGCCATGCGGCCATGGTGTCCAGCCATATCCTGTTTCAGCCCAGGATGGCGGTGCGTGAAACGGCCAAGGTCTTTGGCCTGCCGGAGGCGGAAATCACCAAGGTCTCCAAACGCCTCCCCTGGTTCTGGAACCTCAATGAGGCTGAACAGGATCTCCTGGACCGGATCAAAGAACGACCCGAATTCAGGTTCATGGATTTCCCGGAACCCTGGCCGAAAATCATGACCTATGCCCAGGCCCTCATCGGTGTCCCGAGATACCTTTCCGTGCATCCGGGCGGCATTGTCATCACCCCCGCCCCCATGGACATCTATGTGCCGGTTCAGACCGCGCCCAAGGGGGTCCCCCTCATCCAGTGGGAAAAGGATGCCGCGGAAGAAGCCGGTCTCGTCAAAATCGATCTCCTGGGCAACCGGAGCCTGGGCGTCATCCGGGATACCATTGCGAGCATTCAAAGCACCTCCGGAAAATTTGAGGATTTCAACCGCCTTGACCCTGAAGATGATATCGACACCCAGGAAAACGTGGCCCAGGGCAATACCATGGGATGTTTTTATATTGAGAGCCCGGCCATGCGCCTTTTGCAGAAAAAAACCAAGGTCGGGGATTTTGCACATGTGGTGATCCATTCCTCCATTATCCGGCCAGCCGCCAATGAATTTATCCAGGAATATATCAAACGGCTCCATACCGGGGTCTGGGAGCCCATCCACCCCATCCTGGAAGATGTATTGAACGAAACCTTCGGCATCATGGTCTACCAGGAAGACGTGTCCAGAGTGGCGGTGAAAATGGCCGGGTTCAGCCCTGCCCAAGGCGACGGGCTGCGGAAAATCATCTCCAAAAAAGACAGGGAACGGGAACTGGCCGATTTCCACGACCGGTTCAGGGCCGGGGCCCTGGCCAAGGGGGTATCCGATGCAGATATTGAAAACGTCTGGAACATGATCCTCAGCTTTTCCGGGTATTCTTTCTGCAAACCCCATTCCGCCTCCTATGCACGGGTCTCTTTCCAGGCCGCCTATCTGAAGACCCATTACCCGGCAGAGTTCATGGCTGCCGTCATCAGCAACCAGGGCGGGTTTTATTCCGCTTTTGCCTATGTGTCCGAAGCAAGGCGCCTGGGCGTGACCGTCCTTCCCCCGGATGTGAACCAAAGCGATATCCCCTGGAAAGGCCGGCAACATACGCTCAGGGTCGGGCTCATGGCCGTCAAGGACCTCTCTTCCCGGACCCTGAACACCCTTGTAAAGGAACAAAAAAAACGGCCTTTTGCCGGTCCGGAGGATTTTTTCAGCCGGGTCCGGCCCAGGGAGGACGAGGTCCGGGCCCTGGTCCACAGCGGGAGCCTGGATTCCCTGGATGAGAAAAACAACCGGGCGGCCATTTTATGGGCCTTTGCCGCCCTGCAGCGACAAAAACGAATCATGGGCCGGGAGCCTTGCCTGTTTGAATCCAAACCCGCCATTTTGCCTGCTCCGAATCTGCCAAAGGAAATCCCCATGGAGAAACTGCGCCGGGAATTTTCCGTTCTCGGATTTTTATGCGCCTTTCACCCCATGGTTCTGTACCGGGACATCCTCCGAAATTATCATACCGTCAAGGCCAAGGATCTTTCAAAATTCATCAACAGAACCATCGCCTTTGCCGGATGGCTCATCACCGGAAAGGTCGTAATCACCAAGCACGGTGATCCCATGAAATTCCTGAGTTTTGAAGATGAGACCGGCCTGGTTGAAACGGTTTTTTTCCCCAAACCCTATGCCCTTTTCTGCCATATGCTGGACTATGGGAAACCTTACCTGCTCTACGGCAGGGTCGAGGCCAACTGGGGGGCACTTACCCTGACCGTTGAAAAAACCCGGCCCATTCATCACCCCAATGGTCCGGATCAGAAATAATACCAGATGGTTTCATAATCTGAAACATCCTCGCCGGCAGCCTCCAGCCGGATGAGGTAATCGAGAATCGGAACATCCTGCCCGATATGGGTGGAAATATTCCGGGTAATATTTTTTTCCCAGGGGTGAAATTCATGTAATCGGGTTCCGTCCGGAAGAATCGAAATCAGATCCCGGTGCTGCCGGGCGCGCAAATAGTTTTTTCCCATTCCCGGAACATTATAGACCGCCTCATCGGTCCTGGACATGCCGGGAAGAAGTCTTGCCTCTTCCTTTTGTTCCTGAAGCAACCGGGCAATGGGGACACGGTATTCCAAGGTCTCTTCTTTTCCCTTGGTATTAAAGGAATAATACGGGCTGACGCCGATACGGGTCAGGTTTCTTCTCAGAAAAGCGGCTTCAAACCGCCGGGAAATGAAAAAGGTGTACACGAGCTGATTGAACACAGGGATGGATTTTTCCCGGAGCCGTTCCACTGCTGCTGCCGTATCCGGGGTGATTTCGTAGGGATGTTGAATATGGGTGACAACAGCAACCTGCCGTTTGTAAGGTTCCCTGTATTTGGCCAGGATATCGGCGAGCTTCTCGGAAATCCGCATGGGAGCAGTTACCAGTGTTCTTGTTCCGATGCGGATCCGCTCTATGGATGGGATAGCGGAAATCTCCGCGAGAATGCGGTCCAAGCCGGCATCGTTCATTCCCAGGGGATCACCGCCGGTAATCAGCACTTCATGAATGGCCGGATGCCTGCGGATCCAGTCAACGGCTTCCTGAATCTGCTTTTTGGAGGCCATGGCCCCGGGCATCATTGCATCTTCGATTTCCCAGTTTCTCTGGCAGTAAACACAGATTTGGGGGCACGAATTAAAGGGCTTGAAAATGCATATGGACGGATATCGGCGAGTAATCAAATCAATGGGCGAGGTATCTGCTTCACGCATAA
Organism: Desulfobacula sp.; assembly: GCA_023701135.1. Classification (GTDB taxonomy): domain Bacteria; phylum Desulfobacterota; class Desulfobacteria; order Desulfobacterales; family Desulfobacteraceae; genus Desulfobacula. The sequence continues at coordinate 104,701 of JAMPXP010000009.1, read as the reverse complement.
AATCGAGGCAGGAATTTTCTTTTCGATCGTATTCCGATATCTGATCTACATAACTGGACGGTGGAAGGACCTGGGACCGAATGGCAGTATCCTTTCCCGAATCAGGGTCTTCATCCATAAGGGAAAGATAATAGGGGGTGATGCCAAAGGGGATCTTGATTTTTCTGGCCGTATCAAGGGCGATGGCCTGAGCCGGTGATAGATTGACCAGTTGCTTTATCATCTCCGGGTCCCGCATCACATGGCCGTATTGCCAGCGCCAGTCCTCCCAGTCGCTTAAAGAAGCCCCCAGCTTTTTAAGAATATGATTCCGTCGCCTATGCCGGCGATCCATAGATGCTTGGGCAAGGCCGTCGCTGTATCGATCCATGTATTTTGTAACATCTTCGGACAAGGTATCAAGCTGGCTGCTGCGCTCGATGGCTGCTTCCCGGCCATCGAGGGAGCTGGGCACCAGGTGATAATCCGCAAATTTCGGCCGGGGGCCTTTTCCGTGCAGACCTAAAAAGAGATGAAGCATTTCCGCATAGAATGCAGAAGAAAGATCGGGTCTGGGATGGTTATGGGAAATATCCCATAGGGCCTTGGCCACGGAGAAATTTGATTTTTCTTCCGAACGATGTGAAAAAATCTGGTTAACCGCCTGGGAGCAATCCCGGACACGGATAATGGTCCCCTCGCTGAAGGAGCGGACCTCATCCAGGGGTTCATATTGGAGCTTATGGACATATTGGGCTGCGTTTTGGCGAAACGCTTCAATCGTATCTGATTTTCGGGCAATATCAAAAATCTGAGGAATAACTGATAAAAGATATTCAGGGCGATAGGTGTTTATATCGATCATAATCAATACCTCCTTTGTGCATTTATCCATTTTTATTCTATATAGCATGTTTTCCCACCCCTGTCGATGCAACCGTGGGCTTTCAAAAGCTGCTTTCCCATTGCCCGGCAAAAGCAAAACCGGATCATTCATTTCTTGACAGAAAAAGCCGACAGCGATAGACAATACGAACAACCCTGTTCAATTTGAGGATGCGCATGAACGATATCAGAATTCTATTTGTTGACCACCATGAAACCATATTGAGCCGGATTGAATTCCTGCTGCAGGAAGAAAGGTTTCAGAAAGCCTTTGTCAATAATGCCAGGGACGCCCTGCAAACCCTGTCCACCCAGGATGTCCACGTCATTGTCTGCGATCTCAGGATTGACAATATGGACGGACTGGCCCTGCTGCAGTTGATCAGAAAGCAGTTTCCCCATATTATCCGGCTGGCGTTCTGTGAAGAAAAGAACCTGATTAAAATCATTCACTGCATCAATAATACGGACATTTTCAGATATATTGAAAAGCCCATCAACAGGGAGTCTTTGATCAAAACTCTGAACGATGCCGTGGCCCAGTTTTTTCTGAACCGGGACAAATCCCAGCTCATCCTCCAGCTTTCCCAGAAAAACGAGGAACTGAAATACCTGGCCATGCATGACGACCTGACCGGGCTCTATAATATCCGGTTCATGTACCAGGATTTAAAAAACCGTATCAAAGACCGGAATAAAACATTTTCCATCATCTTTATGGACATGGACAATTTCAAGACAGTGGTGGACACCTATGGCCACCTCAACGGCAGCCAGGCCCTCAAGGAAGTGGCCGCCACCATAAGGGCCGCCATCCGGGAACCCGCCTATGGCGTTGCCTATGGCGGGGATGAATTTGTCATCATCCTGCCTGATTTTGATAAAAAAACGGCCATCCAAACATCGAAAAAAATCCAAGACCGTATGGCCCTGACCTCCTATCTTAATGTCAACGGGGTTAAGGTGAATCTCAGAGCCAGTTACGGTATCTCCACCTTCCCGGAAGATAGTGAAGATCTGCCCAAACTTTTGGCCAAAGCCGACACCCTGATGTTTGAAGTCAAAAACAAGGGCAAAAATGCCATCGGTGTTTAACCCTGCTCTTTTTTCTACAAAATTGTTATTTCCACAACCCCCTTTCTTAATACCCTATTCAAACCATATGTTCGAAAAATATTATTGGATCTAAATATTTTACAACATTTTTGTCTATAAATTTTTTATATAAAAATACAAATTTGAATTATATCAATTTTTAACAATAGATTTTACGCGACCATATCCCCCATGCCATTAATTTGCTTTCTATTTTCAAATAGTTATATGGAAACAAAGGAGTACCTTCCTATCTGGCATGTCTCTTGCTGTTTGGGATGTCAAACCATAACCCTTTAAACCGCAAAGGACATACGCCATGCTGATCAAAAAAACACTCATCTTATTTTCCTTTATATTTTCGACCACTGCCTGTGCATTTGCCGCAGATGGGGCTATTGATTCCGGGGACACGGCCTGGGTAACCATGTCGACGGCCCTGGTCATGATGATGACCCCGGCGGGTCTGGCCCTGTTCTACGGGGGCATGTCCCGGTACAAAAATATCCTGAACACCTTTGCCATGACCCTGGTGGCTTACTGCCTGGCCAGCATCGTCTGGGTGGGTTGGGGATATTCCCTGGCCTTTGGCGAGAGCCCGAGCCTTCTCATCGGAAATCTGAGCCATCTCTTTTTGAACGGGATTGATATCCGGTCCATGACCGGAACCATCCCCACCCTCATTTTTGCCTTGTTCCAGATGACCTTTGCCTGCATCAGCGTGGCCCTTATCCTCGGAGCCGTGGTGGACCGGATGAAGTTCTCCGCCTGGATCGTATTCACCATTCTCTGGGTCACCTTTGTCTATGCCCCGGTATGCAACTGGGCCTGGGGCGGCGGATGGATGTTTAAAATGGGGGCCCTTGATTTTGCCGGCGGAAATGTGGTCCATATCAATGCGGGTATCAGCGGCCTTGTCCTGACCCTGATTCTCGGGAAACGGCAGGGGTATGGAAAAGAGCCCATGATCCCTTCCAGCGTCGCATTTACGGCCCTGGGTGCAGGGCTTTTATGGTTCGGCTGGTTCGGGTTCAATGCCGGAAGCGCCCTTGCTGCAAACGGGATTGCCGCCTCCGCCTTCATGGTGACCAATACGGCTGCGGCTGTCAGCGGCCTTTCCTGGCTTTTTGTTGAATGGAAATACAGCAAAAAACCCACCCTCCTCGGGCTCGCATCCGGGACCATTGCCGGGCTTGTGGGCATCACCCCGGCCGCAGGATTCGTCACCTTACCCGGAGCCCTGGCCATTGGCGCCATTTCCGGCGTCATCGGCTTTTTCGGAGTTGCTGTGATCAAACGCAAAATAGGATATGATGATTCTCTCGATGCCTTTGGTATCCATGGCCTGTGCGGTATGTGGGGAGCCATTGCCACCGGGCTTTTTGCTTCGCCATCCGTGACCGAAGGGGCAGCAGGCTTGTTTTACGGCAATCCCGGACAGGTCTGGATTCAGTTTCTGTCCATCATCGGCACCATTGCCTTCAGTGCCATTGCAACCCTCATTATTGTTTTTATCACCAAAGTCATAACCAACGGCATCCGGGTCGAAAAAGAGGATGAGCTGGCCGGTCTGGATAACGCCCTCCACGGCGAACGGGCCTTTGAAATAGAATAAAAATTTTCCAGTAAAAGTTTTTTGGAAAACCCTTTCCCCGGCCCATATCAGTCTGTGCCGGGGAAAGGGTCATTTCATGCCTTCCATACAAGCACTCTTCTCTTGACTTCCTTTTTCATCCTGGGATAGAAAGCCTGGAATGCTATATTAAAAGTAAAAATAAGGACAGAGAAATGAACAAACAATCCGTCAATTTTCTTCGGGGGGTTCCTGCCCGGGAAGCCTTGGAAAAGATCGTGCCGGCGGTTTCAAAAGGATATGAAACTGCTGTGCTCAAATACGGGACAGAGGTGCTTCAATATGGGCATTTTACCGGGTTTAAACCTTTGCGAGAGATCATCGGCAGCCTCCACGGCGTGGATGCAGAACGGGTAGTGGCCGGCAACGGCGGGCTCGAAGTCATTTCCCTGTTTTTTAAATCCCTTCCCAAACAAAGCCTGATCCTGGTGGAAGAGGCCTCCTATGACCGGGTCCTTCTGGATGCTCTGCGCTACGGGCACAGGCTTGCCGGAGTACCCCTGACCTGTGACGGCGTGGATCTGGACCGGTTTAAGGAAATCGTCACCAGGATGAATCCGGCTGTTTTTTACGGCATCCCCTTTCACCAGAACCCCTTCGGGATCACCTATTCAAGAGACAATCGAAAGGCAGTGGAAGAGATCTGCCGGGAAAACGGAGTGGTCTGCCTCTGGGATGTATGCTATCAGAGCCTGCGCTATGACGGCAAGGCCAATGACGGAATAGAGATATCAGACTGGGGGCCGGTCCTTGCCAGTTCTTTTACAAAGACCATTTCTCCGGGAACCAAATGCGGCTATATTATTGTTCCGGCGGCTTACGTGAATCATTTCACCCAGGTGATCGCCAATACCAGGATCAACCCCAACCTGCCGACCCAGGGGCTTATTGCGGACTTTATCCAGTCCGGGCGGTATGATGAATATCTTCATTATCTGACCGGACTTTACCGGCCGAGGATGGAGGCCTTGAATCATGCGCTGAAGACCCATTTCCCGGAGACTTCTCCCCAGACCGTCACGGGCGGATTTTTTGCAGTGCTGACCTTTCCCCGTGTTGGAAAGGAAAATGAAACCGCTTTTGTGGCATCGGCCCGGGAAAAGGGGGTCAGCATTGCCCCGGCCTGGGATGCAGTGGCACCGGACTTTAGGGCTGATTTTAAAAACAAAGGGCTTTTTATCCGACTCACTTTTCCGGCCCTGGACCCTGAAGCCCTTGAATTGGGAATTTCAAAATTAAAGGAAACGGCTGATTCATTCGGATAAAAAGGATCAAGGTCACCCTGCCTTAGATTTGTGGGAACCCGTCAGGGTTTTTCCGGCCGGCACCGGCCCTGCCGGATCTCTTCCACAAGATCGGCCAGGGTGGTAACCGGGTTATCAAATACGGTATAGGCCCTGCCCACCTTGCCGGGGCCATGGCAGTCGCTGCCGCCGATGCATGGCATTCCAATAATCCCGGCTTTTTCAGCCGCTCTTTCATTCCATTCCGGCAGATTGCCCCCGTTCACGGCTTCAACGGCATCAAAGAGGGACCGGTCAAAGGCCAGGTCGGCCATGGACTCCACCGGCCTGTAGGGATGGGCCGGAACACAGATCCCACCCCTGCTCCTGACCGAGGCCACAACTGAACGGGTATCCAGGTAAAAATCACGGTCCCAGATGTTCCAGGCATCATCCCTAAGCCCGAAGACTAGCATATGACCGATGGTTGTGGAAATTTCAACTCCTCGGAAGATCAGAAAGCCCTCGGGTTTTTTGATCTTATCCACGGGCCTGGAAGCCTCAACACTGAAATGATCGGTGATGCAGACCCCGTTAAGCCCCTTTTCATATGCTTCCCGGATCAATTGGACGGGGTCGAACACATTGTCCAGAGAATATTTTGTATGGCAGTGAAGATCGATTTTCATGACCATGGCCTGTCATTCCTTGTTTTTTTTCTCTTTCAACTCAATATACCAGTCATCTTTTCCATAGATCTCATCCATGCAGTTGGGACACAGGCTATGGCTGAACAAGGCTGTGGAATGCCGTTCAAAATAGCTTTCCAACTGGTTCCAGTATCCTTTGTCATCCCTGATTTTCTTACAGCTTGAACATATGGGGATGAGTCCGCCAAGGGTTTTCACATCTTTCAGGGCCTCATTGAGCTGCTGGATGAGTTCCTCCCTTTCAAATTCCGCTTCTTTGCGCTCGGTCACATCGTTATGGATTCCGGTGCGCCGGATGGGGTTCCCGTTTTCATCCCATTCCGACACCCGGCCCCGGGAATGGATCCATCTGTATTTTCCATCCTTGGTCCTGAGCCTAAATTCCAGGGACCAGCTTTGTTTCCGGCGGATCTGCTCATCCACAAAGGCCACGGCTTTTTCCCTGTCTTCCGGGTGCAGCAAACTTTTCCAGGTTTCCCGGCCCGCGGGCAGTTCATAGGGATCATAGCCCAGCATGGTATAATACCGGGGGCTGAAATAGACTTCATTCCGTTTCATATCAAAATCAAAAACCCCGTCATTGACCGCATCAATGGCCAGCCTCAGTCTTTCTTCGGAGGCCTTGATCCGTAAAAGCTCGTTTTTTAATTCCTGAATATGAAATTCAAGGTCTTCATATGTGGGTTTGGGTTCCATATCCTTCTTTTTCCGTTCCAACCGCTTATGGATGATGGTGCAGGATGGCCCCTGAAACAGCAGTCACAGAGGGGACGCCGGTCAGCACCATGGCCTGTTCAAGTTCCGTCCGGATCTTATCGATATAAAGCGCCACCCCTTTTTGAAGGCCACCCACGGCAGCCACGCTGAAGGGACGCCCGATCATGACGGCATCGGCCCCCAGGGCCAGGAGTTTTAAGACATCCCCGCCGGTTCTGACTCCCCCGTCGGCCAGGATGGTGATCCTGCCCTTTACCGCAGCGCTGATGTCCGTCAGGACGGCGGCGACGGCCGGGGTGTCCTCCAAGACCCGGCCGCCGTGATTGGATACCACAAGGGCATGGGCGCCGGCCTCCACGGCCAGCTTTGCGTCTTCAACGGTCATGACGCCTTTTAAGATGAATTTTCCGCCCGCCTGCCGGATGATCCGGGCCAGCATGTCAACGGTCTTGGGCGTCACTGGCCGTCCCATCTTTTTGAGGGTGATGAGGCCTGCCGCATCAATATCCATACCCATGATTTCAGCCTTGCTGTGTTTTACTTTTTCAAGTTTTTCAAACCATTCCCGGTCGGCCCAGGGCTTGATAAAGGGGATGCCGTGGCCGCCGGCCTGCCGGATGACGGCCAGGGCCGTCTCATGGATGAAATCCGGGACCCCGTCCCCGGTGCATCCCATGATTCCCTTTTCCCGGCATCCGAAAATGATGGACCGGATATAGTCTTCCTCGGAAACTCCCCCTCCCATATTAAAGGACACCCCGCCGATGGGGGCGGCCAGGATGGGCAGGGAAAGCCTCTTCTCGAGGATGGAAACCGAGGTGTCCGGTTCGGTGACATCATGGATCAATCGCATATTGAACCGGATTTCTTTTAAAGCCGAGACATTGGCCTTAAAGGAAGAGGCGGTCCCAAGGCCTCCCATGCCGGGGACTTCCCCGGCGCAGGCAAAGCCGTCGCAGACTTTGCAGACCCGGCAATAGCCCTTCATTAATTTTCTTGCATTTTCATATATCTCTTTCATTCCCTTGCCTTTCTACGCTTGAATATTAAACGGATTTGGCGATTTCCTCGGCTTCGCTGATGCAATACATCAGGTGCCGCGGCGACCTGGCATCGCCGATAAGATGAAATTCGGCCCGGGCCTTTTTTTCCAGATCCCTGGCATCCCGGATGGAGCTGTGTTTTTCAGAAATGACCACCGCATCAAAGCCCGTCAGGGTCATCTCTTCATCATTGGCTTTAAAAACCACCCCGTCATCGGTGAACTGCCGGATGGATACATTTTTATACAGGAGGACCTTTTCTTTTTTAAGGCGCTCCCTCAGATAATAGCGGTCATTGCTGGACATTTCCTCGGCAAAGCTTTTTTTCCGGTTCAGCACCACCACCTTTTTCCCCTGGTCCGCCAGGAAATCCGCCGTGATGAGACCCGTCATGCCGCCGCCCAGGACAATAATGTTTTCCCCCATATGTTCCCTGCCGGCCAGGACATCCACAGAGGTGACCAGGTTCATCTTTGACTGGAAAAGCCCTTTGATCACGGGCATGTCCGGCATGGACCCCGTAGCCAGGATCACGTGGTCCGGGTTCACCTCATGGATCAGGTCAAGGGTAAGCCCTGTGTTATACCGGGTTTCAACCCCCAGGGCGCTTATTTCTTTTCTGAAAAAATCCAGGATATCATTGAGTTCTCCCCGGCCCGGGGCCTTGGCGGCCAGGGTCAGGAGTCCACCGGGGGCCTCCTTTTGTTCACAGACCATCACCCTGTGGCCCTTGAGCGCAAATTGTCTTGCTGCGGCCAGCCCGGCCGGGCCTGCGCCTGCGATCAGAATCCGTTGAATTTGAGCCGGCGGTTTTTCATCTTTGAGCTTATATTCCCTTCCCACATCCGGGTTCACCACGCAGGACCCCGGCTCCTTGGCCAGCACGGCATGGATACACCCGAGACAACACCCGATGCAGGGACGGATTTTATCGAATTCACCTTTTTCGGCTTTTTCGGGGTAATAGGGGTCTGCCAGAAAAGATCGGCCAAAGGCCACCATATCGGCCTTGCCTTCCCGGATAATGGCTTCGGCATGTTCCGGATATTTGATCCGGCCCACGGTGATCACGGGAATCCGCACATGCTTTTTGACTTCTTCGGCCAAATGGACAAAACACCCGTGGGGCGTATACATGGACGGGATGGTCAGCTCCGTGGACCCGTACACCCCGCCGGACACATGCAGATAGGCGGCCCCCGCCTTTTCCAGCAGGGGAGCAAGTCTTACCGTGTCTTTGAGTTCCCAGCCGTTTTCAATATAATCCTTTCCATTGATGCGGATGCCGACGGGAAAATCCCTGCCGGTTTTTGCCTGGATATCGTCAATAATTTCAAACAAAAACCGGGACCGGTTTTCAAAGGACCCGCCGTATTCATCGGTCCGGATATTGGAATTGGGCGCTAAAAACTGGTTGATCAGGTAGCCGTGGGCCCCGTGCAATTCCACACAATCAAACCCGGCTTCCCGGCATCGCCGGGCCGAATCTCCGAAACAGGAGACCAGTTCTTTTATCTCCGGGATTTCAAGGGCCCGGACCTCTCCCTTCACCACGGCCGGGGCCGGGATGGCGGAAGGGGCCACTTTTTGGGGCAGATAGGACTGGCGGCCCCCGTGCATGAGCTGGACCCCGAACAGGAGATCATATTGCTTAACCCGTTGAACCATATCTCTCAAGGCCGGGATGCAGGCATCCGTGTACATCTGGGGAAGATCCGGCAGTTCCTGGCCGCCGGGGTGGACGCTGCCGCCGCCCACCAGCATCATGCCCACTCCGCCCTTGGCCCGCTCCACGAAATATTCCACAAGCTGATCCGTGACGCAGCAGTTTTCGTCCACACCGAAATTAATGCTCATGGCCGACATGAGAAGCCGGTTTTTCGCAACCCTGTTTCCGATCCGGATGGGGCTGAAGAGGTTTGAAAGCATGGGAAATCCTTCCTTTTGAAGGTTGGGTCGATTCATGGATAAATCCGGAATGCCAGTATAAGCGAATTATTCATTCCATCACAAGGTTTTTTATAAAAATATGAAAATTTTTACCGTTTATTTCCCTGAAAGGTCCTCTAACAGTTCTTTCAGGAGATCCTCAAATTCCGATATCGCCTTTTTATCCCGGATTAGGGAACGGCCTGCGACCGCCTTGAAAAATTTTAAGCAGGCGGTCCTCTGGCCGCTTGTAAATTCTGTTGAAAAGCCCTTTTTTAAATGGTTCTCTCTTCCTTCTCCCATATCTCTTTTTCCGTGGGGCCGGTGGATGATATGGGAATAATATATCAGGGCCCGGTCCAGCAGGATATAGAGAAACTGGGGATTTTTATGGGGCCCCAGCAAAAGCCGGTCGCCGCCCAGGCGAATGCCGTGGGGGGTGTTCGTCGCCATCTTTTTCCCGCTGAACAGGGCTGACCCGGCCCCCAATATTCCCCCGACGGCGGTAAAAAGCCCAAAGGTATGGCCGGCAGCGGCCGTATCAATAATGGCCCCGAAGGTTCCGCCGACAACGGCCCCGGCTGCCGCAAGCTGTTCCGTTGTTAGGCCCAGAAGCTCCCAGGTCTGTTTTGAAAACAGGTCATGGTTGAGAATGGAATACTCCGGCAACCTATGGTCAAACACATGATGTTTGAAGAGAGACCGGATTTTCTTAAACAGATCATCCTCAAATTTTTTGATCCGGGCCTGGTATTTTTCATTGAGCCGCTCCTTGAGAGCCTCAAGGTCTTCATCCCCGGTGACGGGTTCGGAAAGTGAAAAAGACAGGCTCTGCTCCAGGGCCCGGAATATGGCGGTACAGGCCAGGTCCCTTCTTTTCCGGTAATCCGCATGAAAGGCTGAAATGACATCGGAGAGCTGCCCTTCCCATTCCTGGTCAATGGCTTTCAGGCTTTCCAGCATTTTAATGCGTTCCGTGAAATCCGCCGTATTGGAATTAAAGAGGCGGATAGCATTGAAATGTTTGCGGAATTCGTTTCTCCAGTCTGCCGTATAATCTTTTTCATCGGTCTTGGAATTGATGACGGCCATCCTGGGGCGGCCGGTGAGCCTTAAGATCTCCATTTCCGCCAGATCGTCATCCCGGACCGGGCGGGACCCGTCCACCACATAAATAATGCCGGCGCCCCGGGCCACGGGTTTTAAGAGTTCACAGTCATCGGCATAAAAGGGATCATTTTTAAAGGTCTGGATAAAGGTCTCCACGATCTGTTCAGGATTCCCCTCAAATTTCCTGAACCAGGCCAGGGTCTGCCTGGGCACCTGGAATCCCGGCGTATCCACAAACCGGATGATATCTTTTCCGTCAATTTTGACCGTGTAAGCGGTTGATTCCGTGGTTTCCCCCGGTATCCGGCTGACCCTGATCCGGTCATCCTCGGTCAGGGTGGAGACCACCGATGATTTTCCTTCATTGGGATGGCCCAGGACGGCGAATTCAGGGACGGGTTGGGGAAACTGATCCATTATACCACCCTCGTGACGGTGATGCCCGGATCTTCAAGCGTGACGACAGCCCTTTTCCAGGTCTCAAAATTAGCATCGGTTTTTTCCACACCCAGGTTTTCCGGTCCGGCATCCCCGGTGAGCAGGATCCACAAATGCATTTTTTCCGGCATCACGGATTTAAGCGACCGGATATAATACAGAAGCCCCCGGATGGGCGGCTGCCAGACCTCATGCACAAGGACAACCTGGTCTGCGGGGCTGTTTTTGATCCGGGTGAAGATCTCCCGGTCCTGGTCCGGATCAAAGCCGGCTTTGATCCTTTCTTGGGCATCCAGAAAAAGATGGGCGCGGATGTGGGCTTCAATCTTTTCCATGGCTGCATCGGAATACACCGTCTGGGGGGCAAGGATTAGGGCATTTTGAAAAGGGATGCCGGCGGCCTGGGGGGAATCGCCGGCCAGAGCCGGATTCTGCCCGACATGCAGCTCTTCTCTGTGAATCGGGGCCGGGCCTCTTATTTCCGGAAAGTCTTTTGGACTGTCTATATCCAGATTCCGTGACTGCATCCGGATCAGCAATTGCCTGAAAACCGGGCGGTCCGGGTCAAAGCGGCGAAGAACATGATACTGGGCCAGGAGTCCGGTAACCAGCAGAGCCGCCCGGGGAAGGACGGCATAAAAGAGAATGCCCAGGCAGAGAAAGGGCCACCAGGAAACCAGATCCCGGGTGGCCAGAACCGCAATTCCGTCCTTGAGGATGATCCTGGACCCTTCAATCTGGGCCAGACTCGGGTGGGCAATGCTTTCCGGCATGAACCAGGACCAGGGGAGGGCTATCCGGGAGACCAGGCCGTAGACGCTTTGGCTGGTGGCCATGAGGGTGGACTGCCAGCCAAAGGCCATATCGCTGACAATGACCCTGAAAAAAGTTCCGCCAAGGGCCCCCAGCGTAAAACAAAAGGCAAACACCGAGGTCAGGATAAAAACCGGCCAGAAAAAAAGCGCCTGAAATTCCCGGTTTTTCATCCGGAAGAGGGCGGTGGTATATTCCAGGGAATCCCGCCCTTTTCGAAATAATCGTGAATTTGTTTTTTTCAGCATCCTGGGCAGACCGTAAAAAAACAGAAAAGACATCACGGTATGCACCATTGAATCTTTGAACCCTTTTTCGGACCTGATCTTCATGCGCCGGCGGAAAAGAAAAAAAACCGTGACAAGGATGAGTATCCCCTGGAGGACAATGAACAAAAAAGCAAAAAGCGCCGCATTGACGGGTCTTGTGCCGTGGTAGGCAAGAAATGAACAGGCCAGGGAAAGACCAGAAAAAACACCCAGAAAAATCAGGGCTGTCACCATAAACGAATAAAGGGAAGAGAAGACGGTTCCGGGCAGAAGAACCACTGCTTTTTGCCCGTCTTCCCCGTAAATCTCCTGTCTTCTGGCTTCAAGCCATGCGCGCAACACCGCCTCAGGGGTCCGGCAGGTCTCCCTGCATTGCCGGTAGATCCTCCGGTCCCGGTCATCCCTCAGCCGGATCTCTTTTTCCGATTTAAGGGCCTCATCCCGGCTCACCAGATAATCCAGATCAATGATGTCTTTTAATATGATGGCCATGATTTGGTTTCGTTTTAAAAGATCAGGGCTTGATATTCGGGTTCCGGATCTTTTTATAATAGGAATCGGCCTGGTAAATCGCTGCCAGGGGGTTATGGCCGGTTACCCGGTCCTTTACCGCCAGAACCGTTGTCGGGATATCGGTAAATTTTAAAAACAGGGTATCATGCCCCACGCACAGGCCTAAAAGGATATTAAAATCCGTCTGTTCATGGTTCAGGGCTTTGGCCTGGAAAATCGGATTGCACATGGCCTCGTCGGTTCCCTTAAAAATTTTTTCATCATCAGAGATGCCGATGAGTTCCTTGGAGGTGTTCCCGGCCTTGCAGCAGACAGAGGCCACTTCAAACCCATAGGCTTTCAAAATCTCTTCAACAGTCTTGGCTTCCTTTGAAAGCCCCAGGCAAAAGGCAAGACCGATGCGCTTGTACCCCATTTTCAAGGCGAATTCGCAGGTTTCGACCATCCGGGTCTTGCAGGGCTGCATGACATAGGGCTGCCGGTCCCGGTTGGCATAGCATTCCGCCTCCTGCAAAGAGGCATTATACGCAAATTTTCTGACATCCTCCGGCCCATAGGCCTGGTTGGCTTCCGCCAGCACCTCTTTTCGCGTCAAGGTGGGACATCCCTTGTGCGCCTTACCCTGATCCGAAAAACAAAGCTTCTCCGGAATATCCAGTTCACAGGATGCACAGGCAGGTGGTAGTTTCTTTTTTTTATCCGTCATGGTTTCCTCCCATCATTAAATCAGCAAATCCGTTTTAAAAGATGTATGCGAACTTCTCCCAACCGTCAAGAAAGGATTTATGAAAATCAGAAGAACGCATCGCTCCTTTTTACCCCTATCCCTGATCCCTATATTTTTCAACCAGAGTTCTCAGCGTTGCATAGGGCTTTGCCCCCACAAGCCGGTCCAGGCCCATTTGAAAGGTCGGGACAGCCGTGATGCCCATGTTTCTTGAACGCTCCCAGTCCTCATCCACGGCCTTTGAAAACAGACGTTGATCAATGACCCTTTCGCCGGCCCGGGGATCAAGACCTGATTTTTTGATCAGATCCAGCAACACCTCTTTTTGTGCAATATTCCTGCCTTCGGCAAAATAGGCGGCAAAGACTTCCCTGTGGAATTGATGCCCGCAGCCCTCTGTTTCGGCCCACAACCCGATTTCCTGGGCCAGGCGGCTGTTATAGGTCATTTTCCTGTCCCCCAGGGGCAGTCCGAAACCCGCGGCCGTGGCTTTCAACTGCATCATCATCTTGTCCACATTCACCGGTATCCCCTTTTGTTTAAACAGATCCGCCAGGGACAGACCCTCCAGAGGCGTATCCGGATGCAGGGGGAAAGCCCGCCATTTGATGTGGATATCATATTCCTGTTTCAGTTTTTCAATACTCCCGGTAATGAAATAGCACCAGGGTCAGACATAGTCTGAAAATATTTCCAGCACTAGGGACGGCGCCATCGTATTCCTCCTTCAGGCCGGTCCGGCACTTCGGATGACCCATGATCGTTCAGTTCATATATTCAAATACCTTTGTCGAGTTTACCACAAATCCTGATCAAGGGTCACCTCTGAATTAAAATTTATGGATTTACTTTAAAGATGAAATTATTTATCTTACGGATTTCAAAATATACCAAAGAGGTTACCGTGCTGATTGCATTTTTAAAAGGATTTGGGGCCGGAAGCGGTCTGATTATTGCCATTGGGGCACAGAATGCCTTTGTCCTGAGCCAGGGGATCAAAAAAAACCATTATATCGTCATCCCCTTGATCTGTGCGGTTTGTGATGCCCTCCTCATCACCCTGGGGGTAACGGGCATGGGCCTTTTCCTGGCCTCCAGCCGGACCCTTTCCCTGGTGGCCGGTATGGGAGGGGCTGTTTTCCTGTTTTTATACGGGCTCAGATCCTTTAAATCCGCCCTTGCCGGAGGCAGCCTGCCCTCGGAGGAGAAAACCGGAACCTCTTTAAAAACAGCCGTCCTGACCACCCTGGCCGTGACGCTGCTCAATCCCCATGTCTATCTTGACACGGTTGTTCTTTTGGGCAGCCTTTCCAGCCAGCTCCATCCCCCGGGCCATCTTTATTTCGGTGCCGGCGCCGTCATGGCTTCTTTTTCCTGGTTTTTTGCCCTGGGTGTCGGCGGAAGGCTCCTGGCACCGGTATTTACCAGGGAAGCCTCATGGAGAATATTGAATTCCCTGGTGGGGATAACCATGTGGGTCATTGCCGGGTCCGTCTTAAAGGCATTGTTCCTCATCTGAATCTCTGCCGCACCCGCCTGATCCATTTCAATATTTTTTTATTAGGGTTTTTTACCCATTGTTTTTTTTCCCCGAATCAGATAAACAGTGTTTTGATATTACTCCAAATGGTCCCACGCAGAAATCCGGAAACCTATAAAATTAACCGTTTTCAGACGATTATAGCCTGATGATACATAAACTTCTGATCGTTGATGATGAACCCCGCCTGACAGAATCCTTCAAAGCCCTCTTTGAAGCAAGGGGGGCTTTGGTCGAAACCGCCCTCAGCGGCCCCGACGCCCTTGCCCGCTTCAGAAAAAATCCTTTCAAAACAGTCCTTTCCGATATCCAGATGAATGAAATGGACGGCATTGAGCTCCTGCATGCCTTAAAAGACATTGATCCCTTTGTGCAGGTCGTCTTTCTTACGGGATATGCTTCCGTTGAAAATGCCACCGAGGCCTTGAAACAGGGCAAGGCCTTTGATTATCTGAAAAAACCGGTTAAAAATTTTAATACCCTTTATGACACCCTGGACCGGGCCCAGGACAGATATGATGAACTCCAGCATCAACTGATCCGAAAAAAGGAAACCGAGAAAGGCTTTGCCGTCTTCAGGAATATTTTTGACGGCATGGAAGCCCTTGTCTATGTCGCAGACATCAAAACCCATGAACTCATTTATGCCAATAAAAAATTCATGGAAGGGGTCGGTTGTGATGCGCAGAAAGCCATGGAAGGGGGAAAATGCTGGGAAATTATTCAAAAAGGCCAGGAAGGGCCCTGCTCCTTCTGCACCAATGAAAGGCTCCTCCTGGCCTACGGCAGCCCTGCACCCCCCTATGTCTGGGAATTTTACAACAACCGGAACAACCGCTGGTACAGCATTGTGGATAAAGCCATCGAATGGTATGACAAACGGATGGTCAGGCTTGAAACCGCCTTTGATATTACGGAAAAAAAAGAACATGAGAAGCTGTACCGTCAATTTGAAAAAGCCATTGAAACCTCCAAAAAACTTGAAAGCATAGGAACCCTTGCCGGGGGGGTCGCCCACGATTTCAACAATACCCTTTCCACCATCATCGGAAATATCAATCTGGCCCAGCTCGGAAATCTTGACAAGGAAACCCGGAAATTTCTGCAGAATGCAGAAGCAGGCGTCATGCAGGCCAAAAGGATTTCTTCAAAGCTGATCACCTTTGCCAGGGGTGGGGGTCCCCACAAAACCCAAACCGATATTGCCGATCTGGTCAGAAAAATCCTTGCAGCGAAACTGGATCCAAACGGAATTCCTTACACACTGGATTGCGACAGGATTCCGGGTCATTATTTTGCAGACCAGGAACAGCTTAAAACAGCCATCGGCAATATTCTTCAAAATGCCATGGATTCCATGACCCAGCACGGCCGGATGGGAATTGCCATCCGGTATATGAAAGAAGACCGCCAGACCCCCCGCATTGCCATCTCCATTTCAGATACCGGTTCGGGAATTTCTCAAGACCACATGGATATGATATTCAATCCCTATTTTACCACCAAACCCCTGGGAAGCAGGAAAAGTACGGGGCTGGGCCTGAGCATCGCCTGGTCCATCATTACACGGCATGGCGGGAATATCCATGTAGAATCCGTAAAAGATCAGGGAACTACGGTCCACATCTTTCTGCCGGTCTTTAACAATGGAGACATTGAAACAGGGACTGAAGCAGACGCCGGTCCAAAAATGGAGACGCTCCCTTCTTCCGACGACCTGAAACAGGTCCTGGTCATGGACGATGAAGCCCTGACCCTGGATGTTGTTTCCCAGCTTTTAAAACGCCTGGGCTATAGGGTGACAACGGCTTCAAACGGGTCCCAGGCCGTTGAACTCTTCAAAACGGCCATGCAACAAGGCCGGAAAACAGATATTGCCCTCCTGGACTATGATGTCGTCGGCGGCCTTGACGGGTTTCAGACCCTGAACGCTCTCAAGGAAATGGATCCCGGCATCATCGGGCTTCTCATGACCGGCCATTCCGACCACAGCGAAATTAAAACATACCGGCAGCAAGGATTTTCCGGTCTCCTTGAAAAACCGTTTTCCATAAACCAGTTAAAGGATAAGCTGGCCGGCCTTTTTACTTGAACGCTCAGACAAAGCATTCTCCGTCCCGGACCCTGATGGTCCTCCCGGCATAGGATTCCATATCCGGGTTGTGGGTCACCACAATCACGGTATGGCCGTCGCTGTTCAATGATTTCAGCAAGCCCATGATATCCCCGGCGGTTTTTGAATCCAGGTTCCCCGTGGGCTCATCCGCCAGGATAAGGGGGGGCTTGTTGACAATGGCCCTGGCAATGGCCACCCTTTCCTGCTCCCCGCCGGACAATTGATCGGGCAGCCGGAGGGATTTGGCCGTCAAACCCACCCGTTCAATGACCTCCTCGGCCATCCGGTCTTGGATCTTTTTTTTTCTGCCCGTCACGGCCATGGGAAGTTTGACGTTTTCCAGAACGGTCAGGTAGGGAATGAGCTGGAAGGACTGAAAAATAAATCCGATATATTCACTGCGAAAGTCTGCCCGCTGTTCCGAAGTCAAAGCATAAATGTCCAGGGAATCCACCATAACCTTCCCCCCGGTCGGGTGGTTGAGGGCACCCAGAATGGATAAAAGCGTGCTCTTGCCTGAGCCGGACCGGCCCATGAGGGTGACGAATTCTGCGTCATCAATAAAAAAATCCATGTTCCGGACAGCCTCAACCCGGATATAACCACTCTGATAGGTCTTTTTCAAGCCCCGGACCTCAATTAAATGCTTTACTTCCGCCATGTCGCTCCTCTCTTTTTATTACAGCGCCCTCAAGGCTTCGCTGGGATCCATATTGCCGGCCTTAAAAGCAGGGTAAAGGCTTGCCAGAAGGCTTAAGGCCACTGCCATGAGGATGGAGACCACCCCCAGGCGCAAATCAACCCCGGCAAAGGTCCCGTCTTTAATGATCATGGGAACGAGCCCCCAGGCCGTCAGATTCCCCGCGGCAAAGCCCAGGATACCGCCGATGATCCCCAAAAGAAGGGCCTCCAGCAGTATAATCTGCATGACATGGCTCTGCCTGAAACCGATGGCCCTGAATATCCCGATTTCCCGTGTCCGTTCATTGACTGATCCCATCATGGTGACAAAGACCAGCAATGACCCGATGAGGATCACAATGACGGAAACCCCGAAACTGAAGGATTGAAACATTTCAATGGACTGCATCTTGGACAGGACCGCCTGTTTCATGGCCGTCACCTTTGCCTCGGGAAATTTTTCCGCAATCTGAAGGGTCAGCTCTGAAATGGGGCATCCCTGGCAAAAGGCCGATATCTCCACCATGGAAATCTTGCCTTCTTTTCCCAGAACTCGCTGGACCGCCCCAAGCTCCGCAATCACCGCACTATCCTCTGAAGCACCGGTGGGGCTTAGAACCGCCGCCACCTGAAAGGGTGTCCCGGAAACCACGAGGCTCTCCCCGGCCTTGACCCCAAGCCGGGCCGCCACCTCAGCACCCAGCATCACCTCGTTTTCTTTCTGGGGGAAAACCCATTCGCTTTTATGCCACCAGGTCTTGAGGGCGATCTCCTCTTCAAACCAGACCCCCATCATCAGCACTCTTTTTTCATTGATGGTCACTGGCCCCAGGATTTTTGGGGCCACGATGGAGATATTTTTGCTGTTTCGGATGGCCCGGATTTCGGCCAGTCTGGCCTCATCCAGTTCAGGGACGCTGTAATTGACCCCTCCCACATCAATGCCGCCGTAATTGAGGGCCAGGTTTTCAGTCTTTGGAACCATGACGATATTGGCCCCGAACTGGTTGAGTTTTTCTTCAATATCCCGGGTCATGCTATCCGTCACGGACAACAGGGTCACCACCGTTGAAATGCCGATGACCAGACCCAGGACAAGAAAAATCATCCGGCCCTTCCGGCGGCGGATATTGCTGAAAGAAATATTATGGAGCTTCACCGTCTTCCTCCTCATTTTCCATGGTGGTCCGGTGCTGGCGGTGATTGATCTCGTTCAGCAGGGTCACCTTCAGGTCCTGCCGGACAAAGCCTTCAATGACGGCATCGGTTTTGACCTTGCGGTGATCATAGGTGACCACAAGACGGGAGCCGTTTTTATCCTGAACAATCTGTTTTACCCCCTCCATGGCCGATAGTTCCGAAATAGCGGTTTTTGGCCAGGATGCGCCGGATTCCAGTTTGAAGATGGCATCATCCAGGTTCCGTGTGGCCATATAGGAGACTGCCCGGGGAACCGTTACCGCCCCCAATCCTGCAACAACGAGAAGGGACACGATGGCAGCCAGGGTCCCGAAGCCGATCCCCCTTTTTTTTATGCCGAGAACCTTTTCTCTTTTTTCCCGGTATTTTTCCGGATCATAGGCCATGGGACCTTCCTTATTTTTTATATTTGCAATACCAGGCATTGGCATTGATCTCCTGCGTGGAAATGACAAGATTGTCCCCGCGCACTTCCCGTTTCAGGGGAGCAGGGTTGCATCCGCCCTTGACCTCATTGATCCGGTCCACGGCAAACCGCATGCCGCAGTTGGTGCATACCATGAAATCCCCTTCCTGGACATAGCCCTTGCCGGAACGGTAGCACACGTCACAGCTATCCACGGCAGCCCGGATGACCCCGTCGGCACTCTGAACCAGAAAAAATGCCACCATGACCCCGTCATCGGCTTTGACCTTGAAATAATGGGCTTTTCCGTCACTCACGGTTTTCACGGGAATCATCACATTCCCGTCTTTGGGCGTCAGGGTTGTCCATTTCCCGCCGAAAAGAGCAAAAGCATGAGATCCTGAAAAAAGCAGGATGGAAACGACTGCTATAGCAACAGTGATCTTATTGAATGATTTCATGCGTATCCCCTTATAATTTTTCTGCCGGCTGTAAAACATCGGGAAGGATGCAGCAGGAACCTCCGGTAGACAGCCCTGGGCCGGACGGATTTTGATTTTCAGCAGTATTGCCGGGATACCCTCCGCTGCTGCAGCAACCGCCCCGGCCCGGTCCAGCGCCTGCTCTTTTTTGATCCAGATAGGCAAAGGACTCTTTTTCCGTAACAGATTCAACGGTTTCAACCGTTCCCGGATATCCGATTTGAGACAGGGTCCGGGTTATTTCGTCTGCAGTCAGGGGCTCGGTAAAATCAACAGCAATGCGTTTCCGGAAAAGATTCATCCCCATGCCCGAATACCCCTCCAACGGGGAAAGAGCCTGGCTGATGGTATTAAAGCACCCGCCGCAGGACAGGGAGTCTATTTTGATGACGGCCCTCTGAACACTCCCCGGCTCTGTTTTATCCGCCGTGACCCGGTCTGCCGCAAACAGGATAAAAACCCCGACAACCCCCAGGATCAGATATCTTATGGATTTCACGCTTTCCTCCTCTTAAATGATAAATGAATTGCTGCCCAGGGACTATCAAGACCCGTGCCGGGGACTGGAACCAGAAGATAAAAAATTTTAACAGGCTAAATTTAAAAGAAAAAAAAGGATGTCCTAAAATGGCAGGCCGATGCGGAACAAAGCCGGTTGCAGACTATTCTACAGGTCTTTGCAGAATAGTCTGCAAATCTATATAGTCAGCCATGAAACTGCCCCAGCACCGGGTCATAGAGCCGGGCATCATAGGAAGCGTGTTCGGAAAAATAACAAGTGTATTAAATAACCAGCCCCTACCAGAAGCATCACTCCTGTAAATATTTGTTCTTTGCCAGAGTAGGCACTAAGCCTTCTATTTGAGAATACATTTAAAAACCTAAAAGATCCGTCTTTGGTTTCTTTCAATTTTCTAACACCTGAATAAATATCATAAATTCCAAAGATGATGCCAGAAGTTAACGCAAAAATAATTATCAAAATTGTAATCATAATTCTATCAAAATATCCAATAAATTCAATTGTTAAAATATTTTTTCAGCATTGGCTACATATTGTATTTTTCCAGGCGGTATAGAAGAACATGTCTCGGGATTTTTAAGAGCCTGGCCGCTTCCGAACGGTTCTGGTTTGCCTTTTCCAGGGCCTTTAAAATATAGGCCTTTTCAATATCCTCCAGAGCGATTCCCTCGTCCGGAATTTCAGGGCAAAGGGCGGACACCAAAGGCTTGTCCAGCAGCAGATGAAGGTCTTTGGGCTCGATCCGGTTCTGTTTTCTTAAAATAATACAGCGTTCAACAATATTTTGGATTTCCCGGATATTCCCCGGCCATGAATAGGATTTCAACAATTCCAGGGCCGGGTCTGAAAAATGCACCCCGGCCGGGGCATTAAATTTTTTCAGAAAATGGGCGACCAGGGCCGGGATATCTTCCCTTCTCTCCCTCAGGGGCGGGATAAACAAAGGAATGACACTGAGCCGGTAAAAGAGATCTTCCCTGAATTCCCCGGCAGCGATTTTCTTTTTCAGATCCAGGTTGGTGGCAGCGATGATCCTGATGTCAACGCGTTTTGCCGTGTCGGAACCCACGGGCTGCACTTCTTTTTCCTGGATGGCCCGCAGGAGCTTGACCTGGACATCGGTGGTCAATTCCCCGATTTCATCCAGGAACAGGGTGCCGTTGGAAGCCGTTGAAAAATGCCCCTTTCTGTCCTTGACCGCACCGGTAAAGGACCCTTTAACATGTCCGAAAAGCTCACTCTCGATGAGGCCCTTGGGAATGGCCGCACAATTGACGGCCACCATGGGGCCGTTGCTTCTGGGGCTGTTCTGGTGGATCAAGCGCGCCAATACTTCCTTGCCGGTGCCGGATTCACCGGATATCAGGACCGTGGCCTCGCTGTTGGCAGCCCTGGATGCCGTATCCAGCAGCTCTTTCATCATTGTGCCGGCGGAAACAATGCCCTCCGTACCGGTCAACTGGTTGATTTCATGGACCAGCAGCTTTGTTCTGGTGTGCAGCCCCTTGAGTTCAAGGGCTTTTTGGCAGGAGAGAATCAGGGTGTCCCGGTCAAAGGGCTTGGTGATAAAATTAAAGGCCCCTTTGTGCATGGCCTGGACCGCCATTTCAATGGACCCAAAGGCGGTCATGACAATGACGGGCGTATCCGGGGCTTCTTTTTTAACGGTTGAGAGGATGTCCAGGCCGCTCATATCCCCCAGCTTCACATCCGTCACCACCAGGTCCGGTGCCTGGGCCTGAAACTGGTGCAAGCCCTCCCGGCCTGAATCAGCCGTCACAACCTGGAACCCTTTTGCAGCCAGGTTATATTCCGTGACCCTTCTGAGGCTCTGATCATCATCAATCAACAAAATCACATCAGACATGCTTGGTTTCCCCCATTCTTCGCCATTTAAATTTACCTCAAGACTGCCATCTTCATGCAGAACCGGTTTGTTCCGGCAGGACAATTGAAAAAAGGGCTCCGCCCAGCTCCGATGTCCCAACCTCGATTTTGCCGCCCAGGCTTTCGACCATCCGCTTTGAAATGGAAAGGCCAAGGCCTGTCCCGCCTTCCTTAAAGGTGACAAAGGACTGAAAAACGTCTTCGGCTCTGGCGGCATCGATTCCGGGACCGTCATCGGAAACTTTGATGAGCCGGGAGTTTTCGTGCCGGCCAACCTCCACCCTGATCTGGCCGCTGGGCCCCACCGCATCCACGGCATTCAGGAGGATATTCATCAAAACCTGGATCATGGAGGTCTCGTCAACCCAAAAATCATCTTCCGGGTTCACCTGAACGGAAAGGGCTATGGATTTCTCTTCAAACCGGCCTTCCAGCAGGGACACAACCTGGTGGATAATTCCGGAAACGGATTCCTGTTTGCTTCTGCCCTCCTGCTGCTGCCCCCGGCAATAACTCAGGACATCTTCCACGGAATGGTTCAGCCGTGAAATTTCCGAGCGCATGATATCAATGAATTCCTGTTTGGGATGGCCTTCGGGCAATTCATCGGCAAGGATTTCCGCTGCGCCCTTGATGGAGGCCAGGGGATTTTTCAGTTCATGGGCCAGGGAGGCCGACACATGACCCAGCATGGACAATTTTTGACTTTGACCCAACTGCCTTTCGGCGTCTATCAGTCTGGATGCCTGTTCGTGAAGGCGTCCATAGGAAGCGGCCAGTTTTTCGGAAAGGCGCTTATATTTTTCCCTTAACCTGTTTTCCCGGCTTGAAATCAGCCCGATGACGATTCCAGCCGCAAGATAAAACATAATTTCCGACAATTCGCTGTAATAGGCTTCCGGTCCCCTAGCCCAAAATAAAAACAGATGGGGAACAAAGGCGAGGCAGGACATCACGGCCAGGCTTACCCCTCCCCAGAGTCCGAAAACAACAGCGCCGATGGCAATGGGAAAATAACTGAGCCTGCGGTAAGTGTCATGATAAAGGGACAGATGGCCGGGCGTGAAGGCATGAAGCAGGCCAATGGCGGCCACGGACGCCAGGAGAAGAAAAAATACAATCCATTTTGTCTTTGGTTTCATGGTATGAAGCCTTGGTTGCGGATATCCTTTTCCGCCATGATATCGGATTCCAATTTTCAAATCAAATTTTTAAATTTAAACCGTCAAAACCTCTGGAATAAAAAAGCAAAGACTGGTACATAAGAAAACACAAAATGACACCAATCCTCAAAGGAGGCCGATTATGAAATTTTTCAAATCAAACCTAATTTTGGCTATGTTCATGCTCCTGACATTTCACTTAACCCCTGCCGCGGCAGACGACTATACAGACACCATTGAAATATTTATCAAATCCGATGCCGTCAAACCGTTTTTCAATGAAGCTTACGGATATGCCGTCTTTCCCCTCGTCGGAAAGGGAGCCATTATTCTGGGCGGGGCCTATGGGGCAGGCCGGGTGTACAGGCAGGGAGATATTGCGGGCACGGCCACCCTGTTTAAGGTCAATTTCGGGTTTCAACTGGGGGGACAGGCTTTCCGTGAAATCATCTTCTTCCAGGATAAACGGGCCTATGACGAATTCACCAGCGAAGGGTTTGAATTTGACGGCTCCCTTTCCGCCGTTGTCATTACACTGGGAGCCCAGGCCCAGGCCGGAACCCAGGGCAATACAGCCGGCGCCAGCGTCGGGCCTGCCACCGGTGCCCAGGCTGAAACCAGCTATACCAAAGGAATGGCCGTATTTGTCCACACCATCGGCGGCCTCATGTATGAGGTCTCCATCGGCGGCCAGAGGTTCTCTTTCTCACCCATCAACTGATATCTGATTTCACCGCACCCTATCCCGGTTTTCCATCCGGATAAGGTGCGGTGGTTTCTCCGGGAAAAACCGCCATCCACCCTTCACAGATCATTCAATTCAAAAAAAAACTCCTGGCCTGGTATGGGCTGAATCACCGGAAACTCCCCTGGCGGGAAACCCGTGATCCTTATCCCATATGGATATCCGAAGTCATGCTCCAGCAGACCCAGGTCAAAACGGCAACCCCCTATTTCCTGAATTTCGTGGACCGATTCCCGACCCTTGAGGCCTTTGCAAGGGCAGATCTCCAAACCGTTCTGAAACTATGGGAAGGTCTTGGATATTATGCCAGGGCCAGAAATTTCCACAAAGCCGCCCGCATCATTGTCCAGGAAATGAAGGGAGTGATCCCGGACGATTTCCATGAATTTCAGAACCTGCCCGGCATAGGAGATTATATCGGGTCTGCGGTTCAGAGCATGGCCTTTGGCCACCCCCTGGCAGTTGTGGACGGCAATGTCAAACGGGTCCTGGCAAGGCTTTACAGCATGGAAGCCCCGGTCAACAAACCAAATTCCCATGGGCTATTCAAGGACCTGGCCGACCTTCATCTGGACAGGCATGACCCGGGAACCTTTAACCAGGCCATGATGGAACTCGGGGCCCTGATCTGTTCCCCCAAAAAACCGGACTGCGCCGCCTGTCCGGTGTCGGAATTCTGTGAGGCGTTTCTTTCGGGCACGGTGGATCAATTTCCCAAACGGGCGGCATCCCGAAGGGTTCCCACCGTCCATATCGCCGCAGGCATTGTCCGGAAAAACGGCAAGGTTCTCATCACCCGCCGGAAACTGAACGGGCTCTTGGGCGGGCTGTGGGAGTTTCCCGGCGGCAAACTGGAAAAAGGCGAAGAAGCCTCTTTGGCCTGCATCCGCGAAATAAAAGAAGAAACCGGTCTCGCCGTCGGGATAGAGTCCCACCTCACCACCATCCGTCATGCCTATACCCATTTTAAAATCAAAATGGATGTTTATTATTGCCGCTATATTTCCGGCAGGATCCGGCTAAACGGCCCCATGGACTATAAATGGGTCCGGTTAACGGACATAGACCAATTTGCCTTCCCCAAAGCCAATCTGAAATTTATCCCCCTGATCCGGGAAGAATCCGTATTGATTTGGAATAAAAAAAAATAATTCCCTGTCATAAATTCAAAGATAGCGTTCAAACAGATAAATATGGAAAAACAATTGAATTGATCCATAACCTGATTAATATATGAAAGGAGGCGGAGTCAGGAAATGGTGACATGATATTTAAAAGAAAAACGTCCAGGGATGAGTTTAAACAACTCTCCTACCCCCACATGAAATTGTTGTATAATGTGGCATTGAGATATTGCGGGAATGCATTTGATGCTGAAGATATCGTCCAGGAAACATATCTGGCGGCCTTTAAGAATTTTCATCAATTGAGGGAAAAATCAAAATGCAAATCCTGGCTCCTGAAAATATTAAGAAATAATTTTCTGAAAAGCTATCATAAGCAGAAAAACATGCAGAGACTGAATGAAACAGATTATATCGAATTTCTGGAAACCGGTATGACCGATAATGATGCCGACACCCTTCTTTTTTCGGAATCCGGCCGGCTGACGGTGCAGCAGGCCATTGACCGGCTGCCCGTAAAATATAAGGAAGTGCTGACCTTATACTATCTGGATGAGATGCTGTATAAAGACATTGCAGATTCCCTTGACATCCCTATCGGCACGGTCATGTCTCGGTTGACACGGGCCAGGGAAAGACTCAAATCAGTGCTGTTAAAAAAGGCAGCTCCAAAAAAGAAAAAGATATCAGCCCTGGACTTTAAAAAACCATTGATACCCGCATAAACACATGAATTGTGACCAATTTCAAAACTGGCTTTTGACAAGAGATGTGTTCGTAGAAAACGAACCTTCCGAAGTGCGCTCCCATCTTAGCACCTGTGCCGCCTGCAAACGGATTTATATGATGGATACGGGCCTTGAAAAAGACATTCTAACCGGTTTTCTCTGCGAGGAAATCCCCAAAGGCCTCATGGACCGGATTGATACGGCCATTGATGGGGCAAGGACGTCTCTCCGCCTGGACAGGCCCGTCATTGCGACATTGACCGCCGGAATCATCCTAGCGGCTGTCTTTTTCTTCATGACCCCAAACAGGCCCTTCCACTTCCCTGACCTGTACCGTCTGGGTGAAAATGCCGTGCTGACCCATCTGCGGGGAAATACAGCCATGTCTTTTACACCGGACAACCTGGATGAGGCCTTGGCTAAAATGAGAAAAGAACTTGAATTTGACGTCACCCTCCCTGATTTATCGGAGAAAGGCTACACCCTTCTGGGCGGAAGGCTTTGCTTTGTCGGTGACTGCAGAACCGCCTATCTTTTTTACCGGAAAAACGGGCAAATTGTTTCGCTTTTTATCCTGAGTCATGACCACCTGGGTTTCGAGATGGCCGAGGGTACGGAAAACCATTTTGAGATCAAAGACTGCCGGGCAGATATCTGGAAAGAAAACGGGCAGATCTATGCCCTGGTGTCATCATCCTGAGACCGATGCATTGAAAATTCAAGAATAAGAAAAGTTTCAATTGATCCGGATATGAAAAAATAGTAGAAATAAATCAATTGCATATATCAAGATACTCTTTTTTCCCATCTTTTTGTTTGTATGCTAAAATCAAGCTCCTTATTAAAGAGTCTTCACGATCATTTGAATTCTTTAGCGAAAAAGGATTGCCAAGACCATGACAGACCCCAAAAAAACCTATGAATATGCCGACGCAGAAAATCTGGAAGACCTGCAGATCCTTGTGGTGGATGACAGCGATTCAGCCAGGCACCATATTGTTTCAAGCCTGAAAGAGCTCGGGGTCGGAATATGGGAAGCCGACGACGGTGCCACTGCACTTGAAAAAATCAGACAGGATCCGGATAAAATAGATCTTGTCATTTCAGATCTGCATATGGCCGAAATGAACGGGGATGAACTTTGCCGGAGAATCAGAACGGACCTGATGATGGAAACCCTTCCGGTCATTATTCTCAGCGTAGACTCGGATAAGAAAACAACCATAGAGCTGTTCAAAGCAGGTGCAACAGACTATCTATACAAACCGTTCATCCATGAAGAACTTTTGGCGCGCATCCATGTTCATCTCAAACAGGAAAAGATGAAAAAAGTCCTGAAAAAAAATATTATCGAGCTTCAGGTGCTTGATAAAATGAAAAACGATTTTCTCGCTGTCTGCTCCCATGATTTGAGATCCCCGTTAAGCGGTATTCTCGGGTATACCGAGCTTTTGATGCTGGAAATCGAAAATAAAAGCCACCTGGGCATGCTGAAAGACATCCTTTCTTCAGGAGAGGAGCTTCTTTTGCTGATCAATGATATCCTGGATCTGAGCCGCGCCGAAGCAGAGCGCCAGGAAATGGACCTGACCCAGGTTGAACCGGCTGAAATCATATCCGGGTGTATCCACTCGCTGGAGCCCTCTGCAACCTTGAAACACATTTCACTCACAATGGTGAATAAAATCGGTAAGACCCAGATCATGGGCAATAAGCCTGCCTTATCCCGGATTTTCAACAATCTGATCTCCAATGCCGTGAAATTCACTCCGGACGGGGGTCAGGTCAGCATCACCCTCAAACTTCAGGATGACGGCACCCTGGCCATATCCGTCATGGACAACGGCATCGGTATTCCTCAAAATAAAATCCAGGACCTGTTCTCCCGGTATTCCCGCATATCCCGAAAAGGCACTGCCGGAGAGAAAAGCACAGGGCTCGGCCTTGCCATTGCAAAGGAACTGGTCCAGCACCACAATGGAACCATTACGGTGAGAAGCCGTGAAGGGAAAGGCTCCGTTTTCAAAGTTTCCTTTCCAATCCACCGGATCAATTTATTCAGGAAAGCCCATTGAATTGCAGAGAAGATATCATGGCAAGGGAAAACGATATATGCCCTGATCTGTTGACGAATATTTTTCCGGGGGCTATTATTCCAATTTTTACTTGATTTATTCACAAGAGAAAAGGCTATGAGTTTAATACCGGCGGATGCCATACTTGAGATGATGAATACACTGGCCGTCATACCTGAAAAAACCGAAAAGGATTTCATAGGTCTTGGCGCATTCCTGCAGACCCTGTCCCAAGAAGTCTCAGATCTTGTGGGTCAGACGGGCCAATCCGCCTCGCTGCTGTTGGGGGAGGATCATGATATCCTTTCCAACACTCAAAAACTGGCCGATTCCATGATTCAATCCCTTGGGCAGAACCATGACGCCATCAATAAAAGCATTGACTCCGTAACCGAAATCATCAACGGCTTAAATCAACTTGCCGAATTCCAGGCAAATATAAGCCATATTTCAAAATATTTGAATGCAGTGGCCTTTAATTTTGTGGTTGAAACCTCAAGAACCCGGCTGACGGATCAGAATTTTTCAATCCTGGCCCGTGAAATCAAACATCTCGCTGACCAGATCCATGAAATTTCCACGGGAATCAAACAGGATTCGGAATCTGCCCGATCAGCCTTTGCTTCTACAAAGGACTTGATATCAAAACGCCTGGACCAAACAGAAAAGCTTGTTGCAGCGTCCAAAACCCATCTTCAGGGATCCATCGACGAGACGCGGGGACTGATTGCCCTTTCAACAGCCGCCATTGAAAAATCAAACCGATCCTCCCTGTCCATCCATTCAGAAATCGGCAATATCATTGTGGCCGTCCAGATGCATGACAATATCCGTCAGCGGATTGAACATATCCACCAAGGCCTTGATGATGTCCTTGTGCTTTGCAGCACGGAAACCCCCCTCGGCAACAGGGCGTATACCCATGAGGAACGGTTGGGGCTTGCCTGTAAGATTCTTAAGGTGCAGGAATCCCAGCTTCAGCACATCATAGAAGACCTTGAATCGGTGTTTCATAATAATTCCAAGACATTTGAATCCATTCTCGATGAGATTGATCAATTTTCCGGCAACCTGTTTGATGAAAAGAAAAACTCTTCAGACAAAAACCCGACCTCGGGGATCACGGATTCTCTGAACTGCATCAGTTCATTGAAAATTCAGGGAGACGCCATGATATCCGATGTTGAAGAAATTGCGGCCCAGACCCTTAAGAGCAGCCGTCGCCTTTCCGGTTATATCAGCCAGGTTCACACCATCAGCAAAGAATCCCAGATTAAATCCCTCAATGCCATTATCTCCGCAGATAAGCTCATGGAAAACGGCGCCACCTTAAAGGTTCTTGCCCGTGAGATGAGAGCCATGACAGATAAAATCGACGAATTTACGGCCCATGTGGACCGGATTTTAAATGCCGTCCATACCTCTTCTGAAAAGCTTTATTCAAATTCATCGGAATTAAAAAAAGGGAACAGCGGCAATGTGTCCCAGACCATTTCGGATTCCCTGGCTGATATTTCCAAAACCTTTGAAACCGTCAATCTCCATATGGGAAATATCCGTAAAAAAGGGGAGCATCTGAAAACTCTGACCCGCCTTGCCCATAATGAAATATCTTTTTTTAAATCCATGGCTGAAACCCTCGGAGCCATCCTTGTCCGGTTAAAAAAAATCAAACCCGGTCTGGAACCTTACAAAAAAGCCTTTTCCGGGTCCCTTGAGGATGATCCGTATTTTTTAAACCGCTATACCATGGAAAAGGAACGCAATATCCATAAAAAACAATCCGGCAGGGTTCAGGAAAAACCCTTGGCGGCCGTATCTGAAGAAAATGAAACCCTTGGCGACAACATTGATTTGTTTTAATCCAGGAGAAAATATATGGAATATAATCTAAACACAAAAGGCAATGAATGCAGCATAAAATTTACAGGGCCCATGGGCATTGCCCAGGCAAATGAAGTCAAGGCTGCGCTTGTGAATTCACTATCCTCCTGCAGCAGGGTAACCATGGACCTTAGGGATGTTCATGAAATGGACATGTCCATTGTCCAGCTTTTTTGTTCGGCCAATATGTCCTTTGAAAAAAGCGGCAAAGATTTTTCAATAACCGACAAGGATATGGATTCCGTGGCCTCGTTATTAACAGAGCTCGGGTATGACAATAATTTCGGGTGCTCGGAAAATCCGTGCAAAACATGCTTATGGAAAGGAGAAGCGTGATCATGGGAAAACTGATTCTCACTGCAGATGATTCCGCCAGCATGCGCCAGATGGTTAGCTTCACCCTCAAGGGAGCCGGTTATGACGTACTGGAAGCGGTTGACGGCAAAGACGGGCTGGAAAAAGCAAAAGCAAAAGATGTGGATATGGTCATCACCGATCTGAACATGCCCCATATGGACGGGATTCAAATGATCAGGGAAATAAGAGCCCTGCCCAAATACAAATTTATCCCCATCATCCTTTTGACGACGGAATCCCAGGATGAAAAGAAAATGCAGGGAAAAGCCGCCGGTGCCACAGGCTGGATCGTAAAGCCGTTCAAACCGGAACAGCTCCTGGCCGTTATTAAAAAAGTGTTGAAATAATCATTCGCATGGCATCCGGCATTGCCGTCCCGATCCCGCACTTTCCTTCCTTTGCGATCTTGCCAAAGGTGCCGTGTATGGATTAGACCATATTACAGAAACATTACAGTTTTCATTATTGAGGAGCGTGTCATGGATACTCAAAAAAATGTATTTAAGGAAGAAGCCTATGAATTGCTGGCTGAACTTGAAACCTCCCTGTTGGAGCTGGAAGAATCACCGGATGATATGGAACTCATTGGAAGGGTTTTCAGGGCCATGCATACCATCAAAGGCTCCGGCGCCATGTTCGGTTTCGATGATATTGCAAATTTTACCCACAATGTTGAAACCGTATTTGACAAGGTCCGAGAAGGGGCCATTGTGGTTACAAAGGAACTCATCGACCTGACATTATCGGCCAGGGATCATATCCGTGATCTTCTGGACGGTTCCAATGGAGAGGGTCAAATCGACCGGGAAAAAGGGGAAGCCCTCATTGCCGAACTTAAAAAACTGATGCCGGATACGGAACCCGATGAGGAAATACTTCCCGGCAAGGCTGCTCATGAGCCTGAACCGGACTCTCCCGAGGTCACCTTCAGGATAAGATTTAAACCTTCCCGTGATATTTTTGCCAACGGGACCAATCCCCTTTTGCTGCTCGACGAATTAAGAGAGATGGGGGAGTGCGCCGTTACTGCTTACACCAGCCAACTCCCTCCCCTCGAAACCCTGAATCCCGAAGAATGCCATATTTTCTGGGACATTGTCCTGACCACGCGCAAGACCCTGAATGCGGTCAAAGATGTGTTCATCTTTGTTGAAGACGACAGTCAGATTTCCATTAAAGAAATTTTCGACCACGAAGCCAATGTGGAAGATATGACAGTTGATAAATTGGGGGAAATCCTGGTCAGCCGGGGAGATATCTCCAAGGAAGACCTTCATCGGGCCCTTGATAAACAGGCCCCCTCAAAAATCGGGCAGATCCTCGTGAAAGAAAACAAAACCAGTTTGTCCGCCGTTAAATCCGCTCTGGTTGAACAGGAACGCATCCAGAAAAAGGTGACCCAAAAAAAAGAACAGATCTCTGAAAAAAGCGTTCGTGTCCCGGCTGAAAAGCTTGACCATCTGATAGACCTTGTGGGTGAGCTTGTCACCGTGCAGGCAAGGTTGAGCCAGAAGGCTTCCATCCAGGGCGAAGCAGACCTTGTGTCCATTGCCGAGGAGGTGGAGATGCTGACTTCCGGTTTAAGAGACAATGCCATGAGCATCCGCATGCTCCAGATCGGAACCACATTTTCAAATTTCAAACGCCTGGTCCGGGATCTTTCCGATGATTTGGGCAAAAAAATTGAGCTGACCACGTCGGGTGGGGAAACAGAACTGGATAAAACCGTGATTGAGAGGCTCAAAGACCCCCTTGTCCATATTATCCGCAACAGTATCGACCATGGTATTGAAATGCCAGAGGCCCGGAAAGAGGCCGGAAAGCCGGAAACCGGAACCATTCACCTGTCTGCCAGGCATTCAGGTGCATATGTGCTGATCCGGATTTCCGATGACGGCAAAGGCTTGGACCCCGTAGCCTTGAGAAACAAGGCGGAAAAAAAAGGGATCATCTCTTCCGAAACCGAATTAACGGAAAAAGAAATTTTAAATATCATCTTTGCCCCCGGCTTTTCAACGGCCGAAACCGTTACCGATGTTTCCGGGCGGGGGGTGGGCATGGATGTGGTCAAAAAAAGCATTGATGAATTAAGAGGCAGCATTGAAATTGAATCCCAAAAATCAAAAGGCACCTCCATCACCCTTAAGCTGCCCTTGACCCTGGCCATCATCGACGGTCTTCTGGTGACCGTCGGAGAAGGGTATTTCGTCCTTCCCCTGGCCTCGGTGGAGGAGTGCGTGGAGCTGCCTAAGGAAGAGGCCTCCCATGACCGGAAAAGGCAGATTCTCAATGTCAGGGGGGAAATCGTTCCCTATGTCAAGCTCAGGGATGAATACGATATCCGGACCGATGCACCGGCGCTGGAGCAGGTGGTCATCATGGAAGCCAACGGAAAAAGGACCGGATTTGTGGTGGACAATGTCATCGGCGGCCACCAGACCGTGATCAAGAATCTCGGGTCGGCCTTCAGGGACGTGGGCGATATTTCCGGCGCCACCATCCTGGGAGATGGAACCGTGGCCCTGATTGTCGATGTCAACAAAATTATCGCAGCATAAATGAATATAAAAGGAGATGGGCAATGACCATAAAAGGAATTACCCAGACGAGCCAGTATCTGACGTTTAAACTGGACAAGGAAGTCTATGCCCTGGGGATTACCCAGGTCCGGGAGGTATTGGACTATACCGAGATTACCAAAGTGCCCGGCATGCCGGTTTTCATGCGCGGCATCATCAATTTAAGGGATACCGTTGTCCCGGTCATAGATCTGAAGCTGAAATTTGAATTGCCGGAAACTCAGAACACCGTGGACACCTGCATCATCATCCTGGATTTTATCATGGGCAAGGAATCGCTTCTCATGGGAATTCTCGCCGATTCGGTCCAGGAGGTGCTGACCCTGGAGCCGGACCAGGTTGAACCCGCTCCCAGGATGGGGGTCGGGATCAATCCCGGATTTATCAAGGGCATCGGGAAAAAAGATAAAAAATTCACGATCATCCTGAATCTGGACAAGCTGTTCTCGACAGAGGAAATAGAATCGGTCACCGGGGTTGAACAGGAAGCTCCCCCGGCCGATGAAGAAACATTTGTCCCCCCTGAATCCGGGACCAAAGAGGAGATGTAATGGCCGGCGCCCCCGCTACGATCCTTCAATCCGCACCCCACCTGTCTGAAACGGATTTCCGACGGCTGGCCGGATATATCCATTCAACCGTCGGAATCAAGCTGCCGCCACAGAAAAAAGGGCTGCTGGAATCAAGACTCAGAAAACGGCTGAACCAACTGGATATGAATTCCTATTTTGATTATACGGAATATTTCTTCAGCGCTGAAGGGCAACAGGAGGAACTGTCCCACTTGATCGATGCCATTACCACCAATAAAACCGATTTTTTCCGGGAACCCAACCATTTCACCTATCTTACGGAAATTGCGCTCCCTGAATTAATGAGAACAACAGCCAAGGCCACAAAACATATCCATGCCTGGAGTTCCGCCTGTTCCAGGGGGGACGAACCCTATACCCTTGCCATGGTGATGGCGAATTTTTTAACAAAACAGGGCTTTGATTTTACCATTACGGCCACGGATATTTCTTCAAAGGTTTTAAATATTGCCGTAAAGGGCGTGTATGACCATGATACCATCGAACCGGTCCCTCTCAATTTCCGGAAAAAATATCTGTTGCGCTCAAAGGACAGGTCAAAGAACATGGTGCGGATTGTATCGGATTTAAGGGACAGGATTCATTTCAAAAGGATGAACCTCATGGAAGATTTCACCTTTTTAAAAAAATTTGATGTGATTTTCTGCCGGAACGTTATTATTTATTTTGATGCCCCCACCACCCGCAACCTTATGCAACGGATATGCGGGCAATTGAAACCCGGCGGATTTCTCTTCATGGGCCATTCTGAACTTCTTGAACACCATTTGCTGCCGGTGGTGCCCACGGCGTCAACCGTATATCAAAAAACCTGAAGGCAAAAGGAAGGCCCATGCCCGATAGAATTAAAGTCCTGATTGTAGATGATTCCGCTCTGGTTCGTCAGACCCTTGTGGATATCCTTTCTTCCGATCCCGGCATCGAGGTCATGGGTACGGCCCAGGATCCTTTTGCAGCAGCCCAGAAAATGAGAATTCAAAAACCCGATGTGATCACTCTGGATATTGAAATGCCCCGGATGGACGGCATCACGTTTTTGCAGAAGCTCATGTCCCAGCACCCCATCCCGGTTGTCATCTGCTCCACCCTGACTGCAGACCGGTCGGCCACCGCCCTCCGCGCCCTGGATTCCGGAGCCGTGGACATCATTACCAAACCCACGGTAGGGACAAAGCGGTTCTTTGAGGAATCCAGAATCCGGATATGCGATATTGTCAAGGCCGCGGCCATGTCCAGGCTGAAAAAAGTGATTGAAATCAGGAAAGTCGCTCCCAAGCTGACAGCCGATGCCGTAATTGAAAAACCCACAAAGGCCATGCTGAAAACCACTGAAAAAATCATTGCCGTGGGTGCTTCCACAGGCGGGACGGAAGCGTTGAGGATATTTCTTGAAAAATTTCCAAGAGATGTCCCCGGCATCGTCATTGTTCAGCACATGCCTGAAAATTTCACCAAAGCCTTTGCCACGCGGCTGAATTCCATCTGCCGGGTTTCTGTAAAGGAAGCCGCGGACGGGGACTCCATCTTAAGGGGCCAGGCCCTCATCGCGCCGGGCAACAAACACCTGCTCATCAAACGAAGCGGGGCCCGGTATTATGCGGAAATCAAAGACGGCCCCCTGGTATCACGGCACCGGCCCTCCGTAGATGTCCTTTTCAGGTCTGCGGCGCGCTATGCAGGGAAAAATGCAGTCGGCGTCATCATGACGGGTATGGGAGATGACGGGGCAAAAGGCATGCTGGAAATGAAAGAATCCGGTGCTTCCACCATAGCCCAGGACGAGGCCTCCAGCGTGGTATTTGGAATGCCCAAAGAAGCCATCAAGCTGGGGTGCGTGGATAAGATCCTTCCCCTTGAGCGGATCAACCAGGCCGTGCTTGACATGTGTAATGAATCCTAAGGAAACCCTATGACCATCCGGAATTTCCATAGCAGAGAATTAGGGGCCTTGAAAAAAAAAGAGGTCCGGATTCATATCGGGGACTTCTATACCAGCAGCCAGGGGATTGTCATCAGCACCATCCTGGGCTCCTGTGTGGCCGTCTGCCTCCATGACAAGCACAATAATATCGCGGGAATGAACCACATCATATTACCGGGCAAAACAAATTCGATGGTGTTTGACCAGCAGACCCGTTACAGCATCAATGCCATGGAGATTCTGATCAACGCCATGATGAAAAAAGGGGCCAACCGTCACAACCTCATGGCCAAGATTTTCGGCGGAGCCCATGTCCTGCCGGATATTGATATTAAAAACGCCGTTGGCCGGCAGATTTCCGATTTTGTGGTCCGGTTCCTGGAAACAGAGGGGATTCCCATCATGGCCCGGGATCTGGGAGGCGAACGGCCCAGAAAGGTCTTTTTTTTTACAGACACCGGAAACGTATCCGTAAAAAAAATCTCCCCCACCAGCATATTCAGGCTGATGCGCGAGGAAGCAAGAAAGAAACAAATCATTGAACAGGAGATCCGAAAACCCGGGAATGTCACTTTTTTCTAAGGGCATTCTCCTGCTCCTGAAAAAATAACCGTCTTTTCCAATATCAACGGAGGTATGCAATGTCTACAGAGAGCCCATCCGGAACCGTACAGTTTCTTACCTTTCATCTGGATAAGGAAACCTATGCCTTTGATATCCAGAAGGTAAAAGAAGTCATTGATGTTACAAAAATCACAAAAGTTCCCAGGATGCCGGATTATCTTCTCGGCGCCATCAATTTGAGGGGAGCCGTGGTTCCCGTGATCCAGTTGTGCAGAAAATTCGGTCTTCCGGCCGGTGAAAAAACCGTGGATACCTGTATCATTATTGTTGAAACGGATCTTTCCGGAGAAACCATCAGCCTTGGTGTCATAGTGGATTCCATCCGGGAGGTCCTGACCCTTGAAAAAAACCTGATCGAACCGACCCCGAGGATCGGCATGAGGATCAATACCGGATATATCAAAGGCATCGGCAAAAAAGGCAATGATTTTATCATTCTTCTGGACATCAATCGCCTGATGTCGGAAGAAGCTGCATTGAAAAACGCTGAAACCGTTTCCGAGGGATAGGAAAATGTTCGGTTTCAACAAGCCTAAAGCAGGTCTTGATGCGGATCTGACCGCTGTTTCAAACTCGATTTCCGGTTCTCTGACATCGGTTGATCCTCATTTCCTCATGCTGGGCGAAAAGCTCAATGAAACCTTTTCAGCATCCGAACAATTATCCGGTCTTGTTTTGAACACCCTTAACCTTGACCAGGCCGGAGAAGACAAAAACCGGTTAAAAGACATTCACACCGTATCCGATACCGTCATTCAGACCTTGAGATCGGCTCAGGAAAATATCCAGGCTCATCTGACCCATCTGGCTTCCGGAATCATGCATCTTGAATCGCTTTCCAGGGGCTGCGGCCATACGGACCGGCTTTCAATGCTGTTAAACGTCATCACCCTGAACATTGCCGTGGAAAGCAGAAGATCCCGGGAAGCCAACCAGATGTTCGAGGTTTTTGTCCAGGAGATCGGTCAGCTTGCTCACAGAATCAAGACGGTTTCAAACGTGTTGAATGATGATGCAGAAAAGGAAAAACAATGCCAGCAAGCCTATTTAAAAACCCTGGAACAAAAACTGGAAACCTTTGTCCGGCTGACGGAGGATTCGGGAAAGGCTGTTAAGGAATCCACAAAAACCATCCAGGACCTCATTGCAGCCTCGTTTCATTCTCTTGAAAAGGCAAGCTCACATTCTGCTGCAATTACCGCCAAAATCAGTGAAATCGTCATGGCCATTCAATTTCACGACATTGTCCGGCAAAAACTGGAGCATGTGGTAACGGTCTTGGATGAGATACATCCCACGAAAAAAAATACCCGTGAAGTCCAGGCTGCCGTCTTTTCAGTCTTAAAGGTGCAAAAGGCCCAGGTTCTCGGGGTTGTTTCAGAAATCCGGGATGCCCATGAACGCATCATGGACGCCTTTCATACCATTGACAGGGAAGCACAGGCCCTTGCCCAATGTCTTTCAGCCACGGGGATTGAAAAAGAAGCCGCCTCAGAGGCCGACCTGTTTTCAGGGGCCATTGAAAGCATGATGAAACTCACATCCCTTCTTACCCATGCCGAGGATCTGGATCGACAGATGGAAGAAGCCGTTAAAACGGCATCCGAGTCCATTAAAAAACTGAGCCGGCATATCCGGATCGTTGAGGAAATCAGCCTGGATCTTCACCGAAAAGCGCTGAATGCGGTCATCAAATCCGCCTCTCTGGGTGAGATCGGGCTT
The DNA here is from genome assembly GCA_023701135.1 of Desulfobacula sp. Lineage (GTDB taxonomy): Bacteria > Desulfobacterota > Desulfobacteria > Desulfobacterales > Desulfobacteraceae > Desulfobacula. The sequence goes on along the minus strand of JAMPXP010000009.1, from coordinate 67,267 downwards.
GCCCTTGAGGTACTGGCCCAGGAGGTTACCAAAACCTCCCATGCCCTGAATGAATTCACCGCCACCGTAACAGGGATCATTCAGGCCGTTTCCGAGACAACAGATAAAACCGGACAGAAAACCATCGGCCTTGATCAGTCCCATGCCTTTCTCAATACGGCCATCCGGCATATTTCACAAGATTATGAACGATTCAGAAAAAATTCTTCAGCAGCCCGGATTCCGGCGGAAAAATTCACCCAGCTTCTTTCCTGGGCAAAGACCCATCTTTTATTTATGCCGGAATTTGCCGAAACCCTTGAAAACCAAACCAGGGCCCTGGACAAAATCTTATCCGGCATGCCTGAACCAGATATGGGCCGCCCTGAAAAAATACCCGAGGCTTCCATTTATACCATGGAAAGCGAACGTCTCATCCACTCGGAAGTGGTTGGCGGGGATGCGAAAATGATCCCGCCCGATGTCAAAGATCCCTCGAAAGATGAAAAAAAAGAGCCGGATTCTCTCGGAGACAATGTGGATCTGTTTTAGAATCAGGAAGACCCGATATAAAACCATAATTTTTAGAAAGGAGTCATCATGAAAAGCCTGACGCGCTTAATGGCCCAAAAATTTTACCGGACCCTGGTCATCAGTATCCTCGGTTGTATTTCAGGGACCTTTATTTTTCCTGGCCCTGCCTTGTCTGCAAAACCCGGCCCTGACCAGGTGATTGAAATCCTTAAACAGGGAAACCAGAGATTTGTATCCCAAACCCCTGCCCATCCCCATAGCGATGGGGCCAGGTTGACGCTGGCCGGTAGGGAAAACCAGGGAGATTACGCCCTGGCCACGGTCCTTACCTGTTCGGATTCCCGGGTGCCGGTGGAAAGAATCTTTGATACCGGAATCATGGATACCTTTGTGATCCGTGTGGCCGGCAATGTCTGCGATACCGATGAAATCGGGTCCATCGAATACGGGCTGGCCCATGTCAAAACGCCGGTCCTGGTGGTTCTGGGACACACCCAGTGCGGCGCCGTCACTGCCGTGGCCAAGGCTGCCAGGGGGGAAGGCCACGCCCTTGAACGCAATATCCCTCCCCTGGTGGACAATATCATCCCTGCCGTCCACCGGGCCGTTGCAGCCCATCCCGAAGCCAAAGGAGACAGCGTCATCCCCTTTGCCATTGTGGAAAATGTCTGGCAGGGGGTTGAAGACCTTTTTCTGAAAAGCCCGGCTGTGAGAAATATCGTCAAAAGCGGCAAAGCCAAAGTGGTGGGCGCCATCTATGACGTAGGAACGGGAAAAATCGAATGGCTTCCTGAATTTCCCGTTGCCCAGGCCCTGGCCAGGGCCGAGGCAAACCCTGAAAAGGAAGTGAATCCCATGAGCGAGGGCGGCCATGGAGAAACCGCCCATGAGACCGGTTCAGAAACCGGCCATGGGGCTGGTGAAAATGAGGCCCGGATGTCCTCCGGAAGCGCCTCCCATGACGCCCCGGAAAAATCAATAAAAGAAAAATCAGCAGACAAGACGAACCACAGCGCCGACAATAAAGAGGATTCCTCCTATGTCACCTGGATCATTTCAGGAATTGTCATCCTGGTCCTGGTGGCGGCGGGTCTGTATTTTATCATCCGGAAAAACATCTTCGGGAAAATGACGGTGAGAAACCAGATCATTCTTCTGGCCTCTGTCCTCCTGATTTTTATCCTGGGCAGCAATCTTTTCGGTATTTTGAAAGTGGCCAGCATCGGAACCGAAATCAAGGAGATTGCTGAAGAGGATCTTCCCCTGACCAAAATCATCACCACCGTCAGCCAATTACAGTTGGAACAGGGCATCTCTTTTGAGCGCGCATTGCGCTTCGGTGAACTGGCAACCCAAAACCCGGCCATGCTGAAAAGACTAAAACAAGCCGAAGAAGACGCATCAAGGCTTTCCCATGAGGCGGATGAAGCGTTTAAGGCCGGTATTAAAATTGCGGAACATGCCTTAAAACAAGCGACAGACACGGAAATCAAAAGAGAATTTGAAAAAACCCTGGACACGTTAAAAACGATTGAAAAAGAACATTCAGAGTTTGAAAAACATGTCAATGAGGTTTTTGCACTTTTGAACAGCCGGAAAACGGCCCAGGCCGAGCAGATGGCTGAAAAGGTGGAAAAGGAAGAAGATGATCTCAACCGGGAGATCGAGGAATTTACCCTTTCCGTAGAAGAGTTTACCGAGCAGTCTGTGCTGAGAGCCGAACATGACGAGAGAACCACCATCATCGGCATGATCTTTTTAAGCACCCTGGCCCTTATCCTGGGCGCCATGGTCAGCCTCATCATTCTTAAAAATACCCGTGAAATCGTCAACGATATCATGACCAGCACCAATTACGTGGCCTCCGGGAGCCAGGAGCTGGCCGCCACGGCAGAGGAAATGTCCCAGGGCGCCACCGAACAGGCAGCCGCTGCGGAAGAGGCCTCTTCCTCCATGGAAGAAATGTCCGCCGCCATCCAGCAGAATTCGGAAAATGCCCAGCAGACCCAGCAGATCTCCATGAACGCGGCCGAAGACGCTGCAAAAGGCGGACAAGCCGTGGCAAAAACCGTGGATGCCATGAAACAGATTGCCGAAAAGATTTCCATTATTGAAGAAATCGCCCGCCAGACCAATATGCTGGCCCTGAATGCCGCCATTGAAGCGGCCCGGGCCGGCGAACACGGCAAAGGATTTGCCGTTGTGGCCGATGCGGTCCGGAAACTGGCCGAGCGGAGCCAGGCTGCCGCAGCCGAGATCAGCAGCCTCTCGTCTTCCAGCGTTCAGGTGGCTGAAAATGCAGGCCAGATGCTGAATAAAATTGTTCCGGATATTAAAAAAACGGCCGAACTGGTTCAAGAGATCAATGCGGCATCAAAGGAACAGAGCACCGGAGCAACCCAGATCAACCAGGCCCTTCAGCAGCTTGACCAGGTTATCCAGCAGAATTCGGCTGTGTCCGAGGAAATGGCTTCCACCTCGGAAGAGCTCTCAGCCCAAGCTGAGCAGCTCCAGAACGCCATGAGCCTCCTGGACAAACTGGAAACAGCCACGGGCGGCGCTTCAAAAAAAGGAAGGCCATCCGTTCCCCGCAAACGCATATCAAAAACCATAAGCCATGCCGTACCGCAGGGGGGCAAAAACCCGGCCGGAAAGAAAGACAAAGGCGTCCATATTTCCTTAACAGATGATTCCTCCAAAGAATCCTATAAAGATGAGGATTTTGAGGATTACTGATCCTGACATAGCGAAGACCATGATCTGAACCGGGTTTGCCATTTTGCAGCATTCCCGGTTCAGGGTTTGGCCTTGACAGATGACTACCCTTTTGTGGTATAAAGAATGTCACAATGTAGCATAGGAGACTATAATAATGATGAAAATCGTATCCATAGCCGTGAGCCACAAAAAGGGAACCGTCAAGCACTGCGTTGAAACCGCCGAACTCATGGAAAACCACGGCATCAAAGGGGATGCCCATGCCGGGGACTGGCACCGGCAATTAAGCTTTCTGGCCTCGGAAAGCATTGAAAAAGCAAGCTCTGAAGATTTCAAACTGAATTTCGGGGATTTTGCCGAAAATATTGCCACAACCGGCATTGACTGGAAAAACGAGCCCATTGGAAAAATTTTCAGGCTCGGGGAAACCGCCCTTGTGGAAATCACCCAGATCGGAAAGGAATGCCACCAAAAATGCGCCATATTTTACCGGACAGGGGATTGCATTATGCCCAAGGAAGGTGTATTTGCTAAAATTCTGAAGGGCGGCGTCATCCGGGTCGGCGACCGGATTGAACCGGCCGGCCTTTAGGGGAAAAAGGACACGGGACACGAATCCCAAGGAAGAGAAATGACATATATTGTTGAATTGAAAGATGCCTTTAAAGGCTATACCTATGACCAGGACAAGATCATGTCCCCGGAAGCAACCGTGGCCGGGTTTAAAGAAAAAACCGCCCGGCTGAACCTTGATATCCTGAGCCGGACAAGACGAATCGATAACGGCAGGCTGGATATCCCCGTATTTTTCAGCGAATGCGGCAGCGACGCCGTTGAGGTCATCGGCACCAAAAAGCAGATGGGCAAGGGCGGAACCCCGGCCCAGTCCGAAGCCAGCGCCGTCATGGAGCTGGCCGAACGGTTCAGTTTTTTTTCCTTTGTCAAAAATGAACAAAATTTCTTTTGCGCAACCGCAAAGGAACTGGGTGAAAAGGCCCTTTCCTTTGACCGGATCATCCAATCCATCCACGACAACGAAGCCGACGCCCTGGCCGTCAAGCCCGTGTTTGAGGACCTCCCCCTGAAATGGACCAAGGGCTATAACCTGACCCGGCGAACAGAGGTCCTGATCCCCTTTGACTGGTTTTATATGATCAATGAATTCAACGGGCCCAGCGCCGGCAACTGCACGGAAGAAGCCTTGAGCCAGGGCATCTGCGAACTGGTCGAACGCCATACCTCTTCCCTGGTCAGTCACGGCGGATTAAAGGTGCCGGGTATCCGCCTGGATTCTTTTACCGATCCTTTGGTCCGTGAGATGCTGGAAAAATATAAACGGCAGGGCATTAACATCTATGCCTCGGATTTTTCCCTGGACACGGGCATTCCCACGGTGGCGGTTCTGGCCTATGACCCGTCCACTTTTCCGGCCATGAGTGAAATCGTCTGGACTGCGGGGACCTCCCCGGACCCGGAAAAGGCCATGAGCCGGGCCTTGACCGAAACCGCCCAGCTTGCCGGGGACTTTAATTCAGGCTCCAATTATGTGGCCAGCGGCCTGCCCAAATTCACCCGCATCGAGGATGCACGATTCATCACCCATCCTGAAACCCTGGTTTCCATCAAGGATCTGCCCAACCTGTCCAGCAACAATATCCGCATCGAGGTGGAGAACCTGATCCGGGCCCTTGCCAAAAGGGGCTTTGAAGTCCTGGTCATCCGCACCACCCATGACCGTCTCCAGATTCCGGCCTTTTATGCCGTCATTCCCGGCGCCCATTTCAGGGAAAGGGCGGTTTCCGCCAGTGTGGGCATGTTTACGGCCCGGCTCATCACTGAAAATTTTGATCCGGCCCCGGCCTTGAGAAAACTCAGCGCCCTGGAAAAAGCCCTGCCCGGACAATATTATACCAGCTTTTACCGAGGTCTCATGCTCCATGCCCTGGAAGACCGGGAAAAAGCCTTGAACGAATTTGAGACGGCCCTGAAAAGACAGCCTGTACGCCTGAACCTGCCCGATATCTATTCCCATATGGGGGCCTGCCAAAAGGACCTTCAGCAATATGAACAGGCCGTTGAAACCTGTCGCCTCGGTCTGGACATCGACCCCCAGCGGCCGGACATGTTCAATACCATGGGCTTTTGCCGATTTATGCAGAAGGACCACAGGGCGGCCCTGGCCTGTTTTGAAAAAGCCCTGGAAATTGATCCCTCCCTGGCCCTCAACTATGCCAATATCGGGTCCTGCTACCGGGAACTGGGGGAGATCAAACTGGCTGTCCAATATTATGAAATGGCCCTTGAAATAGACCCTTCCATCGAATTTGCACGAACCAATATTGAAAAATTAAAAACCGCATAGCCTTCTATCCAAAGAGACTGATGAGGACGGCCCCGGCAATCATGATGATCCCGCCGAGAAACCCGAGTCGCCGGATGCCTTCCTTTAAGATCAGGATACCCATCATCATGGTAAACAAGACGCCCAGCCGCCTCACCGAAGAAACATAGGCCACGGGCCCGAGGCCTATGGCAAAATAATAGGACAATACCGTGAAACTGCTGAGAAATCCGGGAAGAATGGTTTTTTTCAGGGACGCCCAATGGGTTTTCCCGGCCCTGAGGGCAAAGGGCGACAGGATCAGGGAAATGAGGCCGATCTCACAGGCCCCCCAGAACAGGGCATTGGTCTGCCGTATGCCCATCTTGTGAAAGCTGGAGGTGATTCCCCACAAAAACGCCGCCCCCAGCATCATCATGGCGCTTTTGTCCCGGAAGGCTGATCGGATGGGGGACAGGATGCCGTCAAAGCTCTCCACATAGAGAAGATAGGACCCGGACACCACCGTGAACACCCCCATCATCCCGATGACGGAAAGGTTTTCATGAATCAGCACCGGGGTGACAAACAACTGGATGACCGGAATAAAGCAGAGCATGGGAATGATTTTTGACAGATCTCCGGTTTTGATGGAGGAGAGATAGAGCAGGGTGGCAAGGGAATCCAGGATGGCTGCCGTTATCAGAATCCCGGCAAAGTGAAGTGTAAGCGGATGATAATTCCGGGAGAGAACATTCAACACCAGAATGATGAGAAACATGAAAAAATTCATGCCGAAACTCATGACGGCAGATGGTATGTTTTTCCCGGCCCTTTTAACGGAAAACTCCCTCAGGCTCAGGGTAATGCTGGAGATGAGGGAAAAAGCAAACCAGTTCATGGGGATTTTCTATCATTTCTTTCATGGAAAAGAAACCTTGGGCCGGGAAATCTTTATGGACAGTTCCCCCATATTCCATTATGAATAGGAAGGTCCGGCATAAAATATTTTCCCGGCCGGAATGCTGAATAACAAAAAGGGAACCCCCATGTTTCTTAAAAAAACACCTTCATGGAAAAAAAAGCTGGTGAGTCCGGCCGATGTATTAAAGAAAATCGAACCCGGCATGAATATCTTCATCGGCACCGGGGCAGCCGAACCCCGGACCCTGGTCAACTGCCTCATGGATGAAAAGGGATATGCCCTCCAGGACCTGACCCTGATCCAACTGGTCAGCTTCGGGGATGCCATTTCTTATAAGGCCCTTCAATCCAGACGCTTTCGCCTGAAAACCTTTTTTTCCGGCTGGGTGTCGGCGGAAGCCATTGCCGCAGGTCAGGTGGACCTGGTGCCGTCACGCTTTTCCGCCATTCCCTCCCTCATGAAGGACGGGCAGATCCCCATTGACGTCGCCTTTGTCCAGATCACCCCGCCCAACCGGGCCGGGTATTGCAGCCTGGGCGTGGGGGTGGATGTGGCCCGAAGGGCCATGGACCAGGCAAGTCTTGTAGTTGGCGAGATCAACCACGATATCCCCTACACCATCGGAGATACCTTTGTTTCCTTTGATGATTTTGACATGGTCATTGAATCCAATGTCCCGCCCTTTTATTTTCCCCGGTTTCCCGTGGAGCCCGTGTTTGATAAACTGGCCGCCAATGTAGCTTCGGTCATCGAAGACGGAAGCTGCCTGGCCTTTACCTTCGGCCCGATCTTCGAGGCCCTGCCCAGACACCTGGCCACAAAAAAGGAACTGGGAATCCACAGTCCGTTTTTTACCGATTCCCTCATGGACCTTGTGAAAAGCGGGGCCGTCACCAACCGGCGCAAGGGCCTTTTCCGGGGCAGGTCCCTGACGGCCTATGCCTTGGGCACCAAGGAACTGATGCAGTTCCTGGACCGGAACCCCATGGTGGAATTCCAGAGCATTGACAAGGTCTTCAACCCCATGGAAATCGGCCGCAACCATAGATTTGTGTTTGTTCTTCCGGTCCGTCGGGTGGATCTGTCCGGCCGGGTGATCCTGCACAACAGCGCCTCCAATGTCACGGCGGGCCCCGGCCAGATGGCGGATTTTTTCAACGGGGCTGAAATCTCCCAGGGCGGCTATACCATCGTGGCCCTTCCCAGCCGCAACCGGGAAGGTAAACCCAATATCCGGCTTTCAGTGGAAGACCAGCCCGATCTTCTGAGCCTGCCCGAATCCATTGATCTTGTGGCCACGGAACAGGGCATTGCCCATTTGCGGGGCAGGACTCTGCGGGAAAGGGCCCAGGCCCTCATCGAAATCGCTCACCCCGAGGACCGGCCCCTGCTGGTGGAAGGCGCCAAAAAGATCAATATCCTCTACAAGGACCAGATTTTCCTGGCCGACAGCGCCCATTTTTATCCTTCGGACCTGGAAACCCGGCATACCTTTAAAAACAACCTGAACATCCGGTTCAGGGCCATCAAACCCTCGGATGAAGACCAGATGCGGCGGCTGTTTTACCGTTTTTCCGATAAAGCCATCTATTACCGGTATTTTTCCCCCATCAAAACCATGCCCCATGAACGGATGCAGGAATATGTCAATGTGGATTACCGGGATGTCCTCTCCATAGTGGCCCTCATCGGCGAACCCGGCCAGCAGACCCTCATTGCCGAGGCCAGATACGCCCGCCACAGGAATAAACCCATTGTGGATGTCGCCTTTGTCGTGGATGAAGAATACCAGGGATACGGCATTGCCACCTACCTCTACCAGATGCTGGCCAAACTGGCCAGGGAAAGGGGAGTCCAGGGCATGACCGCCGATGTCCTGGCGTCCAACCGCTATATGATGAAAGTCTTTGAAAAGGGCCCCTACCCGGTCCAGGCAAAAATGGAGCAGGGCGTCTACGCCCTGACCATTGATTTATCCAAGACCAATGCCGGATAAGCCGGCCGGGGTATAGGCATAGGTGGTGCCATGGTCGGTGGGGCCGTGTTCAATGATTTCTAGGGGGCGACCCAGAAGATCGGAGATCCGGGTTTTTGTATTGCCGTCCGGGTCCGTGGTCACGGTCTTGAGCAGCTCATGGGCGAACCAGGTGGTTTCTTCACCGGATCTTTGCAGGCAGATGAGCCTGGATCTGGTGTCATAATAATTCCGGGTCCAGGTGGTGGGGGTCCCTGGTGAGGTCTCATGGCTGTTTTCGTTCCTGAAGGTCAGGGGTTTGGCATACCGGTAGTCCAGATCGGGGTTTCTGTTTTAAAAAACATGCCGATTTCCAGCATGTTAGATCATCCTCATTGACAAACGTCACATTGACCGATATTAAAGAAAAGAGATGCTTAACCGGATCGTTGATGTAGAGACGCTTGAGAATCACGACGAAAAAACATCATCCATGCCATGGACAATTTACCCAGGGAATGTCAAAGCAAGAAAAATTTATACAACAGGATCACAAGGAGCCTATATGTATGATCGAATTACAATAAATTCTAAAATATGCCACGGCCAGGCATGTGTCAAAGGGACCAGAATTCCTGTCCACCAGATCATCCGCATGCTTGCTAGCGGGGATAAAATCGAAGAGCTTCTGGAAGATTACCCGTCACTTCAACAGGATGATATCTATGCCTGCCTGGAATACGCAGCATCCCTTGCAGAAGAACAGATTACCCCCATTGAACATGCCATATGAAAATTTTGGTTGATGAAAACATCCCGCTCATAACGGTAAAAGAGCTTATCCTTCAAGGGTATGATGTCATGGATATCCGCGGAACCGATGATCAGGGCATCACTGATGAGGCTTTATGGCAAATGGTCCAGGATCTTCAATGTCTCCTGATCACAACCGACAAAGGGTTTACCATCCACCGGGATGAACCTCACCATGGCATTTTAATCATCCGCCTTAAGCAGCCTTCCCGACAGAAAATCCACCAGCATGTTCTCCAGGCCCTCAAAAGGCATACGCCCAAAGAATGGCCGGGCCTGATGGTGGTCATGCGCGATGCCATACAAAGCACTTGGAAGTCTCATGCTAAAAAATAGATGCAGCATCTTGTCACAGAGGGCTATAGCCCAATCCTTGCATTTTTAGTTTTCGGTTCTATTATATTTTTGGTTCCTTCAAATTCAATGCCAATTATTTCTTTGTTAAATTCTCTGGATTCTGACTCCAATAGGGTTGGCTTATAATTATTGCTTTTATCAAAAAAATAGATACGCCCTGCAGTACATGAATCCCCCTCTCCCACAGTTGTTTCTTCACAATACGGCCAAATTCTCAAAAAATATTTTTCCATATCGATTTTGTCGGAATAAGCATCAATAGTTTCATGAATCTGCCTACCCTTGGACAGATCAACAATATCAAAATAACTTTCGCTTCCGCTTACAGTATGCACAACGATACAATTGCTATTTTCCAGCCCATATAATGCATAGATCAAGGATAAATCAATTTCTGTTAAAGAGTTGCCCCCCTTTTTTTTGATTACCAATGGACCATCAAATAGTTTCGGATTGTCTTCTTCATGGACCCCCATCAATTGTAAATCAAAATTTGCATAAGAAGCTTTAAATTCTATATGTTCCCCTACGGTTATTTTTTTTATCTCAATTTTGGTTATTTTTGTAAATTCAAACGCAATGCCGCTAGTTACAAAAATTGTGTGAATACTAAGAAAAAATATACAGACTTTAATAATGAGATTTATTTTATACTCGAAATTAATCGATTGCGTGGTAGCCATAGCTAATTTTCTCCCAGTCGCTTTTTCTAAAAGATTTTGATATAGGCGTATCCTGTTGAGGGGGGTTAAGGTTTGGGCTCATTGAGCCCCAAGTGCCAGACGGGAACCCATCACTAGAAAGTGTGCCGGGTTCCACAACCCCTACATGCCCATGTCTTTCGCCGGGAACGCCAAAAACAGTTAGATTCCCTTCATTGGCTTTTTGTTGGGCCACCTTGGGATCTTTTGTTTTTCCCCATTCTGAGTCCTCCTCTATTTGTTTAAGCATCTGATTTGCTGGCACAGCCAAATCTATCCCCACTGCTTTTGCTACCTCCTGGACAAATTTACTACAATTATTTTTCCAATCCGGATAATTTTGATTCATGGCGTTTTGAATTGCATTAACCTTTTTTTCGATATCTGATGCAATAGAACTAAGGTCGGAAGGAGAATATCCAGGAACTCCCCCTGAATTACCATCAGAGGAGCGATGAGTCCAGTTCCCATAATACCCATTATTGTCTGGGGTGTCGTCATTCCCATCACCCATAAATGAATAGTGCCCTGTCGGGTCCACATACCGTATAGGATTATTCAAACAATACGCATACCGGTTCAAGCTCTGGGGATTATACGGATCAGGCACGATGGTGTCGGCCATGACGAACTGGCCGAGGTTGAGGTCATAGAGCCGGGCATCGTAGTTGTACAGCCCCGTGCCGGCGTCCTGCTCCTGGTCTGTGTATTTATAGGCGCTGTGATTTAAAAGAGCATTGGCATACCTGTCCGGACCATAGGGCAAATATTCGGCCGTGTCAATAAGGGTTCCGCTTTCCGTGGACATGGCATTGGTGGAGCCCTGGTGGTCCTTGTGATAATACTCTGTGGCGGCTTCGGTCATTTTGGCGATGCGCAGGTTCCCGGCAAAGGCGTAAAGGGCGGGGATATTATTGATGATCTCCAGGTCCTCGCCAAAATACAGGGTGGTGGATGGGCCCTGGGTTTTCTTGATCCGTTTGCCGTCGGCGTCGTAGAAGAAATTGGTGGCCACCCCGCCCGCGGTGATGGTCTGGATCTGGTTGTCGTGGTTGACCTCATAGAGGGTGGTATTGAGCCCCTCCTGTTTACTGCTCCTTGTGCCGGTGGCCGTATAGGTGTACTGAGTGGATGCCCCGTTAAGGCTTGTCTGTACCGGGGCGTGAACGGGCTTACCCTCTTCTTCGGTATAGGTGAACTCGATCACTTCAACCGTTGTGCCCGCGCCTGCCCCTCCTCCCGAGGATTGCTCCGAGATGAGCCGGTGAAGGGGGTCATAGTCATAGGCATAATCGATATTATTTTTCAGGTCGTGGATTCCTGTGATATCCCCGGATTTGTTGTAATCATAGACCTTGTAGATGATGCTCTGCCCGGCAGGGACCGTATAGGCGTTGAGGGTGCTCAGGCGTCCGGTCAGGGGAAAATAAGAATACGTGGTCACGGTCTTACCCCCGTTAAAGCTGACGGCTTCCATCTTGCCCTGGGGAGAATACAGGGAGATCTCGGACAGGGTATTGTTATTGCCGTCACTGACCCGTTTTAAGAGGCTGGTGCCGGGGTAGAAGGCATAGTTCAGGGTCTTAAAGGCCACATTGTCCTTTGTCACGGCTTTGGAGGCCAGGCGGCCGGCAAGGTCATAGGCATAGTCAAAAAGGATGACGGTGGCGCCGGCGGTGCGCTTTTCTTCCAGGGGCCGTCCCATGGCATCATAGGAAGCGTACTCGGTGGTGGCATGGGCATTGATCTTTTTGTACAGGAGGCCAATGCCGTTGACCCCGGCGTCATACCGGTATTCTGCAAAGCTTGCGTCCGGGTAGGTTTTTCTGGTCTTCCGGTTCAGGGCGTCGTATTCAAAGGTGATGGTCGTGTTCCGGGCGTCGGTCTGGGTGACAAGGTTGCCGGCAAGGTCATAGGCATAGGACCAGGCGCCCATGTCCGGGTCCTGCAGGGTGAGTTTTTGGCCCAGGGTATTATAGGTGATGCGGTTCTCGATGGGATTGCCGGTCAGGGGGTTGATCCGGGACACGCTCAAAAGATCCCCGGCCGGGGTATAGGTATAGGTGGTGCCATGGTCGGTGGGGCCGTGCTCGATGATTTCTACGGGACGGCCCAGAAGATCGGAGATCCTGGTTTTTTTGTTCCCGTCCGGGTCCGTGGTCACGGTCTTGAGCAGCTCATGGGCGAACCAGGTGGTTTCTTCACCGGATCTTTGCAGGCAGATGAGCCTGGATCTGGTGTCATAATAGTTCCGGGTCCAGGTGGTGGGGGTCCCTGACCCCACATTGGCCGGGGTTGCGGATATGGAGGCAAAGTCCGCAGATAAAAAGGCATTGCCTGTTTTGATCAGGGGTCCCCTGATGCAGGCGGCTCTGCCCATATGGTCAAAGGTGAACAGGGTGACGGCAAAAGTATTGCTGATAGAAGGCTCCACCGTCTCGATGGTCCTGCCGAACCCGTCCAGGTAGGTGACGGTATGGATGAAGCTGTCCGTCCCATCCCTTTTGCCCTTGGTGACGGATCTGGGCAAAATGTCGTCCATATAGGCATAGGTGTCTTCGCCCCCGTCCGGGTAGCTGATCCGGGTGACCCTGCCGAAGACATCATATTCATAAGCGGTGTCATGGCTGTTTTCGTTCCTGAAAGTCAGGGGTTTGGCATACCGGTAGTCCAGGTCGGGGTATTGCGTGATATGATTAAAGCTGCCCGTGGCGGGTTTTGTGGTGGTGACGGCATGGGTGTGGGTCAGGGTGTCGTACCCGTAAAGGGTGACCCGGCCCAGGGGGTCGGTCACACTGGTGATATTGCCGTACCCGTCATGGCCGTAGGTGGTGACCGGGTCCGGGCCTGTCAGGTTAAAGGCGGTCTCTGATACAAGGTTGCCGGTGCCGGTTTCATAGGCATACCCGGTCTGCCGCGCAAGGCCGGTGGTGCTGCCGGTCAGGGTCTCCTGCACGGTTCTTAAGGGATAGGTGCCGCCGCTGCCGTAATAACCGTATTCGTAGGCAGTGGTGATGTTTTCTGTAAGGCCCGAGCCGGGTGTGGCAAGAAGGGTCTGGGTCAGAAGGCTGCCGTGGGTCTCGTCCCAGGTATAGTTTTCCTGGGATAAAAGGGTCTCCCCGTTCTCGTGCCGGGTTTCTGCCTTGGACTGGAGAAAGATAAAGGAAGACTCGCTGTTATAGGGGCTGCTGACCCAGGTGTAAAGGGTTTGGGCCAAAAGGGTGTCGGCCGGGTCTTTAAACTCGGTTTTTTCAGGCAGGCCGTCCAGGAATCTATCCTGGTGAAAGGTGGTGATCTCCTTTGTTCCGTCCGGCTTGGTCTTGGTTACTGCGGCAAAGCTTCTGATCTCGCGCTGTTCATAATCGTAAAGCCCGCCCGAGAACCGGTAATTGGTTTCTGATGTGTTGCCGAACCCGTCGTTGGTGGTGATCCGGTATACGGTATGGACCACAAAGGGCAATAGGGTATTCTGATACAGGGAGGAGGGTTGGTAACCAATGCCGGTGGTACTGCCGGAGGAGGCGGTAAAGGAAACGGCCAGGTCGGCGGCAGCACTCTCAGGTGTATAAAAAACCACGCCGGTATCCCCCACCCTGGCAATATCGGTTTTGCCGTCACCGTTCCAGTCCCCGGTGACCACAGGGTAATTGTAACTGTCGGTAAAGCCCTGGCCGATGGAGAGATTGTTGGTGAGCGCTGCGGGCGAGGCGGCAAATTCCGTCAGGTCTTTGTGATAGGTTATCCGGGTGGGCGGCAGGGATGAGCCGTCGCTGATTTCATGATTTCCGTCCAGGGAATAATCCGATCCATAGGCGGTCAGGGTTTCAAGAGGGGATCGCCCGGTATTGGGGCTTTCCGCGTAGTCCAGGTCATAGGCCCGGATGGTTTGATTGCCTCCTTCAACCGCAATGGTTTTAAGGCGTTTTTGATAAATCCATGACCATTCCCCTGAAAATAGTTAATTATTCGGATGAAAGCCCTATTCAATTTTTTATCAAACTCTTTTTTAGTTTACTGGTTTTTCTTCTAACAAAATAATTCGCAGGAAGTCAATCAGGGAAAACCCTGAGTTTTGAAAAAAAACGAACTTTTTTTAATCTTTGGCTTTTTTTGGGGATATGGTATGTTGATCCTGTGAATTCTCAGGTCGATATCAAAAATTCCCAGGAGGCTCTTCCATGGCTGTATTTGAATACCGGGCACTGAACGGCAAAGGGAAAGCCGTATCCGGCATTATTGATGCTGAAAGCGCATCTGCTGCCAAATCAAAGCTCCGGCAGCAGCAGATCTTTCCCACATCTTTGAATAAAATAGAATCCCAGCCCGGAGCCGGGGCAACAAGATCCCTGTCTTTTTTTTCAGAATTCAGTCTGTTCTCGAAAGTCGGTTCATCTGAGCTGGCCTTGATCACCCGGCAATTGTCCACCCTTTTGTCTGCCGGCTTTCCCCTGGTAAAATCCGTATCCACCCTTGTCCCCCAGACAAAATCCAAAACCCTGAAACGGGTTCTATCAAAGATCAAAGATGCCATTGAAGAAGGCAATAGCTTTGCAAAAGCGCTTGCACTCTACCCCAATGTGTTTTCGCCCATTTTTATCAATATGGTGAATGCAGGGGAATCTTCCGGCACCCTGGAAATTGTTCTTGAGCGGCTGGCGGATTTTACGGAAAACCGGGAAGATTCCAAAAAAAAAATCCAGGCCTCGCTTGCCTATCCGGTTTTGATGGCCCTCATCGGGTTCGGGGTGCTGATCATTCTTTTAACCTATGTGGTTCCCGGGATTGTGGCTATTTTTTCCGATATGAACCAGACCCTGCCCCTGCCGACGATTATTCTCATCTCTGTCAGCACTTTTTTCAAATCCTGGTGGTGGGCCGTGGTTCTGGCGCCGATTCTTTGTATGGTCCTTATTTTTTCTCTGAAGAAAACGGACAAGGGCGGCTTTTTCATTGACAGGCTTTTAATTTCATTACCGGTTACCGGTGAACTCCTCAAAAAAATCATTGCCGCACGATTTACAAGAACGTTGGGATCGCTCCTGGAAAACGGGGTGCCCATGCTGACGGCCCTGAATATCACAAAAAGTATTGCCGGAAACAGGGTGTTCCATGAATTGATATCAAAGGCCTGTGATGCGGTTGAACAGGGAGGGGAACTGGGAGAAATCCTGGGTCAGAGCAAATTTTTCCCCTACCTTGCCTCCCAGATGATTAAAATCGGTGAGACCAGCGGGGAGATTGAAAAAATGCTGGAGAAAACCGCCGATCTTTTTGAAAAAGATGTTCAAACGGCCATCACCGCAGCAACCTCCCTCATCGAGCCCCTGATCATCCTGGCCATGGGCGTTGTGGTCGGCTGCATCATCATGGCCATCTGCCTGCCCATATTTGAAATCAACCAGTTGATACAATGAGGCTAAAAATCAAAATCAAGAGTTACGGCAAACCCCCTGCCCCCGGGATCAATCTTCGGGGCAAGGGCCATATCCCTGTTCAGCACCTTTAATACCCCGGCCTGGTTGTATTT
Organism: Desulfobacula sp.; assembly: GCA_023701135.1. Classification (GTDB taxonomy): domain Bacteria; phylum Desulfobacterota; class Desulfobacteria; order Desulfobacterales; family Desulfobacteraceae; genus Desulfobacula. The sequence continues at coordinate 51,439 of JAMPXP010000009.1, read as the reverse complement.
ATGGGCAGACGATACAGCCCCGTATATATTGCCCATATAAAAACCGGTTTCCACAAATCCGATGACACCGGCAAGGGCTTTATTGTCATTTTCATAGGCCTCATAGGCCGCCAGCATCAGACCGGCGTTCAGTAAAAATGTGACCAGGGCATCCTGATATCGTTCGCAATAGAGAAACCCACCCCCCGGGATAATGGAAAAAAACCCTGCTGCTCCGGGATTTTTCCGGGGGGCTTTTTCCGCCTCAAGAATCAGATCCATGTTTTTTTCAGCTTCATGGGCATGGGTGCCTGAAGGTGAAATTTTTGACAGGTATTCCTTGGCAAGGGCCAGGGAATCCGGCTTAAATGCCTTAGCCTGCAAAAGGTGAAGCCTTGCCAGCTCAGCATAAATCCTGTCTTTTGTTTTCAGATCATCGGTCAGCTTAAGGTAATTTTGCAGGACGATCTCGGCATAGCCCGTGTTTCCAAGGTTTATGAAAGCCCGGGCCTGATAGAAATAAGCTTCCCCGGCATAGGGGCCTTCTTCAAGGATGATTTCATTGAAATCCCTGGCAGCCTCCATATATTTTTTTTGCTCAAACAGGCAGACGGCAATATTGAATTTTGCCTCCGCCAGACGGCCGCTCTCCGGGAAAAAATGGATAAACCGCTTATACTCGACCCTGGCGGCATCATAGTCTTTATTCCTGAAAAGAGTTTGGGCATAATCATATTGCATCTCTGAAGTGATGGTGATTTTTTCTTCGCAAGAACCCTCCGGGGCCGGAAAGATAAGAAATAGGCCGGATAGGAAGCATGAAAACCAGAGCCTCATTTTTTTTTCTCAAACCACCAGAAGTCATTGGCGTCCACAGGATCAAAGCTATATTCCCGGCTGTCAAGGATAATGGCGGGGGAAAGCTTTGTTTCGTCCCTCCCGCAGCGGACAAGCCTATCGCTGGCCATGATCCAGCCCATGAGAAGGCCGTGTTTTTCAAAGGCCTCGTTTGCATAGGCGGAACAGGACGGTTGCATGGGGCACCGGTTGCCGTCCACCGGGGATATATACTCCTGGTAAAACCTGATGACCGGATTTTGTGCCTGGGCCGGGACAATCTGGTAAAACCCGCACAGAACCGTGAAAAAAAACATGAAAACCGCCCTATTCCTGGGTGACACGAAGCACCTCGTCAATGGATGTAATGCCTTTGAGCACCTTGATCATGCCGTCCCGGCGAAGGGTGACCATACCGGCCCTGAGAGCGGCCGCTTTGATCTGATTGGCGTCCGAAGTCTGCAGGACGAGAGTTTTAAGGGTATCATCCATGATCATGATTTCAAAAATGGCCTGGCGGCCGGAATACCCGGTGTTAAAACATCTGGGACACCCTTTGGGCTTATAGACATATTCTCCGAGGAATTTTTCACCAGGACCGTTCAGAGCCTTGAGATGGGATTCATCCAACCGGTACCCTTCCTTGCAGTCATTGCAGAGTACCCTGACCAGACGCTGGGCCACCACCGAATTCACGGAAGAGGAAATCAGGTAAGGCTCCACACCCAGGTCCACCAGCCGGGTGACGGCACCGGCCGAGTCATTGGTATGCAGGGTGGAAAAGACCAGATGGCCTGTCAGGGCCGACTGAATGGCGATCTCTGCCGTTTCCAGATCCCTTATTTCCCCGATCAGAACGATATCCGGGTCCTGGCGGACAATGGACCTGAGGCCTTTGGCAAAGGTCACCCCGGTCTTTGCATTGACCTGGATCTGGCCAATGCCCTTAAGATTATATTCCACCGGGTCTTCAATGGTGATGATATTTTTATCCGGGGAATTGATTTCCGACAGGGCCGCATAAAGGGTGGTGGTTTTTCCGCTTCCGGTGGGGCCCGTCACCAGAACAATCCCGTTGTTCTGGCGGATAATCTTATGGATGGTCCGGTAATTCTCATCGGAAAGGCCGAACTCCGAGAATTCAAGGAAATATCCGGATTTATTCAAAAGCCTCATGACCAGTCGTTCCCCATGGGAAGTGGGAACCGTTGAAATACGGATATCAATCTCCTGATCGCCGATTCTGACCTGGGCCCGTCCATCCTGGGGCACTCTTTTTTCCGCAATATTCATCTTGGCCATGACCTTGATCCTGGATATCAAGGAGGCCTGAACGCCCTTGGGAGGGGTCAGCATTTCATATAAGATCCCGTCGATCCGGTACCGGACCTTCAGGACATCCTGGAAGGGCTCAATATGGATATCGCTGGCCCCGGCCTTGACGGCCTGGGAAATCATATGGTTCACCAGCCGGATGACCGGGGCGTCACTGGTATCATCCAGAAGATCCGCCGTCCGTTCGAAATCATCAATAATGGTAAACCCATTGTCTTCCATGTCGTCAACAAGCTGTTGGGCGCTTTCTCCGGACCGGTCATAGAGGGTATTGATGGCAGACTGGATCTGGCTTCTGGGTGCAAGGACCAGGGAATAGGCTTCCAGTTTCAGAAGAGAAGCGATATCATCAACAAAACTCAAATCCGAGGGATCATTCAGGGCGATGGTGACTTCATCATCTCTGACAAGGGGGACCATATTGCATTTTTTTAAAAACTGCCTTGAAATTTTTGCTGTCCAGCCGTCTTTTGCCGTTTCCACGGTCAGGGTGGCTGCAAAAGGGATGCCGTAAATCAGACTTAAGGCTTCAAGGGTCTCATTTTCCTGTACCAGCTTGGTTTCCACAAGCGTGTCCATGAGCCTTGAACGGTCTTTCAGGCAGGCTGCCCGCATCTTTTCCAGGCTTTCCTTTGAAAGAGCCGTCTTTTTTCCCAGGATATTTATCAGCGCGTCAATCATGTTTTTTGCTTTATTTACTCATCCTTTTTGGGTTCATCTTGGATCTCTTCATCTTTTTTTTGTATCAGCTTGTTGTATAAAAGAACCTCTCCGGTTTTGATGGATTCGATATCTTTGGCTTTTTCATTGTAAATTTTGTCTAATTCCAGGGGATTCTTTACAACCCTGGGCGTCAGAAAAACATAGAGATTGGTTTTATCCTCACCTTTTGATACGCTTTTAAAACCCCATCCCAGCACAGGCACATCACCGAGGCAAGGGGTCTTATATTCCGTTTTGGTCAGGCTTTCATCGATCAGGCCGCCGATGACAACGCTGTTGGCATCTTCCACAATAATGGTGGTCTCTATCTGGCGCTTGAAGGTGGTGGGTCTGTCCGGGCTAGTCTGGCTGGCTGAAGAATCCAGTTTGGTCAGCTCCTGGGAGACATTCAGCCGAACAAGCTTGTCCTTGCTGATCTGGGGAGTTATTTTCAGGGTGATACCCACATCCTTATATTCAAAAGAATTATAGGTGGCCGTTCCGGCCTCGGCCGCAGACCGGGTCTGGAAGGGAACGTTTTTCCCCACCGTAATGGAGGCTTCTTCGTTTTCTGTAGTTAATATCTGGGGCGTTGAAAGGATATGGACATCCTTATCGTTTTGAAAGGCCTGAACAATGGCCTGGATATCAGGGAAGGTCACGCCCCCGATACTAAATTTTTTTCCCAGCACCCCCACAGAAAATCCCGTGGGCAAGGTGGAATATCCGGAAGTTCCTGCTGTTGAAGCCCCTGTCAGGTTGGAATATCCGGAAGTCGTGTTTGTGCCGCCGAAACCGCCGAAAACCACCCGGCTGTCATTGTTATATCCCTGGGATGCCTTCCATTCGGTCCCGATATTCAGACCCCGGGTCGTGTTGACTTCCATGATGAGGCATTCGATATACACCATGGCCCTCGGGATATCAAGCTTGCCGATCACATCTTCCAGTACCGGGTAATCCTCTTTGTCGGCCATAATAATGAGACTATTGGTAGCCTTGTCGGCCATGACTTTCACTTTTTCAGACAGGATGGGGGCCTTTTTCTGGGCTCCCTGAGCTGCCTGATCCTGCTTGTCGGTGGGGATTTCCAGCAATACCTTCACTAGGCTTTCGGCCGATGCATGCTCAAGATAATACACCCGTATTCTTTCATCTCCCTTTGGGACCTCCTGGTCCAGTAAATCGATCAATTCCTTGACCCGGTTTATTTCCTGGATGCCGGCAAGAAGAATGACGGAATTGGTTCTTTCGTCGGCCACAAAACTCACATCCAGTTCCGTGCTTTGTTTTGCCTTGGCATCTTTCGCCTTGGCGCTGAAAATAGTGGAAAGGCTCTGTACCAGCTTTTTAGCATCCGCATGTTTTAAAGGAAGCACCGATATCTGCTTTCCAACACTTTCAACGTCTATTTTTTCCACAATTTTTAGAAGCCGGTCAATGCTTGAAAGGGTTGCTGTTACAATGAGCATATTGGTATCACGATAGGAAAGAACAATGCTGCCTTTGGGAACCAGAGGGGTAAACAGGTTTTTCAGCTCGTCTGATTTTGCATATTCCAGAGGAATGAGCCGGGTCACAACCCGGTCATCAATAGTCTCATCATCGGTTTCCGTTACCATTCGGGTGTCGAGATTATCCCCCTTTGCATTGGGAGCAGGAACGATTTTGATGACCGAACCGGCTTCGACGGTTGAAAAGCCGTTTATTTCAAGAACGGATTCAAAAACCCGGTAGGCATCTTTCACCGATATTTTTGTCGGGGAAATAATGGTCACATTCCCTTTGACCCGGTTGTCCACCACAAAGTTTTTGCCTGTCAATTTGCTCATGAATTTAATGAACACGTTAATATCCACATTATTAAAATCAATGGACACAAAAGAAGAATCCCCTTCGACCGGATTCACTCCCGGGGTAACCGGATCAGCCGCACCGGTATCGGAAGCAAAGAGAAAAACGGCACAGGCGATATACAAAACGATGCCCGTCATCACCCATTTTCTAACAAAGCACATTATGATTCCTCTCCTTTATTCTTTTCATCGGCATTTTCAATTTTTTCCACTTCAATATCCTCTGATTTCTCTTCTTTCATCTCCCCTGGTTCCTCTTCATGACCTTGCTCCTTGTCGGACTGCCCGGCATTAAAGAATATTTCTTTTGTTGCGCCACCTCTTATCAGGGTAATTTTGGCGGCAGGATTGCTCTCTAAACCAGACAGCGAAGCAGAGGCCTCTTCAATTGATGCAACCGGGGTTCCGTTGATTTCTTTTACAATGTCTCCATTTCTGAGCCCAACCCGGTTGAAAACAGACTCCGGTTTGATGGCATAGATCATTACACCGTCTGGTGCACCTTTAGAAAAAAAGGGCCTGAATTTAATCTGTGTCATGATGTCGCCGGTATTGCCAAGAGTCGATGGAGACGTCTGGATTAAGGGAGCTTGGCTATCGTTCATGGCTGTGTCTGGGATTTGGGTTTCCACTGATTTTTTGATTGGCCCGGATTTTCCAGAATCGGTTTCCATTTCAAGAACTTGATCTTTACCCTGATACGTTAGTATGACTTCTTTTTTCAGAATTTTTTTAATCGTTGCGTCTTGAATTAAATCCCCTTCCTCAAACAGGGCCTGAAGCCGGGATTTTTTATCTTCAATGACGGCATAGAGTTCAGAACCGCCGGTTACAGTCCCCCAAAGTGTCAGAGAAAGAGTGGTCGGTTCAAGTTTTTCCGTCGAGTATGACGACTCATTGTCCGAGCCCTCTTTGCTCTCGATTTGAACCTTGAAAAGGTTCCGCTGCACAATGATGTCATGACCTTGCCGGAAGGCGCTGTTACTTTCCTGTTGTTGAGCGGGATCCGTCAATCTGTTGGCCGGGACTTTGATTTCAGGCACAAAAAAGGAGTCTTTCAGAACGGTCTTGTCCATAATATCAGCGAAGAAGAATGCGGACACTGCCAGCAGAATAAGGTTGATGAGGACAAACAGATATTTCATGGTCTTATTACCCTTTGCCCTTGAGCATCAGCGTTTCTGTTTCAATGACGGCATCCAGCCGGTCATTGTTTTTCCCTGTTTTTGTCAAAAGAAGAGCCGTAATGGCGACACCGTTTTCCGAAGTTTCAATATGAGATATGAAATCCATGAGCTCTTTTAAATACACTTCCGTGAGTTTGAATTTAACCGTGTCCAAGGAATAGTCGCTGTTTTCAATTATCTTTGAAGATGGGGTCATATAGGCCACCTTGTCTTTGAGGCCGCTTTTCTGGGCCTCGGCATCCAGAAATGAAAACAGGGAAAACCCTTCTTTTCTGGATGAAAGCGCCTTTTTCCGGACATCGAAATCCGATGAGACTGCCTGGAACTGCTGTTGCAGGGTCATCATTTCTTCCAGGGCCGCCTGTTTTTCTTTCAGTATCCGTTGGTAATCGTCTTTTTTCTCAAAAACCGGCAGGATTCCGAGACGGATACCAAAAAACAGGATCAGAAATAAACCTCCTGAAATCAGAACATAGGTTTCCCTTTTTGAAAAATTGCGCATATGTTTTACAGGTCTATATTAAATTTAAAACTGACTCTGTCTCCTTTTTTATCAGCAGCCGCACTGCTGATGCCGACCTTTTTAAAGATCTTAGATGATTCCAGCCCGGTTTTGATCTTGTCCACCGCATTGAAATTATCGGTCGAGCCGGATAAAACAATCCTGCCCTCATTTAATAAGAAAGAAGAAATTTCCACATCAATGGACGGGTCTGTTCTCTCGGAAAGTTCGGCCAAGGCATCCATGACCCTCACTTTTTTTTCAATGGTTTGGTTTTTATCAGGATCTGCGTTTGTTTTCTTGAGGATTTCCTTCACGTTTGCCTTCATTTGAAGATAAGGGTCCTGAATTCGTTTCTGGTCCGGAAAGGTTGCCGTAAAAATCGACAGTGCTTTTTCATCAAGAAAACGAATTTTCGCATACAATTCAGCATTATCAAGACTTGTGCCGACCATCCATAGCCCGATGGTACAGAAAAAAAGAACAATACCCGCAGCAAGGGAATGAAAATGGGTTTTTAGAAAAGACGCGGCCTTGTATTTTCCTTTGCAGAAATTGATCCGGTGGCCGGCATCATCCTCTGCTGCCATGGTCAACCCGTCTATGTCCTCAACTACTTGAACCTGCAGGCCCACGGCTTTTTCAAAATTTTTCAGAAAATCGTCCTTGGCTGTGGCATCCCGGCCAAACGTAATGATCGGATTGAATTCGATATTCTCCCCTGTTTTCTGGCGAAAGCCTGTAATGGTCTGATGAAGAACTGCGGCAAGCATATCTGCAGACCTGAAAGAACCGGGGAGCGTTCTTACAGCCCAGGGTTTTCGATCATGCACCAAGGTCAGGGAGATCAGACCTTCCGTAAGATAAAAATAGGCAATATCTGAAAGATGGATATTTTGTTTTAAAAAGGCAACGGCGCCGGCATACCCTGCAGGAGTGATGACCTTTGGCCGTATTCCCCAATGGCCGAGTTTCGAAAAATAGGTTTCAATCCGTGATTCGGCAACGGATGCCGTCAGGATCATTGTCGTTTCGCCCGTCTGATCCAGGATATGGAAATCAAAGATAAAGGGTTCATTGCTCGCGGGCAGGAGCGGTTCAATCTCAAAGGGCAGAACTTGCTGTATTTTTTTCCCAGACCGGAAAGGAAGACCGATGGTTCTGAAATAAACAGCCTCCTGGGAAACCAGAACGACGGCAGTCGAACAGGATGACAAATCCATGCTATCTGCCACACGGTCCATGGCGACATCAAAGAGATCAGTGTCCCGTAAATCAGGGGGGTTAAGAGGCTCGGGCAAATCTTTAAAAAGAAGTTCGCAACGGCTTTGGACAACCTTCTTGCCATTGGCTTCCGCCATCAGGATAGCCCTTAGGCCGAAGCGATCATGATCTATGAGAAGATATGGAGCTGCCATCAATTCTTACCCTGTTGTTGAAGTATATCTCCCAATCCGTTACCCTGTTTTGCATAAAGCCTTAAAAAAAGCAAGATTCATACCGAAAGAATCTATTCTCTTTCCATCTGCAACACCCGGCAGGTCCATTTTCCGGACAACCCATTTTTTTCTCGTATCAAAAATGCGTTGAGGGTCGTGGACGAAGAATTTTTCCGGGCACTGCTCTCAATTTTAAAAAACCGACTTGAATACTCAACAATACGGTCCAGGCGAGCCTGCTCCGCTGCCGGCAGGTCAATCACCCTTTTATACCACCCCTGATCCAGGGCATGGATATATTCGGTTTTGTTTTCATTCTTTTTCTGTCTGAAATCCACTAAATCCTCTGCCAACAGCTCCATTCCTTCCGGAAGAAGCGCAGAAAGGACTTCGACCCCGGCAGTGTTGATATTGATCAACCCCGGATAGCGGTATCCGTCTTCAGGGCCTGGATTATTCTCAAGGCCGTATACGGTAAAATAATCCGCCAATCCTTTTTCTTCCGGGTTTTCTCCGGAAAGGAGATCCTTTTTTTTGAAGTCGTCTTCACTGAATCCCTTTACCTTGAATAGCTCTTCAACATGATGAAAAGGCCCATCGGCGCAGGCATAGGGGGGGATCAGGCCCATATAATAATCGGTTTCAGCACCAGAAAGTCCGGTAACGGCATCATCATCCTGCGAATCCAGCCAGTCCTTTACGGCATTGACTCTTTGTGCCGGATCAAAATCCTCTTCTCTTTTTCCCTGATTGCTGAAAAACCGTTCCCAGAGATTTGCCTGATCCGGGTTTAACTCATTTCCGGGAAATTGCCGGATCAATGCGTTCATCTGAATCTTGGACAATTCATCGATAATTTTGATATTGAGCGAGTCCTTTTCTAGTCCCAGGGCAGCCACAGCCCGTGACAATTGTTCCGGGTCCGCCCAGGCGTCCTGAACCGAGTCTGTGGAATTTTGTGCAGCGTCTTCGACAAGAATGAGCTTTGCGATTTCAATTCCGGACAGGGCAAGCTGCTCCGCCTGGAATCGGTCTTTTTCAATCAGGGTGATCATCACCGCATCCCCTGCAAATTTTGCAAGCCAGAGCCCGGCTGCCAGCAGGGTCGCCACAACTGCCAAGGTGACCACAAGGGCCATGCCTTTTTCGTTTTCCATCCGGTTATTCAGATCGTCTCCTTTCAACAGGAAGCTTAAAGGAGGCTTCGACAACCTGCTTTTTTTCTCCGGAACCAAAGGTGATTTTCAGATCAACGCTGGCCGGGAAGGCATAATGAAACGCTTCCAAGTCTGAATCCCAGGTTTTGTGGCGCTCACCCGTATCATCGGCAAAACCGGCTTCAAATCCTGAGATCCCCCTGCACACCAACGGGTCGTTGCACGAATCCCCATCTTCAGAAAAGGGCGGAAGGATATGGGACCGGTAAAGGTCAAAGGTGTGATCTGTATTTTCTTTCATATAATAGGAGATCCTGGTAATGGATAATTTTTCGTTTTTCCGAAAACCGGCATGGGCCAGGGAGCTAAAGGAAAACCGGTCCTTCTGGCCCGCAAACCGGTAGGGGTCCGGATCAGAATTAAGCTCGGGCGTTTTATATTGAGGCGGTTGTTGAACGTATACACTCTCAAGATCCAGGCGGATTCTTCTGAAAACCGCCTGGACGGCTTCATTTTGTGTCACGCTTTCCTTGACCGCTTCACTTGAAACGACAAAGGCTTTGAAGGATGAAAACAATACCGTCATGATCAGAGCAAAGATCAGAATGGCGATGAGGATTTCAAGAAGGGTGAAGCCTTCATATTTTTTCGTATTAATCAAAAACAACCCTCCAGGTTTCTGTTTTGAAAGGCGTCTGCCTTGAGGAGGGCCCGGTGATGGTGACAATGATTCTTTTAAGCTTGTGATTGCTATCCTTGCCCACAAAATCCAGCTCATGAAGCGGAACATCCTCAATTTCACAGGTCCATCCGAATCCCGGATAGGTTTCACCGAAATTTCCTTCAACCTCCGACCAGTTGAGGATATCGGTTTCAATTTTGATTAACATCCGTTCCGCCAGAATCGGCGCCAGAATATTGAACCGCCCGGTCTCGGCAAGGGAGATGCTTCCGGACTGCATCCTGAAAAGGGAAACGAAAATTATGGCAATAATGGAAACACTGATCATGACCTCAAGAAAGGTGAAGCCCTCACTCCCTGCGGATCGTTTTCTATGGCTACAGGCAGTCTTCAAAATGGATATGCGTGTCAAGGAGTTGAACTTGGGTAAGGAATGGTTCTATCTTCAGTGTCAGGCGCTTTTTGTTTTCAATCATATGGATCAGGGCAAAATCTGAATAGCCTTCTTTTTTAAAGGCGATTTCATATTCCCGGGCAGCGGTTTTCGTTCCTCCCGGGGTTTCAACACCCTGAATGGAAAGGTCGCCGGCAAGAAGTGTGCTGTTCTGCTTTGCCGATAATTTTACCGCTTCATTCATGGTTTCATCCGTTACCCAGAGCGTTCCTGAGCCGGTATCCAGATGCATGTAAAAATCCTTATGAAGTTCAATGGCCCGTTTTTTAAGATCCTGGATCAGACGAACCAAATCTCCGGTCCGGCCCGGTGGATCGGAAAAAAAGGATATGTTTCTGAGCAAGGGGAAGGAAAACAGCAGCAGCAAGGAGATGATGATAATGACCACCGTCAGTTCCATCAATGTGAAACCGGATACGGTGCCGGATCTAGTCAAGGTCCCAACTGTTGACATCTTTATTTTTGCCCTCTCCACCCTGAACCCCGTCTGCCCCATAGGAAATGAGATCATAGTCATCATGAACTCCCGGCGACAGATATAAATACTCTTTGCCCCAGGGATCCGTCGGAACCTTTGCTTTTTCAAGATACCCCTTTTCTTTCCAGTTCAGGGGAACCGGCTCGGTGGAGGGCTTTTCCACCAGGGCGGCAAGGCCCTGTTCCGTTGTGGGATAATCCCCGTTGTCAAGCTTGTACAGCTTTAGGGCCGTTTCAATGGCAAGGATATCCACCTTTGCCTTGACCGCCTTGGCATCGTCGGTCCTGCCCATGAACCGGGGAGCAATATAGGTTGCCAGAATGCCGAGGATGACCACCACCACCATCAATTCAAGAAAAGAAAAGCCTTTTTCACTCAAAATACCGCACCGGGAATTGTTCTTTGTATGTCTCATCGTTTATTATCCTGAAGTTTATGTCTTGGTATCATTTTTTTTTCTGCAAGTAAAGAATCCTCGGTTTGATCATGATACAAATTTATCCTGTCCTGATATTTTTGATGAACCTGATGGCTTTTTCCGATATCTCAGGCGCGTTATGACTGTGACGGCTCAGTTCAATATTGACCTGACCGTTGTAACCGATTACATCAAGGGTCTGGAGAATGGTTTCAAAATCCATATCTCCCTCACCGAAAAAAAGGTGATCATGAATGTGCTTTTTCATATCCTCCAGATGAATGTTGACGATGTCCGCACGGTAGGTCCAAAGCGTCTCCGGAACATCCGCTTCGGTTATGAAGGCGTGGCCGAGATCCAGAGTGAGTCTGAAAAAATCATGGTTCACCCTTTCTTTTAAAAGGCGGTATTGATCCATGGTTTCCACAAACATGCCGGGTTCAGGTTCAAAACCGATATAGAGCCCATATTCAGAAGCTTTTTCAGAAAGTTTCACGCATCCTGATACCAGCCATTCCCAAGCCTGTGGCGCATCCACACCCGGCAGTATTTTCCCGGACCAGATGGACACGGCGTCTGAATTCAGCTCGGATGCAATTTCAAGGCATTTTTCAATAAAAGAGATCCGGGCTTCCCTTTTTTTCAAGTCCGTTGAAATCAGAGTGGGTTCGTGTTTGATCCGGGGGTCCAGTAGAAATCTTGCCCCGGTTTCCACAACCGACGATAAAGCATAATGGTCCAGTTTTTTTTTGACTTCAAAAATGGTTTTTTTGAAGCGCTCATCCCAGGGGTTCAGGGCATGGTGGTCAATGGTAAGGGCGATGCCGTCATATCCGAGGGAGCCGATGATATCAATGGCTGATAAAAGGGAATGGTTTGCAAATCCATTGGTATTATAACCGAGCTTAAACATCGGAAAAGCCTGCCATGGTCCTCAGTATTGGTGAAACCTCCACCATCTTCATTGTTTTCGGTAAGGATAGAGAGGCGGCTCTTTTTCCGCTTAGCATCAATACGGCCATTCCCTCTCCGTTTCGCGGCGGTGCCCCATGGGAACCTTTGATGAGGTTTGTTTTCTGGGGAATCTTAAAGGTTTGCAAATCCATGAACAGCTCAAGGGGGTCGTATCCCGGTTTTCTGTGGATATCGATATGGGATGCAAAGTCCGGAGCCTTTTCCGGATTGTCCCACCAGTAATAGGCAAACCATTTGTCCGGGTCTGAAACCGCCACAAGTTCCCCGGATCTTTCATGATCAATCCGGAAGGTTTTTTTCCCGGTTTCATCAAGCACCCTGTTGACTCCGGCCAGGGTTTCAATGCATTTTTTTACAGGCGCGATATCCTTTTTATCCCTGATATAGATATGGGCCACCTGGTGATCCACCATGGCAAAGGCCCGGCTCATTTCAAAATCAAGGTATTCGCGATTTTCAATGTCACGGACCGTTAAAAAACCCGCCCTGCGCAGGGCTATGTTCAAAAGAACGGCTTCAGTGACCGGGGAAAGGGAATATTCGGAAAAAACACAGATCGTTGTATTCTCCCGGAGCCCTTTTTTTTCAAGGGCAAGCATAAACTCCGCCATCATCTGGTCAATGATTTTCAAATCCTCATCCACCCTTGGATCATGGGGCCCGAATTTCTGACACGAATAGTCAAGGTGGGGAATATAAGTGACCATGAAATGGGGCTGATGGGTTTCCACCAGACGGATGGCGGCCTCCATGATCCACTGGGAGGCGTTTGAGGAGGCAAAGGGCCCCCAATAGTCCATGAGATTGAAGGGCCTGCCGATATCCCTGACAAGGCCCTCATACAATCCCACGGGTTTGGAATAACACCATTGAATCAGGCCTTCATCCGTATGCATGGGTTTGGGCGTGACAATAAAATCGGCTTGACCGTAAAGGCTGTTCTGGCAGAACAAAAGAGCGGTCCTAAGGTCCGGGGCCTGCTGTTTCATGCTTTCCCAGAGTGGTTCCGCCTGGACCAGGGACCGGTATTGGTCCCAGAAGCTGACCTCAAACCGGTCCCGGTTGAAAAAGCCATTGGCGACGATGCCATGGTCGCAAGGATAGGTCCCGGTTGAAAAAGAGGCCTGCCCCGGAAGGGTGAGACAGGGGAAAACAGGTTCCAGATCGGTTTTTTGACCGGTTTTCATGAGTCCGGAAAATCCCGGCATGTCAATGAGCTTATTTAAAAGCGCCGGAGAAAGACCCACGATATTAAAACAGAACACATGCGGGTACATCATGACTCCTTTAACAGAAATTAATAAAATTTATGTGACCCGGAAAAGCCGGGCCGACAAGACTGCCGGAACATACAGCAAAAGAATGGGAGCCGCGGCATAAACCGGCACTGATCCTGATGCAAGGATGGTATCAAGAATGATAATGGACAGCAAGAGAAGTTTCATGGCGGCTTGAAAATCCAATGGGCTGTGATGGGTCAGCAAGCTTAGGACACGGCCGGATAAAAAAACGGCAAAGGCCATCATCAGGAAGGCGCCGGTAAATACGGGCAGAATCCGGATGAGAAAAAGATAATAATAGAGCAGGGCCGCGCACCCCAAAAACAAGGCACAGACGCCAACCGTCTTGACTGCCTTCCCGCCTGCTGCTTCTTTTTTGCTCAATACGGTGACGCCGAAAATATACAGGAAGGTGATGAACGGAATATAGGCCCAGCCTTCGAACGGCAGAATGGACAACCCCATGAGAACATTAAAATACCGGCAGGCAGCCATGGTCAGCGGTCCTAGAACCGGGTAATCCTTCAGCAGACCGTCGTAGAGCAGAATGGCGGCGGCCAGGGCAAGGCTGATAGCGAAGGGCTTGAGGCCGGCAAAACCGGCGGCGCAGATTCCGGCAACCAGCAGCCCAAACCCGATGGCCCCGGCTGCCGGACCGGATATCCGGCCGGAAGGGATGGGTCGTTTGGGTCTTTCTTTTCTGTCCACCTCAATGTCAAAATAATCGTTTAAGGCCATGCCTGCGGAAAACAGACAGGACGAGGCGATTAAAATCCAGATTAGGGAGCCGAAACGGCCCAACCCCGCACCTGTAATCAAAAATGCGGCCAGGATGTCGGCATGGGCCGTGAACATGCCGGGCAACCGGATAAGTTCGAAAACCGTTACTATTTTTTTAATCATGGCCAAGGGCTCTTTTTAGATAGATCAGCGCTTCTTCTGCGGCCTTTACCGGCGCATCCAGATAGGGATACAACTCCACCGTGACAAAGCCCTCATATCCTGTTTTCTCAATGGAATGCAATACCCCTGTCATATCAATCCCTCCATGCCCAGGAAGGATATGCCGGTGTTCCCTGTTTTTTGGGATATCTTCAAGGTGATAATGCCGGGTATGATCCTTGAGCTTCAATATGACTTGGGCCGGGTCCTCGCCCACACAATAAAAATGACCCACATCCAGATTCAGCCCGAGGTTCGGGTGGGTGAACCCTTCCATAAAAGAGAGATATTCATCCGAGGTCTGGATGAGAAGATCCGGTTCCGGCTCAATGAGCACCCGGATGCCCTTATCTTCTGCACGGGGAAGGACGGCTTTCAACCCTTCGGAAAAAATGGAAAGGGCCGTCTCCCGGTCCATCCCGTCAGGAAGGGGGCCTCCGGGCTCCGTGGAAATGGTTTTTGCACCCAGCTCTGCCGCCAGATCAATACAATCCAGGGTATATTGGATTCTTATCTGCCGGAAGGCCTCATCTTTCTCTATCCAGGACGGATGATGAAAATCCTGCACCGCGCACATCATGAAGGCATTCAGATTGGAGATGGCCAGGTGGTTCTGTTTCAGACTCTCCCTGATATCCCGGATACCGGTGGCCGGCAGTTGGCCGGGAAAGGCATGGGGGGTATCGCACATGATTTCAATGCCGGTGTACCCAGCGTTGGACACGGCCGCTGCCGCATCGGAAAATGGAAAATTCCTGAATGCATTGGTACTGAAGGCGAATTTCATATAGCCCCTGTTATAATTTCGGAGTGATCATGTTCAAAGAAATCAAGGAATAGGCACTGACCAGAACAGGATCATTCTCCCACCACCGGGCCGTTGGATTGATCCAGGAGCCGTCCTCTCTCTGATTATTCACAAATTTGACCGCCATTTCTTTCCTCCAGTCAATTTTTTTTCCATTTTCAAGCGCCATAAAGTCTTCGCCATACAGCGTCAGGGCCTTGGCCATGGTGTGGTAATAATAGTAGAGGCCTTCCTGGCCCACACCAGGGTTTTCTTCCAGGGTATAATTATTCTTGAGCCATCCATAGGCAGCCTGGACCCTGGGATCCTCTTTTTTCAGGTCGGCAAAAATAAAGCTCAAAAGGCCGGCATAGGTCATGGAGCCGTAGGAGCGCAGCGCCTTTTTGCCGTTCCCAAGATCCTCTTCTCCGGCTTTGCTGTTGCCTGGGAAATACACAAACCCTCCCTTGTTCTTCGGGTCTGCGCTGGACCAGGCCTGGTCATTGGAACCGGGCAGGTTCTGGCATCTCTGGATAAATTTTAAGGCCGCGTCCCAGTCCAGGGGTTTGTTCTGAAGGCCCTGAAGGTCCACATAGGCTGCGAGCTGGTCGTCGGATTCCAGAAATTCGCTGGCTTTCATGGCTTCCAGCGCAATATAGGTATTGGACATGTCTGAATGATCCTTGGTGCCGTATCCAATCCCGCCATCCAGAGGTTGATCGGCGACGCCTTGCTCTCCCTGATCCAGTTGCTCGGTCACGATAAATCGCCGGGCCTTGAGGATATAAGGATGATATTTGGCGTCATTGGCTGCCAGAAGGGCCATGACACAGATGGCGGTATTGTAGTTGGGAAGGCCCTCCTTATAGATGGCCCCGTTATCCTTGGCATTGCTCACAATGTAGCCCAGGGCCTTTTGAATGAATTCCGGTTTTTCTTTTTGGTTTAAATATTCCGGGGAGGTGAGAAATGCATACACCACCAGCCCGGTGAGAGCGGGAAAGCCGGGGTTTGACCAGGACCCGTCCGGGTTCTGGCTTTTTTTCAGATAATCGAACCCCATTTTATAGGTCCGGATGAGCTCGTTTTTCAAAGACACCATATCGTGGTCGGACTTGAGAATAGTTTGACTTGCGGATACGGGAGTGTTTAAAAACGATGAACACATCAGGCATGACATAACCGATAAAATCAGCAGGTGCTTTGTGACAGAACTTTTTATTTTGAACGATTTCATTATTTCCTCCCAAATTAAGTCATAATGGTTTTTGACTCATAAAGAGTCGGTTCGGTCATCCGGATTAAATATAAACCCGGGCTGTACAATTTGTGTAAAGAAAGCAAATTACATACCAGAGGATGTTGCAGGAAATCAAGGCTTGACGCAAAGAAATGAAACGATTAAATATTCTAGTAATATCATCTTTTATGATCAACATTTAGAGGACAATGTTATGAAACGACTACCGATGATCTTGATGCTTTGCCTTTTTGTCACGATGACCACGATGACGCCACCTGTTTTTTCAGAGGAAACAAACACCGTTAAAAATTCAGCAGATTCCGACAAACAACCCGTGCCTCTTCCGGGGCGGGATGCCCCGTTATGGGATAAAAATAAAAACAAAGGAAATAAGGCCTCATCTCCGCCGCCCATCCAAAAGGTTGAAGACGGTATCTTCAGAGTTGGTAATATCACGGTGAACAAAAGAGAAGAATATGTTCTGGTGGACGGTGAGGTCAATCAGCAGGACGGAATTGTGGAATATCTAGCCTGCGGTGAAGCCGGAAAGCTTCATGAAAGTGTGTTAAAATTAATCGCAGAGCCTTTTGATCTTCAAATAGCCATGCTGCTGCTGGGACTTGAGCCTGGAATAAACCGGTTTAAACAACAGGGGCACCAAGGGATTCCGGAGGGGGATTCCATTGAAATCTGGGTGTCATGGATCAACCCTGAAAAAAAATTGGTGACATACAGGGCCGAAGACTTGTTGCTTGACAAAAGGACCGACCAAAGTATGGAAAAGACTCACTGGATTTATACAGGGTCCCAGATTGTCAACGGCAGATTCATGGCCCAGGTGGAGCAGTCCATTGTTGCCACCTATCATGATCCCTATGCAATGATCGGTCACCCGCTCCCCTCCGGCGAGGATGACACCCGGTATTGGGCAAATAAAAATGTTCTGCCGCCAAAGGGGATGCCTGTAAAATTCAGGATCAGAAAAAGTGCGCCATAGGCTTCACCTGGATGTTTCCGAATGAAACCGGTATTAAAACTACTCACTGTTTTTGTTTTGACAGGGACTATCTTTCTTTTTTCATTTTTGATCTGGGGAGAAAGTCTTGAGGCTTTTTTGGATTTCAAGGCCTGCACCGCTTTATTTTCCGATATCCGGTCCTGGGCCTGGCTCATCGGAATCCTGCTCTTATTGTCGGATCTGGTTTTACCGATTCCGGCAACAGGCGTGATCGCAGCGCTTGGGGCGGTGTACGGCATATGGGAGGGTGCGGCTCTGGGCGTGGCAGGAACCGCCGGTGCCGGTATCATCGGGTATGGAACGGCAAGGCTTTTAGGATACCGGGCGGCTCGATACCTTGCCTCGGATGATGAAATGAATCGGTTCAGACTTTTTTTTGATCAATGGGGAGGATATGCCGTGATCATCAGCAGGATACTGCCGATGCTGCCCGAAATTGTATCGATCCTTGCAGGACTTTCAGGAATGAGATTTTCACGGTTTACAGCAGCCCTTCTGACCGGTTCCCTACCGGCATGTCTCTTGTTCTCATGGATGGGGCAGGTTTCCGGAGAAGGATCCGGTGCCGGTATTTTCATGGCGGTTTTGGTTCCCCTGCTCATCTGGCCTTTTGTTATGAAAATATAAAATAATTTAAATATAATGCCGAATATTCCGTTCAGAATTCTTTTCATTTATTACATTTATTTCATAGTTTTATGAAATCTTTTTCAGCCTTATCATACTTTTTTTACATATAAAAACCCCATTCAAATAAAATTGCTTTAATTTCAGCATGTTAAGTATCTTTGCGGCATATTTTTTTCTGGCACGATAAATGCTAATAATCACAACAAGAGTTTTTGGGTAGGGGGTAATAATTATTTATATTTTAAAGGGGGAATTCATTATGAATAAAAAATCTGTTTTACTGACTGTCGCTCTGTTTTTACTATTAGGAGTGGGTCAGGCGTTTTCAACGATTATTGATTTCAGCACGGTAGTACCGGGTCATACTGATCCATTAATTTCAAATGTTCAGTTTTATGCAGGAGATCCAGCTCTTCTTAATGATACCTGGATTGATGACAGCGACTCACCAGGCGACAATTATCTTGTCAGTGGGTACAATGATGGTACAAAATCCGGCCCAACAACAACCTCGCCAGTCTATGAAACATTTATCGGTATTCAGGCTACGGCAGGTCTGATTTTCGGATCTTTTTCCTTTGATATCAGTAATATTGGCAGTGTTCCCAGTGCTTCAACAATCAGCTATGAAGCATTTAAGGGCGGCGTCAGCTATGGTGTTTTAACTGAATCTGTTGCAGATTATGAACACATATCACTGACTATTGCAGGTGGTTTTGATACTTTATTTATTACCAGTGCATTAAAAGGGAGTGATGCCGATCTTTTCAAAATCGACAATGTGGACTTTGAGCGCTGGCAAGGCACAGGCCCTGATCCGATCCCGGAACCCGGCACCATGATTCTTTTTGGTTTCGGCATGCTTGCCATGACTGCACTGAAAAGGAAAAAATAAAAAGCCACGAACCTGCTCCAACTTTTGAGAAAAAAGTACATTTCCTGTATTAATTCAGGAAATGTACTTGTGCGTTGAAATAATTAAAAAGCGTAAAACACAATAACAGAACAATAAGAGGGGGGTGAGACATTGAAGCAATTCCAGCCGAGCTTGTGGGGGAACACTTGCCGGCTGTGTTAAGGGGAATTCTACTGTAATAAAAATTTATTATTCGGGGGAACTTATATGAAAATTAGATTCGTACTGCTAAAAACACTTCTTTTGTGGTGTACCGTGCTTTTATTGGGTACACCGACCCAGGCCTCTGCCGCCATCCAGGTGTGGGGCCAGCCAAGCGGAACAGACATTCAAAGCGCCTATGCCCTGGTGGGTGAATCCAGGACTTATTTCGGCAGAGCGTCTGAAATAACCGATACCACTGTTTATGAAGCCATGTGGGAATTCAGTGACGGCACCGTCATCCCGTATTCGGTGCCGGCCAATCGCAGGTATATTAATACAACCCATACCTTTTTGTCATCGGGCCTGAACTGGGTCCGGCTGACGGTGAGGGATCAGGCCAACCCCACCGATATTGCTTCGGCCACCATCCAGGTCATGACCCTGGCGGCAGACAGCACCAACCGCCGGAAAAATTCCGCCATCGACAACGGGCTCAGAAACCTCTATACCAATATCACCTATGACCCAAACGTCGGGATTTATTGGGGGGGGTGGAATAGTCCGGTCGGTCAAACCGGTATGGCCTTGATCGCCTATCAAAACCACGGGCATTCCGTGGCTTCGCCGGATACCGATATTTATAAAATCGTGGTTGAACAGGGCTTAAGATGGCTTTTTAACCAAGGCAAAATAGAGGACATCGGAGTTCAAGGCTGCATGGGTGATCCTGAAGCCAATGACGGAGATCTGGACAACGACGGCAAGGGGATTTATATCAGCCAAAGTACCAACCCTGCCTTGTATGAACCGTCCATCGCCATGCTGGCCATCGTCAATTCCTGCGATCTGGCAACCGCCCAGACACGAACCGTTTCAGAGGGGCCGCTGGCCGGCAGAACCTATTTTGATATCATGGTGGATATGAAAGACTGGCTAGCCTGGGCCCAAACCGACTTTGACGGTTCAGGCGGCAGTTTGCCGACAGAACTTCCGTGTGGGCCCGTCAATACTGAATGGGCCTATGGTACAACGGGAGATGCAGATGTTTTTACCAAGCCCTATCGACCGTTTATGGAGTTTCATGGGGGCTGGAACACACAGGTGGATCTGGAAAGACCCATTGTCCTGCATCTGATTGAAGAAGACATCTATATTGATATTATCTTTCATTCATGGAGCTGCTGCGGAAACGGAGGATTTTCCTATACCCGGTCCACCGAAGGAATTCCCGGCGAACAGATCTGGACCGGAGTGCCGCTATTGTGGTCCAAGCCGGACGGACTTGATTTCGAAGATATTGATATCTATAACAACCTGTCCTTCCGGGACATCATCGTTCCTGGAACCAGTATCGCCAGAAGAAATAATGGCGGTCTTTTCAACATCGATAGAGAGTCATACTTTGATGATTCATATTGCCCGACAATCCCGCTTCCACTTAGCTGCACCATGGCCGGATGGAGGTATGCTCCAAACTATGACTCCATCGATAACTCGGTATCTCAATGGCCGACCCTGGCCCTTGAAGAAGCAAAGACCCGTTGGGGAATCAATATCAACCCGACAGCCGTTGATCTGTTCAAAGGCTGGCTCGAATATTCCCAGAATGCAAACGGTGGTTTTGGATATGACTACCCTGACTCTTGGGTCAATTTCCCCAAAACCGGCGCAGGCCTTGCCATGCTGAAATGGGTGGGCTATGATGCAACCCATCCCAGTGTCCAGGCCGCTCTCGGCTATCTGGATGCCAACTGGAATTTAACGTGTTATGATGGAAACCTGGGAAGTATGTACGGTATGTATGCCTTTTATAAAGGCATGAAATTCCTACACCTGGATACCTTGAACGGGCGGAACTGGGACGCCCTTTATACGGATTATCTCATTGCAAACCAAAGAGCTGAAGGTTCGTGGGGAACCTGCGGCGGTTGGATTCCCGAGCCCATGACCACGGGTGTTGCCCTTGCCATGCTGGCTCCTGCCGTTGCCGGGCTGCCGCCGGTGGCCGTTGCCGGCGGACCTTACGGTCCGGTTAATGCCGGACAGAATGTGTCGTTGCAAGGATCAGGGTCTTTCCATCAGGATGCCACGAAAAATCTGATCCAATATAAATGGGATTTTGATGCTGCCGACGGTCTCTGGTGGAACAGCGCTGCTTCTCCAGCTCCGGGTCAGGGTGCATTCGGGATCAATGTCAATACATCCTATCCGGATACGGGGGCTGACGAAACCTATACCGTGACCCTCATGGTAACGGATGACAGCACACCGCCCATGTCGGATGTTGACACCTCCACGGTTCAGGTGAACAGCGGCAATGTGGGACCTGTTGCCCAAACCAACGGCCCCTGGGCCGGCGCACCCGGCGTTACGCTGACCTTTGACGGAACCTCTTCCTATGACCCCAATGCCTGCTCGACGCCTGGTGATCCATCCTGTCTCGGTGACGGCATTGTGCTCTATGAGTGGGACATCGATGGGGATGGTCTTTTTAATGAAGCAAATGGTGACGACGGTACCCCAGTGAATCCGGGCGACTTTTCCGTTGTCCAGAAGACATTTCCGGCTCCTATTTCCGGTCTTGTAACCCTCAGGGTTCACGACAGCCATGGATTGATTGACACGGCAACCAATGAGATCCTGTCCATTGCCCTTGTGTTTGCCCAGGACTATGAATATTGTTTTAGAGTTCGAAACGGCCGGTTTATCTATCATGATGGAATTGTTGTTGAATTCCAGAATTTCGGAACCGGTGTGGCAGAGAACCTGGTCGTTACTCTGACAAGCGTCCCGACCAACAGGACCATTGTAAAGGGAACGGCTGTTCTCGGAACGGTGGGCCCCGGCGAAGTTGTCAGGACGGCCTGTGATTCAGTCGCTAAAACAGCAGAGATTGAATCTGATTTAGATACCAGACGGCCAGCCAATGGGGTCTGGTCATGGCAGGCAGAGTTTGATTTTAACGGACAGCATTATATTATTCCGAATCTGCCCGCACTTGCCCCCTAATCGCAGGGATACGGTGAGTATTTAAGTTTCGGCCGCCGGAAGAAATTTTCGGCGGCCGTTTTTTTTGGCACAACATTTTAACAGGATTAGGTGGAGATCTGTCTGGTATGAGTAAAAAGACATTGATAGTGACCGGTTATGCCATTGCGTTTATATGTTTTGTTTTTCTGGGGCATTTGTTCCTTAACAATCAAAATACGTTTATAAAAAAAAAGAATGAGACCCACTTGGAAAAATCCGATGGTCATGCAGAAAAAATAGTCCGGAGGGATTCACCTGCCGGCACAAATAGGCTGAATAGTGATACCGCTCAAGGGCCTCCCATGGCAGAACCTTTAAAAGCGGAATCGCCGAAACCGGAAAATGTAAATCACCCAATGCATGGTACGGTAGTCCAAAAGAATGGTGGGCATCAGCCGCCACAAGCAGGAAATAACAATCTCGGTGCAGGTAAAGATCCGGTTGATCCATTAACACTGAACAGCTTGATTCAAAAAGCGCAAGAGAATGATCCGGACTCGATCCAAAAAATTATCACCCTTGTCGGGCATACAGAGGATAATCGAATCCTGCACACTTCTCTACAGGCCCTGGGAAGAATCGGAACCCGGGAGGCACATCAGGCGTTAACCAATGCGGTTGGAAAAAGGCTGGAAAGCCCCACCGAAGTGGTTAGGATCTTATCCTATTTCAACCGGTCCGTACCCCTGGATGAATCGATTTCAAACCAGTTGATTAAATATGTTGAATCTCCGGTTTCAACCGTTGAGACGAAAAAGGTGATTCTCAGAAATGTGATGAGGAGCGCTGATGGCCGTGAAAGGGAGAGGGCACAAGAGCTCATGAGAAAAGTCGAAAAATCTTGAGGTGTAATGGTTAAAATTTAACAGATATTGTCAAAATATGAACAAAATATGAATTTATTCTCTCAATATTTAATTCTTTATTAGGCGCCCTGTTTAAAAATCCGCTATCAAAATTTAAATTTTATAGTAATAATTCAAATAGTTATTCCAATAATAAATTTAAATTCAATTCTATCCTTTAAATGGTACGATCATTGCTTCTTATAATCTTAAACAAAATATGTAATTCCCCTTACATAGCAACTTAATAACTCCCCCGGTTATTAAGTTGCGTTTTGTTTAACTATTCCTGTATATTTGGTAAGAATTCCTCTGTTCAATTCGTTACGGTATTCATTTTGGGAGTCTGTCATGGATCATAAAGTTGGCGTCCTGTTTGTCGGAGTATGTGGTCATTTATCAACAACTGTAATGGCAGGCGCCATTGCAGTCTCAAAAAACCTTTGTCCTGCCACAGGATTGATATCAGAAAAAAAGCCCTTTAATAAAATAAAATTTACTCCTTTGTCGGATTTTGTTTTCGGCGGTTGGGACATCAGATCCTGCGCTGATTCTCTAAATGCATTAAAGGATTTGGGGCTTGAAAATATTCAGGAGATTTGGGAGATCGGGCAACAAATCAAAGAAATCCAGATAAAAACATTTCCTGGAATCACCCTGAATGCGGGCATGGCCATATCAGAGATTTCCGAACAGGGGCATGTATTTAAAACTGATTCTATTAAGGAAGCCATAGAAAAAGTTAAAGAGGATATCGACCACTTTAAAACTGAAAATAAACTGGATAAAGTCGTCGTTATCAATCTTGCCTCCACAGAACCGCAAATTTCAGAATTAAGCGGGTTATCGAGCATGGAATCAATCTCTAAACTTATTGATGAGAATCAAATCTCAACAATCCGGCCAAGCCTTATATATGCTTATGCAGCCATTACCTCAAGATGTGTCTATATCAATTTTACCCCGTCGGAAGGTGGCTTTTCAGGGGGGCTTGCAGCTCTTGCACACGAATACCGGGTTCCGGTTATGGGCAGCGACGGTAAAACAGGTGAAACCCTTGTAAAATCGGCCCTTGCCCCCATGTTTGCCATGCGGAATCTGGAGGTTCTGAGCTGGGAAGGCTATAATATCCTGGGCAATATGGACGGGAAAATCCTTCAGAATGCGGAAAACAGCTCCACCAAGATCAGGAGCAAAGACCGATTGTTACCCCATATCCTGGGGTATCAGCCCCATTCCAGGGTATCCATCGATTATGTGCCTTCCCTTGGAGATAGAAAAACCGCCTGGGATTTTATTCATTTCCAGGGCTTTCTCAATACCAAAATGACCCTGCAATTCACCTGGCAGGGATGTGATTCAGCCCTGGCTTCCCCCCTTATCCTGGATCTGGCAAGATTCGGTATCCTGGCCCTGGAAAGAGGGGAATCCGGTGTCATGAGTCATATGGCATCCTTTTTCAAATCCCCCTGGGGTATTGATGAACATTCCCTTGAAAAGCAGTTCAGGCTGCTGGAAGACTATTGCCAAAAGATTACAGATCATACTCCCTGATCTTGTTTCTCAAGGTGGTGCGATTCATGCCGAGAAGGTCGGAGGCTTTCAACTGGTTGTTGTTACAGACTTCCAGGGCTTTTTGAATCAAAGTCTGTTCTACAACAGCAAGGATATCTGAATAGAGCCGGTCTGTTTTGGGAAAGAGTTCTTCTCTTTTTTCAAACCAGAACCGGACCTGGTCTGAAATCGAAACACTCGATAGATGATCTTTTCCTTCAATTCCATGTACTTCTGCAAATTCAATATTATGACGCCCGATGGTCTCCACCCTGGAAAGGAGGGCTCCTCGTTTAATGACATTTTCAAGTTCCCGGATATTACCCGGCCAGTGATGGCCCATCAGAAGCTCCAGGGCATTTTTTTCAATGCCTTTTATATCAAGCCCCATTTCCCTGTTTGCCTTGCGGATGAAATGGGATACGAGTTCCGGAATATCAGCGCGCCTTTCCCTTAAGGGGGGAATTTTCAAGGTAATCAACTGGAGACGATAATACAGATCACTTCTGAACCGACCGGCTTTCATTTCTCCCAGAAGATTTTTATTGGTGGCCGTGATCACCCTTGCAGAACCGACCGGAATGGTTTTGAGCCCACCCACCCGGACAATGGTTTTTTCCTGGAGAACCCTGAGCAGCTTGATCTGAAGTGAAAATTTTAAATCCCCGATTTCATCCAGAAAAAGGGTCCCATCTTTTGCATATTCAAATTTACCGATTTTCACCGTATCGGCACCTGTGAATGAGCCCTTTTCATGCCCGAACAGCTCTGATTCCAGCAGGTTTTCCGGCATGGCACCGCAATTGATGGCCACAAAGGGGAAATTCTTCCTGTCGCTCCGGTTATGGATAGCCCGGGCCACGAGTTCCTTTCCCACTCCGCTTTCCCCCTCAATGAGAACGGGCACATCATTGGTGGTCAGGAGGCCGATCATTTTATAGATGTCTGAAATTGCATCGGTTGATCCGATAATGCTGTCTTCATGAATATAAAAATCATAACCTGATTGATCCTGGGCCGAAACAAATTCAGCCTTCCCGGGTTTCAGAATCCTTTCGGTTATATCTTCAATCTGATGCAGATCAACCGGCTTTGTCAAATAATCATAGGCCCCTTTTTTTACCGCATCTATGGCCGTATCCATATTGCCGAAAGCGGTCATGATCACTACAGCCGTTTCTTTATGCCGGTCTCTTATTTTTTCAAGAAAGGAGATACCGCTTTCTCCGGGAAGTCGATTGTCCAGAAAAATAATAGCCGGGTCGACCATGGAGATTATTTTCAGGGCATCCTTTGCATTGGAAGCCAGATGCGGGGTGTGCCCCATATGCCGGATGCACTGTTTAAATGCATAACATATGGATTCTTCATCATCCACTACAAGAATATCTGCCATAATACCTGCCTGTTATGTCTCATTGATGGGGATTAAAAGAACAGCCGCTGTGCCCTGGCCGGTCGGATGGATACGAATTTCACCTTTATGGGCCAGGGCAATTTCTCTGCTGATATAAAGCCCGATGCCGATGCCTTCTTTTTTGGTTGTAAAAAACGGCGTAAAAATATCCGTCAGAAACTCAGGAGCAATGCCTGATCCCTGATCCTGAATCCGGTATTCAATATATTGTTTCTGATCATCCCGTGCCACGGAAATTTCAATTGCCCCTCCCTGAGGCATGCTTTCCACTGCATTCATTATCAGGTTCCAGAGGACTTGTTTGATCTTGTCCCTGTCCATCCGGGTTTCCGGAAGACCTTGATCAATCCGGGTTTCAAGACGGATATTCAGATGATCCAGCTTTGGTTTCATCACCAGTATCATTTCATCAAGAGGCTGTCGGGGTAGAACCATTGAAAATGAATATTTTGTTGATCCGGACAGAGTCCGGAGGTCGGACACCAGTGTGTCCACGCGATTGATTTCCTTGATAAAAGCCGCCGTCATTTCTACGCCTTCCGGGTCATGCTCAAAACGTTTTTGGATGATCTGGGCCAACATTTTCATACTGGATAAAGGGTTTTTAATTTCATGGGCCATGGCCGCCGTAATTTTGTTCACGGATAACAGTCGTGTGGAATCCACCAGTTTTTTTTCATAGGCAGATAATTTATCCGACATCCGGTTGATGGATAAGGCCAGGGTATTGAGTTCACGAATATCAGAAAGCTCTGCCCTACATGTAAAATCACCGGAGGCGATTCTATCGGTGACATTCAGTACATTGTCCACTGCGGCTGAAATTTTCCCTAAAACAAATCCTGCTGAAAAAAATGCTAGGATAAGGGCGAAGCTGCCTGAAACTAAAGTTCTCAAACCGGTCTGATATTTTACCGATTGAAGATCATCCAGAGGAGTTAATATGATAATTAGAATGCTTTCATCTGAATCAGAAAAAAAGAGTTTTCTTGAGGCCATAAGAAAAGAATGGTTATTCCTGGCTATTTTTATAATGACCTGGTCCTGGCCGCTCTCTGTATGTTTTTTTCCGATTTCAGTCGGATTGACATATAAAAGAAAATCAGGGGTTTGCGTCTCGTCAAAGGAGGCGGCAATGACGTTACCGGACCGGTCGAACACAGCAATCCGTCCCTCGATAATTTTACCGAGAAATTTCAGATAGGCGGGGTTCAGGGCGAATCGGTATTCATAAAGAATTCCCGAGATCCGGACGGCTTCGCGTTCAAGTCGGTTGTCCAGAATCCTGGACGTATAATAATTGTTGATAATAATGAACAGAATGGAAAAAATAAGGATAAACACCATGGCCGGAAGCATAAGCCTGATGCGAAGGCTTCCGGGTGGTCGATTCCTATTTTTGGGGTTCATTTCTCCCAGGCATCCTGCCTTGATAGTATCGGTTTATGCTTGAATTTGGGATTCTGGCCCAGGAAAAAACAGGGGTTGTTATAAAAAATTGTTTCCACATCCTTTTCCCGGTGTCCCCGGATCTTCATTTCAAAAACGGCATCATGAAGGGTTTTGGGGTCGGAAGGCCCCCAGTCGCCGGAAGCATCGGCCATGATCCGCTCAATTCCGAAAATTTCAACCGCATCAATGACCCTGGAAGGGGAATTCTTGGTCATGGGGTAAATGGTCATGGATGCCCAGAAGCCTGAATCCAGAACCATTCTAATGGTATGCTCCTCACAGTGGTCAAAGGCGATTTTCCCCGGATCAATTCCTTTGTGACCGTTAAGATAGTCCACCATCATTTTTGTTCCCTTGTATTTGTCGTTCAGATGGGGGGTGTGAATCCACATGAGCTGGTTGTGGGTGACAGCCAGCTCCACCTGCTCTTCAAAAACGGTCATTTCATTTTTTGTGTTTTTGTTCAGGCCGATCTCACCGATTCCCAGCACCGTGGGTTTGTTTAAGAAATCCGGGATAAAGGAAATCACTTCCCTGGCAAGGCCTAAATTTTCAGCCTCTTTTGGATTCATGCAGATATAACAGTAATGATCAATATTGTATTGGGCCGCCCGGGTGGGCTCGAATTCTGAAATATGAGTGAAATAATCATGAAAGGCCTTTGCCGATGTCCGGTCATATCCTGCCCAGAAGGCCGGTTCGCAGCAGGCCACGGTATGCATCCGGGCCATGCGTTCATAATCCTGGGTTGTTCTTGCAATCATGTGAATATGGGGTTCGATAATTTTCATTGGATCACCTCTATGTCATTAAAGCCCTTAATCTTTTATATCACGGTTTCTGCGGCGCAGCCCGGTCATCCTCAATGGACATGGGCGGTGTCCCGATGATGATGAACAACAGCGGCTCATCCGTATCCGACGAAAGGGAATGAATCATTCCGGCCGGTATGACGGTGACGGTTCCCGGCCTCACCGGATAGGTCTCTGAATCAAGGGTAATAGACCCTGTTCCGGAAAGGAAATAATAAACCTCGTCATAGGCTTTATGAAAATGCTCCCCTCCCTTTGTGACGCTCACCACATGGATATTGGCAGTCCCTTCCCCGCCGGTGACCACGCGCCGGACATCCCCGTAAGGACAGGGAACGGCTTGGGTTTCATCCAGATAACGGACAATGGAATTCATTTTCATACAGATAAGGCCATCAAAAATTGTTCGGCACGGTTTGCCTTTTCTTTTGTCAGTATTTCGCAGATGTCCAAAAGGCTTTTCATCCTCGGGTCTTCCATGGCTTCCGCTCCCCCCGGCGCCCGTTCAATCCGGTCCAGGATGGCGGCTGTTTCAAGAAGATGGGATCGTGCTTCCAAATAATACATATTTAAAAGCTCCCGGGCGTTTTTGGGGGGTGTGAGTCCCAGCGTTCCTTTATTGTCCATCAATTTTCTCCCTCTATTCGCCTTTAGTTTCGCATCGTACCCGCTTTTTAACTGTTGGATCATTTTCAGCAGAGATTTTAAATTCCACAGGCATGCCTAAAGGCGGCATTATTTCCTTATTGATAAAAAAATGTGTGTCATCAGCGCCGGAATTGCTTCTGTGATCGATGACGGCATGGGGGTCATGGAAAATTGCCACAATGGAACCTTCCATCTGGGCCATATATTTGCCGTCAAAAATCTTTGACCCCGAGAAGACCCAGTCTGCCTTTTCCATGGTCTTTTTATTTTCAATATTGAAAACCAGATCTTCAGGAGCATATTCCACTAATTTATTATCCAGTCCTTTCCAGGAAATTCTAATTATGAGAGGGTCTCCGCAGGGTGGCTCCGGAGCGCCCTGAAAAGCAATGGGTCTGTCTCCGGGAACAAGGCCGAGGAGCAGAAGCGCCACGTGAATATGGTAAGGCTCGGCATCAAGAGCTATGATGCTCTCATGAAGCTTGCCCTTGAGACTGCACGCAAGATATTCGATCAACCCGTCCGACATATTGATGGCCCCTGGAATGCTGATGAACCGTTGAGAACTATCAACTTTCACGTTACCGATCTGGAAAAGATCGTCACTGAGCTTTACAATTTCAGTAGAGATATTTTCAGGAATCGTTCCCGTTCTGCACACACCATCTGAGAACCGGCCAGAATACCTATGGTAATAATGGTCAAGTATAAAAAGAGAATTCCACGTTTCATGTTTTCCCCTGTCTATCGGTTAATCCAAAAATAGCTGCTCAGTCTATTTTACGGGATATTCTACTGAACAGCCATCCAAAAGACAAGGAAATTAATCACTCGATTTTGAATCTACCCGAACCGGCCGGTGATATAGTCGTTGGTCAATTGATGGAGGGGGCTAAGGAAGATCTGGTCCGTGGGGCCGATTTCAATGAGGTCGCCCATGTGGAAAAAGGCGGTGCGCTGGGAAACCCGGGAGGCCTGCTGCATGGAATGGGTGACAATGGCAATGGAATATTCTTTTTTCAATTCATCAATGAGGTCTTCGATGACGGCCGTGGCAATGGGGTCCAGGGCTGAACAGGGCTCGTCCATGAGAATGACTTCAGGGTTCACGGCAATGGTTCTGGCAATGCAAAGCCGCTGCTGCTGGCCGCCGGAAAGCCCGGTTCCCGGCTGGGTCAGGCGGTCTTTGACTTCATTCCAGAGCCCTGCCCGTTTCAGGGACTGTTCCACCAGTTCATCGGTTTCCTGGCGGTTCTGGACCAGGCCATGAATTTTCGGGCCATAGGCAATATTGTCGTAAATAGATTTGGGAAAGGGGTTGGGCTTTTGAAAAACCATTCCGATCCTGGCCCTTAAAGGCACCACATCGATTTTTTTATCATAGATATCCGTGTCGTCCAAAAGGATGGTCCCTTCCACCCGGCAGCCTTCAATGGTATCGTTCATCCGGTTCAGGCACCGGATAAAGGTGGATTTCCCGCACCCGGAAGGGCCGATCATGGCAATGACTTCATTTTTGCCGATGTCCAGGGTGACATTGTTGATGGCCTTTTTTTCACCAAACTGATAATAGACGTTCACATTTTCGCAGCGCATCCGGAAATTGGGGACTTTTGCCTGGCCGACGGTTTCCCGGACATTCCGGTCCACCAGTTGACTTTTTCGCTTTCCGGGCAAGGGGTTTTCCGTCATTTTCGTTTCAACCTTATGGTTTATGGTTTCACTGGCTTGATACATGATGCAGCCTTTATAATATACCGGATGGAAAGGTTTTTCCATCCGGTATGGGGAAAAATTATAAATCCGATGCGTTAAGCGGCGTCAGGTTGTTTGCAATATCACTGTATTTTTTTCTTTCAGCCGCCGGCATGGGAATCAGGCCCTTATCGGTCAGGTAGCCCTCATCTCCCCAGGCTTTTTCACTGGTGAATTCCTTAAGGTATTCGCGGATGCCGGGAATCTGGTCCACATGGGCCTTTTTCACATAAAAGAACAGGGGACGGGACACCGGGTAGGAGCCATCGGCAATGGCTTCGAAAACCGGGGCAACCCCTTCCACCACGGAACCCTGGAGCTTGTCGGCATTCTGGTCCAGGAAGCTGAAACCGAAGATTCCCAGAGCATTGGGATTGGCATCCAGTTTCTGGACAATCAAATTGTCGTTTTCACCGGCTTCGATATAGGGGCCGTCTTCACGGACCGTGTGGCAGATGGATTTGAACTGCTTTCCATCGGCTTTTTCCATGGCTTTGATGAATTCGAATTTTTTTCCGCCGGTTTCCATCACCAGTTCTACAAAAGCGTCACGGGTTCCGGAAGTGGGCGGGGGGCCCAGGACTTCAATGGCCATGGCGGGAAGTTCAGGATTCACGTCTTTCCAGGTCTTGTAGGGATTGGGCACCACCGTCGGGGTTCCGTCGGGGTTGGGAACATTGGCTGCCAGTGCCAGGAAGATATCTTTCCGGGTCAGGTTGAACTGTTTTGCTTTTTTGGAATTGGCGATCACAATGCCGTCGTAACCGATCTTGATTTCAACGATTTCATTGATCCCGTTTTTCATAGCGGTTTCTACTTCCGACTTCTGGATTCTCCTGGAGGAATTGGTGATATCGGGATGCTGGACCCCCACACCGGCGCCAAAGAGTTTGTGTCCTCCGCCGGACCCGGTGGATTCGATTTTCGGGGTCTTGAATTTGGTGGTTTTCCCAAAGTTTTCAGCCACTACCGTGGAAAAGGGGTAAACGGTTGAGGATCCGACGATTGAGATATAATCTCTGGATTCGGCGCCGACATTGCCGACACCCGCGATAAAAACAAGGGACAATACGCTAAGCAGTAGTTTTTTCATTTTTTCTCCTATTGTTTGTTGTTAACTACCATCGTTTTTCATATTTCTTTCTTAAATAAACAGCCGCCGAATTCATGATCACCAGGAATACCAGCAGGACCATGATGGCGGCCGAGGTCTTTTCCATAAAGCCCCTTTCAGGGCTGTCGGCCCATAGGAAGATCTGCACTGGCAGGGCCGTGGAGGGGTCTGTAAACCCGCCCGGAATATCCACAATAAAAGCCACCATCCCGATCATCAGAAGGGGGGCCGTTTCACCCAGGGCCCGGGCCATGCCGATGATGGTGCCGGTGAGCATGCCGGGCATGGCCAGGGGAAGGACATGGTGGGCCACCATCTGGGTTTTGGAGGCCCCCACACCCAGGGCCGCCTCCCGGATGGAGGGGGGAACGGATTTCAAAGCGGCCCGGCCGGCAATGATAATGGTGGGAAGGGTCATCAGGGTCAGCACAAGGCCCCCCACCAGGGAGGAAGACCGGGGAAGTTCGAAAAAATTCAGGAACACCGCCAGGCCCAGGAGCCCGAAAACAATGGAGGGCACAGCGGCAAGGTTGTTGATATTGACTTCAATAATATCCGTGAACCGGTTTTTCGGGGCAAATTCTTCCAGGTAGACTGCTGCGGCCACGCCAATGGGAAAGGACAGAATCAGGGTAATGACAAGGGTATAGAAAGATCCGCAGGTGGCTCCCCAGATACCGGCCAGCTCCGGCTCCCTGGAATCTCCGGCCGTAAAAAAGGTGGTATTGAATTTCTTCTTGATTTTACCCTGTTCCTCCAGGGCTTCGATCCAGGAAATCTGCTGATCATTGAGCCGCCGTTCAGTTTCAGGCAGATTCCGGTTGATATGGCCCTTCATGAGCATGTCCACATCATCGTCGGCCGGAACCCAGAGGGACAGGGCCTTGCCGATCCTGTCCGGATGGGCCTTGACAAAATCCGCCAGTTTATAGGCAGCCCCTGAACTCAGAAGGGACAAGAGTTTTTTCTTTTCTCCCCGGTCTTTGACTTCAGGAAACATATTGTACAGAGCGGTTTTCACAAGCCCGTTAAAATCGGCGCCGGCCAGGTTGTTAGGGTTCAGGCCGGAAGGGTCCAGAACTATATCCAGCTCGATCACGGTCTGCTGAAAGGCGGAGTAGCCGGACCCGAAAATGCTGATGAACAGCACAGCAAGGCAGAGCAGGCTGAAACTGATGGCGCAGAGCCCCATCCGGCGGAAGCGTTTTTCCGCTTTATACCGCCGGGCCAGACCCTTTTGTACAAGGTCCACGGTCCGGACGGACCCGCTGGTTGTATTTTCCGGTTTATTCATATTGCTCCCTGTATTTTCGCACCACATAAAGGGCAATGACGTTGAGAATGAGGGTGACCACAAAAAGAAGCAAACCCAGGGCAAAGGCGGCCAGGGTTTTCGGGCTGTCAAATTCCTGGTCCCCCACCAGAAGGGTGACGATCTGAACCGTGACCGTGGTCACGGTTTTCAAAGGATTCAGGGTCAGATTGGCGGAAAGCCCGGCCGCCATGACCACGATCATGGTTTCACCGATGGCCCTTGACACCGCCAGCAGGACACCGCCCACAATCCCGGGCAGGGCTGCCGGCAGGACAATGTGGCGGATGGTTTCGGACTGGGTGGACCCCAGGCTCAGGGCTCCATCCCGAAGGGCCTGGGGAACGGCATTGATGACATCATCGGAAAGGGAAGACACAAAGGGAATGATCATGACGCCCATGACCAGCCCGGCTGCCATGGCGCTCTCGCTGGATATGTCAAGACCCATGAGGGCCCCGCTGTCCCGGATGACCGGGGCCACCACCAGGGCGGCAAAGAATCCATAGACAACCGTGGGGATTCCGGCCAGAATTTCCAGCAAAGGCTTGGCATAGGCCCTGAATTTTCTGTTGGCATACTCGGACAGGTAGATGGCGGACATGAGTCCCACAGGGACGGCTACGATCATGGCAATGGCGGATACCAGCAAGGTTCCGATGAAAACGGGGATGGCCCCGAAGGCCCCGGATGATCCGACCTGATCGGCCCGGATGGCCGTCTGGGGACTCCATTTGAGCCCGAACAGGAAATCCTGGACCGGAATAATTTTAAAAAACCGGATGGATTCGTATAAAACCGACAGGACAATACCGATGGTGGTAAAAATGGCCAGGACCGAGCAGGCGATCAGGATATAATAGATCACTCGCTCCACATGGTTTCTGGCCCGGAGTTCCGGCCGGATGCGATTTTGCAGGATGGAAACGGCTCCGATGCAGATCACCGATATGAGAACAAAAAGAGCCCCCTGGCTCAGGGAACGAAGATATTGGTAATAATCCGCCGCTGCCTGAAGATCGGCATTTTCTTCTCCGGAAACAATATTCCCGTTCACCAGATTTTTAATGTCATTCATGACCAGGTTCAGGCGGTCCGCCGGAAGGCTTTGGATGGTCTCCGGGAGCTTGGAAAGCACCATATCCGTAATCACGGTGGATTCACATACAAGCCAGAAGGAAAAGATGAAAAGGGTGGGCACGGCGCACCAGAGGGCGGTCAGGGCTCCATAATAAACAGGCCGGGAATGAAGGACCTTGGGTCCGCCGGTTCCTTCGACAACGGCCAGCGCCCTTCGCCTTCCCAGGTAATATCCTGCGGTGGAGAGCAGGAGCAATATGATCAAGATGTAAGTGGGGGTCAAAACAGCCTCTGTATTTTCATTTTTTGTATTATTCTGGGCATACTATAAACCGGGATTGTTAGGGTAAGTTTAATGAAATATTAGAAAATGATTAGCGTATTGTTGCTTCGGGATCGGAAGCCATGGCCGGCAGCCTGGGACCTTTATCCAACGTATATTAGGATATACGGGAAAAAACGCCGGGAAAATTGCAAAATTTCATTAGGATTCGATTAGGAAATGATTTGAAACATGTGAGTCCTGGGTCCGGATCTTGACGCGGGGAAGGGAAACACACCATAATGCAGTGATCATTCAGAAAAGGAGAAAACGGATGGAATCTGAGGCTGCATATTCGGACAAAGCAACGGGAGGGCCTGCCTTGCAATCTGAAAAAGAGGACAAAGGCCCCTCCTTTAAAAAAAGGATAAACATCGGAACAAAACTCGTCCTGGGAGTGGCCCTGGCATCGAACCTCTGTATCCTGGGCCTGCTGTATTCAATCCGGTACTGGGACCGGGAGGTGGGTTCAAAATCGGAGGACCTTTTGCAGATTCAGAAAAATCTGAACGTTGACCTGAGGGCTACGGTTATCAGCCTCCAGGACAGGCTCTTAAAACTACCCTCCCTCCTTGAAGCCGATTCAGGGGAAAAAATCACCCTCTGGCTGAAGAATACACGAAGGATTAAAGAGGAGCAGGTTTTAAAAGGCCATGGCAATTATCAAAGCCTTTTCACCCGAGTCCAGCGCAGGGACCTGGCCAAAGGCGGATATGCCTTACGGGAAGCCCCGGAGGCCGTCATCATCAGCCGGGGCATCCTGGACGCCAATGGAGATTTTACCGATACCGTTCATGAGATCACCGTTGAAAGCATTTCCCCGGCAACGGACCTGGCCCTTATTCAAGCCGATATGGACAAGCTCATGTCACAAGGGAAAACCGCTGAAGACATGCAGAAGACCCTCCACAACATGAAGGCGGATATCGCCGAGGACCTGCTCCTTGCGGAGAACAGCCGGACCCGGATCCTGAGCCGGCTGGAACTCATCGATATCACCCAGGCTGATCTCATGAAGGCGCGGCACCGGAGAGAAACCGTTGTTGTCGTCATCAGCGCATTGACCATTCTTTTCAACGTGCTGATCATTATTTTTCTGACCCGGTCCATTATTACCAAGCCTGTTAAAATCGTCGTGAAACGCCTGAAGCAAATCGCCGGGGGAAAAGGGGATTTGACCGGGACCCTGCCCATTCATTCAAAGGACGAACTGGGAGAGCTGGCCCACTGGTTCAATACCTTTGTGAAAAAGCTTCTGGCCATCATCTCTGAAGTTCAGCTTCAGATGGGGAACCTGGATCTGGCCATCCGGGATATTTCCCTGGCATCACAGGACCTGGGTAAAAATGCGTCGGTCATGAACGGCAAATCAAAGGATGCCGGCATATCCACGGAATATACGGTTAAAAAAATCGAGGCCATGGCCGTCTCAGCGGAAAAAGCCCATGAGATGGTGACTGAACTGGCCCAGTCCTCGGTTTATGTATCATCGGAAATCGATCAGATCGGCAGATCCACGGGCGATGTATCCTCGGCCGTTTCCGCCATTGCCTCCTCCATTGAGGAATTGTCGGCCTCTCTCAAAGAAGTGGCCCTGCATACGGGCCGGGGAACCCATGTCAGCTTTTCCGCCAGTCAAAAAGCCGATGACGGCACTGCCATAGTCCGGGATCTCTCCCGGTCGGCCAAAGAAATCCATGAGGTGCTGGAACTGATCCGGGGGATAGCCGACCAGACCCATCTCCTGGCCCTGAATGCAGCCATTGAGGCCGCCGGTGCCGGAGAGGCCGGGAAAGGATTTACCGTGGTGGCCATCGAAGTCAAAGAGCTTTCAAAACGGACCACCGAGGCCGTGGGTATCATCAAGGGAAAAATCCAGACCATGCAGACCAATACGGACCTGGTCTCCAGGAGCATCCTGGATATTGTGGAGGTCATCAAAGAAACCCACGACATCATGTTCTCCATTTCCGGGTCCGTGGAAGAACAGACCGCCACCCTGAATGAAATATCAAAAACCATTTCCGGGACCTCCCGGTTTGCCGAAACCGTGTCCCTGTCCCTTCAGAATACGGTTAAGCTCGAAAAAGAAGTCTCAAAACGGTTGAATGAGGTTTCCCATTCGGCCCGCTCCATTGCCAAAGACGCCAAGGATGCCGTAGACCGGACCCAGCAAACCCGGCAGGATGTCATGGATGTGGGCGCAGCCTGTGTGGCGACGGTTACAGATACCAAGCGGATCGAAGACCAGATCCGGAAACTGACCCATATGTATCAAAAGCTCCATGGGATCGTGATCCAGTTTAAACTCACATAAATTCAAACCATTTCTTAGCAGGTTAATCATCATTTCCAAACAAATTCCTGGGATATTGAGGGACCCTTTAGGGGTGAGAACAAAACAGGAGGCTGACGGAAACGATGGGATTATATGCAAGAAAAACCGGGCCGGACCCAATGAATGCGGTCCCGGACATGGACACCCTTCTCCGGATCATGGAAATCAACACCGGCTCTTCGGATGAATTTGTCCGGTCTCTGCCCTTTTCCGCTGAAGACGGCACGGCCGGTGTGGAAAATGAATTCCAGGCAGCGGTCCTGGGAAAAAAAGAAGACCTGGATCTGGCCCGAACCATTGAAGATTCCAATTATTATAAAAACATGGTGCGGAGAGTGGAATCCGGGGACACCTCCAGGAAAAAAATCGAGGCCCTGAATAAATATCTGAACCAGGACCGGGACAATATCTGGGAAAACAGTTGGGTGAGGTTTCCCCGGAGGGCGCTGAACTCATTTTCCAACCTGGTGTTCAAGGCGGATCTGAAATCCGACAAGACCCGCCCCGATTACGGGACCCGGACCGACGCCGATCATTTCACCCTGATGAAAGGGGGCGAGGAATTCGTCCGCATTCCCGTGAGTTATCTGTTAAAACTGGCCCTGGCCGACGTTGTCGGGTCAGAGGAGAGCCTTTACTCCTTTCTCCGGATAGCCGGGGAAAAAATGATGGCCCATTTTTTAAACGACAATACCTCTCCTGAAATTTTTTCCTTCTATCCCGCAGCGGCCAATGGTTCCGGCAGCCTTGGCAAAAACATTGCCCGGGAAACCCTGATCCGGTTTTTGCTGACCCAGGTCCTGGTGCAGTACGCCCAGAAGAAATTCCTTCTTAAGGACCATGGACAGGAAGTCAGAGTCTTTTTTTCCTCATCCCCCCCTTTGCGGCAAAAAGAACTCAATGACTGTATTTCCGATTCCTTCTACCGGGACCTGTTCATGAGTCCCTGTTTGTCCGGCTGGACCCGGGGACAGGAAAAGCACCGGTATATGAAGCTCTGCCACAAGGTTTTAAGCCGCAGCCACATCAACGGGATCTCCAAGCTGAAAGAAGCCGGCATCATTACCTCGAACCTGGTGGTGCTGCCCAATACGTCCAATATGAGTCTTGCCAACAACGGGACCCATATCAGCCTGGGCAGCAAAAAACTCGGCAGGCTCCTGGCCGACCCCGGATCAGGGTTTACCCCCTTTCATGAAAAATACCTGGGAGACCTGGCCATCAAAATCATCGAACATTTTCTATGCCTGTTTCCCGGCGCCTACAGCGCCTCGCCCCTGAGGCTGAATTTTGAAGATTTCCACCCGGAAAAGGCCCTGGGGTTTCTGCCCCATGAAATCGACTATACCCATCTGCGCATGATCTGGAGGCGGTGGAAGAAGAAGGCCGATATCCGGGTCCTTGGAAGCCCGGTGACCCCCTTTGGCCCGGCCTGGCTGGACCGGATCATCAGCCGGGTGTTTTTGCTGAGGGGGGATTTTATCCCCGATGCCAGGCTCATCGACTATTTCGTGTCCGTCATGAGCACGGACCAGAGTCCCTCCCTGGACGGAAGACCGGGCAATGGGGATCAGTTGAAAAAAGACCTGGCCCAGATGGGTGTCTTTGACGAAGATATGCCCCTTTATCAACTGGTCCGGCTCCGGGAATTTTCAAAAATGGGCTATACCGGATTTGAATACCGCTATTACAGCATGTTTGAAAGCATCCTGTCGGATATGGGCGGGGCCGCCGATCTCCAGAACCTGGTGACGGCCCTTTCATTCCAGTATATCCTGTCCGGAAAGGTAAATCCCCATATGATCCCGGACACCCCGGATGTGGAAAGCGAGCGGCGCCAGGTCTTTTTCTGCAGCGCCCTAAACATCCCCACCTTTTATGTCAAAACCCGGACCCGGAATGTCTTTTTTTTAAGCATCCTTTCCAGGATTCCAAAGACAAGACAGAGCCGGAGATATCCGGGATATACCCGGGTGAGGGTCAGAGATTACCAACAGGCCCTGATTGAGACCATCAAGGCCGACGGCCGGGACCTGATCAGAGTCATGGGCCTTGAAGACACCCTGTCCGGCCTTGAAGCCAGGCTCTTTTCTTCTTCCGCTTCCGCCTGCGGCAGGCTGGTGGGCGGGATCATGGAAACCAGCCGGAAAAAGGACCCCATGAAACTGAGGGGTGAGGTCTTCAACCAAAGGGCCGAGGCCTATTTTATCGACGGCCTGAGAAAAAAACAGACGGCCGAGGCCTTTTCGGTATTGCAAGAGGAATGTGAAAAAATGGACCACGGGGCCGGTTCAGGAGATCCGGCCTTAAGGGCTGCCCTGGATCTCATTCTCAAGGGCCGGGACCTTTCGGCTTTCCTGGAATCCATAAGACAGCCCTGCCTGAATGACACCCTGGACCTGGAAGACATCCGGAAACTGATTTTCCTGATGATTCTTTATACCGACAGGCAAGCCCGGCATCCGGAATAGGAGGAAACACCCATGAAATCCGTCACCCACCAGTATATTGAACGTAACACCCTGAGGGTCAGGACCGAACGCCTTACGGCGGACCGGATGATCCAAACCCTCTATTCCGGTATCCGGGAACACACCCCCTTTCTTTTCAATCTATTGTTATCGTCCAGGTTTTCGGCCTTTTTCGGATACCTGAACTATGACTGCCCGGGCCGTTCCGGGATTTCAGAACCGATGAAGATGCTGGATTCCCTTGGTATCCCCCCGGAAGAAATCCATGGCCGGGTTGAGGAACTCAATACCTACCGGAAACTGTTTGAAAGACAGATCCGGTACTGGGAATGCCGGCCCATGACAGGGGATGCCTCCTGTGTCGTCTCTCCGGCCGATGCCAGGATGCTGACCGGATCCTTCGGCCAAACCGCGGCCCTGTTCATCAAGGAAAAATTTTTCAATTTCCGGGAACTGATCGGACAGGACAAGGCCCAGTGGTTATCGGCCTTTGAAAACGGAAATTATGCCGTGTTCCGTCTGACGCCTGAAAAATACCATTATAACCACACCCCGGTCTCGGGAAAGGTGGTGGACGTTTACGAGGTGGACGGGGCATACCATTCCTGTAATCCGGGGGCCGTGGTCCGGTCCGTGACCCCGTTTTCAAAAAACCGGCGGGTGGTGACCGTCATGGATACGGATGTGGACAAAGGGACCCGCATCGGCTTTGTGGCCATGGTGGAAATCGTGGCCCTCATGATCGGGCGGATTGTCCAATGCTACAGTTCCGAGCGCTATGACCGTCCCGAGGGAGTCGCCAAGGGGCTTTTCCTTGAAAAGGGCCGGCCCAAAAGCCTGTTCCGGCCGGGCAGTTCCACCACTGTCCTCATTTTTCAGAAAAACCGGGTCCGGTTTTCAGATGATCTGCTGGAGAACCTGAACCGGACCGATGTTCAGAGCCGTTTCTCCCAAGGATTTGGAAGACCCCTGGTGGAAACCGAAGTGAGTGTCCGGGAGACCATAGGGAGGGCTGTTTGATGGATCAATTCATTTTTCTCGGTATCCTTGCAGTTTCAATTCTCATCACCATCCTCTGGGGGTTTAAAACCCTGCCCAAGGAAAAATGGCAGATCATGGCGGTCCTGCCAAAGGAAAAATCCCTCCACGGAAAATGGGAGGGGCTGAACCTGACCTATTACGGTCTTTTATGCGCCAATGCCTATACCTTTGCCGTGATCATCTTTTTCATCCTGGGGGCCTCGGCCGGAATCCCCTTATCCGAACTGGGCCTGTTGATCCTGGCCATGCTGGGCCTGTGCATGCCGGCCTCAAAAATCATGGCCCGGATAGTAGAGAAAAAAAAGGGAACCCTGACCGTGGGCGGAGCCGTTTTCATCGGCATTTTGATCAGCCCCTGGCTGGTGTATCTTACGAACCTGACCCTGGGACGGGCCTTTCGATTTGATGTCAACGCCACGGTCTTTCTGTCGGCCCTGTGTGTGGCCTATGCCTATGGAGAGGGTTTAGGAAGGCTGGCCTGCATCAGTTTCGGCTGCTGTTACGGCAAACCCCTCCGCCAGTGCAGTCCCTTTGTCCAAAAACTGTTCTCCGGGTTCTACCTGGTGTTTTTTGGCAAGACCAAAAAAATCGCCTATGCTTCAGGCCTGGAGGGGGAAAAGGTGATCCCGGTCCAGATCATGACGGCAAGCCTCTATTCCGCGGCCGCACTTTTCGGGACCTGGCTGTTCCTGAACGGGTATTATGGGGCTGCTTTTCTGGAAACCCTCATCGTGACTCAGGTCTGGCGGTTTGTGTCTGAATTTTTCCGGGCCGATTTCCGGGGCGGTTTAAAGATCACCCCCTACCAGCTCATGGCCCTTGGGGGCATTGCCTATTCCCTCATTGTCGTCCTTATGTTTCCGGCACCGAAGGACCTGCCGGGGCTCCGTCCCGGACTCCATGCCCTGTGGAATCCCTGGATGATCTTTTTGATCGAATCCGTGTGGGTGGCAGCCTTTGTTCACACCGGCCGGAGTGTGGTCACGGGGTCTGAAATTTCATTCCATGTCCATGAGGGCAAGATCTGATGAACCTGGGTCCAAAAACCCGGTTCCGGGCCATGCTCGCCATCTGGGGCTATGACATGGCCAAATTCCTGGTGCTCTACAGAACCATGGAGGGATTCGGCATCAACCCCTGGGTTTTCTTTTTTCTGGACATGGTCACCGTACCGACCTATGTCATGGGCTGGAGCCGCCTGATGGCATCCATCACCGGCGAAATCCAGACCTTCAGGGCGATTTTTACCTGGAGCCTGATTACCTTTGTTTCCAGCACGGCCCCTTATTTTTACGCCGCCTTTGCCGGCCGCCGGACCTTTCCCCCAGAGATATGGTGGTTCCTAGCACTCATCCTTTTATTCAGCCTCATCAACCTGATCAGAAAAATCTGCAGGGCCAGGAAAGCCTCATGCCCCACAGACAGTTGACGATTCAGGCAAAGCCAACGGGTTTCAGGCTTAACACACGGTAATCATGCGGTTCGGGACAGGTCAATGATCCGGCCGGGAATTTCCTTCGGGTCCGGGGGG
Source organism: Desulfobacula sp. (assembly GCA_023701135.1). GTDB lineage: Bacteria > Desulfobacterota > Desulfobacteria > Desulfobacterales > Desulfobacteraceae > Desulfobacula. The sequence goes on along the minus strand of JAMPXP010000009.1, from coordinate 9,756 downwards.
GGGTTAGAAAAACGGCGATAACGCAGGTACCGGCCTGAACCGCTTCCCGGATGAGATCCATGGCAATGTACCGGGTTCCAGGGTCCAGGGAGGCCGTGGGTTCGTCGAGAAGCAGGATGGGCCAGGGAGCGGCAAAGCCTCTGGCCAGGTTGATCCGTTGCTGTTCGCCTTCGGAAAATGTTGCGGCGGGCAGATGCGGAAGGTTCTCGGGGATGTTCAGGCGCTCCAGGAGCTGCCGGCCCCGCTGCTCTGCTTTCCGGACTTCCATACGCCGGGCAAGGAGGGGTCCAAGGCGGCGTCTTTCATCATCCGGGGGTTAATACCGAAGACACCAGAAGCTGGGTATAGGGTTCCCGGGGATCATCCATGATCTGGTCGCTGAGCCCAGATTCCACAATCCGGCCGTCCTTCATGACATAAAGCCGGTGGCTTAAAATTCTTGCCATGATCGGATCATGGGTCGCCAGGACCAAGGACAGGCTGAACCGGGCCGTCAGTTTTCGGAGCAGGTCCACCAGTCTTGCCTGAACGGACACATCCAGTCCGGATGCGGGTTCATCCATGAGGATGATCTTCGGGTCCGTGACCAGGTTGGCCGCGATCTGGAGACGCTGCTGCATTTCCCCGGAAAAGGCGGAGGGCGGGTCATCCATCCGTTTTATATCGATCTCGACGGTTTCCAGCCATTGCCGGGCGATTTTCCGGATCTGGCCGTAATGTCTCATGCCGTTGGCCATGAGGCGCTCCCCGATATTGCCGCCGGCGCTGATGTCCATTTTGAGACCCTCTGCCGGGTTCCGGGCCACAAAACCGATCTCGGACCGGGCTATTTTTCTCCGCAGCATTTCTTCGGCCCGACAAAGATCAATGAACCCGTCGGAAGAATTGAAAAATACGGATCCGTTGGTGGTGGCGAGCCGGCCGGCAATGCAGTTGAGCAGGGTGGACTTGCCTGAGCCGGACTCCCCAACAAAACCGATGACCTCTCCCTTGCCCAGTTCAAAGCTGATCTCATGGCACCCCATGGTCCTGCCGTAGAATTTTGATAGGTTTTGGACTCTCAGAAGGGGCAGGCTCTTATCTTTCATCCCGTCGGTCATGGTCCCTCCCCCTGCCGGTGGTTCCGGCAGTATTCCGTATCCGAACAGACAAAAAGCCGTGATCCCTTGTCGTCCGTGATGATTTCATCCAGGAAAGAGGCGGTTGACCCGCAGAGGGCGCAGGACTGGTCCCAGGTTTCCGGTTCAAAGGGATAGTCTTCGAAATCCAGGCTCTTCACATCGGTATAGGGGGGTATGGCATAGATCCGTTTTTCCCGGCCGGACCCGAAGAGATGGATGGCCGGGGACTGGTGCAGTTTCGGGTTATCAAATCCGGGGATGGGGGAAGGGCTGATGATATAGCGCCCATGGATCAGGGCCGGGTAATCAAAGGCCGTCACTATCCGGCCGTGGGTTGAGATATCCTCATAGAGCCTGACATAGATGGCCCCGTATTCTTCAAAAGCATGCATTTTCAGGGTTTCCGCCTGCCGGGGCTCGATAAACCCGAGGGGCTCCGGGGCGGGCACCTGGTAAACCATGATCTGACCCTCCTTCAGGGGGGTCTCCGGGATCCTGTGCCGGGTTTGGATCAGGGTGGCCTCGGGGGTATTTTCCGTAATCCGGATTCCGGCGGTCTTCCGGAAAAAATCCTTTATGCTGACGGCATTGACCGTGTCATCGCATCCCTGGTCAATGACCTTGAGGACGTCCTCTTTTCCCAGGAGGGCGGCCGTGATCTGAATTCCCCCGGTTCCCCAGCCATTGGGCAGGGGGACTTCCTTTCCGCCGAAGGGCACCTGGAATCCCGGAACGGCCAGGGCCTTGAGGATGGCCCGGCGGATGATTTTCTTGGACTGTTCATCCAGGTATGCAAAATTATAGGTCGGCGCCATTGTTCTTTTTCCTGGTTTGCCGGTGTTTTTTCCGAAGGTTCCGGATGGATACCATTTCGGATTGGAAATCCACATAATGGGGCAGTTTCAGGTGCTGGACAAACCCGGAGGACTCCACGTTGTCGCTATGGCAAAGAATAAATTCCTGGCTTTGGGCCGGATATTTTTCATCGCCGGATTTTTCACTGTTCTGCAGGGCCCGGTCCAGGAGAGAGATGGACATGGCCTTTCTTTCATTCCGGCCGAAGACTAGGCCATAGCCGTTTTCAAACCCCGGGGCCTCCTGCTTTGTCCCGTTGCTCCGGTTGATCATGAAACACTCCGTGACCCGGAGTTCTCCCACTTTAATGTCGAACCCCAGTTCCGGCGGGGTGACCCTTACTTCCACAAATCCCACCCGGAGTTCCCCCAGGAACGGGTGGTGATCCAGGCCGAAGCCCCTTTGCAGGGAATAGGCCGACCCCAGGAGAAATCCCTCATCCCCCCGGGCCAGGGCCTGGAGCCGGATGCTTCTTTTGGCCGGAACCTTCAAGGGCTGCCGGGTCAGATCCTCTGTTTTTTCACCGATGAGTTCGCCCTGTCCCGGCTGCATCAGCCCCTGTCTGACCAGCATATCCGTGATCCGGGACAGGGGTTCCCAGTCTTCTGAAACGGGCCTTCCGGTTTCTTCGCGAGGGTTTTCCGGACCTTCCGGCAGGCCGGGACCGTCTTCAAATTCAATGAGGCGGTGGGTATAATCGCAGGTGGCCCCCAGGATCTGTCCGCCGGGAATATCCTTGAAGGCGCCGGAGATCCGGCGCAGGGCCTTCATTTCTTCCGTGTTCACGGGTTTGGAATTCCCGAACCGTCTCAGGGTGGTTCGAAAGGCCCTGACGAGAAAGACGGCCTCCACAATGTCTCCCTGGGCCTGTTTAAGGGCCCGGACGGCTGCGGTTACATCATAGAGGGCCCCTTCCGCCATGACCCGGTCTACGGCCAGGCCGAGCTGATGCGCCATCTGTTCCGGCCGGATTTCAGGGATCTCTTGCGGACCCCGCCGGGATTCGGCTGCCAGCCTCCGGGAATTCTCCACCGCAGCCTCCCCCCCTTTGACGGCCACATACATCAGAGGACCTCCGCTTTTGTGGTCCTGGGCAGGGCCGCCAGGGTCCGGTCACAGATAAAAATCATATCCACTCCCAGGGGGTAGGAACGGCAGAGTTCCGAGCGGTTCTGCAGAAAATCGGGTTTAACCCCTTTTAAGTTTAAAAATTTTGGTTTCCCCAGCCCAGGGCCCGTCAGCCTGATTCTGCCGGTATCATCCATTCCTCTCGTCTGGATGACCAGGGTGGTGGCCGTATCCGGGGACTCCATGGTCCCCGGGTTGAAGAGAGCGGGATCTTCAAGATGATCGCAATGGGTGCACAGGGCAAAGGAAGAATGATGTTTGAGCCGCGTATAGGGAGCGCCCGTATGAAATCTGAGCCATTGAACGCCGGCCGAAGCATGTTCCATATCGGACCAGAAGGGGGTTTCAGAATCCATGAGGGTCAGAAGAACGCCCCCGGAGGCCGGGTGGATGCCTTCAGGGCAGGTCAGGTCAATATTGATATCCATGAGGGTCCCGGGGTTGGCCACGGCCGTGAGAAGTTTTCTGAAGACGGCTTGGCTGTCAAAGACATCAGAATCAAAGCCTTTCAGCATGATCTTCTCATTCTCCCCGTTTCAGAGTGAAAAATTCCACCTTTGTATCGGAAACATCCTTTAAAAGACGCTCCCGCCTGGTCCTCTCTTTTTCCTCTAGCCTTGGAATCAGGGTGGTCATGAGGTGATCATGATGGGCCGGGTCCTGCAAAAGGCCATCAAACAAGGCAGCCAGCTCTGCATGGCGAAGATCGGACCCCATGACCCAGCCGGACCCCATAAATTTGCCCTGAACCTCAAGAATACATTTTGAAACCGTCATTTCACCCAGGTTAAACCGTGAGCCCGACCCGTCGGCCTTGGCCTGGACCATGAGCATACCGGTTTCCGGGCCTGTAATGCGGGCGTACTCGCCGCCCTCCAGCCCTTCCAGGCCGGCCTCGAGATCTGCCGGGTCCGCGCTTCCCAGAAGCCCGATCCAGGATTCTCTGTCCATCCGCTTGGGTTTTCCGTGTAATGAATTCATGGTGAAATGAATTTAACACAGAAAAAATGAGGAAATGATTAATAATCTGTTACGGAATGGTTAAGATTTGGTGAATTGAAGTTTACCGCCGGGAATCAGTCCTAACTTGTTTTTTAAAAACCCCTAATCAAAACTTAATAAACAACATTTATTATCCAGCATGAAAGGCAATTGATTATGGATGACACCAGATTGGGAGGAAATTAAAAATGTATATGGCCCACGATGTTCCCGGAAGGCTGAGATTAAAATTTGCAAAACTCAGGCACAATCCCTATCAATTGAACAAGATCAGGGAGTTGCTGACAATGGGCGGCGTGTATAAGATAAACATCAACACCGTGACCGGAAGCGTTGTGGTGATGTATGATCCGCTTTCGGTATCATCACTCCGGCTCATTGCCGTTTTAAATGACAACGGCTATCCCATTGACACCCAGAAAGAAAACAAAAAACTGGTGGAAGCCCATGAAAAAATTGCCGCCACCGTCGGAAAGGCCACCTTTTCATGGATCGCCGGCCGGGTTCTCGAAGCCAACGGGCTGTCGCTTATTGCCGCCTTTATTTAAAGGCCTGCCTTTAACTTTTTACTGAGCCTTTCCATCCGGCCCTCATAGCCGGTTTTGGTCCCATCCACCAAGCCATGCACCATGGCATTTTCACAAATATCAACGGCTTTTTCATATTCCTGGTCTTCTTCGAAAAGGATGGCCAGTTGTTTAAAAGCAGGCACCATTTTAGGAGCTTCACCAAGATTTTCAAAAACAGCAGGTTTCAAATCCGGAAACTCTTTCACATAGGCCTGGGCATAATCCCTTGCCAGATGACGCCATTTTTGATCTTCCGATCTTTTTTTATACACCTGATCCAGGCAACTGATGTATATCAGATGCCGCTTCCAGGGGTCCGGCTCCTGGTCCAGCAGATTGCGCATTTCCTCAGGACTCCGGGGCGCTTTGGCGGCCGCCCCTTTATTTTCCTTTCTTTCCGTTGTTGTTCCCTTTGATGCTCCGTGTTCATTTTTTTTCCGGCCTTTCAAATAAAAATAAACAAATGCGCCCACTGCCGTTACTGATATCCAGTACATAATCTCTCCCTATATTAGATGATGGAATGGCATAAAGTGCTATTTGCAAATATCCCGCCCCATCTAGTTACAGAAATTCCCGAACCCGGCTTCCATCTCTTCCGGGGCAGGCCGGCAGGGCTCTTCGGTGTTACACGCATCCGTCTCCTTGGCATCCGAAGCCTCTTCCCCCGTCCCGCCCCTATCCGGCAGGCGATGTTTAAGAGACAGGGTTTCTTTCACGGCCTTGTTGGCTTCATTGAAAAGGAAGGGCAGGGTGGATGCAGCGCCGATGACCAATCCGTCCATGAGCGTGACGGCGGAAAGGCCCAATAAGGACCGAAGGGGCGGAAGGAAAATGCTCATCACCTGGATCATGAGAGAACCGCCGATGGCCCAGTTCATATATGCATTCCGGGGCAGTTTCTTTTTTGTAAAAATTCCTGTGGTTTCAGAACGGCAGGACAGGGCATGAAATAACTGGCCAAAGGTGAGGGCCTGAAAGGCAAGGCCCCCGGCCATGGCGCTGGCGCCATAACGGGATATCCCGTAAAGAAAGGCTCCCATGGCCCCGGCCGTGATGGTTCCGGATTCAATGAACATCCCCCGGAAATCGCTTTTGCTGAACAAGGGATCATCCGGATTCCGGGGCCGCTGCTCCATGACATCCTGTTCCGGTTTTTCCACTGACAGGGCAAGTCCCGGAAGGACATCGGAAATCAGGTTGATCCACAAAAGCTGCATGACATTCAACGGAGAGTTCAATCCGCAAGCCAAGGCTGTTAGGATCAACTGAATTTCACTGATATTGGTGGATAGGGAAAAATGAACCGCCTTTCGGATATTCTGGTAAATACACCTTCCATCGGCCAGGGCCTCGGCCATGAGTTCAATATTGTCCCGGCTCAGGACCACATCGGCCACATCCCTTGCCAGATCCGTCCCGGTCCGGCCCATGGCAATTCCAATGTCGGCCGCCTTCAGGGCCGGGCTGTCATTGATGCCGTCACCGGTCATGGCCACGGTCTGGCCGGAAGCCTTGATGGCCTTCACGATTTTCAGCTTCTGGGATGGGGTGACCCGTGAATACACATGCACGGTTCGGGCGCGTTGGATCAATTCTGCTTCATCAAGGCGGGCCAGCTCCGATGCGTCCATGATCTCCAGGGGCCGGCCCTGGGAAAGATCAATCTCACGGGCAATGGCGCAGGCGCTGATCTGCTGGTCTCCGGTGATCATGACCGTCCTGACGCCTGCCTGTTGAAACCGGCGGATCAATTCCCGGATGCCTTTTCTCGGCGGGTCCATCATACCGATTAAGCCCAGCCAGGTCATCCGTGTTTCCGGTTCCTCACCGGGACCGAGATCGGTCCTGCAAAAGGCAAACCCTAATACCCTCAATGCGTTTTCCGCCATCTCGATATTGGCCTTCTGGATTCGCAACCGGGTTCCTGCGGTCAGCGGCAAGGTTTTCCCGTCCATGAGGTGGGTCTCGCACCGGGAAAGAACGTCCAGGGGGCTGCCTTTGACCATGACAAAAAAACCGTTCTGTTCCCGGGAGCGATGGACCGTACTCATAAACAGCCGTTGCTCCGAGCGGTGATTGATTTTGATCAGGGGAGAGGCTTTCCGGATTTTTTTGACATCAATTCCACCGCCATCCACCAGTTCCGTTAAGGCGCTTTCCGTGGCTGATCCTGAAATATCCAACCGGCCGTCTGCACATTTCCCGTTGATTCTGGTCTCACAGCACAAGGCGCATACCGTATACAGCATTTCCAGTTCAGGCAGATCCGAAGGACGGATCTTTTCACCCCCCAGAATGGGGCTTCCGGTTTCAATGTTCAGCCATTTTTCACCGGTATATAGGGTGGTCGCTTTCATCCGGTTTTCCGTAATGGTGCCGGTTTTATCCAGGCAGAGGGTCTGGATGGCGCCCAGGGTATCAACGGCAGGCAGATGGCGGACAATGATATTATTTTTTTTCATCCGGTTGATGCCCAGGGCGAAATTGACGGTGGCAATGGTGGGCAGTCCTTCTGGAACAGCGGCTGCAGCAAGAGAGATGGACATCCTCAGCATATTGAGAAACCCGAATCCCATGAAAAGCCCCAGGCCGAAGACCCCGGTGCAGACCAGACCGCATCCCAGGATAAGCTTGTTGCCGATGGCATCCAACTGCCGTTCAATGGGCATCCTGGGCACCAGGGTATCGTCCAGCAGGATTTTTAATTTTCCGATTTCCGTGGTCCGGCCCGTGGCGACGACCACGGCAAGACCCTGACCCCCGGTGATGGCCGTTCCCATGAAGGCCATATTCCGCCGGTCCGCCAGGGCTGTATCGTTCTCCATGATGGGCTGGACAAATTTTTCCACCGGAAGGTTTTCCCCGGTCAGCATGGATTCATCAATGGTCAACTGGAAGGCCTTTATGATACGACAGTCGGCAGGAACATAGGAGCCGGGTTTCAATACTAGAATATCGCCCGGCACCACTTCCTCGGCAGAAATAAAGACCGGCTTGCCGTCACGGATGACCTCGGCCATATGGTGGACCAGGTCGTTGAGGGCATCGATATTTTTTTCCGCCCGGGTTTCGGTGACATAGCCGATGGCGCTGTTGGCCAGGACCACCCCGAGAATGATCACCGCATCCAGAAGCCCTCCGGTGAGGACCGATACTCCGGCAGCGGCACCCAGAAGATAGACCGGCAGGGAATTCATCTGCTCCAGAAAAATTTGAACTCCGGAACGGGATTCGGTTTTGGGCAGGATATTTTCACCATATTCCCGGCGCCGAAGCACCACCGCATCGGTTGAGATTCCGGATTTCGGATCTGTTTCAAACTCATGGAGCACCTCATTCACGGAACGGGTATACCAGTTCCGGGGTTCATCCCCGGTCCGGGGCCGGATCAGGTTTTTGACCTTGTCCAGAGTCCGCCGGGCCGTGGACTTGAGTTTGCTTTCCCCGGGCCGGATCTCCGGATCTTTCTCCCCGGCAGCGTTCCATTCTTGAATCTCTTCCGCCGTTTTCCGGATGACGGCCGTCATCTCCAGGCGGCTGAAGGATACATCATAATATATCAGAAGGGTTCCGGTCACCGGGCTTATGAACAGCCGGTTAACCCGGGGGCAGGTCATGAGACGGGTTTCAAGGGCAGCCTTAAAATCCCCGGACCCCCTGAGCCCGGAAACAAAATACCTTCCCCTGCCGTTTACCCGTGTGTGTACAGGCTTTATGGTCATCATCACACTTTCATGGAGCATTATAATTTTTTGACTATTCGGATGCGTCCCCGTCATGGCCGTCCGCATGGGGATGGCCGTCCGCATCGCCGGAATTTAAAATATCCCTGTTATACAGGGTTGAAGCAAACCAGAGGGCGGTAAACCAGGACGGTAGCGCCAGGTTTCCGCGAATAATTTCACCCATGGCATGGAAAATCAGAAGAAAAAAAATCGAGCTGGACATATCCAGCCGGCCCCCGCTGATTTTCCGGATACCATGGTTCAATTTTTTAATATACCGTTTCGAATGACCGGTGACCGGAGTCCGGGAAGAAGTTTTCCCTGTCTCCAGGAGAAAGAGGCCCTGGGACTGCCCGAACCGGGCGAGGGCTTCCAGATCCAGGTTCGGATCCTTCAGGACCATGCTGCCGGTCCCCGGGCGGATGAGAACGGTCTGAAAATTAAATTCCTTCTTGATCAGGGCCTCGAGGGTTTCAAAATATTCATTTTTGGGTCTGGCGGGACCTGTTATCCTGATCCGGATACGGCCGGTCATCCGATGTTCGATTGTTGCCTGGGGTGTGATATTCATTTCAACAAAGCATCATTATTCTTCTGCCGCCGGTTCCCCGGCAATCTCAGACTTGGCTTCAGCAGTCAGATCTTCCAATGATTCCCTGGCTTCTGCAAATGCCACCCGTACGCCTTCATAGGCCACCAGGCTTCCTTTAATGGCGGCCTTGACCACCGGTTTTACAATGCTGCCGATCACCGGCAGTACAATGGGGGCCAGCAATACAATGCCCACGCCGATGGCCACATTACCAACCGTAAGACCTTTGGGAACAAATTTCATTTTAAACCTCCTGAAAAATAACTGTTAGGATTGTGTCAGGAATTGAATTTCTTCCAATAGAAATAACCCTTTCACTGTTGAATGGGGTTCATTATCGAAAAAAAAGGAAACCTTGTCAAGCTAATCATTAGGAATATGTTAGAAAAATATCCTATAATTTCAAATAGTATTAGAATTTTGTTAGATTTTTATTAGGATACTCCCGGCCATGACGAATTGCAATATCGTAATTTCGTAATCATAACGGATTGTTCGACGATTATCCAGTTTCTCAGGTCCAGTTATTTAAAAAACCGATTCGATTTTCCATGGATTTATAAAAATTTTTGGCATATTTTATGATTTGAAATTTTTTAGATATCAGGATGAGTCAGTGCTGTCCGGTTAGGTTTTTGCACATAAAAACCCATTAAATTTATTAAAAATTTTTCATTTTTCTATTGACAAATGTGCGCAAAAATTTTTGCGCGCCTTGAAAATTTTATTTCAAGGAGGTCAATATGGCGCACATTTCAGTT
>JAMPXP010000025.1 GCA_023701135.1 Desulfobacula sp. | reverse complement strand
GCCACCCTGGTGCTCTATGACGGCAACCCCTTCCACCCCGGCCCCGACGCCCTGTGGAAGATGGCCCAGGATGAACGGATCACCATCTTCGGCACCAGCGCAGGATATATTGAAGCCCTTAAAAACGCGGGGGTGAAACCGGGCAAGCAGTTTGACCTGGGTCCCCTGAAATCAGTCCTGTCCACGGGGTCCCCCCTGTCCGACGAAAACTTTGAATTCATCTACCGGGAAGTCAAACAGGACATCCAGCTCGCATCCATCTCCGGCGGGTCGGACCTCAACGGCTGCTTTGCCCTGGGCAACCCCATGGGCCCGGTCTATACCGGCGAACTCCAGTGCCGGGGTCTTGGCATGAAGGTCTTTGCCTATGACGAAAACGCCAACCCCGTCATCGGCAAACAGGGCGAACTGGTCTGCACGGCCCCCTTCCCCTCCATGCCCATCTATTTCTGGGGGGACACCGACGGCTCCAAATACCGCTCCGCCTATTTTGACGAATACCCCAATGTCTGGACCCACGGGGATTTTATCATGGTCACGGAAAGGGGCGGGGTCATCATGTACGGCCGCTCCGACGCCACCCTCAATCCCGGCGGGGTCCGCATCGGCACGGCGGAGATCTACCGCCGCCTCGACGCCATGCCCGAACTGGAGGACTCCGTGGTGGTGGGCCAGCCCTGGAACAACGATGTGAGGGTCATCCTCTTTGTAAAACTGGCCCCGGGCTACGAACTGGATGAGGCCCTCAAGAAAAAAATCATGGCCGACATCAGGCTCAATGCCTCCCCCCGCCACGTCCCGGCCAAGATCATCCAATGCCCGGATGTTCCCTATACCCTGAACATGAAAAAGGTGGAACTGGCGGTCAAAAAAATGATCGAAGGCAAAGAGGTGAAAAACAAGGACGCCCTGAAAAACCCCGAAGCCCTGGATTTCTTCGGCCATATCCCGGAACTGAAAGCGTAAATGCGCCCCCCTCCCCTCCGGCGGCCACGCCGCCGGAGGGGATGTCCTTTAAATACGAAGTGTTCCCGCGAAAAACTGCTCCACTATTTTCTTTACAGCGACCCCATATCCTGGTAGTGATTTCCTAAGATCAATTGCGATTGTTGCAGACCGGATATGATTCAAAAAGGTAATGATATCCAGAACCACACATTAACTTGTTATGACGGACAAGGCGAAGCAAAGCTTCAGCCATAGTCAAAGGTGAATTTACCACCCCACTACCCCGGGCCGTTGAACATACCACTGCACATGGCCAAGCCAGTGAGTTAAACATTAATGTTCTTTTAGTTTACTCAAAAAAGGAGAATAAATGGACTTCATAGCGATACAAGGAGCAATTTCAAGCCTGAAAGCGGCAGCCGAAATATCCAAATCAATTATGGACATGAAAAACATGTCAGAGGTCCAAGGTAAGGTAATCGAGCTGCAAAGTGCGTTATTGGAAGCACAAAACTGCGCACTCACGGCGACGACCTCACAATTTGAGCTGCAAGAAAGGGTTCGTGAGCTTGAGGCTAAATTAAAAGAAAGAGGTGACTGGGAAGAGCAAAAAGTTAGATATCAATTGGTTAGCCCTTGGAAAGGCCCTGCTCAAACTTATGCCCTTAAAGAATCGTATTCCAACGGCGAGGAACCTCATTTGGTTTGTTCATCTTGTTTTCATAATGAAGATAAAATCATTTTGAATCCGGTAAAGAATAAAACCGGATTTATTCAAATGGTTTGCCCTAAGTGCAAGTCGACTATGGATACAGGTTATAGAGGAATCGGTGGTCCTAAATATGCGGAAGAATATTCCCAAAAAAACTAACATTCCTGCTTCAAAAGCCGAAAAAAAACTGGACGCCCGTGGGCAGTCAGTTCGAGATCTTAAATTTAAAACATTTGCAATTTTGAATAAATAATAACTTAACAATAATTATAGAATAGAAAATGACCATACTACCGGAAACACAAGAAGGTATTAAGTGGATAAAACAATTTTCGATTGATGATCAGGCATTGGCCTGTGATTTATTGAATGCAATATCCTTAGTTAGCCATGATGAGTTTTTAGAAAGCCTTCGGCAGCGCATTATTGATACAACAAAACAAGTTAAAGGTATGGTTGCTTTATTTGCAGAACGTGAAATTAGAAGGGGAAAAAATAAAGTTACAAATAGATTGTATAAAGAACCATATAGAAAAAAAAATCGTCGAGCCTATGGCATGGGACCGCAACCTGTAAAACCTACTAAAAATTATGATCTTAAGGTTGGTAGTGAAGGTATTATCTCCTGGCTTGTTTCAGAACTTTGCATAGAATTTCCGAAAAAGTTCATTTGTCATCCTAGTCCAGACCAGATACGAAAAAAAAAAGTCAGGCAGTTTGTTTTGGTGACTGATATTATTGGTAGTGGTAATCGAGCATATGAGTACCTCGAGTCAGCATGGCGCGTTGCCAGTGTAAAGAGCTGGCGATCATTAAAATATTTGTCATTCAGGGTGATAGCATATTCAGCTACAGATGAAGGCATTAGCAAAGTAAAACATCATAAAGCGAAACCAACAATTGATCTTGTTAAACCATGTCCAACTGTAAATTCAGAATTCGATCATTTAAAATCAAGCCTGATTAAATCTCTTTGCATAAAATATGATCCATTATGCCACGATCCAATTGAATCGCTTGGTTTTCAAGGAAGTGGCGCTCTAATTGCTTTCTCGCATGGTTGTCCAAATAATGTACCTCGAATATTACACAAGCCTGGGAAAAAAACCTGGAAACCTTTATTCCCAATGCGTCGAACAGCAGCACTAAGGCATATTTTTGGAGAAAAAAATAATGACAACGAATTAAAAAAAAGGCTGGATCGCTTACATGAAAATAGGCTATCAAAGGGAAAATGGATTTCTAAGGTTAATAAAGAAGGCAAAAAAATGATAATGGTATTAGCAGCACTTAGAAGAGGACCACGATTTAGTGAAGCAGTAGCTCGAAAAACAGGGCTCACAATACCAGAGATAGAAATACTGATAAGAAAAGCAATTTATTGGGCTTGGATTTCTGAAAAAAGATATTTAACAGAAACCGGAAAAGGCCAGCTAAGTCATGCAAGAAAAATGGATAGCCATGATATGAAAACTATAATAGAAAATGATACTTTATATTTTCCTAAATTGCTGAGGGCACCACAAATTGCATCTAGCCAAAGTTGACCTAACTAGTCAGCAACAACGTGTTTGGTTATTGAAAGCACGGTTGTGGGGTGCAGATTACTGCTACCTCTTGTTTGAGCGTCCGCTTACACTAAGGTCTGTCACACTTTGCTTGTGGCGGAGTCTTGGGGCAAAGCGTGACAGATCTCACCTAAAGGTGTCAAAGTAGATGTGTAGTTGGTGCCCTCAGCAATTTAGGAAAGAAGGGTTAATTAATAATGTTGATCCCAACATACTTGAACATGCTATTCAAAATGCCGAGTTAGTTTCAGCAGTTAATTCTAAGTTACCTCCCATTTTTTCTTTAAAGCATTTATCACATTTAACCAACGTCGATTATGCTTTATTGCGTTCGGTAGTAGAACGAAAGCAAACAGAACCTTATAAAGTATTTAGATTAAATAAAAGAGGCAAAAAACATCAAAAAAGAGGATTTAGAATAATTTGTATTCCAGATCCATTTCTTATGGATGTGCAAAGATGGATTTCAAAAAAAATATTAAGTTGTGGGAGCGTTCATTCTGCAAGTTTTGCATACGCTGAAAATTGTAAAATTATGACTGCGGCAACGCTTCATCGAAAATGCCGATGGATGTTGAAGCTTGATGTAAAAAATTTTTTTGAGTCTTTTTCGGAGATTTCAGCATACCGTGTTTTTCGATCTTTTGGTTATCAACCTCTCATCTCTTTTGAGTTGTCTCGATTATGCACAAGGCTTGGTGAGCCTACTCTAAATCGGACACGGCCTAAATGGTTGGCAAATAAAAAAAAATACAAAGTCATTAGTAACTATACAAACAGGCGAATGGGGCATTTACCTCAAGGGGCTCCAACAAGTCCAATGCTGTCGAATTTGGCAATGAAAGAATTTGATGGAGAGATAGCAGAGATCGCCCAAAAAAATAATCTTGTTTATTCTCGCTATGCCGATGATCTTTGCTTATCTACGACTGATAAACAATTCAATCGGAACAAAGCAAAAAAAGTTATAAGGTCTATTTATATAAAAATGAGAGAAATTGGTCTTGCACCTAACATTACAAAAACACAAATTATAACACCGGGGGCTCGGAAAATAGTTTTAGGCCTACTTGTGGATGGCGGCACACCAAAATTATCGAGGGAATTTCGATCTAAACTCCGAATGCATTTTTATTACTTAAAACATGTTAATATTGGACCAGCATTACATGCAAAAAACAGAGAATTCGATTCTGTACTGGGCTTAAAAAATCATATTGAAGGTTTGATATCATATGCGAAACAAATTGACCCTGAATATGCCTCACACTGTTATGAGCAAATTAATTCTATAGAATGGCCGTTATGATTAAAATGCGTTTGGGATACGATCTATTAATTTCAACAATCCAAATGAAGCGGATTTCACCGCTTATTTGGGGTGTTAACAAGGACGGCGAGAGCGGGGATGGACAATCGCCCGATAATATGTTACCGCTGTAATTTTTCAGCGCGGCCGCTCAACATGCGTTGCCCAAAAAAGAGGCGGGAATATTAAATTTCCGGAAGCATATGTTATACAGAACCTTTTTTAAAAAATTTTCCGGGGAAAAATGCATGGAGAAAAAAAATAAATGATTTTTCCGTATAAGAATCTTAACGGAAAATCCGTCGGGCAGGATATGAATTTCAGCAACTTCAATGCAGGAACATATAACGAACGATGCATCAATTCATACCGGGGAGAAGAAATTGACGGATTATGGGCAGAGGAAGTTGAAGACAGGATTGATGCCTATGGTATAGGGAAACTCAATTCCATCGCTTTTAAAAAACTCATTCAAAAATACAGATAGAACTAAAGGGTATAGGAGCCTTTTTACATATGACCATTGCACAGATCATCAGTTCCGACGGATATGTTCATGATATTGCCAAAAAGAAAAAAGACGCGGAAACCGTCAATGCCCGGTTTTATTTTCCCCATGCGTCGGATTATATCCTCGGGGCGCTGAGGGAGAAAAAGCCTTTTATTTTTTCCGCCCGGAGCGGGAACGCCCAGATCGGCATCAAGACCGGCCTGGCCCCCGGCGGGGAAAGCCCGGTCATTGAAAATTCCAGTGTGTTTCTCCAGGGCCTGATCCAGAACCTGAACCCGCTTTTGAAAAACGTCCTGGACCTGTTTAAGAAAGGGGATGAAATCGGGCGCATCGCCATCCTGGACCCGGAATTGAGAATCAATGATGTGCGGCATTATCTGCACAAGCGGCTCTTTGTGGGAAAAAAGGCCGATGCCGGCTATTATGAAGGGTTTGACATCAACGAGGAAACAGACCCGGCCACGGGAAAGACCTGCGATTATATCTCCGTCCGGCTGGAGCCTTACCAGTATCAGTTCGAGCCCCATGCCATCAACACATCCAGCCTCAATTCCATCATCAAAAGGGGCCGGAGCGCCCTGAGCAAGATCCGGTCAAGGATCCCCATTGACCTGAAAACAAAAACCCTGGGTCCCGGAGAACTGTTTATCGGCGCCGTCAAAATTTCCCTGGGGGATATCATCGGCATTGTGGATACGGTGGTGGAGCCGGAGAATCAGGGCATTGAGCATCTGCCGGCCTGCATCCTGGACCCCTTCCGGACCTTCCGGGACCGCCAGGTGGAATTGTATAATACCGGCGACCAGGACATTTGCCTGGACCGGATCAAGGTCAGAATCCGGTTTTTCCGGTCCAAAAACCCCTTGACCGTACCCCTGGATAAAACCAGGATCAAAAACGGGTACAGGCTTCACGACCTTTTAACCACTTCGGAGATTCATCATCTCTTTTCAGCCATTGAGCCGGAATCCATGGGCATGATCCTGAACAAGGGACGTTTCACCCAGATCCCCAAAGCCTGGGAGCCCAACGGGGAAGCCCAGCTTGAAATCATCAAACAGGCCATTTTTGAAAGCACGTCCAGAAAACCCCTCCAGCAGCCGGACCGGCACAGGGAAAATGAATGCCGTGACCCCCTGGAAAAACTGTTTGCCCTGGGCGGGGTCAACAGCCGGATATTCATGGGCCGCCATTTCCCGGAATCCGAAATCATTGACGCCTTCAGGAGAAGCGGGCTCAGAACCTTCCTGATCGAATCGGAAAATCCCGCCTTTGAAGACGCCTATATCAAGAAAATGATCCGGCTGACCCATGCCGATCATTCAGACTGCGAGTTTCTGCGGTATGATGTCAATCTGGATAAACTCTACACCTTTTACCACGGCTGTTTCATGGAGCCGGACGACAAGATCCGGTTTGACCGGGTAAGGTACTGGTTCGCCTTTTACGGCTCCCATACCCGGGAGGCGGACAACCGGCTGATGATCAATCTCCTGAAACTTCTGGCCGAAACCTTTGGCAATGAAATGGGGGTGGTCCACGGCGGAGGGCCGGGTCTGATGAAGGAGGCCAATGACCTGGCCCGGCAGTATAATATCATGAGCATCGGCGTGGCCATTGACCTGGAAGGGGAAAACCAGGCCCCGCTCACCACCTGCGACGGCCTGATCAAATACAATGAAGGACTCCGCCTTTCCCGCCAGGATCATATTCAAAAGCTCAGCAACCTTCCCATCATCAATACCGGCGGTTACGGCAGCGCCGAAGAACTGGCCATCTCCATCACCTCCATGAAGCTCCATGAAAATCCCCTCACGCCCGTGATCCTGCTGGACCCCAACGGATTGTGGGAAGATACCCGGCGGCAGATCATCAAGATCTCACAGAACAAATACGGCCCCGGATTTATTCCGGGCCTGATCAAATCCTGCAGGGATGAAAACGAGGCCCTCCTGGAGCTGTCCCAATTCCTGGGTGATCCGGACCAATGGTACAGGACAAACCACATCCCCCCGGAAAACGTGGCCCTGGCCAGGCAGAAATCGGTCCGCATCAGGGCCTGCAGCCTGATGCAAAAAACCATGGAAGTGTTTGACCGGCCAGCATCGGATCAACCGGATCAGGGATATCCATCAGATGTATGATGGCCCGTCAGGACACTTCTTTGAATAACTGAGCGTTGATATATCTCAGATAGAGCTTGTCTTCCTCATCCATGAACAGATCGAACAGGTCGGGATCAAAGGATTTCCCCCGTTCCTCATTCATGATCCGGATGGCTTTGTCAATGGGAATGGCGGTGCGGTAGGGGCGATCCGAGGTGATGGCGTCCCAGACATCGGCTATGGTGGCGATCCTGGCTTCGATGGGAATCTCTTCCCTTCTGATTCCCCTGGGATATCCTGTCCCGTCCCATTTTTCCTGGTGGTTATAGGCAATACTGACGGCAACGGGAGCTATCTCCAGCTTGGATAACAGATTCTTTCCGATGACGGGATGTTCTTTAATATGTTCAAACTCCTCATCGGTGAGCTTGCCCGGCTTGTTGAGCACTTCATCCTTGATGCCGATTTTCCCGACATCATGGACAATGGTGCCCATATAAATATCTTTGACATGATCCTCGCTCAGATTGGCCTTCCGGGCCAGATCCCGTGCAAAATTGGCAACTCGTTCCACAT
Source organism: Desulfobacula sp. (assembly GCA_023701135.1). Taxonomy (GTDB): domain Bacteria; phylum Desulfobacterota; class Desulfobacteria; order Desulfobacterales; family Desulfobacteraceae; genus Desulfobacula. Next base: position 54,156 of record JAMPXP010000025.1, on the reverse strand, counting down.
GTCCGCCCGTATATTGATCCTTTGATTCAATGGCCGATGCCAGCACCATAAGAAAAACCTCCAATTGTTCTGTTCTTGTTTTTTCTCTTTCAAGCTTGTGAACGCTGATGACGTTTTTGACCCTGGCCTGGAGTTCCAGGTGATGGAAGGGCTTGGTCAGAAAATCATCGGCCCCCATCTGAAGGGATTTGATCCTGTCCTCCTGTTCCGTCAGGGAAGTGATCATGATGACGGGAATATGTGTGGTCGCTTTATGGAGCCGGATGTTCTCCAGCAGGGAATACCCGTCCATGACCGGCATCATGATATCGGAAATAATCAGATCCGGCCGGGTGTGCTGGATCGTTTCCCAGGCGGCCTGACCGTTGGGGGCCATGAGCAAGGTATAGCCCTTGAGCGCCCTGCCCAGGAATTCCTGGATCCCTGGGTTGTCTTCGGCAATGATGATGCAGGCCGTGGAATTCGGGGGTTCTATTTTTTTGACCTCACCGGATGAGGAAAGGGTTTTGTCAAAGGCCGCTATTTTAATGATATCTCTGCGGTCGATTCCGGCGAGATCCGTATCCCGCCTGTCTTTTTTCCGGCGCTCATTGTACCGGTAATTCTGGGAAGGTGCCCTGCGTTCCTTTTTCCGTCTTTCCACAACCCGGCCGGGTTCAAGAATTTCAAGATTGGCCGGGATTTCCACAGTAAAACAGGTCCAATGGGTTTCAACACTTTCGGCCGTGACGCGGCCGTGCATCATTTCAACGGACTCCTTGACAATGGCGAGGCCCAGTCCTGTTCCCTCATACTGCCGGGTCCTGGAACCGTCTCCCTGCTGAAACCGCTGGAAAGCCTTCTGGATCAATTCCGGGGACATGCCGATGCCCGTATCCCTGACCCTGATGACGATCATGCCGTCCCGGCCGGACACCGTGACGCTGATCCGGCCTTCTTCCGTAAATTTATAGGCATTCCGGATCAGATTGTTCAAAATATCCTTGAGTTTTTCCCGGTCAATGAAGATATCCTTTATTTCCAGCTCACAAATATACTGAAGCTCTATCCCGCTCCGGTCCGTCAGTTCCCTGAAACTGGACACGATCTGGAAGATATAGTCGTCGATATTGATCCGGTAAAGGGAAAGCGTTCCCATGCCGGCATCAAATTTGGAGATTTTGAGCAATTCATTGATTTTTTCCGTAAGGTTAAGGGTTTGAAGGCTGACCTTGTGAATGATTTCTAAAAAATGCTCCGGTATTTTTCCCAATTCTCCACTGATGATATAATCGGTCCACCCCCGGATCAGGGTCAGAGGGGTTCTGAGTTCATGGGTGATATTGGCAATGAAATCTTTTTTGATATTGGCCGCTTCTTCCAGGGCCCGGACATAGGTTTTGAGCTGTGAGGTCTTTTCTGCCACACGTTTTTCAAGGGTCAGGTTCAGGGTCATAAAATGACTGAGGATAAAGACCATGACACCGGAGGTGATGAAAAAAACCCCAAAGGGATAAAGCTGTATATTCAGTTTCTCCACCAGAAGGGGGTAATTCAGAAGGTAGTCTACCGCTGAAAGGCTAAAGATATTGATGGCCAGGAAAGAAAAGACAAGTTGATTTTTATTCAGGTTGTCGGTTTCTTTTCGATATACGCCCAAGAGAAGAGATGCATTTCTGGCGACAAGAAAAACAACCATGGCCAGATAGGCGGCATGAAGGATGCCTGCTTTGGGGTAGTATCCGAAGGCATAATGATGAGCTCCCTGAATAAACAGATCCGTGGTCCAGAGGCTCACCAGAAATCCGAAACAGAGGATATAAAGGACCCGGATGTATTTACCCGGAAGTTTCAGATAATGGATAATGGTCTCATAGCCGCTCAAGGGAAGAAAAATAATGCCGGAATAGCCGATCCTGCAAATGAAATCCGAATATTCCCGGCTGTTCAGCAGGAAAAGAACCACCCAGGAAAGCTGCCAGTAAAAGGTAATAAAACAGAACCGTAAAAAAACCTTGCGCAACCGACCCTTGGACAGAAAAAAAACCGTACCGCCCAGGCATAAAAACAAAATCCCGGAAAATAACGGCAGAATGGCGCTTAAATATTGCATTCTTTCCTAATCCTTAATTTCCTGGTAAAAATCCAGAATATCCAGAAGGTTTGACGGGATACGCATGACCTTTCCTTTGGAGCCGACAATGCATATCCTTTGAAATCCCTCGCCCACCAGCTCTCCTGTGCCCTTATTCCTGAAGGTGATATTAAGCCTGCAGGTTGCCGCATTGATTTCCGATGTGGTGAGTTCCGTCAACAGCCGGTCCCCGAAATAGGAATTGCTCACATATTTGTTATAGACTTCCACCGTGACCAGCCGGATACTGTTTCCGGCCAGCATCTCATGGAGATCCGGAACCGTTGACAGCAATAATTTCTCCCTGACCACGCCCTGGTATTCGATGAAATTGCTGAAATAGACATTTCCAAATACATTGGTATCTTTCAGGGTTACCACGATTTCCGTTCTAAACACCCTCTGGTCGCCGAACCGTTCCAATGATTTGATCTGTTTTTCCACATACTGCCTAAAAAGCGCTTCTTTGCTGTCTTCAACCTCCAGTACCCTGAACCCCACGCCGGAATCATTCTGCCATTGGGGTTCACACTTCATTTTCAGGGTTTTATAGGCACCTATTTTCAGTGCAATATTGAATGTATCCGTTGGGAGATCCTGGTTTAATTTTAAAAAACCGCCTGAAGAGGATATATTTTCAATGATACCCGTACCGCCCTCAAAAACAGCCCTGATCTTCTTTTTTACGCGTGGTTCTCTCTGCTTTTCCATTTTCCTTAAAATCCCGCAGTTCCTGTTCCATATGCCGTCAAAGCATCAATTCCGCACATCTGTCGTTACACCTATTCGAATTTATTTAAAAAGTAAATAAGAGGATAAAATTTTACATAAGATTCTTCGGATTTCAAACGGCGGGGTTCAATCCCTTCATAATTTCCAGTATTTTGATTGACAAAACGCCTTCGCCTGTCCTAAATATCAATGTAAACCTTGAGAACAGCCCCATGTTGAATAAAATCATGACCTTAGTCGCATCTCTGCTTATCATTGCATGGGTATCGCCAAAAATTATTGAGGCTGAAAACACCATGGAGATAGCCTATCCTGAATTTTTTCCTTTTTTCTCAAAAAATGAGGAAAAAGGTGTGACCGGTTTTTTTTACGAAATCATAACAGAGGCCCTGGACCATCGTATGGGCATCCGGACCACTTGGACGGAAATGCCCTGGAAAAGATGCCAGGAACAAGTGTATTCAGGCCGGTATGATGCCATGATAACGGTTCCGACAAAAGAACGCCGCCTATATTGTGACACCCACCCGGACCCCTTTTATTTAAAGGAACTCAAGGTATTCACCTACCTGGGACATCCCGGGCTGGACCGGATCAATGCCGTCAAAACCATGGCCGATATTAAAGCAGGGGGTTTCTCGGTAATCACATACAGCGGCAATGGCTGGCATGACAAAAATATTTCCAGCCTCGGCATCCCCACCCTTGAAACATCCCTTGTTCCCAATGTCTGGAAAATGCTGGCCGCAAAAAGAGGGGATCTTGTGATTGAATGGCCGGTGGGGGCCGCAGCCAATATTAACATATCAGGGGTGGCCGGTAAAATCATTGAAACCGATGTCTCCATAGAATCCATGCCCTTTCATCTGCTGATCAGCAAAAAATCGAAATTTAATTCCATTCTTTTCAAATTCAATGATGTCATCAAGACTATGTTTAGCGATGGGACAATGCAGCGGATACTTTCCGCATATGATTAATCTCTTTGCCGGCAAATAGTGCACAGATCAATCCCCAAAAAGGACAGGATATGGAAGCCCGCATTAAATTCATATTTACGGCAATCGCAATGATTTTCATTGCAGGATTTTTCATATTTTTTAATTTTTACCAGCACTACAGCTATCAAAAGGCCGGGCGCAGGCTTCAAACCCATGCCCGGGTCATAGCAGGCTCTTTGTGGCGATATGAACGGGACGAGCCCGTTGCCTATTTGCACCTGGCGGCCCAGTCCAATAATTATAAAAAGATGGTGGTGGTGGATGATTCTGAAAAGGAATTCGTTTCCATCACAAGCCGGGAAGACGAGCCGTCGGAACCTTTGATGACGGCCCTGGGCCTTTTGCCGGTCCATTCCCTTGAAACAGACATCCTTTACAAGGATGCCGCCATCGGAAAAATCATGGTGGATTGGCAGAACAGATCGGTTTTCGTCTATTTTTATATCCTGGTCTGCCTGATTCTATCCCTCATGGGCATCTGGTTTTTTCTCAACCTGATCCTGGCCAAAAAAACCCTGGAGGAAAGGGTTCTGGAGCGGACATCTGCTTTGGAGGAAAGCCGGGGGAAGCTTCAGTCCCTGCGCAATTTTCTTTCCAATATCATCGACTCCATGCCCTCGGTCCTGGTGGGAATTGATCTTGAGGGCAAGATAACCCAGTGGAACAAAAAGGCGGCCCTTGTCACCGGAATCCCTTCAGAGGAAGCCATGGGCCAGGCCGTGGAACAGGTTTACCCGCAACTGGCCCATGAAATGGACAGGGTTCGCCGGGCCATTCTCACCCGCAGGGAACAATGCAGCAAAAAGCAGGCCCGAACCCAGGAAAAGGAACAGCGATATGAGGATATCACCATCTATCCCCTCATTGCCGACGATGTGGAAGGGGCCGTGATCCGTATTGATGACGTGACCGAACAGATCCGGCTGGAAGAAATGATGGTTCAGTCTGAAAAAATGCTTTCCGTGGGGGGTCTTGCCGCAGGCATGGCCCATGAAATCAACAACCCCCTGGCGGGAATCATACAGACCGCCGGTGTGATGAAAAACCGCCTTACGGATTTAAATATGCCGGCCAACCAGCGTGCGGCACAAGACATCGGCATCTCCATGGACGGCATCCGCGCCTTTATGGATAAAAGGGAAATCCTGTCCATGATAGAGGCTGTGAACGAATCCGGCCGCCGGGTCGCTGAAATCGTCAACAATATGCTCAGTTTCGCCAGAAAAGCCGATGCCCGTTTCTCTTCCCATGATCCCCGGCAGTTGCTGGATAAGATCCTGGAACTGGCTGCAACAGAATACGACTTGAAAAAGCAATATGATTTCAAAACCATAAAAATCGTAAAAGAATATGAGGATCATCTCCCCATGTTGCCCTGTGAAGGGGCCAAAATCCAGCAGGTGATTTTAAACCTCCTGCGAAACGGTGCCCAGGCCATGCAGGAGGCAAATCCGGGGAAACATGCTCAACCCTGTTTTATACTAAGGCTCTATACGGAAAAGACAAGAAAGATGCTGACCATGGAAATCGAAGACAATGGTCCGGGCATGGATGAAGCGGTTTGCAAACGCGTATTTGAACCCTTTTTCACCACCAAACCCCCGGGAGTCGGCACAGGGCTGGGGCTGTCGGTTTCCTATTTCATCATCACCCAGAATCACGGGGGGACCATGGATGTCAAATCCGTGCCCGGCAAGGGAACGACCTTTATTATCCGGCTGCCCTTGGAGCGAACAGGCACACCATGAAACCCATCAAAGACCTGCCCATACATGAACGGCCCAGGGAAAAGCTTCTTGAAAAAGGGGCGGGGTTTCTCTCGGACCGGGAACTGCTGGCCGTCATCCTGGGCAAGGGCACCCAAAAGGACGATGTGCTGTCCTTATCCCAGAAGATCGTCACCATCATTGATGCAAAGGGGTTGAATTTTACGGCAAAGGATCTCATGGATCTGGACGGTATCGGAGAGGCAAGGGCAGCCGCCGTTTCCGCCGCCTTTGAATTTGTCCGGCGGCGCATCAAACCCGAGGGCCTGAAAATCAAATTCCCTGCGGACATCCTGCCCCTGATTCAGCATTACGGAGACAGGAAACAGGAGCATTTCCTATCCGTTTCCCTCAACGGGGCCAACGAGGTCATGAGCGTCCGGGTGGTCAGCATGGGCCTGGTGAACAAGGCCCCGGTCCACCCCCGGGAAGTCTTTGCCGATATCATTGCGGAGAGAGCCTCTGCCGTGATTGTGGCCCATAATCACCCCTCCGGGGATATCAGCCCCAGCGCCGAAGACATGAAGATCACCAAACAATTGAAAGAGGCTGCGGCTATTCTGGGCTTGAGCCTGTTGGACCATATCATTTTCAGCACCAGGGGATATTATTCTTTTGCAGAGCATCATGAATTATAAGAAAACCGGTCTTGAAAGGTCGTGATCAATGGAGTAATATAAGAACCATCGACAAACCGCCAAGTTCGGCGAAAGAACGGCCGGGGGACCATGATGAAATACCGGGGATCCGCATGGCCTGCCTTCAACGGATTTGTCCTGCCTGTGTTGGTATGCCTCTTTTTTCTCCTGCCGCTTCCTGCTTCTGCCGATGAAGACACGCTGTCTAAAGAACAAAAATTAACGTTGACCCATGCTGCAGCCTTTTCCGTGGTCACGGCCTGGGGTATCGCCAACTGGGACTATTTTGACCGGGACCCCCACAGGGAAAGCGAGGGCTGGTTTTCAAAAAGCACCGATGAAGGCGGTGCGGACAAGCTCGGCCATTTCTATCTGAGCCACCTCCTGACCCGGATCATGGCCCAAACCTATGAATCCTGGGGATATCTCAAAAAAGACGGGGCCCTTTACGGGGCCTTGTCTTCCTTCGGCATCATGACCTGGATGGAACTGGGGGATTCCTTCAGTGAATACGGGTTTTCCCATGAGGATTTCATCATGAACGCCCTGGGCAGCCTGGCCGGTTATTTCCTGCATACGAATCCGGCCCTGTCCGATATCATTGATTTCAGATTTGAATACCGGCCCCGGTTTGATGAGCTGGACATTTTCACCGACTATGAGCATTCAAAATTTTTAATGGCCGTAAAGCTGGACGGGTTTGACGGCATCAAAAACAATTACCTCAAATATATGGAGTTTCACCTGGGATATTATGTCAGAAATCTTTCCTCCCATGAGAAGGAAAGAAATGTCTATGTGGCCATCGGGCTGAACCTGTCTAAAATCTTTAAAAATCTTTCCATGGACAGGATGTCCACCCTTACCCGGTATATCCAGATCCCCTATACCTATGCGGGAATGGATCTCAAATAAAAACCGGCCGGTACTTGAAAGGACGGTCCGGATAGGTTAGGTTAAGGGGTCGAAAAACCCCTTAAGATGAGGAAGATACCTTGTTCAACGAAAACCTGAGTTATTCCGCCGCCCTTATTGCAGGGCTTCTGAGTTTTTTTTCACCCTGTATCCTGCCCCTGATCCCGGCCTATTTTTCCTTTATCACGGGCCTGTCCCTGGATGAACTCACGGAAAACAAGGCAGAGACCCGGCGAAAGGTCATCCTTTCCACCCTCTTTTATGTGGCCGGATTTTCCTTTATCTTTATTCTTTTCGGGGCTTCGGCCTCTTTTCTGGGCGGCATTGCCTCCCAATACGCCTGGATCATCCGGTATCTTGGCGGCGGGATTGTGATCGTGTTCGGACTTCATCTTCTGGGAATCATCAGCATCAAGGCCCTTCATTTTGAAAAACGGCTCCATGTGCCCCAAAAACCCCTGCATCTCACGGGCATCTTTGTCATCGGCATGGCCTTTGGCGCAGGCTGGAGCCCCTGCATCGGACCCATGCTGGGGTCCATCCTCATTGTGGCCGGAAACCAGGGCACGGTGTTCAAAGGGATTCTCCTCCTGGCTGTGTATTCGGCAGGCCTTGCCCTGCCCTTTCTGATTCTTTCGTTTTTCATCCATTCCATTCTAAGCATCATGAAACGGGCCACAAAACTCATCGGCATCATCAACAAGGTCTCGGGCATCCTCCTGATAGGGATCGGGCTTCTCCTGATATTTGACAAGTTCAGGCTGCTGGGAACCCTTTAAGGCTCACGCCCGATCCCCATGACACCTGATCCCCGAAAATTTGCCGGATTTATCACCGTCACCACCCTGACCAAATTTTTATTCAATATCACCCGGCGCCTGGTTTATCCTTTTGCCCCTGAATTGGCAAGGGGCCTGCATGTGGAGCTCTCCGCAATCACCTCGGTGATTGCCGTAAACCAGGCCACCTCGGTCCTGGCGCCGTTGGGGGCGAGCTTTGCCGATCAATACGGATACCGGTTTCTCATGCTTTTCTCCATTGGTCTGCTGACCGTGGGAACCTTCAGCGTGGGCCTTGTCCCTCTTTACCCGGTGCTGGCGGTCTGCCTTTTTCTGGCCGGGCTGGCCAAAAGCATATTTGACCCTAGCCTCCAGGCCTTTATCGCAAATTTCGTTCCCTATGCCAAGCGGGGAAAAATCATCGGCATTACCGAGCTGGCCTGGGCCGCCTCCACCCTCATCGGGATACCGCTGTCCGGGATGGTGATTCAGCGGTTTTCCTGGCAGACCCCTTTTTTCATCATCAGCGGGCTGAGCCTGGCCAGCTTTTTCATCATCTTAAAGATCATGCCCAAAGAAACGGGCCGGAAAACCCTACCGGCTTCAAGCCCGTCATTCCCCTTTCTGTCAAACTGGAAGACCATCCTGAAAAACCGCCGGGTTTTAGGCATCCTGGGCTTTGCCTTTTTCATGGCCCTGGCCAATGACAATCTTTTTGTCATTTACGGAGCCTGGCTGGAAGAATCCTATCACCTTTCTCTGACCGCCATAGGGTTTGGCACGATCTTCATCGGGCTCTCCGAAGTCCTGGGCGAAGGTTTTACCGTCTTTTTCTCGGACCGGATCGGGCTGCAAAAAACCTGCCTTATCGGAACAGGCCTGTGCTGCCTGGCCTATTTTCTTCTGCCGGTCCTGGACATGGGGTTGCCCTGGGTCCTCACCGGGCTTTTCCTGGTCTTTTTCTTTTTTGAACTGACCATTGTCACCTCCATGGGCCTTTCCACGGAACTGATGCCCGAACTCCGGGCCTCCACCATGTCGGCTTTTTTCGCCCTGGCCGGACTGGGCCGGGTGGCGGGGGCTTTTCTCGGCGGTATGGTCTGGTCCAGAGCCGGCCTTTTGCCCGTCTGCCTCGTATCCGGGACCTGCACCCTCCTGGCCCTGATTTTTCTTGCCGGCGGGTTTCATCCCCGTCCGGTTGAAAAACCGGCGCCGGATAGGTATTGACAGATTCTTAAGTTTGGACTACGCTTTTTTATCTTTTATGATATGAATACCCATATTTTAGATATAAAACCACTAATTTCAAAAGAGGTGCTCCCATGAGCGAATTTTTAAGAACCGTATTTTATCAGAAACACCTGGATCTGGCTGCCCAAATGGTTGAATTCGGCGGCTGGGAAATGCCCATTCAATATCCCGAAGGAATTATCAATGAGCACATGGCCACACGGCAGGCGGCCGGCATCTTTGATGTGTCCCACATGGGCCGGCTCTATTTCAGGGGCAAGGACAGCCTGCCCTTTCTCCAGCATGTCCTGACCAATAATGCAGCGGCCCTGAAGGCGGGCGAGAGCCAGTACACCCTGATCCAGAATGAGGCGGGCGGCGCCATTGATGATGCCTATCTCTACCGGTTCAAACCCGATGAATTTCTCCTGGTGGTCAATGCCTCCAACCGGGAAAAGGATGTGGCCCATTTCAAGACCCGGCTCAAGGATTTTTCGGACATTGAAATGCTGGACAAAACCTTTGACGTGGCCATGATCTCCCTGCAGGGCCCCCTTTCGCGGTCCATCATGGAAAAGATCGTGACCCGGGGGAAACTGCCGGAACCGGCCCGCAACTGCCTCTCCCTGGTGGAGATCAACGGGGCGGAAACCGCTCTGGCCAGAACCGGTTATACGGGCGAGCCCCTGGGCTTTGAACTGTTTATTGAAAACAAACATGCCGTGGCCATGTGGACCCTTTTGATGGAAAAAGGGGCCAAGCCCATCGGTCTCGGGGCCCGGGACACGTTAAGACTGGAAGCCTGCCTTCCCCTTTACGGCCATGAGCTGGGAATTGACCATGAAGGAAATGAGATCCCCTTGTTTGCCTCCAAATTATCAAAATTTGCCGTGAGTTTTTCACCGCTGAAGGGGGATTTCATCGGGAAGAAAGCCCTTTCCCTTCAGCACCAGGCCCTGAAAAACATCATGAACCAAAACTTTAAGGATATTTCCCCCCTGCCGCGGATGGTGGCGGCCCTGGCCGTCACCGGAAAGGGCATTGCCAGGGAAGGCTATCCCGTGTATTTAAAGGACCGCCAGGTGGGCCATATCACCTCGGGCACCATGATCCCCTTCCAGGAACCCGATGGCAGCGGCCTGGATTCCGCCTTTAAGCAGGAGCCCAAGAAAAGAGCCGTGGCCATGGCCCTCATTGACAGCAGCATCGGCGAGGGGGAAACCCTTGAGATCGAAATCCGGAAAAAACGCTGCGAAGCCGTCGTGGTGCCTTATCACATGAGTTCCGAGGCCCCGCCCTTTGTCCGGTCCATTCCCCCGGACCAGCTCCGGATAAAAAAACCGGCCGGAGAAGAAGGCGCCTATCCCGGCCTTGCCCGGCAGCTTTTATCCAAGGCGGTCCGCAACCATACCTGGCGCCAGAAAGAATGCATCAACCTCATCCCCTCGGAAATGAGCCAGTCCTATCTGTCCCGGCTTTTGTCCATCAGCGACCCGGTGAACCGGTATGCCGAACATAAAGAAATTAAAGCCTTTTCCGGGGAAGATGTTTTTTATTACCAGGGCACGGAATTCATCAACGAGGTGGAACACCTTTTAAACCGGGAACTCCAGACCTATTTCAACTGCCGGAACATTGAATCCAGGGTCATCTCCGGCCAGATGGCCAATGCCGCTTTTTTCAGCGCCCTGGTGGATTTTCTGAACCGGACGGACCGGAAAAGCGAACAGAGAAGAATCCGCAACATCATGAACAACCACATCATCAAGGGCGGTCATTTGAGCGCCCAGCCCATGGGCGCTTTGCGGGATTTTGTGGCCAGGGACCCCAAAACCGAGAAAGCGGCGGTGGTCAATTTCCCCGTTGAAAAAGACAACCCCTATAAAATCGACATCAAGGCCTGCGAGGCCCTGATCAAAGAGCACCGGCCCGAACTGGTCATCCTGGGCAAAAGCATGATCATCCACAAAGAGCCGGTGGCGGAAATCCGGAAACTGGTGGATGAATTTGCGCCCGACTGCCTGGTCATGTATGATATGGCCCATGTCCTGGGGCTTTACGGCCCCCATTTCCAGGAACCCTTAAAGGAAGGGGCCCATATTGTCACCGGCTCCACCCATAAGACCTATTTCGGCACCCAGCGGGGGGTCATTGCCTCGGATTTCAGCGAGGACGATCTTGAATACGGCCTCTGGGAAGCGGTCCAGCGAAGGACTTTCCCCGGAAGCGTCAGCAACCACCACCTGGGCACCCTGACCGGGCTTTTATTGGCCGCCTATGAAATGAATCATTTTAAGGCCGGGTACCAGAAAGCCGTTATCGCCAATGCCAAGGCCTTTGCCAAAGCCCTGAAGGAAAACGGCCTGGATGTGGCCGGCGATCCTGCCGTCTCCTATACCGAGACCCATCAGGTGATATTGAATGTGGGCTACGGCAAAGGGGCCAGGATCGCCCGGGAATTTGAAGACAACCATATCATCGTCAATTACCAGGCCACGCCCATGGAAGAAGGGTTTACAGCCTCCGGCGCTCTCCGCATGGGCGTATCGGAGATGACCCGGTTCGGCATGGGGGAAAAGGATTTCAGCACCCTGGCCGCTTTGATGGGAGACCTCATCAAAAACGGCAGGGCCGTCAAGGATGAAATCATCAAATTCCGTCAGAATTTCCTGGACATGCAGTTCTGTTTCAAGGAAAGCGAATTTACGGATGTGGCGTCTTCCCTGCTCGATTCCATAAAATAAACAAGGCCGTATCGGCTCGTCTTAAAAACGAGCCGATACGGTATGACAAATCTCAACGGCCAGGGCAAAAACGATATCCAGGGGCAGATGCCGGTCGATGGTCCGGTCAAACAGCAGTTTGGTTTCAGGGGGAAATTCCTCGTCCCCCTGCCAGTAGACCACGGCCACCGGCACCGCAGGGGTGATCTGGAATGAAAAGGCGGCATCCCCAAGGGCCAGGGGCTGCCCTCCCAGTTTTTCGCAGGCCTGCCCAAAGGCCGTGATATCATTTTCAAACCGCTTGCTGATCCAATCCGTGGGCAGGGTATGGGGTCCCCTGAAAAAGGCGGCCCCTCCTTTAAGGTCTTTTTCGGATACCCATTTTCCCTCAGGCGGAAGGGGTTTTGACCTCATCAGAAAATACAGGATAAATAAATACAAGTAATCATGAAAGGTTTTAAGGCCAGGGCCTTCGGGCCTCACTTCACGGGCTTTCAGATCCACACCATAAAACCGGCCCCAGATCCTTATCCGGTACCGGCGGGCTACAGGGTCAAATTCACAGCCTGTCCGGGCCGTCACATCGGCCGGATCAAGGGACTCAAGGTCTGAAAAATGGGTGGGGTCCATCTTCTCGCTCATCTTCTGATCCTCATTACACCTTGATCTTATCCTTTAAAAAAGGAACATAGGCCATATCGGTCTTCATGATATGGGTTTTCAGCCAGTCCACCAGGAAATCCATGAGTTCCATGGTGACCGTAGCCTTCCCCTTTTCAAAATCCGCCTGAAAGGCTTTGACCTTTGCCACCAATTCTCTGTGAATCTTTTTATGGTTTTCCGTTTCCGGGTACCTGTATTTTTCAAACTGATCTTCTTCAAACCCGAAGTGGAATACCGTATATTTTGCGAGATCATTTAAAATTCCGCCGGCCTCCCTGGCGCCCTTCTGCTGTTTCATGGCTTTGTGCAGAAGATTGATCAGGCGTACCAGTTCCTTATGCTGGGTGTCAATTGCCGCAATACAGGTCTCCAGGGCAGGCCGCCAGGGCATCAGGTCCGGAACCGGTGTTTTTGTCGACCCAAAATCCGATACCGGCGCTGACCTGTCCATGGACACCCGGAAAATGGAAATCATCTGTCTCAGGTTCAAGGAGAGCTGATCCAGGTCCTTTGCACCATTGGTCAGCCCTGCGGCCCGACCCGACATTTCCGCTGCAATACCGTCCACCTGGGCGATATCCCTTGCAATTTCCGAGGCCACCTGGGAACTCTGGGCCACATTTTCATTGACCTCGGCAAGACCGATGGAGGCCTGTTCTATATTGCCGGCCACTTCCGTGGCCGTCCGGGATTGTTCTTCAACCGCCTTTGCTATCTCATGGACAATGTTATCAACACTGGAGATGACCTCGGAAATCATACCCACCTCAAGAACCGTCTCGCGGGTGGAATTCTGTATGCCCTCAATCTTTTCCCGGATGGTTTCCGTTGCCTGGGCCGTCTGGGCCGCCAGATTCTTGATTTCCCCGGCCACCACGGCAAAGCCTTTTCCGGCCTCACCGGCCCTTGCCGCTTCAATGGTGGCATTCAGTGCCAGAAGATTGGTCTGTTCGGCAATATCCGTAATGACCTCGCTGATTTTGGTGATTTCCTTTGCCGCCCCGCCCAGGCGCCCTACTTTTTCCGTGGCCGTATCCACTTTCTGTTTTGCATTGTTTGAAATTTTTCCGGCCTCAGCGCAATTTCCGGCAATTCCGGTAATATTGGACTGCATCAAGCCCGCTGCTTCGGCCACCATGGAGATATTGGTGGAAGCCTCTTCGCTGGCTGCTGCAACCGTATGCATACTGGCATTCATTTCTTCGGCCGCTGCCGCAACGGAATTGGACCGGAGAGACAGGTCCGAGGATTCCTGGTGCATCTGCTCCGACGCCATAAAAACTTCCGATGAAGATGCGGCAACGGTTTCTGTTTTCCGACCGATATTCATGATAATCTCATCCAGATTTGAAACAAACTGGTCAAAACAACCGGCAAGAATACCCATCTCATCCTTCCGGTTCATGGAAAGCCGGATGGTAAGGTCCCGCTCCCGGCCCTTGATGGATTTCTCAAGACCCTTGGTGATCATATTCAGGGGGCTGAAAAAAATAAGATGAAAAACCCATCCCATGGCGGCCATGACACCGAGAAGACAGATGATCAAGGCGGCAATCATTTCTCCGAAGATCCTTGCACCGATGATTTCGGAAGAATTTTTCAAGAGTTCCTTTGCCTGGACGAGGGGCTGGTTATCGGACTTACCGCCTTCCGGGACCTCCACCTGGTCCAGGAGAACGGAAATCTTGCCGGCCATGATCTTGATTTCCTTGGATTGGAAATGAAAGAAAGAGACTCCTATGATGAAAAAAGCCAAGGACAAGGTGAGGCATAAGGATCCGGCAAGTTTAACGTTAAGACTTTTCTGAAATAACTGAACCATGATTGAATTCCTCCAAATATATTTGCTGCGATCAGGATTTTTTGCCCGTCATTTTCTCAATCTCGATTTTGATAACCAGGGTTCGTTCAAGCATTGTGCCCGGATAATCGTAGGCCCCATCAGAATACTGGGCCATGATCGTATCAAAAGCCCGGCGTTTTTCCTCGGGATCGGACAGGAAAACGGCTTTGCCGGAGCCGATGACGCTTTTGTATTCCACCCCCCAGTCGCAGGCCTCTTTTGCCTTTCTGAATTGGACAATCTCGTCCACCTCAAAACAGACCCGAGGGTTTTTACGGATCAGGTCGATTTTTTTCCCTTCCCTGGCAGAGTGCAGATAAAGAGCGCCGTCCCGGTATCCGAAATTCATGGGCACCAGATAGGGTTTATCTTCGTCCACCATGGCAAGACGGCAGACACTGCAAGCCTTTAAAATATCTTCCATCTCTTTTTGATTCTTGATTTCTCTTTCTTTTCGTCTCATAGGAATGCCGCCTTAAATATTGTATATTCCGATTCGGTAAGCCCCTCTGTCCCCATGGGTCGGTCAGTGCCGTCATGGCAGTCGGATCCTCCGGTGATGATCAGTCCGTGTTTTTCCGCCAGAACTTTTAAATCTTCCTGCTGGGCCTTGGTATGGCCGGGATAATACACCTCCAGGCCGTGAATCCCTGCCTCGATGAATTCAGGCAGAATCTGAAGCACAATATTCAGGGGAGGAAGGACTTCCTTATAATGTCCCGGTCCCGGAAAGGACCCGGCCGCCGGATGGGCAAGGGCGCAGAACATGCCCTTTTCCCGGAGAATTCCCCGGACATCCGCCAGCTTTATTCCCGAAGGCAGATAGGCCGGGCTCTCGTTTCCAAGGATGCGGGTTATCGTCTCCCTGTCTGTGATGCCAAAATTTTCCGTCAAGGCCAGGGCAAAATGACGCCGGGTGGCGTTCCGGCTGAGTCTTTCAATATCGTCAAATTCCATGGGTCTCGACAGCAGAGGCGTTTTGCCTCCGGGGCCGAAGTATTGATTGATTTCTCCGATCCTTGCCCGGACAAGGGCTTCCCCTCTTCCCCTTGCAAGCATCTGATCCATCCGTGTCATCCAGTTGGTGTCATAAAGTCTGTCGGAAGAAAAATACCCCAAAAGGTGAAGGGTCCCGGTAAAAAAGGACTTTTTAAAACAAATGGAAATTTCCACACCGGGAATCACGTCCATCCCCAGTTGTTCTCCGGCCTGAACTGCGGTTTTCAAACCCTTGAGCGTATCATGGTCTGTGACGGCGATGGCCTTTAATCCCATGGATTTTGCGTTTTTAATCAATTCTTCCGGAGTGAATTCACCGTCCGATTCAGTGGTATGATTGTGTAAATCCGCAATTATTTTTCGATTCATATCTCTCTTTTTTTAAATGCGCTTTTGCCTCTTTTCCCATCCGCCTGTTTTTATACCGGTTTTCACAAAATTACAACCCAACTTTATTCTATTGAAAAAAGAAGCTAATGATTATATGAGATAAGGTTAATATTGGAATATGAAAATTTTCTTAACCTTTATAATATTTGGAGATCATAATACATGCAGATAACGGAAAAAGATATGGACATCATAACGGAACTCGGAAAAATAGATTCCGAAGAAAAAGCCAAAGCCATATTTGAAAAATTTATGGGCCTGGAACACCAGAACCGGATGCTTAAGATCAGCCATCCCGACGTCCTGAAGCGGATTGCCAATGCCATCGCGATTTGTAATCCGAAATCGGTTTTTGTGAATACCGGGTCCCCGGCGGACAAGCAGTTCATCCGGACCCTGGCCCTGGAAAAAAAAGAGGAAGCACCCCTGGCCATGGAAGGCCACACCATCCATTTCGACCTTGCCAAGGAACAGGGCCGGATCATTGACCGGACCTATTATATTGCCAACCCGGAAGACGAGGTTTCTTCCCTGGCCAACCGCATGGACAGGCCCACGGCCCTGGAACAGGTCCGATCCAATATGACGGACATCATGAAAAACATGACCATGATCATCGGCTTTTATATGAGGGGTCCGGTGGGAGCGCCCGCTTCAAATCCGGCCCTGGAGATCACCAGTTCCGCCTATGTGGCCCACAGCGCGGAACTTTTGTATAGAAATGCCTATAACGCCTTTGATGAAGAAGTCACCAACCTGGGCCATTTTTTCACCAATGTCCACAGCGAGGGCCTGAACCGCACTGAAGACCTTCCCGACGCCAGGGTGTTTATGGACCGTAAATTCCGGACCACCTACGCCTGGAAATGCACCTATGCCGGAAACACCCTGCTGCTGAAAAAGGGAAATCACCGGTTTGCAGTGGACAAGGCCGTCTATGACAATCCGGGAAATGAACTGTCCGAACACATGTTTATCACCGGGATCCATGGCCCCAAAGGCCGGATCACCTGGTTCGCCGGGGCCGCTCCCAGCGGATGCGGCAAGACCACCACGGCCATGGCCGGCAATGTATTTATCGGCGATGACCTGGCCCAGATGTGGATCGCCAGGGACGGGTCCATCCGGAGCATCAACCCGGAATGCGGGATCTTCGGCATTGTAGAGGATGTGAACCAGGAGGGAGACCCCCTGCTCATGAAGGTCCTGCGCCAGCCCGGCCATGAGGTCATCTGGTCCAATGTTCTCATCGATGAAAACAGGGTGCCCCACTGGGTGGGAAACAACGAAACCCCTCCCAAAAAAGGATTCAATTTCCAGGGGGACTGGCATGAGGGCAAAACCGATGAAAACGGCAAACCCGTTCCCCTGTCCCATCCCAATTCCAGGTGCACCCTCAGTTCAACCTCCCTGGAGAATTATTCCAAGGAAGCGGAAAACCCGGAAGGGGTCATCACCCGGGTCTTTACCTACAGCGGCAGGGATGCCGATACCATGCCCCCGGTCTGGGTGGCCCCCACCTCCGACGCCGGGGTGGTCATCGGGGCCTGCATTGTTTCCGCGGCCACGGCCACGGAAGTCGGGGCCACGGGCGTCAAACGGGCGCCCTGGGCCAATGCCCCCTTTATTCCAGGCGCCCTGGCCGATTATATGGATGTCCAGTTCAGATTTTTCGGCAGCAGCCGGATCAAGCCCGAATACCGGCCCGTCATGGCAGGGCTCAATTATTTTCTTACGGACCAGGCCCGGGGCGGCAGTTCTCCCAAACTTCTGGGTGAAAAAAAGGATGTCAAGGTATGGCTCTCCTGGCTTGAACGGTATGCCCACGATGAAATCGGGTATCTGTCAACCCCCATCGGCAACCTCCCGAAATACGAGGACCTGAAAGCCTTGTTTAAGGATATCATCAACAAAGATTATCCCCGGGACCTGTATGTCAAACAGTTTTCCCTTTATCTGGACAATATCATCAAACGGATCGAACTCCAGGAAGCGGCCTATGCCAAGGAAAAAGGGCTTCCGCCACAGTTGCCGGAAATCCTTGCCGGGCAGAAAGAAGGCCTTCTGGCATTAAAGAAAGCCCATGGCAGCATTGTCCATCCCGATGTTTTTGCAGGATAGAAATTCAATTTGAACCTGATTAAAGGCCGGAGGCCCCGTGAGCAAAATCGCCCGTATTGAACTCTACCATGTCCGGATTCCCCTGGATAAACCCTTTTACCCCAGTTGGATTCCGGGATATCCGGCCACGGACAACCGGTTCGACCTGGTCCGGATCACCACCGAGGACGGCATTGAAGGCTATTCCGCAGGCCCGGCCATTTCAACGGAACGCCTGGGGCTGGGCAACCTGATCGCCCCTTATCTCCTGGGCCACGACGCCACCGACATCCCCCTCATGCTCCAGCGGCTCCGGGAAGTCGGCTACCTCGGGGTCCGGGCCAACTGGATGGAACCGGCCTTCTGGGACATCAAGGGAAAACTTGAGAACAAGCCGGTTTGTGCGTTGTTCGGGGCAACACCGGAACCGGTGGAAGTCTATGCTTCCACCGGGGAGATCAAGGATGAGGCAGCCCGTGTGGATGAGGCGTTGAAGCGGTATGAAGAAGGGTTCAGGACCATCAAGATCCGGGTTCACGACTTTGACGTCAATACGGATATCCGCCATGTCAGGGCCGTTGTGGATGCCGTGGGAGACAAGATGGCCATCGGCGTGGACGCCAACCAGGGATGGCGGGTCACCATCATCAATGACGCCCCGCTCTGGGACCTGGCCCGGGCCCGGTATTTTGCCGATGCCTGCGCCGATATGAACGTTTCCTGGCTGGAAGAACCCCTTCCCATGGATGATTATGAAAGTCTGACCGAGCTGACGGCCTACAGCCGGGTCCCCGTCAGCGGCGGTGAAATCCATACCAACGGGAAAAGCGAACTCAAATATATGATCGAGAAAAAATGCTACCATATTTTCCAGCCCGACGCCATCATGACCGGCGGCATCCAGCATGCCCTGGATGTGGCGGAGCACTGCAAAACACACGGACTCAAATTCGCTCCCCATACCTGGACCAACGGCATCGGTTTCGCCGCCAACCTCCAGGTGCTTCTGGCCAGCGGTTTTAACGGCGTAAAACCCCTGGAATATCCCATCAACCCGCCGTCATGGACCGTTGAAAAACGGGACGGCATCCTGAAAAAACCCTTCGTGCATGATAAAGGCGTGATCCAACCCATTGAAGGGCCCGGACT
Organism: Desulfobacula sp.; assembly: GCA_023701135.1. Classification (GTDB taxonomy): domain Bacteria; phylum Desulfobacterota; class Desulfobacteria; order Desulfobacterales; family Desulfobacteraceae; genus Desulfobacula. Next base: position 35,115 of record JAMPXP010000025.1, on the reverse strand, counting down.
GGGATTTGAGATTGACCCGAAAAAGCTTTCAAAATACGGCGAAAAATTTTTCAGCATGAACAAGCGGAAACTGATCTTTTACACCATCCGGGACAAGGGGTTGATGACGGCCCTGAAGCTCAATGCCAACAAGAAAAAATACGGGGTGGACGCCGTTAAAAAAGCCTAGAGTCTTGCAATGAGGCCCTTGATATCCTCACGGACCGTGGGGTGCTTTTCCATGGCCCCTTTTTCATCCATGCCCCGGTAGCAGAGATCCGCGGCATAGCGGATGGCTGCGGCATCGAAAAAATACCGGGCCGTCAGTTTCATCCCGTCGAAGAGGTCCTTTCCCTGGGTCGCGCCCACGGCCAGAAGCACGCCCTTGCGGTCCCGGCCCTTGAATTCATCGGTTTTCAGGCGGTATTTCCTGGACCATAAGACCTGGATGCGGTCGATGAGGGCTTTTAAAGCAGCGGGAAAGGCATAAAAATACACCGGGGACGAAAGCACCACCATATCGGCCCGGATGACGGCCGGAAGAAAAATCCGGGTAAAATCATCGTCAAAAACGCAGACCCCTTCCGTTTCGCAGTGGCCGCAGCCGATGCAGGGATTGATCTTGAGCCGGACGGCACTCAGGACCTCGGTCTCATGGCCTTTTTTTTGCATTTCCGCCATGAAAAGGGAGGTGAGAAAACTGGAATTGCCCTGATGACGGGGGCTACCGTTTATTCCAAGCACAAACATGATACGCTTACTCCACAATACCCAGCAATTCGATTTTAAATACCAGGGCAGCTCCGGGTTTGATCATGTCCCCGGCCCCCCTGTCCCCATAGGCCAGGTCCGTGGGCACATAGAGCATCCAGATGGACCCGGTCTTCATGATCTGGAGGGCCTCGATCCAGCCCTGGATGACCTGGCCCACCTGGAATACGGCGGGCTTTCCCCTGTCATGGGAGGAATCGAAAACCGTATCGTCGATCAAGGTGCCGACGTAGTGGCATTCAACCGTGTCCGCAGCCTTTGGGACCGGTCCTTTTCCATCCTTCAAAATCTTATATTGAAGCCCGCTGGCCAGGGTAACCACCCCTTCTTTGTTCTTGTTGGCCTCCAGGAAGGCGGCCCCCTTTTTCCGGTTCTCCTCCGATTCCAGTTTCATTTTCTCGATCTGGCGGTGACGGATGATTCTCTGATAGGATATCAGAAGCTCTTTTAATTTTTCCTCGGAAAGCCTTGCCTGATTTTGATTTGCATCCTTTGCTCCCAGGATGAAAAACTCCGGGTCAAGAAGAAAATTCTCTTTCAGCTTTTCGAAAATATCATAGCCCAGGGCATAGCTGATCTGCTTTTCAAGCGCTTCTGTGTCAAGGGTGTCCTCTTTTTTCTCCTCAGCAAAACCTTTAAAACAGAGGCAAAATACAAGCACCAGAATAAAAACACCTGTTTTTTTAAGCCCCATGGGACCTCCCGCATCTTTTTAAGATTGCCTTATCATTGCCACCCGGCAGTTTTACCGTAGCAGAAAGACCGGATGTTTTCAATCCCCAACCTGACGGGACCATCCGTAAAAAAACTGAAGCCGAATATTGCCATTCCGCGATTTTCCTGATAGCCTTCCAGGCTTGTTTTGGTTCAGCTTTTTAAGGAGGGTGGCAATGAGAGAACTCATTTTAATTAATATTACAGGCAAGGACAGGCCGGGCTTGACCTCCAGCCTGACCCGGACCCTGGCCCAGTATGAGATCACCATCCTGGATATCGGCCAGGCCGTGATCCATGATTACCTTTCCCTGGGCATGCTCATTGAAATCCCCTCCCGGCATTCCTCTTCCTCCATTCTCAAGGATCTGGTGTTCCAGGCCCATAAGCTGGGCATCCAGATCCAGTTTTCACCCATTGACATGGAAAACTATGCCGGGTGGATGACCAGGAACGGACACGAGCGCCTGATGATAACTCTCCTGGGCCGCACCCTGACGGCGGAACAGTTGACCGGAGTCACGGCCGTCATTGCAGAGGCTGGCCTGAATATCGATATCATCACCAACCTTTCAGGATCCATTCCCCTGGACCAGCCCGGATTGCAGCCCAAGGCCTGCATCAAGCTGACGGTATCCGGCAGTCCCCGGGACCCGGAGCAGTTGCGGCGGCAATTATTTGAAATATCGGAAAAAACAGGGATCGACATCTCTTTCAGTGTGGACAATATTTATCGCCATGCCCGGAAGCTCATCGTTTTTGATATGGATTCCACCCTCATCCAGTGCGAGGTCATTGACGAGCTGGCCAAACATGCGGGTGCGGGAGAAGAAGTGGCCCGGATCACCGAATCCGCCATGAGGGGGGACATGGATTTCAAGGAGAGTTTCACTCGGCGACTGGCCCTGCTCAAGGGCCTGGACCAAGGCGTCCTGGACGAGGTTGCGCAAACCATTGAACTGACCGAAGGGGCCGAGCGGGTCATGGGCGTCCTGAAACAACTGGGATTCAAGATCGGCATCATCTCCGGCGGTTTTGATTATTTCGGCAAAATCCTGCAAGCCCGGCTGGGCCTGGACTATGTGTTCACCAACACCCTTGACATCAAGGATGGAAAAATCACCGGCCGGGTCTCCGGCGAGATCATTGACGGCCCCAGAAAGGCCGAAATCCTCAAAACCATTGCCGTGGTGGAAAATATCAGCCTGGAGCAGACCATTGCCGTGGGCGACGGCAGCAACGACCTTCCCATGCTCGGGATTGCCGGGCTCGGCATCGCCTTTCACGCCAAACCCCTGGTCCGGCAAAAGGCAAAACAGTCCATCTCCAGCGTGGGACTGGACGGACTCCTCTACCTCATGGGCATCAGCGAAAGGGAGATCGGGCAGAGCCGGGCCTGAGACCCCGGCCGGCGGGGTTTCAATCGTTTTACATTAAGCCTGATGAGTGGCATATTCGTCCAAAAGACGGCGTATCATCTTCTGGTACTGCGTGTTGTATTTTTTCGCTTCCTTTTTAAAAAAATCGACGCTGACCTTGCTTAAAGCAATAGTCACCTTAACGGTTTCATCTTTAAGCGCCAATTCTTCCGAAGAAGGCAAAAAATCGGGAATAATTTTAACCTTCCCCATAGGTTCATCAGTATATTTTATTTTCTTTTTCATAAATCTTTTTACCCCTTCGCCAATAACCGGCACCAATGATTCTTATTTTTTTGGAACGGTATGTAAACCTCACAGTCAATATGCCCTCAGAAACTTGGCCTAAACAATAATAGCGCTTTTCATCGGTGCTGTGTGCTCAAGGTCTTCAAGAAGAATACGATTGTGATCTAAAAAAGCCAACTGAGCCAAGGCAAATGATACCCCGTGTTTCTCCTGATTTGCCTGGTCTTTGTCATCATCCCATTCAAAATCTGTTTTCTTCGCCATACTTTTAACTTAGGATTTCAATGGCGGATTGTCAATATAATTATATGGCTTTATCAGCGGCTCGGTTTATGATGCTCCGCATGGCGTAATGAGTTATTGTCAAGTTGAAGCTGCCTTCGTTCAGGGACAGCTTGAGGCGGGAGACCCGGCCTGGAGAAAGGCGGCCGGCTCTGGAGAGCCATGGGGAGGCCGGGTTGGGTTTCCGGCCTTCCCATGGAAGCAGTTACATCATTTCGATGGCGCAGGCCATGGATACGCCGCCGCCGCCGCAGAGGGTGGCGAGGCCCAGGCTCTTGTTCCGTTTTTTCATGGCATACATGAGGGTGACCACGATTCTAGCACCGGTGGAGCCCACGGGATGGCCGAGGCCGATGCCGGAGCCGTTGACGTTGGTGATCTCCCGGTTCAGGCCCAGTTCCTTTTCACAGCCCAGGTACTGGCCGGCAAAGGCCTCATTGACTTCGATGAGTTCAAAGTCTGACAGCTTCAGGCCGGAATTGGACAGAAGGTTTTTCACGGCAGGCACCGGGGACAGGCCCATGACCGAGGGATGGCAGGCGCCTCTTGACGTGGCCTTGATCCGGGCCATGGGGGTCAGGCCCAGTTCCTTTGCCTTGGAGGCGGACATGATGACCATGCCGGTGGAGCCGTCGTTAATGCCCGATGAATTGCCGGCCGTGACCTTGCCGATCTTGGGCACAAAGGCCGGCGGCAGGGCGGCCAGTTGGTCCATGGTGATGCCGGGCCGAAAATGCTCGTCCTTGTCAAAGATCAAGAGGTCCTTCCGCTTCTGGGGAATGGACACGGGAACGATTTCATCCTTAAAGGACCCGTCCCGGGTGGCCCGTTCCGCTTCATTATGGCTTCTCAGGGCCACTTCATCCATTTCTTCCCGGGAGATGTTCAGGTGCTGGGCAATGAATTCCGTGGTATGGCCCATGATATAGGGTTTGCCCACAAAGAGGCTCAGGGGCGGCTTGGTGGCGTCCACGGGGCCGTCTTCCGGGTGGGGGATGATATGGGAGCCGCAGTGAAGGGCATGGATCATCTCATCCACAAAGACCTGGTCCTGGAGCCGGCATCCCCAGCGGGCATTGGGGACGCTGTAGGGCGCCGAGGACATATGTTCCGTGCCGCCGGCCAGGATGATATCGGCCATGCCGGCCTGGATCATGGCCATGCCGGAGATCATGGATTCCATGCCGGAAATACAGACCCGGTTGATGGTGACGGCGGGGACCGTATCCGGAATCTTGGCCAGCAAAGCCCCTACCCTTGCCACATTCAGGGTGTCGCAGGACTCCATGCAACAGCCGTAACGAATATCATCAATCATGCCGGGCTCGATCCCGGCCCTTTTGATGGCTTCCGCCATGGTGACGGCGGCCAGGCTGGCACCGTTCATGGGCAAAAGGGTTCCGCCAAAACCGCCGATGGCTGTCCGGCAACCCGATACAATGACTACATCTTCCATTTTTTATATTCTCCTGTCTTTTGTAAATTCAAACGCATGATCAAAATAAATTCTCGTCCATATCCGCAGCCGGATTGTTTTCACAGGTAACGGCATTCAATTTCCCCAGGGTGGCCGGGAGGATGGTGGCGATAAAAAATTCGGCTGCCTTGATCTTGCCCGTGTAAAAAGCCGCTTCTTTGCCGTCAAGCTTTTCCACGGCAATGGAGGCCCGCCACAGGAGCATCCATGCCGTGACCACTTCCCCGGTGGCTTCCAGCAGGGGATGGGCGCAGGCAAAGGCCGAGGCCGACTGCGCCGAGAACATGGCCTGGATGGCCCGGGCGCAGGTGGCTTCCAGCAGACCGGCGGCGGCTTCCAGTTTTTCTGCAAGCCCTTTCAACCGTTCCTGCTGCTTTGCCGCTGCTATGGTAAGGGTCATTTCCTGGATCAGGGACTTCAGCATCCCGCCCTTGCTTCCCCCGACCTTGCGGCCCAGAAAATCCATGGCCTGGATCCCGTTGGCCCCTTCGTAAATGGAGGCGATCTTGCAGTCCCTCACCATCTGCTCCACGGGATATTCCCGGGTATATCCGTATCCGCCGAAGACTTGCATGGCCTCTACACAGACATCAAAGCCTTTTTCGCTGGTATAGGCCTTGACAATGGGGGTCAGAATGCCGGTGAGATTCTTGTATTTCCGGACCTCTGCCTCATCCGTGGAGGTGGCTTCCTTGTCAAAGCAATAGGCCACATAATAAATCAGGCTCCGCAGCCCCTCCACATAGGCCTTCATTTTTAAAAGCATCCGTTTCACATCCGGGTGCTGGATGATAGGCACCTGGGCTGCGCCATGGTCGGCAAGATGTTCGACGCTTCTGCCCTGGAGTCTCTGTTTTGCATAATCCAGGGCATGCTGGTAGGCTAGGTTGGCGCTGGTAAAGGCCTGGGTTCCCACTTCAAGGCGGACCTCATTCATCATATGGAACATGACCTCCATGCCCTTGTTGGGCGCGCCCAGCAGGAAACCCCGGCATTTGCCCTTGCCGCCCAGGGAGATGGAACAGGTCGGGCTGCCGTGGAGTCCCATTTTTTCTTCCACGCCGGTGCAGACCACGTCATTGGCCTCGCCCAGGGAGCCGTCCGCATTGACCCATATCTTGGGGACAATGAACAGGGAAATCCCCTTGGTCCCGGCCGGAGCCCCTTCAATCCGGGCCAGCACGGGATGGATGATGTTTTCCGTGAGATTCTGCTCTCCGTTGGTAATGAAAATCTTGCTGCCCGTGATATCATACAGGCCGTCATCCCGCTTTTTAGCCGAAGTGGTCAGGGCCCCAACATCTGATCCGGCTCCCGGCTCGGTTAAAAGCATGGTGCCGCCCCAGATGCCGGTATAGAGTTTTTTAAGAAAAAGTTCCTTCTGTTTTTCCGTGCCGAAAAGATCTATCATTTTCCCGGCGCCGTGGCCCAGGATGGGATAGGTCATCATGATATAATTGGCGCCGATGAGATATTCCAGGGCAGCCTGGGCAATGGTGAAGGGCAGGCCCTGTCCGCCGTAATCCTGGCTTTCCGTCAGGGCGCCCCATTCCCCTTCCACAAGGAGCTGGTGGGGCTTTCTCAGGCATTCCGGAACCCGGACCGCACCGTTTTCGAATTTCACGCCCTCTCTGTCGCATTCGGCATAGGTGGGGAAAATTTCCTTTACGGCCAGATTTTTTGCCTCTTTGACCACCATATCAAACATTTTTTTGTTAAACGCCTTGTATTTGTCCGATTGCAGAAAAGCGTCCACCTTGAACTGTTCGTATAAAACAAACTCAATATCTCTTTGATCCGTTAACCTGGGAGCCATGTATCACCTCGTAAAAAAATTAGGGGTTAGGGTAAGTAATCTTTACTTATCCCTATTCCACCTGTCAAGAAGAAAAATAATTTCAGGTCGTCTCTGCAAACAGTGTTTTGTAATCAGCGTATAAAATCAAGACGGACTGGCAATTCAGAAAACAGGAGGGAAAAGGCTTATTTCTTTTTGAATTTTCTGCCGTCAATGGATAAAAGGCTTGAGATGGTAATCCTGTCCAGACAATCAAACATGGCGCGCCCGGCTTCGACCCAGACCCACCGGGACAGGCACTCCCCGGCCCGGTTGCAGACACCGCATATTTTCTTTTTCTGATCTGCGCAATCGGCAATCACGGTTGATTCTTCCAGGATTCTGACTATCTGCCCGATGGATATCTCCTCCGGTGATTTTGCAAGCATATGACCGCCGGAGGGCCCCCTGCAACTGTCGACGATACCGGCTTTCTTCAATTTTCTGGTTATCTGTTCCAGATATTTAACGGAAATATTCTGCCGGCTTGACACATCGCTTAGGGGAACAGGCCTGTCCTTGCCGTAAACGGCCAGATCAAGAATCAATCGCGTCCCATATCTGCTTTTGGTTGTAAGTCTCATGGCCTTTCTGGTTTAACCGATGGTATGCCGGACGATGTCCAGGAGCTCGTCCCGGTCAAAGGGTTTTGACAGTGATGCCGCAGCATTCATGACGGCGCACTGATGACCGGGAAGTCCGCTGATAACGATAACAGGTGTTTTTTTTAATCCGGGGATTCTTGACAGGTGATGATAAAATCTGGGTCCCCAGTCTCCCGGCATTTCAATGTCAAGGGTGATCAGATCAGGCCTGTGTTTTTCCGTCTGGACGAGCCCTTCCTGCACATCCCCGGCTTCATAGACATCATAACCATGATCCTGGAGCAGGGAAACAAGATATTGCTGAATGTGTAAGTCATCTTCGATGACGAGAATTTTCTTTTTCAACATGACCTCTATGTCCATGTCACTTTTGAAGGCATGCAATTGCTCAGACGGCTTGCCTGAGGTTTAAAAAACTATTCCTCCTCATCCTCGTCCATGTCCTCTTCAATATCCTCGTCAACTGGCCGCAGATGTTCCGGCACAATCAGCATTTTGATGATTAGGGGCTTTAAAAACGACCAGCGGATGCCGATCTCAAATTCCTCTTCCAGATCCCGGATGGCGTCCCAGCAGTTATGGCAGGGGGCAATGACCAGTTTGGCACCGGTGGCCAGAATCTGATCCCGTTTGCATTTCAGGCCCACATTTCTCTGCTTTCTGAAAAGGCCGATGCCGTTAAACCCGCCACCGCCGCCGCAGCAGAAATTGTGTTCCTTGTTGGGCGTCATTTCGATAAAATATCCGGGTTCCACAATATAGGAGATGATTTCCCGCGCCACTTCCCGCAGGCCGTGGTTTCGGACATAATTGCAGGAATCCTGAAGCGTGCAGGGCTCCTTAATGCGTTTAGCCGGATCGATTTTAAGCTTGCCGGTTCTTAAGGCCTCGGCCAGCCATTCAATATAATGAATGGATTCGACGGGCGGGCGGCCGTCGGGCCGGCCTGCCCAATAGGGGCCTTCCACAACGGTGGCGCGATGGGCATGACCGCATTCGGTTCCCACCATCCGTTTGGGTTTCAGGCGATCCATGGCATCATAAACGCTTTGTACCTGCATCTTGCAGGCGGCCCAGTCTCCGGCAAACATGGCCAGGCTGGTCAATTCCCATCCCTTGGACGGAATGGTCCAGCTTTCCCCGGCAATATGGAAAAGGATGGCCGCCTCGGCCAGGTCTTCGGGATAATGCTTGGCTTCCCTGGCATTGACCGTATACATGATGTCGGCCCCTTCCACATCCACGGGAACCTCCAGGCCGGGATATTCCTCTTCGCTTTCTTCCACCATCCATTGAAAGGTGTCCACATAGTCTTCGCTGGTGATGTCCATCTGGGCATTGTACACCCGGTGCATACCGGCGCCGATTTTCATTTCCCAGGGAACAAAGCCCTGCTGATAGCAAAGACCGCGAAGATACCCGAACATGATCCCGGTATCAATCCCGTGGGGACAATAGGTGCCGCAGCGATTGCAACAGGTGCACTGGGACCAGGCCACCTCCATGGTGTGAAGCATGAAGGCGTTGTCCACCTTCCCCTTTCTCTTGATGATCTCGCCCAGGGTGGATTGGATCTTATAGGCCGGCACCTGTTTCGGGTCCTTGCCGTTCACCAGGTACAGAAAGCAGGAATCGGCGCACATACCGCAATGGGCGCAGATTTCAAGCCAGGTTCGGATTCTTGATTTACAGGTATTCTGGATGGTTTTCCATAACAGATCGGAATCCACCTCCAGTTTTTTCATTTCCTCATAATATTTTTTACCGCTCTGGTCCGCCAGAAGGGTGGTAATTCCCTCGGCCGTTTCAACGGGTTTTTTATTGCATAATGTTCCTTCAGGCATGGATATTTCTCCTTAAAAGCAATTTTGTATTCTCATCTGACTACCAGGCCATTTTGGTTCCCCGGATGCCGCCTCTCTTTATCCCGAAATCCATTCCGAGCTGGGCTCTTGAGGCAAAAAACAAAAAGACGTGGGAAAGCTTGGTAAAGGGGATGGCCAGTAAAACGATCTCCCCGGTCAGGACATGGGCCGTGAGCCAGAATGAATAGTCGCCCACCTGATACCGGGCCAGGAGCCCTGTAATAAAGGGCGCCAGGGTGATCAGCAAAATACCCCAGTCTTTTTTATCCGTCAGAATTCTGACCTCCGGAAGCACCAGCCGTCTGAGGATGAGAAAAAAAAGACTGACGACTGCCGTCCAGGTAAGGACATCGGCTACCGATGGGCTCAGGGTAAACCAGGAAATCCCGAGTTTTTCCTTTAAAATGATATTGTGGGCCGTCAAAAAAAGCGGCACGCACACCGCACCGATATGAAAGCCGAAAAAGGCCGCCGCCATAACCGGCTGGGACCGCCAGCTATAGGTGCCGTAGGGAATCAGCCATTTGTAAATGGAGCGGACGGCTCCCTTAAATCCCATGGCCGGCCAGGCCTTGTAGGCCACCCGGTCCAGTTGCCATGAAAGGCCGGTAAAATACCGGTAGAATCTTACGATCATTCCAATGATGCAGACCCCCAGTGAAAGATAAAAAAAGGGCCCTGTCAATAAGGTGTACATTACTGCCTCCATCTTCCCTGTATAGTAGATATTTTAATTTTCAATTTAATCATCCCGGTCCGTCAGGTACAGCCAGTAAAGCGGCATAAAAACCAGAATCGCTCCCATGATAAGGTAAGTGATACCCTTGGAATAGGTCATAAAATCGTGGAGAGTAAAGAATTCCATGGTGTTCTCCTTTTAATGATGTTCTTTATAGTCAGGATGTTCATATAAGATGGGCATCCGGGTGGCTATGAATTTATAGACCACCAGCCCGATCGTAACAATGAAGATGGTGGTCCCCACCTCCATAAAACTGGGCACATACCGGTCTGCCGACGGCAGATGATAATTAAAGGCAATCACGGAAATGTTCAACCGGTTCAGGATGATGCCGAGAACGGTCCAGAAGGCCGCTATCCTGATAAAGGTCGTATTTTTTTCCCTGGCGCCCATGCCGTAGAGAATGGCGGGAAAAAGAACAAACCCCACGAGTTCCACCAGGAACCAGAGACCCCATCCCGTGGTGAGATAATGCCAGTTGTTGTCCACGGCAAGGCCGATAAGCTTGATGCCGATATACCCCATCATGACAAAAGACGCAGCCTTGCCGAAACCGAGAACCACACCTTCGGCTTCCGCCAGGTGGGTCTCGTCCATCTTGTGGTGGAGCCATTTGTGAGCCAGGGTTCCTTCAAAAATGACCATGGACATTCCTGCAAACATACTGGAAATAAAGAAATACACATGGAGGTATCCTGAATACCAGAGCGGGTGCAGCTTTGAAGGGGCGATCTGGAAAAGGGCGCCCAGGGAGGATTGGTGAAGGGTTGACAGAACAACACCGAATATGGTCAATACCATGGTCAGGCGGACCACCCAGGCCCGGATTTTCTTGAAGCCGAGCCATTCAAAGGCGGCCGGGGTCCATTCGACGAACAGAACCGTGAGGTATAGGAAAACGCAGAGACCTACCTCGAACAGCAGGGAAGAGGTTCCCTGGGAATAAAAAATGGGATAGGGCAACCGCCAGGGCCGGCCCACATCATAATGAAGGGCGAACACCACCAGGGCATAGCCGAGAAAGGCCGTTAATATGGCGGGCCGGACAGCGGAATGATATTTTTTCAGCCCGAAGACATAACAGGCCGATGAGGTCACGTAGCCGCCGGCTGCCAGGGCAACCCCGCACATGAGGTCAAAGCCGATCCACAGCCCCCAGGGATTATTGTTGTCCAGATTGGTAACGGCGCCGATTCCCTTGGTAAACCTCAGGATGGTAATGACCGCCCCGACCAGGAGGATGATACCGGCAACCACATTAAAGGGAGTTAAGAATTGCTTTTCAGCAGTAATGTTTTCCTTGGTCATTTATTCCTCCTCATTTCCCGTATCATCATCGGCAGCATCTTCTGCCGCCAAGGGTTTTTCGACCGCCTTGGCCGCTTCGGCTGCCTTTTTAGCGGCTGCATCCAAGGCTTTTTTCACCTCTGTTTTGATTGCAGTATCCTTTTCCTTGGTCAATTTATTTTTGAGCTGGGAAAGTTGCTTGTTCATTTCCGCGGTTGCAAGATCCGTTGCCTTTTGAACCGCTTCTTTTCTTTCCTCATCGGCTATTTTTTCTTTTCTTTTTGAAATGGCATAAACCCCTGTCAAAAGAACCGGCCAAAGGCCCACCACAATGGGAACGGTCCCCAGGGCACCCGAGGTAAGCTCCGGAGCCGGGGTATTGCCCAGATCTTCCCGCATGCCGACCTTCTCAAAGGGCGCTCCTGAAAGATAAAGCCAGCTTGTCCCTCCCATTTCATGCTCGCCGTATACATGCTCGATATAATGGCCGGGGCTCTGGGTAATCCTTTTCCAGGCAATTTTAATCAGGTCCTTTCGTTTACCGAAAACCAGGGCCTCTTTCGGACAGATTTCCACACAGCCCGGGAGCTTGCCTTCTTGAATCCTGGGAAGGCAGAGGGTGCATTTGGTCACCTTGGGAGACAAGGGATCATTATAGGTATAGGCCGGGATATTGAAGGGACAGGCCACCATGCAGTACCGGCAGCCCACGCAAAGGGATTCATCATACACCACGGCCCCGGTTTTGTCCTTTTTCAATGCCTTGACAAAACAGGCTGAGGCACAGGCCGGTTCCTGGCAGTGGTTGCACTGTTTTTTGACAAACACGTCCGGGGTACCGCTGAATTTATTCACCACCGTATAAACCGCTTCATCTGTTCTTCTTTTCTGATCCAGGACCTTAAGATCATCAAAGGGTCTTTCCGGTTTATCAAGCTTGTTGACGTCATTGCAGGCCTGCTCACATTTTCTGCAGCCGATACACCGGGTGATATCGTGCAGAACGCCGAAGCTTTCCGGGTATCCCTTGAAACCTGTTTTTGTGGCGCCGTACGCTTTTGTCAGAGTACCGGTGGTCCCGGCACCGATAACCGCTCCCATGGAGGTCAAAAACTTTCTACGAGAAATAGCCATAATTATACCCTTTTATTTATATCCTTTGATATTCTATTTCTTTTTTTCATGACATTTCACACAGTCTGTTGCCGCCACCGCCTCAACCTTCATCTTCTGGTGGCAGGTAATGCACTGGCCGTGATATGCACCCTTTAATCCGGGCCTGCCATCCTGGGAAGGACCGGTTTTGCCGTGGCAGGACGCACATTTGGGCGGTTCAAGGGATTTCGGGCTGTTGTGATGACATCCCATGCACAAGCCTGCCTGATCCTGATGAAAAACCTTGGCCATCCCGCTCTTTTCAACCCTTTCAAAAATGGCCTGAACCACCTTCCGGTGGGGGAAGGCGCTGGGTTTATACTCATTGGCCAAAACTTCTATGGTAACGATTTCAGGTATCTTGTCCGTCTGGACCTTGGCATAAGTTGATGTCAGATCAGACAAGGCTGTTTTGGCCAGTTGAACCGGATCAGATGCCTGAAGCTGTTCCGGAGAAAGGCTATGGCAGGTTTTGCAGGACGCCTGGTTCTCTTTGCCTGTCTGGCTCTGATGGAAATGACAACCGGCGCAATCCTTGCTCTCAGTGGCTTTGGCATGACAGCCCAGGCAGCTTTTATCGCTGTCCTTTTTGTGCATGGCCTGTTCCAGATTGACAAACCCGCCCTTTGCCTCTCCGCCTTCGATGCCATGGCAGTCCCTGCATTTTTTCAGGGTCTCATGATGGCAGGATTTACAGGTTTCAGAAGTCTTTTCATGGGATTTATGATTAAAGGGAACCGCCTTCATAAAATTCTTCGTATTCGGGCTGTCGGTCTTCCATCCGGTAATGACTGTTTCATCGGGTTGGTTTCTCTTGAGCCGGGGGACTTCGGCGATCTTTTTAATCTTCTGCTGTTTTTCAATATCATGGCAGCCTTCGCAGGTCACCGGCCCGGCGGCTATATTTTTACCTTTCATGGTCTGGTGACATTTTACACAGGCGTCATGGGAGGCTTCCCGGATGGGTCTGATATTCTCCTGCCGGGTCTCTTTATGGCAGTAAACACAGGATTCTTCCTCTCCTTTGGCATAAAAGATCTCCTTGGATTTTTCATTGTATTGATGATGACAGCGGCTGCAATTGTCTTTTTCCTCAGGGGTCGAACCTTTTATCTGCTCGGAGCTTTCATGAATATAATGCAAAGATCTGTTAAAATCGATTTTATTCCAGGAAGAGGTTTCCGGCTTTTCCCCTGAATGGCAACTCCGGCAATCCGCAGCATCTGGCCCTGCAGCTTCTCCGGCCGCTTTTTTCTCCGAATGGCAGGCAAGGCAATTGTCATGGTAGAATTCCATGGAAGGCGTTTCGCTGGTTCTTTTGAATTTAAAGACAAAGGCATTATCCTTTTCCACATGGCAGGAGGCGCATTTTCCATCCACTGCCCGGGTGTGAAGGTCATGCAGAAAGCCGACGGCAGGCATTTCATTTTTGCTCAATTCGGCCCCAAGCTGAATGACAACCCGATCCGGTCTTTTTTCCCCGCTGTTCTTTGTGCTGCTTTGCCCTAATAAGGGAAACAAAACGGAAAGGACAATCATCGCAAATAGGATCAACTGAAATGATTTAACTTTTGACATGGTTCAATCCCCTGATTGATTTAAAAACCTCAATTCCAATACACTCAACCCAATAATGGGCTTATTTCCTACTATTTTTATATGATTAAGTCAACTAAAAATTTAATACCCCTCGGCAAGGTGAAAGCAGATATTAATTCAGTAGGTTAACTTGATAACGGCCCCCTTTAAAAGATACAATTACAGCTTATTTTCAAGCCAAAGCCCTCACCCTGTCCGGATAAAAAAAATCATGGGTTTTCTGCTTGATTTTATTGTATTTTTCTGGTTATTATAATACCTTTTTAATTCAACCGCGAAACTGAATTGATTTTTTCAGCCGGATGCTGATTAATATACAGAAAAACAGAACAGGAGGAAGGAATGGCAAAAATTACAGCTCGTGAAGAAATGGCTCAGGGAACCATTATTCTTAACGAAATCGAAGCTCCCCGTATATCACGAAAAGCCAAGCCAGGGCAATTTGTGATACTTCAGGCCGATGAAAAAGGGGAGCGCGTTCCCTTGACCATGGCAGACACAAACCCGGAAAAAGGAACCATCACCATCATTTATATGGTCGTCGGAAAATCCACGGCAAGATTCAGGGATTTAAACGTCGGCGACGAATACTTTGCCCTCATCGGGCCCCTGGGCAAGCCCACCCATATCGAAAAGGTCGGCAAGGTGGTCTGTGTCGGCGGCGGGACCGGCATAGCGGTTCTCCATCCCATCACCCGGGCCTTGAAGGATGCCGGCAATGAGGTCACCACCATTTTAGGGTCAAGGACCTATGATCTTCTGATCATGGAAGAAAAGATGAGGGCCGCCTCCCATACCCTGCATATCTGCACGGATGACGGCTCCCATGGACATCACGGCTTTGTGACCAATGTCCTGAAGGATATTCTGGAAAAAGAAAAAATCGACCTGGTGGTGGCCATCGGTCCCATTCCCATGATGAAATTTTGCAGCCTCATCACCAAAGAAAAAAACGTTCCGACCTTTGTCAGCCTGAACCCCATCATGGTGGACGGGACAGGCATGTGCGGCTGCTGCAGGGTGTCTGTCGGCGGTACGACAAAATTTGCCTGCGTGGACGGACCGGAATTTGACGGTCACAAGGTGGACTTTGATGAGCTGGCCAAGCGCCTTGCCTCTTATCTTGAAGATGAGAAGAAAAGCCTTGAGGCCTATAAAAAATCTAACGCATAAAAATATCATGGTTGTATATATGGAGGAATAAATGGCAGAGAATAAAGAAAAAGTGCCGCGTGTAAAAATGCCGGAACAGGACCCGGATGTCAGAAGAAGAAATTTTGAAGAAGTTCCCCTGGGACTGACACCGGAAATGGCGATAAAAGAAGCATCCCGGTGTCTTCAGTGCAAAAAGCCCGCCTGTGTGGAAGGCTGCCCCGTATCCGTCGACATCCCTGGCTTTATCAGTAAGATATTTTCGAATGATTTTTCAGGGGCCATCAGCAAGCTCTGGGAAAGGAACGCCCTTCCCGCTGTCTGCGGCCGGGTCTGTCCCCAGGAAGCGCAATGCGAAGGCCGGTGCATTGTGGGTAAAAAAGATGCGCCCGTGGCCATCGGTTACCTGGAAAGATTTGCCGCCGACTATGAACGAAAAAAGGGAACAGGAGAAGTGCCTGCCGTGGCTGCAAAGACCGGTAAAAAAGTGGCCGTCATCGGCTCCGGCCCATCGGGTCTTACCGTTGCCGGCGACCTCCTGCTCAAAGGGCACGAAGTAACCATCTTTGAAGCCTTTCATAAAGCCGGAGGGGTTCTGGTCTATGGCATCCCCGAATTCAGGCTTCCCAAAGAAATCGTTGCATCGGAGGTGGCCGCCCTTGAGAAAATGGGCGCAAAAATTGAAACCAATTTTGTGGTAGGTGCCTCCGTCACCATTGATGAGCTTTTTGCAGAAGGTTATGATGCCGTCTATATCGGTGTGGGCGCAGGACTGCCCAGATTCATGAACCTTCCGGGTGAAAACCTCATCGGCATCTATTCGGCCAATGAATACCTGACCCGGACCAATCTCATGAAAGGGTATCTCTTCCCGGAATACGACACCCCCATTGCCCGGGGCAAAAATGTGGTCGTCCTCGGCGCCGGCAACGTGGCCATGGACTCTGCACGAACCGCCATGAGACTTGGGGCGGAATCCGTAAAAGTCGTGTACCGGCGGTCCCGGGAAGAAATGCCGGCACGGACCGAAGAACTCCATCATGCGGAAGAGGAAAAAATTGAATTCGTGCTTCTGACCAATCCGACCCAATTTTTCGGAGACGCCAACGGACGACTCACCGGCATGGAATGCCTGAAAATGGAGCTGGGCGAGCCCGATGCCTCGGGAAGAAGACGGCCTGTGCCCGTCGAGGGATCCGAGTTCAGAATCGACTGCGACCTGGTGGTGGTATCGGTGGGCTCCAATGCCAACCCCCTTCTGACCAATTCAACGCCGGACATTGCCCTGACCCGATGGGGCAATATCATTGGAGATCCTGTAACCGGCAAAACATCTAAACGGGGGGTGTGGGCAGGAGGTGATATTGTAACCGGCGCAGCCACCGTTATCCTGGCCATGGGGGCTGGAAGGGCTGCCGCCAATTCCATGCACGACTACCTGACCCTGGGCTGGTAATGTATTTTTTTTAGATCATAAGGTTGGCCGTTGCCTCAACGGCCAACCTTTTTTTACACACCGGATTACTGTTTGATATACACCTTGTGATCCACCAGGGATAAGGCGTGGATATGGCCTTTGATGAATTTTTGCTCGCCGAAAATGGATATGAGCCGGATCCCGTCTTCATCCGGTTCAACCCGGTCCACCGCTTCCATCAAAAGGGTTTCCTGATCCTTTTCGAGTAAATAGGCATTGGCTTCGCACATATTTTTGCTGCTCCTCTCTTATTGAATAAAAACTAAATGTTTGTCCAACAGTTCATCCACCAGTTGCGGCAACGGCAGGCCGGTTACCCCCACAATCTCCACATTTTCCTGGGTCAGGGGCAGCAGGATTTTTTTTGCATCGGCAGAGCACACGGCCTCGGCCATCAGGGGCGTAACCTCCCCCATCATGGCCTGGGGCATGATAATACCGATGGACCCGATGATGACATCGGCCTTTTTCACCGTATGAACAATGGCGTTGCTTCCTGAAGCCCCTTTATTGGCCCTCGCTTTCAGCATCTGAGCTGTGGCAATGGCATTGGTGCCCAGGGCAATGATTTCGATCCGCTCCTCAAAGCGTTCCCTGAGTTTTTTGATGATGGTGGCCCCTATTCCGCCGCCTTGGCCATCAATCACACACACTTTTTTTCTGTTTTCAAAGCCCATATATAATCCGCCTTTTCTCAAGCAGGGTGTATAATTTTCATGACTTCCCGGAAAATTGCATCGCCCACATGATCCGCAAGCTTGTTCCCGTCAATGACCACTATTTTTTCAAGATCCCTTAACCGCTCAAATGCTTTTAAATAATTGGTTCTGACCTTTTTCATAATATCAATTTTCTCATATATTTCAAAATCATTGCGGTTTGTTTGTATCCTCTCAAAACATTCTTCAGGCTCGACATCAATAAAGACCGTCAGATCCGGCCGTAACGTGTCGGCATTCAGGGAATTGGCATGGATGACCCATTCCATATCCATATACTGGGAATGGTAGGCATAGGATGAAAAATAATACCGGTCACAGATGACGAGCTCTCCTTTATCAATCTTTTTCCGGATGCCGTTTTCTTCATTGACCAGATGATCCATTCTGTCTGCCGCAAAAAGAAAGGCAAGGGTTCTTTGATCTATTTTTATTTTTCCTGAAAGCATCTGCCGGATTAAGGTTCCAATGGTGCCGGCCGTGGGTTCAAAGGTCGTATATACCTTAAGCTTCATATCCTGGAGCCGCTTTGAAAGCATTCGGATCTGGGTGCTTTTGCCGGACCCGTCAATACCTTCGAAAACAATGAATTTACCCCTCTGCCCATTCCCTGAAATATTCATGCAGCCTTTCGTTTTCTTAAAAATGTCAAAGCATCCTGTATATCAGCATACGGTTGAATCCGCAAGTATTTGAGCTTTCCCTTGACAGTTTTAAAAAAACCGCTACAATATCCCCATAATTGTAAACTTACGAAATCCTTGAACAAATCCTATAACACCCATATGGAGGAAGAAATGTTTACAAAACAGTATCTGAAAACAAAACCCATCTGCAAAGTCACCTTCAAAGTATTAAAAAAGCATATAGGACCTGCCCAATCCGTCAAAATAATCGGAGAATTCAATAACTGGGACCTGGATGCGCCGGCCATGAAAAAATTAAAAAGCGGAGATTTTTTATTCAATATCGACCTGAATAAGGACCAGGCCTATCAGTTCAGATATCTTGTGGATAATGAAAAATGGCTCAACGATGAAAACGCCGACGCATATTTGCCATCCCCGTTTCCAGGCATCGACAATTCCGTAATTGCGCTTTAGATTCATTCCGATCCGAAATCTCCAGGAGGGTATAGGGTGCATGATGTCATTATTGTAGGCGGTGGCCCGGCAGGACTTTTTGCAGCTTATCACCTCACGGAATTTTCAAACCTCAGGGTCTTGTTGATCGAAAAGGGCAAAAGCCCTTTGGAACGGAAATGTCCGAACCATAATCTTCAAAGATGCCTCCAATGCGATCCCTGCAATATTCTTTCCGGCATCGGTGGCGCCGGACTCTATTCCGACGGCAAACTCAATTTTATTCCGAGGCTGGGAAAGACGGACCTGACCCAGTTCATGCCCCTGGCGGCTGCCTATGAACTCATTGATGAAACGGAAACAATTTTTACCCGGTTCGGCATGGACGGAACGGTTTTTCCAACCGACATGGAAGACGCCAGACAGATCCGGAAAGAAGCCAAACGCTTCGGAATAGACCTTCTCCTGATCAGACAAAAGCACCTGGGCTCCAACAACCTGCCTTCCTATATTGCCGGTATGGCCGATTATATCCAGTCCAAGGGGCTTGAGATCAGAACCCGGGAGAATGTCCTGGATATCATTCAACACGACGGCCGGGTTCAAGGCGTTGTAACGGAAAAGGGCCGATACGAGGCCCCCCATGTGATTCTGGCCCCGGGCCGGATCGGGGCCAACTGGGTGTCGGCCCTGGCCCAGAAACACGGAATCCATCTGAGCCAACGGGGAATCGAAGTCGGGGTCCGGGTGGAGGTTCACAATGATATCATGGATGACCTCTGCAATATCATCTATGACCCGACTTTTTTCATTCAGACACCCACCTATGACGACCAGACCCGGACCTTCTGCACCAACCAGGGCGGGTTCATCTCCCTTGAAAACTATAAGGATTTTGTCTGTGTCAACGGGCATGCCTATTCGGACAGAAAATCATCCAATACCAATTTCGCCTTTCTTTCCAAGGTGGTGCTCACGGAACCGGTGACGGATAACCAGGCCTACGGAGAATCCATCGGCAAGCTGGCCACCATTATCGGCAACGGGCAACCTATTTTGCAGCGGTTCGGGGACCTGAAGCGGGGAAGGCGTTCCACCTGGAACAGGATCAGAAAAGGCTATATCGAGCCCACCATGACCAATGTGGTCTGTGGTGATATTGCTATGGCTTTGCCGGAGCGGATCCTGACCAACCTGATCGAGGGCCTGGAATCCTTAAACCTTGTGGTTCCAGGGGTGTCCAACGATGAAACCCTGCTCTATGCGCCTGAAATCAAATTCTTTGCCACCCAGGTGGAAACGGACAATCATCTTGAAACCGCTGTCAAAGGAATGTATGTGGCCGGTGACGGGCCCGGGGTGGCGGGAAATATCGTATCTGCGGCAGCCACCGGGATCATCCCGGCCAAACACATTATTGAACGCTGCCAGGCAGAAACCGCCTGATCCTCACCCGGACCGGCATGTCGCCTATGGGAAATACGTGGCGCAGGCATCCTCGGATTCCCAGGCCATGACCTTGGATACCCGGACCTCTTCGGACAGCTCTTGGCTCAAAATCGCCTGAACCCGTTCGGCAATATAGACGGCAATGCGCTCCGATGTGGGCTGCCCCCCCTTAAACATCTCAAGGTCATTCAGGAATTTATGGTCCAGCTCTCCGTCCACAACGGTCCGGACCGCCTTTTTGATATCTCCGAAATCCGCCAGAACCCCTGCCGGATTCAGTTTATCGCCTGTGACACAGACTTCCACGTTCCAGTTATGGCCGTGCAGGTTTTCACATTTCTGACCCACCATGGTCAACTGGTGGGCTCCTGCAAAATGGCTTTTTACCTTGAGTTCAAACATAGATAGGATTCCTTACAGGCCTTACAGGTTTTTAAATAAATTCTTCAATTTATTGGATATCTTATTGGAGTCCAGCTCGTCAAACTGCCTTAACAGTTCAATCTGCTTCTGGCTCACCTTGGTGGGGGTTTTGATGATCACCTTGATAATCTGATCCCCCCTCTGGCCCGTCCGCAACGACGCAATGCCTTCTCCTTTCAGCTTGAAAACATCCCCGTACTGGGTGCTTTTCGGGATGGTCAGTTTTTTCTCGCCCACAAGGGTGGGAATGGTGATTTCATCTCCCAGGATGGCCTGGATAAAAGAAATATCAATGGCGCAGATAATATTGGTATTGTCCCTCTGGAAAAATTTATGGGGCCTCACATTGATCACCACATAAAGATCTCCGGGTGATCCGTCCGGACTGGGGGATGCTTCCCCCTCACCGGAAAGCCTGAGTTTTGATCCCACATCCACACCGGCCGGAATCTTGACCTGGACCTTGCGCGTGATTTCAACCCGGCCTGCGCCCCGGCATTTTCTACAGGGATTGGGAATGATGGTTCCCTGACCCTTGCAATAGGGACAGGTGGTTTTGACCTTGAAAAATCCCTGGCTTTGAATAAACTGACCTGATCCGTGGCACTGGGAGCAGGTCTCGGAATGGGTTCCTTCTTCACAGCCGGTTCCCCGGCAGTCTGGGCAGGTGGACAATTTGGGAATGGAAATGGTTTTTTCCGTGCCAAAGGCGGCTTCCATGAATTCTATGGTCATATTGTACCGGAGATCCGAGCCCCGTCTCGCCCTGGCCCCTCGGCCGCCGCCTCCGCCGAAACCAAAGAAATCCTCAAAAATATCCCCGAAACTTGAAAAAATATCTTCAAACCCGCTGGGCCCGGAGTGACCGGCTCCTTCAAGTCCCCTGTGACCGAACTGGTCATAGATCTGCCGCTTATTATCGTCATTTAAAACTTCATAGGCTTCCGATGCTTCCTTGAATTTTTCTTCCGCCTCTTTATTGTCCGGATTTTTATCAGGATGATATTGAATGGCAAGTTTTCGATAGGCTTTTTTTAAATCCGCTTTTGAAACATCCCTTGCCACACCCAGTATTTCATAATAGTCGCGTTTTTCCGTCATAGGTATCCCGATTGTCTCGTTTCTATCCAGGGTTTGTTTGTAATTGTAATCCGTCCTTTGTTATGATACTTTTCCAGCCTGCCTTGGCAAGTAATCTAAAATAAATCAAAAATTCAGGTTGTCAACGATGAACAAGGAACTTGATTTTGTTAAAGACATGTTTGACCGGATTGCCCCCAGATACGACTTTCTCAACCGGCTTTTAAGCCTGCGCCAGGATACGGTCTGGCGGACCCAGATGGTAAAGGCGGCCAGGCTGGAAGAAAACAGCCGGATCCTGGATGTGGCCTGCGGTACCTGCGATGTCGCCCTGGAAGCCGGAGCCCGGTTAAAAGGCCGGGCCCGGATCACGGGCCTGGATTTTTCCTTTGGAATGCTTGAACTGGGGCAAAAAAAACTCAGGCAAAAGAACAACAAAAGCATCGCCCTCATCAACGGAGACGCCCTCTATCTGCCCTTCAGGCCGGGCATCTTTGATGCGGTGTTCATTGCCTTCGGCATCCGGAACATCATGAACCGGCAGGCTGCCGCCGGTGAATTTCTCACGGTTTTAAAAAAGGGGGGCAGGCTCGTGGTCCTGGAATTGACAACACCGGAAAAAGGGATTTTGAGGTTTTTCTATCTTTTCTATTTCCAGAAATTGCTTCCCCTTATCGGGTCTTTTTTTTCAAAGGATGCAAGGGCTTATCAATACCTGCCGGATTCGGTCCTGAAATTTCCTGCCCCCATGGAATTTGCAGCCCTCATGAGGGAAGCCGGGTTCACCCATATCCGTTTCAAACAGATGACCTTCGGCATTGTGACCCTGTTTACCGGGATCAAACCCGACACAAGATAAAATCTAGAAATTCTTCCTGAGGATGGTGTGCTTCAGGAAATGGGCATCGTCCTTTTCAGGGTATCCGATATTATAATGCAGGCCCCGGCTTTCCTTTCTCATCAGGGCCGACCGGATGATGAGTTCGGCAACGGTGGCCAGGTTCCGCAGTTCGATCAGATCCGAGGTCACCTTAAAATCCCAGTAATACTCATTGATTTCTTCGTTGATATTGACAATTCTTCTCAAGGCCCTTTGAAGGCGCTTGTCCGACCTGACAATGCCCACATAATTCCACATGAGCCGCCGGATTTCATCCCAGTTATGGGAAACCACAATGGCTTCATCACTGTCCGTGGTGCTGGTTTCATCCCAAAGGTCCAGATCAACGGTGACCCGGTTGCCCATGGCCTTGAATTCTTCAACAGAGGCCAGGTAGGCCCTGTGGGAATAGACAAGGGCCTCCAGAAGGGAATTGGAGGCCAGGCGGTTGGCGCCGTGGAGCCCGGTGCAGGCGGTCTCGCCCACAGCATACAGCCTCTGGATATCGGTTCTTCCGTTCAGGTCCGTGGCCACGCCGCCGCACATATAATGGGCGGCCGGTACCACCGGGATCGGGTCCTTTGTGATATCAATCCCGTATTCAAGGCATTTTGAATAAATATTGGGGAATCTTTTCTTTAAAAATCCAGGGTCCTTATGGGTGATGTCCAGAAAAACCGAATCAGCCCCGGTTTTTTTCAGTTCACTGTCAATGGCCCTGGCCACCACATCCCTGCAGGCCAGTTCCTTATCCGGAGAATATTTATCCATAAACCGGCGGCCTTTGGCATCCACCAGGATCGCCCCCTCCCCCCGGACCGCCTCGGAAATCAGAAAATTCTTGGCCTCCGGGTGAAACAGGCAGGTGGGGTGAAACTGGACAAATTCCAGGTTAGCCACCGAAGCCCCGGCCCGGTAGGCCATGGCAATACCGTCTCCGGTGGCGATATCCGGGTTTGAGGTATACAGATAGACCTTGCTGGCCCCGCCGGTGGCCAGAAGGGTAATGCCGGCATGGATGGTTTCTATTTTCCCGGTCTGATTGTTTAATACATAGGCACCGCAACAGATATTCTCATGGCGGGTCACCAGGAGTCCGCTCCGGATGCTGCTGGAAAAGGTGATCAGGTTGACGGCAATATGATCTTCCAAAATGGTGATATTCTGATCCGCTTCAACATTCCGGACCAGGGTTTCTTCTATTTCCCGGCCGGTCAGGTCCTGGGCATAGACGATTCTCTTGGCCGAATGCCCGCCTTCCTGGCCCAGGGAAAAATCATATTCCCCTTCTCCCGCCTTATTGAAGGCCGCCCCGAATTTGACCAGCTCCCGGATTCGTTCCGGCCCATCCTTCACCACCATGCTGACAACCTCTTTGTTGCAAAGTCCGTCCCCTGCGGCAAGGGTGTCCTGAATATGCAGGTCAAAGGAATCCGTTTGGCTGAATACGGCGGCCACCCCGCCCTGGGCCAGGGCCGTATTGGTTTTCCGTATCTGTTTTTTTGTGACGATGGTGACTTTTCCGAATTTTGCCGCTTTCAGGGCATAACTTAAACCGGCAATCCCGCTGCCGATAACCAGAAAATCGGTTTTTTGGATCATAATAGGCTGGTTCTCTTCTTTTTACGGCTGCTTAACCCAAAAAACAAGCCCACGATAAAAACACCGGGACCGATGAGAAACCAGAGTTTGGGCTCACTGTCCATACTGGTTTCCAGCTTTTCGATGACGGCCTTCTGGGCCTCGTTTTCCTGAATCACCGCATTATATTTTGCCTCGAGCTTTAAAAAATCCGCTGAGTCCTGCTGCAGTTTACTGAATTTCCCTTCCAGTTCACCCAGAGATGCCGTTTTAGCGACAAGCGACTTATTTTCTTCTTCCAATTGGGCAATTTTTGACAAAAGGGCCTGATTTTTTTCTTTCAATTCATCCAGCAAAAGGATTTCCGGTTTTTTCGGGGTGATGAACCGAGACAAGACCCAGCCTGATTTTCCATTATCTATTCTGACCTGGGACCAATCCGTATTGAATTCAATGACCTCAAGCTTGCTACCGGTTTTCAGCATGGCAACGATTTTGTTATCCACGCTGGGTCCGGTCCGCAAAGAAATTTCCGTAACGCTTGCCACATACATATCCTCGGAAAAAGAGGGCCCGGCAAAGACCAGCATGCCGAATAATACAATCCAAAGGCATTGACATGGTTTTTTCATCATATATTCATCTCCTTTTTAACTTTTGAGATTCTGCATGGTTTCCAAATACTTCCCTTATCACTGCATCCTTTGTTTATCAACCGTTAAAAAGAATCATCGGGATTTATAAAACTGCATGGGGTCCATGGTTTGGTAGCTGCCCGTCTGAATGTATTCAAGAAAAAACAGGAATACCTCGGGCGCTACAAATCCGGGCAACCGGTACACCTCCCGGCCCTTTTCATCCAGAAACCGGTTATCCGGATACCCTGAGACCTGATGCTGTTTAACAGCCTCTTTTTCCCTGTCCCCGTCCACCTTAACGGCAATAAAATGCTCTGATAAAAAGCTGACGACCAGAGGATCGCCAAAGGTCTCCTGGTCCATTTGAGTGCAGTATCGGCACCAATCCGTCCTGAAATGCAGAAAAATTTTTTTCCCTTGAGTCCCTTCCCGGCCCAGGGCTTCATCATAGGACTTCCAGTCTATGGTTTTGCAGACGGCGGAACTGCTGATCCAGAAAAACAATACCGCCATAATGGACAGTTTAAACCGCATACCCTTTCCTCGTTTCATGAAATTTGAAATGGGATACTATAGCTGAAACCAGGGATATGGGGCAACCCCAATTTTACTCAAAAAAAAGCTTTTCTTTCCCTTGAACTTCCCTGTATAAACAACCAGACAAGGAAACCGTTTTATTAACGCATAAGATAAACCTCTTTATCTTTGGCAGACACCCCGAACAAAAGGAGAAAAAAGATGAGTGACGCAGCATGGAAGACCCCTTACTGGCCCGAAGGCGTTGTACACACATTTACCGATTATCAATTCCCTATTTTCAAGTTCCTGGATGATTCTGCCAAATCCTATCCGGACAGCATTTTTACCCAGTTCAACGGTGCTTCCAGAACCTATGCCCAGGTCAAGGATACGGCGGATCGCATTGCCCATTTCCTCAGCAACCGGGGCATTCGAAAGGGAGACAAGGTGGCGATTTTCCTGCCCAACTTGCCCCAGTTTCCTGAAGTCCTTTTCGGGATACTCAAGGCCGGCGCCGTTGCCGTCAACTGCAACCCGGTCTACACCCCGGCCGAGCTCAATTACCAGTTGAAGAATTCCGAATCCAAAATCGTTTTCTGCATGGACCATCCCGTATTTTACCCCAACACGGTAAAGGCCATTGAAGGAACGGCCGTTGAAACCGTGATCCTGTGCAATATCAAATCCTATCTGCCCAAGGTCAAGGCTATCCTGGGCAGCCTCTTGGGAAAAATCCCAACGGCGGGCAGCATCAAGCCCGGCCACCTCATGTATGACGATATTGTCGCCTCCAGCAAACCCAATCCGCCGGCCGTGACCATCGATCCTGAAAACGACACCGCCATCATGCTCTATACCGGCGGCACCACCGGGGTGCCCAAGGGAGCGGAACTGACCCATACCAATTTCACCTATGACGTCATGGGCATCTACCACTACGGCCGATTCGTCCACGGAGAGGGGAAAAAACCCGAATCCCTGTATAAGGGGAATTTCCACGCCTTCCTGGGAGTCCTGCCCTGGTACCACAGCTTTGGAATCACCGTGGCCCTGTTAATGTCCACCATGCTGGGGGCAAGGCTCATCTGCATCCCGGATCCCAGGGCCGGAAAGCCGCCCTTCACGGAAGTGCTCAAGGCGGTCCAGAAATACAAACCCACCTTCATGCCGGCCGTGCCTACCATCTTTGTGGCCTTTACCAATCATGCCCTCATCGACCAATATGACCTGTCCTCCCTCATGGGCTGCTTTTCCGGCGGGGCTCCCCTGCCTCCGGAGGTCTGCAAGCGGTTTGAAGAAAAGACCGGCTCCATTATTTTTGAAGGCTTTGGCCTGACGGAAACCGCGCCGGTCATCTCGTCCAACCCCACCTTTAAGGAAACCCGGAAAATCGGCTCCATCGGCTTCCCCCTTCCCGGCACCGATGTTAAAATCCTCAGCCTGGATGACCCCACCAAGGAAATGCCCCAGGGTGAAGACGGCGAAGTGGCGGCCTGCGGCCCCCAGGTCATGAAGGGGTACTGGAAACGCCCCGATGCCAATGAAGAGGTCTTTGTCAACCTGGGCGGGAAACGGTATTTTCTCACCGGCGACATCGGCAATATCGACAAGGACGGCTATATCACCATCACGGACCGGAAAAAGGATATGATCATCGTGGGCGGTTTCAATGTCTATCCCAGGGAGGTGGAGGATGTCCTTTACACCCATCCCAAGGTGGAACTGGTGGCTGTGGTAGGCATTCCCGATGAAAAAAGCGGGGAAAAGGTCAAGGCCTTTATCAAGCTGAAAGCCGGGACCGAGGCCACCGAAGCCGAGATCCAT
Source organism: Desulfobacula sp. (assembly GCA_023701135.1). Lineage (GTDB taxonomy): Bacteria > Desulfobacterota > Desulfobacteria > Desulfobacterales > Desulfobacteraceae > Desulfobacula. The sequence goes on along the minus strand of JAMPXP010000025.1, from coordinate 8,311 downwards.
GAGTTCTGCAAAGAGCATCTGGCCGGTTACAAACGTCCGAGAATCATAGAATTCAGAAATGAAATCCCGGTCTCCAATGTGGGCAAGGTCCTGCGCCGGGTTTTAAGGGACGAAGAGCGGAAGGCTTAACCCGTGATGATCCGGATCACTTCCCGGGCCACGGTCAGGCCGAAAACCCCCGGCACCCAGACCACGGTCCCGATGGGCGGCCGTGACCGGCCGTGACCCGGTAGGGCATCTCCGGCATCCTCAGCATTAAAGGGCTGTTTGTTCAATGGTGGTTCAATGGAATAAACAGCCCTGATGCCTTCATAGACCCCGCGCCGGTGAAGCCTTCTCCTCACCACCCGGGCCAGGGGGCAGACCTCGGTCTCACTGATATCCCCGGCCCGGATAAGGGAAATATCCGTCTTGCCCCCGGCTCCCATGCTGGACACGACAGAAAGGTTCATCCGTCTTGCCCCCACCAGCAGATTGATCTTTGAATTGAGGCCGTCAATGGCATCCACCACCACATCCATATCCTCCTCAAGCAGGTCCTCCAGGCTTTCGGCATTGACAAAGGAAGTCCTGACCGTTATTTTGCAATCCGGGTTGATATCCGCTACCCTTTCCCGGGCCAGGACGGCCTTTTCCCGGCCGATGGTGGAGGTCAGGGCCAGGAGCTGGCGGTTGATATTGGAGGCGTCCACCCGGTCAAAATCGATGAGGTGAAGACGGCCCACCCCGGTCCGGGCCAGGGCTTCCACGGCAAAGGAGCCCACGGCCCCCAGGCCGAAGACGGCCACCTTTGCCTTTTTAATCTTTTCCATGGCTTCATGGCCAAGGAGCTGTTCCGTCCGTGCAAATTGGTTCATTGCCCTGCCTTTTTTCTCTCCAGCAATGGAGAAAACAGATCCAGGCTGTTTTGATAGGCCTGATCTGAAAATGTTTTAAATTCGAACCCGGCCCGTTCCGATGCAATCCGGGCAATGGCGGCAAGGTTCTTGGGCTCGTTGAGCCGGTGCGGATCAGGTTCGGGCAGACTGGGATAGATATCCGGGGTGTCCGTCTCCAGCACATATCTTTCCCTTGAAACCGCCTTCAGGGCCTTGACCGCTTTTTTTGCGCCGGGCCGGGTCACGGACCCGGAAAAGGAAATATAAAGGTTATGGGCCTCAAAGACCGGGATGAGATCCCCGGACCCGGAATAGGAATGGATCAGCCCCGGCGCCTTGAATTTTCCCAGCCTTTTCAAAATCCGGACAAAGGCGTCCCAGGCTTTCCGGATATGGATATTGACAGGCCGCCCCATTTCCCTGGCCAGCATGAGATGATACTCAAACACCGCCATCTGCCGGTCCCGGTCCGGGGTTTGGATCATAAAATCAAGGCCCGTCTCCCCGACCCCCGAGGGATAGGACACCAGATACTGCTCCAGATTCTTTTTCCAGTCCGGGGACAGGCTGTCCAGAAACCAGGGGTGGATCCCGAAACAGGGAAGGATGGCCGGATAGGCGAGAGACAGTTGGGCTGTCTGCTCAAAATTCTCCTCCATGGTGGCGCAGGTCACCATGGTCTTGACGCCTGCGGCCTCGGCCCGGGCCACAATCCCCGGAATATCATCCAAAATCCTTGAATCGTGCAGATGGCAATGGGAGTCGATGAAATTCATTTTATTTTGCAAACATTTCATGCAGGATCTTTAAAACCCTGTCCTGGGAAAGGTTGTCAATGGTTCCAAGTTTTTTAACCAGCCTTTTCTTATCAATGGTTCTAATTTGATCCAGCACCACCTGTCCCTTTTTTCCCTGGAATGAACAATTGACTCTGGTGGGATAGTCCCTGCCTTTTGTTGTCATGGGAGCAACGATGAGGGTGGAAATATGCTCGTTCATTTCATTGGGGGAAATCACCAGGCACGGCCGCATCTTCTGAATTTCGTGGCCCAAGGCCGGATCAAGGTTGACAAGGTAAACTTGAAACCGTTTTATTTCCATTCCCACTCATCCTCATCCCATTTTGCCGTTGAGACGGATTCAGAATCCAGCAACTGATCATCCCCCTCCGTCGCCATTTTTTTAAACGACGCCTCCCAATTATGGCGGGAGGATTTGACGGGTTTGACAATCAGTTCATTGTTCCGGACTGAAAATTCAACCTCATCTTCAAATCCGCATTGTGCGATGATGGGTTTTGGGATACGAATGCCATGGGAATTGCCGATTTTGATGATTGACGCCTTCATATGCAACATCCTTTTTGTGAATCATTTTAATGATTACATTGTAATTACATATGGCTGCCATGTCAAGACTATGATTCATAAGGGATTGGGGATGTGTGACCGATGCCCTTCGATTCCCTGTCACACCTTTTGAACGGTTATCAGTTCGACCTCTTTGCCCACTGGTTTTCCCCAATCGGTTTCCTTGACCAGACATCCTCCGGGGATTTTCTCCACAAGGTCTTTGAGATTATATTTCTTTCTTATCCTTTGAGCCGGGGTAACGATTAAGGCGCCCTCTTTTACGATGGTATTGACATCATCACCTACATTGATTCGTGCATCTGCGAGCAATGCTTTTGTAATACGAAGACTCTGTCTGTTTCCCCATTTTTGAATTTTTGCACGCATCTTACCCCTCTCCTGATATGTCTGAACTATAGCCATCGAAGCATTGAGCACTAAGGATTTTCCCCGGCCACGATCTCCTGAATATCATCCAAAATCCGGGAATCATGCAGATGGCAATGGGAGTCGATGAAGTTCATTCTATCTCGTTCGATTCATATCGTTGATCTAAAAAACCTTTATATAGACCGGCCGGCTCATTGATATCGCTGACCTTGGTGCTCCAGCCAGCCTCCCTCATGGGAACCGCTTGGATCCCGGTGGGTCCAATGCAAGACGCCCCCCTTTTCGTTCCACTCGTATTCACCATAAAACTGAACAGAATCCCCTTGTTCCAGGGAATTGATCCGAGGCGCAAGATCGATATTATGTGCGACTAAAAGCGTCTGACCGGAAGACAAACGAATGATAAATTTTTGATGTCTGCTGCCGCTGTTATCGTCCGGCAATATCTTGGCGACCACGCCTTGACCGGTAATCTGCAAATTGCTTCGGTGATTTGAGAATGCTTTGGCTATAATGGCATCTGAGCTATCTAGGCTTTGTTCTTCATTTGAAGGCGGGGATTCATTTGGTGTAAATGCGGGCAGACCGTTAAAAAACATATAGATAACGAATAGGGCCACAGCAAGGAATAAGAATTTTTTCATGAGCGAACCTTGATTCGATACTGGCTTAGAGGGCTTGGCGTCTGCCGCCTTTTCGCCCACAAACCTCGTGTTTTCGGCACGCATCCGATTATTCTCATCCGCTATCAGTTCATATGTTATTTTATCCCCTTCGACCGGCCTTCTCGAACGGTTAGAAAAAGACTTTATATGAACAAAAGCCTTTTCTCCAGTGGCATTCATGGTGACAAATCCAAAGCCCTTGTTATCTTTCCAAACTGTAATCTTCCCCTGATAGCGCATACATATTCCTGAAAAACATCTTGAAGTTCATTTTAAAAAAGAATCGGCTTCGGCAAACACGTCCTTTGCAGAGATGCCTGGCCGCTTACCCTGTTTATAGTCCTGATGGCGGCGCTCAGCCTCCTCAATCCAGGCCGTATTGACCTCTGTGAGCGCATCATCATCAAGGGAACTTAACAGCCGGTCCGCTAACAAAGCCCTCTCTTGACCGGAAGGGGATAAATCGTCGTTTTGTATTTTTTCCAAAAGATTAGACATGCCAACCTTCTCCTTCCTTATTCTGCCTGAATGTGGCACAATTAAATTTTAATTCCAATGGTTGGGCTTTAAGTGAACAGGAAGCTGAGTAGCTTCTATAACCCAAAACCTCAGATAGTGGGTTCCATATTCTTAACCTGTATATTTTCAAAGAGCCGCGCATTAAGCCCGGTCCATCTCGAAAAATTTGTAGTCAAAATTTAATGGCTTAGGATTAATTCGTTATAATAACGAACTCTTCTGCTTTTGAGTTAAGCTTTAATCGGCGTCTCTGACAATTTTTTCCTGTAATTTTACTGTAGAAATTATCAATAAGTAATTTATAGCCAATGGTATTAAAATGATAATTAAAAATGTAATTGTTTCATCAAAATACCTACCACCCCCAAAAAATAGTTCATCTCCTAATTTTCGGTTTAATTTTTTTGAAAATCCAAAAATGATTAATTTCCCTACAACACTAAATAATAGAGAGGTCATAAACCAGATCCCCAAAGAATGTGCCCAAAAATTTGATTCTTTTTCCAGGCCTAATCTTATTTTTGCGAGGTGTTTCCCCATTTTACTTGCATAAAATTGACCAGAAAAAAATATTAATAAACTTACCATGCATCCAAGCAACAACGCTGCTATTATTGAGATACCATAATAGTTGAAAATTGCATCTAAAGCGACCTTATAATAAATAAATGACAGTACCCCCCAAACAATCAAGACCCCCATTGATTAAACTCCTTGTTTTTCAAATTTTCATTTTTTAATCTTCCGAACTATGTCAAGGGCTAACGGATTGCCCACCAGTAAGGGCTGATCTTTGCCCGAACCTTTTGCAGCAAGTTGTTATGAGTTTTATTTTTTATCTATCTTCTCCCTTAATTGGCATCCAAGAAAGCACCTATAAACTGTTGGAGCTAAATAGCTATAAAATTCATTACTACGTTTTTTAAAAAGAAAAAGTAAAAACAGCCATCCGGTTACAATAATCCATTCAATATAACCGATACTAAAGACAAAAGGAGTCCCAACAGCGCTAAAAAAGCATATGAAAGCGACGTTTCTATAGAAACCAAATCTTGCTAAAAACACCATAAAGTTTGTATTTGCTTGCTTTTGCTCTATGTAATCTTTGCAAAAATGATATATGCTATCAACTTTTATTTTGTGCTCATTGTACAAAATATCTTTGATTGTTTTTTCTAAACTTTCGGCTTCTTCTTTATTAAGTTTTTGTGATTTTGGATTAATCACCTTCCAAATCGGACCAAGAATAGCTCGATCGCACAAATTTGAAATAGGTTCTAAAAGCATGCCAATGAGAGTAAACGTGATTGGGAAAACAAAAAGAATGAAAGGTGCCGGTATTTCAAATGGACTTAAGCCAGGAAAACCGATCAAAAAATACATATGAAAGCCAATAACAAGCGTAAAAAGAAAGCCTGACATAAAAAATGTCAAAAGGTCCCAAAGTGATATTCGTATTTTTTCGATCATACTTTTATCTCATCACCATTTATTATCAGGTCAATTTCCCCTGATCAGCATTAAAGAATCTGCTATCACGTCAACCTTCATTCCCGGGTATCCGGCCGGGATCGGCTATTTTCAGTTCCATGATTCAGACACCCCGATGCTGAACTCCTATCAGTATTTTTTCTGCCTGTAAACAGATTTTCAGGGGTCTGTTTTTATGAATTTGTAATTTATTCGAGTGGTTTCCGAAGGTCAGGCCGTCAAGGCAACAGCAGATTGATAAAAGACAGGATAATCCATTGAAAAAAACGGGTGATGGGGTCCAGGACGCCCAGATACAGCAGGGCGATGACAATGAAAAAGCCGTAGCGTTCCAGCCGGAAAAGAGTGTTCTGAATGGCCGGCGAGGCAAAGCCCATGAGAATTTTCGAACCGTCCAGGGGCGGGATGGGGATCAGGTTAAAGGCGGCCAGGATGATATTGATCTTCGCAAAATAAAAGAGGAGCGGAGCCAGCAGGCTTGACGGCGGGGGAGAGATCAGGCGGTCCAGGAAAAGGGCCGTAAAGGCCAGGAGCATATTGGCGATGATGCCTGCGGAGGAAACGGCAATCATGCCCTTTTTCCGGTCGTGCAGCAGGTTGAAATTCACAGGCACGGGCTTGGCCCAGCCGAAGCCGAAGATAAAGAGCATGAGGGTGCCCACGGGGTCCAGGTGCTTGAGGGGGTTGAGGCTCAGGCGGCCCAGCAGTTTGGCCGTGGGGTCCCCCATGCGGAGGGCCACCCAGCCATGGGCCAGTTCATGGAAAATAATGGCGTACAGGAGGGGTATGGCAATGAGGACAAAGGATAGCGGATCAGTCAGCAGCAGATTGAGCAGTCCCATGGATGGTCTCCTTAACAGCTTTATTCGAAAAAATAAAAATTCTCACCCCTGCCCTTCGGTATTGTTCCTGGCAGGGTTCATCTTCATACCACTGGTCAGCAGATTTCTCAATGAAACCGCAAACGCGTCATATTTCTCCGGACAGCAATTGGCCCTGACCTTTTCAGCCAGGCGATGATACTGATCATCTCTTAAAATGCCTCGGATGCTCTTCAATACCTCAACTTCCTTGGGCAGGCCGGTTTCGCAATAGGCCTTCAAAACATCCTTCAACTCGGACAAGGTCAAAACAGTATCCCGCTTATTCAAAACATTCAGCATCCGTCTGCCCTTTCCATCTTTGGCAAATCCCATCACCTTCTCAAACACATCTTTATTCTCTATGCCCATCAGATTATCGCGCAGGCCTCTCCCAGGTGTTTTGCCGCCCTCTCCAGGTCCCATTTGCCCTTATCCCTTTCCCCTGTAAAATTCGAGGCGGCCCGGACTTCAATGAAGGGGACCTTATAAAGGGCTGCAATATGGGCCGAAGCTGCCCCTTCCATGGCTTCCATGACCGGCGAGAGGACTGCATGGAGACGGCTTGCCTGGTCAAAGGAAGAGGTGAGGGTGGAAACCGTGATGAACGGCCCCCTGGCCACCCGGATGCCTTTATGTTCAAATCCCCTGGACAGGCGTTCATGGCAGGCGTCCACCCGGGCCGGATCAAACGGGTACCGCCCTTCCCGGCTTGAGGGGAGGTCGCTAATGAGGTCAAAGGGTAGCGGCCCGGGTATGGAAGAATCGGCCGCAACGCCCGTATGAATATACTGCTCCCCCGTGGCAACGGCCACATCACCGATGTCCAGTCCCGTTTCCCTGAAGATTCCGGCGATGCCGGTCTGGATGACCAGGGCCGGGGAGGCCTGTTCCAGGAAAACGGTGAGGGCATGGGCTGCGTTAAAGACGCCGGGCCCGGTGATCATGAGGTCATAGGCTTTGTCCTTAAGTCTGCCGGAAAAGACCCTGAGCCCGGTACGGGTCATCCTTTCCGCCTTTGGCGGGTGGACCGACAGAAAATAAGACATCTCGGCAAGGGTGGCGCAGAGGATGAGCAGATCAGGCGTCATGGACCGTGGATTCGTGGATCATTTTGGCCAGGGCCTGGAGGGCCAGGTGATAGCCGTAGGCACCGAAGCCGGAAATCTGGCCCGTCACGATATCGGCCAGAAGGGATTTATGGCGGAAGGCCTCCCGCTTATAAATATTGGACAAATGGACCTCTGCCATGGGGCAGGACAAAAGCAGGAGGGCGTCCCTCAGGGCCACGCTGGTATGGGTCAGGGCTCCCGGATTGATGATAAGGCCCTCCGGCGGGGAATCAAACAATTCATGGATTTTGTCCACCAGGGCCCCTTCATGGTTGGACTGGAAAAAAGAGAGTTCCAGGCCCAGGGGTTTGGCTTCCTTCTCAAGGCCTTTATTGATTTCATCCAGGGTCAGGGAGCCGTAGATATGGGGTTCCCGTTTTCCCAGCATATTCAGGTTGGGTCCGTTGAGGACCTGGATTCTTTTCTGTTTCATCGGTAGTTTTCCGCCGCCTCAAACCCCATTTCAAAGGCCTTAATGTTCATGGGAAGAAAATCTTTCTTGGTCCTTCGTTTGATGGCCTCCATCATGGTTTCCTTAGAAAACCCCAGGCGGCCCGACTGGACCAGGGCGCCGAGAAGCACGATGTTCACGCTCATGGGGGTGCCGGCCTCTTTGGCGATCTTCATGGCGTCAATGGCCACCAGGCTTTTGCATTTTTCTTGAAGCAGGCTTTTGATGGTGTCGATGGGGGGGTAGACGCCCTTGCCGATGGACACGGTAAAGGGGGGGAGTGTTGCCGTATTGGTGATGACGATGGTATTTTTGTTGGCACGGTTGATGGCTCTTAAGGTCTCGGCCGGTTCAAAGCCCAGGAGGATGTCGGCTTCGTTGTCGGAGATGATGGAGCTTTCGGCCTCGCCGAAGACGATGGCCGATTCCACCACGCCGCCTCTCTGGGCCATGCCGTGGATTTCACTCATGCGGACGGGTACTCCTGAGATCAGGGCTGCCTCTCCCAGGACCTTGGAGGCCAGAAGGTTGCCCTGGCCTCCCACTGCTACGATGATCAATCGGGTTGTTTCCATAGGAATATCCTTTATTGT
>JAMPXP010000024.1 GCA_023701135.1 Desulfobacula sp. | reverse complement strand
CTCCCGTAGTCAGCGGTACTTTCACCGGAGACGTAATCGAAGGCAATATCGGGGATGCAGCGGTTACAGCAACCGGAACCCTTGCCATCACAGATATTGATGCCGGAGATACTCCGTCCTTTGCCGATGTGGCAGCCACGGCCGGAGACAACAATTTTGGGAGCTTCGAGCTGACATCGGGTATCTGGACCTATACTCTTGACCAAGCAGCGGTTCAGGATCTGGAGGAAGGGGCTGTTGTTACCGACAGCATTACTTACACAGCTACCGACGGCACCTCTCAGATAGTTACCGTCACCATCACTGGAACCAATGATAGTGCCGTGGTAGCCGGAGATATTGCCGGTTCAGTAATGGAGGATGTGGATCCGGATGGCGACACGCTGCTTGAAGCCAGCGGCATTTTGACCATCAGTGACCCGGACGCCGGAGAGTCCGTATTCCAGGCTGGAACTGTTGACGGCATCTACGGCAGCCTGACCATCGATACCGCAGGCAACTGGACTTATGCAGCAGACAACACCCAGGCGGCTATCCAGCAACTGGATGCAGGCGCAAGTGTCGAAGATGTTTTTACGATAGCTTCATCAGACGGCACGACCCATGATATCACCATCACCATCACCATCACCGGGACCGAAGACGCTGCTGTTGTTACCGGGACCTTCACCGGAGATGTAACCGAAGGAAACGTAGGAGATGCTGCAGTTACAGCAACCGGAACCCTTGCCATCACAGATATTGATGCCGGAGATACACCGTCCTTTGCCGATGTGGCAGCCACGGCCGGAGATAACAATTTTGGCAGTTTTGAACTGACATCGGATATTTGGACCTATAGTCTTGATCAGGCGGCAGTACAGACGCTCGATGAAGGGGATATTGTCACTGATACCATCACCTATACGGCAACAGACGGTACCTCCCAACTGGTCACCATCACCATCACCGGGACCAACGATGCACCCACGGTCGCCAATGCGATTGCCGACCAGATTGCCACGGAAAACGGAGCGTTCAGTTTTACCTTTGCGGCAGACAGTTTTGCGGATATTGATGCCTCCGATACCTTGACCTATACCGCCACCCTTGAGGATGGATCAGCCCTGCCGACCTGGCTGAGTTTTGATGGAAGTACCCGGACGTTCAGCGGAACCCCTTCCGATGCTGATGTCGGCTTAATCAACGTCAAGGTCACAGCCAGTGACGGCACCAGCACAGCCTCTGATATATTTACCCTCACGGTTAACAATATCAGTAATCCTCCCGTGATCGGCGGAACAGACACCGGTTCAGTAACGGAAGATGCAGACCCGGATGGCAACACCCTGCTTGAAACCAGCGGCATTCTGACCATCAGCGACCCGGATGCCGGGGAATCTGTGTTCGTTGCTGCAACCGTCGCCGGCATCTACGGCAACCTGACCATCGATATTGCAGGCAACTGGACCTATGCAGCAGACAACACCCAAATGGCTATCCAGCAAATGGATGCAGGCGCAACTGTCAATGACGTTTTTACGGTAGCCTCAGCAGACGGGACGATCCATGGTATCACCATCACCATCACCGGGACCAACGATGCACCCACGGTCGCTAATGCGATTGCCGACCAGATTGCCACGGAAAACGGAGCGTTCAGTTTTACCTTTGCGGCAGACAGCTTTGCCGATATTGATGCCTCCGATACCTTGACCTATACCGCCACCCTTGAGGATGGCTCAGCCTTGCCAGCCTGGCTGAACTTTGATGGAAGTACCCGGACGTTCAGCGGGACTCCTTCCGACGCCGATGTCGGCTTAATCAATGTCAAGGTGACGGCCAGCGACGATCTTGAGTCTGTATCCGATGTGTTTGAGCTGACCGTTAACAATACCAATGATGCGCCCGTCATTGATGGACCTGACCAATTTAATATTGATGAGGACACGACCCTTACCGGTACTCTAATCGCCACAGATGCTGACGGAGATGCATTAACCTTTTCTCTGGCTCCAGGGCAGGGATATTCAAGCACACCCATTCAGTTGACAGATAATTCCATTTCTGACCAAGTTGCCCGGATCAATAACAAGGGGCAAATTATCTGGCAGGATCAGGATGGTATTAACAAGGGGCTTTATCTTTATGACGGCGTTAACACGATCCAACTGGCAACTAATTATATAAGTAATTCGCACCAGATCAGTGACAATGGTGATGTCGTGTGGCTGGAATCCATAAATAACCTTGGTAAAATTTTTCTTTATGATGGTACGAACAAGACCACAAACCAGATTGCAGTTGATGGTGGTGATGAACATAACCCCCAGATCAATAGCAGTGGAGAGGTGGTTTGGTCAGGGAACATTGGCCCTTATTCCAATATTTATCTTTATGACGATACGGGTACGATTCAGAATTTGACAAATAATTTTCAAACGGCTGTTCCCGTTGTAGATCCCCAGATTAATGACAATGGAGATGTCGTCTGGGAATTGATAGTTGATTCAAATTATTCTCGAATTTATCTTTTTGATGGCGATACGGGGCAAACAAATCAACTGATCAATGATACCCAGTGGGTTTCCGACATCAAGATCAATAACAATGGAGAGGTGCTCTGGAAAAATTATAATAGTTCAACAGGCAATTATGATCTTTACCTTTATAATGGTATTGATCCTGATCCGATCCAGTTGACAAATAACAGCATGGTTGAAAATACCCCTCAGATGAACAACAATGGGCAAATTGTCTGGGAGGGCAATAATCAAATTTATCTTTATGACGGCACAGGTCTGCCACAGATTCTGTCAAATAATTCAACTGGGAATTCCGCTCCTCAAATCAATGATAATGGATATGTAGTCTGGCAGGGATCTGATGGCCATGACAACGAAATTTATCTTTATAATGGAAAGGATACGATTCAGCTTACAAATAATGATACAGATGACCTGTTACCCCAGATCAATGACAACGGGGATGTGGTTTGGCATGGGTTTGATGGATCAGACAGGGAAATATTTTATGTCAAATCCATATTTGGAGATCTTGTTTTTAATCCTGATGGTACCTTCTCATATACACCGGATCCGAATTTTAACGGTCAGACCAGTTTTGATTATATGGTCAGCGACGGCCATGGCGGAGAAGACACGGCAACCGTCACCATATCGGTTAACCCTGTCAGTGATGCCCCTGTAATCGGCGGAACAGATACCGGCTCAGTCACGGAAGATGTGGACCCGGATACCGACACCCTGCTTGAAACCAGTGGCATTCTGACCATCAGCGACCCGGATGCCGGAGAATCTGTGTTCCAGACCGCAACCGTCGCCGGCGTCTACGGCAGCCTGACCATTGATACCGCAGGCAACTGGACCTATGCCGCCATCAACACCCAGGCGGCTATCCAGCAACTGGATGCAGGCGCAAGTGTCGATGACGTCCTGACGGTTTACACGGCGGACGGCACCGCCCAGATGATCACCATCACCATCACCGGGACTGAAGATGCTCCCGTAGTCAGCGGCACCTTCACCGGAGACGTAACCGAAGGTAATGTCGGAGATGCAGTGGTCACAGCAACCGGAACCCTTGCCATCACAGATATCGATGCTGGAGATACGCCATCCTTTGCTGATGTGGCAGCCACGGCCGGAGACAACAATTTTGGCAGCTTTGAGCTGTCATCGGGCATCTGGACCTATACCCTGGATCAGGTAGCGGTTCAGGGTCTGGAGGAAGGTGCTGTTGTTACCGACAATATCACCTATACAGCAACCGACGGTACGACCCAACTGGTAACCGTCACCATCACCGGAACCAATGATGATCCGGTTATAAATGGACCTGATCAGTTCAACATCAATGAAGACACGACCCTTACCGGAACTTTGAGTGCCACAGATGTTGATGGAGACGTATTAATCTTTTCTCCGGCAGGGGGACAAGGATATGGTACACCAATCCAACTGACAGACAATTCTTATGATGATAGCCCACCCCAGATTAATAACAATGGATATGTGGTATGGGAAGGTATAGATGGTTCGGACTCTGAAATTTACCTTTATGACGGCACGAGCACTATCCAACTGACAGATAATTCTACTGATGACAGCCAATTCCAGATCAATGATAATGGATATGTGGTATGGCAAGGTTTTGATGGATCTGATAATGAAATATTTCTTTATGACGGCACGAACACAATTCAACTGACAGACGATTCTTATAATAATTATGGCCCCCTGATCAATAACAATGGGTATGTGGTGTGGATGGGTGATGATGGATCTGGCCCTGAAATTTACCTTTATGACGGTGCAAGCACTATCCAACTGACAGACACTTCTGGTAATGTTTTTAGTAGCCAGATCAATGATAATGGATATGTGGTATGGCAAGGGTCTGATGGATCTGACAATGAAATATTTCTTTATGACGGCACGAACACAATCCAACTGACAGACAATTCTTATGATGATAGCCCACCCCAGATTAATAACAATGGATATGTGGTATGGCAAGGGTCTGATGGATCTGACAATGAAATATTTCTTTATGACGGCACGAACACAATCCAATTGACAGACAATTCTTATAACGATTACACCCCCCGGATCAATAACAATGGATATGTGGTATGGCAAGGTTCTGATGGATCTGACAATGAAATATTTCTTTATGACGGCGCAGACACTATCCAATTGACAGTTAATTCTTATGAAGACATCAACCCTCAGATTAATAACAATGGACATGTCGTGTGGTATAGGCATGATGGAATTGACGCTGAAGTTTTTCTTTATAATGGCACGAACACCATCCAACTGACAGACAATTCTTATAGTGATTACGCCCCCCAGATCAATAACAATGGAGATGTGGTGTGGTATGGTTGGGATGGATCTGACTCTGAAATATATTTTATTCAACCGGATACGATACACGGCAGTCTTACCCTGAATCCTGATGGTACATTTTCATATACGCCGGATTCTGATTTTAGCGGCCAGGTCAGTTTTGATTATATTGTCAGTGACGGCAATGGCGGACAAGCCACAGCCACGGCTACCATAACGGTTGGTCCTGTCGATGATCCTCCCGTGATCGGCGGAACAGATACCGGTTCGGTCACGGAAGATGCGGACCCGGATGGCGACACCCTTCTGGAAACCAGTGGTGTGCTGACGATCAGCGACCCGGATGCCGGAGAGTCGATATTCCAGGCTGGAACTGTTGACGGCATCTACGGCAATCTGAACATTGATACCGCAGGCAACTGGACCTATGCCGCAGACAACACCCCGGCCGCCATACAGCAACTGGATGCAGGTGCAACTGTCAATGAGGTTTTTACGGTAGCCTCAGCAGACGGCACGACCCATGATATCACCGTTACCATCACCGGGACCAACGATGCCCCCACGGTCGCCAATGCGATTACCGACCAGATTGCCACGGAAAACGGAGCATTCAGTTTTACTTTTGCTGCAGACAGCTTTACCGATGTCGATGCCTCCGACACCCTGACCTATACAGCCACTCTTGAGGATGGCTCAGCCCTGCCGACCTGGCTGAGTTTTGATGAAGCTACCCGGAGGTTCAGCGGGACACCTGCCAATGGAGATGTCGGCTTAATCAACGTCAAGGTGACGGCCGGTGACGGCACCGGCACTGCCTCCGATGTATTTGTATTGACCGTTAATCCGGATGGGATCATCCTGGGCACTCCGGGTGATGATATTCTATTTGGAACAGTCATGGCGGATTCTATTGATGGTTTAGGGGGCAGTGACTGGATATATGGTGAAGAAGACGATGACCATTTGTGGGGCGGGGATGGAATTGACTTTCTCTATGGTGGTTCAGATGATGACTATCTGCATGGCCAGATGGGTGAAGATTATCTTTGGGGCGAGGGGGGAAATGACCATCTTTACGGCGGGGAGGGAAATGACCGTCTTTACGGCGGGAACGGCGCTGATCTCCTCGATGGCGGCCAGGGCAATGATGCCCTTGACGGTGGTGAGTTTACAGGCAATAACCCGGAAAACGTTGCCGATTATCAGAATGATCCGATGAATGCGGTTGGAGGCGGAAATGGTATTGAAGCTGAAATCCATTACAACACGGCAAACCCTGTCAATCCTTTTGATTCCTCTCAGATTATTGACGGCTGGGGGGATATTGATACCATAAACAATATCACCCGGTTCCGAGGGTCAGCCTTTGATGATAAAATTACCATTGATATTACGGACAATGATTTCTTATCCGATCTTTATTGGTATGTCGCCGGAATGGACGGTGCAGATGAAATTATTGGAACTCCGGGGGAGAATATCCGGGCCATGTATCTGGACGATCCGGATTTAAATGGTGACGGGTTTGGCGTCAATATCAATCTGGCGGCCGGAACAGCCATGGACGGCTGGGGAAATACAGATATTCTTACCAATATTGAAGGCGTCAGCGGTTCTCAATACAATGACCTTCTTATGGGCTCTGACGAGAATGACGGTTTCATCGGTACCTACGGCAATGACAGCATTGATGGTGCCCGTGGCTGGGACTGGGTTTCGTATGGATGGTTCAGCGGTCAGGTGAATTTTGGGGGAGTTGATATTGATCTGGGTTCCGGATCAGCACAGGGAAGGGATTTAACCGGGGCTGTTTTATTTACGGATTCTCTTGTCAATATCGAGGGTGCCTGGGGAACGGATTTTAATGACACTCTGATCGGAAGTGATAGAGGCGACGAGCTTGTCGGTGAGGCAGGGGATGATATTCTTTTCGGCGGCCTGGGCGATGATCACCTGATCGGTGGCCGGGGAAATGATATCCTTGACGGTGGTATGATGCAGGGCGATAATCCCAATAAAATGGCCGATTACTCGGATGATCCCGAGAATGCCGTTGGCGCCGGAAATGGTATTGAAGCTGAAATCCATTACAATACGGCAAACCCGGTCAATCCTTTTGATTCCTCCCAGGTCATTGACGGATGGGGCGATACAGACAGTCTGAAAAATATCAACCGGATCAAGGGATCAGCCTTTGATGACAGCATTACCATAGCCATTCAGGATGCCGGAGGGACATCAAATCTCAAATGGTATGTGGCGGGCATGGCAGGCAATGATATTATTACCGGAACACCGGGGGAATCGGTCAGGGCCATGTATTTTGAAGATCCGGATTTAAATGGTGACGGGTTTGGCGTCAATATAGATCTGGCGGCCGGAACCGCCATGGACGGCTGGGGAAATACCGATACCCTTATCAATATTGAAGGCGTCAGCGGTTCGGATTTTAATGATATTCTTCTGGGTTCGGACAGGCATGATGGATTTTTCGGTTCCCTGGGGAATGATATGATTGATGGAAGAGGCAACCGGGATTATGTCCATTATGGCGGGTTGGATGGCAGGGGTGATTTTAACGGTGTTCACATTGATCTGGCCACGGGAATTGTTAACGGTATAAAGTCAAATTCAGAGATTTTGTTTACCGACACCCTGATCAACATCACAAATGTTTACGGCAGTATTTTTAATGATACGATCACCGGTAACAGCGAAGACAACTGGCTTCAGGGCCATGACGGCGATGACACCATTACGGGCGGTGATGGCTATGACAGTCTCTGGGGCGGCCAGGGCAATGATATCCTTAACGGCGCGCTGATCACTGATAATCATCCCCGCACCACGGCAAACTATGGGATAGACCCGGAGTACGCCAACCCTGACGTTTCAATGGCATGGAATAATGGTATTTTTGCTTCGATCCAATATGATTCATCCGCAATCAATCCATTTTTTGCAGATGGTTCTGATCCAGCCACCCGGTCAATTGTCAGGGACGGCTGGGGAACCATTGATTCAATCCAGGATATCACCAGATTTAAAGGATCTGCCTTTAATGACAGCATGACCATCAGTATCATTGATCAGAATAACAGCTCTGATCTGAAGTGGTATTTATGGGGGTTGAATGGCAATGACGTCCTGACAGGCACGGACGGCGAAAGCATCAGTGCGATGTATCTTGATGACCCCAATGGCGTGACCATTGATTTGTTTGATGACCCTGATGATATTTTTGAAGGGGCCACCAATCCAGGGTCTGGTTATGCCATGGATGGCTGGGGAAAAACAGACCTGCTTTTTAATATCCATAAGGTCAGCGGCTCAAACCATGTCGACAGCATTGAAGGGTCCAACCAGGGCGACACGATTTTCGGCAGTTTCGGCAATGATATCATTGATGGGAAGGCCGGATATGATGGAATCTCTTATGTCTTTATGTCATACGGCAGCCTGGATGATACCCTTGATTTCAATGGGGTTGAAATTGATCTGGAAGCTGGCCTGGCCCGGGGGTTGGATTCCTTAAATACTGTATTGTTTACAGATACATTTACAAACATTGAGTGGTTTGGAGGGTCATACAAGGGAGACAGAATTACCGGGGATGGTCTTGACAATTGGCTATCCGGATGGGACGGCGATGACACCCTGATAGGCATGGGCGGCAACGATACCCTGATCGGTGAGGTTGGAAATGACAACCTCAATGGAGAAGAAGGAAGAGATATCCTTTTCGGCGATGAGGGCAATGATCTCCTTAATGGCGGCCAGGGAGATGACACCCTTGAAGGCGGCCAGGGCAGCGATTCTCTCTACGGGGGCGAAGGTATCCTTGACATTGCCGGATATTCCAATGATCCGGAAGCCATAACCGTATTCATGAACAATTCCGTGTCCGTCATTGACGGCTGGGGAAATAACGATTCCCTGGTTGATGTGGAATGGATCATCGGTTCAAGACATGATGACCGGTTTTATGGGGATGGCAGGTTCATGGTATACGAAGGTGGTGACGGAAGCGATTACATCCTTGGCAGCCCGGATGCAGACGGGAATGGCGGTATGGCTTCCTATTGGCACGACAACAATGGCCTGGGGGTCACGGTTAATCTGAACGCGGTGAATGTAAATGGCGAGGTTCAGGTCGAAGACGGGTGGGGCAATATCGATTATCTTAGAAATATTGATGGCATCTGGGGGTCGGGAGCAGTGGATGATCTGACGGGAAGAGATCATGGACACGAGTCCTTTGCCGGTGGCCGGGGAGATGATCAGATTGACGGCGGGGTCATTGATTTTTCAGCCGGCGAAGACGGCAATACCGTTATTTATGCCATGGACCCTGAAAGAGCCCCGGGTCAAGCCATTAACGGCGTCATTGTTACGCTGACCTATGATGATATCTCCGGCGCCTTAACGGGAACCGGGTCCGACGGCTGGGGAGACACCGACAATCTCACCAATATTAATTCGATCGTGGGATCTCAATATAACGATCTTTTGACCATTAACAGCGCAGACGGTTATACCGGCTATTGGATGCTGAACGGCTGGGGCGGTGATGATAGATTGGTGGGAGCGGGCAGTGATGATGGATTGAAAAGGGCGGCAGCCGAATATAGCGATTCCCCTGAAGGGATCAATGTCAACCTCTTTTTCGGAACTGCTGAGGACGGCTGGGGGGGAACCGACACCCTGGTCAACATCAATGCTGTTATCGGGTCTGATCATGATGATTTTATCCGGGGAAACGGCCAAAACAATTATTTTAACGGGGAAGATGAAGAACTTCTGGATACGGTTTCCTATGCAGATAACCCGGACGCCATCCATGCCGTCATGACAACGGATATGAGCTCCTACAAGACCCGGGTGAGTGTCGGCGAAGACGGATATGGTTCACAGGATACCCTCGAAGATATTGAATATATTATCGGGACTGCTTTTAATGATACTTTTGTTGGGAACGGACACCAGTTCATGATTTTTGAGGGCGGTGCTGGAAGCGATGAACTCGATGGCGGGGTTGATCCGAATGACGACGAGGATTTTGCAGTCTCCTTCTGGAATGATCCCGATGCCTCCGGCGCGGTTGGAGAAGGGATCAGCCTTGATCTGAATATGGTCAATGCTGCTGGAATGGTAGAGGTCGTTGACGGCTGGGGCAATACCGATTATCTCGATAATATTGACGGGGTTCTGGGGACACGGTTTAATGATACTTTTGTCGGTAAAAATGGTGAGCAGTCCTGGTTCATGGGCGGTGATGGGGCTGATTCCATCAATGGCGGTATTCTGGGAGCAGATCATAAAGGCAATGACGCCGTTTATATCTGGGACCCTTTAAGAATTGAGGCGACTTTGACCTACAGCAACCTCACCGGCGTCACCGGCATGGTAACGGATGGCTGGGGTAAACAGGATACATTGACCAACATTACAGGGATCACGGGATCAGAATTTGCTGATAAATTCTGGGTTCAGAATACTGCAACAAACGGAACAAGCTTTGACGGGTCTTGGGAATTTGAAGGCCGAGGTGGAAATGATGAAATACACGGTCTGGCCGGTGAATTTGTCACTGCACTTTATTGGGATGATATCAGCGGGGTCTATGTGGACCTTTATGATGAAGGAAATACCAATCCGGGCAATGGGTTTGCCCATGACGGCTGGGGTGGCACGGATTTGCTTTATGGCGTCAATCATGTTGTGGGGTCCGACCATCATGATACCCTTTTCGGAAACGATCAATACAACCGGTTGGAAGGCGATGACGGGGATGATGTACTTGAAGGCATGGGAGGCAATGATGTCCTGCTTGGAGAGGACGATCATGATACCTTAAGGGGGGGGCAGGGCAATGACATCCTTGACGGCGGCTGGGGAAATGACGTTCTTGACGGCGGTGAGGGCGACGACGTCCTTGAAGGAGGCGGGGGCAATGACACCCTGATCGGTGGCGAGGGAATGTTTGATGTTGCAAAATATGTTAATTCTCCAGGACCCATTTCTTTGGCCGTGGTTAATGGTGGTGTGTTGATTTCAGACGGATACGGCTCATTCGACACCTTGACCGGGATTGAAGGTGTTCACGGCAGCATGCACAAGGATTCTTTTATCGGCGACGGAAGGTCCATGAACTTTCATGGAAGGCAGGGTAGTGATTATTTTGAGAACGGTACTGTTTCATATTGGTATGACCCCTTCACCATAAACGGTGCCGGGCTTGATGTCAATCTCAACAGTGCTGATCCGATTAACATCATTGACGGCTGGGGTGATGAGGACACCCTGGTAAATGTTTCTTCTATTTTTGGTTCAGTTGGGCAGGATTCGCTGGTTGGAAAAGACTATGCATTCAACCGGTTTGCGGGAAACAATGGCGCAGACACCTTTGATGGCGGCGTGTTCAACCATACCGTCGGCCAGGGCGCAGGAAATGCGGCAATCTATGTCTTTGATCCAGACGCGGTGACGGCAACCCTTAGCGCCAATGTCGGTGGCGGGGTAGGCGGAACCGCCATTGACGGCTGGAAATATACAGACACCCTGATCAATATCAATCTTCTGGTCGGCTCTGTGCATGATGATACCCTCACCGTCAGCAGTGACGGGTCATATACCGGAGAATGGTTCCTGAAAGGCTGGGCCGGAAATGACACCCTGGCGGGTGATCCCAATGCACCGACAACGGTATACTATGACAGTGATCCCGGTGGTGTCGAAGTCCATCTTTCCGGTGATAATCCCCATACGGTAGCGGTTGAAAACGGATATGCCCATGACGGATGGGGAGGACAAGATACCCTGACCCACATCAAGAATGTTGTGGGTTCAGATTACTGGGACATCCTGATGGGAGATGATCAGGATAATTATTTGAATGGTCGGGGGGATGGGGATACCCTTGTGGGCAATGCGGGAAATGATATCCTTGACGGTGGTGATTTTAATAGCAATCGCCCCCGAAATTATGCCGATTACCAGAATGACCCGGAAAATGCTGTTGGCGGCTGGAATGGGATAGAGGCGGTCATTCATTATGATCCGTCCGACTCAAATCCTTTTGCCGGTTCAACGGTTGTTGACGGATGGGGGGATACGGATACACTCATCAATATTTCCCGAATCAAGGGGTCTGCCTTTAATGACGCCATTACCATAACAGTGAATGATCCCACCAAACTTTCAGACGTCAGGTGGTATGTATGGGGAATGGACGGTGCAGATGTCATAACCGGCACTCTTGGTGAGCGGGTCAGGGTCATGTATTTAGATGATCCGGATGCAAATTCGGACGGGTTCGGTGTCACTGTCAATCTGACCAATGGAACAGCAACAGACGGCTGGGGAAATACTGATACCCTGAGCAATATTGAAATGGTCAGCGGTTCTGACTATATTGATACGCTATTGGGATCTGATGGAAGAAATGGTTTTGCCGGCACCCTTGGCAATGACACCATTGACGGCCTGGGTGACTGGGACTGGGTGTCCTATAGCTGGCTGGATGGTGACGGCGATTTCAGGGGCGTCGACATTGATCTTGGCATCCATATTGCCCAGGGGTTTGATTCAGGCGGAAATGCCCTGTTCCATGACGTGTTGAACAATATTGAAGAAGCCGAAGGTTCTGTTTTTTCAGATACCATACGGGGAAATTCAGGAGATAACTGGCTGTGGGGTTATGATGGAAATGACGAGATCTTCGGTGGGGGAGGTTATGACACCTTGATCGGCGGCCAGGGCAATGATAGGATTGAAGGGGCTGTATTTAACGGCAGATCCCCTCAAAATACTGCTTCGTATGTGTATGATCCCGGAGGCATTACTGCTATCATACATTATGATCCGTCCGGCTCAGATCCCTTTAGCGGCTCATATGTCATTGACGGATGGGAGAATACCGACACATTGATCAATATTGCCAGGATAAAAGGGTCAAATTTCGATGATACCTTTTTCATTGATATTGATGACCCGGGCAATACGGACGAAACATTTTGGCGCATATGGGGCCAGGGCGGCAACGATACCATAACCGGTACTGCCGGCGAGCGGGTTGATGCCATGTATTTTGATGATCCGGGTGATGTTAATATTGATTTATCAACCGGCATTGCCTATGACGGCTGGGGCGGTACGGATACCCTGACGAATATCCGGATGGTGAGCGGCTCGAATCATGGGAATGACCAGCTCATCGGCTCTTCCGGGGATAATGGTTTTTACGGTTCCTTTGGCAATGATTCTATTTTTGGTGGTGACGGATATGACTGGGTCGTTTACGGCTGGCTGGACGGGACTGGCAATTTTGACGGGATCAGTGTGTTTCTGGATGACGCGGCGGTTTACGGTTATGATTCAGATGGAAATCATATGTTTTCCGATAACGTATCAGAGGTTGAAGAGGTCTGGGGCACAAGGTTCGATGATACTTTCCTGGGCAACGAATTGGCCAACTGGTTTGCCGGTGAGGCAGGGGATGACAGACTTACCGGTAATGGCGGCGATGATGTTTTCAGGTTTACGTCTTCCATCGGCATTGACACGGTGACGGATTTTAAGGCAGGCGGTGCGGAAAATGATGTGCTGAGATTTGATGAATCCTGGGCCAATGATTTTTATGCCAAGGGAACCCATGAATATATTTCTGCCGATTCGCTGAACCCGGCCGACCCGACGGCTTATAAAATAATCGGTGTGACCGATATTATCGGAGACTGGTCAAATACAGCGGATGTTCTGAACGTATCGGTCAATGCCGGTCTGGGTGACGGGACCAATGACGGGACCTATTTTGTTGCCGGTAATGGCACAGATGCCAGGGTTTATATCTGGGAAGGGGATATCGTGGACAATGGCCGTGTTGATGATAGTGAATTAAGGCATTTTATCACGTTGGAAGGCCTGACTGATATTTCAGCCCTGGGTGAGGGCCATTTTCAGTTTGGATAGTCCTTTATTTTCAATCATCATTGCAACAAAGGGCAGGGCGGAAAACCTGGAACTGCATCAGCCAAAAAGGGTTGATGGGTGGTTTTCCATGGCCATTTTCTGAACCAGATTTAAAAGCCGGGGAAGAATTTTTTCAAGGCTATACTGATCCACGATGGTCTGCCTTGCTTTTCGTTTGACCTCTATCATGAAGGAGGGGTAGTCAAGACAGGCAACCAGCTTTTCAGCAATTTTTTCAGGTGTGGAA
The DNA here is from genome assembly GCA_023701135.1 of Desulfobacula sp. Classification (GTDB taxonomy): domain Bacteria; phylum Desulfobacterota; class Desulfobacteria; order Desulfobacterales; family Desulfobacteraceae; genus Desulfobacula. Next base: position 48,361 of record JAMPXP010000024.1, on the reverse strand, counting down.
AAGTCTGCAATAATGCCGTTGTTTCCGTCTTTGATCACTTCCTTAACCGGCTGGATATCCGGTGCAATCACGAGGCATTCACAGGACATGGCCTCCAGTAAGGATCTGGATACCATCAGGGGGGAGTCCAGATAAACATGGACAGAGGATGCCTGGAGGAGTTGTTTATAGTCATTAAAGGTCAGGCCCTCAATAAAGTGAACCCGCTCCGTATCCAGTTTCACCTTTTCAAGAATCAGTGATTTATATGATTTTTTATTGCCTGAGGCGTCTGCAAAGGAAACCCGATCCGCACCCGCAATCACAACCCGGGCATCGGGTTTTTGTTCCAGGACTGTGGGTAATGCTTCCATAAACTGCTGAAATCCCGCGTAGGGAGCCAGAACATTCGCCGTATAGGTGACAAGCTGTTTTACAGAAGACAGGTCTAAATGCGCTGTTTTAAATTTCCGGTCTTCTGAGGGTTGGAATGCGTTTGTATCGATTCCTTCATGCACGACGCTCAGCTTTGATTGAAATTCCGTTGGGAACCTGCTTTTTTGCCAGTCGGTGGGGCAGATCCCGTAATCGCAGGCACACAGGTCTGCTAAAATGGAAAGGTTCCGGTTTCTCAAGTTCATCCGGATTTTAAGCTCAGGGCCTTCGGCGGCTGAGTTAAACTCGTTCCGGATCATGTCCGGGGTGTGGAACCATTGGAAAAAGCATAAGAAGGGGGTGTCCGGAAACACGTCTTTCACATAGAAGGATGTGCCGGGTCCGGAATGGCCGACAATCAGATCAGGAACAAAATTCTTTTTTTTCAGCTCAACCAGGACATTCACCACAGACAGCCCGGGAGGCTGTTTTGATGGGCCCTCCTTATTTTCTCCGGAAGATTTTTCCGAATAAACAATTTTTTGCACCCCGGGTATGTGACGGTCTGTATTTTCAGAAGTGATAAAGATGATTTTATTGTTCTTGTCTTTGCCTGATATTTCGGCAAGCAATCGAAACTGGCCGGGAAAATCGGTATGAATAAAGATGATGTTCATGATTAGCGCTCCTGCATTGAAAAACTGAGGGTGTTCATTAAAGGGTCAAGAATATAATCCAGAACCGTTCGTTTGCCGATATGGATATAGGCGAGCAAAACCATTCCAGGATATAATTTATGCTTTTGCTCACCCGATTGAAAAAAATTTTGTTCGGACTCGATAAGGACGTTATAGAATGTCCGTTTGTTCTGGTCGGTAAAGGTATCAGGGCTGATGGTGATCACTTTTCCGATGAGTTTGTCATATTTACGGGCATCTGAAGTCGGCAACTGTAACAATGCGGTTTGATTTTTCTGAACATAGCCGATGTCGGATATGGGCAGGTGGGCTTCGATAATGAGCTTTTCTTCCGAGGGGACAATGTCGGCAATGATATCTCCCGGTTTGATCACCCCTCCTCTGGTCACCAGGTATAATTTTTTTATGACTCCGTTGATGGGTGAACGAATGACTGTTTTTTCCAGGCTGTCTTCAAATTTTTTCAATCGCACGGAAAATTCATTCAGCTCCTGTTTTGCCTCTTTAAGCTTTTCCGTTGTTTCTTCCTTAAAGGAGTAGACCACTTCCTGAAGGTTTGCCTGGGTTTCTTTCAGGGCATGGTTGGCCTCTATCAAGGCAGACATATCGTTTTTAATACTGCCTTCAATTTCCTTGGCATTCTGCATGATTTCAATATGCTTGTATCGTGTCGTCAAATTGTCTTCCAGAAGGTCCTTTGATAACGACAATTGTTCTTCCAGCATTGGGAGTCGTTGTTTTTTGTTGTCCAGATTAGACTCAATGGTTTTAATTCTCTGTTTTTTTTGGTCCACAATTTGGGTCAGTTTTTCAATTTTGCTTTCCACACTGTTTTTATGGGCCAGAAACAGGCTGCAGGCATCTTTGACCAACTGGGGATGTTTCTGTTCAATGTCCGGGGGGAAGGTGACGGTTTCCTTGTTTTGAATTGCCGCAGTATAACGGATGATATCAATCGTCAGGGCATCAATTCTCATCTGTATCTCATCAAGGCTGGCCCCGCTTCTGAGTTGTTCAAGTTCGATGAGGGGCTGGTCTTTTTCGACCTCGTCACCCTCATTGATTTTGATATCCTGAATGATACCGCCTTCAAAATGCTGGATATGCTTTATTTTTCCACTCGGGACCACCTGTCCGTCAGCAACGCTGACAATGTCCAGTTCCCCGTGATACGCCCAATAGGTAAAGCTGATGAACATCAGGACAATCAGGATAAATAAAAAGTGTGAGGTCCGGCTCAGATCGCTGTCTGTCGAAAATTGCACGAATATCAACCTCCGTTTGGTGCCGGTATTGACGGATATGTCAGCTCCGGCTTGGGTTTAACATTCAGATTCAGAATCAAGGACGCACCCCTTAATATTTTGGGGTCATTTGATAACACAATAATGGTTTTATTGGCTTTCATCAGGTCATTCATTATTTGATAGACAGCCTTGATGCCTGTTTCGTCCATAGCATCGGTGGGCTCATCCAATACCACCAACTGACCATTGGTTACAAGACCCCGGGCCAGGGACAAACGCCGTCTGATGCCCAAGGGCAGATTTCTGCCGTTGTCTGTTATGGGGGTCTCAAGTCCATTGGGGGTCTGGTCAAGAAATGGTTTTAAATCCGTTGCCCGGAGAATATTATTTAATACGGCTTCCTCCAGGTTCGGGTTCATGAAAAGAATATTTTCCCTTATGGTTCCGTTGATAAAGGTGGGCTCCTGGGGCATATAGATGACCTGCTTTCTCCACCAGGGCCATGCAAGCTGCTGGAGGTTGACGTTGTCGGCCAGGATGCTCCCTCTTCTTGGTTCTAAAAGACCGACAAGCAGTTTTGCCAATGTTGTTTTGCCTGTTCCGTTTCGTCCATAGACTGCCATGGCTTTCCCAGGCTGGATGTTAAGGGTGACGGATTCAAAAACCGGATGGGCTGTGTTGGGATAGGCAAACCCGACATCCTGGAATTCAATCTGTCCTTTATAGACTCTGACGGACGAGCCGGCAGACGGTTCCAAAGGCAGCCGTCTCATCAGGGCAATCTCTTTAAATGCGTTTTTTGCCTTGCTCAGCAGGTAGCCTGTCGAAACCAGGCGGGTTATATTCTGGGAGGCCCTTCCGGCAAGGATATTGGCGCCGATCAGGGCACCCACCGTTAAATCTCCCTTAACCACAAGGGATGCGCCAACTGCATACAGTAAAACGTTTGTCAAGGAGCTGCCGGACAATGTAAGGGTCTGTGACAGTTCTTTTGTAACCGTCAATTTTTTCTGTAATGTACTGATTTTCAAAAGCTGATCCTGCCAGAGATGATGAAGGAATATGGACGCACTGAAGGCGCGGACAGTGTCAAGGGCATTGACGGCTGAATAGTTCAGATTGCGGTGTTTTGAGCTTTCCATCAAGAGCTGTTCCGAATTCTGCTGGGATTTTCTGATGCTTAGCCATCCGGTGAACAGCCCGATCAGAATGCTGACCAGTGCAACCCCTGCCAGCAGAGGACTCAGCAGATAGGTCGCAGCGATAAACAGCAGGGAAAAAGGCGCATCCATAAGGGCGTTCAGGTTTTGAGCATCATAACTGTTCTGAATGGTCTGGACACTGTTGAGTGCCTCCTGGATTCTCGGCTTTGAAAACTGATCAAGGGGTTCTGACTTTGCCTGGGTGATAATGGTCAGGACCTCCAGGGATAACTGGTCATTGGGTCCCTGGTTCACTGCACAGGCCATCTTTGTTCGAAGTATTCTGAACCCGAGCTGGAGCAGAATTGCAATCAGCATCCCCATGGTCAGGGTAATCAGCGTCCCATGGAACCCATAGCTGACATATCGGTTTAATATCTGTATGGTATAGAGCGGCAGCGCAAGTGATAAAATGGTGATCAATAACGTAGCAATGATAATTTCGATTGCAAGCGCAGGGTTTTTGAGAAGGCGATGAATAAATTCTTTCATGGGAAAATTAATATACCACTACTCAAAAAGCTCCAAATTAATGTTGCCCATTGCAAAAAAAAGATTGTACGCTGCAATTTTTGTATCCTGACGAGTTGCAATAGAACTTGCAACGGCATTGATAAAATTGATCTCGCCATTTAAAACATCTAAAAGGGACCGGGTTCCCATTTTTCGCTCTTTTTTGGCTAGTATTAAAAAGTTTTCAACGATTTCCGCCTGCTGTTCTAAAAGATCGCTTCTCTGCTTGAGAATGGACAATTGTTCCCAACTGTTGTTGACCTGCTCCCGGATAATTTTTTGAGCATGCTCGGCATTGTAGGATGACGCATTTTTATTTGCCAATGCAGATTTTAATGCTGCCCTGTCCATACCGCCATTGAAAAGATTGTATCGAAATTCCATACCGGCGGACAATTCATCACTGTACCCCTTTATACCGTCTTCATTATCTTTTCTGAGTGCTTCGGCGTAGAGATTAAGCTGCGGATAAAAGGCAGCCTTTGCTATGTCAATATCCTTTTCGGCTATTTGAGTGTTAAACAGGGCAACCATGAGTTCCGGGTTTTGTTTTTGGGCTGTGGAAACAGCTTCCTCGAGCATCGCCGGCAATTTTTCAAAAGGGGCCTTAATGTCTGTAAATTGTTCTATTTCCACCGTGTCAAGGGCGTGGGAAAAGATCACCTGAAATCTATTCCGCGCGATGCTCAATTCTCCTTCTGCTTGAACCCGGAGGGCCATGGCGCCTGCGAGTTGTGATTTTGCCTGGAGAACATCCGAAGAGAGCCCTGCTTGTTTTTCAACCAGGGTTTTCTCAATACCGGTTAGTTCCTTGATGCGTTCTTCTGACTGACGGGACAACCTAAGGCGTTCTCTTGCCTTCACAATATTGATATATGCAGTTATTCCTTGCAGCAACACCTGTTGGCGTTTTGACTCCAGGCGGGCATTGGCCTGGTCCAGCAAAACACCTGACCTTGCAATCGAATCCTGAGTTTTCCCAAAATCCGTTATCAGTTGATTTGCTCGAAGCGTTATATTATATCTGTTTTCTTCTGTATCAGCGCTGAACTCTTTGTTTATTTTTTCTCTTCCCCCATCTGCACGAAGATCCATGGTGGGGTAATACAGGCCCTTGCTTTGAGAATAACGGGCCTTGGCCTGCTCGACCTGGTTTTCAAAGCTTTTTATTTCTTCGTTATTTTTGAGAACGGTTATCAGCCAGCCGCGAAGCGTTGGGTAGGATGCATTTGTGTTTTGCGAAGGGGTCTCCCCATAGGCATCCATTGACAGACAAAATATAAGGAAAAAAAACGTTAAATAATTTGGAAAAAAATTTTTCATGTTATCCCTCGCATAATCGTAAATTATTTAAGTAAAACTGATTTTTAGTTGAAATAACTCAGGGATCGAAATACTATAGATATGAGCATGCAGGGTTTGTCAAGGAATATTTTTTGTATTGTTGGAATATAATAATCTTTGCGAACAATATTGTCTAAAAGGATCAGGCAGCAGAGGGGTGAGACGGATTTTTCTTAGAATATCGAGGATTGTAAAAAATGCCCACTGGACCATTATGGCGGCAGGGATTTCAATTACACTACTGACCGCTGGAATATATATCTTTAAGCCTCTATATCTGAACCTTCTGGAATATAAACTCTATGATGCTTTTCTTCAAAAGGTTTATTCCAAAGACAGAACAGACTCAGTGGCCATCGTTGATATTGATGAATACAGCCTTGAAAAATTCGGCCAATGGCCATGGCCCCGCTACCGTGTGGCTCTTTTATTGCAAAAACTTAATGTGGCGGGCGTGATTGCGGTGGGTACCGATATCCTTTTTGCAGAGCCGGATGGGACATCCCCGGTTGTTTTGCAGCAAGCATTAAAAAAAGATCTTCATATTGATGTCCAATTTTCAGGAATGCCGGAAGGGCTTCTTGACAATGATCAACTGTTGGCCAATGTGTTGCAGAAGGGCCCCTATATTTTAGGGTATTCCTTTGTTTTCCAAAATACTTTTCCAAAACCAATGACAGCCCTGCCACTGGATTTAAATGCTGTTGAAATAAGGGGGCAGGGGGCAAAACAGGCCTTCCGCTATCTTTTTGAGGCTGAAAATATGATCCCTCCCCTTCCGGTTCTTTTAAAAGGAGGCACGCCCACCGGCTTTATGAATACCATAACAGATAAGGATGGAGTTTTAAGAAGGACGCCCTTGTTTATTTCCTGGCAGCAGAAAATCTATCCCCAGTTATCTCTTTCAACATTACTGACTGCGTTGAAAGGCAAAATACCCGACCCGGTCATAAAGGTGACCCGAGGCGGCATAGACTCCATAAAAATCGGGAACACGGTCGTCCCTTTGCAGGCCAATGGGGCCATGCTGTTAAATTACCGGGGGCCCAGCCATACATTTCCCTATATTTCTGCCGGCAAAATACTGGAAGACAAAGTGAATCAGCAGCAATTGCAGGGAAAAATCATTTTTTTAGGGACTTCCGCTGCAGGGCTGAAAGACATCCGAACATCTCCTTTGGACCCGGTCTTTCCAGGGGTTGAGGTACATGCAACCATTGTCGATAATATTTTAAGCAATGATTTTATATGCAGACCCGATTGGATTCCGGGCCTGGAGCTTTCCGGTATCCTCATCTGGGGGCTTATCACGACCCTTCTGATCGGATGGGCCAATGCCGTTCTGACATTGCCAATCGTGCTTTTGCTGGGCTTCGGAGCGGGTTATGGCAGTCTGTTGGCGCTTGATCGGTTGAATATCTGGGTATCCCCTTTTTTCCCAATGATGGTATTGATTTTGAACTTTTCGTTTTTGAATATGCAAAAATTCTGGTTTTCAGAGAAAAAGAAGAAATTTTTCCGCAGCGCTTTTAGTAAATATGTTTCAAAGGCAGTGGTGGATCAGCTCGCTGAAAATCCAGAAAAATTAAGCCTTGAAGGGGAAGAAAAAGATATCAGTATTCTGTTCTCTGATATTCGAGGATTTACCACAATTTCCGAGCGTCTTTCCCCTTCACAGGTAACTTTGCTGCTTCACGACTATTTTACGCCGGTGACGCGAATTATCATCAACAATCATGGGACCCATGACAAGTTTATAGGCGATGCCGTCATGTGTTTCTGGAATGCTCCCCTTGATCTGGAAAATCATGAACGATATGCCATCAAAGCCGCCTTGGAGATGATCGGATCATTACCGGAGCTTAATAAGGGATTTAAAGAAAAATTCGGTATTCATTTATCCATTGGAATCGGTTTGCATTCAGGCCGATGCAGGGTTGGGAACATGGGATCCGATGATATTTTTGATTATACCATTATCGGCGACAGCGTGAACCTTGCTTCCAGATTGGAAAGCCTGACAAAATTTTATGGCGTGCAGTTGATTGTGAGTGAAACCATGCTCAAGGACTGCGCCAAGGATATTTTAATTCAGGAGTTGGATCTGGTAAGGGTTAAGGGAAAAAATAAACCCGTTCGCATCTTTACCGTATATTCATCTGATGAAACGGATACGGCGATGCGTAAAGAAGAAATTAGTGCATATACCAAAGGCCTGAACCGATACAGAGAGGGTTTTTTTCTTGAAGGAGAAAAATATTTTAAAGATCTGACAGCCGATTATCCGGAACAAAGACTATATACAATTTATCAGGAAAGATGTGGTTTTTTTATAAAAAATCCTCCTGGCCCAGATTGGGACGGCGTTTTTACACATACTAGTAAATAATGAGAAGATGTTAAAAATTTGTGTCAGTAATTCTCATATTGAGGAAAAGCCGGTGAGGGATATTCGGTATCATCATCAGATTCTCCAGGCTGCTATTGTTCATCCTGATATCAAGCAGGTATTACTGCTTGCACGCGAACCGATCCAAAACAAAGATGGATACACCAAACAGGATTGCGAAATAAATGTCGGAAAAAAATCCTAATTGTGAAGATTTTCTTCACAATTTAACAGCGTTTTTTTAAAGATGATTGTCAACATATCTGGCAAGGATTTCTGCCGTCTCCGAGGGTGGCTTAACAGAAAAAAAATGATCAATGATTGCATGGGCAAGCTCATGGGCGAGCATGCCGGCATGGACGTCCTTGACATTAATATAGATGGTGTTGTTCCTGAATCTGTACCAGGCCCGGACATTACACGGGGCTCTGTAAATTAGAGTAAAGGCCCCTTTCAGCGCTCCGGAATCCGGATAGAGATTGATGAACGGCTTTTCAATTTTTTTTCGCATATCAAGAATTGCCTGGGCACGATTAAAAACAGCATCCGTTTTCTGGATGACCGCTTCCCTGACCTCGGATGGGGGAAGGCTTGAAAACGTTGATGTCCTGTTCAGGTTGCCCGGTCCATATTTTATGGATTCGTGGAAGCGTGTCAAATCGTCATCTGATTTATACCGGATAATCGTGTATTCCGTTTCGATTTCAATCCAGGGTTGCTCTTCAAATGCAGAATCTGCCAACGCCCTTGAAAGATCAAAGGCACAGCAAATGATCAAAAGGCTCAATATTGCTGAATAGTTGCGCGAAATAGCCATGGAGGGCCTGATATTATAAGGAAAAATTTTTATGGAGGATTTCCTTTAATTCTAAAATATTATTCTTGTATTCTTCAGCCGTTTTCGACCCTCTATCAGAAATTAACAGTTTATCCAGATCCTGATCCATTTTTGACAGTTTCCCATGAAGACTTGACGCCATTTCATTGAAGGCCTTTGCCATTTCTGCAAACTGATCTGTTTGCCTTAAATGAATTCTCACCAGTAGATCGCCACTTGCAATTTTTTTAATATCCTGCTCAAACCGGAACATCGGGCCCGCAATTCTATGGGAGACAAACAACGTCACACCGATGGCGGATAAGGTGATAACCCCAAGGGTGATCAGGTTTGTGATCAAAAGGGTCTGCATTATGGCATCCCCTGTATTTCTGATGACCAGCCTTGAATTGTCAAAGGAGGATGTAAGGGTTTCCTGGGAAAAGAGAAAAACAAGCACGGTGGACAGAACAATACCACAGAGAAGGATGGAGCAGAATTTAATAATGAATTTGAACTGGAACTCTTTTTTGATAAAATAATTTTTTCTCTTATAATCCCGGCGTTGCTGTATCATTTTAATCCTCCGATCTAGTCGTTTATGAACTCGGAATCAATTTTTATATCTGCTTTATCATGCAGCGATTTCATCCATTTATCAACGAGTGCCGTTTTTTTAATTTCAAGAATATCCTGGGCAATCTCTTTTTCGAACTGCTCAAATGGAGGCATGCTGGTATTTTCGGATTTCAATTTCTCATATTTTTCCCGGATCTCGTTTTCAGAAACAGAGGCAATTTGAAGTATTTCTTTGTTTTTTTCCTCCATCAGTTGTTTTATCAAGGTGGATTCCCAATATCGCTCTAAAGCAGATAAAAATTCCTTTTTTTTATCAAGCCCCAGTTTTTTTGCTTCTTGTATGAGAAGTTCTTTTTTTATGAGAGTCTGTAAAAACTCTTTTTTTGCTTCCGGTGTTGTTTTATAGACATTGGTGTATTCCATTTCGGCAACAAGCTTTCTTTGAAATTCATCCTGAGTGAGCGAAAAATCATTTATTTTGGCAACAACCCGGCTTTTGTCTATAGCATCCTCGGATAAGCATCCTGTAAAAAAAAAGAGGATTGAAATGGATACAATCATCATAATGATCGCGTACGGTCTTAGCATAAATGCCTCCGATGTTAAAATATGCGGAAAATAAACCAAAGAATTATAAATAGATGCCAATATGAAGTCAATAGAACCCCCAAAACAGGGCAATCGCATGTAGAAATTATTTAGCCAGGATTTTGAGCAGGTAGCTGTGATCCCAAGCAGCTTTGAGGCGCTTGGTCTGGATACCGCCTTTGAGTGATTTCTCTTGCTTGAGCAGATTCATGGCCATATGCCGAAGTATTCCAAAATTTTCAGGAGAGTGATCTTTTCGAACCCGGCAGTGATCCTCACGAAAAGAGATATCCAGGCACCAGTGCAGACTGTTTTCAATACCCCAGTGTTCCCGGATAGCATTGCCTATCATCGAAGCACTATTTTGAAGGCTGGATATGAAATAGGCGTCTTCAGTGGAGGTCTTACCATTAACATCTCGAATGCGGGTGACCTTGCAGATTGTTTTAAGACCGGCCAACAGGTTTTTTTCCTGGAACCAGTCAATATCGCTGGTTGTCGTGTAATTCCGGGTTTCGATACGGCCATGTTCACCATCAATGGTTTGAAAAAAGTCTGTGTGATTTTTATCAGGGTCTTTGAAATACAGGGCAATGTCCTCATGAAGGTTATGCTGGTCGCCTTTGACCTGGATGACATAATCAGCCTTTTCTTCGATAATGGTCTGGGTGATTTTCTTCTGACATCCCATGGCATCAATGGTGACAATAGCTCCCTGTAAAGAAAGGGTTTTGATCAGTTCCGGGATGGCAGTGATCTCATTGGATTTATCATGGGTTTTCAGTTGGCCAAGAACAATACGAATTCCCGAAGCCCAGGCACTAATCATATGCACTGAGGGCTTTGCGTTGTTCTGTCATGAGAACCACGCAATGTTTTACCATCAATAGCCACTGTTTTGCCCTTCAAAGACAAAGCAAGATTGTCCACCCAGCGTATGAAGAAGTTTTGGAATTCATTGGGATCAATCCTGGCAAAAAGACGGCCGAAGGTATCATGTGAGGGGATGCCGTTGGGCAGTTCAAGGAATTGTTTAAACCAGTCAAATTTTGATTGCCCGTATTCTTCCACTTGGCTCCATGAATCCGCTCCGCTGATGACGGCGCATAAAGCAATCATCAATCTATTAACACGGCAAAATAATACGTAACATAGAAGTAGTAATTTGCTATAGTGATTTATGGAAAAAACAGACGCACGCAAACCGAGCACAGATGCTCAACAAGAAATTAGGAATCAGGTTATCCGCCTAAGAGAACAGGGCTATAAGCGGTTCGAAATCAGCGAGATTACAGGGATTCATCCCTCGACAATCTCTGGATGGTGGAAATTATACAAAAATGAAGGCAAAAAAGCCCTGAAGATAAAAAAGCGGGGCCGCCCGACCGGAAGTAACCGCACATTGACACAGGAGCAGGAAAGGCAAATTCAAAAGGCAATATACGATAAATGCCCGGATCAAATGAAATTACCCTTTGCACTGTGGACACGTGGTGCAGTCCAGCAATTGATCAAGTAGCTTTGGTCAATCAAGATGCCTATACGTACGGTGGGAGAATATTTAAAGAGATGGGGATTCACCCCACAAAGGCCTTTGCGTAAAGCATACAAGCAAAATCCCAAAGCCGTTAAAGCCTGGCTGGAAACTGAATATCCTGACATTGCCAGGCGGTCGATAAAAGAAAATGCGCAAATTCACTGGGGGGATGAAACCGGCCTTTGCAACGACAGTTATCATGGCCGAAGCTACTCGCCACGAGGAGAAACCCCTGCTATCCGAATTCATCCCAAATGCAAAAGGGTGAACTTGATATCCACCGTCACAAACCAGGGGAAAGTTCGATTTATGGTCTATGAGGACAAAATGAACTCCCAGGTGTTGATTAAATTCATGGAGCGGTTGATCAAAGATTCTGATAAGAAAGTGTTTTTAATTCTGGATAATCTGAAAGTCCATCACAGCAACATGGTGACGGATTGGCTGAAAGAGCATAAAGAACAGATTGAGGTTTTTCATCTGCCTGCCTATTCACCGGAGTTGAACCCGGATGAATATCTGAATGGTGATTTAAAGGTTGGTGTTCATTCTGGTGTGCCGGCAAGGACAAAGGAGCAGTTAAAACGCAAAGCCATATCGCACCTCAGAAAACTTCAAAAACTACCCGGCAGGGTCATGAAATATTTCAGACATCCGAAAATTGCTTATGCTAAATTGGAGGCGGCTATTTAATTGCCGGATTAATAAAACAAGTCGAGATTGAAGAGAATGGCCAGCGCTTTGCCATCAGGAGTGAATGCAAGGGGGTGGGCAGTAAGGTTTTTCAATCAGTACATGTCGCTCTACCGCCGACAATCAAAACTTTGAATTGATCGTTTACAAAGTGATCCGAGTAGTGCCAAGACTTATTTTTGTCTATATATCTTATTGAAATAAAAGAATATTCAAAAATCAACTGTCGAAAATCAGCAAGAGAATGCTTGAGCGGCAGGGGGTATACCCTATTGGCGGCCCATACGCCCGGAGAAGCCCTCCGCATAGTTGAAGAACAGGCTCTCCCGGAGATTCATTTGCTCATGACGGATGTCATTATGCCTGAAATGAACGGCCGGGACCTGTCTGAAAAGATTCTCTCCTTACACTCCGGCCTCAAATGCCTGTTCATGTCGGGTTATGCCGCCGATGTCATCGCCCATCACGGCGTTCTGGACAAGAATGTGCAATTTATCAATAAACCTTTTTCCATGCAGGATCTGGCCGTTAAATTGAGAACGGTACTGGGTAAATGATTTTGATTCCGGGTCAAGAGGGCGCTATCCCAGGATGAACAGTTCGCCATAGGCAGGATTGATCTGAAACAGGTCTTTGAGCGGAAGCTTGAGGACATGGCAGAGAATCACCCGGATCACGCCGGCATGGGTGATAACCAACGTTTTTTCTTTTTTTCGGGCCAATGGGTTGAAAAAGGGCAGGACCCGGTCCGAGAGGTCCTGAAAACTTTCACCACCCAATGGGCGATAGGAGCAGAGGTCTTCCCCCCGTTTGATAAATTCTTCCGGACGGTAGGCCTTGATTTCCTCAAAGGACCTGCCGTCCCATTCCCCCATATGGATTTCATTCAGGGCAGGGGTATGGATGACCAGCCTGTTTCCGGCGATGCGACGGCCCGTCTTTTCGCAGCGCTGAAGGCGGCTGGAATAAATGGTATCCAAGGGAAAACCGGAAAAGGCCTTTTGCCAGTAGCCGGCCTGGGAAAGACCGGTATCATCCAGAGGGACATCGGTGGCGCCGATGAAGCGTTTTTCCTCGTGTCCCTGGATTTGGCCGTGCCTCAGCAGAAAGATCAGGGAATCTTCATGAACATATTCCTTGAACAGGTTTTTCGGCGGAAGAGTTGATTCCGGCCTGAATGAGCGGCGTATTTTCATAGGGTTTGTATGGCCATTGCCGGGTCGTGGCAATGGCCGTTTCCAGGGTCGATTCTTGGTTATTTCCCGAAGCTGCAACAAGGAAACCGGCAGTCGCCGCAACTGGAGCAAAATCCCCCGTGGCCCATGCGGATGATATCCGCCTTGGTCACGGTTTCCCCGGCCAGGAGCCTGGGCACCACCAGATCAAAAATGGAGGCCCGGTGGTACATGACACAGCCGGGAAGGCCGATGACGGGAATCTCATGGATATAGGCCAGCATGAACATGGCTCCTGGCAGGACAGGAGCGCCGTAGGAAACGATTTGGCCTCCGGCGGCCCTGATGGCGGCGGGGGTCAGATCGTCCGGGTCCACGGACATGCCGCCGGTAAGAGCAATCATTCCCGCACCTTCATCCAGCATGGATTGTATGGCGTCAACGGTCATGGTCAGATCATCGGACACAATGGTTTTTTTCAGGATACGGCTTCCCAGGGCTTCGAATTTTTTCTGGACCACGGGCCCGAATCCGTCTTTGATCCGGCCGTGGTAAACCTCGGACCCCGTCACGATAAGGCCCACATCCACTTTTGCAAAGGGCCGGATATCGATGAGGGGAAAATACCGGCCGCAAATGTCCTCGGCCTCGATGATCCGGTTTTCATCAATGGTCAGGGGGATCACCCGGGTGCCGGCCAGTTCCTGGCCCTTGGTCACCATCTGGCCGGTATGGAGGGAGGCAAAAATCACATCCGGCACCGAATTCAATTGTTCAAGACCATCGACATTGATTTTCAGCAGGCCCTGTTCCAGGGCTTTAAAGCCCACCTTGCCTTCCTTGGGGTCACTGAGGGAAATCCCGTTTCCAAGGGCGGCCCTTGCAATTCTCAGGGCCGCCTCGTTTTCATGGATTTCGCCGTTGAGGCCAGCCACATAAATATGCTGTTTTCCCAAATCCAGGAGGGCTTCTACATCGGCCTGGGTGATGATATGGCCCTTTTTGAACCGGGGCCCCTTGAAAAGATCGGGCAGGATCTGGGTGATGTCGTGGAGTAAGATTTTGCCGACGGCTTCCTGAACCGGCACAGCCTTGACCTGATCTTTTTCATAATATTTCATTTCAGCGCTCTTCCTTTTTCATTAATCTCTATCCGCCCAGATTGGGATTGATAAATTCAATCGTATCATTTTCAAAAACGGCCTGGCCATCATAGGCAGAAGGATAGATGTATTTTCCGTTTTGTTCAACAATAAGATGAGGGTCTCCTTCTTTTGCCCATTCAATAAGCGCTTTTATGGTCATTTCTTCTGGGATGATTTCCTTTATGCCGTTCAACTGAATTCTCATGATTCAAATCCTCTTGTCAGGGTTATAAAGTTTCCCGCATGCTTTGCATTGGGGATTTGAAATAAGATTAACGCAGTGAATTCTCATGTCAAGGCCGTATATGCAGACCATCCTGTTTTCAAGGGGTTTCCCGATTCCCAGGATGAGTTTAAGGGTATCCATGGCCTGGAAGGAGGCGGCCATTCCTGCGGCAGGCCCGACAATGCCGGGCCCCCTGCCTGATGGGGCCTCCCCTCCGGTGACAATGCATTCAAAGCAGGCCGTTCGGCCCGGCACAAAGCTGGAGACCATGGCGTCAAAGCCCCGGACCCCCGCATATACAAAGGGGAGTCCATGCCTGAGGGAAGCCCGGTTCAGCACCTGCCGGGTCTCATAATTATCCGAACCGTCCACGATGATATCCACCCCGTCCAGCAAGGCGTCGATATTGGCAGAGCTAATCCGGGTCTGAACCGGTGTGACCCGAATTGTAGGGTTTAAGGCCTTCATGCGAATGGCTGCGGATATGACCTTGGGTTGGCCTAAAAAGGCTTCGGAATGGATGATCTGGCGGTTCAGATTGCTGGGCTCCAGGCTGTCGTGGTCCGCTATTTTGATATGGCCGATGCCGGCTGCGGCCAGATAAAGGGCGGTAACGGATCCCAGCCCGCCGACCCCGGCGATCAGGACGCCTGCACGGGCAAGACGTTCCTGACCTTGGGGGCCTATTTCGGGAAGGATGATCTGCCGGACGTATCTTTCATCCATCCTTATTTGATCTTGTTCTTTTCCTTATATTCCTGGATAGCGTTGTATACCCGTTCCGGTGTCAGGGGCAGTTCATTGAGCCGGACCCCGGCGGCGTCGTATACGGCATTCAGGATGGCCGGGATGGTTGGCATGATGGCGCCTTCGCCCACTTCCTTGGCCCCGTAGGGTCCGTTGGGCTCGTCACTTTCCACCACAATGGCTTCCACCTTGGGCATATCCATGGAGGTGACGATTTTATATTCGGCCAGATCATGGTTCAGCACCCGGCCCTGCTTATCGAAAATGACTTCTTCATGCATGGCCTCGCCGATCCCCATGGACACGGACCCCTGCATCTGGCCCTCCACCGAGGTCAGGTTGATGGCCTTGCCGCAGTCATGGGCATCGGTGATTTTATCAATGGTGACCTGGCCGGTTTCCATGTCCACGGTGACTTCCGCCACCTGGGCCGAACATCCGTAGGCCGGGGAGGTCCCTACAGCGGCACCCTTGAATTTTCCGCCCAGATTGTGGGGTTTGTATTTTCCGGTTCCCACGATGGAGCCCCGTTCAAGAAAGGCAATCCTGGAGGCTTCTTTGAAGCTCAATTTTTCAGAAGTCGGGTTATCGATCCAGCCCCTGTGTTCCTTGATATACCGGGTCCTCAATTCTGAAAAATCCGGGGCCGCGCCCTTGAATTCGACAAATCCGTTACGGATGTCCATATTCTCCACCGGCGCCTTCAATTGTTCGGCAAGAACTTCCAGCACCTGCCGTTTGGCGTGCTCGGCCGCATCCTTGGTGGCATGGCCCGTCATGAGGGTCTGGCGGCTGGAATAGGCTCCCAGGTCCACTCCCATATCGGTATCGCCCGAGGCCAGCCGGACGTTTTCCAGGGGAATCCCCAGGGTTTCAGCCGCAATCATGGCAAAGGCCGTATCCGATCCCTGGCCGATTTCGGCAGAGGCGGTATACACCAGGGCCGTTCCCCCGTCTTCCGTCAGTTTGACGATGACGGTGCCGTGCCAGGTGTCGGACCGGTAAATGGGATACCCGGCTCCGGAGACAAAGAATCCGCAGGCCATGCCGATGCCTTTGCCCTTGGGCATCTTGCCCTTTTTCTGATCCCAGCCCGAGCCTTTCCGGACGGCTTCAATACATTCGGACATGCCGAAGGAACTCATGTTGAGGTCGTTGCAGGTGGTGTCCCCGGTTTCCATCATGTTTTTGATGCGCAGTTCCAGGGGGTCCATGCCGATTTTTTCGGCGATCATGTCCAATTGCTGTTCAAAGGCAGCTCTTGCAATGACGGCCCCGTGGCCCCGCTGGGCCCCGCAGGCCGGTTTGTTGTTGTATACCCGGTAGCCGTCATAGCTCATATTATCCAGTTTATACGGTCCGCCCAGGAGAGAGCCGGTATAATAAACCGTGGCGATGCCGAAACTGGTATAGGCCCCGCCATCCAGCCAGCATTCATGTTTGATGGCCATAAGGGTGCCGTCTTTTTTGGCGCCGGTGGTGATGGTATGGGAGAATTGGTGTCTGGCCCTGGCCAGCATGAATACCTGGTCCCGGGTATAGTTCATTTTTACGGGTTTTTTTGTTTTCCGGGCAAGAATGCAGCAGGCCAGTTCCATGGGGTTGGCCGAAGCCTTGATGCCGAATCCAGCGCCCACATAGGGTTTGATTACCCGGACCTTGCCGATGTCCATACCCAGGACCATGGCCACGGTGCGCTGAACATAGTGAGGCACCTGGGTGGAGCTGGTCAGGGTCAGGACACCCAGATTGTCAAATTCGGCAATACATCCCTGCATTTCGATGAAAGCCCCGTCCTGGCGTTTGTTTTTCATCTTGGTGGTAATGATGATGTCACTGTTTTTCAGGCCTTCTTCCACATTCCCGAATTCCTGGTGAACTTCAGCGCACAGATTTTTGGGGGAGCCCTCGTGAAGCAGGGGTGCCCCGTCTTTCATGGCCTCTTCAATGGTAAGCACCGCCGGCAGGATTTCATATTCCACCTTGATCAGGTCCACGGCAGCCAGGGCAATATCAAGGGATTCGGCTGCCACGGCAGCGATTTCATCCCCGACATAACGGACCTTGTCAATGGCGAAAACTGTTTCATCGTAACGGGCCGGGCTGACGCCGTATTTAATGCTGCCCGCGTCCTTTGACGTGATAACGGCTTTGACCCCTTTGAGCTTTTCAGCCTTTGACGTATCAATGGAAAGTATTTTGGCATGGGCATGGGGACTTTGCAGCAGGGCCCCGTACAGCATGCCGGGTCTTGAAATATCATCTACAAATACAGCTCTTCCGGTTGCCTTGTCCGGCGTATCGATGCGGTTTGCCCGGGTGCTGATAATATCAAATTCTTTCATGGATCCTCCTTGGATGAGCACTCTTTTATGATCTTAGGGATTCGATGGCTTCGAAAATTTTCGTGTATCCCGTACACCGGCACAGGTTCCCGGAAATGCCTTCTCGGATCTCCTGTTCACTGGGGTTCGGGTTTTTATCCAGAAGGCTTTTGGTGGACATGATCATGCCGGGGGTGCAATACCCGCATTGAATGGCCCCTTTTTCCACAAAGGCCTTCTGAATCGGATGAATGCCTTCGTCCGTGCTCAATCCTTCAACGGTCTCGATCCGGGAGCCATTGGTCTGGACAGCCAGCACGAGGCAGGAGTTCACCGGATCTCCATTCATAATAACGGTGCAGGCCCCGCAGTCACCGGTGTCGCAGCCTTTTTTGGTGCCGGTCAGCTTCAGGTCGTAGCGGAGCAGGTCTGCAAGGGTTTTATTGGGTTCAACGGCAATTTCATGGTCCAGTTCATTGATGGTCAGATGGATTATCTTTTTCATATATGTCTCCTGTTCGTTTACCTTCCGGCAAGTTTAAAGGCGGTTGTTAGGGTGCGTTTGGTCAGGACACCCACCATGGCCCGCCGGTAGGCGGCGCTGCCCCTGAAATCGTCAATGGGTTTGCAGTCTTCAAACCGGGCTTTTTCACCGGCTTCATAGAATGATGTTTCTTCGGCAATTTTTCCTTTGAGAAGCGCTTCGGCTTTTAACGACCGGATGGGCGTGGCGGCAACGGACCCAAGGGCAATCCGGGCATCGATGATTTTTTTGGTTTTCGGATCAAATTCAAGAAAAGAAGCCACATTCACAACATTGATTTCAGAGGATTTCCGTTTTCCCAGTTGGATATAATGGGCGCCGCTGTGAACCGGCGGATTCGGCAGCCTGAAACCCGTGAGGATTTCATCGGCCTTCATATCCGTTTTACCGGGACCTTTGAAAAATTCTTCAATGGGGACTTCCCGTTTTCCATCAAGGCTTTCCAGAAGGACCAGGGCTTTATAGATGAGCAGGGCAGGCAGGGAATCTCCGGCCGGGCTTGCATTGCACACATTCCCGCCCAGGGTGGCCCGGTTGCGGATGAGATGGGTGCCGATATTGTCAACCCCGGATTTTAAAGCTGAAAATTTTGCCTGGATCACAGGGGTTTCTGAAATCGCCGCCATGGTGGCGCAGGCCCCGATTTCCACAAAATCCGGATGAGCCGTGATCCGGGCCAGGGATTCAATTCTCTGGAGGCTGATAATATGGTCTGTGGTGATGATCTTCTTTTTCAGGTGAACCAGAAGATCTGTTCCCCCGGCCAGAAACCTGGCGGTTGAACCCCATTTTTTCTTGAGTTCTAAGGCTTCTTTAATGCTGCCGGGCTCGTGAAATTCGAACTTGGGTAAAAGCATAATTTCCTCTCTTGGTTTGGGTCAATGCCTATATACGATAAGCTCTTTTGCTACCATTGAAAAAAGGTTGTGTCAACACAAACATATCGCTTAGGTTCATATTTAAAATGTTAAAAATTCACATTCTGAATGCGATTAAATGGGTGACTTAAAATTAAAAATAGGATAGGATCGCAGACGCCATGGAGAAACAAAATTTAAAAATCCGCATGAGAATCTGGCTTGAGTGCGAAACAGGAGAAACCTTGTTTGGCGAAGGCCAGATCACCATCCTGGAAGCCATTGAAAAAAAAGGCTCCATCAATGCTGCTGCGAAATCCCTGGGCATGGGATACAGGTCCATGTGGGGCAGGCTTAAGAAAATAGAGCAAAGAATCGGAACGCCCCTCTTGATCCGGCGAAAGGGAGGGATATCCGGCGGAGAGTCCGTCCTCACACCCGAAGCCAAACGCATGGTGGAAAAATTCAGACAGCTTCAGCAGAATCTTCACGAAACAGCAGAAAAAATTTGTTTTAACATTTTTTCATAGCACGGTTCTTGCTCTTTTCAGTTCAGAACGAAAACGCTGACCACTGAAGGGAGACAAAAACCATGAAAAAAGAAACCGCCCTGAAAACGATGGGAGTCCTTTTGACCGTGCTGTTGTATGCTTCCTTTTCCCGGGCCGGGGATATGGAGAATGAACGGTCGCAAATCCTGCCGGTGTCCGCCGGAATTTTGACGGCTGCCGCCAATCTGCCCCATGAATGGATATCTGATTCAGGCCAATTCCTTTTAGAGGGAATGAATCGTTTTCCGGTTTTGTATTCATTGGAGATACCGGCCGGGAATCCCGATAAAAAAGGGCTTTTTCATGAAATCGGCAAAGCCGTAGACCAGGCTTCCTTTTATTTTTTCAAGCATGTTCAGATAGAGGATCGGTCATCAAAAAATCCGGAGTCCCCGTTTGAATTGAAAAGCAAGATTCGTAATTTCACGGATGACCCCCGGGCCTTTGAACTCAATCTGTCCTTGGATATCGGGTATCACAGCGCCGATAATTTGAATATTGAGGCCGTTAGAATCGAGTCTTTTTTTTATCAGACCTTTATCACGACCGTTTATAATTATGAAAAAAAAGAAATCGAACTGGGCCTGAGCAATGTCATGGTCAATAAGCTTTTGTTGGAGGGGATGACACTGGAACTCCAGACGGATTCATATATCAGTTCGGGCGCTTTGCTGCTGAGCATGACCCTTTAGCCGATTAACTGCCACCATCCGATGATGGTGCCGCCCCTTTGAAATTTAAGGCCTTCTTTTTCCTCAATGCCGCGGATTCAGTCGGCAAGGAGGCCTGTTGGATGGCATCGGGGTCCGTTAATCAGAACCCGAGGGCCAGCTTTTTGTTGATTTTTTCAGCGGCGGACCGTGTCTGCTCGATAATGGCGGGCATTTTTTTGTCCGACATGGATGCCTTGAAACCGACGACCCAGAGGGCCGGAATGTGGGCGCCGTATTTTTTGATGGGGGCGGCCACGGCACGTACGCCGGACAGATATTCTTGATCATCCGTGGCAATGCCTGACTGTCTGACCTTCTCAAGTTCTTTTGCATACAGATCGGAATCAATAATGGTGTTGGCGGTGTATCTTACCAGAGGGTTGGCATGCAGATATTTTTTAAGGTCGTGGGAATCCATTTGAGACAGGAATAATTTACCCACAGCCCCTGCCATCAGCGGCAGGGTGGTGCCGATGGGGGAGGTGATTTTAAAATCCTTTCTGGATTCAATAATATCGATCACGGTGACGCTCTCCCCGTTTCTGACCCCCAGGAAAACCGATTCCTGGCACTGCTCCATGAGATCTTCCATAATGGGGCGGGCGATGTTTTTAAAATCGATGCGTTCATAGGCGGCTTTGCCCAGCGTCATCAGGGTAAGACCGATGGTGTATCTTTTGGATACCGAGTCCCGCACGAGAGCACCCGCATCTTCCAGGGCGGCCGTAATGCCGTGAACCGTACTTTTGCTGATGTCAAGACGTGAGGAAATCTCACTGATCCGCAGTCCCTGGGTGCTTTTGGATATGACATCCAGGATGACAAATGCCTTTTTAATAATGGGGGCCTGATATTTTTTTACCATTGTTCACCCTAATAAGTTCTCTAAATGATACCGAAGTATAAAGGCCCCATTAAATCGAATCAACCTAATGGGGCCCCTTGTTTTTCAACCGCTCGCAAAAAAAATCTGATCTGGAGCCGGTCCTTAAGCAGTATGTTGTTCCAGAGCCATTGCCTGTTTCTTTACCGTTGACAGGCGAAGCGCAGCCGCTCTTTTTTTCTCAATGCTGACATCACCGCCATCCGTGTACTCAATGGCCTTTACATCACAAAATCTGACGCACTGGGGGTCTCCTTCACAAAGATCGCATTTGGCAACCTGTCTGTCGATGGCATTGTAGTGCATGGCGCCGAAAGGGCAGACCGAAACACAGGTCCGGCAGCCGATGCAGAGGTCGTAATCCACTTCGACCCGGTTCAGCGCTTCATTGCGGGATATGGCGCTGACAGGGCAGCCGTTCAGACAGGGCGCGTCCTGGCATTGCTGACAGGAGACAGGCACGTAAAGCCCCTCCATCTCCCACTTCATCACGCGAATACGGCTCCGGCTCGGGTTGGATGCGCCGTGGTGCCTTACCGCACAAACCTGTTCACAAAGCCTGCATCCAGTGCATTTTTCATGATTTATCAATAAAACCTTGCTATTTGATTGCATTGTGTTCTCCTTTTCTATCCGAACTGCCCGTTACAGCAGATGTGAGGGTTCGTTTTCCAGGCCAAGTTCTTTCAGTGTACTCTTTTTGGGAATACCGTTTTTGTCCAGCCCTTTGTGTTCATAGAATTCATCGACCATTTTATCGAATTTCTCTTTGATGATATATCTTCCGATAACGTCGATGGCTCCCCTCTTACAAGGTTCATCATGATAGCGATGATTCAGCACATCCCCTTTTTCCGGATCATTACGGGTTGCCCCCTCCCTAAGATTAAACATTCGTTCGATCATGTTGTTTCTTCTTGCGACTTGCCAGATCTCCTCGGGTGTCATCTCAATCCCCGTGTTCAGGTAAAGCACCTTGGGCCAGTTTTCGAAATTGGGCAGGGTGGCGCCAAGGAACGTGGTGTGGTATTTGCAGATACCCAGACTGTCCACGGCCATATAGCAGTTTTCCTGCCAGAAGACCTGCCAGGGTTTGCCCACATATTCGGTATGTTCAGAGCTTAAGGGGCCGTCATAGGGAACCGGTGTGCTGTAAATTTTACGCAGCACCTTTTCCGGCAGATGGTAGAGATCGATGGCCGGCCGGCTTCTCAGGTGGTCGGACCCTCTGGATGAGGTGGCGATATTGAGTGCAAGTGCGGGGGTGGCCCTTTCGTCAGAGTGCAGGTTGTTCATCCCCTTTACCTGGATGAGATAATCAAAGGAGTTTTTCCCTATATCCTTAGAGGCCGGGATACCGCCTTTTGCCAGAACGTCGCCCAGCCATCCCTTGCGGTAGCAGATGCGCTCTATCATTTCCAGGACAGCTTCATCATTGCCAAAGCGCAAATCAATGCCGTCTGTCTGATCTTTGGTGATAAGGCCTTCTTCAAAACATTCCATGGCCCATGAAATGATGCTTCCGGTTTCAAGGTTGTCCATACCGAACTGATCCACAAGATGGTTGCCCGCCAGAACCGTTTCCGCGCTCCGGCAACCGACTTCTGCGCCAAAAGCACCCTGGGAGGTGTATTCCGGACCTTCGTCGTATTTACCCTTGTATTTGCCCGACGGGATTTTATACTGGGCCCGGCAGTGAACCTGGCAGCCGAAGCAGCCGGCCATATGGTAGGGTCCCATGGTTTCAGTGGCGATTTCATCAATACGTTCCGGTTCGATGTCATCGGCATATTCCAACTGGTTGTACCTGAAATTTTCCGTCCTGACACCGCCCCAGGAATTGGTGGCGCCCCAGATAAAGGGTGTGCCCAAAGTGCCCTGGGTCTGGCTGACTTTAGCACCGGTGATCTGCTCGATGAATTTTTTATTGTATTCCAGCGCTTCCACAGGATGGGCGATCTTGACGTCCATGGTGCCGCGGCAGGAGACAGCCTTCAAATTTTTGGATCCCATGACAGCACCCATACCGGTTCTGCCGCCGGCATTTTTGACACCGGTCATCACGTTGGCAAAGGCCACGAGATTTTCACCGGCAGGTCCGATGACAAGGCTTTTCACTTCTTTGTCATTCAATTCATCATGGATGGCCCACTGGGTGTCGGTAACGGTTTTTCCCCAGATGTTGGCAGCATCCCTGATTTCGATGTTACCATTGTTGATATAAATATAGCTTGGTTTTTTGGCTTTGCCTTTGATGACCAGGTGGTGGAATCCGGCCCAGGCCATTTCAGGTGCAAAAAAACCACCCATGTTGCAGCTTCCCAGAAGCCCGGTGAGGGGCGATTTTGCCATTACATGGGTTCTGGCGGTGGCGGATGCTAAAGTGGCACACAGAATTCCGCCGCTGATGATCAGTGCGTTGTCAGGTCCAAGCGGATCACATCCCTTTTTCGTATGGTTGTAAAGCAGGTAGGCGTCAAGGCCCCTGCCGCCCAGAAATTTTTTCCTGACTTCCATTGGTATGGGCTTTATCTCAATGTCGCCTGTGGTCAGATTGATATAGGCGATCTTTCTGTCTAATGCCATGTTATTTGCCCCCCTTTTTTTCAGCCGCTTTTAATTTAGCCTCAGTGACTTCTTTGAAACGATCCTGTGCGATCTTTCTGTTCACGTCCCAGACCGGTCCTCTGATTCTCGGTAGTTTGGGATTGACCCAGAAAATACGAAACTCCATGCCGCAGGTTGCGCATTTGGCATGGTCTGCGCCTGGTTCAGGAACGATACGTTCCATACAACTTGGGTTGTGGCACCTGACTTTGCCGAATGTCCTGGTTTGCTGCAGACTTTCCGCGCCGGTTAATTGGTTCTCTTCCCTTGCCATTGTTACCCATCTCCTTTTTGAGTTTTCGAAAAAGTTCACTATGGTGTTTTTTATTTCTTGGACTTATTCACTATAGTGAATCTTTTTCCGGTTTTCGACCCTGTTGTTTTTGTCTAAAAAATCAAATAACTAAACTCTTCCGGCCAATTATTGATGTTTTTTGCTTGACATCTCTGGCGGCTATTTGATATTTTGCTATTCAATATAGCGAACAGAATTCGACTTTGTCAAGTTTAAAAATTCAGATGGCTTGACAGATAATTTAAAAAGGCTTTCCCTGATAAATGAGGAGGAAAGGATATGACGACGGACCGAAGAATTGCACTGGTGGACCTCGGCCGGTGTGAGGCGGAAACGTTTCCGGTATCAATGGATCTTGAACAAAGATTCCTTGGCGGTAGTGGTGTTGCCACCTACCTTTTTTGCAAGCATGCGCCCAAAATGGTCGACCCGGGTTCCGCCGATAATATATGCATCGTCAGTGCGGGATATCTGAGCGGTACGTTGAGTGCGCCCCTTGGGGCGACTGTGTTGACAAGCAAGTCCACGGCCACGGGGTTTATGGCCAGAGAGTGCGTAGACGGTCCTTTTGCTGCTGAGATGCGCCAGGCCGGCTTTGACCACCTGGTGTTGAAAGGACGGGCTAAACATGAAACCTGCCTGCTGATCCGGGATGGCCGCATTGAATTTAAAGAGGCACACGGCTTAAAGGATAAAAATTTATCTGACCAGCGAGCCATACTCCGCAAAGATGTCCTGGCGGCAAAAAATGTCTTGGCCATGGTTTGCAGCGGCACAGTCGCATTGGAAGTAAAAGATCCCGAAGGCATTATTGCCTATGAGAAAAAGTTTCTTGAAAGTATTGATGACTCTCCGGCCCCAAACACCCCGGACCAAAACGGTCAGGATTCGGAAATCATGGAAGGTCCGGCAGGATCAGTTGATCTGGCTCAAATAAAACAGACCCTTATGCAGATCCTCGGGGTACAGTGCCTCGGGCTGCCGTCAGGAACAAAGACAGGTGCGGGCAATAGTGAACTCAATTTTCAAACGGCTGCCGACAGGATTCTGCTCAATACCGGACTTGTTCTGGATGAAGATGAATTAAAACAAATTGCCTACCGCTGCGTCGCCATGGAGCGCATCTATAATTTAAGGGAAGGGATTGCCACAAGCCAGGGGCAGCAGGCCGACAATTACCGGACAAACGGATGGACCCGAAAGGCTGTGGTTCAAAAAACAAAGGTGTTTGACCCGCTTCGGATTGATGATCTGTGGAGCCGGTTAAAATAGGAATCGTTACAGCTTAATATATATAATGATGAGAATGACCATGAAAATACTGATATCCGATCCAAATAAATGCAACGGTTGCAGGATGTGCCGGACGGCCTGCGCCATCCGGAAAGCCGGGGTCTGCAACCCGGAAAAATCCCGTATTCGGGTGATTCAGATGGATGAATGCGGCCGGTATCTGCCCCTGGTCTGCCAGAACTGCGAAGATGCACCCTGCATTGCGGCATGTCCCAAGGAGGCCATCAGCAGAATGGATGAGCCGTTGGTGCAGACCGTCATTGATTACAATAAATGTGTGGGCTGTAAAATGTGTCTTAACGCATGCAGTTTCGGTGCCATCGGGTTTGATGAGGATCGGGGGCGGCCGTTTAAATGTGATCTTTGCGGGGGAGATCCCTTGTGCGTTCACTTTTGTGAGCCGGGAGCCTTAACATTAAAGGATTCCGCCATGATTCAATACGACCAGACCAGGGCATCCGCATTAAGACGCACCGCTGGTGTGCGGAGATGAATCAGGCAGATAAATCAGAGAGATGGGTCCAATATACAAATTAAGGCAAAATAACAACAGAACAGACGGAGTCAAACGTCATGCGCTATTTTCAAGTAAACGATCAGTGTAACGGGTGCCTGGCCTGTGTCCAGAACTGCCCGGCAAATGCATTGCGCGCGGAGGATTCAGATGCAAACCGCGTGCTTTCCCATAATATGGCACGCTGTGCGCGTTGCGGCAACTGCTATCGTATCTGTCCCCAGAAAGCCATCGAATTTCAATTCATGCTCGAGAACGGCTGGGATGAGGTAAAATCACTTGAACTGGTCTATTGCAGCGTTTGTGGCGTCCCCATATATACAGTGGATTACAGGCGGACATTATCTGAGAAACTGGGCAAGGAAAGTGAGCCTACCTGTTCCAAACATCGGGATGAGGTGACCCGGGCTGCAAAGGCCCATTTTCTGAAAAGGAAATCCCCGGATATAAGACCGGATATAAGACCCGATGTAAGACCAGACATGAGAGGTGGTGCAATATGATTGTCGGCAATCTTAAACCATTGGAAGAAATTATCGAAAGCCTTGGGGATTATAAAAATATCTTTGTTCTGGGCTGCGGCGGCTGCGTTTCCGTCTGTCTCACCGGAGGAGACAGACAGGCCCATCAGTTGGCAACGGAGCTGGATCATATCCGGCATTACAAAACCGGGAAGCCCAAATTTACAGTCCATACCATTGAGCGACAATGTGAACCGGACTGGCTGAAAGACTATTTAACCATTCCCGAAAACACGGATGCAGTGCTGAGCCTTGCCTGCGGGGCCGGTGTGCAGACCATGGCCTTCTTTTTCGAATCTTTGCCTGTTATCCCGGCCGTCAATACCACGTTCATGGGCTCGAATGTGGAACCGGGTGTCTGGCAGGAGATGTGCCAGGGCTGCGGGGACTGTCTGCTGGGTCATACAGGGGGGATATGTCCCGTTGCAAGATGTGCGAAAACCCTTTTTAACGGACCCTGCGGCGGTTCCAGTAACGGAAGCTGCGAGGTTGATAAAAATACAGTCTGCGCCTGGGCCATGATTTACTACAAGCTTAAAAAGACGGGTCAGCTCCACCGTCTGATGAAAGTCAGGGAACCGAAAAACTGGCAGCCGGCCGGAGGCGCAGGACCCAGAAAACTGGTCCGGCCTTTTAATAAACCGCTTTAAGGATGTGTCCATGGAAATTAATGAGATAGAACTGCTCAGTGTCGGGATTGATGTGGGATCATCCACAAGCCATCTGGCTTTTTCAAACCTGCTGCTCAAAAGAGACGAAACATCCCCCACCCGGCGGTTCCATGTTGTTGACCGCAAGGTCGTTTATGAGGGAGAGATTATCGATACTCCCTTAAAGGACCATCAGACCATAGATATCGAGCAATTGACCCGGTTTTTCAAACAGGAGTACATCCGTGCGGGTATAAAGCAGAATGATGTCAAAACCGGGGCTGTGATCATCACCGGGGAAACAGCCAAAAAGCAGAATGCGGAAGCGATCGCGGCCGCCTTGTCCAGCGATGCCGGTAAATTTGTCGCCGCAACTGCGGGACCCAATTTTGAGAGCCTGATTGCGGCCATGGGGTCAGGTGCCGTCGACCGCTCAAAGCAAACCGCTAAAACCATACTTTCCTGTGATATCGGCGGCGGTACATCCAATATGGCCATCTCCTGCAACGGAGAGGTCGTATCCACCAGCAGCATTTCGGTGGGCGGGCGGCTCCTGGCCTTGGATGCCAAAAGAAAAATTCTCCGGACCAGTGACTCTGCCAAAAAAGTCATGGCCCATCTGGGGGTGCACTATGATGTGGACGATGTAATCCCTGAAGAATCGCTTAAAAAAATAACCGCCCTGCTGGCCCAAACCCTTATAGAGGTCATCAATGGTCCGGCTGTCTCAGCCCTTGCCAAAGATCTGATGATCACCGACGATCTGGACTTTTCCAGGAAAATCGACGAATACACCTTTTCAGGCGGTGTCTCTGAATTGCTCTACGGCTGTAATGGGTTTTGGCACAATGATATCGGTTCCTACCTGGCCGCTGAAATCAAGACGCTGCTCCCAAAGCTTTCCGGACCGGTCTTTGAACCTGAAAACAAGATAAGGGCCACGGTCATCGGTGCCGGTGCCCATACATTATCCATATCGGGCTCCTCGGGATTCATGGACGACCAGCTTACGTTTCCCATGTGGAACGTACCGGTGCTCAGGGTTGACGTGAATCAGGACAAATTAAGCCTTGACCATATCACATCTGAAATTGAAAGGTCTTTTAAGCGGTTTGATCTGTCCGAGGGGGCTGAGACCGTGGCGCTTTATTTTAAGGGTCTCACCCACAATTCCTACCAGAAGCTGGTCATGTTCGGTAAAGCCATTGAGTCGGCACTGGTGAATTCAATCGGGAAACACATTCCCATTATTCTTATTTTTCGGGCCGATATTGCCTGTGGTGTGGGAAATGTCATCCGCCGGGAAACAGGCCTTAAAACCAACCTGCTCACCCTGGATGAGTTGGATCTTAAGGATGGCGACTGGATCGACATTGGTGAGCCGTTGGTGAAAAACCAGGTGTTCCCGGTGACCGTTAAGTCGCTGATTTTCCATGATACCCGGAAAGTTTGAAACAGTCCGTGTATCCGAAGATCACCCTTGTAATGGGCCGGATACCGGCCAGATACCGACCAGATACAGAATAGACAAATAAGAAGGAAAAACGATCGATGAAAGAGCTTAAATCAGGCAGTAATCTGGAAAAGGTGCTGAATGCGGGCCATTTTGCTTTCACCGGAGAATGCGGTCCCCCAAAAGGCGCCAATATCGACCATTTGAATGAAAAACTAAGTCACCTGGTGGGGGTCGTGGATGCCGTGAATATGACGGACAACCAGACCGCCGTGGTCCGGATGTCTTCCATTGCCGGCTCGGTTCTGATGATGAAAAAAGGGCTTGAACCCAATTTCCAGATGGTCTGCCGGGACAGGAACCGCCTGGCCATGATGAGCGATATTTTAGGGGCCTATGCCATGGGTATCCGGAATATGCTGTGTCTGTCAGGCGACCACACGTCTTTCGGGAATCATCCCGAGGCAAAAGGGGTCCATGATATCGATTCCATGCAGTTGATTGCCATGGTGAAGAAAATGCGGGACGAGGGCAAGTTCCTGAATGGCGAGGACATTGACGGGCCGCCCAAACTGTTTATCGGGGCCGCATCCAACCCGTTTGGAGACCCTTTTGAATACCGGGTGTTCAGGCTTGCCAAAAAGATACAGGCCGGTGTGGATTTTGTCCAGACACAATGCATTTTTAATATGGAAAAATTCCGTATCTTCATGAAACAAGCCGTGGATATGGGGCTCCACGAAAAGTGCTATATCCTGGCCGGTGTCACACCCATGAAAAGCGCCGGGATGGCCAATTTCATGTCCAAGTTTGTTCCGGGTATGGATATCCCCGAACCTTTGATCAAACGTTTTAAAGGCGTGCCCAAAAAAGACCAGGCAGAGGAAGGGATTAAGTTTGCGCTGGAACAGATCGAGGAATTCAAAGAGATGGAAGGTGTGGCCGGTGTCCATCTGATGGCCATTGAATGGGAGCACAGGGTGCCTGAAATTGCAGAACGGGCAAAAGTTCTGCCCCGGCCGGTCGTTGATTAAGACCATGGGCGCTCAAGATTATTATGAGACCCTGAGCGTCAGCCGCAATGCAACGGATGAACAGATAAAAAAGGCTTTTCGCAAACTGGCCAGACAGTTTCATCCGGATGTAAACAGCGACGAGGGGGCTGAAACCCGGTTCAAATTAATCGGGGAAGCCTATGCGGTTTTGAGTGATGAGGGCAAACGCCGGATCTATGACATGACCGGATTTAACCGGTTCGGCAGTTGGGCCGCTTCCAGGGCTTCAGGCCAAAGCGGAATGCATCACTGTTCCGGCGGTATGGACGGCGGCAAATGCAGTGCTTTTGAAACGCTTTTCAGAAGACGGCCCAAAACCGGCCCCAATGCATTTCCAAAGGTTGACAGTCAGGGGAAATGAATTCAAAAAAGAAATTCGTCATCCTCACCGGGTATTTTAAAGGGGAGTCCTACGGCCTTTTAGGCCCTCAGATGGCCGCCACCATTATATCCGAAAACAGTGAATATGATGCCATTGTCGTTGCCGTGACCAATGAAGATGACAAAAAGGACCTAAAAGCGGCCCTGGAACATCATTTTGGGGGAACCCGGATGGTCATTGGATTTTCAACCCTTGGCGGAAGACCGGACCTGTTCGGTCTGGCAGGAGAGCTCAAAACTAAGGGTGCCATCACCATCCTGGCCGGACCCCAAGCCAATGTCGATTTTAAAGGGGAAAAGGACCACGACCGGTTTGACCATCGCTTTAAGGGAATGTCGGACCGGTTTACCTTTGCCCTGCAGGGACCTGCTGAAGCGATCCTGCCCATCCTTGCGAAAGGGCTCGATGGTGATATTTCAGAATTTGACGGTGTCCTGTTTAAGGATAAAGACGGGCAGATAAAGGAGAATCGTCCTGCCCCATGGGAGGATCAATGGCTGTCCCGGGTGGACTGGACCAATATTTACCGGTTAAAGGGAACATCCTTTGCCCGGATGCCGGTTACCTCCTGCCAGGTGCTCCAGCAGATCGGATGTCCCCATGCGGCAAAAGAGAGAAAAATACAGATCGATTATCCTGCGGATCTTGCCGATGGGACAGATCCAAAACGTGTGACCATCACCCAGAAGGGTTGCAGTTTCTGTGATGTGGCCCAGGACAAAGGATTCATGGGAGCGGTGGGTGAAGAAGCCGTCAAATCCCAGATGGCCTGTCTGCCCGGACAGGCCGACGGTAGCAGGGTCGCATTTGAACTGATCAATGAAAACCCCCTGCCCAGACTTGATCGTACCATGGAACTGGCTGAAGAGTGCAGCCTTGAGTTGTCCCAGATCAATCTGACCCTGCGGGCCGACTATTTTCTGAAGGGACAGGAAAACCTAAAGAACACCCTTGAAACCGCCCGAAAGAAAAACATCCGGATCCTTTTGGCCTCCATCGGATTTGAATCTTTTGACGATACCATCCTGAAAAATCTGAACAAAGGGGTAACCCGTCAAATGAACCTGGATACCATTAAAATGATCCGGGATCTGAAGCCGGAATTCCCCTTTCACTTCGGATATCTTAAAGAGGAGGGGGCCCATCACGGATTTATTCATCCAACCCCCTGGGACACACCGGATATCGCAAGGGAGCTTGACCGCACCATTGCCATGTACCAACTGGCCATGGATATTCTTCCCCCTCATAGCACACCGCTGATTATCCACCATGCCTCCGGTCTTGCCGACTGGATACGCCAGATCGAACAACAGGAAAACATTCAGTTTGAAAGGCTCGGAACCACCATCGCCTGGTGGCAGCATACCCGTCCGGTGTGACTCGAGATTGCCGGGCAGGTTGTAAAAAATATTTTGTGAATGGATTTCGGTACGGTCTTTATAAAATCAGCCTAAAAAAGTATCTGATCTATTGACAGGCTTATATTTATAACATAATTATAAGTTATGAATCAGATCAAGTGGCAGAAAAAGGCACTCAAACAACTCAGGAAAATAAAAAATATCCAGACCCGGAACAGAATATACGATGCTGTTGATAGTTTAAGACATTTTCCGGATTGCCGGAATGCGAAAAAACTTGTGGATAGAGAAGAGTACAGATTGAGGGTTGGAAACTGGAGAGTTTTTTTTACTGCTGATTTAAATATTATTTGTATTGAAGAGGTCAAGAAAAGAAATGAAACCACCTATTAATGTTCAAATATTGGAACAGGACGGGGTTCCTGCTTTTGCCGTGATCCCGTACAATGATTTTCTGTCAGCCTTCCCGGAGTATAAAGAGGACGATGCTGTTCCCCATGAAGTTGTGGGGCTTGTGATCAAAAAAGGATATAATCTTGTTAAAGCATGGCGGATTTATCTGGGCAAAAAGCAAAGAGAAGTTGCAAAAAAAGCCGGGATAACCCAGGCCGCCCTGTCCCAGATGGAGCGGGCAGAGAACCCGAACAGGTCCGCCACCCTTGAAAAGCTGGCGGCTGCCATGGATATTCCTGTTGAACTTCTGCGGGATTAGTGCATCTTATCCCATACGGCAAAAGAAAGAAAAATACAGATAGATTATCCTGCAGATCTTAAAGATGGGACAGATCCAAAAAGTGTGGCCATCTTCCAGAAGGGATGCAGCTTCTGTGATGTGGCAAAGGACAAAGGATTCATGGGAACGGTGGGTGATAAAGCCGTCAAATGAACCTGGATACCATTAAAATGATCCGGGATCTGAAGCCAAAATTCCCCTGGCATTTTTGATATCTTAGAGAGGCGGGGGCCCATCACGGATTTATTCAACCGACTCCCTGGGACACACCGGAAATTGCAAGGGCACCACCATCGCCTGGTAGCAGCATACACGGCTGGCGTGACAATGGCTGTGCTGATAACGGTTATCCCGGGTTTCCGGAGGCAGGCCCCGGTCAAAGGGCCGGACAAAAATCAGCCGCCGGCCAGAAAGGTGATAATCTGGATCTCATCCCCGTCTTTGACCGGTTTTTTCAATTCCTCCGGAAAGGCGCTGACATTGTTCAGGTAAATTTCAATATAATGGCGCAGTTCTCCTTTTTTATCGAACAGCTCCTTTTTCATTCCCGGATATTGGGCAGCCAGATGGATCAATGCTTCGCCGATGGTTTTCCCCTCGGCCTCCACGGTTTTCAGTCCATTGGTATGCTGGCGGTGGGTCATGTGGATATGTAAATTAACGCTCATTTGCTTAGTTCCGAATCAATTTTTATTGTTGCCGGTTTTTTTTATGTGTTAACAGGGTCTCCCCATGTTTTTACCTAAAGCATTTTTATCCCGAACACAATGCTTTTTGTTAAAAAAGGGAGTGGAGATGGAATTTTATGGTCAAATCGGTTCATTATGATGAACATTTAAAGAGCATCTTCCAACGCATGGACAGCCCTCCCATGGCCGATCTTTTAAACGCTAATGGCCGAGTTTGAAATATTGAGTTGACTCAACGGAAAATTTTAGCTATATGTAAAAACTGAAAAATTCAGTATGATGAATTATTTTGGCTGAGAATGAATGATAAGGGTAGGTCACTATGGAAACACGGCGCGAACAATTAAAGATAGACCCGGAAAAATGTACTGCATGCCACCGGTGCACGCTGGCATGCGCCATGAAACATCACGGCAGCATCGACCCCCGGCTTTCCAGAATTAAAATTCTTGAATTCAGGGAGCAGGGCCTGAATATGCCTGTGGTCTGTATGGCCTGTGCAGACGCCCCCTGTATGAACGTCTGCCCCATGAACGCCCGGAAAAGAACGGCCAACGGATCTGTTGTAACGGACGACGCGGTCTGTATCGGGTGCAGGGCCTGTGTGTATATCTGCCCCGTTGCCAGTCCTGCGGAAAATCCCCATACGGGTCGAACCATGACCTGTGATATGTGTGAGGATGATGAGTCGGGGCCGTGGTGTGTCAATGCTTGTGGATCACAGGGGGCGCTGACGGTGTGGCAAAACGATACCCTGGTGATGGAGACGGCAAGGCGGCAGGCCCTTTGCTTTAAACGGATGTGTTTTTGACAGGATCCGGGACGGCTTTGCCGGGACGGATCACAACCCACTAGCAAATAAGCAGGTGTCATGAAAATTGTGATTATCGGGAATGGAATCGCGGGAAATCAGGTGGCGTTTACCCTGAGAGGGCAACGCCCGGACCTTCATATATGCATCATCTCCGCCGAGGGCGTGCCGGAATATGATCCGTGTTCGCTTCCCTATTTACTTGGCGGAGAAGCGGAAAAAAAAGACATTTTCAGAAAGGCGCCGGAAGATTATATCCGGCATAATATCGAGCTGGTTCTGAACAACCGGGTGGTCTCCATTGATCCCGAGGCCGGGACCGTCACGACGGACAAGGGGCTGGAGATCGGCTATGACAGACTGGTGCTGGCCCACGGCGGCAGTCTGTTCATTCCGCCCATAGAGGGAATCAACAATCCCGGGGTGTTCAGTTGCAAGCAATTGCCCGAGGCTGAAAAGCTCCATGCACATAAAGGGACCCGGGCCGTGGTGATCGGGTCCGGCGCCATCGGCATCGAGGTGGCGGAAGCCTTGAAGAGAAAAGGATACGAGGTCTATGTCATCGAAGTCCTCAACTGGATACTGCCGGCTTTGTTTGATGAGCCCACGGGCCAACGGCTGGGTGAAGCCCTCCGGGAATACGGAATCCATGTCTGCACCGGTGAAAAGGTTCTCCGGATCAAAGGCACCCATGGGGTCACGGGAGTTATCACCGATAAACGGGAAATCGCCTGTGACACCGTGGTGGTGGCCACCGGAGTGGTTCCCGGCACGGCCCTGGCCAAGACCGCCGGCATTGATACCAGCCGCGGCATCCAGGTGAACCGGAGAATGGAAACCAGTGTCCCCGGCATATATGCCTGCGGTGACTGCGTGGAAACCATAGATGCCTGTACGGGCGAGACCGCCATGTTTCAGTTGAAACACAATGCGATCGAACAGGGGCGGATCGTCGCGGAAAATATCCTGGGAAAAAATAAAAATTACCAGGGCGCCCACGCCTTTGCCCGGGCCCATTTTTTTTCAACCCATGCCGCTACCTTTGGAAAAACCATTCGGGGAACCGAATGCCTCCTGGGAAAAACAGAGGTCATTGAAAAAGAAAACGGAAAGGATTATCTGAGGGTGATCCTCCTGGACGGCAGGGTCATCGGCGGGCAGGCCATCGGCAAATATGCCGATATCATCGGGCTGTTGATTTCAGCCATGTGGAAAAAGGAAGATATCAACCTGATGAAGCATAATTGGAAAACCCTTTCCCGGACGAGAAATCCCGGCAAATTCCCTCTGATCCGGCTGGGGCACATTTTCGGATTCGGGGTGTGAAGGGCCGGGGGCCTGTTTTTTTATGGCGTTTGGGCAGGCCTCAATTTAAATAAATTTTATTTGCAGATTTTTGTTGCTTTTTTTCATCAACTGTGAAAAACATGGTTGAGAATAGAAGAAAAAGGAGTAACGGAAATTTGAATAAAATAGATGATTTTTTAAAACGGATTCTTGAGGCCGTGGGGGTCGATTCCCCGTCAGAGCTTGCCCGGGAGCTTGAGATCAACCGTTCCGGGATCACCCATGCCCGGAACAACAATAAGATTCCGGACAAATGGATCGTCAAACTGTACCGGAAATACGGGCTCAATCCCGGATGGGTGGAAACCGGTATAGGCAATGTTTTTGTCCATTCAGACCCGGACCGGGAACCGGCCTTCCGGAATATCCCCAAGGTGGCGGCAAGGCTGTCCGCCGGAACCGGGTCCTTTGAGTGCGGGGAAACCGTGACCCAGTATCTGTCTTTCCAGGCCAGTTGGCTTTCCCGCAAGGGATCCGCCGAACATATGGTGGCCATGGAGGTTTTCGGCCAGAGCATGGAGCCGGTGATTAAAGAAGGGGATACGGTCCTGATTGATCAGTCCCAGAAAAATATTATTGCCGGGGCTATCTATGCTGTGGGCGTGGAAGACACCATCCTGGTCAAAAGACTGGAAAAGCATCCGAATAAATTGGTGCTTTGCAGCGATAACAAGGCCTATGAACCTATTTTTTTAGAAAGGGAAGAGGCTGAAAAACTCAGGATAATCGGTAAGGTCATCTGGAGCTGCCGGGAATACCGGTAGTTTTTTTTAATTCTACTGTTTCATTTTTTCAACACATGATGAAATTATTAAAATTAAAGGAAAATAAAATGCAACAAATGAACAGGCGTGAAAAATTATGGATCGGTATTAAGGCATTCTTCTGGGTGGCAGGATTATTGATTTCCGGCAGTGATAATGATGTCATGCCCTGGGTCAACGGGATCGGCCTCCTTTTGTTTGCAGCCGCAAGTCTTCTATTGGCAAGACAGACCGTTCAGCTCACATCAAAAACAAGGACCGGCTTCTGTTTTAACGGGAAATCCGGTAAAAAAGAGAATTATTCCCCTTTTGTTCATCCGGTTAGAGTCCTTTGATGCCCACGGCCTGTTTGACGACGGTCAGGAGCATCTTAAACCGGGTGGAAGCCGTTACGGAATGGGGCACATTGGCCGGCATGACAACAACCTGCCCTTTTTTTGCCGTGATCTTTTCCCCATCTATGTTAATCAAGGCCTCTCCGTCCAGGACCTGGACCATGGCATCTCCGGGAGAGGTATGGGCGCTGACCTCCTCGTCTTTATCAAAGGCAAAAAGGGTGATATTGACCTGGGGTTTTGCACAAAGGGTCCGACTGACCACCCGTCCTTCTTCATAGTCCACCAGTTCGACAATATCCACGGGAGCGGAAAAGGGGATATTTTTGATCAGCAGGTCTTTTTTTTCTTCCATGGTTTTCTCCTTTGTCTGGATGCATGGTTTTTATCCGGTTCTGCACATAAAATCCAATGCCACTAGGGTAACACCTTTCCACGAATTTTCAATCCTGTTCAACAAAGGAAATTTCTTTTGTATCTTGATTTTAATTTCCATGGTTTCCCTAAAATTTAATTGTTTTGCAATATCAGATGATGTAAACTCGACTATCTTTGGGTGAATCATACTATCAGACGGTTGAGGCTTTAAGAAAGATCAACCAGCCGTGGGTCCATCATTATTCAGTAAAGGGGAAAAATCATGATCAGCTATAAGGATATCGGGCTTGTCAACACCCGTGACATGCTCCAAAAGGCCGCAACAGGCGGTTATGCAGTCCCTGCTTATAATTTCAACAATATGGAACAGCTTCAGGCCATCATCCAGGCCTGTGTGGAAACAAAATCCCCGGTGATTCTCCAGGTGTCTTCCGGCGCCAGAAAATATGCCAATCAGACCCTTTTGAGATATATGGCCCAGGGCGCCGTGGCCTATGCCAAGGAGCTGGGCTATGACATCCCCATCGCGCTTCACCTGGATCACGGGGACACCTTTGAGCTGTGCCAAAACTGTATCGACATGGGATTTTCTTCGGTCATGATTGACGGTTCCCACCATTCCTATGAAGACAATATTGAACTGACGGCCCGGGTGGTTGAATTCGCCCATGGGCACGATGTGACGGTGGAAGGGGAGCTGGGGGTTCTGGCCGGGGTTGAAGATGAGGTCAGTTCTGAAACATCCAGTTATACAAAACCCGAGGAGGTGGAGGATTTTGTCAAACGGACCGGGGTGGATTCCCTGGCCATATCCATCGGCACCTCCCACGGGGCCAATAAATTTACCCCCGGACAGTGCACCCGGAATGAAAAAGGGATACTGGTGCCGCCTCCGTTGCGGTTTGATATCCTGAAAGAGGTTGAAAAGCGCCTGAAAGGATTTCCTATTGTTCTCCACGGCTCTTCTTCCGTTCCCGGGGAAGAGGTGGAAACCATTAATCAATATGGCGGGAAACTCGAAAACGCCATCGGCATTCCCGAGGATCAGCTCAGAAAAGCGGCGGCCCTTTCCGTCGGCAAGATCAATATTGATTCCGACGGAAGGCTGGCCATGACGGCGGCCATCCGGAAAGTGTTTTTTGAATCTCCCGGGGAATTTGATCCCAGGAAATACCTGGGACCGGCCCGGGATTCCCTGAAAAGGCTTTATATGCACAAAATCAATCATGTCCTGGGCTCGGCCGGCAAGGCCTAACCCCATAATCTGGAGGGTTTTATGTTGGATCAAAATCATGTTCCCGGCGAAAGCAACGAATGCTCGGGCTCTGAAACCGACAGGCTG
The DNA here is from genome assembly GCA_023701135.1 of Desulfobacula sp. Lineage (GTDB taxonomy): Bacteria > Desulfobacterota > Desulfobacteria > Desulfobacterales > Desulfobacteraceae > Desulfobacula. The sequence continues at coordinate 10,702 of JAMPXP010000024.1, read as the reverse complement.
AAGCAGGAAATTTTTTATAATATCCGGTTCAACCTCGGCCTTGATCCCGAAGACATGAACCGGTATACCTGTTATATGGGGCTTGCCTTCAGCCTGAAAAACAGGCTGATCAATCGCTGGATCAAAACCCAGAAAGCCTGCCGGGATAACCTGTCCAAACGGATTTTTTATCTTTCCCTTGAATTCTTACCCGGCCGGTTTCTAAAAAATTATATTGTTTCCCTGGATCTTGAGGCGGTTACCCGTCAGGTTCTTTCAGATTTCGGATTTGATCTGGATGCCATTGAAGAAGAGGAATGGGACCCGGGGCTCGGCAACGGCGGCCTTGGGCGTCTTGCCTCCTGTTATATGGATTCCATTGCCCGGTTGAGACTCCCGGGATACGGGTATGGGATCCGCTATGATTTTGGTATTTTTTACCAGGTGTTGAAAGACGGGTATCAGCAGGAAAAAAGCGACAATTGGATGCGCCGGGGCAATCCCTGGGAAATCATGCGGTTTGAAAATATTTACAAGGTTGGATTCTACGGCCGGTCCGAGGCCTATACCGATATCCTGGGAAATCAGCGGTTCCGCCTGGTGGATACCCAGGAAGTCATGGCCCTGGCCTGTGATATGATGATCCCCGGGATCGGGGATGAATTTGTCACCAATATGCGGCTTTGGACGGCCACATCCAGCCGGGAATTCGATCTGGACTTCTTTAACCGCGGCGACTATATCCGGGCTGCCGAAGACAAGGTCTTGAGCGAGTCCATTTCCAAGGTGCTTTACCCCAGTGATGAAAGCGAAAAGGGAAAAGAACTGAGGCTCAAGCAGCAGTATTTTTTCGTATCAGCCACCCTCCAGGATATTATTTTCCAATACAGGAAGGAATACCAGTCCTTTGACGCCTTTTCCGACTGGGCCGCCATCCAGTTGAACGATACCCATCCCACCATTGCCGTTCCCGAACTCATGCGGCTTTTAATGGACGAGCATGGGCTTTCCTGGTATGAGGCCTGGTCCATCTGCGGAAAAACCTTTGCCTATACCAATCATACCGTCCTGCCCGAGGCCCTGGAAACCTGGCCCGTATCCTTATTGGGCAGGCTTTTGCCGCGTCATATGGACATCATTTATGAAATCAACCGGCGATTTCTGGAGGACCTGAAAAAAAACCACCCCGGCGACCCGGACCTGTGCGAAAGGCTGTCCATTATCCAGGAAGGAGATACAAAGAGGATACGGATGGCCCATCTGGCCATTATCGGCAGCCATTCGGTCAACGGGGTGGCGGCCCTGCATTCCCATATTCTGAAAACCAGCCTTTTTAAAGAGTTTCACCGGATCTACCCCGGCAAAATTCGAAACATCACCAACGGGATTACCCCGAGAAGATGGCTGCACCAGTCCAATTCCGGACTTTCAGAGCTTATTACCTCCGTCATCGGTCCGGACTGGGTATCGGATCTGTCTCTTCTGAAAAACCTCATTCCCCATGCACAGGATTCTCTTTTTCAGGAAAAATGGCAAAAGGTGAAATTTGAGAATAAAAAACGCCTGGCCCGGTATACCCTGAGAAAAACCGGCAAGGGGGTCAACCCCAATGCCCTGTTTGATATCCATGCCAAACGCATGCATGAATACAAGCGTCAACTGCTGAATATCTTCCATGTGATCCATCTGTATAACCGGATAAGGGAAAACAAGGGGACCGTCGATTTCAGCCGCAGTTTTTTCTTTGCCGGAAAGTCGGCTCCGGCCTATGTTCAGGCAAAACTCATCATCAAACTCATCACCTCGGTTTCCGACACCATTAATAAGGACCCCCTGGTGAGGGGAAAACTCAGTGTGATTTTTCTGCCCAATTACTGCATTTCCCAGGCGGAAAAACTCATCCCTGCCGCCGATGTTTCCGAGCAGATCTCCACTGCCGGATTGGAAGCCTCGGGTACGGGCAATATGAAATTCGCCCTGAACGGGGCCCTGACCGTCGGAACCCTGGACGGCGCCAATGTGGAAATCCTGGAGGAAGTGGGCAAAGAGAATATCTTTATTTTCGGGCTCACGGCCGATGAGGTGGTCCAAAAAAAGAGGGAAGGTTATAATCCGAGGCATTATTATGAAGGCAACCCGGATATTCGAAAAATTATGGATATGATCGATTCCGGATATTTTTCTCCGGAGACCCCCCGGTTATTTCAGCCCATTGTCCATTCCCTTCTGGAGGGAGGGGACTATTACCTGGTGCTGGCGGATTTTGAAAGCTATGCCTTAACCCAGGAAAGGGTTGCAGCAACGTATAAGGACCAAGGCCTTTGGACACGGATGTCGATCCTGAATACCGCCAATATGGGAAAATTTTCCAGTGACCGGGCAGTTCAGGAATACGCAGACCATATCTGGGGGGCAACCCCGGTTCCATAACCAACCTAAGTTTCAGCGGAGGAAGAATGAACAGCGAAAAAGATGAGAGCCGGCAGACTCCGGTTACCTTTGCAAGACTTCCCATATTTGACGGTAAAAAAAATCTCTGGGGCTATGAACTGGTCTATCTGTCCGCCGGCGAGGATAAACCCATCTGCCCGGAAACCGGAGACGGCCTTACGCCGGATCTCATGTCGGGAACCGCCCTGGCCCTGGATCAGATCATGGACAGGGAAAAAAAAATCATGATCCGGTTCTCCGGGAAAAATATCATGAAAAACCTTCCCTATGCCCTGCCTCCCGGGCGCACGGTAATCAAGCTCTCCAGCCCGGAAGGACTGCCGGAGTCCTTTCTTGCCATATTGGCCAAACTGAAAAAAGACGGCTACCAGGTGACGGTTCCCTGGGTTAAAAACCACGAGGCGTATAAGGCGGTGTATGACCTGGCCGATATGATATCTCTGGATATCTCCGCCATGGTTCTGCCGGGGCTTCTGTGTGTCTGCCAGGAGGCGGTGCCATACAAAGCCGGGATACTTGCAGAGCGGGTCAATACCAAGGCGGCCTTTGATGTCTGCTGCAAGGCCGGGTTCACTTTTTTCAAGGGGTCGTTTTTCAAAAAGCAGGAAGATGTATCGGTTAAACGGGTCCTGTCCGGAACCGTTTCCAGATTTGAATTGATGAAGGCCATTGAAAAGAACGACCCTGATTTTTCAGCCCTTGCCACAGCCATCCAGGCCGACGTGGCCATCAGCTTCCGGCTCCTGGCCTATCTGAATTCAGCCTCCTTTGGGTTCAGACGAAAAATTGATTCCATCAAGGATGCCATTACCATGATGGGGTGGCATAATCTGAAAAACTGGCTCAGGGTTGTTCTTTTGTCCGAGGTGTCGGAAAACAGGAACGCTTCGGAACTGGTTTTCCTTTCCGCCCAAAGGGGGAAATTCCTTGAACAGGTAGGCCGGTCCCATGATTTCTGGGGCTTTGAACCGGATTCGCTTTTTCTTCTGGGAATGTTTTCCCTTCTGGATGCCTTGCTGAACCAGCCCATGGCCGAAATTTTAAAATACCTTCCCCTGGCCGACAAACTCAAGGGGGCGTTATTGATGCAGGCCAACAACGAATATGTTCCCCTTTTGAAACTGGCCCGGTATCTGGAGGAAGCGGCATTTGAACAGACGGAAACCATGATCGCCCAGCTTGGCCTGGATACGGCCAAGGTCAAGGAAGCCTATTGTCAGGCCCTTGAATGGGCCAACAAATTGAGCGAAGTGCAGTTGAAACAATAACGGCGCCCCCGGCTTCCGGCTGAACCGTATTGGATTGTGAATATATCTTTCCGGAATGAATAAAGGACAACGGAACAATTGACCCCTGATAAACTGATGAACGGATGGTTTTCCGAAACCTCGGAGATGTGGCCCGGTATTGCAGTTTCCATTGAAATAGAAACGCTTCTGTATTCCAAAAAAAGCCGTTTTCAACAGATTGATCTTTATGAAACCCGGCATCACGGACGGATGCTGGTCCTGGACGGCATTATCCAGCTCACGGATTTTGATGAATTCGCCTACCAGGAAATGCTGGCCCATATTCCTTTGTTTGCCCACCCCTGCCCGGAAAAAGTCCTGGTCATCGGGGGCGGAGACGGAGGGATCTTAAGGGAGGTTGCAAAGCATGACATGGTTTCGTCCATTGATATCTGTGAAATAGATGAAAAGGTGATCCAGGTGTCCAAGGATTTTTTACCCGCCATGAGCATGGGATTTGATGACCCGAGGGTGAGGATTCATATTGGGGACGGCAGTGAATTTGTCCGGCATCATTCTCTGGAATATGATGTCATCATTGTGGATTCTTCGGACCCGGTGGGGCCGGGGGAAATCCTGTTTGAAAAAAAATTTTATGAATACAGCAAAAGGGCCTTGAGAAAAAACGGGCTCATGGCGGTCCAGGGGGAATCTTTTTTCCTTCATCCGGACAAGGTGCAGAAAATCGTCCGGCATATGAAAGACCTGTTCCCCCGTTACGGATACGCCTATTCTCTGATCCCGACCTTTACGGGCGGGCATGTGGGCATCTGCGTCGGGTCCGGCGGAGCTGATCCGTCAACACCGGCCAGGGCCATTCCAAAACAAATCCAGACCGGCTTGAAATATTATGATTCGAAAATCCACCAGGCCTCTTTTGTCCTGCCGGGATTTGCAGAAAAATTACTACAAGACGCCTGATCAGACGCCTGAGTTCTGTCTGTAAGAATCGGCTTCAGGGCTCCTGCTGGGTGATGCAGTGGATATTGCCGCCGCCCAGGAGGATTTCCCTGGCTTTCACAGGAAGGATGGTTCTGTCCGGGAAAACCGACTGAACCAGGGCCAGGGCGGCCTCATCCCGGGGATCATCAAAGACCGGCATGACAATCCCCCCGTTGGCCATATAAAAATTCACATAGGAAGCGGCAAGGCGCCCTCCCTTTTCCCGGATCATTCCCGGGTTGCGGTTTTCCAGGCTGTTGCTTTCTTCTTCGGACATGAACAGGGGACCGGGCTGGTGAAGCTTGTGGACGGTGAGCGGCCTTCCTTTTGCATCCCTTGCCCGGGAAAGCCGTTCCAGGGCATCCAGAGAAATTTCGTACTGGGGGTCGGCAGGGTCATCGGTCCAGTGAAGCAGGACCTCCCCCGGCCGGGCAAAACAGCAGAGATTATCCACATGGCCGTCGGTTTCATCCATCACCACCCCCTGTCCCAGCCAGATCACGTTGTCAACGCCCAGGTAGGCCTTCAGGACGGATTCGATCTCGTCCCTGGACAGGGAAGGATTCCGGTTGGGATGGAGCAGGCACTGTTCCGTGGTTAACAGGGTGCCTTCCCCGTCGGCGTGGATGGAGCCGCCCTCAAGGATGAGGGGGGCCTGATAGCCGTCGGTCCGGCTGAATTCCATGACGGTCCGAGCGATTTTTTCATCCCGGTCCCAGGGAAAATATAAACCGCCGTTGAGCCCGCCCCAGGCATTAAAGCCCCAGTCCACGGCCCGGATTTCTCCCCGGCGGTTCCGGATAAAGGTGGGGCCCACATCCCGCATCCAGGCGTCATCGGCCTCCATTTCCACCAGGGTGATATTGGAATCCGGGGACAGGAATTTTTTTGCGGTTTCCCATTCCCGACCGGAAACCCCCATCATCACGGGTTCAAACCGGGCAATGGCTCGGGCAACGGCGCTGAAGGCCTCCTTTGCCGGCCCGGCCTGGTTCCGCCAGTTGTCCCGGCGTTCCGGCCAGAGCATCCAGCACCGGGTATGGGGCTCGAATTCGCCGGGCATATAAAACCCGTGGTCGCGGGGGGTGGCGTTAAATATCCGGATCATCTCAGGCTTCATGGGTTGCTGATCGGGTTTCAAGCAGGCCGCCGGGGTTCCGGCGGCCTGCGGCGTTTCATCTCTTAATGGGATTTAACCCGGGTCCAGGCCTGGTCGACAATCTTGTTGTCCTTGCCCAGGTCCTTAACAAAATGGAGGGTTTTCATGATTTCAGGCGTGGGCCAGATGCCGGGATTCTGAAGATCTTCTTTGTTCAGGAAGGGGATGGCCGCATCATTGGGGGTGGCATACTGGTTATAATTGGACAGGGAGGCCCCGACTTCGGGCTCCAGGACCCAGTTGATCCATTTGTGGGCCGCTTCCATATTGGGGGCCTTGGCCGGGATGCACATGGAATCGATCCAGATCTCGCCGCCTTCCTTGGGAACAATGAATCCGAATTTATCCGGTTCCTTGGACACCGTCTGGATGGAGTCCCCGTTATAGACCACGGCGGCGTCGGCCACGCCGGAGATGACATCGTTCTTGCCGCCGACCCCGCCCTTGAATCCCAGGCATTCCTTGCGTTTTTTGGTTTCAATGAGAAGGTCCGAAGCGGCCTTCAATTCCTTGGGATTGACGGAATTGAAATCATATCCCAGATAGACCAGGGCGATGCCCATCATTTCCCGGACGGAATCGATGAGATAGAAGGAGCCGGGTTTCTTTTTCGGATCAAAGATAATGTCCCAGGAGGCCACATCACTGTCTTTGAGTTTGGCCTTGTTATACATGAGCCCCACGGTGCCCCACTGCCAGCCCACGGAATATTTATTGCCCGGATCAAAGGAGGCCGTGGAAAATTTTTGCCCGAGGTTCTTGAGATTGGGGATCTTGGAATGATCCAGGGGGACGATGAGTTTCAGATTGATGAGGCTGGTGATGATGAAATCCGTGGGGATGATGATATCGTACTGGCCCAGGCCCCCGGCCTGGAGTTTGGCCATCATTTCCTCGTTGGATTCGTACATGTCGAGCTTTACTTTGATGCCCGTGGCCTTTTCAAAGTCCTTGGGCATATTTTCCTCGTCCATATATTCGGACCAGGTGAAGATTTTCAATTCGCCGTTGCCGCAAAAGGCTGATCCTGTAAACAAGATCAGGACAAAGAGAAGCGCCGGGCCGAGCAACATAAATTTTTTCATCTTTTTCCTCCTAAAATTTAAATTAATCCTGTCTGGGTGATTATGGCCTCACTATTTTTTATTGACTCTCCGGGTGATTCTTTCCATGCAGATGACAAGGATGATGGTCACCAGAAGAACCAGGGTGGAAAGGGCGTGGATCTGGGGGGTGACCACCCGTCTCACCGCCGCATAGATATACAGCGGAAGGGTGATGGAATCCGGCCCAGCCGTGAAAAAGCTGATGACAAAATCGTCCAGGGACAGGGTGAAGGCCAGCATGGCCCCGGCCACAATCCCGGGCGTGAGCAGGGGAAGGGTGACCTTCATCAGCATATAGGTGGTATCGGCGTAGAGATCCCTGGCCGCCTCCTCGATTTCCTTGCCGATGCCGGCCAGCCGGCTCCGGACCACTAGGGCCACAAAGGCCGTCTGAAAGGTGATATGGGCGATGATCATGTTCAAAAGGCCGGGATCAAAGACCGGGGCCAGGGTTCGCAAAAAACCGAAGGCCACCACCATGGCGGCGGCAAAGATGATATCCGGGATGATGACGGGCAGGTGCATGATCATATCAAAGGCCGCGTTCATTTTCCGGGGCCAGGGAAAACGGTCCATGCCGATGGCCAGGATGGTCCCGAGGAAGGTGGACACCAGGGTGGACACCAGGGCCAGGACAAGGGTGTTCCAGGCCGCATGGAGGATGAGTTCATTTTCAAAAAGCTTGGTATACCAGTCCAGGGTGAACCCCTTCCATTCCAGGCCGTATTTGCTGTCGTTGACCGAGAAAAAAGCCACGGCCATGAGGGGCAGATATAAAAAGGCCATGGTGGAAAAGGCTGAAATGCCGAGCAGCAGATTGATTTTTTTCATATGAGATCAATCCCCTTGTTTTTCCGTTTGTACATATACAGGCTGAACAGGGTCAATATCATCAGCGCCATGCTGATGGCGGCTCCGAAGGCATAATCCCTGCTGGCCCCGAACTGTTGCTGGATGAGATTGCCCACCAGCATGTATTTGGCCCCGCCCAGAAGATCGGGAACCACAAACATGCCCATGGCCGGCACAATGGTCAGAATAATGCCCACGGACAGTCCCGGAAGGGTCTGGGGCAGGATGGCATGCATGAAGATCCTGAAATTGGAGGCATAGAGGTCCTGGGCCGCTTCCACCAGGGTCCAGTCCAGGCGTTCCACACTGGAAAACAGGGGCAGGGCCACAAAGGGAAGAAACATGGAAATCATGCCCAGGTAAACGGCCAGGGCGCTGGGATAGAGGGGCGCTCCCGGCGGTATCAGTTTCAGGAAAGCGGCCAGCTTGGCAAAGGGCAGTTCAGGGGCCAGGATGAGAAACCAGGCATAGGCCCGGATGACCATATTGGTCCAGAAGGGGATAATGACCACGGTGAGCCAGAGATACCTTGTCCGAAGCGGCTTTCTGGCGATATAAAAGCAGAGCGGATAGGACAGGAGAACGGACAAGCCCGTGGTGACAACCGCCACCCACACGGACCGCAAAAGGATATACACATAATCCAGGGTCCAGCCGAAGAGTCCGTATCCGATGAGCCGGGTATAGTTGTCAAAGCTGAATTCCCATACCAGGTTGCCGTAATCCCCCCGGCCGGCAAAGCTGACCAGAACCAGGATGAGTCCTGGCAGGACCAGGAAGAGAATGAGCCAGAGCATGCCGGGCACCAGGAAAAAAAGGCCCCGCTTCAGCAGTTTTTGCCCGGAGATGAGTTCCCCGTACCAGATGATGAGCTTATCCATTCAGCACCGCTATTTCCTTGGGGGCCAGATCCAGCCAGAGTTCATCCCCGATTTTGATCCGGCTGTAGGTGCTGGTTCTCAGGCGGACGGGGCCGGGGTTCAGGGAGATATCCAGGTTGGTTCCCCGGTAGATGATTTCCGTGACCGTGGCTCTTAATCCGTTTTTGGCCGGTTCTGTGTCGGAGATCCGGATCCATTCCGGCCTGATGGCAATGAGCCCCTTTTCCCAGGGCGGGGGCTTTTCCAGCTCGAAGATGCCGATGGCGGTATGAAAGCGGCCGTCCTTGTATGTTCCCTCAAAAAGGTTGGCGGACCCGAGGAATTCCGCCACAAACCGATTCTTGGGAAAATCATAGACTTCGGCCGGGGTGCCGTACTGGACGATCTGCCCGTCCTTCATCACGGCAATGCGGTCCGAGACGATGAGGGCCTCGTCCTGGTCGTGGGTGACCAGGATAAAGGTCTGGCCCAGTTTCTGCTGGAGCCGCCGCAATTCGATCTGGACCTGGGCCCTGAGTTTGGCGTCCAGGGCCGACATGGGCTCGTCCAGGAGCAGCACCTTGGGTTCGTTGACCAGGGCCCGGGCCAGGGCCACCCGCTGGCACTGCCCCCCGGAAAGCTGGTGGGGGAAGCGCTTGGTCATCTCGCCCAGCTCCAGCATGTCCAATGTATCTTTCACCCTTTGGTTGACTTCAGCCCCGGGAACCTTCCGGGACCGGAGCCCGAAGGCCACATTGTCAAAGATATTCAGGTGGGGGAACAGGGCATAGCTTTGAAAAACCGTATTGATATGGCGTTTGATGGCCGGAAGACCGGTGATGTCTTCCCCGTCCAGAATAATCCGGCCCGAATCCTGGAGTTCCAGCCCGGCGATCATGCGCAGCAGGGTAGTTTTCCCGCAGCCGGAAGGGCCCAGAAGCGTGAAAAACTCCCCGGAATGAATATCCTTGGAAACATCCCGCACGGCATGGACCTTGCCGAATGTCTTGTTGATCCCCTGAAGACTTAAACCTTTCATACGCCGTTGTCATATTCCTTTGTTGTTAATTATAAAAAAAACCAGCGGAACACCATAGCAAAATTATTTTATTTCTGAAAGTTTTTTCATGATGATTTTCACGAGGATTTTTCCGTGAAAATGAAATCCCGCCACGGGTTTGGCTATACCGGGGAACGGTGGTCCCCGCAGGCTCCGGACAAGGTTGCCCAAAAGGCTGGCGGACCTGTGGCAGGAGCCGGTTTTTTATTCTGCTTTTAAGTTTTTCAGGATTGTTTTGCCAATGGCTCTTTGATTTCGTTATGCCGGGGAACACCTAAAATCAATTCAATGGCATCTCGCAAATTTGTTTCGGCTTCCTCTATCGTTTCTCCCTGCCCGTTGGCACCGGGCACCTCATGGCAGATTGCCCAAAATCCGCCTTCCGGTGCCTTTACTATAACTGCGGTAAACTTTGGTTTCATAATTGTCTTCTGTTATGTCTTATTGAACTGAACTGAACATTGCGCACACCTTGCAAGCGCTTGGTTCGGTCATTGGTTTTTTCATTCATAGAGCCAGGTATAATTTTATGGTTTGCACCTTCATTAACATATTGATTAAATATAAAATATTAGTTTGATCGACCCTAAAGCAAATCATACTTCTCTGTGCCAATATTGATGATTTTCATTTTTAGTACACTTCAATCCTAATTTGGTAATATCATAGTCGACACCCCATGGACTCCAAGTGCCTGAAAGATCAGCGTTATCAAAGAACCCTTTCGAGGCCCATTTTTTTTGGAGGCCTCCATCAGCTATCACTCTATTCCTTTATTAAACTATTTCGATAAAATATAATGCCGCAAATAATCTGCTTAAAATGTGCAAAGATAGGCGACGCAGCTTTTTAAAGGATAATGCAACTTTTTTTCTGTAAATTCGCTAAGCCGGTTCCTTTTTTTGTTCAACATGTTTTCTGTTTGCTGAAGTTCCCTTAACCCACAAGCTTTTTAACTTCGTTCGTGTATAAATCAAGAATAAAATCGGTTCCTCCCAAAGGGT
>JAMPXP010000008.1 GCA_023701135.1 Desulfobacula sp. | reverse complement strand
CCGCTTATAACCCTGTTCTCTTAGGCGGATAACCTGATTCCTGATTTCCTGTTGAGCATCTGTGCCCAGTTTGCGTGCGTCTGTTTTTTCCATGAACCACTATAACAAATTACTACTTTTATGTCACGTATTATTTTGCCGTGTTAATACGAAGGGGTTTAAAAATCCCAGAAACAGATAGAATCCATATTCTCCGGGTTTGAGGGTGAAGATATGGCGGAATTTTTTCGTTATCAGCAGATAGGCGCTTAAAATGAGGGTAGCCGTGATGACGGCATAGAATAAAAGCTGAAGCACATCGATATACCGCAATGTGATTTTAAATGCGGTGGCTGATGTAGACCAGAACAAGACCGTCAAAAGGCCCAGAACTAATCCGTATGAATTCTTCATGGTCCTGCCCTTATACTCTCCCGGCAAAAACATATCAACTTGAATTCACAGAGGATCTCTTTCTTAAGCATTTATTTCCGTATGAAATACATTATAGGGGTGCCTTCTATATATTTTTTATTATAAATAACTATTGTCCCAGCAAAACAAGTCTATAAAATATTTAACGATACCATTATTTACTTTTACAGAACCAATTTAAATTGTTAAACAATGGGAACATCATATATTTTGAACATCACAATTAAAAAAGACCGTGAAATCAAGGGTAAAAATTATGCCGCATAAACCCACCTATAAAGAACTGGAAAAACGGATTCAGGAGTTAGAGCGGATAGAATATTGGTGCAACCCATCAAAAGCTGCATCAAAAGCGAATATTGATACCGTGATGGAAACCATTTTCAAAGTGGCACCCATAGGCATAGGCGTTGTAAAAGATCGCATCGTGTTTGAAGCCAATGACTTTCTGTGCCGGATGATAGGATATCCTAGGGAAGCGCTTATTGGACAATCCTCCCGTATACTTTATCCTTCCGATGAGGATTACGATTTTGTAGGCAAAGAAAAATATCGCCAGATCCGGGAGAAAGGGGTGGGAACGGTTGAAACCCGTTTTATATCCAGAGACCGGGGAACCGTTAATATACTTTTAAATTCCATGCCGCTTGATGCAACCGATCTTTCAGCCGGTGTCATATTTACCGCTCTGGACATTACTGAAAGCAAGCAGACTGAAAAAGCATTGCGTGAAAGCGAAGAGCGCTTGAAAATAGCCGGTAAGGCGTCTTATGATCTGATTTATGAATGGAATACCGCCAATGATGCGCTTGAATGGTTTGGTGATATTGACGGCCTGCTGGGATATGAAAAAGGGGAAATTTTAAGAAATATCGCTGCGTGGCTTGGCCTGATGCACGAGGAAGACAGGCCTCTCTTGAAAACCGCAGTGGAATTTCATCGAACAGAAACAGCGTCTATCCATTATGAGTACCGTTTAAGACACAGGGACGGCACCTATCGGTATTTTCATGACCACGGACTTCCCCAGTTGAATGAAAAAGGCCGCCCATATAAATGGCTGGGTGTCTGTACGGATATTACCGACCGGAAAAGGTATGAAGAAGATCGCAAGCAAAAAGCCGCGGAACTGGAAAATACAAACACTGCCCTGAATATCCTTCTTAAGAAAAGAGATAAGGACAAACAGGAAATGGAAAAAAAGATATCTGCCAATCATGATTTAATCATTCTGCCCTTTCTGAGTAAGCTCAGAAAAAGCCTGTCCGACAATCATCAGAAGCAATTGCTGGGCATCCTTGAAACAGGGCTGAAGGAGATACTTTCCCCTTTTGCAAAAAAATTATCCGATCCTTTGATCATGCTGACGCCTACCGAAATCCAGATTGCCTCAATGATAAAGCAGGGATTGATCAATAAAGAAATCGCACAAACCCTTCAATGTTCCATCAGGACCATAGACACCCATCGAGCGAATATCCGTAAAAAGTTAGCGCTTAAAAACAAAAAATTAAATTTGAGATCTTATCTTTTAACCTTTTAAGATACTTATTTTATATACGCATAAAATCTGTTTTTTTTCAGTATTTCATTTGGTTGTATTTGTGTTTTTCAGATGCTATTGCTGTAAGAAATTCTCAATCTGAAAGGAGTTCTTTTTTGGCAGGCACAATTGATATTGACACCCTTATCCAAATCGTATCAAGCGGTGGAAAGGTAACAACCGGAATCGATGTTTATAACTGCAATGGAACCCTCCTGTTGGATAAGGCCTTTATCGTAACCAGCACTAAAATCCTTCAGCTTATAAAGGAAAGCGGCATTAAAAAAATCCCTTTAAGCGCAGACGGAAAAAGCGGGATCTGGGATGCACAAGGAAAAAAAATGTCCACCGGACCCAATGCCCCGGTATCAGAATCCCAGGTCACAGACTCGGATGAAATGTCGTCGATTTTGCCGGATCACCCCTTAACCTCCCTTGGGAAAAGGCTCTATGAGATAGACGAAAGCCGGAAACTGGCCCATGAAAACTATGAGATCGCCAAAAAATGCATCAAAAAAGCCCTGAACGATATCAAAAACAGCGGCGGCCAGTTTGACCATGCCGAAGTCGGCTCCCATGTATCACATCTGGCCGGTTTTCTCACCATCATGGACAATCCATTCTCCTACCTGACAAGGGAAATTCTTTCCTGTGATGATTATCTGTACAACCATTCCATCAATGTCTGCACCATCGGAACCGCCATCATGAACAAATTTAACACCATTTTCAGCACCATGATCAGCGGACATCTGAATTCGTCGGAAAGTGAAGCCTATGACCCCTTCAACAAATCTTCCGGTATGCCGAAAAGCATCTATCACCATTTTAAGAAAGATGAGCTTCAAAGCATCTCTCTTGGATTTTTCCTCCATGATATCGGCAAGGTAATGGTGCCGGATGAGATTATGAATAAAACCGGCAAACTGACCCTTGAGGAATTTGATACGGTCAAGAAACATTCCTATGAGCTGGGACTGGCCATCCTTGAAAGAAACAATCTGGACAATCCGTTTATCACCAATATTGTAAAATACCATCATTCAGGGCTTTACCTGGGCGAACCCCATTGTTATCCCGACGATGGGCAGCCTGAAAGAATTCCCCTGTATGCCAAGGTCTGCAAAATTGCCGATGTGTATGATGCCATGACCTCCAAAACAACCTACAAAGAGGCATCCAATCAGATCACTGCAGTCACCGAAATTTTCAGAGCCTATGCCCGAAAAAATGCACTGCTTCAGTATATTCTTCAGTCCTTTATCAAAACCATCGGCATATACCCGCCCGGCAGTATTGTCTTCCTGCGCAACGGCCAGATGGCCTTTGTCCTTGAAAGTAAAGGCCCCTTGATTATCCCCTTTACGGATGCGGGCGGAAAACGCCTTTCAGGCAAACCAGACCCTCTGGATCTGAGTGATCCCGGTGTAGATGAATCAATGAAAATAGACAACCGTCGCAGTATTAAAAATCCACTTGAGGTTTATGAGCTTTTGCCCTCTTATTTGCGATACGGGTATTCGGAAACTGGAAAATAAGGGGTCATTTTCAATTGCTGTTGACAAAAATAGAGCCCATTTAAATCATAATATGAAAAATGGAGTAGCCTTTGAATTTTCCAAGCACAAAAATATTTAAAAATTCAAAAATTCTCATCGTAGATGACGAACCCCGATTATGCGACGGCATAAAAATGCTGTTAAGCAAACAAGGGTATGACGTGAGAACATGCAACAGCGGCATTGAGGCTCTAAATTTTTTTATAGAGGATGAGTTTGACCTTGTTCTCCTGGATGTCTTCATGGAAGGGATGGATGGTTTCCAGGTGATTGAAAATATAATAAAGCAAAAAATAGATACTTCGGTTATCATCATAACCGGCAGTGCTTCAACACAAACTGCAGTAAAAGCGCTCAGGATGGGAGCCAATGATTATTTAAAAAAACCATTTGAACCCGAAGAACTGTATACATCCGTAAAAAATATTCTCAATCGGAGAGCATTGGCAAAAAAACTCAAAGTAAGCGAGGAAAAGTTCCGGAACTTGATGGAGAATATCGATACGGTCGCTGTTCAGGGCTATGGGCCCGATGGGACTACTCAGTACTGGAATAAAGCATCCGAGAGGCTTTATGGATACAATCAGCAGGAAGCTATTGGCCGCAATCTTATTGATCTGATCATCCCATCTGAAATGAAAGATGACGTTGCCACAGCAATACGTGAAATGGCAGTGTCAGGAAGGCCCATTCCTTCGGGAGAACTGTCACTGAGGCACAAAAATGGTTCACGTGTCCCGGTTATATCCCATCATGCCATTGTTAAGGTGCCGGGGTGTGAGCAAGAACTCTTTTGTCTTGATGTCGATATCACCGAACGCAAAAGAATTGAAAGAGAACTTTTTTTTAAAGAAAGTATCATCAAGTCCTCTTCCTGTGCCATCGCTGCCTGTGACCTTGAAGGGAATATGACCTATGGCAATCCGTTTTTTCAAAAATTATGGGGGTTTGATGGTCCGGGAGATTTTTTGGGGAAACCGTTCCGAAGGTTCTGGTTGCTGGGTGATCAAGATGAAGATATTGTGAGGGCACTTCAATCTGAGGGTACCTGGGCGGGTGAGCTCAAAGGGATGAAAAAAGACGGTAGTCTTTTTGATGTTCAAGTTTCGGCGGCCACTGTTTTGGATGATTCAGGCAATCCCAACGCTCTTACCTCAACATCCATTGATATTACTGAACGGAAGGCGATAGAAGCTCAATTTCAGCAATTCCAGAAGACTGAAAGCCTGGCCCGCATGGCAGGGGCCATTGCCCATCATTTCAATAACCAGCTCAGTGTGGTAATGGGCAATCTGGAGCTTTCTCTGATGGATTTACCAACTGAGGCAAAAATTCGGGAAAATCTGCTCCGTTCTATGATGGCGGCACAGAAAGCGACAGAAGTCAGTCGGCAGATGTTGATTTATCTTGGACAAACACCTGGCAGACATGAACCCATGGACTTGTCCCGGGCCTGTCGTCAAAGCCTGTCCCTTGTCCAGACGGTCATTCCGAAGGGCATCATCATAAATATCAATTTCCCTGATTCCGGACCGGTCATCCGTGCTGACGAAGGACAGATAAACCAGGCTCTGGGCAATCTGATCACCAATGCCTGGGAGGCCATTTCCAACAATCAGGGCACAATCGGTATAGCGATCAGGACGGTTTCCCGAACGGATATTCCAACCTCAAAGCGCTTCCCCATGGGCTGGCAGCCGAGACATATTCCCTACGCCTGCCTTGAAGTGTCGGATAGGGGCTGCGGGGTTACGGGCATAGATATCGAGAAGCTTTTTGATCCTTTTTTCACCACAAAATTTACTGGGCGGGGAATGGGATTGGCTGTTGTCATGGGAATTGTAAAATCCCATGACGGATGCATCACCGTGGACAGTGAGTCAGGGTCCGGCAGTACTTTTAGGATTTATCTGCCGATATCGATGGAAAAAATCCCCCGGCAACAGGCAAAAGAAGCAGTGACCCCTGCCTGGAAGAGTGAAATCAGCGGAGCCGTGCTGCTCATCGAAGATGAGGAAATGATCCGGGATATGGCAAAAAATATGCTCATCCGCTTCGGATACACGGTTATTGAGGCGCAGGACGGTGTAGAAGCGGTAGAGATATTCCAAAAACGTCAGAATGAAATCTGCTGTGTTCTTTCGGATTTGAGCATGCCCCGAATGGGTGGATGGGAGACTCTGTCAGCTCTTCGCAAGATCCGGACTGATTTACCGGTGATCCTGGCCAGCGGCCATAACAAGGATGTGGTCATGGCGGGCAACCATCCGGAATTGCCCCAGGCATTTTTGTATAAGCCGTATTCGATGTCCGCATTGAAAGAAGCTCTATCGAAAGCAATGAGTCTATGATGATGCTGGAATATTAAAATCACAATCCCCTGCCGGGCGCTTAAAACAGCATCTCTTTTCCCGGTCCCCCAAAGTTTTTTCAGGCTTGGCCGTTGACAATGCGGCTGATTTTGCTTAGGAAATGGGGGTACGATGCAAGGCATGATTTATTAAATGACATCAATAAAGGGAGACCCTATACATGGCACAACTGATTGCAGACCGGCGGGACGTGGACTTTGTTCTTCATGAACAACTGGGAATGGTGGAACACGAATCCTTTGACGAATACAATAAAAAAACCATAGACCTCATTGTGACGGAAGCCAGGAACCTGGCCATCAAGGAAATCCTGCCCACCTTCAAGGACGGGGACGAGAAAGGATGCATCCTTGAAAACGGAAAGGTCACGGTGCCGGAATCCTTCCAGCGGGCCTGGAAACTTTTCTGCGAAGGGGAATGGCTGGCCATGTGCGATGACCCGGCCGTGGGGGGCCAGGGCATGCCCAGGCTGGTGGGGTGTGCGGCCCTGGAATATATGATCGGCGCCAACTCCGCCTTTATGCTCTATTACGGCATGACCCACGGGGCGGCCAAGCTGGTGGAGGCCTTCGGCACCGAAGACCAGAAAAAACGGTATATGAAACGGATGTTCGCCGGGGAATGGGGCGGCACCATGCTCCTGACCGAACCCGAAGCCGGGTCCGATGTGGGGGCGCTGACCACCTCGGCCGTCAAAAATCCGGACGGCACCTATTCCATCAAGGGGTCCAAGATTTTCATCTCCGCCGGGGAGCATGATCTGTGCGAGAATATCATCCACCCGGTCCTGGCCCGGATTGAAGGGGCACCGGCCGGAACCCGGGGCATTTCCCTGTTCCTGGTACCCAAATACCATGTCAATGACGACGGGTCCCTGGGGGAATTCAACCATGTGGTCTGCACCGGGCTTGAACATAAGATGGGCATCCACGGCAATGCCACGGCCTCCCTGTCCCTGGGGGAAAAGGGGGATTGCATCGGCACCCTCCTGGGGGAGGAAAACAAGGGCATGCCGGAAATGTTCAGGATGATGAATGAGGCCCGGGCCTTTGTGGGCATGCAGGGCTTTGCCGTGGCATCGGCCTCCTATATGTATGCCCTGGAATACGCCCGGACAAGGGTCCAGGGAAGACATATCCTGGCCGGAAAAAATGCCGAGGCCGAAAATGTGACCATTATCCAGCACCCGGATGTGAAGCGCCAGCTTTTGAACATGAAGGTGTACACCGAAGGCATGCGGTCTTTGATCTATTATTACGGCAAATGTTCGGACATTGTCCACACCACCGGGGACGCCAAGCTCAAAGCCGATACGGCGGCCCTCATCGAGGTGCTGACCCCCATTGTCAAGGGATATGTGACGGACAGGGCCCTGGAGGTCTGCTCCCACGGGGTCCAGGTCTACGGCGGGTACGGATATATCTGCGAATACCCGGTGGAGCAGCTCATGCGGGATTCACGGATCTTCATGATCTATGAGGGCACCAACGGCATCCAGGCCATGGATCTCCTGGGCCGGAAACTGTCCATGAACAAGGGAGAGAGCTTTGCCTATTTCCTGGAGCAGATGAAAGCCACCATTGAAGCGGCCAAGAAAATCGACGGGCTCCAGGCCATGGCCGAAAAGACGGCCCATGCCGTGTCCAGGCTTACAGCCCTGGCAAAGGAAATGGGTCAACGGGCCGGATCGGAACGGGTGTTGAACGCCTATGCCTTTGCCCATCCCTTCCTGGAAGTGACCGGGGATGTGACCTTTGCCTGGATGCACCTGTGGCGGGCCTCCATTGCCGCGCCCAAACTGGCGCAAAAGGCCGGGAGCCTGGACAGGGAAGCGGTCCAGAAGGCCGCCCAGAATAATAAGGACGCGGCCTTCTATGCCGGACAGATGGAATCGGCCAAATTTTTTATCCATACCCTTTTGACCGCCACCTGTGGTAAAATGGATGCCATCCTGGAAGGGAACACCAGCGCGGAAGACATCCTGGAGGTTTCATTCGGATCAAAATAAGGGAGGAATCATGTTTGACTATCTACAAAAAGCACTGCTGACCGGCGTGGGTCTGGCCCTGAGATCAAAAACGGAGATTGAGGATCTGGCCAAGGAATTTGCCAAGACATCCAGCATGAGCCAGGACGAGGCCAGGGATTTTCTCAAGGATTGCCAGGGCAAATATGAAGACGCAAAGGCGGAATTTGATAAAAAACTGGAGGCCGGCATTGAAAAGATCCTGAAAAAACTGGATCTGCCCTCCCGGTCCGATATCAAGGCCCTCAACGACCGGATGGACGCCCTGACCAAAAAACTGACCGATGAATAGGCCGCTGACGGCGGGATCTGCATGCTGAGCATCAAAACCATCGGCCGGGTGGGCAAGCGGTACCGCCACCTGCTGCGGTACCAGCAGATTCTTGCCGTTATTTTGAAATACGGCTTTGAGAACATCATCCATGCCATGAACATCGACCGGTATATTGAATCCGGTCTTCAGCTCATCCCCTTTGTCACCCGGCATGAAAAGGTTGAAAAGCTGTCCAATACCCAGAGGATCAGGATGGCCCTGGAAGAACTGGGCCCCACCTTTATCAAGATGGGGCAGGTGCTGTCCTCCCGGCCGGACCTGATCCCGGTGGACCTTCTCCAGGAACTGGCCAAGCTCCAGGACCATGTGCCCCCCTTTGAGTTTGAACAGGTCAAAACCATTATCGCCTCGGAATTCGGCCTGCCCCATGACCAGGTCTTCCGGTCCATGGAGGAAACCCCTTTTGCCAGCGCCTCCATCGGCCAGGTCCACCGGGCAAGGACCCGGGACAATGAACCCGTGGCCGTCAAAATCCAGAGGCCCGGCATCCGAAAGACCATTGAAATTGATCTTGAAATCATCCATCACCTGGCCTCCATCATGGAGAACAATATCGAGGAGGCCGCCATTTTCAACCCGGTCAGGATCGTGGAAGAATTCGCCAAAACCCTTGAAAAAGAGCTGGATTATGCGGTTGAGGCCTCCAATATGGAACGGATGGCCCGGCAGTTTGAAGATGACCGGACCATCCATATTCCCGGGGTCTTTACCGCTGAATCCGGGGAACGGGTTCTCACCATGGAATATATCGACGGCATCAAGGCCGACGACATCGAGGCCCTGGATGCTGCCGGGCTGGACAGAAAGCTCATTACCCGGAGGGGGGCCGATTTCATCATGAAGCAGGTCTTCGAGTACGGATTCTTCCATGCCGACCCCCATCCGGGCAATATTTTCATCCTGGAAAAAAACCGGATCTGCCCGGTGGATTTCGGCATGACCGGCTTTGTGGACAAAACCACCCGGGAAGTGTTTGTGGACCTCATCCACAGCATTGCCGTAAACAATCATAAACTCACGGCCCGGCTGTTGTGCGAGCTTGCGGAATATGAAACCCTGCCGGATCTGTCCCGTCTGGAAAAAGAGGTGTCCCTGTTTGTGTCCCTTCACCTGTCCAAGGCCTTGAAAGATATCAAAACCGCCCGGATGCTGAACCAGTTCCTGGAACTCTGCGCCGCACACAAGCTCCGCATTCCGCCGGATTTCTTTTTGATGATGAAGGCCTTTATCTCCATTGAAGGGGTGGCAAGACAGCTTGACCCTGATTTTGACATGATTTCCCATGCCGTTCCCTATGTGACGGCGGCAAAACAAAGGAAATTCAAGCCCTCAAGAATTGCGGAAGAGGTCATGGGGCTGGCCCGGGAATCCTACCGGCTGTTTCAGGCTTTCCCCGGAGACGCCATGGAAATCATGCGCCTGGCCAAATCCGGGAAACTGTCCTTCAGTATCAAGATCGACAATCTGGACAAGCTGCTGAACAACCAGGACCAGACCAGCAACCGGATTTCCTTTTCCATCATCATCGCGGCCCTGATCCTGGGGTCGGCCGTGGTCATCAACTCCAACGTCCCGCCCATTCTTTTCGGGGTGTCCGTCATCGGGATTGCAGGCTTTGTGGCGGCGGCGGTTCTGGGCATCTGGCTGCTCATCGCCATTATCCAGAAAGGACGTTTGTGATGCGTCAAGGGCCGGCGGACCCGCCTTGACCCGGCTTTATTTGAACTCCCATTTTGTATAGGGGTAAAGCACCAGGTTGGAATTATAATATCTCGGATCATGGGTGACCTCTTCCCCGATCCAGGGGGGCAGTTCAATCTTCTGGTCCTCGGCGTCCAGCTCCACCTCGGCCAGGATCAATCCCTGGTTTTCACCGGAGAATTCATCGATTTCCCAGAACAATCCCTTGTATTCAATGCGCCGGCGGGTCTTTTCAATGACGGGTTTTTCGGCCAGGTCATGGAGGATGGCCTCGGCCTCGGCCAGGGGAATTTCATATTCATATTCCGTGCGTTTTGCCCCCCGGCTCATCCCCTTGAGGGTCAGGAAGCCTTTTTCACCGGCCGTGCGAACCCTCACCGTCCTTTTCTTTGAACGGTTCAGATAGCCCTGGCGATAAAGGACAGGGGTCCCGAGACTCCGCCACCCATCCCCCTTCAGGAGAAATTTTCTTTCGATTTCAACTCCCATGGCTTGCTTTGCTCCATCCCATGCGGAATCCCCGCCGTCTCAGGGTCTTGTCACCGGTCATTGGCGTACGGATACCAGTCGGATTCCCTCAGCCGGCCCACCTTTAGTATCCCGATTTCATAGGTTGAGGTATTGAATACGATTTTACGGCCCAGCTCTCCGCCCACATCTTCGGAAACAATTTTAATTTTCTGCCGGGATAAAATATGCCGGGCGGCCCTCAGATTATCCCTGCCGATATCCCGTTTCGACACCTCAGTATTAAAGGCCCCGCCAAATACCTGGGCTTCCAGGTTGGATGGTTTTGATCCGTTGCCGGCCATCATCCGGATCAGGGTCAGGACGGCGACATTGCCGTAAAGGGCCGTTGCTTTTTCCCGGCCGTTCATATAGGGAAAAAGAAAATGATTCATCCCCCCGGCCTTGAGGGACCGGTCATAGAGACTCACGGCCACGGATGATCCGAGAACGGTTGAAATCGTGGTGGGTCTGTCCGGCAGATAAATGAATCCCGGCCTCAGAAAATAATCCTGAACAACCGGTCGGGTATCCTGTGTCATTTCAATATTCCATTTTCCGTTTTTATGTTTTTTTTGTTTTATCCTATTCCCTCTTTCATATCAAGCCGGAATCCGGGTAAGCTGTCGAAATCGTGCGAGACCTTTGGTTTCTTTCATCTTGCGAAGTCCGGGAGCTTATGATAAGGTTTTTCGGGACAAGGGCAAACGGGCAAGGGGTATTGGTACACCAAAAATCACAACCATGAGCTATTTTAATGATAGATTTCCCCCATATTCGCATCGGACATCTGAAAATTTTTGATCACTTGATTTTAGGCGTGGCCCATCTTCATCTGGAACAGGGGTTTGAAACCCTTTCCCGGTCAATCCTTGAACCCCTATCCATGAATGCCTGGCTTCCGCTTTCTGAAAGCCTTTTAAGCCAGGACATCGACGGTGCTTTTCTCCCGGCTCCCCTGGCCATGGATCTCTTTGCATCGGGTCTCGATATAAGACTGCTCATGTTTACGCACCGGGCCGGAAGTGTCATTCTAAAAAGCAAGGCCCCGGATATGAAAACCATGGCCGGGTTTAAAGGAAAAACCGTTCTTGTGCCGGCTGAGTTTTCCATCCAGAATATGTTTCTTCACCGGTTGCTGTCCTCTGCCGGACTCAGCTTTGGATCCCATGATCAGCAAACCGTTGATGTGGTCCGCGAAATTGTTCCTTCTCATTTGATGGCAGACATGGCAGCCGCCGACAGTGACCAGGATATCGCCGGATTTGCTGTTGAAGAACCCTTTGCCAGCGATGCCGAAAAAAAGGGGTTGGTTCGGAGAATCTGTACCACAGGCAGTTTGTGGAAAGACCACCCCGGTTCCGTCTTTGTCCTGAAACGATCCTTTATTGAAAAATATCCTGAAGCCGTACAAGAGATGATATCCTTATTTGTCAGGACGGCCGGATGGATTGAAGAAAACAAAAACGAGGCGCTTTTGTCCCTGGCCCGGCTTTTTTTGGGACGGGACAGGGAAATGATCCGCCACATTCTTTATAAGACCGATTTGACCTATGATATCCCCCTCCTGGTTCCCGACCCGGAGGCATTGAACATCATTCAGGAGTATATGACCGGCGCCATGGGCGTCATGACGACCGGCATCGATGTAAATCGCCTGATCGACAGCTCCTTTATTCTAGAGACCGTATCGGAAAATCACATTGAAAATACAAATTGAACAGGTCACCAAAACTTATAAAAAATCGAAAACCTCCGATCATATTGTATTAAAGGATATTTCCTTTTCCATTGAACCTGGTGATTTTGTCATTATCCTGGGCGAGTCCGGATGCGGCAAGACAACCCTGTTGAATCTTCTGGCCGGGCTTGAATTGCCCTCATCGGGAAAAATCTTTGTGGACGGCCGGGAAATCACCGGCCTTCATCCTTCCCGGTCCCTGCTCTTCCAGCAGCCGACGCTGATACCATGGCTCACGGTGAAAGAAAATGTAGCCTATGGATGCAAACTCAGGGGCGATACAGAGAATCTGGACTACAGGGTCAACCAGTTTCTGGAAATCATGGGGATCGCCGGATTCGCCGATGCCAAACCCAATCAACTGTCCCTGGGCATGGCCCAGAGGGCCTGCCTTGCCAGGGCCCTGGTGGGGCACCCCGATGTCCTCCTTCTGGATGAACCCTTTGCCTCCCTGGATACCTTTACCCAGGCCCATATCCAGGAAGAACTAGTCAATTTATGGCTTTCCGAACAATTTACCGCCGTCTTTGTCACCCATGATATTGACGAAGCCATCCGGCTGGGAAACAAAATCATTCTCCTCTCAGGAGAACCGGCCAATATAACGGATATTTTTGAAATCACGGAGCCCTATCCAAGGGACCGAAACAATCCGCGCTTCAAGGAAATCCGCGTCAAAATACTGAACCGTTTCAAAAATTCATACCTGGCCAAAAGGAGTCTTTTATGATGGAAGCCCACAGCCAATCAGGCTCTCGCCGGCAATTTCTAAAAACTGCGGCCCTGACCTGTTCCGGCCTTTTTCTGCCCAGGGTGCTGACGGCCTTTGCCGCATCTGAAACCCTGAGGATCGGATATCTTCCCATTACAGACGCCACCCCTCTGCTGGTGGCCTATGGGCTCGGTTATTTTTCCGAAGAAGGACTGAGCGTTGAGAGGCCGGTTATGGTGAGATCCTGGGAAATACTGAGCGAATCTTTCCTGGCCAATAAATTTAATTTCACCCATATGCTCTTTCCCATCCCCATGTGGATGCGATATAAGCAAAAAATCCCGGTAAAGGTTCTTGCCTGGGATCATACCAATGGAAGCGCCATCACCGTGATGGGGGATTCCGACATTTACGGTTTCAAAGACCTTGGCGGCAGGCAGATTGCCGTCCCCTACTGGTATTCCATGCATAATCTGATCCTTCAGATGGGAATCCGGGCCCATGGGCTGACGCCTGTTATCAGACCCCAGTCCGCCCGGCTTGAAAAAAACGAAGTCAACCTCTTCATCCTCCCGCCTCCGGACATGCCCACGGCCCTTCTGGGAAACAAAATCGACGGCTATATTGTCGCCGACCCTTTCAATGCCCTTGCTGAAATCAAATTCAAGGCCAGGATCATGAGATTTTCCGGCGATATCTGGAAAAACCATCCCTGCTGTGTTATTGTGGCCCATGAAGACTTTATCCATAAAAATCAAATCCTGGTCCAAAAGGCCATGAACGCCCTTGTCCGGGCCCAGGACTGGTGTATCCGCAATCCTGGTGAGACAGCCCATCTTTTAAGCCGGGACGGCGAAGGATATCTGCCGTTTCCCAAGGAGGTTCTGGCCCGGGTATTTGAACATCCGAAACCCGATCAACTGGTTCATCCGGACTGGAATGCGGCCCGGATCGGATTTCAGCCGTTTCCCTTTCCATCGGCCACGGAATTTATCGTTGACCAAATGAAACAAACCCTTGTGGAAGGGGATACCTCATTTCTGAAGGAATTGGACACGGCGACAGCAGCAGCAGGCCTGGTGGATGAGACCTTTGTCGGCAAGGCCCTGGATGAGATGGGCGGGCTGAAAAGATTTTGTCACTGCGATATTGAAAAACCCTATACAAGGGAAGAAACCGTTGAAATCAATTAATCGCTTCATCTATAAGGACCCGAAGCAGGTGGGATTGAATGCCGTTTTCGGCAATCGTGATTTTGGCTGGAAATACGAAATGATCGGCCTTGCCGGTTTTGCCTGCCTCTGGATACTGGTGGCGGGCTTCCTGTTTACAAGGCCTGAATTTTCCCGGTTTAACGGATTTCTACCCGGCCCCACCCTCAAGGCGCTGATGGCTTCCACCCAGGAAAGCAGATTCTGGATATCCGTGTTTGCAAGCCTCAAAAGAATCCTCATTGGAATAGGCCTTGCCGCCGTCATGGGGGTTCCCATCGGTATTCTGGTGGGTTTTTATCCCCGGTTCAGGGGCCTTTCATACTCTTCGATTCAATTTGTCAGGATGATCAGCCCGCTTTCCTGGATGCCCATCGCCATTCTTTTATTTGCAAGTTTTGAATCCGCCATCTATTTTTTGATTGTAATGGCAACAATTTGCCCTATAATACTCAATACGGCCATTGGCGTTTTGAATATCAACCCCCAATGGATTAAAATGGCGCTGAACCAGGGAGCTAATAATTTTCAACTGATAAAAACCATTGTTATCCCGTTTTCTCTGCCGTATATGCTGACAAGCCTTCGCCTGGCGCTGGGCGTTGCCTGGATTGTGCTTGTTCCGGCAGAATTTTTAGGAGTGTCCAGCGGACTGGGATATCTGATCAATGATGCCAGGGATACAATGGAATACGACAAACTCATGGCAATGATTATTGCCATCGGTGTTCTTGGTTTCTCTCTGGACAGGATCATCCAGAGACTCCAGCATACCTTCAGTTGGTCATGGAATGAATAACACCGCAAATTAATTATATACCATATTTATAAAACCTTAAGGAGTGTTTTTATGGCTGTGAATCCGAATATTAAAATTGTTGTGGCGGATGACTCCGGAACCATGCGCATCATGTTCAAACAGATTTTAAACAAAGCCGGGTATGAAAACCTTGTTATGGCTGTCAATGGCGCCGACGGGATCGAAAAGGTAAAGGCCGAAAAACCCGATCTGGTCATTTCCGACTGGAATATGCCGCAGATGGACGGACTTGAATTTCTGCAAGCCCTTAGAACCATGGACGAATTTAAATCCCTGCCCTTTATCATGGCAACGGCCCAGTCTGACAAGGCCCAGCAAATCGCCATCATGGAAGCCGGCGGCAGCGGTCATGTTCCCAAACCCTTTGATGAGGTCCAGATCAGCAAAGCAATAGAAATAGCATTCTCCGGGGAAACCACGGATAAAACACCGGTCAAAAAGCAACGGCAGGTGGTGGGCGGAAGAGTAGAACTCAATGTAGCCCACATCCAGATCACGGATCACCTGGCCCTGGGCGCCTTGAAGCACAGAATTGACCAGGGAGACGTGGAGCCGGCTCACTTTGACCTGACCACCAGCCTGAAGGCAGGATGGAACCCCATCCAGGAAGGACTTGAAAACGGTGAAATCGATTGCGCTTTTGTGCTGGCGCCTATTGCCATGGACCTGTTTGCCTATGATTCTCCCATTAAACTGGTCCTGTTCGCCCATAAAAACGGAAGCACCTTTATCCGCTCCCGGCATTATGATCCCAGATTTGATTCTCTGCAGAGTTTCTACCGGTATAAAGTTGTTGATATCCCCCACAAAATGTCGGTCCATCACATGCTGGCCCACCAGTTTTTAAAGGAACTGGGTCTCAAACCGGGGGTCCCGGGTAAAAAAGCCATCAATGTCCGGTTTGAAGTCGTCCCGCCCGTTAAAATGCCGGAAATCATGAAGGAAAACGAAGACGTAGCCGGTTTTATGGTGGCTGAACCCATTGCCACAAAAGCCATTGTCGGTGAAATCGGCAATCTTGAATTTTATTCGGCCAGCCGTTGGGACAACCATCCCTGCTGTATCGTGGCCATGCAGGAGGATTTTATCCAGAAACATCCCGAGGCGGCCCAGGAATTTGTCTCCCTGCTGGTGGAAACCGGGGAATATATTGAAAATGATAAAGCCAGGGCTGCTCAGATTGCGGTCAGCTTCCTGGACCCGGAAAAAAAACTGGGTCTCAATCCCCAGGTATTGAAGAATGTCTTTTCCCAGCCCAAGGCCATCCGGTGGGACGGCCTTTATCCGGTTGCCGAAGACCTTGATAGAATCCAGCGGTATATGCATGATGTCATGGAAATCGGCCGGATCATCGATCTGGATCGATTTATTGAAAAACGCTTTGCCGACCAGGCATACAAATAATTTTTGAAAAAGGAAGGCCCATGAAAATAACTGATCCGGGTATTATTAAAAACGGAGAAAAAGATCTGATTGAATTGCTCAAAGAGGATCTTGATCTTGATGCGGTCCGGGAAATCATTCAAAAAAAAATGACCTCGGCCGCCCTGTCGCCCAAGGGCGGTGAAATCGTCGTTCATGATAATCAGATCGCTTTTCGCATGGATTTTGACCTTTGTTTAAGCGGCAGCCTTATGTTCGACCGCCAGGGAAACCATATCCCGGAATCGGACGAACTTTTCGGTTCAACAACGGATCTCAGCAAAAACGCTGAAGAAGATCCCCTGGACCAGGAGGATATCCTTTCAGGGGAAAAGACCGATCTTGATTTACCGGATTATGACCTTGCGCCTCTTAACGACCTTGATGTGCTTGATGAACTTGATGACCTCACCGACGAACCTGAGACTGACCTCAAAGAAGAAGGAGATCTCTTTATGAATGAGCTTGCCGATGATGATATGACGGATATTCTAAAGGAAAGCCGTGACTTCTGGGAAAAGAAAAAGGATTCATAGGAAGGCTCGCATCATGACATCAGAAACCCCTGAAAATAATGTCATCAATATCGAAGACCTCAAAGACATCATGGATGGGGATATGGAACTCATCCAGGATTGTTTTACAGATTTCATTCAGGACTTCCCAGGGGACTTTGATTCCATCAAAAATGCCGTGATTGAAAAAGACGGCATTAAACTGGATGCCGCCGCCCACAAACTGAAAGGAACTCTGCGGTATCTTGCTGCTGAGAAAGCAGCCAATGCCGCATATGTTCTTGAGCTGGCCGGGAAATCAAACCACATGGAAGGCATTGAGGATAAGCTCGAAACCCTGAACCGGGAGTGTAGAAAACTTTTGGCATTTATCAACGGTTTCAAAGCTTGATTAAAAGATTGGATTCACGCTTCTTGCCAAAGGGGCAAATATTAAACAGAGGACATTCCGGACAGAGCGGTTTTTTTGCATCACAGATCTCCCTCCCAAAATAAATCAGTTGAAGGGAAAAATCATTCCAGGCGTTTCTGGGGATGATGTCCATGAGTTCGTATTCAATTTTAACGGGATCTGTTTTATTGGTCAGTCCAAGACGGTTTGAAATCCTCATGACATGGGTATCCACAACAATGGTGTCTTGACCAAAGGCGGCAGACAGAACCACATTGGCTGTTTTCCGGCCCACTCCCGGTAATTTGACCAGCCGGTCCATATCCTCGGGTACGACCCCCCCGTATTCATTGACCAGGGCCAAGGCACAGGCCTTGATATTCTTTGCCTTGTTATTGTAAAAGCCGGTGGAATAAATGATTTTTTTGATTTGGCTCAAGGGTGCCCGGGCCAAGGCGTCAGGGTCCGGGTAAGCATCAAACAACTGTTTGGATACTTTATTGACCTGGTTGTCGGTACACTGAGCGGATAAAATGGTTGCAATCAGCAACTGGAAAGGGGTTCCATGATCCAGTTGGGTCTTGACAACAGGGTATCTGCCGCTTAATGTCTGGAGAATTGTTTTTATTTTTAATGAACCGGCAGTCATGGAAGGGTTATATATGAAGTCCTCAAAAACCTCAAGCCCCATAAAAGGACTTGGCCTTTGTTCCGGCGGGCTGGACAGCATGTTGTCCGCTCTTTTACTGCAACAGCAGGGAATAAAGGTTTGCTTTGTCTCTTTTGAGACTCCTTTTTTCTCATCGGAATCTGCCCGAAAAGCGTCTCTTCAAACCGGAATCCCCTTGATCACCCTTGATATCACCGATGATTACATGGCAATGATGAAAAATCCCAGGGCAGGGTTTGGGAAAAATATGAACCCCTGCATGGACTGCCATAGCCTGATGTTTTCAAAAGCAGGAGAAATCCTTAAAAAAGAAGAATTTGATTTTCTTTTCAGCGGAGAGGTTGTTGGCCAGAGGCCCAAATCCCAAAATAAAAACGCTTTACGGTACGTGGAAAAAAACTCAGGTTTTGAAGGCCTTATCCTCAGACCTCTCAGCGCAAAATTGCTTCCTGTGACGGAGATGGAAAAAAAAGGGCTCATCGACCGGGAAGCCCTCATGGATATTTCCGGCCGGTCGAGAAAAGCCCAGTTTCATTTGGCTAAGGCCTTTGGAATCAAAGAATATCCGGCCCCTGCCGGAGGATGCCTTCTGACGGACAAGCTTTTTTCCGTCAGATTAAGAGATCTTATGGAAACCCAAATCGTCTTTGACAAAAATGAGCTTCATTTATTAAAATACGGGAGACATTTCAGGCTGGATTCCGCAACAAAGGTGATTGTGGGACGGTCCCGGCAGGACAACGAGATGATCATGGCCCATTATCTGCACCAAACCCATGTTTTATTGAAACACGGAACCCTGCCGGGACCTGATGTGATCCTTACCGGTACTGCATCTCCGGAAAATATAGAAACGGCTGCCGCTATCTGCGCCGCCTATACCAAGTCACCGGCAGGAGAGTCGACCCCCGTTCATATTACGGGAAAAGAGGGAACCCGTATGCTCATGGTCAAAAAAAGGGCTTCTGAAACCTTTAAACCCCTCATGATATGAAAAACCCCCTGCTGAAAAATTCAACAGAGGGTTTTTGAATTCTTCCCGGGCGGGATTTAATAATAAATCATCTTTTCCCAGAATTTTTTTTCATCTTTATCCCATTCAGGCCCGAATTTATCTTCGCAAAAGGATGAAAGTCTCTTATACCAGCTTGTCCATGGATTTTTGCCTTCATCCCTGGCCTTGAGCACATCAAGGAGAAAGGCTTCTATATTGATCATCTCTTCTTTTGGAATGTACGAACAGGCACCGCCAAGATAAGATTTTTTAATATTTTCCGGGCTCAGGGCATGGGCGGTCAGCATGACGGTGACAACCTTCTTCTTGGTAGCTATTTCCAGCAGTTGATAACCGTCAACCCCCATGATATCCAGAATGGCAATATCGAACTTCTCGGTCTCCAGAAGACGGCTGGCTTCTTCAAAGCTCTGGGCCCGGACGGTTGTGCACATATTCAGCAATTCTTCCAGGGAATCAAGAACATCGGGCTCATCATCAACGATCAGCACCTTTTTTTTATCCAAAGTGATATTTGACATGGTTTTTTCCGATCAATTAAAGGTTATAGGTAAGATTCGTATCATATTAAAACTTCATATCATTTCATCTTCTCATTATTATAATTCAAATCTGTAAAGATTCAATACCCTATTTTAATGCGCTGCCATGGCAATGGGGTGCCGGTTTGAAACATCATACGCCGAGCTGGATGACAAATTTTGTTCCAAGGCCTTTATGGGACTCGATTCGGATTTTACCGCCATGATCTTTTACAATAATAAAATATGAGACTGCCAGCCCGAGCCCGGTCCCTCTTTCCTTTCCCTTGGTTGTAAAAAACGGTTCAAACACTCTTTTACTGATATGTTTATCCATTCCGGGGCCATTGTCCTCAATCTCAGCATTGACGCCACCTCCGGATTGATAGATTCTCAGATAAAAGCGGGCCGGTCCTTTTTTCCCCTGCATGGCTTCGGCACCGTTCTTCAGGATATTCCAAAAAACCTGCTGAATCTTGCTTTCATCGCAGAAAACAGCAGGGACATCCCTATCATAGTCCCTTATAATCTCGATCTGTTTGAAATCATAATTGGTCATAAGATCAAAATCACTGCCCGCTATCTCAATGGTTTTATCAAGGATCTCCGACAACTGATAGGCCATCTTTTGAGATTGACCCTTCCATGCAAAGGACAGCATATTCCGGATGATCTTGGCGGCCCGTTTTCCGGAATCATTAATCAATTCGGCGATTTGAATAATTTCCCGTTTCTCCATATATGCCCTGATGGCATCCAGGCTCACCCCAACCTCAGCCGCTGCTTTTTCATTGGCCGACATGGCACCGGATAACCGGCCGACCATCACCTGCGCATTCTGCATCATTCCAGCCAGGGGATTGTTCAACTCATGGGCCATTCCTGCGGCCAGACTACCAACGGACAGCATCTTTTCAGAGTGGATCATCATTTCTTCAATCTGGACCTGATCGGTAACGTCATCAATACGGATCACCGCGCCTTCCATCCCTTCCCCCAGAAGAGGGTAAACGGTCAGATTCTCATAGGAGATGAAACCGTCTTTCTCATGGGGAATTTTCCTTTCCTCCAGAACCGTTTTGTCCTTGATGGCGGTTTTAATTTTCTCCATCATGTCATTCAGTTTGGGGAAAACCACTGAGATATTCCGGCCCACAGCGTCATCAGCCTTAGGTCCGGCCGATTGCTCCGCCTTGGCGTTCCAGTGGGTGATCCTGCCCTCTGCATCAATGCCGATGAGCACCGAAGGCATGGAATTGATAATATTGGACAGATAATTTCGAAGTCTGGAAACCTCTTTCTCTGCCTTTACGCCCTCTTCAAAAAGGACCCTGTATTTTTCCTCATTTTTCCTGGATTCCTTCTGGGCATTGATCAGCTTTGTCACATCCTGGAAGGTTTCAATGGCACCGATTACATTCCCGCTCTCATCGGTCAGGGGGCAGGCCGTGACAAAAAGCCACATACCGGTTTCACCAAACCCTTTGAAAAAATCCTGAGATTCATATCCCCCTTCTTTCAGGGCTGATTTCTGGAGGCTTGTGTATTCAGTGTTATGTTTATAATGGCCCCAGAAAACGGTTTCATCAACGCCGTCGATGATAAGATCCGCCATTACCGGTCTTTTAATATCATAAAAGGCCCGCCATTGGCCGTCGGTTCCGACAATATCAGGGGCCCTGATGCCTGAGATGGCTTCAAGGGTTTGATTCCAGTACAGGACTTTGTGATGTTGATCCAGGATAAAGGTTGGAATGGGATTTCCGTCCACCACACTGGCCAGCAGGTTTTGGACGGAGGAAAGCTTTTGGTCAAGGCCCTCCTTTTCTTTTTTGGTTTGCCGATAAAGGTCGGCTTCCTTTTCAAGCCGGCTGATTTTTGCCCTTAAGCCCTTTATGATATCCTTCTCGTCCATTTACCCCCCGAACCACCAGATAACATCATATAAGATAACATCATTTATAAATGCAGACCGATGAAAACAGCCAAGGTGTTTGCTTTTATTGTATCAATTTTGCTTTCAATTGCCCGCAGGCTGCCAGAATATCGTCCCCCTTGCTTTTCCTTATGATGGCCGTAAAATTCCGATCCAGCAGAACCTGAAGAAAATCACTGATGTCTTTCTGGGATGGGCGCTTAAAATCGCTTTTTGTATATTCATTGAACGGGATCAGGTTGATCTTTGCTTTAATGGGCGACAGCAGTTTAACAAGCCTTAGGGCATCTTCTTTTGAATCATTCACCCCTTTCATCAATATATATTCAAAGGTGATCTTGTTTCTGGGTTTCATGGTAAAGGTCCGGCAGGCCTCCAGCAATTGTTTCAACGGGTATTTATAATTGATGGGCATGAGCTCGGAACGCAGTTCATCGGTGGTGGCATTCAGGGAAACGGCCAGGTTCACGCTGGTATCAAGCCCGAGCTGGGTTATTTTCGGTACCAGACCCGAGGTTGATACCGTCACATGCCGGGGGGAGAATTTAAACCCATAATCCGTGTCTGTAATGGTTTCCAGGGATTTAATAAGATTCTGATAATTGGCAAGGGGCTCTCCCATGCCCATAAACACGATATTGGACAGCTTTAAAGGGTCAATGGCCTTCTGCATCAGATAAAATCGAATATCCCTGATCTGGGCAAGAATTTCTCCAACCGTCAGGTTTCTGATGAACCCCCCTTTGGCCGTGAGACAGAACCGGCAATTCTGGGCACAGCCCACCTGGGAGGAGACACAAAGGGTAAAATGCTCTTTGCCGGGAATCAGCACAGATTCGATATGAAGCCCGTCATCGAGCCTGAACAGAAATTTTTCCGTTGCATCAACAGAAACCATTTTTTCTTCAACAACCAAACGCCGGATATAAAAATATGATTCTAATTTTTTCCGCAAGTCCTTTGACAGATCCGTCATTTCCTCAAAGCTCCCGGCCTGCCGGATGCAGATCCATTTGGATATCTGACCGGCCCTGAACGGCCGGATGCCGTTCTCCTCAAGCCAGCAAGAGAGCTCCTGCCGTGTAAAATCCAGTAAATTCTTCATATCTTCATATCGGTCCAAGTTTATTATTTTCTTGACATAACACGGAATCTATACTAATTTCAACGATTTGATTTGATATTTGAAGGTTGGTTTTGCATGTTTGAGAGTTTGAGCGACAGACTTGATTCGGTCTTTAAAAAGCTGAAAGGCCACGGCACCCTGAATGAAAAGAACATTGAAGATGGTCTTAAACAGGTCCGTATGGCATTGCTTGAGGCGGATGTCAATTATAAAGTCACAAAACAGGTAGTTGCAGACATAAAAGAACGGGCTTTAGGCCAGGAAGTGATGCAAAGCTTGACCCCGGGCCAGCAGGTCATTAAAATTGTAAATGATGAATTTACAAAGATGATGGGGTCTGATCATCAGGGCCTGGCCCTTGATGGGAAAACGCTGACCGCCATTATGCTGGTTGGGCTTCAGGGGTCCGGCAAAACCACCACCGCAGGAAAGCTTGCCTTTTATCTGCGCAAAATGGACAAAAAACCCTTTCTGGTGCCTGTGGATGTTTACCGTCCGGCGGCCATTGACCAGCTCAAAAAGATCGGGAAGCAACTGGATATTCCTGTTTTTCAGTCCACAACCGACATGCAGCCCTTAAAAATTTGTCAGGATGCCATCGTGGCGGCAAGGGACCAGGGATGTGACACCCTGATTCTGGATACGGCCGGCAGATTGCATCTGGATGAAGCCTTGATGGGTGAATTGAAAACCATTAAAAAAGGCATCAATCCAAGGGAAATTCTTCTGGTGGCCGATGCCATGACCGGCCAGGACGCCGTCAATATTGCCGGTTCCTTTGATACGGCCCTGGACCTGAGCGGTATTGTCCTGACCAAAATGGATGGTGATGCAAGGGGGGGCGCCGCCCTGTCCATCAAGGCCGTTACAGGGAAACCCTTGAAATTCATAGGCGTGGGTGAAAAATTAACGGCCATAGAGCCTTTTCATCCGGCACGGATGGCATCCCGGATCCTTGGTATGGGAGACACCCTTTCCTTTATTGAAAAGGCACAGGAAGCCATTGATCAGAAAGATGCCAAGGAAATTGAGAAAAAATTAAGAAAAAATGCCTTTACCCTGGAAGATTTCAAGAACCAGATGAAAATGGTCCGAAAAATGGGGTCCATTAAAGATCTTCTGGGAATGCTGCCCGGCGTTAATAAAAAAGGGCTGAAAGACCTGGATATCAATGATAAGGAATTTGTTAAGATTGAAGCAATGATCAATTCCATGACCCCCTTGGAAAGGCGGGATTATACCGTCATTAAGGGCTCAAGAAAAATAAGGATTGCCAATGGAAGCGGGACCTCGGTTCAGGATATCAACAAACTCCTGAAGAGCTATTCCCAATCCATGAAAATGATAAAGCAATTTAATAAAGGCGGCATGCGTTCATTAAAGAACATGCTGCCGTTTTAAGGAGACAAAAAAAATATGGCTGTTAGAATCAGATTGACCCGCAAAGGAACACGGAAAAGACCTTTTTACAGAATTGTGGCTGCGGATATCGAATGTCCCAGGGACGGTAGATTTCTGGAGCTTCTGGGCACCTACAATCCCATGGTGAACCCGGCTGCCGTGACGCTGAAAGAGGACAGAGTGAAATACTGGCTGGGGGAAGGTGCGATTCCCTCCACAACTGTCCAGAGCATATTAAAACGGCAGGGTATCAGTCAAGCTCAAGCCCAGGCCTAAAAACCCCTTTTACTATGATGATCCTGTATTCTCACTACCCCATTAAAAGGAGATGTTGATATGAAAGAGCTGATCGAATACATCGCAAAAGCATTGGTAGACAGTCCTGATCAGGTTCAGGTATCCGAAGTCGTGGGTGATCAGACCTCGGTTCTGGAACTTAAGGTCGCAAAAGAGGATCTCGGCAAGGTCATCGGAAAACAGGGAAGATCGGCAAGGGCCATGAGAACCATTTTAAGTGCTGCGTCCACAAAATTGAAAAAACGCACGGTGCTTGAAATTATTGAATAAATGATGAACAAAACCGCTTCGTTTACCCTAGGCAAGGTAACCGGAGTGCATGGCCTCAACGGCACACTCAAGGTTGCGTCTTTTGCAGAATCTGTGGATTCATTCCAAAAAGACAGGGCCGTTGTCCTAAAAAACAACGGAGAAGAAGGAAGGATATATCTGATCCTTCATGTCTCTCCCCATAAACAAGGGGTATTGCTGAACCTTGAGGGAATTGAGAGCCGGGACCAGGCCGAAAATCTTGTGGGAAAAGAGATCCATATCAACAGGGACCAACTGCCGGAACCGGAGGAAGATGAATGGTACTGGCAGGATCTCATGGGACTGGATGTGGTTGACCATATCAAAGGATATCTGGGTAAAATCACCCAGATATTTCCGACCGGTGCACATGATGTCCTGGTCATAACCGACAATGACAGGGAAACCCTGGTGCCCATGCACAAATATTTTGTTGAATCCGTGGACATGGACGCGCATACGGTCAGAACCACCTTGCCTGAGGACTATTGATGAATTTTACGGTATTGACCCTGTTTCCGGAGCTGGTCAATGCCTTTTTCCAGAACGGGATGATTGCCCGGGGGATTGAGAACGGGCTGATCACAGGAAATTGCATCAATATCAGGGATTTTTCAACGGACCGCCACAAAACCGTGGATGACCGTCCCTATGGCGGCGGCAGCGGCATGGTCATGAAACCGGAACCGTTAAAAGCAGCCATTTTATGTGCAAAGGACCGAATGCCCGGATCAAGGGTGGTGGTGTTAACCCCCCAGGGGAACCGTTTCAATCAGGAAACGGCCCTTGCCCTGGCTGCCGAAAAACAGGGGCTGATTTTGGTCTGCGGCCGGTATGAAGGCATTGATGAAAGGGTTTACAGCCTTTTGACGGATGAAGAAATCTCCATTGGAGATTATGTGATGACCGGTGGAGAGCTGGGAGCCATGGTAGTAATGGATGCTGTTGCCCGGTTGATTCCGGGAGTTCTGGGCAGCGAAGCCTCTTTCCAGTCGGATTCCTTTATGGATGACCGGATTGAGCATGCCCATTATACAAGGCCTGAGGTATTTGAAGGCCAAAAGATACCGGATACCCTGTTATCCGGGAATCATGAAAAAATAAGGCTGTGGAGAAAAAAATCCTCTCTTCAGCGGACTTTTTTGAAACGGCCGGATTTGTTTGAAAAGACAGCTCCTGACGCTGAAGAAAAACAAATTATCAGGCAATGGTGCCGGGAGCTTGAAATCCTTGCCCGAGAGTAATCTTTATGTGGTGCTGATTCATTTTCCAGTGAAAAACAAAAAGGGATTGCCCATTGGATCAGCCTTGACAACCATTGATATGCATGACATTGCAAGGGCATCCATCACCTTCGGCGTCAAAGGGGTTTACGTGGTTACCCCCTATGAAGATCAGGCTATTCTTGCCGGCCAGGTGATCGATCACTGGACAAAGGGGGTCGGCGGGACGCTTAATCCGTTCAGAAAGAGCGCCCTGGAATTGATCCGTGTCGTCCGCAGCTTTGAAGATGCGGTTATTGAAATGAAACAGGAAAGAATGGAACCGGTTGTGACCATTGCCACCAGCGCAGCAGCCATCCCCGGTTCACTAACAACGGAAATGCTGAGGCAAAAACTTGAGGATAGAGCATCCCATGCCCTTGTGTTTGGAACGGCATGGGGATTGGCAGATGAACTGCTTGATACATGTGATTATACCCTGGCCCCTATTCTGGGAAAAGCCGGTTATAACCACCTTTCCGTCAGATCTGCCGTATCAATATATTTAGACCGGATTACGAACGGCAGATAATTGTTTTCATGTCTGTCAAAAGGAAAGATACCAGGAGGAAATAAATGAAAAATGTAATTGAACAATTGGAAAGAGAACAGATGCGGCTTGATATCCCGGATTTTGCATCAGGTGATACCGTCAATGTCCATGTCAAGATCAGTGAAGGCGAAAAAGAACGCATCCAGGTGTTTCAGGGTGTTGTGATCAAAAAAACCGGAGGATTTTCAAGCGCCCGGTTTACCGTCAGAAAAATATCAAGCGGTGTGGGTGTGGAAAGAATCTTTCCCCTTTACTCTCCGTCCATTGATAAAATAGAGGTTATCACCAAGGGCAAGGTCAGAAGATCCAAGCTCTACTATCTTCGAAATCTTCGAGGCAAGGCCGCCAGGATTAAAGAAAAACGGTTTGCCTGAGGCCTTTCTGCCGATGTGGCAATTTGAGCACAATGCAAAGGCCTTGGGATATAAAATAATTGCAGGAGTTGATGAGGCCGGCAGGGGACCCCTTGCCGGCCCTGTCGTGTCTGCCGCCGTGATTCTTCCCCAGGATTTTATTTGTGAAGGAATCAATGATTCCAAAAAACTGTCTGAAAAAAAACGGGATGCGCTTTTTCCCCGGATCATGGAAAATGCCCTTGCCGTTTCCACCGGCATCGCCTCCCACCATGAGATAGATAGTATCAATATTTTGAGGGCTTCCCTTCTTTCCATGAAACGGGCTGTCGAGAATCTCTCATCCCTTCCCGGCTCCCCTGCTCCGGACCTTCTTCTGATCGACGGAAAATTTACCCTGGATATGGATATCCATCAGTCAGCCATTGTACAGGGAGATTCAAAAAGCATTTCCATTGCCGCCGCTTCCATCATCGCAAAGGTGACACGGGATACCATCATGAAAGAACTGCACGAGATCTACCCGGCCTATGATTTTATCCGCCATAAGGGATATCCTACCCAGGCCCATAAGCAAGCCATTTTAAAACACGGCCCCTGCCCTGTTCACCGGCTGACATTTCGAGGCGTCAAAGAGGTCCTCCATGCCCGATGACCGAAAATTTCTTGGCCGGCAAGGAGAATCCGCAGCCCTCGAATTCCTGCAAGCCCAGGGGTTTAAAATCCTGGAGGCGAATTTCAGGACCAGAGCCGCGGAAATCGATATTATTGCAAAGGATCATGCGATCCTCTGCTTTATCGAAGTCAAAACCCGCCACAGCACCAGAAAAGGCCTTCCGAAAGAATCCGTCACCCCGTTCAAACAACATAAAATTATCCTGGGCGCCACCGCTTACCTGAAAAGACACAGACTGCTTGAATCAAGGATCCGGTTTGATGTCATTGAGGTCTTTGAAAAAGACGGCCGGTTTGAATTCAACCTCATCAAAAATGCATTCCAGGCCGGATAAATATGGATAAACCAAAATCATACGGAACCCTGTATGTGGTTGCAACCCCCATCGGCAATCTGGAAGATATGACGTTCAGGGCCGTGACGGTTTTAAAGCAGGTGGATCTGATTGCAGCCGAAGATACCCGGCATTCGAAACGGCTTCTCGATCACTACGGGATTGACACAAGACTCATCTCCTGCCACGAACACAATGAGGCCGATAAAACGCCTCTGCTCATCTCCCATCTAAAAACCGGCCTCAGCATTGCCCTTATTTCGGATGCCGGCACACCAACCATCTCCGACCCGGGTTATCATCTTGTCAGGACCGCTGCAAAAGAAAAAATCCCAGTTATTCCCATTCCAGGATGCAGTGCCGTCATTGCAGGCCTTAGCGTGTCCGGGCTGCCCACAGACGCTTTTTGTTTTTCAGGGTTCCCGCCCAAGAAAAGTGGCAAACTGAAACAGACCATAGAATCCCTGAAAGATCAGAAAGCCACCCTCATTTTTTATGAATCCCCCAGACGCATTAAAACGCTTGTGGAAACTCTGATTCAAACCATCGGAGACCGGCAGGGATGCCTGACAAGGGAGATCACCAAGCTTCATGAGGAATACATCCGGGGGAGCCTATCCCGGATCCTTCAGCAGCTTGAAGAAAAAGAAACCATCAAGGGGGAATGCTCCCTCTTTGTCCAGGGTTGCCTGGAAGAAAGAAAGCCTGAAGCAGATGAGCTCAAAAAAATCATTCTGGAACGGTTATCGGATTCAGGCCTGAGCCCATCGGATTTGGCAAAACAGATTGCCGGAGAATACCACCTGCCGAGAAAAACCATATACGAGATTATTCTCCAATTGAATGGGAAATAAACTGTGCAAAAAAGGGAGCAACTTTGTCACCTTTTTTTCATAATTTAGAACTTAATTTTCACACTGGACTTTATATTATATTCATTATATGATTCACCCAATTTGTAAACTGCTGTAGGGAAAGGAACTCCCGTCTTTCTTATGCAATAGAAAATATCGGCATCAATATTGCTTATTAATTATACAACACTAAACCTTTTGAAAAGGGCTATACTATGAAAAAAATATATATAATACTGATACTGATGGCTGTCTCAGGATTTTTTACCCCGTCTCACGCTGCAGATACTTTTTCTGGTACGTATATGGGAACATGGGAAGGCAATGACTCCAACTATGGGGTCGACAAACTTGAATCCATAATAAATGAATGGTTTTCTACTTCTGGCATTGACCGGAGTATAGAACTTGACCCTTATTCAAAGATAGATGCACCGAAAACATTAAATAATTTTATGACCGTGACCTATTTTGATGGCAACAAGTCAGGAGAATGGAATACCCTAAAACCCGTTGAATTTTATAGCGTTAAGGGAGCCAATGAGTTTGCTTTTTACTGGTTGGGAGTGGAGGGGGCCTCTTCTGGATTCTGGAGTACGGAACATCTTTCAACCAAAAACTTAAAAAATATCCCCCAAATTTCACATCTGACCACATGGAATCCCTTAGACACCCCGCCGCCCAATACCAATGTCCCCGAACCCGCCACAATGCTTCTTCTGGGATTCGGTCTCATGGGGCTTGCAGGAATGGGAAGACGGACAATAAAGAAATAATCCGAATACGATATTTACAAAAAAAGGCAGGGTGGTAAACATCATCCTGCCTTTTTTATTTTCTCGGTATAAGAATAAGTTCCGATCGTGTTAGGATTGTGTTAGAATCATTGCAGATGATTGAAAAATAAGCCGATTTAGTCTAAATAGGGCAGCAAATATACAATAAATGTGTGAATTCTATTAGATTAATATTAGGCTTGCTGAGATAATAAACCCCATTCCAGCAAGGAAAGAGAAAACAATGACCCTTGAACTTTGTTATATTATTGTCGGCATGCTTTTGGTTTTTGCCGTCTTCGACCTCATGGTCGGTGTCTCAAATGATGCTGTCAATTTTTTAAATTCCGCCATCGGTTCCAAAGCTGCCCCTTTTTTTGTCATCATGATCATCGCAAGCCTCGGAATTCTGGCCGGCGTAACCTTTTCCGGCGGCATGATGGAAGTCGCCCGGAAGGGTATTTTCCATCCCCAATTCTTTACCATGCCCGAGCTTCTCACCATTTTCCTCGCCGTCATGATTACCGATGTGCTTTTGCTGGATCTGTTCAACACTTACGGATTGCCGACCTCCACCACGGTATCCCTTGTATTTGAACTTCTGGGGGCATCGGTGGCCCTGGCTGCCATCAAAATATTGACCCAGACCACGGGCATTGCCCTATGGGATTATATCAATACGGCCAAAGCCATGGCCATTATCGGTGGTATCCTGCTGTCCATCATGGTGGCCTTTTTTTCTGGAGCCGTGATGCAGTTTATAACCCGCCTGGTTTTCACCTTCAACTATCAAAAAAAGCTTGTCCGGTATGGGGCCCTCTGGGGAGGAGTCGCCATGACGGCCATCAGCTATTTTACCCTTGTCCAGGGTATCGGCGGGGCGAGCTTTATAACCGAACAGGCGGCGGCCTGGATCAAAACCCATTCAGGCCTGATCATGGCCGGAATATTTGTTTTTTCCGGATCCATCTTCCAGGTTCTGTTGAGTTTTTTTAATGTCAACATTCTGAAACCCATCGTTCTCATCGGAACCTTTGCCCTGGCCATGGCTTTTGCGGCCAATGACCTGGTCAATTTTATCGGTGTTCCCCTGGCAGGTCTGACCGCTTTTCAAAACGCCCTTTCGTCAGGAGATCCTTTAAATATAACCATGACGGCCCTGGGCAAAAAAGTGACCACACCCACCTATATGCTGCTCATTGCCGGATCCATTATGGTACTGACCCTCTGGATATCTAAAAAAGCCCGTACAGTAACGGAAACAGAGGTTCGCCTAGGCCAGCAGGACGAAGGAACGGAAAAATATGAATCCATCTGGCTGTCCCGGAAAATTGTCAACCTGTTTGATTTTTTGTTCAGTACCGTTCAAAATTTAACCCCTGAACTCATCAGAAATGCCGTTGGAAAACGATTGAGCCCCGCCGTCAAAGATGAAACAACTCCAGCCGATAAACCTTCCTTTGATCTGGTGCGGGCATCGGTAAACCTCATGGTATCCTCGGCCGTTGTATCCATGGGCACATCGTTAAAGCTTCCCCTGTCCACAACCTATGTCACCTTTATGGTGGCCATGGGAACCAGTTTTTCAGATCAGGCCTGGGGCAGGGAAAGCGCCGTATTCAGGGTTACCGGGGTCCTGACCGTCATCGGCGGCTGGTTTTTAACCGCCTTCATTGCCTTTGCAGCATCCTTTATCTTTGCCGGCATCCTGTTTTATTTTAAATTACCGGGATTTATTATTGCCTTCGCTTTTGCCGCCTATGTCATCTGGAAAAACCACCATAAACATAAGGCCCAGGAAAAAGTCAAAGAAGAAATGACCATCTACAATCTGGATAAAGTTGACAACCTTCAGGAAGCGGTCTCCCAGACCTTTGACCATCTCGCTTTTCTTTTAAAGAGCATCCGTGAATCCCTTGATATCTCCTTTGACTCCCTTTTCAAAGGCGACCTTGTGACCCTAAGGCAGGAGAGAATGCGGGTGAAATACTTTCAAAACAGCATCAATATCATCATAGCCAATATTTTTAAGGTATTGCGGCTGCTTTCCAAAGAAGATCATCATGTTTCCTATAATTATTACCAGATTATCCGGCGGCTTCAGAAGCTGTCCGACGGCCACAGGGATACGGTCACCCGGTCCAGCATGCACGTGAGCAACCGTCATACAGGACTTTTGGAGGCCCAGATCATTGAATTAAAAGAAATCAAAAAAGTCTTCTTAAATATTATTTTCCTTGTCGAAACCGCATTCAGGGACAAACGAATTATTGACTGCCAGGACGCGGTTGAACAATACCATTACCTGAGAGAACTGGTGGATGATTATAATGAAAACCAGATCAAACGCATCCGGGATGATTCA
Source organism: Desulfobacula sp. (assembly GCA_023701135.1). Classification (GTDB taxonomy): domain Bacteria; phylum Desulfobacterota; class Desulfobacteria; order Desulfobacterales; family Desulfobacteraceae; genus Desulfobacula. The sequence continues at coordinate 174,315 of JAMPXP010000008.1, read as the reverse complement.
TCCAAAACCCGCCTCAGCATCCTGTTCTATGCCATCAGCGGGAACAGCGTCATGATGGCCAAACAGAACATCAAGCTTCTGGATATCTTTAATGAATCCTTCAAACTGAACCAGAAATGCTCATCCGTTGAATAAGCAAAGGGGCTGCCCGCCTCATCGGCGGACAGCCCCTTGTATTCTATCTTAAAAAAATTGTCGGTTAAGACAATACGATCTTACATCTTGCTTCCCTGAGCATGGCTCTGGAGTTTGACTTCAACTTTTTCCGTCAGAGATGCATAGTATTTCCTCAGGATGACCAGAACTTCTTCGCGGCCGAAATGATCCACAACAGCTTCACCATTGGAAAGCGCATGGCGCAGCTTGGTTCCGGAAAGGACGACCCTGTCTTCTTTTGCATGGGGGCAGGTTTTCAGGGAGGCCATGCCGTCGCATTTAAAGCAGTAGAAGGTCCAGTCGATTTTCAGGGGCTGGCACAGCAGGGCTTTGCCCGGTTCTTTCGGGGTCGGAATCGTATCAAAAATTTCCTGGGCTTCAAACAGGGTGTAGAAGTCGCCAACGCCTGCATGGTCACGGCCGATGATCATCTTGTTAACGCCGTAGTTCTGGCGGAAGGTGGCATGAAGAAGGGCTTCTCTGGGTCCTGCATATCTCATGTCAAGGGGATATCCGGCATTGAGGATATTCTCGGGAACAAAATACCCTTTGATCAGCGCATCAATACATTCGATACGGACATCGGCCGGAATGTCGCCGGGTTTCAGGTTACCGATGAGAGAATGGATCAGAACGCCGTCACACACGTCAATGGCGATCTTGGCCAGAATCTCATGGGATCTGTGCATGGGGTTTCTGAGCTGAAGCGCTGCAACATTGGCCCAGCCTCTCTTGTCAAATATGGCGCGGGTTTCAGCCGGGGTCAGGTAAACGCCTTTGAATTTTGTGGGGAATTCACCTTCAGAAAGAACTTTTACAGGACCGGCAAGGCAGAATTCTTTTCTGGCCATGACCATCTGGACGCCCGGATGATCTTTCATGGCTTTTTCAAAGAATACGGCATCGGCTGATTCTTCACCATGGCCCTTATAGACTTTATCACATTCCCATTTTTTCTCGTCTTCGGTCAATGTGAATTTTTCCGTGACTTTCATGGTGGCAAAAATTTCACCCTTTCTTTCCAGGGCAATCTCATCACCCACCTTGATGGCATCTGCTTCGGCCTTGGAAGCATCCAACATCACCGGAACGGGCCAGAAGGTGCCGTCTGCCAGAAGGAAATCCGCACAAACGCCTTTCCAGTCTGCCTTGGTCATGAAACCGTTAAGCGGGCTGAACCCACCGATACCCAGCATGATCAAGTCGCCTTTGACCTGGGAAGAAATCTCGATTTTCTTTAATCCGGCTGCTTTTTTCAGTTCTGCATCACGAGCTGCGCCTTCGAGTTTACAAATGACGAGGCCTTTTCCACCATGAGGTGCTACTAATTTAGACATATTCACTCTTCTCCTTGTTTATGTTTCACCTTTAATAAATGTTTTTCCAACATTTATCACGCATTTTAACCAATAAAATCTCGTAACATTTAATGATGATTGAGAATTTTGTCAAGATTTTTATTAATTTATCTGTAAAATCCCGCCAATCTCATCCATGGACACCACATTCACATCTGCCTTTAACCCTGGATTTTTAAACCCTGCAAACCACACCCCGGCAGCGGCGGCAGCCTGGCGGTCATATTCGGAATCCCCTATAAAAAGAATTTCATGGGGTTTTAATTGATATTTTTCCATGATCAGCAATAATTGTTCCGGGTCAGGTTTGGGATGTTTGACGGTTGCAGCAGTAACCACAATTTCAAAATCATTTTTAAGATGGAAGTCTTCCAGCACCTTTTCCATGGTATTGGTCCGGTTGGTGGCAATCCCCCGGATATAGCCGTTATTTTTAAGCGCCGCGAGCAGTTCTTTAAGCCCTTCTTCCATGACCATATAATTGATGAATTTATGGTAGCCGATATGGCTCAAGCATTCATACACCCGTGAAAGATCCCTGATCTCGGGAAAAAGATATTCAATGGCTTCCTTTACCGTCATCATATGGACGTTGATAAACTGTTCTTCATTCAGCCCAGGTTTGTTAAAGGCTGCCAGGACTTCATCATAATATTTCCGGTTGGCAAGGGCCGTATCAAACATGACCCCGTCGCAGTCAAATATCACAGCCTTAATTTTTAAAATTTCCATGGTCTGTTCATTATCTTTCCGGGTTAGTTGGTTTTCTTTTTATCAAGGAAGACGGCCGATACTCTGATGCCGATCGTCGGCGCATGTGGGCTGTCTGTTTTCAGGACCAATTCGTCATACAGGTCCTCTGTCTTGTCCGAGCGGCATTTGATCTGAATCTGCCAGGTTCTGGCGCCCTTTTCCGGCTGAACCAGGATTGCCTCGATTCCGCTCTTGTTCCTCTTTTCCAGCCCCAAAACGGAAAATGCATATTTTTCAGAAGGGGTTATGGTCACCACCGCCTCCAAGGTATCCCCGGCTTTCCCGTTCAGATATACCGACGGCGGGCTGATTTCCGCAATCCGGTCCACCTGGCCTGTCACCACCAGGTTCAAGGCTCTTCGCTGAGGATCATCGGTTTTGACCAGGATGGTTTTGGTCATGGTCTTTCCGCCATACCCCAGGGTTTTAAATCCCACACTGATTTTTCCTTCCCCGCCCGGGGGAATTTCACTGTCAAAGGAGTGCTGGTCACAGCCTCAGGGAGGGGAAACTTTTTCGATTCTCAACAGGGTGTCGCCCGTATTCTTCACAATAAAGGTATGGTCAACATGAACACCTTCGGGCACGGGTTGAAATGTAAAAACCGGGTCAATGATATCAGCTTTCTGCAGGGCCATTCCCGCACACGGAAAGGCCAAAACCATCATCAGAACAGTCATCAAAAGCATCTTTTGTTTCATCGTTTGCTCCAAAACAATCGGTTCAGGAAGGGGTCTTGAAAAGGTAATCATTGATCATGGAACAGATTCCTTTTTCCTGGTCTATTTTTTTACCATCCACACTCAAGGCCTTTACCGCTCCCATGAGGGCATTGGCCAGAAAAACATTGGGGGAAGAGTACAATGCCTCCGGCTCCATTTTTTTTCTTTTGATATCATACCCCTTATCCGACAGAAGGGTCAAGACCGAGTTCAGGGTCACGCTGGGCAAAACATGGAGCGATTCGGGAACAATGACCGTGTTTTTTTCAACCACAAAAACAGCGGCCGTGTTGGTTTCTGAAACAGTGCCGTCCGGATTCAGGATAAGGGCTTCATCTGCCTGTCGGGACCTTGCATATTGCCCGGCCTGATAATAATAAAAATAGTTCAGGGTTTTATGGTCCGCCAGGGGGGATTGCCGGGGAAAGGGATAGGTGACCAGGTCCAGCCCGGTTTTTCCAAGGACGTCCAGCCTGTGGCAATATTCCCTCGCAAAGGCGGCCAGAAAGGGTTCCCCTTCGTTTTCCGGCCCAGCTTTGGCCAGAATGAGCTTAATGACCGCCTGCCTGTCCGTAAGGCGGTTTTCCCTGATCAGGGGCCCGATGATATCCTCCCAGGTGATATCCGGTGCGGGTTCGGAAAAAAGCGTTTCCCAGGATTGATTCAGCCGGGAAAGATGATGCTTGACGCGGAAGACAACCCCCTTGTCGGCCCGGAGAGTCTCAAAAAGCCCTGCCCCATAATGGAATCCAAGGCTCAGAGGGGATATGGAGGCCTTTTCCGCATCAACCTGTTTTCCATTTACCCAGGCTTTGGCTTTTTGCATCCTTGGCCTCTGGGCGGCGGCGGTTAAGGATTCCATGAGGGTTTTGCCCTTATCAAGGGTTTCCTGAAATTCTTTTTCAGGATTCGAATCATAGACAATGCCGCCGCCCACGGAAAAATGGATTCGGTTGCCCGAAATAACGGCGGTCCGGATGGCAATGGAAAGGTCCATGGTGTCGTGAAAGCTGACGTATCCGATGGAGCCGGTGTACACATGGCGTCTTAGCGGCTCCAGCTCATCAATGATCTCCATGGACCGGATCTTGGGGCATCCGGTAATGGAACCTCCGGGAAAAGTGGCCCGGATGAGGTCCATGGACGTCTTGTCCGTTTCAAGCTCCCCTTCCACAATGGAGACCAGGTGAAACACATTGGCATAGGGTTCCAGGCGTTTATGCTCTTTAACCGTCACAGACCCGTGCCGGGTCACCCGGGACAGGTCGTTTCGCATCAGATCCACGATCATGGTCAGCTCGGCATCATCCTTGATGCTCTCGCAGAGCCTCACCCCGTTTTCCCGGTCCTCTTTTTCCGTTTTCCCCCTGGCAATGGTTCCCTTGATGGGACGTGTTTCAACCTTCCGGCCCGTCTGCCAAAGGAACCGTTCCGGTGAGGTGGACACGATGGTATGGTCCTTGGCATGGATATAGGCAAAAAACGGGGCGGGATTCCGGTGGAACAAGTCCAGGAACAGGGCATAGCCATCCCCGGAAAAACCGGTTTCAAAGCGCTGGGACAGGTTGGCCTGGTAAATATCCCCGGCTCTCAGATACCCAATGATGCTTTGGACTGCAGAAATATATTCCGCTTTGGTAAAGCTAGATTTGAATCCGGAACCGTCCATGGAAAAAGCCCGGTTCGGAGCCTGGGTTTCTATGATCTTAAAAAAAGACTCCCGTATTTCCCGGACCCTGTCCTTCTCTTTGCCCTGATTTTCTTTCGGGCCCTCAGAATGGGAAAGGATGGGGATGCAAAGCCTTGTCTTTCCCGTTGCTTTTTCCCGGATCAGGATAAGCGAAGGCCCATACAGGACCAGATCAGGAAGACCGGTCTCCATGACGGTTCGCGGCAGATCTTCAATCCGGTCCTTTAAATCATAGGAAAAATATCCGAAAAGACCGGAAGAGACCGGAATATCATCAGGGCCGGAAGCCAGCCTGAATTGATTCAGAATGGCCTGGACGGCAAAAAAAGGATCTATTTCAAGATCAAGGGTTTTATCCAGGCACCTGACGGAAACCTTTTCTTTTCGGCTTTGAATCTCAAGCCAGGGGTTTACGGCCAGGATATGATATTGTGAACAATCCAGATCCCCCCCGGATAACAAGAGGACTGTCCCAATATCATGGGCAAAAAACGCGGCTATGTCTTCAAAGGGCCGGTCCAGGGCAAGGATTTCCTGATGAACGGCTTTGATGGTGGGAAGCTGTTTCAGCCATTCATCCATCTTTGGGTTGTTCATCTCAGAAAAGGATTCATTCTCTTTTCATTAGCAATGGTGGTTTCAGGCCCATGTCCGGTATAGACAACGGTGTCGGGCTCAAGGACCAGAAGTTTTTCCTTGATGCTGGAAATCAATGTATCATAGTCCCCACCGTTCAGATCGGTTCTGCCGATGGAGCCTGCAAACAAGGTGTCCCCGGCAAAAAGATACCCCTTGGTATAAAGGCAGATCCCCCCCTTTGAATGGCCCGGCGTATGGATGACCGTCAGGGTGATCTCCCCAAAGCTGATCTCATCCCCGTCATTCAAATGAATATCGGCCGGCGGCGAGTTTTCCGCGGACAAACCAAACATCATGGCAGACCGGGAAAGTTCTTTGAGCATGGGCTCATCATCGGGATGGATGGCCAGCTCTGCTCCGGTCACTTCCTTCATCCGTTTGTTGGCGCCCACATGGTCAAAATGGCCATGGGTATTGATCAGATATTTGACTTTCAGCCCGGCTTTGGCAAGTGCCATCAGAATCCGGTCGGCATCATCGCCCGGATCGATCACCACGGCTTCCTTTGTCGATTCACATCCTAACATATAACAATTGGCCATAATGGGACCAACCTCAAGTTTTTTTACAATCACAACACCCTCCGGATAATTAAATGGCTATTCAATCCCCTCAAGGGACCGGATACGGTCCAGAACCCCGTTAATAAATGAACCGGAGTCTTTTGTACCGTATTTTTTTCCAATTTCAACTGCTTCGTTGATCGTTACACTGGAAGGAATGTCCGGCCGCTTTAAAAACTCAAACGTAGCGATCCGCATGATATTTCTATCCACCACAGGCATCCGGGACAGCCTCCAGTTTTTCGAATATTGGTTCAACAAGGCATCAATCTCAGTTCTATTTTCCAGAACCCCTTTGATCAGGTCCGTGAAAAAGGGCCGGACGTTTTTCGTGAGCAAATCTTCATTGTTGAGACAAAAGGCCGCAAGGTTTTCATCAGGACCGGATTTATCCACATCCAGGAAAAAAAGCGCCTGGAGGGCCAGTTCCCTTGCCTGCCGACGATCTCCCATACGCTTATTCCGCCTTTTTCAGACTGTCGGAAAGATTTGCCATTTCCACAGCGCCCAGAGCCACATCAAACCCTTTGTTGCCGGCCTTTGTTCCGGCTCTTTCAATGGCCTGTTCAATGGTTTCCGTGGTCAGGATACCGAACATGACGGGGATGCCGGAATCCAGGCTGACGGAAGCAATGCCTTTGGACACTTCGGCACAGACATAGTCATAATGGGTGGTGGCTCCCCGGATAACGGCCCCAAGGCAAATCAGGGCATCGAACTTCCCTAGTTTGGCCATTTTCTGGGCCGCCAATGGAATCTCAAAGGCGCCGGGAACTTTCAGCAAAGTAATATCCTTGTCTTCGGCTCCGCTTCTGATGAGGGCATCCAGGGCTCCGTCAATGAGCCTGGCCGTGATAAAATCATTAAACCGCGAGGCAATAATGCCGAATTTCTTTCCCTTGGCCTGTAATCCTGCTTCGATAATTTTTGGCATTTTTTATATCCTTCTCTGTATTTATCCTTCAGCCTGTCCTACATATGGAGCAGATGCCCCATTTTGGCCTGTTTGCATTGCAGATACCCCTTGTTGTGGCAATTGGCTTCCACCTGGATGGGAACCTGTTCCACCACGCTCAATCCATACCCCTCAAGACCGACCATTTTTTTGGGGTTATTGGTCATAAGCCTCATTTTCCTGACGCCCAGGGCCACCAATATCTGGGCTCCCACCCCATAATCCCTCATGTCCGCCTTAAACCCGAGCTTTTCATTGGCTTCCACCGTATCCATGCCCTGGCGCTGATATTCATAGGCTTTCAGCTTGTTCACAAGGCCTATGCCGCGGCCTTCCTGGCGAAGATACAAGAGAACGCCGGAACCTTCCTCATCCATCATGGCCATGGCCCTATGGAGCTGGTCCTGGCAGTCGCACCGGAGGGAAGAAAAGATATCTCCGGTCATGCATTCCGAATGAACCCGCACAAGGATGGCCTTTTCCGGATCAATCTCTCCTTTTACCAGGGCGACATGGGTGAGATGATCAATATCATTTTCATAGGCAATGATCTTAAATTCACCGCCCACCCGGGTGGGAATGACGGTCTGGGCTGCAATTTTTACAAAATTTTCCGTTTTCAGCCGGTATTTTACCAGATCGGCCACGGTGCAGATGCCGATTCCGTGCAACCTGGCAAATTTTTCAAGGGAAGGCATCCGTGCCATGGTGCCGTCGTCATCCATGATTTCACAGATCACGCCGGCTGGCTTCAGCCCGGCCAGCCGGGCCAGATCCACAGACCCTTCCGTCTGTCCGATCCTGACCATGACCCCGCCATCTCTGGCCCTTAATGGAAATACATGTCCCGGCTTTGCAATATCATCGGGCCTGGTTTCATCGGCAATGGCCGTCAAAATGGTGGTCGCCCGGTCTGCAGCGGAAATACCCGTGGTGACCCCTCTTTTGGCCTCAATGGATACCGTGAATCCGGTGCCGTACTGGGAAGTATTGTTTCTCACCATCATGGGCAGCTCCAGCCGGTCGGCAATGCTGGAATCCAGGGACAGGCAGATGAGTCCCCGGCCGTATTTGGCCATGAAATTAATGGCGTCTGGCGTAACGGCTTCCGCCGCCATGGTCAGGTCCCCTTCATTTTCCCTGTCTTCATCATCCACCAGGATGACCATTTTACCTTTTTTTATGTCTTCAATGGCCTGTTCTATTGTCAAATGGGGCATATTTAATCCTTCGCTTATAAAAAACCGTTCCTCGCCAGAAGCGCCATACTGACACCCTCTTTGTTTTCAGTCAAGGCATCGTTCTTAGAGGAACTTTTCTGTAATAGTATTTTTTTGACGTATTTTCCGATCATATCGGTTTCAATATTCACTTCATCCCCCACCTTTTTCTGGCCGATGGTGGTGATATCGGCGGTATGGGGAATGATACTGACTTCAAAATCCGTATCCGTGCAGTGGTTGATGGTAAGGCTGATCCCCTCAATGGCCACAGATCCTTTTTCGATGAGGTCCCCGGCAAGCTTTGGAGCAACATTGATTTTAAGAATCAGGGCATTGCTCTTTCTGACAATGGAGGAAATCATTCCTGTGCCGTCAATATGTCCCGACACCAGATGTCCATCGATCCGGTCGGAAAGCTTCAAAGCCCGTTCAATGTTCACCCTGGCTCCCACCGTGAGATGCTTAAAGGTGGTTCGCTCAACGGTTTCAGGCGCCATATCCACCTTGAATCCCTGCTTCTCCACACTGACCGCCGTGAGGCAGGCCCCGTTGACGGCAATGGAATCCCCGATCCGCGTTGCGGACAGATCCAGGTCGCATCCGATGGAAAGAACCCTGCCCTCGCCCCTGGATTCGATGCGGCGGATGGTTCCAAAACTTTCAATGATCCCTGTAAACATATGTCGGTTGTGAGTTATGAGTTGTGAGTTATGAGTTTCCTAAAAAAACTCAATACTCAATACTCACCACTTTCTCCTTATTTCAAATATCCGCTCACCAGGATATCCTTTTCAAACCAATCAAGACTCATTTTTTTCAATTCAAGGGCATCCTGTATCCGTTCAGGCCCCATGCCCACAAACAAGGGTTTTCCATCGCTTCCCCCCAGAATCCGGGGCGCCATGAACAGCAAGAGTTTGTTTACAATCCCTGCCCGCAGGGCAGCCCCGGCCACTGTGCCGCCCCCCTCGATGAGAACACTTAAAAACGACATCTGACCTAATTTAATCATGAGTTCATGTAAATCAAGCCTTCCGTCGCGAAGCCCCACATCCAGGATCTGGGCCCCCATTTTTTCAAGACGGGTTCTTTTTTCCGGTGAGGCCTGAGGATGGGTAACAATAATGGTTCTGGCATTGGATGCCTGGGTCAGGACCCGGGCGTTTTCCTTGATGGTCAAATGGGTATCCAGGATGATCCTGGCCGGGTCCCGGGTTTCGACCCCTTCGATTCTGGCCGTCAGAGAGGGATTATCACTATGCAGGGTTCCGGACCCGATGAGAATGGCGTCCGCCTCATGGCGGATCCGGTGGACAAAGACCCTGGATGCAGTGCCTGTTATCCATTTGGAATCGCCGGTACGGGTTGCCGTTCTGCCGTCCAGGGTTGAGGCGGTTTTCAGAATGACAAAGGGCTTTTTATCATTCCGGACATACCAGATAAAATCCTCAATCAGGGTTTCAGCCTCTTCTTTCAGAACGCCGGAAACCACTTCAATGCCTTTTTCTTCAAGAAATCGGATGCCCCCGCCACCCACAAAGGGGTTGGGGTCTTTGCATCCCACCACGACTTTTTTAATGTTTGAGCCCATGATTTTATGGGTGCAGGGAGGGGTTTTTCCAAAATGGTTGCAGGGTTCAAGGGTCACATAGAGGGTTGCGCCTGCTGCATTGGGTCCGGCATCATCCAGGGCCTCCACCTCGGCATGGGGGCCCCCGAACCGTCGATGATACCCTTGTCCGACAACGACGCCGTCCTTGACCACCACGGCGCCCACGCAGGGGTTGGGAGAGGTGAACCCCTTGGCTTTTTTGGCAAGGGCCAGGGCTTTGTGCATGTATTCAGGATCAATCATCGGTCTTGTCCGGAACCCTGTCAAATTCAACGGGCAGGCAGTCTTTGGGAAGCAGGCCTTTGAGTTCTTCTATGAAATCCGCCACATCCTTGAATTCCCGGTAAACCGATGCAAACCGGACATAGGCCACATCATCAATTTTCTTCAGGGCTTCAATAATTTTTTCACCCACCACCTTGGACAAAATTTCCCGGTCATTGCCTTCCCTTAATCCCTGTTCAATTTCATCCACCAGGGCCTCGATCTGATCCATGCTGATGGCTCTTTTTTCACAGGCTTTCATGATGCCGTTAAGAATTTTTTCCCGGTTGAATTCTTCCCTGCGGTTGTCTTTTTTGACGATCATGACCGGAAGCTGTTCAAGCCGCTCGTAGGTGGTGAACCGGCGGATGCACTGGAGGCATTCCCGTCGCCTCCGGATCTCAAATTCAATCTTGCCCGGACGCGAATCAATGACCTTTGTATCTCTATTTCCGCAAAATGGGCATTTCATTATTATCTCTTTTCAGGTGCTCAGCCGGACAAGGCTTACCTTGGCCTTGTCAAACATATCCAGGGTCAGTGGATCCTCGTATCCGTCCCTGTAATACACGGCCAGGATACCGGCATTGACGATCATTTTAGCGCAGATGGAACAGGGCTGGTTGGTGCAGTAAAGGACGGAACCGTTGACGGGGATGCCGTGGAAGGCCGCCTGGATAATGGCATTCTGTTCCGCATGGACCCCCCGGCACAGCTCATGTTTTTCCCCGGACGGCACCTTGAGTTTTTCTCTCAGGCACCCGGTTTCCCGGCAATGGGGAACATTGGCCGGAGCCCCGTTATAGCCGGAACACAGGATCCGTTTTTCCTTGACCAGAACCGCCCCCACCTTCCTTCTCAGGCAGGTGGACCGGCTGGAGACAAGGTCGCAGATACCCATGAAATATTCATGCCAGGACGGTCTGTCCCCGGATGGTCCGTCCGGGTCCGGAAATAATTCCTTCATGCCTGTTTCTCTTGATATAAAGGATACTGTGTGCACAAGGCCCTGACCTTTGTTTTCACGGCCTCGGTCCGGGATGCGTCATCCAGGACATCGCAGATCAGGGTTCCGATTTCACAGGCCGCATCCTCCTTCATCCCCCTGGACGTCACCAGGGGCATTCCGATGCGGATACCGCTGGTGATAAAAGGACTGCGCTTTTCATTGGGAACCGAATTTTTATTCACCGTGATCCCGGCCTTTCCAAGACGCTCTTCAGCATCCTTGCCTGAAATCTCTTTTCCGGAAAAATCCGCCAGCACCATATGGTTGTCCGTTCCGCCGGAAACCAGACGATACCCTCTTTCCATGATCACGGCGGCAAGGGCCGCGGTATTTTTAACCACCTGGCGCTGATACTGTTTAAAGGATTCGCCCATGGCCTCTTTCAGGGCCACGGCCTTGGCGGCAATGACATGCATCAGAGGCCCTCCCTGGATACCCGGAAAAATCTGGGCGGCTATTTTTTTTGCATATTCTTCCGAAGACAGGATCAACCCGCCCCGGGGACCCCTCAGGGTCTTATGGGTGGTAGACGTGATCACATCGGCAAAGCCGACGGGGCTGGGATGAACCCCGGCAGCCACCAGCCCGGCAATATGGGCCATGTCCACCATGAAAAGGGCGCCCACGGATTTTGCAATCTGAGAAAAGCCTTTAAAGTCGATGATTCTCGGATAGGCGCTGGCCCCGGCCACAATCAATTTCGGCCGGTGTTTTTTGGCAAGGCTCTCCACTTGGTTTAAATCGATCCTCTCGGTTTCAGGGGACAGCCCGTAATGGGAAAATTGAAAGAGCCTGCCGGAAAAACTCACGGCAGCCCCATGGGTGAGATGTCCCCCATGGGAAAGGTCCATGGCCAGGATTTTATCTCCAGGGTTCAGCAGGGCAAAATACACGGCCATATTGGCTCCGGACCCGGAATGGGGCTGGACATTGGCATATTCGACGGAAAAAAGCCGCTTGGCCCGCTCTATGGCCAGATCTTCCACCTGGTCCACAAATTCACATCCCCCATAATACCTTCGGGCAGGGTATCCTTCTGCATATTTATTGGTCAGGATGGACCCCTGGGCCTCCATCACGGCTCTGCTGGCCGTGTTCTCAGAAGCAATCAGGTTCAGCTCATATTCCTGGCGAAGGGCCTCCTGTTGGATACAGTCTGCAATCTGAGAGTCCGTCTTTTCTATATACCCCATATGTGATTCCTTCCGAGTCTCCTTAAAAAAACCGTGTCCCGGTTTAAGCCGGGCTGGTCTCGCCTGTGATGCGCCGGATGCGCTCCCATCAGGGTGCGTCCATACTTTGGATCCGTTCCAGGTGGCGGCCTCCCTCAAATCCTGTGTCGAGCCAGATCCGGACCAGTTCAAAGGCCAGGATATCCCCCAGGATACGGCCCCCCAGAACCAGGATATTGGAATCATTGTGAACCCGGCTCATTTTCGCAGAAAAAAGATCGGAACAGAGGGCTGCCCGGACATTGGGGAACCGGTTGGCCACCATGGACATGCCCAGCCCTGTGCCGCAGAGCAGGATTCCCCGGGAAAACTCACCCCGGGAAACAGCGCCGGCCACTTTCCTGCCGTAATCCACATAATTCACCGAGGCTGAGCTGTGGGTTCCGGCATCTTCCACCGGGTAACCCTTGTCTATAAGCCAGGCCTTGATTTTTTCCTTTAATTCAAAGGCGGCATGATCGCTGCCGATGATAATGGGCTGGGCTTTATTCATATCCCTTCCTAGGATTTTGCCTTGATAAAATCTATGGCGTCCTGGACAGTGATCAGCTTTTCCGCATCCTCATCATCAATTTCAATATCAAAGATCTCCTCCATGGACATGATAAGTTCCACAATGGTCAGGGAGTCCGCACCCAGATCTTCAATCAGGGATGCCTCCGGAAGAATATCATCGATATCCAGGCCTGGAATTTTTTCTGCAATCACTTTTTTCACTTTCGTTTCAACGGTCATAATGCAGGCTGACTCCTTTGTTTATTCTTCAGTCGCTACCGGGGGTTTTACATTTCTTCCATTGTAGGCGCCGCATTCGGGACAGGCTGCATGGGGAAGTTTGGGTTCCTGGCATTCAGGGCATACACCGACCGTGGGTGCGCTGACTTTGTAGTGTGTCCGTCTCTTTCTGCCTCTTGCTTTAGAGCTCCGCTGCTTGGGTACTGGCATTGATTTCTCCTAACTATATTAATTTATTGATCATCCACCATATGATACCAATGGAATAAAACACATTTATTTACCCTAATTTAAAAAAAGAGTCAAGAAATTAAACCTTATTGCCCTAATGAAAGTTTTATGTTAGTTAAGATCTCGATTTTACACCCTATTTATTTTTTTACGGAGAATCCATGAATCCCGCGATCAAACCTATTGTCACCCGTTTCCCCCCGTCCCCGACGGGCTATCTTCATATCGGCGGCGCCAGAACCGCCCTCTTTAACTGGCTCTATGCCCGAAAAACAAAGGGCCGGTTTGTCCTGAGAATCGAGGACACGGATGCGGCCAGATCCACCAGCCAGTCCGTGGACGCCATCCTGGAATCCCTCACATGGCTCGGCATTGACTGGGATGAAGGCCCCTATTTTCAGACCCAGCGGTATTCCATCTATAACGACTATATCGAAAAACTGGTTGAATCCGGCCATGCCTATCATTGCGCCTGCACCCCGGAAGAGGTGGACCGCATGCGGGAGGAAGCCAAAGCCAAGGGCCAAAAACCCATGTACAACGGAAAATGCAGGAACCTTAACCTGACAGGAGGGGACCATACCGTGGTCCGCCTGAAAACCCCGGACACGGGCGTGACCGTGGTTGAAGACATCGTCAAAGGCCCTACCGCTTTTCAAAACTCCGAGATCGATGATTTCATTATCCGGCGAGGCGACGGGTCTGCCATGTATAACCTGGCCGTGGTCATCGATGATATCACCATGGGCATCAATACCATTATCCGGGGAGATGACCATCTCATCAACACCCCCAAGCAGATGCTCATCTATGCAGCCCTGGGAGCGGACATGCCGGTTTTCGGCCATGTGCCCATGGTCCTGGGTTCCGACAAGGCCAGACTGAGCAAGCGGCACGGGGCCATGTCAGTGGGGGAATACAAAAAAATGGGCTTTTTGCCCGATGCCATGATCAATTACCTGGTGAGGCTGGGATGGTCCCACGGGGATCAGGAATTTTTTGAACGGGATGACCTCATCCAGAAATTTGACCTGGAACATCTGGGCCGGTCAGCGTCCATGTTTGATACGGATAAGCTCATGGCCTTGAATGCCAAGCATATCCAGAAAAAAACCCCGGAAGAATTGGCCGGTCCCCTGGTTTTCCACTTAAAAGAGCTGGGCATAGACGCCAAAAACGATGCCTTTACCCAGGGCGTGGTCCAAACCCTTCAGCCCCGGAGCAAAACCCTGGTGGAAATGGCCCAGGGGGCGGCTTTTTATTATCATGAAGAGGTGGAATGGGACCCGGCTGCGGCAGATAAATTTTTAACCCCTGATGTTCTATCTGTTCTTGAATTATCCGCCGAACGGATAGAGGCCCTGGATCCCTATACCCAGGAAGCCCTTGAAGCTGCCTTCACCCTCATCCTGGAGGAAACCGGGCTTAAATTCGGCAAAATCGCACAGCCCCTGAGGGTAGCCGTCACCGGCACCACGGTCAGTCCCGGCATCTTTGAAATGCTTCTGGCCCTGGGCAAAGAAAAAACATTAAAAAGAATAAAAAAAGCTGTCCGATTTATTCAGGACAAGGCATAGAGTATCCCGGCATACCCGACAAAACTCGGGGCCGCCGATTTTTCAAAACTGGTGGCGTAGTCCAGCTCAAGGGCCCGGACTGCGCCCATTTTTTTTACGGCCGCCACCGTGGCTGCGGCTGCGCCGGGACAGCACATATTATGATGGGTGAGGCCCTGGCTGATAACCTCTTCTTCCGCCATTCTCTTCATGGCCTCGATGGCCGTGCGGTCGTTTTTCTGTGTCACCCAGTCAACCGCTTGTTCACCGGACCCTGCGCCGGTAAGCCCGAAATCAGGCCCGTAATGGGTCATGTCCGTGGAACCGATAATCCTGATCTTCCTTGACAATTGACCGGCTTCGGCCACGGCCGCGGCCCCGATGACGGATGCAAAAAAGGAGGGCGCCACCCCCATGATCACTATCTTAGCCTTGGGGAAAAAATACCGGATAAAGGGATTCTGGAGCTCAAGGGTGTTCTCATCCGGGAATGTGGATGGAGGCCTTTTTCGGATGCTGATGCCGGCGCAGATCCGGTCCACAAGCTCGGTATCCACCTCAATCTCTCCAAAGGGGGTTTCAACGGCGCCGTGACCCAGGATAAAAGGTTCGGACTGACGATGCATATGGGCCCCAAACAGGATAACAGTATCGATTCGTTCATCGGATTGAAGAGAAGCAATGACCCGGCAGGCAATGGAACCTGAATAATACCAGCCGGCATGGGGAACAATGCCGCCCACAAAAGAGCCTGTCAGGAGGCCTTGTTTTTCCTGCAAGAATTTTTCAATGGACGCTTCACATTCACGGGCCGTTGCAGGATACCAGGTCCCTCCAAAGGCCATTTTTTTCGTTTCCATGATTCCCCCCTTTATTCTTTTACAACCCCTTTCCCGTCTTTTCAAACACCTTGATTTTCAGCCAGTCAAGCCAGGGCTCATATCCCTCTTCGGTTTTGGCCGACATTTCAAACACCGGCATCCGGGGATGCACCTTCTGCATATTGCCCACGGCCAGTTCCCTGTCCACATCCAGATAGGGCAG
Organism: Desulfobacula sp.; assembly: GCA_023701135.1. Taxonomy (GTDB): domain Bacteria; phylum Desulfobacterota; class Desulfobacteria; order Desulfobacterales; family Desulfobacteraceae; genus Desulfobacula. The sequence goes on along the minus strand of JAMPXP010000008.1, from coordinate 158,573 downwards.
AAGATCAATCTTGTTCAGGATGGCCACATCCGCCACCCTGAACATCAACGGATATTTCAGGGGCTTGTCCTCGCCTTCTGTGACGCTCAACACAACAGCCCTGGCGTCTTCGCCAATGTCGAATTCAGCCGGGCAGACCAGGTTTCCGATATTTTCGACAATCAAGAGATCCAGGTCGTCGCAGCCCAGCTTTTGGGCCGAATCCAGGACAAGGGAGGCCGAAAGATGGCAGTCGCCGCCAAACTGCTCCGTATTGATCTGGGTGACCCGGGCTCCTGTCTTTACAAGACGGTCCGCATCATTGGTCGTGCAGATATCCCCGACGATGACCCCCACTCTCACCTTTGGCATGAGCCTTGTCAAGGTTTTGCACAGGGTTTCCGTTTTACCGGAACCGGGAGAGGACATCATGTTCAGGACAAATACATTCTTTTGCCGGAAAAATTTCCTGCTTTTTTCAGCTTCGGTTTCATTGGCTTCCAGCACTTTTTTTTGAATCTTGATTTCCATGGCGCTTTTCCGTTCTGCTAGGGGGTTATCGATTTAGGGGGCGTCTTCCAGCTCAAGGGAAATAATCTCAATCTCCCGGCCGCTGATCATTTCAACGTCCCCATCCTCGCAAAAGGGGCATTGAAACACCGGTCCGGTCACCTCCCAGGACTGGTCACAGGATTTGCAATGAACCCTCACCGGTACGGACTCTATGTGGAGCCGGGCCTTTTCAAGGGGAGTGTCCTTGGTGATGATTTCAAAACAGAAGGTGAGGCTCTGTTCCACCACAGAGGCCAGCTTTCCGATTTTAAGATGGACCGTTTCCACCCTGGGATTTTGAATATCCTTGGGAATGGCATCCAGGGCAATCTTCACCAGTTGTTCGGCTATCCCCATTTCATGCATGATATCTGAATTTCCTTATTCTACGCCCCCCTCCGGGGGATCATGTTGCCTTTTCATATAAAAGGCCTGCCTGAACTCAAAAAACCGGTCTTCTGCGATGGCCTCTCTCATTTTTTCCATGAGATCCAGGTAATAATACACATTATGGATCGTATTCAACCGGTATGAAAGAATCTCCCTTGCCTTGTACAAATGCCTCAGATAGCTCCGTGAATAATTCGCGCAGGTATAACAGTTACATTCGGCATCCAGGGGGGCCTTGTCAAGCCTGTATTTTGCATTGGCAATGTTGAGGGTTCCTTGAGAGGTAAACAGTTGACCGTTCCTTGCATTCCGGGTGGGCATGACGCAGTCGAACATATCACAGCCCAGGCGGGTCAGCTCCACCAGGTCCTCGGGCGTGCCCACGCCCATGATATACCGGGGTTTATGGCGAGGTAAAAGCGGCAGGGTATGATCGGCCATCTCATACATGAGGTCCTTGGGCTCTCCCACGCTGAGTCCGCCAATCGCAAAGCCGGGAAAATCAATTTGGGTAATCTGTTCCGCGGAAAGGGAGCGAAGGGACGGGAACATGCCGCCCTGGACAATGCCGAACAGATTATGGGCGCCGCCCCTTGCCTGCCAGTGATCAAATCCCCGTTTGGCCCACCGGGTGGTTTTGTTCAAGGCCTCCATGGTCTCCGGCTCTTCAGCCGGGTAGCCGATGCACCAATCCAGAGACATCATGATGTCCGAGCCCAGGGTCAATTGGATGTCAACGGCCTTTTCCGGGGAAAACACATGGCGGGACCCGTCAATATGGGACTGGAAGGCCACCCCTTCATCGGAAAATTTGGCCAGCTTGGCCAGGGAAAAAAACTGGTAGCCCCCGGAATCCGTCAATATGGGTTTATTCCACCGGATAAACGCGTGGAGGCCCTGCATATGCTCCATCACCTCCATACCGGGCCTCAGATACAGATGATAGGTATTGCCCAGGATGATTTTGGCCTTGCAGTGGTCCAGGTCCTCCACGCTCAGGGCCTTGACCGATCCCACGGTTCCCACGGGCATGAAAATCGGGGTGTCGATGATCCCGTGGCCCGTGCGGATAACGCCGAGCCTGGCCCGGCAGGTTTCCGGGCCTTTGGATTCAGTGGATTCTTTTTTAAGTTCAAATGTCAGCATAGGTCTCACTCGATGAACATGGCATCTCCGTAACTGAAAAACCGGTAATCCCTTTGGACGGCTTCTTCATAGGCGGTCAGGATCTTTTCCCGGTCATAAAAGGCCGATACCAGCATCAAAAGACTTGATTCCGGCAGGTGAAAATTGGTGATCAGGGCATCCGTGCATTTAAACCGGTACCCCGGATAAATAAAAAGATTGCACATGCCGGTCCCGGCCCTGACCCTACCCTGGTCATCGGATACAAATTCAAGGACCCGGACACTGGTGGTGCCCACGGCCACAATCCGGCGACGGTCCTGCCGGGCTGCATTAATTCGATGGGCCGCTTCCTGCGATACGGAAAAATATTCGGAATGGATCTGATGATCCCGGATGTCCTGGGTTTTCACCGGAACAAAGGTGCCGTAGCCCACATGAAGGGTCAGGGGAACGACCTCAACCCCTTTACGGTTCAGCTTTTCCATGAGGTCTTCGGTAAAATGGAGCCCTGCCGTGGGCGCCGCCACGGCCCCTTCTTCGGCGGCATACACGGTCTGGTAGCTTGCCTTGTCCATGGCCGCCAGGGCTTTATCCTCTCTTTTAATATAGGGCGGCAGGGGAATTTCACCATAGCTCTGTAAAAAACGAGGAAACCCCTTGGGGCAAAAAAACCGGACCACCGACATATTCTCCCGATCCTCAACCACCTCTGCTTCCACGCCTTCTGCAAACAAAATCCGGCCTCCTTTTTTAGGTTTCCGGGAGGCCTTTAAAAGGCAATCGCATTGGAAAAATCCGGTTTGCTTAAGGTGGTCCATGCCTGCTGCATAATCAATAATCAGGACTTCTATTTTTCCGCCCGAGGCTTTCTGCCCCAGGAGCCTTGCCGGGATCACCCGGGTATTGTTGATGACCAAAAGATCATCCTTGTGCAGCAGATCTGAAATCTCTTTAAACAGGTGATGGCCGAGAATTCCGGAATCTCTCCGGATATGAAGGAGTCTTGACTCACTCCTGCTCTTGCAGGGCATCTGGGCAATCTTTTCAACGGGCAGGTCATAGGTATAATCGGATAAATGAAACATCAACTGCCTTTCATGGCCAGATACACAATGATCAGCCCTGCGGTCATGAAGATAAAACCGAATTTCCTTAAATTCGCATCATCTATTCCGACCATCATCAAAACCCATTCCTTCATCTTCGAAGGAAATGCAAAATAGGGCAGGCCTTCTATGATCATTACCATGCCCATGACACATAAAAAAAACTTCATAATCCCTGGATCCTTTTTCTACTTCCACTAACGGCTTTACCAGCCGCCATCATTTTTATAGCTTAAGCCCTTAATATGCAATAAAAATTATATTGATTATTGAATTTATCAAGGCTATATAAAGGGGTTATGATTCATAGAACAAGCCAGACACCCATTAGGGATAAAAATTAGGGATAAAAATTTCACATGCAGTTTGAACCGATCATAGGCCTTGAAGTCCACGCGCAGCTCAAAACAAAAACCAAAATTTTCTGCTCCTGTTCCACTGAATTCGGGAAATCCCCCAATGCCAATACCTGCCCCATCTGCACCGGCATGCCCGGGGTACTGCCGGTCCTGAACCAGTTGGCCGTCAGCTTTGCCATCCGGGCCGCCCTTGCCACCCATTGCCGGATCAACCGGGAAAGCCGTTTTGACCGGAAAAATTATTTTTATCCGGACCTGCCCAAGGGATATCAGATTTCCCAGTATGCCGCCCCCATTGCCGAGCATGGATTCCTTGAAATTGAAACCAGCGCTGCGGGTTTGAAAAAAATCGGCATTACCCGGATTCATATGGAAGAGGATGCCGGAAAACTCATTCACGACCCGGCCCGGTCCAGAACCCTGGTGGATCTCAACAGGACCGGGGTCCCACTCATCGAAATCGTGAGCGACCCGGATATCCGGTCGGCAGAAGAAGCCGGGGCCTATTTGAGAAAACTTCACAATATTTTAAAATATATTGATGTCTGTGACGGAAATATGGAAGAAGGCAGTTTCCGGTGTGATGCCAACATCTCCCTTCGGCCCTTGGGCCAAGCCGAATTCGGCACCCGCACTGAGCTTAAAAACCTGAATTCCTTTAAGCATGTCGAAAAAGCCATTGCCCATGAAATCCAACGCCAGGCCTATGTTCTGAACGAAGGCAAAGCCGTTGTCCAGGAAACCCGGCTCTGGAACCCGGATAAAAACAAAACCGTTTCCATGCGGGGGAAAGAAGAGGCCCATGACTACCGATATTTTCCAGACCCCGACCTGACGCCCCTCATCGTGGATGACCGCTGGATCAAAACCGTTGAAAAAGAACTGCCGGAACTGCCGGATGAAAAATTTTCCCGCTTTGTCCGGCAATATGATCTTTCCGAAACCGATGCCGGAATTTTAACCTCATCCATTGCCCTGGCTGATTTTTTTGAACAGGCCGCAGCCCCTCTCCAGAATAAAAAACAGGCAGCCAACTGGGTCCTGACCACGGTTCTGGCCATGCTCAATGCCAAGGGCATCTCCATCACAGAATCCCCTGTTTCGGCCCAAGCGGTCGGAAAATTGCTGGTGTTGGTGGAAACCAAAAGAATCAATGCCTCGGCTGCCAAGACCGTTTTTGATCTCATGGTGGAAACCTCAAAGGACCCGGCCCTCATTGTTCAGGAAAAAGGCCTGGAACAGGTTTCCGATGCCTCTGAACTTGAATCCGCCGTCATGGCTGTGATCAATGAAAATCCTGAAGAAACAGCCGCATACAGAGACGGCAAGACAAAGCTGTTCAGTTTTTTCATGGGCCAGGTCATGAAAAAAACAAAGGGCAAGGCTGATCCGGCCGCCGTCAAACAAATTTTAAACCAGAAATTTTAATGGAGTTTTCTTTTGAAAAAAAATTCAAGCCCCAAATCAAATCGCTTTTTTTATCTTTTCCTTGGCCTGTTGTGTTTGTCTTTTTCTGCAGTTGCCCAGGCCAAAGAGATGAAAACCGTTGCCGTCCTTCCCTTTGAGATCATCGCTCCCGAAGACCTGTCCTATGTCCAAGACGGCATTGTCCAGATGCTCCATTCCCGGTTGGTCTGGAAAGACAAAGTATCCGTCATTGAGCAAAAAAAGACGGAAATCCAATTCAACCAGATTAAAGAACAAAATTCCGACCGCAGAATTGAATCCCTGGCCAAATCCCTGGGCTCGGATTATATTATTACGGGCAGCATTACCCATTTTGCCAATGCCTTCAGCATTGATACCCGGATTTATGATATCCGGAACAAACAGTGGATGGCCTTTTCCGAGCAGTCCACGGCCATCAATGACCTGATCCCGAAGATGAGCGCCATTTCAGCCAAAATCAACAAAAAGGTCTTTGACCGGGAAACCGTGATTTACACTGACCTTGTCCGGCAGGAACAAGAAAAGGCGGAACAATGGAAACGGCAGAATCCCGAACGGCTGATGCCGGAGATGCCGGCAGGAGAGCGGGAGAAAAAATCCTCCCTCTGGCGGTTCTGGGAATATTTATAATTTTATGGGAGCCCCCTATGAAAGCAATAACATACAGCAATGCCAGAAAAAATCTGCGCGCACTTATCCGGAGCGTTTGCAACAATGCAGAACCGACCATTATTGTCGGCAGCCAGAATGAAGAACAGGCGGTGCTTATTTCTCTTGATGATTTTCAGGCCATGGAAGAGACGGCTTATCTATTAAGTTCACCTGCCAATCGCACACACCTTGAAAAATCTTTACAGGAAGCTGAAATCGGCAAATTTGTAGAGTTCTCCATAGAGGATCTATGAAAATTCTTTTTACGCAGGAAGCCTGGAAAGATTTTGAATGGTTCCAGAACAAAGATAAACGCCTGGCAAAAAGGAAAAACAACTTTTGCATGACATCTTACGTGATCCTGAAAATGGCCTCGGAAAGCCCGAAAGGTTAAAATTTCAATTATCCGGTTGCTGGTCAAGACGGGTCAACAAAGAACACCGCTTGGTATATAAAATCGAAAAAGAGACTATTACCGTCATCAGTTGCCGCTATCATTACGAATAAAATTCTATCATGGATCACCTTTATTAAACAATCATAGGCAGCGGGGCTCGATAGTGCTTTTGATCCAGCCTCTATATTTTGATTATAAGATTCCTGAAGGAGAGCGGGAGAAAAAAGCATCCCCCTAGTTGTCTCTCAAATATGGCTTAATGTGAAGGACAAATATTCTTGACCTTAATTTATTAACGTCTATCTCATTTGCCTATCAAATTAATAAAAATATTGACGCCTACGCATTTTGACCATAATTTTCATCCGTTTATAATCAGCACAAAAGGCAATGAAAGATGGTTATCCGCTATCCCAGTCTCTTATCAAGGGCATCCATCAACAATTGCTATCCTTTGGCCGTGGCGCTTCCAAATCACCCGGCCGGTTTAAAAACGAACAAAATTATCTGGCTGATAAAAAGAAAAAGATATCATTCATTCCTATCAGCCCGGAAAAACTCCAGGAAGGACTGGACAGGCTATTTCAATATATAGGCCAAAGCACTCATCCGGCATTAATAAAAACAGGGCTTACCCATATTGAATTTGAAGCATTGCATCCCTTTAAAGATGGCAATGGACGTATTGGGCGTATGCTGATTACCTTAATGTTGTGGTCTTTAGGAACAATATCTGCGCCGCACTTCTACATCAGCGGATACCTGGAAGACAATAAAGATCTTTACATTGACACAATGAGAAAGGTCTCCGGGCATGGGGACTGGGAAAGCTGGTGTTCTTTTTTTCTCGAGGCTGTTGAGCAGCAGGCAATCAGGAACCTTTCTATTGCAGAGGATATAAAGGCGCTTTATGAAAACATGAAAACCGTTTTCTCAGATGCCCTTTCCTCTAAATGGAGTGTCAACGTATTGGACTTTTTGTTCACGAACCCTGTGTTCAGAAACAACAAATTTACAATTCACAGCGGCATTCCAACTGCAAGTGCAGCAAGATTTGCCAGGGTACTGTTAGAAAAAAATATAATCGTGGCACTGGAAGAAGCATCTGGAAGACGACCTGCATTATATTCTTTTGAACCGTTAATGAAACTGGTGAGGGTCTAGATCAAACGCCAAGGTCTTCGCAGGCTTTATCAAAGGGTATTCCTTCGGTGCGGTTTTTGGCGTTAACCAGCCTTTTTTTCATGGCGGCGCTCTTTAGCAGATAGGCTGTTTCTTTTTCCGGCTCGATCTCCTTCCACAGATCAATGGGTACAATAACCCCAGTGATATTGTTCTGCTCGTCGGAAATATACTGGATATGGTTCATATGGTTTATCTCCCATTTTGTCTGTAAAGTCCTGATCAAAAATATGCTTGAAAATCAACATGACAACGGGGGCGGTGATGAGAATATCTATGGTTTCGGCTCAGCGCGTTTCCGGCAAGATAATTTTCCCCTCTGTCAGCTCACCTTTAAACCGCATGCTCTGCACATTCAGCCAGAAAGGCGGACCTTGAAAGCCCCCTGGCTTTTGCAGCTTTATCAATAAGGGATAGTTTGTATTCCGGGAGGGTAATATTGATACGCACTGTTTTAGAAGGAAAAATCAATATCCGCAAGAACCCAGAACCCGTCCTTTGTGTAAAGATCCGATTTGACCAGGTCTTCAATCTTTGATGCCTGGGGCGGAACCGTTATATTTTCACCGTCATAATACAGTTCAACCGCCGTCTGGATATTCCGGATAGCTTCATCAAGGGTCTCCCCCGAGGAGAAACACCCCGGGATGTCCTACCCCATACCCGGTATCCTCATCCTTATGAATGATTACTGGATATTTCATTTTTAAGCAGTGTTATGATCTCTTTGCTGTTCACGATATATTCATACACACTGTACCTATTAATATCAATTTTAAAAAAGGCGGAAATACGATTTCTCAATAAGAAATCTTTGCTCAAAAAGCATGAGCCCCGTCCGGGGTGATCCGGGCGGGGCTCATTGTCAAACAAAGAACTAAAACGTTAAATCATACTGTCTTAGAAAGCAAAGGAAAGTCTATGGAAGGCTTCCACAAGGGTATCGGGATCAACAGTGGCATCACCGTAATCAACGGTTGCCATACCAACACCGCCGTCATAGGTCAGGCTTGGGGTGATCTTGTAAACAAATCCGCCGGAAAGCTCGAAAATTTCGGCATCATCCCATTTTCTAATTGCAGCAGAACCCGCAAAATCATTTGAACGATCACGGTCAGGTGTCGCATAGGCAGCAACAGCACTGAGGGTGAGTTTGTCAGTAACGGCATATTCGCCATAGATACCAAAAAGCGATGAGCCGATCATTCCACCCTCATTATTCCACTTATCGGAATCGGGGTAAGCGGCTAGTGCAGCAGCGCTTGGATTCTGTGCGCCCACATTCCCGGTACCCTCGCCAAGGAGGCCGTCACCCATGAGCAACAGCTTGCCGGGGGCAAAATCATCACCAAAATCATAGCCTGCCTGGGCGTCTTCATCCCATGATCCGTAAGCTGCAAAGGCGCCGATCCTAAGGGCCTGCATCTGATACCAGACATTACCGTAGGCTCCGAAAAGCTGGTAATCCATTGTAGAAGTCACCAATACATTTTCAGGAATTGTCTTGTCAACATCTCTGAAAGAAAAATCTGCTTCATAGCCGATCATCCCGGCTTTTCCTGTGATGGAAAGCTGAACAAGAATCTGCTGAGCATCAGCAGCATAATTGTTGTTATTAGCGTTTATGAAACTAACGATGGGTGCAATATTAACATCCCCGAGTTTTGTAACCAGGGCGAGATGATAAACATCCGTATCATTGTTCTCGCCGATACTATCGCTTCCATTTTCGCTGGTCTGACCGGTTAGACCATATCCGTTCGGTTTTTCAAGGATACCGATTACGTTACCGATTTGTGTGGGGACTGTGGTAAATACCCTGTAGGCTTCGGTGGAAGTATTACCGAAATCGGTCCCCCAGGCGCCGGCGGCCATGAGACCCACTTTAAGACTGATGCCGTTGGCAAAGGTGGTCTGGCCCCAGACCTGCTGGGCTTCGATGTTATCTTCCGGCGTGCCGTCATTTAGTTCTTCAGTCACTGTATTGCCGTTTTTACCCCAAGTTTGATCTCTTATGTTAAAACGGGCGAAAACAAAGGTGGTGTCATCCATTTTCCATTTTGAATCCGCAGTCAATTCCTGATCATACGCAGCATAGGATCTGTCATCGGCATCTGCCGGAGGCGCGGTAACTTTACCGCCATTGTCGAAATACTGGCCTCTGACGGTGTACTTACCGGTCATGGACAGATCGCTTGCGGTGGCAATTCCTGCGCCCAGGAAAAGCACGGCAAACATTAACGCAATTAGTTTTTTCATCTTTTTTTCCTTTACACAAAAGGGTTTAAAATTTTCTTTGGCCATACTCCTTTTAAATACAACCAAAGAATCCGTTTTCATGTTCTTTTAAAGATTAAACCCTGCGCCGGTATCACCGCCTTTGCAGGCATTTAAGTCTTTTAGCAGAACATAGGCTGTCTAATATCAATAGTTTTCAGGCCTGTCAAGCCTTTTTGCGGTTTTTTTTTACATGTCATAGGCCACAATCATGCTTTTTGAGTTTTCCGAGGAAAAATTATTGGCATTTTTGATCAGGGTAATGAGGATCTCGTTTTTCCCGTTGTTGTCATAGTCGGTCACAGCCATGTCCGTGACCTGGCCCGGCAGTTTTTTGGGGGAAGTCTCCGGCGCAAGGCCCATTTCGCTCCATCTCAGGATTTCAATGCTGCCGCCCTTAAACCGCCGGAGCTGACCGAAGAGCCCGTCGGCGGCATCCTTGTTTTTAATTATGACCACATCCTTTTTTCCGTCGGCATCCACGTCAAAGACCAGGTTCCGGGGCTGGAAATAAACCCCCTTCCCAAAAAAGCCGTCTCCGGTAACAAGATCCCTCTGGATTTTATCGGTTTCCGTATAGGTATAAAACATCCGGGTGCCGCCGTAGCCTTCTTCCCCGGACCATTCCACGGCCCCGGTTTCATTAAAAATGACCAGGCGGCCGATTTTGTTGGTGAACATGGCCCTCATGGAATCCGGGCCCATGCCTTCTCCCAGGGTGAAACTCAATATGGAAAATCCGTCCGGGACCCGGAGGATCTCGCCCGGCACAGGGGCATTGTTTTCCCAGTTAACCTTGAATACATCCTTCCCGGCATAGGGGCCGGTCTTCCGGCTGCTCTTCTGGGCATAGAGCATGTCCCGGCCGTCATCGGCCTTTACGGCCCTCATATACCAGGGCAGGTCCTTGCTCAGGACCTTATATGCGCCGCCGGTGTATTCAAGGATGGAGGAATGGACATCCCCCGTGGCAGGCTGATACCGTGAAACAAAAATTTCAGCGATGCCGTTGCCGTTGATGTCGGCCGCATCCACGCCCACAATTTCCATATGGACGGGGTCTTCAATCTTTTGGACGGATACCAGGTTTCCGCCGCCATTGTCCTTCAGGATGTCGATGGTATGCTTATAAACCACCACCACCTCATTTTTTTTGTCCCCGTCCACATCGCCCGCGGCCATGCCGACGATCTCCCCGTTGGCGGCCAAAAGGGTCCGGTAATTGGTCAGGGGACTCCGGCTGTCCTCCCCGGACCGGGTTTCAGGCCTCTGGGCCAATTGTTCTTTGGGGACAATCAGTTCCGGCTCCCGGCCAAAGGTCTTCAAATTGATTTCCGTGGCAGCCATATCCAGTTCCGTGATGACCGCGCCCGGTTCCGGGGCCTGCTTGGAAAAGGTCAGGGTGGGTTTTTCCCCTTTGACCGACACCATGGACAAATCCAGGCTGACGCTGCTGCCGAACTGGGTCATGCTGCCGAAAAGAATATAATCCACCCCAAGGCTTGCGCCGATGAGTTTGGCCTTGGATTCATTCAAGGGGCCCTGGGTGGCGGGGGAGGCTTGGGCTTGAGTTAAGGCCCGGTCAATGGTTTCCCTGTCCAGGACCTCCACCTTTCCCGGGTCCGAAAGCCGGGAAAACAGCATGGAAAAAAGGCCTTTCTGGAGAAAGGAAAGGTCTTCCGGCGAGTTCATCTCCAGGGGGCAGACCGCCACTTTTTTCAGGGGATCACAGAATCCCGGAGCAGCCGCTGCCACTGAAGATAAAACAATGACCAACATGATTGTATAAAGCCTTACGGCACTGTTTTTCAAAATTGTACTCCTTTGCAAAACGTTTCATTACCATTTTTTGCCATCCGGAACTTATATACCATGGCAAAAAATCAGACAAGCCTTTTGAAAAACTTTTCAAATCCGGTTTCAACCGGAATAGAATTCAAAAAAATGTTTCATGATCATCTCCACCGTGGCCCGGTTGATATGAAAATTCTCCTTCCCGTATTCAAAGCAGCTCTGGTTCATGAGCATATTAAAACTGGTGGCTATCTCATAGGAGGGGAAATAAAACACATCCTTGTGGCGGCAGACAAATTCGTCCACCACAGCCCTGAGGGTGGATTTGGAATTGCAGTTGGCGCTGATCACATCCATGTCCTTGCGGAAAGTGGCCCAGAGGTGGACCGGGGACACGGTCATGATGATGCGGCATTCCGGGTTGTATTGTTTCATCAGCCCGTAAATGGTCTCAAGGTTATCCAGATTTTCCTGGTACCGGCTCACCCTGAACTCATATTCATCCCGCCCGCCGCCCTCGTTGAAATAGGGCCCCGAAGGCAGGCAGATCACACTCTTATCGGATTTATCCTCCCAGATTTCCGTCAACCCCAGGGTGAGGATGAGGACCTTTGATTTCAGGAGGGCTCTTTTGGAGCATTCCACATGATGCTCGAAATCCTTTTCCGCGGCCTCGACGGACCCATAGAGAATGATCCTGCGATAGGGGTCCTGGACCTGGCCGGTTTTGGGGGATATCCACCACCGCGTGTTCGGGGTGAAGGAGCCGAATGTATATTCAAAGATCTGCCGCATGGAAAAGGTATTATAGGTTCTTTCCCAGGCGGCGCTGGCATGTACCGAGGCCGGATGGTCCGTTTCTTCCCTGATATAGGAATACCCCTCCCGGATGAGGACCTTCCGGATCTCCCGGGCAAAGCAGGACCCCATGGAGGCTATGGGGGTGAAGCGGTCCATCACCAGGCCCTGGTCCCGGTTGTGCGGGTATTGGCCGGGAACAAATTTATTGTCATAGGATCCCGGCCATACCTGCCAGGATTCAAATTGATGAACAGGGTGCATTTCCGAAGTTGCCATGATTGGTCCTGTTTCTTTGGTTGGGATGGATCATCGGACCTTTATAGGCCCATCATCAGCGCGAATTCAGTCATATAAAAAAACGGCACTGCTGTCAATCCCGGATTCGCGCCTATTCCCTGTTTTCTTTTAGAGGCGGCAGGAGTTTCAACAATTGAAGGGTAAATTCCCGGGCCTGGTCCACATCCAGGTGGGAGCCGTCCGCACACTGGAAATGCCTTAATCCGTCAAAATCTTCAAAATGGATGGCCGTTGCGGATACGGAATTCGCGAGTACATCCCAATATTTTTCCCTGGGCCGGGCAGCGGCTTCCAGGTCGCGGATCTCACCCGAGGACGGCATCCGGATAAAAACCACATCCCCTCCCCGCTGCCTGATTTTCCGGACATCGGCATTCAATGAGGCCAGCCTTTCCTGAAATTCTTGGGAGGATATCTGTTCCGCATCTTCCATGGCCGCCTGTTCCAGCTTGATCCGGGATGCCCGCATCCTTGGGATATCCTCCGGCTTAAACCGGGCCTCCCGGAAGCGGTCCGGCCGCATGGGGGCATAGGCTGGCCGGGGACGGTCCCCTTTTTGAACCTGTTTCGCCAGTTTTTCAGGGCCGAGGCCGGGATACCTGAACACAAAACCCCCCTGGACCAGAAGGGACAACCGGGCATCAAGGCCTGACAGGGGGGGCCGGGTATAATATTTTCTGACCCATTTGGAGGCCCGATTGTCCTCTGTTGTTTTTTCCCCCAGCCAGCGGGGAAGAATGGAGCAGATCACCAGACCCGAAAATTCCGGGTCCTGGGCCAGGTCCGTCAGAACGGGATAGGGCGGATTCCCGTCTATGGACAGGTTCACCGGGGTGACGCCCCATTCCCGGGCAAATATATCCGGATGGAGTCCCAGTTGGATTCTGGAAGACCCCACAAAGACGATTTGAGTCTCTTTCGAAACCCTGGACCGCGCAAGATGCCACAGACGCATATCGTCTTCAATGGAGGGCCGAAAGCCCTGGGCCCGCCAGAACCCTTCCCAGGACCCCAGGGCGGCAACCGCTATCAAAAGGGCAAGCATCCAGGTTTTCCCTAAATTTTCAGATCGCATCCGGGTATCAGAATTGGAAATAGATGAAGGCACGATCATCTCCCGGTGTCAGGCTGAGGATGATCAGCATCACGGCCAGACCAAAAGCCCTGATGCCGACCGGGGTCCCGGCCACCAGATCTTCATAGGACCTGTTTCTCATGGCAAAGTGAAATCCGAACAAACAGACCGAGACGGCCGCCACCGTAGCGATATCCCCTTGGACCAGGATCCCGGAGGCATTGAAATGGAACATCTGATATAAAAGGACAAAGGCTTCGGAAAAATTCTGGGCCCTGAAAAATACCCAGGTCACGACAACCAGAAAATAGGTAAAAAGGGCTGTGACCAAGGGCATCCACACCCGATGACCCGATGGCATGGGCCCCCATTTTCTTTTCATGAACCGCTCCATCACCAGAAACATACCGTGTAACCCTCCCCAGGCCACAAAGCGCCAGGAAGCCCCATGCCAGAGCCCGCCTATGAGCATGGTCAGCATGAGATTCCCATAGGTCCGGACAGTCCCGATCCTATTGCCGCCCAGAGGGATGTACAGATAATCCCTCAGCCAGGAGGACAGGGAAATGTGCCAGCGTTGCCAGAAATCGGAAAATCCCAGGGCCCCATAGGGAAACCTGAAATTGTCCGGCAGGATAAATCCCAGACACAGGGCCGCGCCAACGGCGCAGGTGGAATATCCGGCAAAATCAAAAAAAATCTGGGCCGAGAAGGCCAGGGTTCCCATCCAGGCATCCACGAACCCGGCCTGCCCGGTGTGGGTAAAAACCGCATCCGATACCGGTGCCAGCAGGGTATCGGCCAGGAACACCTTTTCAAAGAGCCCGGTGACCAGGAGAACCCCGCCCCAGAGCATCTGCCGTGCAGAGGCGGATTTTGGAGCAACGCACTGGGGCAGAAAATCCTGGGCCCGGACAATGGGTCCGGCCACCAGTTGGGGGAAAAAGGTCACGTACAGGGCAAAATCAACGGGGGAATCCCAGGGCTTCATCCTGCCCCGGTATATGTCAATGGTATAGGACATGGACTGGAAGGTATAAAAGGAAATGCCAACGGGAAGGATAATATCCGGCCTCAAAGGCTGAAAGGCAATATTAAACCAGCTAAGGGCCGCAATAAAATTGTCCAGAAGAAAATTTCCGTATTTGAAAAATCCCAGAAGCCCCAGATTCACCATGAGACTGAGGATAAAAAACAGCCTTTTCCGAGATTTTGCCGTTGAGGCGAAGATCAGGGCCCCGGCCATCCAATCGATGAGGGTTGAGATCCATAAAAGGACCACAAAGGGCGGGTTCCAGGCGGCATAAAACAGATAACTGAAACAGACCAGGCCCGTTTTTTTCCCGGTCCAGGAAATCCTGAGCCGGGAAAAGACCAGAACAAGGCCGAAAAACAAAAGGAAGGTCAGCGAATTAAATACCATTTACACCCTGTCAAAATATTACGGCGTTGAGTCCGAACCAGTTGTATTGATCTCCATCTATCGGGCCTCCGATTCTCATGGTCGTGTCATCAACAAACTGGATTCTGGCCCACTGATGCCAGCTCTCCAGGGAATACCATACCCCGGCAGGCTTCCCGTCCGGACCCAGGATGGTTGATCCGTATCGTTTCAAATCCGTCGGCAACCGGTGGGCATGCAGCCAGATCCAGTCCCGGAGCTGCCCGGTGGTCAGATCTATGGGTCGCCAGTCTTCCGAAGCCAGAACATAGCCCTTTGAAATGCCGACCACGGCCTGGGGAAAAGTTTTTTGGCCGTAGTAATAATAGGCATAGGCCGGGTCCACGGTAAATGTTTCAAAGGATTGCTTTACGCGGTCATCGGGCATCATCCGGCCAAACCGCTGGGCAGATGCGGCACAGCCTGAAATCAACAGCAAACCGGTCAGGATAATGAAAAGCACCAATTTCTGAAATTGTATATGTTTCATGATTACCTCTTCTATGAATTGATCTTACGGACGTATGTAGCCCTGTTTCCATAACATAATATGGATTTCACAGGATGCAAACCCTGGACAGTAAAAATCGGTTGAATTATGATTCGTTGATGCCTTGCCGAAAAATTTATTCTGGTTTAAAAATAGGGGAAGTGTTAGGATAGGGCCTTAATATGAAATAATAATCAATTTTTCCGATTTTCCGGAAAGAAAGAGACGCCCGCCAATGAAAATCATCTTGCATTATGGGTTTGCAGCGCTGGTGCTCAGCTTTTATGGGTGTGAAGTCTGACCCATGATCCAAGGCATGCCCTCCGGGATACTGAGGGCTTATACCGGTGTGAGTTTCGGAGCTGCGTTGATCCTTCGATGGCTTCTTCTCAAAAGGATTATGAATACGTCAGCCCTGATTGAAAAGGCCGAAAAGCAATTTTTTGCCGAATATGCATTGGTGCTATCGGCAGGTATGTTTACCTTTTTTTTGATTCATTTTTTCTTTTCCATTCCTTTTGCCAGCGGAGGCCTTTTTTTCATCGGTTTTGTTGCCTTCGGCTTTTTTATCGCCATTGACATGTCCCTGGAAAAAGAGCGGGAGGTGATCAAATCCGTCCTGGCCCAGCCTGATCTTTTGGTCAGCCCCCAAAAATTCTATCCCATGACCCGCAAATTTTTCTTTGTTGCCGTTGTGACCAATTTGATGGTCATGGTCATCATCATCCTGATCATTGGACGCGATCTGGCCTGGTTGACGGAGATTGACACAACCCGGATGAATCTCATGCGGGAGATCACGGCCAAAACCGTTTTTAAAGAAATTTCCTTTGCCGTTGCCGTCCTTTTGTTTTTGATCATCAATATCCTCTATTCCTATTCAAAAAACCTGAAACTGCTTTTTAATATGCAGACCCGTGTTCTGGAATCCGTCAGCAACGGAGACCTCTCAAGGCTTGTGCCCGTTGCCACCAGCGATGAATTCGGCATGATTGCGACCCATACCAATAAAATGATCCTGGGCCTCCGGGACCGCATCCGGATGTTGACACGGCTCAATGTGGCCAAGGAGATCCAGGCCAACCTCTTGCCCAGTCATGCTCCGGATGTTTCAGGTATGGACATTTCAGGAATCTGCCGGTATTGTGAGGAAGTCGGCGGAGATTATTATGATTATTTTAAATTTTCCGAAAACCGGGTGGGGATTGCCGTGACGGATTCATCGGACCACGGTGTGGGCGCCGGGCTTCACATGACCACCATACGGGCATTCCTCCTTTATGGGGCGGCTGATTATAAAGGCGCCTCACCCCTGATCGGTTCCGTTAACCGGCACCTCACCCGGGATAGTTTTGAAAACGGGCATTTTACCACGGTTTTTTTTGCCGATATTGATCTGGAACACCGTAAAATCACCTGGATCAGGGCCGGGCATGAGCCTGCCCTGTTTTATTCCCCGGCCGGAGGCGGTTTCACAAGGCTTCTGGGCAGCGGCATGGCCCTGGGCGTTGACCCTGAGGCAAAAATAGACGAATATGAAATCTGCGGATGGACAAAGGGATCGATTCTGGCCATTGTCTCGGACGGCCTGAAGGAGTCGAGAAACCCGGCCGGTGAAATGTATGGTGAACAAAGAATACAGACCCTCATCGCCCGGCATTCGGACCAACCGGCCAGAATCATTCAAAAAAAACTGATGGAAGATCTTGACGGATTTATCAAAAAGGTTCCTATCAGCGATGATATTACAATCGTCATCGTTAAGCTTTTATAGAAACTCAGAAACAGGTATGGACCAGGAAAAACGGCATTGAAAACAAAACCCGAGAAAAAATTTATCCCTGTTGTGAACAGGACCCTTTCATCATGGATCATGGAGGGAAATCTCAAACTACAGATTCTGCTGGTGGTCATCATCCTGATCACGGTGGCCATCCGGGTGGTTCCCCTTGAAATGCAGCAACGCATTGTCAATGAGGCCATCAATTTAAGAAAACTGGACCTTCTGGTCCTGTATTGCGGCATCTATCTGTTGGCCGTTGTATCCGCCTCATTGCTGAAATTGATCATTAATCTGATCCAAACCCGGATCAGTGAAAAGGTCACGGCTGAAATGCGCAAACAATTATACCATCATATCCTGAACATTGGCCTGGATTTTTTCAGAACCACCCCGCCCGGTACCGTGGTCAATTCCCTGCTCAACGAACTGAATATTCCCGGCAATTATGTGGGAATGGCCATTGCCGTCCCCCTGATCAATATCGTCACCCTCCTGGCCTTTGCCGGGTACCTGATTGTGCTGAACCCCCTACTGGGGGTGGTTTCCTTTGCCCTCTACCCCATCATGCTCTATATCATCCCCCTGCTGCAACGCCGGGTGAACCGGGACAACAAGGAAAGGCTGAATGCGTCCCGGATCTTGTCCTCCAAGATCGTTGAATCGGTTTCCGGTATCCACGAAGTCCAGGCCAACGGCGCCTTTGAGATAGAAAACCATAAATATGATAAAATTGTCGATGACCTCATGGACATCAGGATTAGATGGACCCTCTACAAATATGCCATCAAAATCATCAGTAATTTCTTTGTCAATCTGGGGCCTTTTCTCATCTTCATCATCGGCGGATACCTGGCCATCAACGGACAATTGGGATTGGGAGCCCTGGTGGCCTTTCTGTCTGCCCAGGAAAAATTGTATGACCCGTGGAAGGAATTGATTGAATTCTACCAGGTGTATCAGGATGGTTCCATCAATTATTATAAAACCATGGGATATTTTGATGTTCCCATCGATACGGTGCTTGCTGCCAAGGACAGGGCTCCCTTTGAACTGGAAGGGTCTGTCCATGTAGACCATGTGACCCTGGAAACACCCGATGGAATAAAGCTCCTGGACAATGTCAGCCTGGATGTAGCCCCGGGCGAACAACTGGCCCTGGTGGGATTTTCAGGAAGCGGGAAAAGCTCACTGGCCCTGTGTATCGCCCAGCTTTACCGGTATACCTCAGGCCATGCAACCCTTGGGGGCAAGGAGATTTCCGAATTGACCAAGGCAGACATCACTCAGAATATGGGCCTGGTGTCCCAGTCCCCCTTCATATTTGAAGGTACCATCCGGGAAAATCTCATGTATTCCTATACGGCTCTCTTCGGCGAGACCTGCACCCTTGAGGGAGAATGTGCCCCTGAACTGGATGGACTGGTTCAGGTGCTGCAGCAATCGGGCCTGTTTGTGGATGTGCTTCGGTTCGGACTGAATACGATTCTTCAGGCGGATGAAGAAGAGATCGTTCCGGTTGTCATCAATATGAGAAAGACTTTTCAGGAAGACTATGGGGAAGCCATTGCAGAATGGGTGGAATTTTTCGATGAAAAGCAATTTCTTTCCTATGCGAGCATTGCAGAAAATATTATTTTCGGCGCCCCTGCGGCAGATGATTTTAAGAACGACCAGTTGATGGAAAATCAATTCTTTTTGAATTTTCTGGATGATGCAGATCTGACCCGGCCCCTTCTGACCCTGGGCAAGGAAATCGCCCATCAGACCGTGGATATTTTAAAAAATCTCACCCTGGACCGAATGTTTTTTGAGCAAACCCCCATAAAGCCGGAAGAATTTGATGAATACCAGGAGATCGTGAGGGTTATCAAAAACAAAAACCTCCACCAGATCAATCAAAAACAGACCCGGGCACTGTTGGATCTGGCCTTGCGGTTTTCGCCCGGAAAGCACAGAATCGCAGCATTGTCTGAATTTATGATCCATCTCATCCTGGAAGGACGGTTCCTGTTCAAGGAAAGAATCAAACAGAAAAATGCCGGCGCCGTCTCATTTTTCAGGAATGACCAGTATATTCATTCCCAGACCATATTTAACAATATCCTGTTCGGTATTGTTAAAACCACCAATCCGGCGGCCCAGGAAAAAATCAATCAATTCATGATCGCCCTGTTGATCGGCGAGGATTTCCTTGAACGAATGATTGAGATCGGCATGAATTTCAATGTGGGGACAAAAGGGAATAACCTTTCCGGAGGCCAGCGCCAGAAGCTGGCCATTGCCAGGACTTTTTTAAAATCCCCCGCCGTTATGATCCTGGATGAGGCCACCTCGGCCCTGGATAATAATTCTCAAAAACGGATTCAGAGTGTGCTGTCCCGGCAATGGAAGGGGAAAAGCACCTTGATCGCTGTGGTGCACCGACTTGATATTGTCAAAGACTACGACAAGATCGCTTTTTTAAAGGCCGGTAAAATAGTGGAAATGGGAACCTATGACGAATTGATGGCAAAAAAGGGGTATTTTTATGAACTCGCGTATGGACACAACTGATGCGGACAATAAAAGTGAATTTTCAGCCAATCTGAATGTATTCAGACAGATAGAATTTTTTTCCGGCGTTTCCATGGATGTGATAAAGCTCTTTGCCTTTCTTTGCAAAAGGCAATCCTATAAACCGGGGGACGCTATTTTTCTTCAGGATGAGGATGATCAATGCGCTTATTATATTTTATCAGGGGCTGCAAAACTGGTTCTTAAAAAGGACGAGAAAGACTATAGTATCCGTGAATATAAGGCCGAAAGCTATCTGGGAGTACTCTCCCTCATGGCTCCCATGGTCAAACAGTTTTCCCTTGTGGCCACGGCGGATACCACCTGTATTGTGATGACCCGTAATGCGTTTGCAAAGATTGCGGATCAGTTCCCGGATACCCCCTTGAAAATCATACGGGCCATCGGGCAAAGAATTGCAACCGCCGAGAGAAAATGTATCATGGAATTTGAACCGGAAAAAAAAGAAGACCTCCGGAACCTTCTGGGCATAAGCCTGATCTAAACGGATTTGAGGTTGACAAACGGGTTGGGGGTCATTAGGGTAAAAGCCATGGGAAAAGTGAAGCTGTCCATCACATTAAAAAACCGGCTGGCGGATCTGGATAAGATTAAAACCGCTGTTTTAAAACTATCCGGCGCCATTGACTGCACCCGGCGAAAGCTGAAAGAGATAGACCTGATTCTTGAAGAGCTGTTTGCCAACGTGGTTCACCATGGGTTTAAGGATAACCGGGAACACGATATTGACATCTCCCTGTCCTGTGATGACGGCATTTTGGAGATCCGCATGGAGGATGACGGCGAGCCCTTTGACATCACTGCCTCGCCTGCGCCCGATACCCGTTGCGCCCTTGATAAGAGAGGCATCGGAGGCCTCGGTATCCATTTTGTAAAACATTTTATTGATGACTGTAAGTATTATCGTAAAAAGAATAAAAATATCATTGTATTGAAAAAAAATATGGCAGAAAAAACCCATAAAAAAAACGATTCAAAATAGAATCCGAAGGGGATACTATCCATGGAAATTATTCAGGAAAATGTGAATGGTGTTGAAATCTTCAGTGTTAAAGGCAGTCTTGACTCTAATACATCGCTGGAATTTGAAAGCCGGATCTACAGCACTTTGGAAAACGGTCAAAAAAGGCTGGTTCTCAATCTCGAAAACCTGGAATATATATCCAGCGCCGGGATAAGGGTCATGTTGAAAACAACCAAGGATCTCAAACGCATGGACGGAAATATAATCCTTTGCAGCCTTCAGGATTATGTCAAAGAAGTCTTTGATATCGCCGGCTTTGACGGATATCTGTCCATAGAAAAAAATCTTGACGAGGCCCTGCAAAAGATTTAGCGCCTCACCCCGCCTTTATCCGGATCAATCCTTTTTGCCCCAGGGATCGTAAAAAAAGCGTCACCGAAACCTCGGCTTCCTTTTCATCCAGCCCGTGCAGCCCTGCAAAGGCCTTAATAACGGACCTGACATCTCTTTTGCCGTCCAGAAGAGACCAGACATCCCTTCCCAGCCCATCCAATTGAATCTTGCGCTTGAATGTTTTTTGAACATGTGACCTAAAAATCCGCTGAAGCCCTATGAAAAATGGTTTATACGTCACCGGAAAGGAAAGGATCAGACCACCGGCCTTCGGAAAAAATTCGTCAATCCCCGGGTTTCTTTCCGGTATGCACGAAAGGGCATCCTGTTTGGTCCACGGTTTCTTTTTAGGGGCGGCCAAGAATGGATCCTTTCATCAAATCAATTTCAAAATCCCTTGGGGAATCGATCTTGACCCCGTATATCCTGTTGTTCTGTTTATCGTGGCCTATTCTGAAGAGGATGAACCGGGAACACAATGAAAGAAAAGGCAGGCGCCCGGCATTTTTAAACAGCCCCTGCCGGAAAGACCACTCCAGATAGTTACCCCGGTCACAGATGCCTGCTAGGGCTGACCCGGTCAATTCAGGAAGCCTTTCTTGGGCAAATTCAGCCAGGGTCTTTTCGGCCAGAAGGAACGATGCCGGGCCCCAGCTTAAAACCGTCAGATGGATGTTCTGGGCCAAAAATTGAAACGAAAAACATCCGGGTTTGAGCGTGTATTCTGAAAGACTAAAATTCTCAGGCGTCGAAAAAGCCATGCCGAACAATTGCCATGAGACCCGGCCGGTCGCGGGGTGATCTGTAAAGGATGCCAGAAGCCCATGGGCGGATGAATTCGGCAAAAATCGGTCCAGGAAGAAAAAACGGATCAAGGAGAGGCGCCGGCAATGGCGGCAGTAGATAAGGGCACCGGTCCCGCTTGAGGAAGTGTCTTTCCAGGAAAAGAAGAAAAAATCAAAACCTGGATTTGAATGCAAAAAAAACGGGGGCACGGGCTCTTCCTGGATGATGATTTTCAGCAGTTTTTGGGATCGGGCCGTGAATTTTCTGAATTGCCGTTCAAAGGGGATGGATGGAGAGGACTCCGTCCATTTGATTTCTGCCCGGGGGGATCCGTTTTCACTGATCATCACATGGGTGGGATCAAGGCTGTCTATTTCCCAGGCGTCCGGGATTTTAAAGGCCGTCCCGTTCCAGGCCACGGCTTTGTTCAAGGGAATATCGTCCGTTAGCATGTCTGCGGATTCAACCCGTCCCTAGCATCAATAGGGAACAAAAAATTTCCAGAGGTCTTCCCGGGATTTTTGGGATTGGCTCTTTGGCAGATCATTTTCCGGAAATTTTTCCAGGTAACACTCCCTTTCCTTGTCCAATTGGCTGGTCAGGGTCAGTTTGACGGAATTCCCCATTTTTTCGTCATCTACCATGATATTGTGCTGAAGGATAAGGCTGGCCTTTTCATTCCGGTCATTCACAAAGGACCATTTCCAGGCGATCATGGTTTGAAAGGGATCCCCCTTATATTCA
Organism: Desulfobacula sp.; assembly: GCA_023701135.1. Taxonomy (GTDB): domain Bacteria; phylum Desulfobacterota; class Desulfobacteria; order Desulfobacterales; family Desulfobacteraceae; genus Desulfobacula. Next base: position 135,961 of record JAMPXP010000008.1, on the reverse strand, counting down.
TCGGGCTGGCCCAGTTCTTCCCGGTATTTTTTTAAAAGCCGTTCAAAAAAAGCCTTTGAAGAATCGCTGAATTTTAATTTGATCCTGACTATTTTTTTGGGGGTATGACACATTCCATAGGCAATCAATCCTGATTTGAATCCGGGTTGGGGAAGGATCTGGCCCTCTTCCAGGTATTCATTAAAGGGCAATTCACGAAAGGTTTCCATTTTCATCAAATGATGGTAATGGGAGAGATCATCGCCCAATACAAATCCCCCCAGGTGAACGGGAAATTTTGCATAAACGGAATGATATGGAAAAAAGACCATCAAAAAACAAATCATTGCTATATTTTTTTTCATGGAAGCCTCCCTGTGACAAAATTCCTTATCCCAAAGTCCTGCCTTTCATCCTACCACACCTTTATCCATCTAGAAAGTGCTGCCGCTAAGAGATTTTAAGATCAGGGTAAAGCCCATGGCAAACATTCCCATCAATCCCATGCCGCAGGAAAAACCGGCCAGGAGCACCGGGGCGTATTGCCGCCATTGTTTCCCATATCGTTTTAAAAAAAAGAACCGGCCCAGAACAGCACCCATCAGTTCCAGGATGAAACCATGGGGGGTGCTCTGGCCCAGGCCCCTTACAATGCCGTACACCAGAAGCACCGGCAATCCGAAAAAACTGAGAAGGGCATAGGTTAAAAGGCCGAACCCTATGCCGGAAAAAACGGTAATTGAATTAAGAGCCTGAAAAAACAGGGAATTCCCCTCAAGGGTGGAGGATTGCATTAAAAGCGTATTCAATGCCTGCAAATGCCAGAGCTCCTGGGCATAGGGATAGCTGGCCGAAGGAATGGGCGCCAGGCGCCAGATAAACTGGGAAAACAGCAGACTGGCAATCATGACCACCGGAAAAACAATAAACTCGGCCTTGATGATCCCTCTCAAACTGGTGCCGGTAAGCTCGATCTGACGGAAATTCACCGTTGCTTCCCCATAATTGTGAAACGGAATCGGGGCATACCAGATTTCAATGCCCTGGTAACCGAAATATTTTGCCCCGGCGATGAAACTGGCCTCCCTGACCATGGGCAGGCTGACAAACTGGCCCGCGATCCCTTCCATCCGGGCCGTAATATAGGAAATCACCGGGGTATAAACAAAACCGTAGATCAAAAAGAAAATCCAGGGAAAGGTGGGAACTAAAAGGGTGCAGAGGATCACATAGGCCAGGGTGGAAAATAAATAAATGGCAATGGCGATCCTGAAATCAAAGTCCCCTCTTCCCGGCGGCGGATGAAACAGCAGTTTGATGTTATTCCGGATATTACTAGGCCCCCGGAAGGATTTGGACACCTGCCAGAGGCCGATGATGCCGATGGAAAGCCCGAGGCCGATGCCGAAACTCATATAGAAATCAAAATTATTGGCAAAAACCGTTTCAACGGTTCCCATTCCCGGATGCCAGCTCCTCAGAATCCCGTTGTGATATAAGACCGGGTTAAGGGCAATGGTGATCAAAAGCCCAACAAGGCCTCCGATGACGGCCCAGAACGGAAGGACCATGCCCAGGAAAACAAGCCCCAGGTCAAGCTGGATACCCGTGGCCACGGCCGGCAGAATCCCTTCTGTATGCCGTGTCAGCTCCACCCAGGGAATGGGAATCAGCCGGACCGGTTCCATGAAAACAAGGCCGGAGACGGCCGGCAAAAGGATATAGACGCTTCCAAAGATAAGGCCGATGACCCCTCCGATGGAAAAAATCCGCCATTTCCAGGACTTAGCCTTCTCTTCCCGGGATTCTGCAAGGGCAATGGTTCCCAGGGCACCCACCGGCGCCATGGGAAAGGGCAGTTTTTCCACATCGGAGGTAATTCTGTAGAGGGCATAGCCCAGGCCGAACTGATCGATTCTCTGGATGATCTGGGACCCGATCAAAAGCAGGATGGGAATCAGCCAGTCCGGATGAAGAAAGGTCCTTTCCAGGAGGGAGGCGGACTGGGGCTGGGGCGCCACCCAGGCGGGGATGAATTCGGTCAGCCCCAGCATCCTGGCCGCATCGGACTGAACCAGGTACTGGTTCCACAACAACCCCTGGAAAGGTGAAGACATGGCAGCCCCGGCCATATAATACAACAGAAAGATTTCCTGTTGTTTCAAGTCGGCATAGGCCCGCTTGGCGATTTCGGCAAAGAGGATGATGGTGACCCACCGGGCAGCGGGTCCGATCCCCGTGCCGATGACCAATTGGAGGTACATGCTGCCGGGCATCATGAGAAAACCGATAAAGACGGCTCCGGCAATGGTTTTCCAGTTAAACCCGTCTTCAAAATGATCCGGAGGCTTTAAAAGATCCCGGTATTCGTTCAGCTCTATATCATCATACATTTGCCATGGGTCCCGATCTCATGAATTACAGGGGAAGGACCTGGTACCCGCCAGTTTCCGTAAAAAAACCAATAATGGCCCAGGTTCCGCCCATTAAAAAATCTCCCATGATCAATCCCACAAAAAAATATCTCATTTTTGTAAAAAGACTGATCCCGCCATATCTCATGCACAAGGCATTAAACATCCATCCGATGAAAAAACTCAACCATAAAATCTTCATGGCCGAACTGTATACCATCAAATAGCCGATGGGATGGAGGGGCCACCAGTAAAACCGGTGGTATAAAATCGACAAAAGCCCCATGACCAAGGCACCGGCCAGGGCAAAATACTTTATGGAAGCCCCTTGCTCCATATGATTTTGAAACACCGGCAGGATATTGTTATACATTGATACCGTGGTCCGGGTGGCCCAGTCCATCTGAAGATCCCTTATCCCGTATTTATAGCACAAAAGAATCATGGCAACGGCCGACACCGCAAGGCAGAGCAGCATCGTTAAAAAGACCCCCACGGCGATCCAGCCCTTTGATTTTGCCCTTCTGGTGATCCGGTGAACGTGAAGAATGGAAGGGGCAACAGATTCCCTCAAATCCAGAAACAGGATTTTCTGGCTGATACTGCCGATGAGCAGGGTCAGGTTGGAAAATATTTTCAGCCCGAAAAGGGTATTGATGGCGTCAAGGGGCGCCACCGTCAAGGTAAAATAGGTGATCCCGCCCTGGCAGATGACCCGGGTGGCCACCATGGTGAACAACAGAAAAAACACGATGATCAGGATGCCCTGCCCCAGGGCCACGCCATGAACGGAAAACCAGATCATAAGGAATAAAAATCCCGTCCCCGTCCCCCAGAAAGCGATTCGATCGGTGACGGGACCGGCATTGGCATTTTTATGGCCGAACCTGAAGGCATTCCGGGTGATTCCCATAAAATGGAACCGGGCCAGCCAGACCAGAAAAAACGCAAAAACGATGAAAGCCCCTATCATCTGGGTCTCTTCAGGGCTTGACAGCGTAGGGCCAAAAGTGGTGCCCAGTTCCGAGGCTGGAAAACTCCATCCAGCCACTGTCAGGACCCCGGTGAAAAAAGCGCCCAGGATATAAAAAAACCAGAATGAAAAAGAGACCTGTTTGGAAGCCAGAAAGGCAAATCCGATAAATGCAGGGTAAAAATAAAGTTTCAGTTTTATAAATCCATTGAAAATTCCCTGCTGGGGAAAATAGGAGCCGGCCAGAATCAGGGTATTGATCTGGGGAACGGAAGGGAAATAAAAGCTCAGGCCGTTCAGCAAATGCAGACAGACCGGGATGGCAAGCCCTGCGAGAAGGAACCGGTTACAGAAAAAGGAGCCCGGATCTTTCTCTTCAAGAGCTGTCTGTATCATTTTGGGAACGATCAGAAGGGGAAAATTCATACGCTCGTTTTGCATGGCCTGGTGGGAGATGATATGGATCATGCACAGAATCAAAAAATAGCAGATGACCATGAAAACTCCCCAGGATAAAAACGGCAGAACCCAGGCATCCCATGGAATATGCCGTGCCAGCTCCAGCCACCCCATGTCCCGGCCCCCTTCCAATCCGTTGTAAATCAATTCAACAGCGTCATTGCCCCGGGGAAATAAATGATGGGGCAAAAGCGGCTGAATAATTTCCTGCCAACGGTTCTCAACACTTGCAAAATAAAAGGGGGCCGTGAGATTGATAAAAAAGGTTCTGGCAAAACCGGTATAGGCGATTCCCGACACCAGCACCATGAGTCCCCAGGTAAAGACCAGTTCCAGCCCGGTCAAAAGGGGCTTTGCCTTGAACCATTTCCCGGAAAGCACGGTAATGAGAGTCAGCCAGAACAGTATATAAAAGGGCGCCAGGGGGAAATACCCGCCTCCCAGGGGGGTGGCATTGCGGTACACATTGTTGAAAGGCGTGAGCGCACAGATGAGAACCGCCAGAACACATCCAAGGACAAAGGCCCTCAGCCGGATGGTTTCTCCTTCTTTTCTGGGTTTAAACAAGGGATCTGTCCTTTTTTCGGGTCCGGGATGCCATACCATCGGCAAAGCTGTTTTTTTCGTCCATGGACATGGCCCGCCAGACCAACAGTTGTTTGCGTATCAGGTTCACAAATCTTTTGTTCACCCGCCACCAGGTATTGTGCTCGCCCGAGTTCCGCACAATGGTCAGCATGATGTCCATATAGCCTTGAAACTGCTGTGAAAAACGGACATTGAAATGAACCTGCTGCATCACCCCAAGGTCAAAGGGAGCCAGCCAGGCTGTAAAATCAATCTGAAAATCACCCAGGGGCGCCTCCCCCACTTTTTTATCTGAAGGCGTTTCGGACAAGGGGACCACCTCCAGTCTGCCCACGGAGAAAATACCATGGGATATGGCCCGGTGGGAATCAAACAATTGATAAAGAAATCCGCAAAGGCTCAAGGCCTCGGCATCCTTGATCAGGAACGGCAGGTCAATGGAAAGGGTGTTGCCTTCCGCCTTGGCCATTTCCCAGGATTTTTCAACATCGGGAATGGCGATGGCCGCCGCTATCCGGGACGGATAAATGGAGGACAGCACCACCACCAGCATGACCATGGCCATGGCAAAGACCCCGCCAAGGGAGGAGTAGTTGACGGTCAGCCCGTTGAGAAGGGCCGTCCCTGCAAAAACCTTCACCACCAACTGGGCCAGAAGATAACCCAGGACCACACTCAATACGGCATAGGAAACGGCCTCGGCAATAAAAATAATGGACACATGGGAGGGCGCCATGCCGATGGAGGTATAAATTCCGATTTCCTTTTTCCGTTCCTGGACGCTGCCGATCATGGTATTCAGGACAATGAAAACCGAGATCAGGATGGGGATGAAGATATTGGGCAAGCCGCTGTAATTCAGTCCTTCACTGGCACTGTAAATATACACCCCTTTTTTTTCACCGGAGAAAAGCCATAATCCGAACCGATCCACCAGTTGAAAGGTTGAAGCATGGTCCAGGGGATCTGTTTTATATTTCAATGCAATGCTCTTAAGGCTGCCCCCCATGGAAACCAGCGTATCATAGGGGATAATGGCAGTTTGATCAAAGGGAATATGCTGATACCGGCTTTGAAAGGCCCGGATATCATCCCCGGATTCCATGGCCTCCACCTCCGCTTCCGTAGTTTTCTGGAATACTTCGTCAGGAAAAACGGCAGGGGTCAGGGCTTCGCCATCCAGGTCCCTGAACCCGTCAAAATCTTTACCGGAAAAGGTGCCGATGACTTTAAAGGGAATGGACCACAGGGTGATGAAGGTTTCTTTTGTGCCCGGATCAGGAAGCTTCAGTTGAAGGGCCATGCTTTCGGGAATGATAATGGCGTACCGGTCCTGGGGGGAAAACCACCGCCCCCGGCTAAGACGCGCAGGAAGCCCGCTGATCACGGATTCGTTCGGGGACAATCCGACGAGTCCCTTGGCCTCAAAGGTTTCCCTACCGGCCAGGAGGGGGATTCTTTCCGCTTGAGCGCGGTCATTGGTTTCCAGCCAGGCCCTTGGGGCGGCGATCATTTGGGATGCCAATGAATTTTCAATGATTTTAGAGGCCCTTCCGGGGAGGGTCTGCCAGTTCATCTGTTTGATCAGGAGACCCTGATAGGGGGTTTGGTCATTGAATAATACCCGGGAATGCTGCCGGATACTTTTGACAGAGGTGAAGCTCATGATGGTAAAGGTCAGGATAACCAGGGTGGTGCAGGTTAAAAAGGTCCTGACCCGCCTGCGCCGAAGATTGTTGACGCCCATGAGAAAAGAGGCGGAAAATGCTTTCAACAGGGAGATTTCCCCTTCATTTCGTCTTTTCCCGTGCTGCTGAAACCGTTTCATCTCATTTTCAAAATGGTTAAAAATAATCCAGGTGACCGCAGCGGATAAGCCGAGAATGAAAAAAGCCAGAATAATGACAATGGGGCTGTAGGCCAGGTCAAAGGCCGGGTGGACATTGTAGATAATCGCTATCAACAGGACCAGTATCCCCACAAATCCGGCGATCCGTTTATAGATCGTGATAAAGGCGAACAGGACCCGTTCCATGCAAAAGGCAAAGGGGGCGAATAAGACAATATAGAACAGAACTCCGTAGAGCACGTCCTTCTGGATATTCAGCACATGGTCGTATACCCTCCCGGCAAGGGCCAGGGCATTACCCGAGGCGCTGAAAAACCGGTCATATTGTTTTTGCTCCAAATAGGTTTCAGCCTCTTTCAAGGCCTTATTTCCCTGGATCTGGAGGTCCCTGATTTTCTGGCTGTTGATTCCCTTGTCTTCAAGATTATTGATCCTCGGATTCAGTAAGGACCACATGTCCTTTGAGGCCAGATACGAGGTGGGGGCGATGATGGAGGCCCCATCCACAGGGTACCCGTTCCCTTCGGGATGGCGCTGGTCCGAATGGGTCAATAAAAATTTTTTGGTCAGGAGTGTGTCGGACAGGGCCAGTTTCATTGGGGTCCCCGGCTGAAGATAGATGGAACTGATAATGGATGACCGGGTGTCGATGCGGCTGTACCAGTGTCGGACCGGAACGGCATCGGTCCTTGCGTCCAATACCTGCATCTGGGTCATATAGCGGAAGGTCCGGGGTTCCAGAAGATCCAGAAGCGTGGTCTGGCTGCAGGGAAACATCACCAGGCTGGTCTCGGCCTGGTTGGTTTTCATCCTGACCCGGTACCTGTCCTTGGTGGTTAATTTTTTATCAATGGCCCAGAGGGTATCTCCTGTTCTTTCATCAAATTTATACCCTTCCAGAATGGCTTTATGAACAGTGAGATTCCTCGTGGCCAGGCCCTTGATGGAAAAATCCCCTGAATCGTCCGCCATGGCATAAAACATGCCCGGACCCTGGAACGTAAGGATGACGCTTCCCGGAGCCGGTGCATCCGGGAATACAGCCCCGTGCCGCATGAAATTCGCCCTTCCGGCCAGGGTTGCAAATCCGTTCTGGGGAGGCCTTGGAAAGGAGATGTCGGGAGCCGAAGCCAGATTTCCGATCAGATTGGAAACGAACCGGCTTTGATCTTCGGCATAGCCCATATCGACTTTTTCCAGGGTATCCTCGGGGGTGTTCCAGAATTGTCTGGCATCATCGGTAGTGACAAGGCTCAGTCCGGGATATCCGGCCAGATTGCTGACCTCTCCGCCCAGGGCGGGTTTATCCTTGAAATAACTGCGCCAGGAACGGTGAAGGGAGGGCCTTAAGGTATCTTTTAACAGATTATGGGTATTAATCTGGTCGGCCACCTGATCGGCGCCGGCCAGAAGGGTTTCATTCACCTTTACATAGGGCGCAAAGGCATTGACGGCATCATCGATTTCATAGAGCCATCCTTCGTTAAAAGCGCCGATACCGGTGCCATGGCTTGAAAGATGTAAAGAAAACACCATCAGAATGTTTTTTCCCTGAATCCCCTGTTTCAATTCCCTTGCCGAAATAAGGTTCTGTTGCTGGATGCCTGCATCTTTCAGGGTATTTTCAATTTTTTCTCTGGCAGGCGGGATCAGGGCCGTCATCAGCTCAGCCTCTTCCCGGGTCAGGGCCACAAGGTCATTCCGGCTTTCAAACCGTTTCAGGGCCATTCTCTGACCGGCCAGGCCCTTGATCCGGATTTCATCGGGATCCTTTTCAAGACGAAGCTGCATCAACTGGTTGCTCAGACTGTCTATGCGTGTCTTGACGGCATCCAGGATCATTTCCTGGACCCGGTCCAGGTCTTCTTTGGTCAGACTTTCCTGCCTGGCGTACCGGTCCAACAATTCAAGGCCCTGTTCAGACCCGGCCATGATCCGCTCAACCGCTGTCCGCATTTTTTTAAGGCGGCCCGATGAAATATCCAAGGTCCAGACCATCTCGCGCATGCCTGAAAGGCTGTTGCCGTGCCCGGCTGTAGCCATGAGAAGAACAGAGCGTTCCGGCGGTTTGTTTTTCAGAAAAGCCGCCAGATCCAGAAGAGAGGCAATGGAACAGGACTGGTCTGCGCCGGGGGAATTTTTGGGGACAAATCCTGCGGTATCATAAAACCCTTCCACAATAATCAATTCATCCTTGAGGGTCTCATCCCGGCCCGGCACCAGGCAATATATATTTTCAAGTTCCGCCCGGGACCATTTCACATCGGAGCTGATCCTTACAAGGGGGCTGTCTTTGGGAGATGAAGGGGTTTGAAAGCCGGGCAGCAAAATTTCTGCCTGGGTTGCCGAAAGGATGAATTTCGGAAACGTCACCGGAGACAGCTCCAGTTTGTCCTCAAATAAATACCGGTCCGGCGGCTGTTCAAAAACATAGATAAGGGCCTTGGCGCCCAGGGTCAGGGCATTGATCCAGTTCTCTCCGGATTCCAGATCCATGAGGACAATGGCGTTTTTGATCTCCTGATGGTTAAAATCGCCCATTTCCCCCTTGCCCACATAAACCAGGGGGCCCTGGATACCGGGTTCGGCAAGGGTATCCGGAGAAACCGCATTGGACAGAAAGGGAGAGATATCCATGGATTGGCCTGTTTTTTCAAGGGTGAGACGGGTTTTTGCCGCCAGCCGGACAGGCATGGAAAAGGTCTGGACTCCGGTTTCATATCCAAGGTCCTTAAAAATAGCGTTGATATAGGCAGCGGCCCGGGCGGCCCCTTCGGTGCCGCTGCTTCGGTCGGATATGCCTGATAGCGCCTGGACATGCTTTGAAAATACCTGCTGACGGAGGCTTTCCGAAGATACCGCCGGTCCGGAACAGAAAAAAAGAAAAATAACCAGGCATGATAAAATGATCCAAATATCAGCAGCCCGTTTCCCCCTCATTTTTCACCGATCTGTCCCAGGGAAATGGAAAGCTCTTCCCGTTTTTCAATTTTTTCTATTTTCCCGTCGCTGATCCAGATCACCCGGTCCGAAACATTGAGCATTTTCAGGTCATGGGTGGCCGAAATAATGGTCACCCCTTTTTCCTGGCTCAGCAGCTTCAGCAATTTAATGATTTCCTCTCCCGTGGAAAGATCCAGGTTACCGGTGGGTTCATCGGCCAGGATAATGGCCGGGTCATTGGCCAGGGCCCTGGCAATGGCGACACGCTGCTGCTGGCCCCCGGAAAGTTCAAAGGGTTTGTGCAGAAATCGTTTTTTCAATCCGACAAGGTCCAGAAGGTCCATCCCCCTTTCCCTGGCCTCGTCATCGGAAACCCCTGCAAAAACCATGGGCAGGGTCACATTTTCCAGGGCTGTCATGACCTGGATGATATTAAAGGTCTGGAAAATATATCCGATTTTCCGGCACCGCAGCCAGGCCAGCTCATAGGCATCCAACTGGGAGATATCGATCTCGTCGATAAAAACAGAGCCGGAAGACGGTTTGTCAAGCCCGCCGATCATATTGAAAAGGGTTGTTTTGCCGGACCCGGAGGGCCCCATGATGGACACATATTCGCCGGCTCTGATCTCAAGATCAATACCTTTTAATACCTGGACAATGGTTTTGCCCATGGTAAAATCCTTCATCACCCCTGATATGCGAACAATGCTGGTTGATTGATTCATAAACGATTCCACATCATCAGTCTCTTCCCCTCATGGCCTCCACCGGCTGCATCTTTGCTGCCAGCAGGGCCGGGTACAGAACGCCCAAAATGCTCAACAGGCACCCCAGAACAACTGCAGATAAAACAGAGGTTAATATTTGATTCACAGACATCAGGCCAATAACGGAACTGCCGTATTTGACAAGGGCTCCAAGACAGGCGATGACGGCCCCGGCCGCTCCGCCCAGGGCGGATCCGATGAGCCCCTGAAGTACGGCTTCGATTAAAAACAGCCTCAGGACAAACCGGTCAAGGGCGCCCAGGCATTTCATGGTGCCGATTTCCCTGAACCGGTCTGCCACCGCCATCAACTGGGTATTGACAATCCCGACCACGCAGACCAGCAAGGAAAGAAAAAGGAGCCATCTTTCCTGGGGGGACAGCCCCAGGACCCCGCCTTCCTCGGGGACTTCAATTCCCTGGAGGGAAAGCCTCTGGATGGCAGCTTTATCATTGGAAGCGGCAATACTTGATATAATATCAAGATTGACCTTGATATAGGCATAAAAAGAGATGGCCAGGATCAGGCTCATGGTGGTGATCAAGGTGCGGAAAAATCTGGAGTTTATGCTTTTTACGGCAATTTCAACAGATTTCTTAAACGGCAGGACCACCTGCTTTTGTGGAAGATTTGGTTTGATTTTTCCCTGCATAATCCCTGAAATGTGCCGTCGCTGCCGCCATTCTTGCCGAATCCCCAGCCGCAAAAATTAGGTATCCATTTACGCAAAAGGGGTGGAATAAAACCTAACATAGGGGATTGATTGTGTTTCAGTTTTATTCCAATATGTCATTGATAATGAAAATTATTCAGGAAGTCAAGAGATAGGACATTGGGCCGGGAAACAGATATCTTCCCGCTAAATGGAAAAACCCCCGGCCAGATTTATACATCCATTTCCTTGACTTGGCGCCTCAGTTTAGATAGAGATAAATTTTCAGCGCTTATGCCAAAGGAGAAAAACCTACCCCCATGGATAAAAATTCATCTTTCAATATTCTCATGTATTCCCACGATACCTATGGACTGGGACATATCAGAAGGACCATGGCCATTGCAGAGCAGTTGAGAAAAGACGACACCAATATTCTGATTCTGACCGGTTCCCCCATTGCAGGCCGGCTGACTTTTCCAAAATATGTGGATTATGTCCGGATTCCGGGAATGATCAAAAAGGCCAATGACGAATATTTTCCCCTGACCATCCGGATTGATCCGGTACAAGCCATGGATATCCGCCAGAGCATTATCATGGCAACGGTCAAAACCTTTCTGCCGGACCTGTTCATCGTGGACAAGGAACCCCAGGGCTTAAAAAAAGAAGTGATGCCGGCCCTTGAATGGATCAAGGAAAATCTCAAACAGACCAAAACCATTCTCGGACTCCGGGATATCATGGATGATGCGCAAACCGTCATTTCCGACTGGGAAAAAAAAAATATCTATTCCACCATAGAGGAGTTCTACACCGAGGTCTGGGTCTATGGCCAAAAAAGCATCTATGACCCGGTTCTGGAGTACAAGATACCGGCATCCATTGAAAAAAAACTCTATTTTACCGGCTATATCCCCCGTAAAGTGCCCAAGGAAGGCATGGCCGAAGCTTTAAGGCTTCAGTTGAATGTCATGAAAAACGAAAACCTGATTACCGTTACCACGGGTGGCGGCGGTGACGGATTCCATGTTCTGGATGCCTACCTTAAAATGCTGGAAAGCATGAAGGCGCAATCCATCCTGCCGGCCTTCCAAAGCATTCTGGTCACAGGGCCATTTTTATCGAAAAATGATACAGACCTGGTACTGGAGCGGGCCGGGAATCTGGGCATTCTGGCCTATGATTTTTTCCCGGACATGGAAACCCTCATTGCCGCCTCAGACCTTGTGGTGTGCATGGGCGGATACAATACCCTTTGTGAGGTGCTGTCCTCCAACATCATGAGCCTGGTGATCCCGAGAGAAATCCCGAGAAAGGAACAGTATCTCCGGGCAAGGGCCTTCAGCAATGAACACCTGGTGGATTATATCCCCTGGAGCCGGTTGAACGCTTCCAATCTGGAAGAAAAAATTCTTTATATGCTGGACCATAAGGATGATTTCAAAAAGGCCATGAACGCTTTTGAAATGACAGGAATCGTGAAAATCTGTGAGCGCATATCAAATTTTTGGAACGGTAAAAATGGAAAACAATGTGCCCCCGACGCTATGTATGGTTTTGAAAGGCTATCCAAGGATATCTGAAACCTTTATTTCCAATGAAATTTTGCTCCTGGAATCCCTGGGATTTTCCATCCATATCATCTCCATGCGGGAGCCGAGGGAATCCTTCACCCATGCCGACGTGGGGAGGATTAAAGCAGAGGTCCAGTATCTTCCAAGCACCATCCTGGGTCACCTTTTGCCCCTGGGATACCATAATCTCATGCTGGCTTTGAAACGGCCCAGGGTCTATTTCAAGGCCCTTAAAACAGCCGCGGCCCGATGGCGGCGGACAAAGACATCAGCCACCATCAAGCATCTGCTGCAAGCCGGATATCTGGTCCATCATTGTCTGCCGGGCAAGCATATTGTCCATTTCCAGGCCCATTTTGCCCATTCGCCCACATCCGTGGCCATGTTTTCCAGCATCTTGAGCGGCATTCCCTTCAGTTTTTTTGCCCATGCCAAGGACATTTATACCTCGGATCCGAGGCAGCTCAAGGAAAAAATGGACCTGGCCCGTTTTGTGGTGACCTGCACCCGCTACAATCAGAAATATCTGAACTCCTTGGCCGGGAACGGCAAGACTCCTGTTTTCTGTGTATACCACGGCATCAATCCAAACTATTTTTCTCCCCGGACAAAACCGGTCTCGTGCACCCCTCCCTATAAAATTCTGACCGTGGCCAGAATGACGGAAAAAAAAGGTCTTGACATTGTCTACCAGGCCCTGGCCATTCTCAGGGACAAGGGCGTGAAATTCCAGCATACCCTCATCGGCGAGGGAGCGGACAATGCAAGGATCGTCCGGCTCATCAAAACCCTTGGGCTTGAATCCCTCACATCCCTTGCCGGCACCCTGCCCCATGAAGCTGTCATCGACTATTACGCTGAAGCCGATCTCTTTGTCCTGGGCTGTAAGATTGCCGCCAATGGGGACCGGGACGGCATCCCCAATGTCATGGCCGAAAGCATGGCCATGAATGTGCCGGTGGCGGCACCGAATGTGTCCGGCATACCCGAATTCCTTGAAGACGGTGTCACCGGAAAAATGGTGGCTCCGGATGATCCGCCGGCCCTGGCCCGGGCCATGGAAATTTTATTGACCGATGAGGCCTTGAGACAAAGGGTCATTCCCGAGGCCAGGAAAAGAATCGTCCGGGACTTTAACAATACGGAACTGATCCATGATCTGGCCCGGATTTACAGTGAGAGGATTCCAGGCCTCATGGCCTGTTTGGACCCTGCATCCAAATGAGAATCGCCTTTTATGCCCCGTTCAAACCCCTGGACCATGATCACCCTTCGGGGGATCTGGCCATTGCCCGGGGGCTGGTTCAATTTCTGGAAGACCAGGGCCATACCATTGAGGTCCAGAGCAGGCTCAGGGCCCGGTGGATCTATTTTAAGCCCTGGCTCTGGCCGGTCCTGGCGGCCCATGCCCTTCGAAGCCTGAAACACCTGCATAGACACCCTCCGGCCATCTGGCTCACCTATCATACCTATTACAAGGCCCCGGATCTTCTGGGACCATTGATCTGTAAAATTTTGGGGATAAAATACATCATTTTTCAAGGCATTTATTCCACGAAACGGAAGAGGAAAATCTCCACCCTGCCGGGATTCTATTTAAACCGTTACGCCCTTAAAGCAGCCCACCATATTTTCACCAACAGGGGCTCTGATTTAAAAAACCTTCAACGCCTCATTCCCGAACGGCGCCTGACCTATATCAGACCCGGCATTATCCCCCGGGCCTTTATGCGAGATGAACCGGCCGGACAGGAAAACAGAAAATCCTGGGGATTGGCGCCCTGCCCCACCATTCTGACGGCCGCCATGTTCAGGGATGATGTCAAAACCAGGGGCCTGGCCTGGCTCATCCAATGCTGCGCAAAACTGCCGGCGATCATCCCCGGCTTCCACCTGGTCATTGCCGGGGGCGGCAAAATGGAAGGCCGGCTCAAGGCCATGGCCCAACGGCATATCCCCGGACATTATACCTTTGCCGGAAAGATAGACCCAAAAGACATGGCCGCCTTTTACAGTTCAGGAGATGTGTTCGCCTTTCCCGGTATCCGGGAATCCCTGGGCATGGTCTATCTGGAAGCCCAGGCCTGCGGCCTGCCGGTGGTGGCCTTTAAAAACGGCGGCATTCCCGAAGTGGTTCAGGACAAAAAAACAGGATTCCTGGTTCCCATGTATGACGGCTCCTTGTTTTTCAAAGCTTTGAAAGATCTGTTGCAGGACCCGGCGCTCCGTCACCGGATGGGAAATGCTGCCATGGAATATGTCAAAGCCTTTCATGACCGGGATAACAATTACAAAACCCTTGAAACCCTCCTGGTTAAAATGGGGTCTTAAATGATCAGACTGGGATTGATCCGCCATGCCAGAACCCCATGGAACCAGGAAAAACGAATCCAGGGCAGCACCGATATCCCGTTGAGCCCGGAGGGCCAAGAGGAGGCCGCCCGGTGGGGAGAGGTCTTGACATCCGAGCCCTTTGACGCCATCCTCTCAAGCCCCTTGACCAGGGCCCGGGAAACCGCCCTTATCCTTTCGGACCGGATGGGGATTCCGCTTTGTGTTGATACGGATCTCAGGGAGCAAGACTTTGGCGACTGGGAAGGCCAAAGAATTACCGAGATCCGGGAAAAGGACCCCAGGGCCGTTGAGTTCCAGGAATCCCGGGGATGGGAATTCCGGCCGCCTGGGGGGGAATCCAGGATCAGGGTCCTGGAGCGGGTGACAAAGGCCTTTGAACGAGCGGCAAAAACCTTTGAAAATCGATATATTCTGGTGGTGACCCATCAGAGCGTCATCAAGATCTTGATCTATGACGCATTAAAAAGGACCTTTGGCCCGGATGAAGCTCCTTTGTTAAAGGATTATTGTCTCCATGATCTGCTATGGGACGGAACCCTCCGGATTCAGGAGATAAACCGCCTCCGGCTGAAATAGGGGACAGATTTGAAAGGCTTTATCAACAGCCATGAATATGAGATACAGGACAACATCGTGAAAATTCTGATTTATTGCCAGCATGTACTGGGAGTGGGACATTTTTTCAGGACCCTTGAAATTGCACGGGCCATGAAAGACTTTGACGTGATCCTGGTGACCGGCGGGGATGAGGTCCAGGCCTTGCTGCCCAACCATGTGAGACGGGTGGCCCTTCCGGGCCTGATGATGGACCCCGCCTTCAGCACCCTTCATTGTGTGGATCCTTTACAGGATCTGGAAGCGGTGAAACTTGAGCGCAAAAACATCCTGCTGGATCTGGTCAACACCGAACGGCCCGATGTTTTTATAGTGGAGCTTTTTCCCTTTGGCCGGAGAGCCTTTGAATTTGAATTGATCCCGGTTTTAAGCCTCATCAGGGCCCACCAGGGCATCAACTGCAAGGTGGTGTGCAGCCTGAGGGATATCCTGGTGGAGAAAAAAAACCCGGTAAAATATGAGACCCGGGTCATCGAAGCCCTTCACGCCTGGTTCGATGCCGTCCTGATCCATTCCGATCCCAGGCTCATCAAACTGGATGCCAGCTTCCCGGGAATATGCAGAATCAAAATCCCCCTGGTTTACACCGGGTTTGTGACGCCTTTGCCGGACCCGGAAAAAGTCAGCCGGATCAGACAAGAGTATGGACTGGGCCAAGGCCGGCGGCTCATTACCGCCAGCGTGGGCGGGGGAAATGTGGGAGCGACCCTGCTGAAGGCCGTGGTTCAGGCCTACCGTGGGGTCCTGTCCGGGGAAAACCTGATCCTGAAAGCCTATACCGGCCCCTATATGACCCAGGAAGATAAGGATGATCTCCGATCCTTTGAAAATGACAGGATCAGGATCCAGGAATTCACCCCGGATTTTGTCTCCCTCCTGGGGGCCTCGGATCTTTCCGTCAGCATGGCCGGGTATAATACCTGTATGAATATTGTGGCCGCAGGGGTGCCGGCCCTGGTCCGGCCCTTTGACCAGAACCGGGAACAAAGGGAAAGGGCCGTGAAACTGGCTGAGTTTGCCCCCATCACCCTGCTGGAGGACCCGGATCTGGACCCGTCCGTCCTTGCCCGAAAGATGGAGGCGGCCCTGAATATGCAACCCGGCCCCCCGGGGCCGAAACTGAATCTGGACGGGGCCGTCAACACCATGGAATGGATGAGGAGCCGATAGCATGAAGATATCCAGCCTCTACCGGTCCCAGGACCCCAACCTGCTCCGAAAAATAAGAGACGGGGTCCGGGAGCAGATCCGGGACGCAATGGCGGGCAATGGAATCAAGGTGTTTTTCCGGGCCGACGATATTGCCGTGCCGTCCAAAAATTTTTCAAAAATGATGGGCCTGTTTTTATCATATCAAATTCCCCTGTGCCTGGCTGTTGTTCCGGCCTGGATGACCCCAAAACGGTGGGAGGCCATGGCTGAATTCCGGAAAAAAGGTCAGGATCTTTTTTGCTGGCATATGCACGGTTACCGGCATATGAACCATGAACCCCTAGGGAAGAAACAGGAATTCGGACCGGCCCGGACGGCCCGGGTTGTTTTAAATGATTTGACAAAGGGAGAGGAAAGGCTTCAAACCATTATGGGGAAGGATCTGACCCCGGTCTTCACCCCACCCTGGAACCGCTGCGGCATGGATGCCCTGATCGTGTTGAAAAAAGCCGGGTTCGCCGCCGTTTCCAGAAGCCTTGGCAGCCTTCCGGCCGCACCGGAAGGGCTTCAGGATATTCCGGTTCACGTGGACCTGCACACCCGGAAAGAGACATCGGCTGAGGAAGCCCGGGATAAGCTTCTGGAAGAATTCAGGGCAGGGCTGGCCTCCCCGGTGTGCGGCATCATGCTCCACCATATGTGCATGAATGACCCGGCCTTTCTCCTGCTTGAATATCTGCTTGAGCTTTTCTCGGAATACGGACAGATCCGAAAAATCACCTATAAAGATCTCATCTCATAACCTCATCGCTGAAAAGGACCGACGGCCTGCCCCATGGGAATCAAAATCATCCATACCACCTGCCACACCCAGTTCGGCGGGCTTGAAAAACGGATCTTTAACGAGGCTTGCTGGATGGCCCAAAAGGGTCACGAGATCATCATTGTGGCCCCCCGGAACACCCCGTTGTATGACAAATCAAAAGCAAAGGGCTTTTTGACCCATGATGCAGCCTTTAAAAGAACAAGCCTTGCAAGGGATTTCTTTTCTTTGCGGGCCCTGTTCAAAAAAGCAAAGCCCCAGGTTCTGAATACCCATGGAAACGAGGATTCAAAAATCGCCCTGTCCGCCGCCGTGGGCATGGGGATTCCGTTGCGGATCCTGTCCCGGCACATCAGCGCCCATGTCGGATTATCCCTGCATAATACCCTGCTGTACAACCGCCTGTGCGACTATGTCTTTACCACGGCCGATTATACCACCCGCCGGCTCATCCAAACCCTGGGCATCCCAAAGGAACGGATTCAGACCCTTTCTTCCGGGATCATCCCGCCAAAAGGCCTGATTGAAAAAGATCAGGCCCGGGAAAACCTGGCCGGGGAATTCGGCCTTGATCCCCGCACCCGGTTCGTCGGCTTTGTGGGCCGGGTCTCCCATGACAAGGGGGTGGACCTCATCCTCCGGGCCTTTCACCGGGTTGCCTCCCAAATCCCCCATCACCTTGCCGTCATCGGCACCGGCACCGGTGAATACCTGGAAACCCTCAGAACCCTTGCAAGGGACCTGGATATAGAATCCAGGGTTCATTTTACCGGATTCAGGGAAGAGGTCTGGCCCTATTACAGGGCTTTGGACTGCAAGATGCTTGCCTCCCGCGATATCAACGGCATTCCCTTTGAGGGCATTCCCCAGTCCGTCCTGGAAGCCATGTATACCCGATGCCCGGTCATCGGATCCATGAGCGGGGGCATCCCGGATATCATTCGCCACGGGGATACGGGGCTTCTTTTCCGGGCCGACGATGAGGCAGACCTTGTGGAAAAGCTTTTACAGACCTTGGATGAGGGAGCCGCAGACAGGGTTGAAAAAGCCTTCAGGATGGTCAACACCCATCACACCATAGATGCCATGGGAAATAAGATCCTGGCCGTTTACCAGGATTTCCTGGGTCATCCGGAATCGACCTTCCACAGGCCAAGTGAATGACGGCTGAAAAGCCCTTCAGACAATCCGTTTAAAAAGCCTTTCCAGATCGTTTTTCGACAGGGTCACCCGGATGGGCCGGCCATGGGGGCAGTGCAGGGGATTGTCGCACTTTTCCAGGTCTTTCAAAAGACTCTCCATTTCCATGATATTCATCCTCAAATTGGCCCGGACGGCTTTGTGGCAGGCCATCAAGATGAGGCATTCATCCAGCCACCGGTCCTTTGAAAATTCATTTTTATCCATGAGGCTGGTTTCAATGATCTCCGTCAGGATCGGGGCCATTGCTTTTTGAGAAATAATGGAGGGAACGGATGTGATGATAAAAGTGGTCCCGCCAAAAGGTTCCACCTCAATGCCCAGGAGAGAAAGGCGGGGAATAAGGCTTAAAAGGACGTCGGCTTCTTTATGGCTCAATTCCAGGGTTTCGGGCACCAGAAGGGTCTGGCCTGCCATGCCTGTGTCGGCCACTCTTTTTCTCAAAGCCTCGTAGACGATCCTTTCATGGGCCGCATGCTGGTCAATGAGCAGGAGGCCTGCCTCGGACTCGGCCAGGATATAGGTGCCCAAAACCTGTCCCAGAATCCTGGGCGGGCCGGGATGAAAAACAGTCGCCTGGATGGGTTCCGGGCCGGGATGGAAAACGGTTTCCGGAATGGGTTCCGGAATCAAGGGTTCCCCTCTGTCCGGTTCCTTCTCAAAAAATGTTTTTTCCGGGTATGTCCAGGCCCTTCCCCCCTGTTCCACCCCTGGAGAATCCCGTTCAAATGCAGGGCCTTCAGGATAGAAGCCCCGGAGGCGGGACGGCGTTTCAAGCGCCGTTGGCGGACCCTCCGGAACCTCTTTCCGGGCCTTGGACAAGGCCTGGTCAACGGCCCGGCAAACGGCTTCATAGACCTCTTGATGATTAAAAAACCGGACCTCCCGCTTGGTGGGATGGACATTGACATCCACGGCATCAAAGGGGATTTCGATAAACAACACCACCAGGGGATATTTGCCCTTCATGAGCCTTCCCCTGTAGCCCTGGAAAATGGCGGAGATGAGCCCCCGGTCATAGACCAGGCGGCGGTTCACAAAGAGAAAAATCCGCGACCCCGTATTCCGGACCAGGTCCGGAAGGACGCAATACCCGCTGAGGGTGAGGCCGGTACCGGAATAGCGGATTTCAGCCATTTTTTTGGACACCTCGGTTCCAAGGACATGGACGGCCCTGGAAAAAAGATGGTCCGATGCAGGAAAATTTTTATGAAGACTCTTATTGGAAAACAATCTGAAGCGGATGTTGGGATGCCCCAGGGCGATGCCGGCAATGGCGTCGCTGATATGGCTGATTTCCGTGTTGTCGGATTTCAGGAATTTTTTCCGGGCCGGGGTGTTGAAAAAGAGATCCTTGACTTCCACCATGGTGCCCACGGGCGCCCCCACGTCCGAGACATTCCGGACCTTTCCGCCGAGAATTTCAATCCGGGTGCCGGTATCCTGATTTTCAGCCCGGGTCACCAGGGTGAATTTGGATACGGACGCAATGGAGGGAAGGGCTTCCCCGCGAAACCCCATGGTGGAAATGCAGAACAGGTCTTCGGTTTTAAAAATCTTGCTGGTGGCGTAGCGTTCAATGGACAGGAGCGCATCATCCCTTGAAAGCCCGATGCCGTCATCGGAAACCCGGATCAGGGATTTTCCGCTTTTTTCAATTTCAATGGTAATGGCCGAGGCCTTGGCATCAATGCTGTTTTCAACCAGCTCTTTGACGACGGAAGAGGGCCGTTCTACCACCTCACCGGCCGCAATCTGGTTGGACAGGAGTTCAGGCAGGATTCTGACAGTCGTCATTCTTCACAAACCTGAGAAGGAATTCGGAATCCTTGGGGCTTAAATCAAACCTGAAGCTTGCCTCATCCACAAGTTTTGCAGGATTGATGTCCGGATTTTCCGTTCGTTTTTCCGATATCCATTGAACCGCATGTTTGAGCTTTTCGCCCTGGGGCATGATGGTTGACATCCGAACCTCCCTTTGATTATAAGTCAGGAAATTTCCGGGCTAACCCGATACTTTGTTCAAATCCGTAACCCGCCCTTAAAAGGGACATTTCATCAAATTTCCGGGCCATCATCTGGATACCGACGGGCAGGCCCTTGGATGAATATCCGGCAGGAACCGAAATACCGGGAATCCCGGCCATATTGGCCGAGAGCGTAAAAATATCCGTCAGGTACATGGTCAGGGGATCATCGGTCTTTTCCCCGATTTTAAAGGCCGGGGCCGGGGCCACGGGAGACAGGATAAGGTCACAGGTTTCAAAGGCCTTTGAAAAATCCCCGGCAATCAGGGTTCTCACCTTTGAGGCCCGGCCGTAATAGGCATCATAGTATCCGGCGGAAAGGGCATAGGTACCGATGATGATCCGGCGCTGCACCTCTATACCGAACCCCCTGGATTTGGTCTTCTTGTACATGTCCATGAGATCATCGGAAGACCTGTCCCTGAACCCGTATTTCACCCCGTCATAGCGGGCAAGGTTGGAACTGGCCTCACAGGGCGCAATAATATAATAGGCGGCCACCACATATTCGGCGTGGGGAAGGGAGATTTCCCGGATCTCGACCCCCAGGTCTTCAAGGACCTGTTTCGCATGATGGAAAACCTTTTCCACTTCAGGGTCCATCCCTTCCGCCGATACATATTCCTTTGGAATCCCTGCCCGCATCCCTTTCAGGGACCCTTTGCCAAACTGGTCCAGGGCCTGGGTGAAATCCGGCACAGGGACCTTGGCGCTGGTAGAATCCAGTTTGTCATGGCCGGATATGGCGTTTAAAAGAAGGGCGGCGTCCCGGACATCCCGGGTAATGGGCCCGGCCTGGTCCAGGGAGGAGGCATAGGAAATCAGGCCGAACCGGGAGACCCGTCCATAGGTGGGTTTGATCCCCACCACCCCGCAATGGGAGGCCGGCTGCCGGATGGAGCCGCCGGTATCCGTTCCAATGGACCCGCAGCAGAACCGGGCGGCCACGGCAGCGGCAGAACCGCCGCTGGACCCGCCCGGCACATATTCCCGGTCCCAGGGGTTTCTGGTAATTTTATAGGCTGAATTCTCCGTTGAAGAGCCCATGGCAAATTCATCCAGGTTGGTCTTGCCCAGGATAACGGCGCCCTCCCCCTTTAATTTTGAAACCACGGTGCCGTCGTACTGGGGGACAAAATTTTCAAGGATCCGGGAACCGCAGGTGGTTTTTATCCCCTGGGTGCATAAAATATCTTTCAGGGCAAGGGGAATGCCCGTCAACGCAGATCCCCTGCCGGCGGCAAGGTCCTGATCCGCTTGTTCGGCCTGGGCCAGGGCCCCGTCCCGGTCCAGGGTAATAAAGGCCCCGATTCCCTCCTCATATGTTTCAATCCGGTCCAGAAAGGCCGAGGTCAGTTCAACCGAAGAGATTTCACGGCGGGCAAGTCTTTCCATGGCGTTTCCAATTGTCAGTTCATGATATTCCATTGATTCACATCCTATTTTGTAAAAGCTCACCTTATTTCACGACCCGCGGCACCACATAAAAATCATCATCCCGTTCCGGGGCATTGGCCAGGGTAATGGAAGGCCCCGGGGAAACTTCAGGTCTATCCTCCCGGAGCACATTGTCCGCCATTGCCCCTCCTGAAGAAAACCCTACCCCACCCACATGAGCATCTTTCAATTTATCAATATACTGAAGGATATTTCCCAACTGCTCCACCATTTTTTCCTTCCGGTCGTCTTTAATTTCCAGCCGGGCAAGATGAGCTATCTTTTCAACTTCACTCTTTGATATCTTCATCGGTCTCCCTTTTCATTATCATTGCATCAATCCCTGCCTTATCCAGTCTGGCCTTGAATTCTTTTGCCCCGTCATAGGTTTCAAAGGGACCCATCCGGACCCTGTACCAAGTGGTTCCTTCATTTTCCCCTTTTATCCGGTATGTGGAAAAACCTTTCTCCTCCAGCGCCGCCATTTTGGAAACCGCTTCCTGGAAGCTCTTATAGGCTGCTATCTGAATCGTATAGGCGCCTTTGGAGGGTGTTATGGTTTCGGCAACGGGTTCAACGGGTTTTTCCGTCTCAGAGACGTCCTTGTCACCGCCTGTCACTTTTTCCGGTTCTTTTATGGGCGGCTTTTCAGGGGACTTGGCCGCTACCTGGGTAATTTCCTTTACAGGCTCTTTTTTGGAGATCCTGGCAGGGTCCTTGACCAATATTTTTTTAATGACCTTTACAGGTTCTTTTACCGAATCTTTTTTGGCGTCCTTTGGCGGTTCTTCAACGGATTCTTTGGGTGTTTCTTTGGCAGGCTCTTTTTTGGTTTCCTTTTCAGACGCGTTAACAGATTCCTTGGGGGAATCGGTTTCAGGCTTTGGTACAGGAATATCGGCTAAAATCTGATTTTTCGGCATCAGGCTTTCTTGGGTGGTTGGATGGTCAAGGTCCTCATAAAATTTAAGGTCAATTTTTTTCCCAGCCCCATTTTTAGGCTCAGGAATATTGGCCATCTTTTCAAGTTTCTTTGAGAATTCCCGGGTATCAAAATTAACAGGAGAAGTCCCCCGGCCCACCACGATACCCAAAAAAAACATCCATCCGGCAATACATATATAGATGAGATATTTTTGAATCCCTTTAAAGGCCGACATGGCTACATTCTTTCCGGCGCTGTAACCCCAAGAAGCGTCAAGCCGTTTCGAATCACCTTCTTCACGCTGAGAACAAGGCTTAAACGGGCCAGGGTCTGATCCCTGTCATCGGAGATGACCTTGTGCCGGTTATAATATCCGTGGAAAGCGGCGGCAAGATTCATCAGATAGTTAAAAATCACATGGGGATGCAATTCCAAAGCGCTTTTTTCCACGTTTTCCCTGAAGGTGTACAGAATTTTCAAAAGGCTGATTTCTTCTTCCGCATCCAATAAATTCAAATGTCTGCCTTTTTTGAAATCGATTTCCTGAATGAGATTCTCCTGTTTTGCTTTTAAAAGTATCCCGGTGATTCGCGCATGGACATACTGGACATAATAGACAGGATTTTCGGAATTCTTCTGCTTGGCCAGCTCCAGATCAAAATCCAGGCCGGAATCATAGCTGCGGCTTAAAAACATGAATCTGGCTGCATCTTTTCCCACTTCATCGACAATTTCCTTTAAGGTAACAAATTCACCTGCCCGGGTGGACATCTGAAAGGGTTGCCCCCCCCGGAGCAGGTTGACGAGCTGAACCAGGATCACCTGGAATTGTTCGCTTTTTCGCCCCGAAGCCTCAACAACGGCGTTGATTCTTTTAATATAGCCGTGATGATCTGCGCCCCAGACATCAATGACCCTTTGAAACCCGCGCTCAAACTTTTCCATGTGATAGGCGATGTCAGAAGCAAAATAGGTTGCCAGCCCATTGTTCCGGACCACCACCCTGTTTTTTTCATCACCGAAATCCGTGGTTTTGAACCAGAGGGCCCCGTCTTCTTCATAGATCATGGCCCTTGCTTTGAAATCCTCAATGACCTTTTGCACCCTTCCCGAATCATAGAGGCTTTGCTCACTGAACCATTGATCAAAGCCGACACCAAAATCCGTCAAATCTTCTCTAATACCCTGAAGAATGATTTTGGCTGCAAATTTTGCGCAAACCTCCACAGCCTCTTTTTCATCTTTATGGACAAAGGCCTCTCCCTCTTTTTCCAGGACAAGTCCGGCAATATCCTTAATATAGTCCCCCTGATAGCAATCCTCGGGAAAGTCAACAGCTTTCCCGGCCTTCTGCAACAGCCTCAGCCAGACGGATGTTCCCAAAGTTCTGATCTGACGGCCGGAATCATTGATATAATATTCTTTCTGAACATCAAACCCTGCAAAGGCAAGGATATTCCCGACGGAATCGCCCACGGCCGCTCCCCTTCCATGCCCAACATGCAAAGGGCCTGTGGGGTTTGAGCTGACAAATTCCACCTGGACCTTTTCATTTTTACCGATATCAGAGCTGCCAAAGGATGTATCCTGTTCAAGAATTTCATCCACCACAGGCTGCCAGGCTTTGTTGGAAAGGAAAAAATTAATGAATCCGGGTCCGGCAATTTCCACTTTCCGGATCAGATCTCCGGTCTCAATGTGGGAAACAAGGATTTCGGCAATTTTGCGGGGCGGCATCTTCTGGAGGGCTGCCGAGACCATGGCAACATTTGAGGACAAATCGCCGTGAGCTTTGTGTCTTGGTTCTTCCACGTCCATGTCGGGCATTTGGTCCGAGGGCAGCAGGCCCTTTTCAAAGGCCTTTTCTACCGCATTGGCAACCGTTCTTCGAATGATCTGTTTCATTATCAGCTCTAATTTTCGTGTTCGGAAATATCTTCCGGTGAATAGCCCAATGAATCTTCACCGGCATCAATTTCCTTAATTTCATCTTCGCTTGTCTCGCCGTCATCTTCAAGAATATGGTCAAGCTCGACATCATCATCTTCCAGCAGAAATTTTTCTTCCTTGGGAAAGGTGTCAGCATCATCATATTCAATGGTGACGACCTGATCTGCCTCATTTTTAAAAAATTCAACAGTCCCTTCAAAGAGTTTCATGCAAACATCCGTCGTCGGGAAAAAACTTTTTCTGCGCACACATTTTCTAAAGGCGGCAGGCCCTTCGGCAGATGCTTTTACCACCCCCTCAAGACTGTATTCTTCCTCAAGAAGCGGCATGACAATGCCCGGGTCCACTTCGCTGGATTCCAGAATGATCAGTTTGCCTTCCTTGATGTTTTTTTCAAATCTTATTTTCTGCTTCATCCATTATCTCCTGTTAAAAACGGGTTAACCTGAAACTTTTTAATATAGCTCAACTGGGTTTCCTGTCAATGATAAGAATTTGACGAACACATTAATTTCAGATAACAGGCTGTTAAAAAACGCTTCTAAAAACTCTTGTGTTTCAAGGGCCGAACCCGGGAAAAAGGGGTTGCCGGATACGGCAGAGCAAAATTTTCTTTAAAACTATTTCATATAATGATAGTGAAATGCCTGCTATTTATTTTAAATTGGATGGGCAAGATTGCAGGCATTCCTTTCAAAGGAGACATAAGGATTGAAATTATCAGTTTATATCATCGCGTACAATGAATCGGAAAAGATCAAGGATGCATTAAAAAGCGTCTCCTTTGCAGATGAAGTGGTTGTTGCAGATTCCTTCAGCACGGACGATACCGCCCGGATAGCCGAAGAACACGGAGCAAGAGTCGTTCAGATTCCCTTTGAAGGCTTTGGAAAACTGAGGAACGATGCCATTGCCGCCTGCAGCCACGACTGGATATTCAGCCTGGATTCGGATGAGCGCTGCACCGAGGCTGCTCAAAACGAAATATTGGGCATTATCAATGATGAAAACAGCCTTGATGCCTATTATATTCCCCGCCGTAATTATTTCATGGGCAGATGGATCCGCCATGCCGGTTTTTACCCGGATTATCGCCAGCCTCAACTGTTCAGAAAATCAGCTCTCAAATTCAAACCAGATGCCGTCCATGAACGCTATGAGGTCATCAGTGAAAAACCCTGCGGATATTTCAAGGCCCATATCAACCAGATCCCTTTTAAAAACCTGGAAGAATTGCTCCATAAGGGCAATCGATACTCCACCCTCGGGGCTGAAAAATTAAAGATGTCAGGTAAAACATCAGGAATGCTCACGGCCCTGGCCCATGGCTTCTGGGCAGCCTTTTCCCTGTATTTTCTAAAACTGGGGTGCCTGGACGGATGGGCCGGATTTATCATCGCCTTTGCCAATTTTGAAGGCACCTTCTATAAATATGCCAAATTGCATTTTAAAGAAAAAAATCTCGACCGCGTGTAAATGTCCAGCCTGCAAAAAAATGGGCGCTCATCAGGGCAAAAAACCATCCTTCGGCATTGTCCTGCAAAGGCGATGACACCATGGCGGCAAAAACAATGGTCAACACAAACCCCCTTGCTGCTTGGGTTTGCCCGGGGCTCCCCAGAAAGCCTGCGCTGCGCCACTGGACCAGGAAAAATCCCAGAAATGCGGCAAGGCCTAAGAACCCGAACTGGGCGGTCATCATGAGATATTCATTATGGGGGTTGTCGGTGGGGTTCATTCCGGTCTTTTCCGTAAGCTGTTGATAAGCATTTTCAAAACCGCCGGTGCCGGTCCCCCACACCGGGTTTTCCTTTATAATCTTCACCGTGTTGGTGTAAAATTCAAGCCGTAGGCCCGAAGAAGAAAGGTTGGAAGCCTTTTTCCCATATTCCCAGGCCTTGATCTCTTCCATCATCCGTTGGGACCTTAAAAATATGGAATTTGAAGGGTTCATCCATGCAAAGCCGGCAAGGATCAGGAGAACCGACCCGGCAGCGATAAGGCTTTTGGTTCGGTTCCAGGAAAGAAAAAAATATAAAAAAAGAACCCCTGCAACCAGATGGCCGGTCATTCCCCCGACCATAAAAAGCACATTGGCAAGGGCCAGAAGACTGAGCCCCGCCCAAAGAATCCTTTGTCCATATCCCTTCGCATCCCTTGCCCGGAGGGCCGCCAGAAAGGCCATATAGGCCATAAACAGGTTCTGGGCAATGTGGTTCAGAAAAATATTGCAATCCTGTGGCCCCCCGTTTACAGGAATGAAACCGGGAAGCCGGTCCATCCATAACAGGCAGGACAACACAAGGGTGATGCCCATGGCCAGGGAAAAGGCGAACAACAGCCTGGAATGATATTGTTTATCCTTAAAATAGATCATGGCCAGGGAAATGAATAAAAACCGGGCGCCATCCATGAGGCTTTCGGAAACCCTCTCCTTGCCGCCGCCGGTATAAAGTATCCCTGCGGCATGGACGAGAAAAATAACCAGACCCATGAAGGCCACGGGATTTGTTTTTAATACCGACACCCATCTTTGGAACCGGTCCGATATATTATCAAGGATCCAGAATAAAAGAACCATCCCCAGGACCACATTGGTTGCAGCGGTGGACAGGGGAATCGCAAATCCCATCAATACGAGGAGCCATTGGTTGATGCCGTCCAATTTTCTAAGGCTTATTTTCATGGGTCGTCCTGTGTCCTGAATTGCACATTGAATATAACGCCTGCCTATCTGTGAAACATTTTCTCCAGATGCCGGCGCGCTATAAAATCAGGATGCAGAAAGATATAATTTCGATGATGCTCATTTTCCCGTCTGTAAGGATATTGGTCAAACCGGCTGAAATGAATCATTTCTTTTTTGCCGGTGAAAAAACCGTCATAGCCCAGGGATGTAAGGAATGAAAACAAATCCTGCTTTCCGGCTTCGTCGTGGTGGCATTCGAACAGGAGGCAGGGCCTGTCCCTCTCCAACAATCGTTGCCCTCCCCTGAAGACATCGTGTTCATGTCCCTCAACATCACATTTGATGAAAGCCACATCCGTAAATTCGTCATAATAGGCGTCCAGGGTGGTCACCTCAACAGAAATGGCCTGGCATCGGTTGGAGGTCTGGCCTTGATTCAGACTGGCACCGCCGGAGCCGGGTTCGGACCGGAACAATTTTTGTGAACCGGCACTGCTGGACAGGCCTTTTCTGATGATCCGGAAATTGTCAAATTTGAAAGCGGATTTGAAATCCAGCAGGTGGGCTTCAAGTTCCGGCTGGGGCTCAAAGGCAATGACCTTTCCCGCCGGGCCAACGGTTTTTTCCATCCAATAGGAATAAATCCCCCTGTTGGCACCGATGTCAATGACGGTTTGCCCCTTAAGATCCAATCCCAGAAGAAACCGGATATCATTTTTTTCCGTATTCAGGCGGTAGTGCCAGGCGCTGTGCAGCATATGCAATTTTTGAATAAGATTCATCGGATTTTTCCTAATAAAATTAAGGCGCAATGCTATTTATATCTGGAACCAAAGTCAATACCTTTTATGCCCCTTAAGAAATCGCATATAACCTTTTTGGGAGATTAAATTAAAAGTTGTAACGAATGGCGGTATTTGATCATCTCCAAAATATAGAAGATTCATTCAAATCAGTCAGTTCCATGCCAAAGCCAATTACGGCTGACCTTTTGAGCAGCCGAATAGTCTTGACAATTTTTAAAAGACCGTATAACTCGGGCACTTATTCATCCTATTAAAAAAATTCGGTTCCTCTTCAAAAAGGGTTTATAAATTATCTGGTTATTGTATTAGCGCTTCAAAAGGAATGCAAAATGAGAAAAAAGAAACTTTTAAAAAAAATCCGGCATAAAATATACGAACTTTCACCTACTTATAAAAAAGCACTTCATCTTGAAGAAAGATTAATCAGAATTGAAAAAATGTTAGTCAGTATGTGTGGTACAAATAGTTTCCTTCATGCTGTTGAAATAAAGGGAGAGAGCTTCTATTTTTATGATAGCCCCTCCTCAAATAGTGTAGATTTTATCGCTAGTGAATTCCAGTCAGAATCAAATTTTGATTTTGAAAAAATAGACTTTAAACCAGGTGATGTTGTCATTGATATCGGCGGGAATATAGGTATGGTAGCCATTTATATTGCCCTTAAGTTTCCTTTTTTAAAAATATATTCATTTGAACCTGCGAAACAAAATTATAACAATTTTATAAAAAATATAAAATTACATAATATTACAAATGTTGTTGTCGAAAATAGAGCCGTAACAAAGGATGGCCGGATTGTAGAGCTTATGTATGATGCTGTCAACACAGGCAGTTCAACAATGACAAAGGATATGCATAAAGCACATGCTCTTACAAATATTTTAAAAATCGAAGAAGTGGAATCAATAACTTTGGACCAAATTTTCGAAAAATATGGTCTAAAACAATGCAAGCTACTAAAAATAGACTGTGAAGGCGCAGAATATGAAATTTTATACAACACCAAGGTTCTGGGAAAGATAGAAAATATACGTGGTGAAGTGCATGACTGCGATAGAGAAACTAAAAACGGGGATGCTTTGATTTCACACTGCAAGCAATTTATTGCTCACAATAAAATAAAATTGGCTGTTTGTAGACTATAGCGCCCGGTTATGAGAAATCCATTAACTCCTTTTATTCAAAGGTTTATAATTAATGATATCCGGGGCTTTTTTAATTCTGTATTTAGGTGAGCTTCCCGCCTATTTCAAATACTGGGCAAAAACCTGCGAGCCCAATCATGATCATTTTCACTGGTTTGTCTACAATGACCGGATTGCCCGGAGAGAAGACTATAATCAAACCGTTACCCTGGTTCCCTATTCCTTTGAAAGGCTGCGCTCGGATCTGA
The DNA here is from genome assembly GCA_023701135.1 of Desulfobacula sp. GTDB lineage: Bacteria > Desulfobacterota > Desulfobacteria > Desulfobacterales > Desulfobacteraceae > Desulfobacula. The sequence continues at coordinate 106,385 of JAMPXP010000008.1, read as the reverse complement.
AGTCTTCCCTTCATATCCATCTGCCGCCTCAGAACACAAGGGTTGTCTGTGATTGCAGAACAATGCTCTATGCCTTGAGAAAGGATACGGACCTGCTGGACAGATATGATTTTATCGGCTATTCGGACCTGGATGTGGTGTATGGAGACATTGCCCGTTTTTTGCCGGATCATCCCGGCCGATATTCCCTGATCAGTGCGGCGGACCATCGGCCTTGCGGCCCGTTCACCCTTTTCAACAGAAATTATCTCAAGGCCATCCTTGAAAACGACCGTATCAAAACAAGGCTGGAACAGACCTTTGAAAGCCTCCCGGCCGACCTGCCAGGCCTTCAGGGGAATGACTCAGCCTTTAAGCCCATGTCGGGCAACAGCACCAAAGACAAGATCGCTGAGCATCTGAAATTTGCCCACCTGGATGAATCCGAAGAACTGGTTGAAATGGCCAAAACCCATGCCCCAGCTTTCTGCAAAGCCCTCCCCCTCCAGCCCGCCATGGGCCGGTGGTTTGACCATAGAAGGGCCTTTGCCCTGTGGGATAAGGGCCGCCTCTATGTCCGGGACATCTGGGGGCATCAAAAGGAAGGTGCTGTCTTTCATTTTTCAAGGTTTAAAAACCGGCCCCGGTTCCAAGTCACTTCCGATGCCCTGGAATCGGATCTCCTTGGCATATACAAATACGGCATCATTGATGCCCGAGCCCTATCCACAAGGTTTAAAATGCTTCTGACCCTTCTCTACTGACCTTGGGAATAAGCGCTATTCAGGATAAACAACAAATATCCATGGCCTCTTAAAAAGGCAAGTTAAGTGTTGACCTGTTTTAGCCAAGGTGATATAAAACCTTGTTCGATTTCGGAGGAGTGGCCGAGCGGCTGAAGGCGGCGGTCTTGAAAACCGTTTAGTGTCAAAGCTACGTGGGTTCGAATCCTACCTCCTCCGCCAGATCTTAACGAATACGGAGAAATGGCCGAGAGGCTGAAGGCACTCGCCTGCTAAGCGAGTATACTGGGAAACCGGTATCGAGAGTTCGAATCTCTCTTTCTCCGCCACTAATAAATATAGGGGATTAAACATTGTGGCGTTTAATCCCCTTTTTTGTATTTCACGATTAAAACTGAATGGCTCCGGTGAAGAGCCAGATGTCTATTCCGTCGTTGGGAGACTTCAGGCCTGCATTGGAATAATGGAAATAGGACATATTCATGTCAAAGATGCCGATGCGGGCGCCGACGCCGATCCTATCTTCAAACTGGAAATGGGTGCTCAGGTTCCTGTTGTGGATGCGGTAGTCGTCGATGAAGGCCGCGCCGATACCCCCGGCAATATAGGGCCTGACAAAGTCTGCATCGGTTCCGAAATAATAGGCGAATACAGGGGAAAGGGCCAGGCCGTTCACCTCGTCTCCCCCGTGTTCCCATCGGTTATAGGACAATTCGAAAAACCCGGACAGATAACCGGTTTCATTTTCAAACCACCGGGAAGTATAATCTTTTTTAAGCCCTAAACGATAAATATCAATATCCTTTTTTCCGACTCCGTAGCCCAAAGAAAGTCCGAAACCGTCGAATTCGGCACTGGCACTGCCGTAAAACAACATCAGACCGACCCATATTAAAATTATTTTTTTCATGGCAATCCCTGTCTCCTGTTAATGATTTTAACGCGTTGAATTGTAAATGCAGATCATGCATTTTCTTTTGATTGTATTTAATCTAAAGATTTTATTTATTCAATAAAAAAGAGGCGGGCAAGGGAAAAACCACCCGGATCAGGCCTTGCAGACCCTTTTTGGGATTTCGTCTCCGGCCGATCTTTAATGCTTGACATACAATTAAGGGAAGTTTATATCCTTCTAACAATAAATTTAAAGGAAAATACGATACTTTTAAGGCAATCGTGTTATAAAATTATGGATTTAAAACAAGCACTTGGTAAGAACAGAGAAGCCTTTATCAAAAAATGGTTTCAGGCCACCATTGATACATATCCCTCCCAGTCGGCAAAAATCCTGGGTAAAGACGCCAATCGTTTTGACAACCCCATCGGTGCCATCACCCATGAAACCGTCGCCGATGTATTCAATCTGATTTTAACTGATTTCACGCCGGAATCCCTTGAACGAACCCTTGACCCCGTGATCCGCATCAGAGCGGTACAGGCTTTTTCCGCAAGCGAAGCCGTCAGCTTTGTCTATGCATTAAAAGATATCGGGGAAGCCCTTTTGGATGCCGGGATGATAAGAGAATTTGACAGACTTGTTGATCAGATCGCGCTTGCATCTTTCAACAGGTTTATGAAATGTAGGGAAGAAATATTCCTTTTAAAGGCAACGGAAAGCAAGAGACGTATCCACCGTGCCTTTGAAAGGGCGGGTTTAGTAGCCGAGCTGACGGAAGAAGACCTCCTTGGCTCAAAACAAATTTAACATGTATGGCGGGGTTCCAGATTCCGTCACACATCAATTCATGAGGTGGTTATAATATGAATCAAAAGTACTTGATCCCCCTGACAACTGTTTTTCTGCTCTTCTTAGTAGCATATACAGGGGTTGAGGGAGCAGGGCTTCATCGGTTCTTCGGGATTGTTATCCCGTATCTGGCGGTTCTTGCCTTCCTTGCCGGGTTTGTTTACAAGGTATTGGGATGGGCATCTTCTGCTGTTCCGTTCAGGATTCCCACAACCTGCGGTCAGCAGAAATCTTTGCCGTGGATAAAACAGAACTGCATTGATAACCCTGATACTTCAACAGGTGTATGTTTAAGAATGGTTCTTGAAATTTTTCTTTTCAGATCCCTTTTCAGGAACACCAAGGCCGCATTCAACCGGAATGAATCCAACAAGCTGTCCTATTCCTGGGAAATTTTCCTCTGGATAGGCGCCCTTGCCTTTCATTATTCCTTCCTGGTTGTCATTTTAAGGCATTTCAGATTTTTTACCTCACCGGTGCCCTCCTGTATCAAATTTCTTGAATACATGGACGGTATCGTCCAGTTGGGGCTCCCCGGACTTTTCATTTCCGGCGCTCTCCTGCTCGCAGCGACCTTATTTTTGCTGGCAAGAAGAATCTTTGACGCCAAGGTAACCTATATCTCCCAGGCAGCCGATTATTTCCCGCTTTTCCTCATCATCGGAATTGCTGTCTCCGGGTTGTCCATGAGATATTTCACAAAGGTTGACATCGTCGGTATCAAAGAGCTTACCATGGGTCTTGCGACCTTCAGCCCCGTCATTCCGAAAGGCGTCGGCGGTCTTTTTTACGCCCATCTTTTTCTGGTGAGTATCCTTTTTGCATATTTCCCGGCCAGTAAGCTTATGCACCTGGGCGGAATCTTTTTAAGCCCCACAAGAAATATGGCAAACAATACCCGTGCAAAAAGACATGTTAACCCCTGGAACTATGATGTGAAAACCCATACCTATGAAGAGTATGAGGATCACTTCAGAGAAAAAATGATTGAAGCCGGCCTGCCGGTGGATAAAGAGGAGTAATCAATGTCTGACCAATTAAAACCGGATGAACTATTAAATAAAATAGATTATGCCCCGGGATCTGGAAACTGGATGGATAACACCGCTTCCGTTCAAATCAGACCGGGGATGTATTGCTATGCGGCCAAGGCTGAAAGTGTTCAAACGCTGGGTCTGCCCAACGCCAGACCCTGGAATCCCCTTGAAGAGGACTGGAAACTTCCGGACAACTGGCAGGAAATCGTTTTTCAAGGCCTGAAAGACCGCCTGGAACGGTTCCGGACCTTTAAGGTGTTCATGGATATCTGCGTCCGCTGCGGCGCCTGTGCCGACAAATGCCATTTCTTCCTCGGAACGGGCGATCCCAAGAACATGCCTGTGCTGAGAGCCGAGCTCTTAAGATCCGTATATCGGAATGATTTTTCAACCGCCGGAAAAATTTTAAGCAAGATCCCCGGCGGGAAAGCCTTGGCCGGTGCCAGGCCCATGACTCTGGATGTTCTCAAGGAATGGTGGTATTATTTCTTTCAGTGCACCGAATGCCGTCGATGTTCCGTGTTCTGCCCCTATGGCATTGACACGGCGGAAATCACCATTATGGCCAGGGAAATATTCAACCTTTTAGGGCTGAATATCGACTGGATTGCTACACCGGTATCAAACTGTTTCAAAACAGGTAACCACCTGGGGATCCAGCCCCATGCCTTTAAAGACATGCTGGAATTCTTTGTGGAAGATATTGAATCCCTGACCGGTGTCAACTGCACGCCCCAGTTCATGAAAAAAGGGGCCGACATCCTGTTCATCACCCCTTCCGGTGATGTGTTCGCCGATCCCGGGACCTATACCTGCCAGGGATATCTCATCCTGTTCAAGTATCTGAAGGACAAATACGGGCTGGATGTCACCTGGAGCACCTATGCTTCCGAAGGCGGTAATTTCGGTTTCTTCACCTCCCATGAAACCATGAAACGCCTCAACGCCAAGATGTATGCCGAGGCCAGGCGCCTGGGCGTCAAATGGATTCTGGGCGGGGAATGCGGCCATATGTGGCGTGTCATCCACCAGTACATGGACACCATGAACGGCCCTGCCGATTTCCTGGAAGTGCCGAAAAACCCCATCACCGGTACGGTATTTGAAAATGCCCGCTCCACCAAGATGGTCCATATCACGGAATTCACGGCCGATCTCATCAAACACAGCAAGCTCGAACTGGACAAATCAAGGAATGACGATTTTGTCATGACTTACCATGATTCCTGCAACACTTCAAGAGGCATGGGTCTTCTGGATGAACCCCGCTATGTCATCCAGAACGTCTGTAACCACTTTTATGAAATGCCGCCCAATACCATCCGTGAGCAGACTTTCTGCTGTGGATCAGGTTCAGGCCTGAACGCCGGAGAAAACATGGAACTCAGGATGGCCGGCGCCCTTCCCAGAGCCAATGCCGTTAAACATGTCCATGAAAAATTCGGTGTCAACACCCTTGGTACAGTATGTGCCATTGACAGGGCCGCCCTTTCCACCCTGTGCGAATACTGGGTGCCGGAAGTCAGGGTAGCCGGTGTTCATGAACTGGTCGGCAATGCATTGATCCTGCCGGGCGAGAAGAAAAGGACTGAAAACCTGAGGCTTGAACCCATGACAGGATTCGAGGAGGAAGACGATGAATAAGAATATGATCATTACGGGACTGGTTATCTTTGTTCTGGCAGTGCTCTCGCCGTTCTGGTTCAATATGATCACGACCACGGAGGCGGCACCAAAACCAGAACTCCTGGGCAAGGCCAAGGAAGAAAAAAAATGTGTCCTGGAAAAATATGATATGCGGGCCAACCATCCCTCTCTCCTGGATGAATGGAGAGATTCCGTGGTCAGAAATTCCGACAGACAGTACACGGCTGCCAATGGCCACACCTTTGGCATGAGCCTGTCCACGGGCGAAAATTCTTGTCTGGGATGCCATGAAGATAAAGCAAAATTTTGTGACAGTTGCCATACCTATGCTTCGGTTGATCCCTATTGCTGGGAATGTCACACAAACCCCAAGGAGATAAAATGATGAAAAAAAGCAGAAGAAGCTTTCTTAAAGTAGCGGGTATCGCTGCCATCGGGTTGGGTGCTTCTCCGGCAATGAATTTTGCTTCATCTGACTCCCCTGGCACAGCCCTTGCGGTAAAGGGTAAAAATGAACAGGCGCTTACCGCCCACCGCTGGGGCATGGTCATTGATACCAACAAAATCACGGAGGAAATTGCGGAAAAAATTACGGAAGTCTGTCACAAGACCCATAATGTTCCGGATTTCAAGCATGAGGTAGATGCGGAAAAATATCCCAAGACCAGATTGGCCAACCATAAACAGGAGATCAAATGGATCTGGGAAGAAGAATTCCATTATGCCTTCCCTGAAAAAGAAGATGAATATCTGACTGAAAAATTCCATGATCTTCCCTTCCTTGTCACCTGCAACCACTGCAAAAACGCCCCCTGCGTCCAGGCCTGCCCCACCCAGGCGACCTTTAAGCGGGAAGACGGCATCGTCATCATGGACTTCCACCGGTGTATCGGGTGCCGGTTCTGCATGGCGGCCTGCCCATATGGGTCAAGGAGTTTCAATTTCAGGGACCCCAGACCCTTTATTGCGGAAACCAATCCGGATTTCCCCACCCGCAGCAAAGGGGTGGTGGAAAAATGCAATTTATGCGCCGAGCAACTGGCTAAGGGTGAGCTTCCCCATTGTGTGCAGGCCAGCGAGGGCGCCATTGTGGTCGGAGACCTGGAAGACCCTGAATCCGATATCCGGGTCCTGCTGAAGGAGCATTATACCATCCGGCGGAACCAGTCCCTGGGCACGGAACCATCTGTTTACTATATTGTATAAGAGGAGCGACCATGCTTGAAATAGCGATTAAAGGAAGTAAAAATTACTGGTCATGGATAATCTTTCTGCTCCTTGTCATGGGAGCGGGATTCATCGTCTATATCGACCAGTTCATGAACGGGTTGATGATTACCGGCATGAGCCGGGATGTGTCCTGGGGATTTTATATTGCCAATTTCACCTTTCTTGTGGGAGTTGCCGCAGGAGGGGTCATGGTGGTCATCCCCTATTATCTTCACAATTATGAAAAATTTCACAGGATCACCATATTGGGCGAATTCCTTGCCGTGGCCGCCCTGGTCATGTGTCTTCTTTTCATCATCGTGGATTTAGGCCAGCCCACAAGAGCTTTGAATGTTTTATTATATCCCTCCCCCAAATCCATGCTGTTCTATGATATGTTGGTGCTTAACGGCTATCTTTTTCTGAACATTGTCATTGGGTGGAAGGTACTGGAAGCGGAAAGAAACCAGGTGGAACCGCCCTTCTGGACAAAGCCCCTGATTTATCTGTCCATTCCCTTTGCCATCGGTATCCATACGGTGACCGCCTATCTTTACTGCGGTCTTCCCGGACGCGGATACTGGCTGACCGCCATCCTGGCGCCACGGTTCCTGGCATCGGCCTTTGCCGCAGGACCGGCCTTTCTGATCATCCTGTGTTATCTGATCAGAAAATTCACCAAATTTGATCCGGGCTGGGAAGCCATGCAGACATTGGCCAAAATCGTCTGCTGGGCCATTATTGCCAACCTGTTTTTCTTTTTATGTGAAGTCTTTACGGTCTATTACTCCAATATTCCGGGACATAAGGCCCATCTGACGTATCTATTGTTCGGATACCACGGATATCATGCCCTGGTACCCTGGATGTGGACCGGTTTGATTCTGATGTTTACCGGTGCAATTTTTCTTGTCATCCCTCAGTTTAGAAACAATAAGACCCTGTTGCCCTTTACCTGCGCCATGATTTTTTTCGGCGCCTGGATTGATAAAGGTCTTGGGATGATTTCCGGAGGGTTTGTGCCCTCCCCCCTGCACCATGTAACGGAATACGCCCCCACAAAGCCCGAGATCATGATCACCCTGGCGGTTTACGCCACAGGCTTCCTGGTCCTGACCCTTCTGTATAAACTGGCGACCCAGGTCAAAGAAGAAGTGCGCGGCTAAGATACCAAAAATCTGGTGTTTATTCAGGGGAGTTTCTGCCATGAAACTCCCCTTTTTTTTGCAGACCCTGCCGGTTATGATGAAAGATAAGCCATTTATTCTTGAAACCCTGGATTCTTTTTTTGAACAGAAAAAAAACGAATTTCTGGCGGCCTTGTATAGAAAAGATTTTCAAGAGGCTGCCATTATCCATGGGCAGATCTTCCAATATGCAACAGCGCACCCGGAATTCAATGAAAATACTGAAAAATGCATCCACCAGATACAGACCGCCCTCAGGAAATACAGAAAGGTGCTAATCTCCCAGGGGCCGGCAAGTCTCCGGGAAACCGGAAAAAGTCTCAAAACCCTTTTGACCCGACGCATCCGGAAAATGCACCGGAATATCCGCCATATGGGATTTGACGAATGGAAAGCCCGGCTTGGCCTGACCCCTGATCAGGAGAACCTGGTTTTCAAAACCGCCATGGCATTTCAGCTCACCTCCGGATGCAGCAATTTTTGCCGGCGTTGCAACGAATGGGCTTTGCCCGGCGTCAGATCCCATTTCTCATATCCCGCCGTGATCCGGATTTTAAACCGGATAAAGGCTGCGGCAAATCCCGAAATCTCCCTTTACGGCGCCTCAGACCCCCTTGACTGGGAAGACAAGGGTAAGAATGTGGCTGACCTCATCGACCAATTGGATGCCCTTTCTCTGGAATACAGTGTATTGACAAAGGTTCCCAGGGGAAAAGAATGCTTATTCACCCGCATGGTCAAAAACCGCTCCAATCTTTCCGTCAGCATCACATCAAAAAACAAGGCCCGCATTCAACGCATCGAAGAACGGCTGGATTCTTCTTTCGGCAAACAGCATGATATGGATGAACTCCTGATTCCGGCGGGCCTGGATGAAGACTTTGTTACCGTCAAACCGTCCATAACAGATGGCTACGGTACGGAAATCACACCGGACGGGGCGTTTATCATTATTCCGGCCTTTACAAGCGCTTTATATCCCCAGGGCCACAAAAAAATCCCCATTACCGGGGCAACAAATTTTTTCCCCCTTAAAAAAACCGGGAGAACCGCACTTCTGGTCGATTATTTCAAGCCCCTGGAAGGGTATGACCTCCATCAGAACCATTGCCATCTCCCGGTTCTCCTGGATGTCCAGGTGGAATCCCTCATTCTGGACAACGGTTCCAACCGACTGACCCCTCCCGGCATGAGAAGTCTGAAGGAATATTTTTTCATTTTTGATGAAAAGGCCCGTTTGCAAAGAAAAAAACTTGGCCCAACGGTTTTGAGAAATTTAAAAAAACAATTCCTTTCAACGACTTCATTTAAAGAGCTGCCTATCCAAACCAGAACCCTCTATCAAAAAAAAATCAACACCCATCTGGATCTGTGCGAGCCCGACAAATGTCTGGCGGCTAAATTATATGCCGTCTCGTTTTTCCTTGATGCGGTATCGGTCTATCGGATGAATAATCCGGTCAAGGTCGAAATGATGCTCTTCTTTCTCGAAAATGAAAAAGCGGTTCTGCTGAAAACCCTGCCATGGGTCGGGGAAAGACACCTTGAAGAACTGATCTCTGATCCTGATACCGATGTTTTTAAGATCCTGAGATGTTATATCATCCGCCTGCTGGAGGGGGTGGAAACCCATATGGTGGATTCTTTTCTGGCATCCCATCCCGCAGAATACGACCCCCTAGGCGATATGTTTATTAACTGCACATAAAGTGAGCCTGAGGCAGGCTTAACCAGCAAACGGTGAATTCAGGAGGGCCTCTGCCCTGTCATCAACCCTGTTGATTTCCAAATCAATTCTTTGGGAATATGCTTTCAGGTCTGCATCAGGAGGAACCGTCAGCGGATCTCCCACGACAACGGCCCCTCTGGTAAAGGGATAGGGAAAATGAAATTTGTCCCAGGCCCTTTGGAATACATATTTATGTTTAAAGGCGCCGCCAACGGGGATAATTTTTTTCCCGGTCTTCATGGCCATAAAAACAATCCCCGGCTTTGTCCTGAAAATAGGACCCTGGGGTCCGTCGGCCGCAAGCCCGAGATGATATCCCTGTCTGAGTTTTTTGATCATGAGGATAAGGCTTTGGATATTCCGGTCATTGCTGGATCCCCGGATGGCTTCATGCCCGTATTTTTCAAGAACCGTTGCCAGAATTTCCCCGTCTTTGGAAGGACTGACAAGGGCGGCCCTGTTTTTGATGTGCCGAAATCCAACGGTAGGAAAAAAAAGCTTCTGATGCCAGAAAACATAGATATAATTATCATCATCACTCAATTTTTCAGCCCCTTGAATTTTAAAATCAAGGGTTGTCATCAGCAGGTTCAAGATATGATAGAGATAACGGCCGTATCTTCGATACTTCCGGTATTCCCTGTTTTCCGTGTCCATCTTCATGGCGGTTTTCCCCTGTTAAAATGGCCTATCATATCAACCCGATTGGTTTTTTAAAAGCAAAAAGGGTTTTCCCGTGATTCTTTATCTTGACAAAGAAAAGGAATCAGTATAGTATTCAGAGTTTTTAAAATTGCGAAAGGTCTTGAAATAATAAGGAGAGTTTAAAAATGTACGCAGTTATCAGAACTGGAGGCAAACAATACAAGGTCCAGGAAAACCAGACCCTGAAAGTTGAAAAACTGGATGGCACCGAAGGTTCTCAGGTCGAATTTGACGACATTCTCTTGTTTTCAGACGGTGAAACCATCACCATGGGAAACCCGAAAATTGAAAATGCCTCGGTCAAAGCACATATTCTGGAACAGGCCAAAGACAGAAAAAAAATAATTTTTAAGTATAAACGCCGCAAAGGATATAGAAGAATGAAGGGCCACCGGCAGCATTATACTGAGATTAAAATAGATTCCATTGCAGTTTAGTTTATAAGGAGAGATCCCATGGCACATAAAAAAGCAGCCGGCAGTTCAAAAAACGGTCGCGATTCAAACGGCCAGCGGCGCGGCGTCAAGAAATTCGGCGGAGAACGCGTGACGGCAGGCAATATTCTGGTTAGACAGGTTGGAACAAAATTACATCCCGGCAACAATGTCGGAATGGGTAGGGACTATACTCTTTTTGCCCTGATTGACGGCGTTGTGACCTTTGAACGAAAAGGCAGGGACAGAAAAAAAGTTAGTGTTTATGAAGCGTGAAATTTGTAGATGAAGCAATTATCACTGTCAGATCCGGTGATGGCGGCCGCGGGTGCGCAAGCTTCCGGCGGGAGCGGTTCATCGAAAGAGGCGGGCCTGATGGTGGAGACGGCGGCGATGGGGGAAGTATCATCCTTCGAATCGATAAGGGCAAACGAACGCTCTACGATTATCGCCGCCTCAGATTGCTCAAGGCCGGGAACGGGCAGCCGGGAATGGGCAAGCAAAGACACGGCAAAAACGGTGAAGACTGTATCCTCCTCCTTCCTGCCGGTACCATCGTTTCCCATGCAGACACGGGCGACATCATTGTTGACCTGACCGATACTCAAGAGGACTACATCCTGGCCCAGGGCGGTATGGGCGGCCGCGGCAATAAGCGGTTTGCAACTTCCACCAACCGGGCGCCCCGCCATTCGCAACCCGGGATACCCGGAATAGAATTCAAGCTGAAACTGGAACTGAAACTTTTGGCCGATGTTGGCCTTGTCGGACTTCCCAATGCCGGGAAATCGACCCTGATCAGCCATATGAGTTCTGCCCGGCCAAAAATTGCCGACTATCCGTTTACCACCCTGACCCCGGTCATCGGCATGGTGGAGCCTTCCTTCGGAGAACCCTTTGCCGTGGCAGACATCCCCGGACTCATCGAAGGCGCCCATGAGGGCATCGGTCTCGGCATCAGCTTTTTAAAGCATATTGAACGAACCGGGATTCTTGTTCATCTCATTGACATTTCAGCCGTTGACACGGAAGATCCCTTAAAGTCCTTTCTGTTAATCAACAATGAGCTTTCCAAATACAGTGAAACCCTTGTCAGAAAAAAACAGATTGTGGTTCTCAACAAGATCGATCTGCCCGATACCCTTGAAAAAATTGATGCCTTCACCCGTGCCTTAAAAAATTTCCCCATACTGACCCTGTCTGCTGCAACCGGGAAAGGGGTGAAAGACCTTGTCTCTTTTTTAGCTTCTGAACTTCATAAAGAGTAAGCCATGAAAATAGGGTTGTTCGGAGGAACTTTCAATCCTTTCCACAATGGTCATATCAGGATTATCGAGCATGTCAAAACAGCATTCGGACTAGAAAAAATATTTTTGATCCCTTCTGCCACCCCACCCCATAAACCCGGCACGGATCTTGCCCCTGCCCAGGACCGGTTTGAAATGGTAAAACAAAGTTTTAAAGGGCAGGAAGGATTTATCGTTTCCGACAAGGAATTAATCCGGAAGGGGCCTTCTTTTACCATCGACACCATTGAAGAGTTTAAAAAGGCCCTGGGAGAAGGGGTAGACCTGTTTCTTCTAATGGGATCCGATGCTTTCTTTGATATCCCCACCTGGCGGCAAAAGGACAGGATTTTTGAGTCCGTCGGCATCATCGTCATGTTGAGGGGGGGGCCTAAAAACCATGGGGCCTTTGTCTCTTTTATTGACGAATATATATCAAAAGGATACATTTTCAACGAACAGGACAATGGATTTTTTCACGAAAAAAAACAAACAATATATTTATGCCGGGTGCCCCGAATAGACATTTCATCCACCATGATCCGGGAACGGGTAAAAAATGGGAACTCCATAGAAGGTCTTGTCCCTGCCGGTGTTTTAAAAATCATTCATGAAAAGGAACTTTATCAATGACAAAACCCAAGCTTTTGGCCGACCAGCTTAAAAAATACCTTATTCCCACCTTTGAAAGAAAAGCAAAGTCCATTACGGCCCTTGATGTGAGAACCCTTACCTCCTATACGGATGCGCTTATTATTATTGAAGCGGGTTCCCAGCGCCAGGTCACCTCCATTGCCGAACATCTGCTGACCGCCCTGAAAGCGCAAAAAATCAATGTCATCGGATCAGAAGGCGTCAAAGAAGGGGAATGGGCCCTGCTGGATTACGGGAATGTCATTGTTCATGTGTTCGAATCCCGGATCAAATCCTATTATAATCTCGAAGGATTGTGGGCCGATGCACCCCGGATAGACCTTTCCGGATTTGAAACAGCCCCGGAGGAGGAGGACCATGAAAACTGATTCGCCGGTCCATATTCTGATGATTCTGGATGGCTGGGGAATCCGGGAAGACATCAAAGGGAACGCCGTTGCCCTGGCCCATACCCCTTTTCTGGATTCCCTAATCAAGGATTTTCCAAGCTGCAAGCTTGCCTGCTCGGGAAATGACGTCGGCCTTCCCAACGGCACCATGGGAAATTCAGAAGTGGGCCATATGAATATCGGCGCCGGCAGAAAAGTGTTCCAGGATTTTGTGCGAATCAATGAGGCCATCAAAGATCGATCCTTTTTTCAAACCCCGGCCCTGAAAACCATCATGGAAAAAGTCTCGGCTTCCGGCAAAAGCCTACATCTGATGGGACTCTTGTCCGACGGGGGGGTTCACAGCCATATCACCCATCTTTTCGCCCTCATCGACATGGCAAAACAAAACCATGTTAAACATCTGTTCATCCACCCCATCCTGGACGGCCGGGACACCTCCCCCACCAGCGGCATGGCCTATATCCGGCAGCTCCAGGATTACCTGGATATGGCCGGGATCGGCAAAATTGCAAGCCTGGTCGGACGATACTGGGCCATGGACAGGGATACCCGGTGGGACAGGGTAAAAAGGGCCTACGATTTGTTTACAAAGGCTGAAGGCATTGATTCCGACTCTGCCCTGGCCGCCGTTAAAAACGGTTATGACTCCGGGAAAACCGATGAATTCATGGAGCCCACCGTTATCGTACCAAAGGACGGAAACCCGAAAGGCTCCTCCGGCGGCCTCATCCAGGACGGTGACGGCCTTATTTTTTTCAATTTTCGGGCCGACCGCGCCAAAGAAATCACGCGGGCCTTTACGGAAACTAATTTCCAGGCATTTCAAAGAGAACGGAAAATTGATTTATCCAGCTTTGTCTGCCTGACCCAGTATGATGAAACCTTTGATCTTCCCGTGGCCTTCGGCCCCCAGCATCTGGACAATATCCTGGGGGAAGTATTAAGCAAGACCCATATCCGGCAGCTTCGCATTGCAGAAACTGAAAAATATGCCCATGTCACTTATTTCTTCAACGGCGGGGATGAAAAGATCTTTGACGGGGAAAAAAGAATTCTCATTCCTTCTCCCAGGGATGTGGCCACCTATGATAAAAAGCCCCAGATGAGCGCCCGTGGTGTTGCAGAAAAAGCCTGTGAAAACATCAGGTCCGGGGAATTCGAATTTATGGTCCTGAATTTTGCCAATATGGACATGGTGGGCCATACCGGCATCCTTGAGGCAGCCATAACAGCTTGTGAAACCGTTGACCAATGCGTGCAACAAGTTGTTGAAGCCATCTGGGAAACCGGCGGAACCGCCATGGTCACCGCCGATCACGGCAATGCCGAACAAATGATGGCCGATGACGGCTCTCCCCACACGGCCCATACCTTGAACCCGGTCCGGTTCATCCTGGCCGGACAAAAATATCAGGGCCTTGCCTTAAAAGACGGCATCCTTGGGGATATTTCACCCACGGTCCTCAAGGTATTGAATATCCAACAACCCAAAGAGATGACGGGAATTTCCTTAATATGACGATGATGGACTATATTATCAGTGATTATATCACCGGAAAAGCCGTCCGGAATGTCGGGCCCGAGGCGGTCCGGCAGGAATTTGAGAGATTTCTGGTGGATGAAAAAGGCTATGACAAAAAAGACATCCTGGTGGAAGAACCCCTTGTGGTCCAGTTCCTGGGAGAAGACTATCCCTCCTCCATTGATCTTATTGTATGCTGCAACGGCAAGGCCTTCATGGCCGTCACCTGCGTGGCAGGGTCCATCGGGTCCTATGAAAGAGAAATTCTGGCTGGTGCAAGGCTGGTCTATGACTACCAGATTCCCCTGGCCGTTTCAACGGACGCAAGGAATGCCGTGATTCTGGATACCGTTTCTGGTAAAAATGCGGGAAAGGGCCTGGATGACCTTCCTTCAAAAACAGAAGCCCTTGAACGGATCAAAACCATGGAATTCATCCCTTTGGATGAAAATAGAAAGGAGCGGGAAATGATCATTTACCGCTCCTTTAACCTGGAAAAAATCAATAAATAGGAAGGCTAGGCCGAAGGCACTTCCCTGTTGCAGTGTTTGCAAACCGTGGCCCGCTTCTTGATAATCTCGGCGCAATAGGGACATTCCCGGGTATAATGCCGTTCGTGAAGCTGCTCAATGGCTTTGCTCACCCCGGCCTGGAGCACGGGAGTGGGAAATTTGTGATTGACCAGGTGTTCAATAGCTTCCACCCCGCCCAGTTCCCCCACCATTTCCGCTGCCTTGAGCCTCGCTTTGGCAGGGATCTCCGGGTTCAGGCAGATCTTTAAAATCTCATCCCAATCCTTTGAGATATAATAATCCGTCATGATGGAAAAGGTCTTTTTCATGAGTTCTTTTCTTGCTTCCTCACGGATCAGCACCTCATCATCCAGGATTCCGCCCTGGGCGCCGACGGGGCTGAACACGGGCATATATTCAAAATTTTTCTGGCCGGGCTCATTGATGCACCGGTAGGATGCCGGAGCTTCCATGGTTTCTTCCAGGTGGTCCCAGCCTTTTTTATAGCTGGGACAGTCATCGTTAAAACACACAAACAAATAGGGAGATCCCCAGCCCAGGCCGTCGCTGAAATTGATGGGCGGCACCTCCCACAGTGACATGCCCTTGTCACAATGGGGGCAATGGGGTTTTTCCATTTTAATATATTTTTCCAGTAATTCTTCTTTGGTTTCAAATGCCATTCGTATTCTCCTTTGGTAGTCGTGAATATTACGACTACCAAAGTAAGCAGTCGGAATCTTTTGTCAAACCGGTTATTACCCGACGACGGCCAGCACATCCCCTCTTGCAACCGAATCCCCGCTCTTACTGTGAATGGCTTTGATGACGCCGGTCACCGGAGAGGGAAGCGCATTTTCCATTTTCATGGCCTCAATGACCACAACGGTTTCACCCTCGTTCACAGTGTCTCCCACATTTTTTTCATACCGGATGATCATACCCGGCATGGGAGCCTTGATGGGTGTGCCGTCGGTGGCAACCGCTTCAACTGCCTTTGCCGGTGCCGGTTTGGCAGCCGCCGGGGCAGCCTTGGGTCTGGGCGGCGGCGGCGGCAGGGGAGAGGCCGGTTTCGCCGGAGCAGCAGGCTTTATGGACCCGGAAGGGGCAGCACTTGCCGGGGCAGGCAGGACAGAGGTGATAAAGGGTGATCCGCCCACCTCATCCACGCCCACTTCAAAATAATCTCCATCCACAAATACGTTGAAAGTTCGGATATGGGGACTTTTTTCCGGAATTTCTTTTATTTTGGATTTTTCAACCAGCTCCCCTCTTTTGGCCTTTTCAATCATTTCCTTTTGCCTTGCCACCTCTTCAAGGGTAATGGGTTTTACCGTATCCGGCACCTTTTCTTTTCCATATTTCTGGAGAAGGTATTTTTTCCCTGTCACCGGGAAAAGGGCATAGATAATCAGATCTTCATCATCCAGGGCCAGGTCTCCGATCTCTTTTCTGGCCTTTTCAAGCTCCGGCGCCAGTACTTCAGCCGGTCTGCAGGTAATGGGGGTTTCCCCTCTCTCATAGCCCTTCAGGGCTTTTTTCTGAACTTCAGGATCAATGGCGGCGCTGGTCTTTCCATACAGGCCATAGCACAGATCCTTGACCTGGGCCGTGATCATCTTATAGCGTTCGTCAGGCGTATCAAAGAGGACATTGTTCACGGTCTGGGTGCCCACAATCTGGCTGGTGGGCGTCACGAGGGGAATCTGCCCCAATTCTTTTCTGACCCGGGGCAGTTCTCTGTAAACGGCATCAATCTTGTCCAGGGCATCCATTTCCTTCAACTGATTCACAAGGTTGGACAGCATACCGCCCGGTGTCTGGTGCAGCAGCACATTGATATCAATGACCGAAACCTTTGTGTCATCCAGAAGGTGCTTATATTTGGGCAATACATCCCGCTCCAGAATGTCATTGATGTCGGCCAAGGCATTGATGTCAAACCCCGTATCCCGGTCCGTGCCCAGAAGGGACATGACAAAAGGTTCCAGGGCGGCATGGCTGGTCCGGTAGGCATAGGGGGTCAGACAGGTGTCAATGATATCCACCCCGGCTTCAATGGCTTTGAAATGGCTCATGGGCGACATGCCCGACGTAAAATGGCTGTGAAGATGAATCATGGGCTTGACCGCGGCTTTCAGGGCTTTGACCAGCTCATAGGCATCATAGGGCGCAATGAGCCCTGCCATGTCCTTGATGCAGATGCTGTCCGCTCCCATGGCCTCCAGCTCTTTTGCCTTTTTCACATAATACTCAAGGGTGTATACGTCCCCTCCCATCCTGGGCTCCGTCAATGAATAGCAGATGCATCCCTGGAAATGGGCCCCGCATTCCTTGATCACCGGCACCACGGTTTCAAAATTCCTGAAATCATTCAGTGCATCAAAGGTCCTGAAGATCTCCATGCCGTTATCCACCGTCTTTTTCACGAAAAGCCGTGCCACATCATCGGCATAATTGCGGTATCCCACAAGGTTCTGGCCCCGCAGCAGCATGGAAAACGGCGTCTTTTTAAAATATCGTTTGAGGGTCCTAAGCCTTTCCCAGGGATCTTCCCCCAGAAACCGGTGCATGGTATCAAAGGTGGCCCCTCCCCAGACTTCAACGGCCCAGAAACCGATCTGGTCCATTTTTTCCGCCACCGGGATCATATCCTCGGTTCTTCCCCGGGTGGCAAAAAGGGACTGGTGTCCGTCCCTCAGGGATAAATCTTCTATTTTTAAAGGGTTTTTAGCCTTGGGCCGGTCCTTTGTATAATTCATCTCAACCTGTTTCACTCGTGTATGGTCACTCATTCTATTGTCTCCCGACTAGTGTAAATATCATTTTTAATTATTTAAACATGCGAAGCTGCATCATGGCATTGGCCTGCATATGGGTCTGTCTTCCCGATATCCCCCATAGATTGACCGGCCGGGCCGCTTGGATGAGGACAGGCGCCTCCGGCTCCGGCTCTGGAATTACCGGCACCGAAGATAACAAGGCCTCTTCCTGGGTTTTCATAACCATGGCAACAGCGGCAAGGGCTGCTGTAATTTTCTTTTTATCCATTCTGATTCCTTATCTTTATACCGGTATGTTCCCGTGCTTTTTGGCCGGCCGAAGTTCTCTTTTGGTCAGCATGGCTTCCAGGGCGTCAATGAGGCGGGGCCTGGTTTCCGAAGGCCGGATCACGGCATCCACATAGCCCCTGGCCGCAGCACAATAGGGATTTGAAAATTTTTCATTATACTCAACGATTTTCTCTTTTCGTTTGGCCACCGGATCATCAGCCCCGCTGATTTCCTTGGCATGAATGATATTGGCCGCTCCTTCAGCACCCATTACAGCGATTTCAGACGTGGGCCAGGCAAAGGCCATATCCGCTCCAAGATGACGGGAACACATGGCAATATAGGACCCGCCATAGTCTTTCCGGGTGATGAGCAGGAGTTTGGGTACGGTTGCTTCGGAATAGCACCAGAGCAGCTTTGCCCCATGCCGGATGATCCCGCCCCATTCCTGGTTGCTTCCCGGCAGATATCCGGGAACATCGGCAATGGTGAGCATGGGGATATTAAAGGCATCACAGAACCGGATGAACCGGGTGGCCTTATCCGATGCGTCGATATCCAGGCATCCGGCCAGATAATTGGGCTGATTGGCAATGATGCCGATACTGTGTCCGTTGAGCCTGGCAAAACAGACCACCATATTTTTGGCATAATACTGATGGGGCTCAAAATATTCCCCGTCATCCACAATGGAAACGATGACATCCTTGATATTATAAGCCCGGTTGGGATTGTCCGGGATAACCGTGTCCAGGGAGGCATCCATGCGATTTTTATCATCCTTGGGCTCAACATGGGGAGGGTCTTCCATATTATTGGAAGGCAGGTAGGACAACAGTTTCCGGATCTGAAAAATGGCGTCCTCGTCGGAATCGCAGGCAAACTGGGCCACGCCGGATTTTTCGTTATGGGTCATGGCCCCGCCCAGGGCTTCAAAGGTGATTTCTTCCCCGGTGACGGCCTTGATCACATTGGGTCCGGTGATGAACATATAACTGGATTCCTTGACCATGAAAATAAAATCCGTCATGGCCGGCGAATAAACGGCCCCGCCTGCCGTGGGTCCCATGATGGCCGAAATCTGGGGAATCACGCCGGAAGCGGCCGAATTCCTGAAAAAAATCTCCCCATACCCGGACAGGGCATCAATGCCTTCCTGGATTCTGGCTCCGCCGGAATCATTCATCCCGATGACGGGAGCGCCGGCTTTTAAGGCCATGTCCATGACCTTACAGATTTTCTTGGCCTGCATCTCTCCCAGGGAACCGGCCCTGGAGGTAAAATCCTGGGCATAGGCAAATACGATCCGGCCGTCCACCCGGCCATGCCCCGTGACAACCCCGTCCGCCGGGATGTCTACATTTTCCATGCCGAAATTAGTGCACCGGTGGGTGACAAACATATCCAGCTCCCTGAAACTACCTTTGTCAAAGAGAATGTTCAGTCTTTCCCGGGCATTTAATTTTCCGCTTTCGCGTCTTTTTTCAAGAGCCTTTTCCCCTCCCATGGCCATCACGGCCTTTTCCTTATTGATGAGCTCTTGAATCTTGTCCGATGTAACTCCCATAATACCAACCTTTCCTTATGATGGATTCATTCCTTTAGTGTTTGATACTGAACCGCCACGCGCAAAACCAATTTTCCGGATGATCATCCGGCGGGCATCCGATGCATTCGGTTTCAATCCTCTCATCTATGGCCCTTGCAAAATAAGCATATTCCACAAGTCCGGCCGATTTACACGGATAATCATCCAGTTTTTTTCTTTTCCTCGCAGACTGAACCCTGCAATCATTCATCTGAAATACAAAGCTGTCCGGCCCCTCGTCAACAATGGATTGCGTATTGATGAGCGAATACATCCGGTAATTCAGGGCTCGTTTCAACCCGTCCAGGCCGCAGGGTTCCTCCAGCTTTAAAAACCGTTTGACGGCAAAGGCTTCGTAGGGTGAAAACTGGGCCCAGCAGGAATCATTGCAGCGCTTGGCCTCATTCATGCCGTGATTGAATTCAATGGCCTGGAACCACATCCCGTCATTGGCCAGCCATGTTTTGGCCACGGCATCCATGAGCTCGTTCCGCTTTGAGTTTTCCATGTGGAGCAAGGCCTTTGGCAGTCCGTTTTCAAGCTCAAAATCAAAAATATCGGCAAATCGTTTCAGCCCGAGGAAAATGCTTTTTTGTGTCGCCTTCTCAAAAACTTCCAGGGCTCTTTCCAGGCCCATCTGGTGCCGGACCTCGGTAAACCAAAAACCATAGTGAACTGCAATTCGGGTCAGCATGTCAACAATTAATTCTGATTTCAGATGATTATTCAGATCTGCGGACTCCCCTCTGCCCTCTTCCATAAACTGCTTCCTTTTCAAATAAATTAAGCCGCTTAGTCAAAACTCACAGCTTTTTGACACTAATTCAAGGAATAATCAAAGTCAAGCCTTGATCATCATATTGCCCACCGGGCCGGATCAAATTGTAGGCCCTGGGCAGGACTTTTGGGGTTGATTTTGATAAAAAATGACGCTATGATTAAAAATCATAATCATTTTAACCCCTTATATCTAAACGGGATAGAGGCCAATAGATGGAACCCGGCTACCAGCATAAAGCCCTTGTTGCAGATGACGATGAAACCATTGGCAAGACCATTGCCCGCGTGCTTCAGCATGAAGACATTGTCTTTGTGTTCACGGATTCCGGAGACTCAGCCCTGGAACACATCAAAAATGCAAAAACCCCCTTTTCCATTATCATGGCAAATCAAGGCCTGAGAGGGATAAACGGGGAGAAGCTTCTTGAACACGCAAAAAATATCATGCCTGAAAGCAGTCGCTTCCTTATGGGCACCTATACTGAATTCGGAGCCATCATTGATGCCGTGAACAAGGATCTGATTCAACGGTATATTGTCAAACCCCTGAATGATGAAGAATTCCTGGAAATCATTCGGTACGGAATCAAATTTTTTGAATCCTTTTTTGAAAACGAAAGTTTGCTGAACCTTGCCAAAAAGCAGAACAGCCAGTTGTACGAGCTGAGCTGCAATCTGATGGAAGCCGCCGCAAGCCGGACAAAAGAAATTTCAGAGCTGGACCGGGAAATAGAGCTGCTTGAGAAAAAACGCCTGGGACTTTCATCCCCCAGACAGGTGGATGAAGAATACATTTTAGATATGATTGAAAACGGGATTAAAGGTGCCACAGGAACGGATCCAACAAAAATTCTGCCTCTTTTTTCCGGCCTGGTTAAAAAACTCTTTCATGAATTCGATGATCTTGCTCGTCAAAACGGATTCGAACTGCCTTCAATGGAAAATGAGACTGCCTGATGGGAAAATTCAAGCCCAAACTGATCCTTCTTGAAAACAACGATACCCTCCGGAATCATGCCAAATCCGTTTTAGCCAAAGCCGGATGGGATGTGTTCTGCCATGAGGTGTCCCGGGATGCCCTGGATATGCTGGAGCAATCCAAAGAATATTTATTTGCGTTATTCATCAGCAGTTACAAGCTGCCCAAAATGGAAGGGGATGATATCCTGGAAAAGGTCAAATCCATCTCCCCTGTAACAAGACGAATGCTGATCGTTCCCTTTGAGCGGACCGATATCCTCATCAGTGCGGTGAACAAAGCCGAAATCCATGCCTGCATCACCTTTCCTTTCAAGGATGAGGACCTTGTGGCCCAGGCAGCCAACTGTTTTAAACAATTCAAAACCAATTTAAAGCGGCAGAGGTTGAAACGGGTGACCGCCCACCAGAACAAACAGATGTTCAGGATCGCTCAGAAGCTCAAAAAAAAGGATGAGGCCAATAAAGAGCTGGTTGAGATGAAAAAGGCAAAAAAACTGGCGCTGATATCCAAACTTGGAAAAGCAGAGAATCAATATGCTCCGGATATCAATATCTCCCTTTCCGAAGCGCTGGAGAAAAAAGGCGCCACAACCTCACCCGAAGCCTTTAAAAAAGAATTTCTCCTGACCTTTCAAACGCTTAAAACTTTCTTTGACAAGGTGGCCCTTCGCCGACAGGCCCCTCCCCTTTCCCTGGATCTGAGGGATATTCTGGCATCGGTAACGGAAAAAGACCAAGAAATGCCGGCCGAAAATGAGCCTGCTGATCCGGATGTCATGGAAAAAATTCTGAAAACGACTTTACGGTATGCAGCAGATGCTGTGGATCAAGTCCGGACAACCCTGCCTGAGTGGGACGGCTTTGACACGGATCGCTCGGGCCATGCCCTTGATCCCTATTTTGCGATTACGGTGACGGACGGCATGACAAAGGCCTATATTGAAAAAATAAAAGAATTTGAAGACCCGCTTCCTACCCCCACAGTGGCCGATTTTTTAGATCTTCTCCGGCAAAAACAGATTTCATTCGGTATTGTTGAGGATATTGCCATTGAAGCCTGGATATCCGCCGCCTTTGCCGGAAAAATACTCATTGCCCAGGGAGAGCCTCCGATTTACGGGCAGGACGGAAATATCGAATATCATTTTAAGACTGATTTTACAAATCCGGGAAAAATCAATGAAGACGGCTCCATTGATTTCCGTGAAAGAGGGAATATTCCCTATGTGACAAAGGGTGACCTGCTGGCGAAAAAGACGCCCATGAAAGAAGGCCGAACCGGGGTAACCGTCACCGGCCATCCCATCCCCGTGGATGAAGTGGCAGACCCGGTATTTCTTGCCGGGTCCGGCACCGAGCTATCGGAAGACGGCCTCAGCATCCACGCTAGCCTTGATGGCCAGCCCCATCGGGATATTCTGGGCACGATCTCCATAAACCCGGATCTCATTATTCCGGGAGATGTTGATTTTGAAACCGGCAATATTGATTTCAAAGGCCATATCATTGTCAAGGGCATGGTCAAGGAAGGGTTCACGGTAAAAGGCATCAGTTTGACGGCAAAGGAGGTTGAAGGCGCCGTCATTGATATTTCCGGCGATCTGAATATTTCCGTCGGCATAACGAATTCAAAGATTTCAGCTCACGGCAATATCTATGCCAAATTTATCAACCATTGCTCGGTCATGGGATTTCAAAACCTTGTGGTTCAAAAGGAAATCATTGACTCGGACATCCTTCTGAGCGGAAGCTGCAAGAACCCGACAGGCCATATTATTTCATCCCGGATCACTGCAAAGCTCGGCATTGAAGCCAACAAAATAGGCACCCCGGCATCAACCCCGTGCAAATTGAAAATAGGGGTTGATCAACATATTGAAACCTTAAAAAAGGGAATGGATGCAGCCATTGAGGCCTCCGTCAAAACAGCGGACCTGCTGAGAAACGAGATTAAAAAGCTTGAGGATCAGGACCAGGCCCTTTACCAGGATATATCGGAAAAGGCCCATGTTCAAGACAGGGCCCAGTTGGAAATCAAAGAACTGAAAAAAACTCTGCCGGACCTTCAGAAAACCAATGACGCGAGAAAACTTCAAGCGGCAACCGATGAGATTCGAAGGCTTCTGGATCGGGCCAAAGCGGCGGAAAAGGCATTGAACGGAATTTTTGACAGCCAGGACAAGCTCGCCAATCAGATCGAACAGCTTAAAGCAAAGCTGAACCAGATTGAGCACAAAAATAAAGCTCTTGTTCTTGAAAAGCAGGCGTTGACGGATTTTTCAAAAAAAGACGCGCCTGTGCCGGTTCTCACAGTGGCCAAGACCATCATGGTGGACACCCTTGTAAAAGGTCCCCAAACTGTCCTTATCCTGAAAGAAGACAGATCCAAATGCAAAATCCAGGAAGTTGCCGTCAATGAAAATGGTATGAATTACCATGAAATGATGATTTCAGACCTCTAAAGGCCCCGGCAAAGATTCAGATAATAGTCGCCCTCGTCCTTTTTCCCCCTTTTTATGCAGCCGTTGCCGTAAACCCTGCATTTTTCCTTCAGGACTTTTCCGGCCGCGGCTGCCTGATCCGGGGTCAAGGCGCCGGATGAGATGAGGGCCGACAAAGACCGGATTCTGAATTTATCCTGGGAATGGATTCCCGAAAGCTGGTCCGGATGCCCTCCCCTTTTAACGGTATAGGGTTTATCGATAAGAAAAACCGGCAGGACGGCACTGACCCTGAGCCAGAGATCATAATCTTCGCATACCGTGAACTCTTCATTAAAATATCCGATCCGGTCAAAGAGGTTTTTTCTCATCATCACGGCGGACGGGCTTACGAGGCATAAATGAAGGGAGGCTTCAAATATCATACCCGAGGGTTTCTGGTGGCGTTTTTTCGGATTGACCCGTTTTCCGTTCCTGATCCAGATTTCCTCAGTCTGGCAGATCATGGCTTCGGGACGGGCTTTGAAAAAATCCACCTGGCAGGTAATTTTCCGTTTGTCCCAGGCGTCGTCCGAATCCAGAAGCGCGATCAAAGATCCCCCGGCAGCCCGGATGCCTGCATTCCGGGCCGCGCTGACGCCCTGGTTGGTCTGGGTCAATACCCTTATCCGATCCTTGTAGGTTGCCAGCAGTTCCTGGGTCGTATCCGTGGAGCCGTCATCAATGACGATCAGTTCAATATGGGGATAATCCTGGTCAAGAACCGAATCCACAGCCTCCTTCAAGGTCCAGGCCCGGTTATGGGTGGGCAGAATCACACTGACCAGGGCAGGCGCCCCGCTGATTTCTCTATTGCCCAATTCTATTTCCCGCCCTCACCCAGCCTGCCTGACCCGGTACCAATACTGATATTCTTCCCGGAATCCCAGGCAGGCATATAATTGCCGGGCCGGCTCATTCTCCGCCGTTACCTGAAGATAAGCCGTCCTTGCCCCTTCTTGTTTTCCCCAGGCCAGAAGGGCTTCGACAATGGCATTGCCGCATCCCTGCCGCCGCTGCCGCGGATTCACAACGATATCAAATATCCCCAGGAATCGATCCTGCTTGACGCCGAGACCGCAGGCCGCCACTTGCCCTTCACGGCGAAGAACAGCCAGTCGCTTGTCCTGAAACTGCAATGCCAGCAATTGGCCAACGGTCCCATGATGTTCCGGTGCAATGCCGTTCATTACGCAATAGGCCCCATGCCAGTCCGCGGCAAAATCGCTGTACAATTCCACACCCCTGTCCCTGTCCCGACTCCAGTTTTCCAGGTTCATGGTTTGAACACCGGTGCGGCCCTCCCGCCCATAACCGGACCCTGCCAGCACAGCATCCAGCTCCGACGGCAGACTCGCCGGCGTGATCTTGAACACGCTTTTCAATCCCCTTGCAAAATAAAGCCGTTCACAGGCCTCGATCTTTCGTTTCAAAGGCTGGGAGGAGGGATACAAAGGATTGACGGAATTGGCCCGCCGGGTATAGCCCTTTGCAAACCGGACCACCCAACCGTCCATGAGGACGGTCTGGAGTGCAGGCCAGGCATTGAGGGTGATTTCTTCCAGTAAACGGATTTCTTCCTTGGCCATTCTCAGCTCCTTATCCAAAATTTATCTAGAATAGTTCAAATTTATAAAACCGGGTGTCCACTTTCATGACAGGAAAGGCGCCGGGCAAATCACTTTTTTCTATTTTCCGAAAGCCGTTTTTCTCATAAAACCGATGCGCGGCCAAAAATTTGGAAGTGGTCCCCAGATAGACCTCTTTTATTTCTTTGGATTTTGCCCATTTTATAAGCATATCCAGCAGCCTGGAGGCCACCTGGTATCTTTCACCCCGGTGCGCCTTATCCACGAACATCTTTCTTAAGGCGGCCCGGCCATTGCCGATATCAAGCAGGCTGATGGTGCCGATGACCTTGTGATTGAAGAGGGCAACCCAGAAATTCCCTGTGCCCTTTTGGTAAAAATCTCTGATATTGCAGAGATCAGGCTGGTCTTCTGCCGTGATGGCGATCTCGAATTCCTTTTGCTGGATCATTACAATCAGATTCAGGATCTCTTCCTGATATTCAGAAGAAAATTCATCGATCCGGATTTCATTGGAAAGACCCATCATCATAATTCCTTTTTTTTGAATGTCGCGGGCAAATTATGGGGATTTTCAATAAAAGCGGATGCGCCCGAAGACGCCAATTCATCCCGGGTTCCATATCCCCAGAGAACGCCTAAACCGCATACCCCGTTCTGCCCGGCGCCGATCATATCATATTTGCGGTCCCCGATCATCACTGTTTCACGCACGGCAATGGTTTCTCTTTCAAGAATATGGGAGATCAGGTCCGTCTTATCGTTCAGGGTGCCATCCAGCCCGGCCCCATAGACCCTTGTGAAATATCGGGCCAGATCGAAATGAGCGATAATCCGTTCCGCATACACCCCGGGCTTGGATGTGGCCACATAGAGCCTGTGGCCCATGGCCCGCAAAGCGCCCAGAGCCTCTGGAATCCCGTCATAGACTTTATTCTCAAACAGGCCCACAGTGCCGAACCGTTCCCGGTAAAATCCCAGGGCTTTTTCGATCAGCTCCTGGTCATCACTGGCCAGAAGTTCTGCAAAGCTGCCCCGCAAAGGAGGACCGATGCACCAGCCCAATCCCTCTAAAGGGGGCGAGACGATTCCCATTTTCTCCAATGCATAGGCAATACAGGTTGTAATCCCCTGAAACGGATTGGTTAGGGTGCCGTCCAGGTCAAATAGCAGATTCATGATTTTCTCGCTTCGATCCATTCAGAGGTTCCCGTTAAAATCCAAAATAGATTGACCCATATCTATAAAAAATAAATTGAGGAAAATCAATCCACGGAATCTCTGATTTTTTTTAGGAGAGATGAAAGACTGTTTTTATACTGGAAAATACGAAAAGGCCCAACCATTCAACTTTTCCGTAACCTGCTTTTTTGCTTGCTTTTTTTTATGAAATAAAAAACAATACAGACGCTTCTTTTGAATGCGGGTTATCCTTGACAACCGATTTTAAATCACTTAATGAAAAGCCTAAATTTGCAGATATGGATTATCTAACCAAGAGGATATTATGGAAAAAGGCAAAACCGTCCAACATTTAATCAACAAAGAATGGTGCAAGGGATGCGGCATCTGTATCCACTTCTGTCCCAAGAAGGTCCTTGAATTCGACGGCGACGGAAAGGCGGATGCGGCGCGGCCTGAAGATTGCATTGCATGCAGGCTCTGCGAACTTCGCTGTCCTGACCTGGCCATACAAATCATAGAACAGGATGGGGAAAATGAATAACCAGAACAATATCACCTTTGTCCAGGGGAATGAAGCCTGTGTGGAAGGCGCCATCTATGCGGGGTTGAATTTTTTCGCCGGGTACCCCATCACCCCGTCCACGGAAATAGCCGAGCACCTAGCCTCCCGGCTTCCCCAGAAGGGCGGCAAATTCATCCAGATGGAAGATGAGATCGCCTCCATGGCCGCCATCATCGGCGCTTCCCTCACCGGCAACAAGGTCATGACCGCCACCTCGGGGCCGGGCTTTTCCCTGAAGCAGGAAGCCCTGGGATACGCCTGCATGGCGGAAATCCCCTGCGTCATCGCCAATGTCCAGCGCGGCGGCCCCTCGACGGGCAATCCCACCCATGTCAGCCAGGGAGACGTGAACCAGGCCCGGTGGGGAACCCACGGCGACCACGCCATCATCGCCCTGACCGCCTCCAACCATCAGGATGTATTCCATATGACGGTCCAGGCCTTTAACCTGGCCGAAACCTACCGGACTCCGGTTATCCTTCTTCTGGACGAGGTCATCGGCCATATGCGGGAAAAACTCGTGATCCCGGAACCAGGAGAACTCCCGGTGGTGGAACGGCTCCGGACCTCGGTCAAAAAAGGCGTGGACTACCATCCCTATCTTCCCCGGGAGGACGGCCGCCTGCCCATGTCGGATTTCGGCGGCGAGCACCGGTATAATGTTACCGGCCTCTTCCATGACATGTGGGGGTTTCCCAGCAATGACCCCAAGGTGGTTTCCGAACTGCTCAGGCACCTGGTGGATAAAATTGAAACCAATGTCAATGAAATCGCCATGTACAAGGAATACTGGCTGGATGATGCCGATTATGTCCTCATCTCCTACGGGTCTTCGGCCCGGTCCGCCATCCACATGGCCCGGAATCGGCGGGCCCGGGGCGTCAAGATCGGGGTCCTGGAACTCCAGACCCTCTGGCCCTTCCCGGCCGAAATGGTACGGGAAAAATGCGCCGGCGCCAAGGCCGTTATCGTGGTGGAAATGAATATGGGCCAGGTGGTCACCCAGGTGAAAAATGCCGTGGACAATCCTCACACCGTCTTCCTGGCCAACCGGGTGGACGGGGAACTCATCTCGCCCAGCGATATCAAAACCCTTTTACGGATGATCCAGGGGAAAGGTGTATAACATGACAAAAGAACGATTTGATTTTAAAGACTATATCCGGCCAAGGTTCTTCCCCCATATGTGGTGTCCGGGCTGCGGCCACGGCATCGTGCTCTCATCCCTGCTCCGGGCCGTCCATGAGCTGGGGCTTGAAAAAAACGAGATCGTCATCACCTCGGGCATCGGCTGTTCCTCCCGGATTTCAGGCTATGTGGATTTCCATTCCCTGCATACCATCCATGGCCGGGCCCTGGCCTTTGCCACGGGTGTCAAATTGTCCAAGCCCTCCCTCAAGGCCATTGTGCCCATGGGCGACGGAGATGCCCTGGCCATCGGCGGCAACCATTTCATCCATGCGGCCCGGAGGAATATCGACATCACCGCCATTGTCATGAACAACCGGATTTACGGCATGACCGGCGGCCAGTTCTCCCCCCTGTCCGGCAGCGGTAAAAAGGCCACCACCGCGCCCTATCTCACCATTGACCGGGAATTCGATATTGTGGACCTGGCCAAAAGCGCCGGCGCCACCTTTGTGGCCAGATCCACGGTGTTCCATGCCATGGAATGCAAGGACCTGCTCAAAAAGGCCATCACCCACAAGGGCTTTTCCGTGGTGGAAATCCTGACCCAGTGTCCCACCTATTACGGCCGGAAAAACAAGGAAGGGGACGCCATCCAGATGATGGAAGGCTATAAGAACAATACAGTCAAAATCGGCTCCAAAAAACTGGAAGACAATCCAAACCTGATCCAGAGGGGCATCTTTGTCGAAAAAACCGATGTCCCGGAATACTGCGAAGCCTATGACCGGGTCATCCAAACCGCAATGAAAGGAAAAGCATGATGGAACGTTCACGATTGGTTTTTTCAGGCTCGGGAGGACAGGGCGTCATCACGGCGGCCATCATCCTTGCAGAAGCTGCGGTGATCTATGAAAATAAAAACGCCATCCAGTCCCAGAGCTATGGAGCCGCGGCAAGGGGCGGCTCCACCCGGAGCGATGTCATCATCGATGACACGGAAATCTTTTTCCCCAAGGTGGTCCAGCCCAATATCCTCATCAGCCTGACCCAGGAGAGCTACCACAAATTCGCCGCCATTATCCGGCCCGGAGGTCTTCTCCTGGTGGATTCAAAATATGTCAAGGTGGAGACCAAGGTGGATGCCCGGCATATCGCCCTTCCCATGTATGACACGGTCATGAAGAAAATCGGGAAACCCATTGTCTTCAATATCTGTGTCCTGGGGGCCCTCATCGGGGTTTCAAACCTCGTCAAGCCCGAATCCATCCTCAGGGTGCTGGAAACCACCATTCCCGAGGATTTCATGGATATGAACAAAAAAGCCCTGGATCTCGGGTTTGAAATGGGGGAAAAAGAAAGACGGTAGAAAAACCGGTTTAGCCTTTTCACAGCCTGTTGCAGCCTTACCGCGACAGGCTGTGACCGTTAATTGTCCTTCAGGGTATTCCGCTTGGGCGGGGATACAGGAAAAATATCTTCCAGGTTCAGGCCTTTTATTTTTTTCAGGCAGTCTTCCAGGGCCTTCTGCTCATCCTCCCCTGCCCCCTGGTGTTCGGGTCTGGCAACGATATTGACCAGATTGGGCACGGCAATGAATTTGCCGGCCAGATTCCCCTGGATTTTCTGATGCACATCAATATAAATCATTCTCCCGTTCCGGATCAGGTTGTACCGAGATATCTTTGTCAGGATATCGGTCTGATGAAGGTCCATGGCTTTTTCTCCTTTGTTCTTGTCCTGAATATGTACAGGCTTTCATCTGCTTTTAAAAGATAAATTTCCCCGGCCCATCAAAAAAAAGAGTGCATCCCCCTTCCAACTTGTGATAAAGGACATGGGAATTGTGTTGACCGAAAAAGTCAGGGGAGGCCATTCACAGACATCATGACCGGAACGGAAGACAGACCTTCATCACTGGTAGCCGACTGGAACACCCTTCACCGGGTGTTTATCCGGCCCGAAGATGAAAAGAGCAGAACCACCCTTGTCAAATACATGGAACAGATCCTGTTCGGGCTCCATGATTTTCTGAACAAGCATGTGGGCGTCACCGAGGAAATCAGCCTCATCAAGCTGGCCGAAGAATACACAGACACCAAAATCAATATCGAACCCCAGAAAAAACTGGCCGACGTCATCAAGGACATCATTGATGTCATCGCCCCCAGGGCCGTCAATGTGGCCTCCCCCTATTTTATCGGTCATATGACCTCGGCCATCCCCTTTTTCATGGTTCATCTGAAAGCCATTACCGCGGCCCTGAACCAGAACGTCATCAAGCTGGAAACCTCCAAGGTCCTGTCCGTCCTTGAAAAACAGATCCTGGCCAAAATCCACAGGATGATTTTCAATTTTGAAGAATCCTTTTACCTGGAACATGTCCAGAACACGGACACCTCCCTGGGCGTTTTCACCTCCGGCGGCACCACGGCCAACCTCACGGCCCTCTGGGTGGCCAGAAACCTTTGTTTCCCGCCCAAAGGTGATTTTGAAAGCATTGAAAAAAACGGGTTCCATGCCGCCATGACGGCCCATGGCCTTGACCGGCTGGTCATCCTGGTCTCCAAGCGGGGCCATTATTCTTTGAGAAAGGCGGCGGGCATCCTGGGCCTCGGCAACCAGAACGTCATCCCCATTGACGTGGATTCAAAGCGGAGCATTGATCTGAAAAAGCTGAAAGCCGCCATAAAAGATCTGACCGCCGATAAAAAAACCAGGATCATGGCCCTCATCGGCATTGCCGGGGCCACGGAAACCGGCATCATTGACCCCCTCCCGAAACTGGCCGATATCTGCCAACAGCACAAGATCCATTTTCATGTGGATGCGGCCTGGGGCGGGCCCGTGCTCTTATCGGAAAAATACAGCCCGCTTTTAAAGGGCATTGAGCGGGCCGATTCCGTGACCATTGACTGCCACAAACAGTTTTACATGCCCATGAGTTCGGGCATGGTCTATTTCAAGGACCCCAGGGCACTGGATACCATTGTCTACCATGCCCGGTACGTGATCCGACCCGGCAGTGTGGATCTGGGCATCAAAACCCTGGAAGGGTCCAGGGAAGCCAATTCCCTGATCCTGGACAGCGCCCTCAAGATCATGGGGTCCAAGGGCTATGCCCTGATGATCGAGCACGGCATTGAAACGGCCAAACTCTTTGCCAAAAAAATCAAGAAAAGACCCCTTTTCCAGCTCGTCACCGAGCCCAAACTGAACATCCTGACCTATCGGATGATCCCTGCTCATATCCGAAAAAAACTGGAAACCGCGGATTTAAAGGAACAGCAGGAGCTGGATGCCATCCTGGACGAAATCAATATCAAAATCCAGAGAATCCAGAGGGAGGCCGGGAAAAGCTTTGTCTCCCGGACCCGGCTCAGGAAT
This sequence comes from Desulfobacula sp., assembly GCA_023701135.1. Classification (GTDB taxonomy): domain Bacteria; phylum Desulfobacterota; class Desulfobacteria; order Desulfobacterales; family Desulfobacteraceae; genus Desulfobacula. The sequence goes on along the minus strand of JAMPXP010000008.1, from coordinate 74,869 downwards.
CTCCCGGATGATCCCCACAATGTCGTGGTCCTCAGATCCGTCATGATGAACCCCATGACCACGGGCCGGATCCTGGATGAAATCCTGGACGAACAGGAATCCATTCTTCACAGCCTGGAGGAACCATAGAGCCCTGCTATGATGACTGATACGGAAATAAGATTAAAGGGATTCCAGGTTCTTAGCGCTCAAATGGGGAACGTTGAAGCCGAGAGATTTGTTGCACTCATTCAAAGAGAACCATTTGATTACACCAAATGACGCCAAGACTTAGATGACGTTTCTATTGAAGAAATCAGCCGAAGGGCAATGGCGTTAAGAAAAAAGAAATGAATTCAAAACCTGGGACCCGATATTCCTGAAGGCGCAAGATAGCCCCCCGCCGCCAAACAAATTCTTTGCCGTTGACAAAAAACCCGCCCATGTTCTATAAGGCCCTTCAAATACTTGAAAAATGATTGAACCCCTATGCCGAAACTCTACCTTGAAGAATACAAAAAGCAGCTCAGCGGGAAAAGAATCTTCGTGGCCTGCCGGGAGGGGATTCTGCGGGATCATTTCGAAGACATTGTGGCGGATTTGAAATTCCTTGAAAAACAGGGCATCCGGCCGGTCCTGTGCCATAACATGTCCAACCGCTTCGCCAATCACAGGCATTTCAAGGAACTGGCCGCAAAACTGCCCGGCTCTGAGATTGTCCGGGTGCCCGGGGACCGTGATTTTTACGATGATGTCCTGAATCATGAAGCCGGGGTTGACAAGATTCTTTTCCTGGAACGAAAATTCCTGGTGGACCCCCTGGGCAACCGGATCAACGCCATCTCGACAACAAAGGCAAGGGAAAAGGACCTCACCTTTGAGACCCTGACGGGCAATATCAATTTTAAACGGAATCTGGACCAGATCTGCCGGAAAATCGAACAGGGAAAAATCGGCCGGGTTCATATCCTTTCCGCCGGAAAACAGGCCATCAAGAACGAACTCTTTACCATTGAAGGCTCCGGCACCCTCATTGCCAACAATTTTTTTGAGACCTTCAGTTGTGTCTCTTCCGATGATGATGTTGAAATCATCGACGGCATCCTCAAACTCTATAAAAAGCAGGGGTATTTAAAGACCCGGTCCCGGGAATACATCCAGACCCGGCGGGATCATTTTTTCATCGTACGGATCGACGGCATTGTGGTGGGATGTGCGGAAAAGATCCGCCTGGATGCAAAGACGGCGGAACTCGGGGCACTGGCCATTTCAAGCCGGTTCCGGAACCAGCAGATCGGACTTCTGCTCATCCGGTCCTTTCTGGACCAGATGAAGGCCGACGGATTTTCCCGGGTGGTGTCCCTCACCAACAACCAGAAGCTGGGCCGGATGTACCTGGACCTCGGGTTCAGGCATGAAAGCCCTTTGGGCCTGAAATCCCGCCAGGACCAGTCACCGGGGGTGGGCATGTACCTGATTGATCTTGAGCCTTAACCCGGCCATTGTCCACGACCCTTATTTCAAATTCAACTGTCCCGGGGGACAGACAAAAACCCCTTTTCCTATCTCATAGGATTCGTCCACAGGGGCAATCACCCAGGCGGATTCAGGTTCCAGGGAATCGATGAGTTCATGGAATCCCCGGGAGGGTTTGGGCGCTTTTGAGAGTTTGCATTCAAAAACCCGGCGCTGCCCGGCCCTCTCCAGGACCAGGTCGATTTCAGCTCCGTTGGAGGTCCGCAGAAAAGACGGTCGCCAGCGGTCATGTTGAGCAATGATATTTTCTATGACAAAGCCTTCCCAGGATGCGCCTGCAGCAGGATTGGCCAGGAGGTAATCATAGGTTTCAATTTCAAGAAACGCGTGAAGGATGCCGCTATCCCGCAAATAGAGTTTTGGAGATTTGATCAGCCGCTTTTTCAGGTTTGCTTCCAATGGCGGCAAAAGGCGAACCATATAGGTCTGCTCCAGAACGGCAAGGTATTTTTTCAGCGTAGGAATAGAGAGATCGGCCGCAGCCGCCAATTTCTGATAGTTCACCGTTTGTCCGTGATAGTGGGCCAGGAGCAGCCATAACCGTTCCATCACCGGAATCGGGATATTAAGCCCCAGACCAGGAATGTCCCTCTCCATGAATGTTCGGATAAAATTAAGGCGCCAGTCAAAACTATCTGAATCTTTCGCCGAAAGAAGGCTTTCAGGGAATCCCCCCCGGAGCCAGAGATCAGACCAGGATGAGACATGGGCAATTTCTTTCAGCAAAAAAGGGGTGAGATCCGTATAAGCAATACGACCGGCAAGAGATTCGGTGGATTGTCGGATCAGGTCACGGGAGGCCGACCCCAGAATTAAAAACCTGCCTGGCCTCCGGTCTTTATCAATTTCCGAACGAAGCACGGAAAAAAATTCGGGCATGAGCTGAATCTCGTCAAGACAGATCAGTTTGTCGCGGTAATGATCAAAAAAAAGTTCAGGTTCTGTGAGCTTATTTCGATCCACCCGATCCTGGAGATCCAGATAAACGGAAGGGCTGTCTCCAAGCAACCTCTTGGCGGTTGTGGACTTTCCGCATTGCCGTGGGCCAAGAATGGCTACAGCAGGCGAACGGCCCAGTGCCCGGTGCAGTTCTATTTCAATATCCCTCTGAATATATCGATGCATATCGATAACTTCCTTTTGTGATTTACATGGATATTATCAAGGACGTATGGCCATTGTCAACCTTTCATTGAACAGGGAAGCTCGTGCCGATGCAGGGACCCCGCCCATGCCGGATTGTTATAAGACAGAACTGTCTCATTGGGCTCCAATGAGACAACGGGTCTGATCTTTTCGCCATAACTAATTTTTAATTCCTGATGTTTTTCTTTGACCGGCTAACCCTGTTTATCAGATCCCTGAACATGAAGATTGTAAGCCAAGGTGATACCCATGGCATAGAGGGCCGCTGCACTACCCAGGCCCACATCGTAGTAAGCCGGTTCCGTAATGCCCACCCGGAGCAGGACCGTTGCCACGGCAAATCCGGAATTACGGAAGACCACCGGGAACAGGGAGCTGTATCCCAGGGAAATGAGCACCAGGGAAAGGCTTTTCTTGACCATAATAAAACTTTGGCGCTGTTCCGAGTTTTCCGGAATGGGCAGACGATAGTGCATCCGGTAAAACACCGCCAGGAGCAGAATGATGGCAAAAATCTCCAACTGTTTGCCCAGGAGGATACCGCCTGACCATGATCTCTTCCCAAAAGACCTCGATCCTGTCAAACCGCCCGGACAGGGCCGTCAGCAGTGTTTTCATTCCTTATCCTTTTCTTACGAATTCCCTATCCGCCACAGTATCGGAAAAAACCCTGTAAAAGGCAAGACCCTATTATTCAACAGGATAGTATCTTTGCCCGTTTCCCCGAGCCTGAATTGATCCGGCATGGGAATTGCAGTTTTCTTTTTCAGTGCCGATAATACTATTTAATGATTCATTCTGGAACCGATAATAAGACTGGATCCGGCAGGGAGGAAAAGACCATGACAAAAGAAGAGAAACCATTTGAAATAACAAAAAGTTTCGGACTGGGCGTACTTTTAAAGCTGACCAAAAACAATTGCCCGGACATCAAAATAATCAGTAACGGGAAAACATTCACCTCCAATGTGACATTGGACAAAATGACCGAGGCGGTCAACGACACCCTTGAATCCCACCATATCCGCCTGAAGGTCCGCTAACCGGGCCTCTACCGGCCGGAAAGGTGAAGGTCTTTCAGGACAGACTTACTGCTCCGGAACGATCCACTGGTTCATGCGGTAGGCCTGATCCTGGCTTCTGGCAATAAGGTCACCGGTGGCCTCGTTATAAATGCTGATATCATATAACGAGGTACGGCGGCCGTTATAGACCTCTTTGGCCTCGGCCATCAGGCGGTCTCCGGCATAACTGGGTTTTAAATAGGCAATGCTGACATTGAGGGCCACGGCCACGCGGCCGTGGGAATTGCAGGCAGCGGCAAAGGCCATGTCGCCGACGGCAAAGATAACCCCGCCGTGGGTGGTGCCGTGGAAATTGGTCATATTTTCATTGACCGTCAGAAATACCCGGCTGTGGCCGGGTTTGACGATTTCCACCCGGGCTCCCAAATGGTTGGCAAAGGCGTCTTTCTGAATGTGATCGGCAATTGTCTTTTCCCGGGTTTTTTCGTCCATCTTACACATCCTGATTACATCTCCTGAACCGGTTTTTTTAAATACAGAGAAAATACCATACCACACAACGATATCCCCCCTGCCACAAGAAAGGGAAGGGTAAAGGAGCCGCTGGCATCGGCCAGGTATCCGCCCAGGGCCGGGCCCACGGACTGGCCGATACCGAAAAACAGCGTGATGAACCCAAGGCCTGCCGGGGCCAGCCGGGGCCCTACAAAATCACCGGCCGTGGCCGCCATGATGGTGGGGATGCTCCAGGCGGTGAGGCCGAATAAGAAAGCCGAGAGATAAAATCCGGCCTGGACCTTGACCAGGGCAAATACCAGATAGGCCGCCGCCAGGACCAGATAGGCAAAGGCCGCGCCCTTTCCCCGGCCGATCCGGTCGGAAATGCTTCCCCAGATCACCCCGCAAAAAATGCTGAGACCCCCGGCCGTGGCCCAGAGCCCCCCGGCCCAGGCCTGGGTCTGGCCCATTTCCTTGACCAGGTAGGCGGCAAAGAACACCACATAGATAATATAGGACAGACCGTAAAAAAAATAGACAATGCCCAGATACCAGAGGGCCTTCATCTTATAGACCTTGCCCCAGTCCAGGGAGGAAACCTTACCTTGAACCGGTGCTGCCGTGCTTTCTTCTTTTTTCTCCTGACCCACGGGCAGGAGCCCCTTGTCGGCCGGTTGATTTCTTAAAAAAATGAAAACGACTCCGGCAACCCCCAGGACCAGAGTCCCCAGGATATACCAGGAATAGCGCCAACCGTCTGTTGCATAGGATTTCAAAATAAAGGGGACAATGACGCCGGATAAAAACATGCCCAGCCCGATGCCGCCGGATACAATGCCCGTGGCAAAGCCCCGCTTTTTCACCGCAAACCAGGCCGACCCCAGGGCCATGGCCGGGACATAGGCGGCTCCGTTCCCGAGACCGGTCAGAAGCCGCATGGCAAATGCAAACCCAAAGGATCGGGCCAGGCCCGTCAGGATCATGGTCATCCCCATGAGGACAAGGGCCAGGGCAATGACGGTCCGGGTGCCGAACCGGGCCGCCAGGAAGCCGCCGATAATGGCCATGGACAGATAGCCGATGAAATTCCCAGTCCCCAGAAGGCCGAGCTGGGTATAATCAAACTGAAGCCCGTCCTTCATGGCGGGCAAGAGAAGGGTATAGGCCATCCGCCCGAAACCGTGGGCCGCGACTGTTGTGATCAGCCCCATAAAAATGACGATCCATCCGTAGTGAAGTTTCTTTTCCATGCCCATCTCCTTTTGATGTTCCATAAAAACAGCAGACTTCCGTGATCCTCAGCTTTCGACTACTTTTTCACAAGATTTTTTGAATTGCAATGATTTATTGCCGCGATTTATCAACCGGCTTTATGAACGGCCTTGACACCCACAAAACAGGCTGTCCCTTTAAACCGGCCTTCCCCTTCAAGCTTTGTTTCGTCGTAATGGATCCTGTCCAAATCGGAAAACGCATGCAGCAGCTCGTTTTTCGTCAGGCAAAACCGGTCCTCTTCCTCACCGGTAAAGGATTCAAAGATGAGAACGCCGCCGGGTTTCAATCCTGCCGTGATCCCCGGAAACAGCCGCCGGTCAAGAAACCGGATATTGAGGATCAGCTCATATTCATTTTCCGGGATCTCCCAGGTGTCCAGATCTAGGCACCTGGCCGTGATCCCCGGATGAAGCCCGGACACGCGGTCAATGGCCATGCGTGAGATGTCAACGGCCTCCACCCTGAATCCCTTCTCTGCCAGAAACAGGCTGTTCCTGCCGGTTCCGCAGGCAAGATCCAGGGCCTTGCCGCCGGCGGCAAGGCAAATATACCGCCTGACCACCGGAGATGGCGATAAATCCCCCGGGTCCTCCTGATACCGCAAATCCCATTTTTCCCGGTCTTTCTCCGCCATCTGTCAAATCTTCCTTTCTTAAACAATCCAGTCCAGTCTATAGCATTATTTTCTTTACCATGTGAAATTTTTTTCTTAAATCAAGGCAATAAAGGTAATAATTTTCATCATTCACCGGTTTTAACGTAAAAAATCGGGAAAAAGTTTGCATATTGACTTCACTCCGGTTTATCCGGTATGAATGTGAAAACAGGTATTGACCAGGAAACCCACGGACGGCAGGAGAAACAAAATGGCATCAATCTTTGAACCCGGCTTTATCGGACCGCTGAAATTGAAAAACAGGATGATACGGTCCGCCACCTGGGAAGGCATGTGCGACCCGGATGGCAGGCCCACCCAAAAACTCACGGGCCATTATGCAGATCTTGTGAAGGGCGGCATAGGGCTCATCATTACCGGGTATACCTATGTCCGGCCCGACGGCAAACAATTGCCGGGCAAAATGGGAATCTATACCGATGCCTTTGCCGAAGATTTTAAACGCCTGACCGGCACGGTCCATGACCTGGGCGGGAAAATCGCCTGTCAGCTTGTGCACGCCGGCGGCCAGGCCGATTTAAAAGCCTCCGGACGAAAACCGGTGGCCCCGTCGGCCATCAAGGCCGCGGCCTTTCCGGAAATTCCCCAGGCCCTGACCATCCTGGAAATCGAGGACATTACCGACGCCTTTGCCAGGGCTGCCGGCCGGGCCAGGGAATGGGGATTCGACGGGGTCCAGATTCACGGAGCCCACGGTTATCTGGTCAGCCAGTTTTTAAGCCCCCTGACCAACCAGAGAACCGACGAATACGGGGGAAGCCTCGAAAACAGGGGCCGCTTCCTCTTGGATGTCTATGAAAAAATAAGGGCCAGGGTCGGGAAAAGCTATCCCGTGTTCATCAAATTCAATGGAGAGGACCACCTTGAAAACGGGTTGAACCGGGAGGATGCCCTTGACCTCGCACGGCAGATTTCCATCGCCGGCATGGATGCCATTGAGGTGTCTTCGGGCAATGCCGCTTCGGGTGAAAAAAATCCGGCCCGGACCAAAATCGATGCCCCGGAAAAAGAGGCCTATAATCTCTCTCTTGCCAAGGGCATACAAAAGGCCGTCACCTGCCCCGTCATCTGCGTGGGCGGTTTCAGATCCCTGGCCGTGGCCGAAAAGGCCGTGGCAGAAGACGGCATGGATTTTATCGCCCTGTCCCGGCCCCTCATCCGGGAGCCGGACCTGCCGAATAAATGGATGAATCATGAAACCGACAAGGCCCAATGTATTTCCTGCAACAAATGCTTTATGCCCGGCATGACCCGGGGCGGGATCTATTGCGTGGCCAAAAGAAAAGCCGAAACCCCGGCATCCTGACCGGATCTGGATCAGGAGTCACAGAATGGAATTTTCTTTACGGGGGTTTATCCAGGGGTTCAAAGCCGGAATCCCCATCGCCCTGGGGGTTGCTTCCTATGGCCTGGTTTTCGGTATCCTATCCAGGCAGGCCGGGCTGGACCTTCTGCCCTCCCTTTGCATGAGCGCCTTTGTTTTCGCCGGGGCCAGCCAGTTTGTGGCCCTGGACATGTGGGTCACTCCCTTGCCTGTGGCTGCCATCATCATCACCACCTTTGTGGTGAACATCCGGCATTTTCTCATGGGTGCCGTCCTGACCAAGAGATTCAAAGGCATGACCCGGTTTCAGAAATACCTGTCCCTGTTTTTCCTGGTGGATGAGACCTGGGCCTATTCCCTCAGCCAATGGAAAAAGGGAAACACCAATGCAGCCCTCCTGGCCGGGTCCGGATTCTGTCTCTTCCTGGCCTGGTCCCTGTCCACGGCCGTCGGCAATATCATCGGGTCCGGCCCGGTGGACCCGGCCAAATGGGGCATGGATTTTGCCTTTACCGCCATTTTCATTTTCCTGGCCACAGGGCTCTGGCAGGGCAAAAGAGATATCCTGCCCTGGCTCATTGCGGCCGTCGTGGCCGTCATCGTGTCCAAAGCCTTTCCCGGCAAATGGTATATCCTGGCCGGGAGCCTTTCCGGAAGTATCGCAGGAGCCCTGATCCATGACAAATAATATCGACGTCTATCTCACCATCCTGGGCATGGCCGTTGTAACTTATCTGACCCGGATTTCCGGATTCTATATCTCCAACCGGATGTCCGATCTCCGGCCGGGTCTCGCCCGGACTCTGGCCCATATCCCCGGCACCATCATTGTTTCCATTATTGCCCCCCAGATCCTGTCCGGCGGAACACCCGGCCTTATTACCGCCGCCGTCTGCCTGGCCGCTTCCCTGGTGTTCAAAAACCTCATCGCCGTCATGGTCACGGGGGTGGTCACCATATCCTTGCTGCGGCATTTCATCTTTATCTAAGGCATCCCGGCATGAACAAGAAACCTCTCCATCGGTCCGAAACCCCGCTCCTACAAACCGCCTTCAGGCCGTCCGGATCAGCCATTCATTGATCATACGGGCATAGGCCATGTTCCTGCAGGGCTTGGGCAGATGGTCCATGTATGGGTCTTTGGCTTTTAAGCCCTCCATGGATTTTAAAAACCGGATATTGCCTGACACAAAGATGACGGGAACCGACGGCCGGTGCTTCCGGATATGCTCGTAAACATCGTAGCCGGTTTGCTTTCCGGCCAGCATATGATCCAGGCTGACCAGATCAAAGGGTTCTCTGTCAAAGACCTCCATTGCCTCCTGTGCCCCGGCCGCGACCTTTACGGAATGGCAAAAGGGCTCACCGGATAATATCCTCATTTGAATATCGGATATGACAGGCTCATCTTCAACCACAAGAATTCTTTTTCCCCGGGAAATGGCCCGTTCTTCCATCTTTTCCTTTTCGTTTGCCGTCAGTTCCTTTTCAACAACGGGAAAAGAAATCACAAAGGTGGTGCCGCTGTTCTCCCGGCTGACAAAGCTTATGGAACCCCTGTGCCGGTCAATGCATTTTTTGACATTGGCCATCCCATATCCTGAGCCTTTGATTTCAGCCGGATATGCGTTTCTCTCATCCCGACTGCCTTTGAGCGTAAAGGCCGGGGTATAGATATCGTCATGGTAGTTTTCCGGGATGCCGCAGCCGTTATCTCTAATTTCAACAAAAACCGAATTGCCGTCGAAATCGGTTTTGATGTTGATTTCAGGTCCGGATGCCTTGCAGACGGCATGAACGGCATTCTGCACCAGGTTGACCAGGGCGTGCTCCACCATGCCCGGATCAGCAAGGATCTGCGGTACCTGAACGCCAAGCACCAGGCTCACCCGGATATCCTTAAGCTCTTTTTTCAGCAGGTTCAGCACCAGGCTGATCTTCTCATTGATCTGAAAAAATTCTTCCCTGAGTTCCTGGTCCTTGGCAAAGGCAACCAGGTTCCGGGTCAGGACGGCACCCTGTTCAGACTGTTCCAGGACAATGCTTAAGGCCTCCTTTGCGGCCTCCTCCCGATAGTTCATGAGGGTTATTTCCGTGATGCCCATGATGGCGCCCAGGACATTATTGAAATCATGGGCCATCTTTCCGGCCACCTGCCCCACCAGGGCGTATTTCTCCTGCTCGGTCCAGTACAGGAGGGCCTCCTCATTTTTCTTTCGCTCACTGATATCAACAAAACAGGTTCGGACCGCCACAGGCTTCTCATCCTTGAAAATGATGGACGGCGTTGCCTCTCCCCACAATTCAGACCCGTCTTTTCTGTGCATTTTCACTTCAACCGGACCCGGTACCCCGCCCTTGGCCATCATGGCCATGCGTGACACGATCATCTCCACCGATTCTTTTGGAATCAGGCCGGCCATATTGACCCCGGCATCCATGTCCTCCCGGCTGAATCCAAACCAGTCCAGGGCGGCCTGGTTGGCATACAGGATATTATAATCAAAATCATATTCACCCACGGGAATGGGTAAAAAATCCATCATCTGCCGGTATTTTTCTTCGCTTTTCTTTAAATCGTTTTCAATGACCCGTCTCCGGTCGTTTTCCGCCTTCAGCTCAACCCCCTGGCGTTCCGCTGTCTCAAATGCCGCCGAAAACCGCTGGGAAATCAGAAAGGCCTGGGCCGACAAAAAAAACACCATGCCCACGGGAATATAATACCCGGTGGATATGACCATCCGGGTGTAAAGGATGTCATTGGCCACCGTGCCTGTAAATATCAGAAACCCGATGAAAAAAACAAGGGCTCCGGCCCGCCGTCGCATAACCGCACGCATAACGGCAAAACCGCAATAAACGGCCGTCAGGGCCATAAATCCCTGAAACACCGGCAGTGTCAGAGAAAACCAACGGGACGGAAAAAGGATGACGATCAGCGAAAACATCAAACAAACCCACATCACCGCCTTATCAACCTTTTCTGAGATCTCGTCCGGAAACAGCAGGCGCATATACCGGAGCAGAACCGGCACGGCCAGATAGACGCTCAGATAAACCAGAACCATGTGCAGGCCAAAGCTCATACCGGGAAAAAGCAGACGGAAACCCTGCTCATCGTGAAGAATGGCCCTGAACCCGATCAACAGGCAGAAAATTCCCAGCAACAGCGGGGCCTTGTCTTTTTTGCGCAACAGGAACAGGCTGATATGATAAAAACCGATAATCCAGATGGCGCCGAACAGCATGAATGATACGGCAAGCGTTTTTTCCCTTTCCGCCTGGAGGTCGGACACCTTCCCGAAACGGATATTTTTCCACAGGCCGCCCATCCAGTGATGGAAATTGGATACATGGACAATGATCTCAAATTCATCGGAGGGAAGCGTAACCGGCACCACGGCGGGAGAATAGAAGGCCGTCGTCTTTTCTTCGGATTCCCCGGGCACGCCGGCCCCATAAATCAAGGTATCATTGATATAGACCCGGCAGGCCGATGAGGCGTCAGGGCTTCTGAGCCCCATCCGGGTCAGCTCTCCTGCGGTCATGACCTTGAGCCGGTAGGTGGCATACCCTGTCCCCGGCATTTTCCTGCCGTCGATGACGGTATGATTCCATACCTTGCCGGATTGGACATAGACCGGCTCCGGTTCCGGACGGGTTTTAAAATCATCAAAAACAAGAAACCGCTCCCGGTAGAATTCCCATGGACCCCCCAGCTCCACCGGCCCGGCCGTGGAAAAATCCCAGCCCATCAGGTCCATGACGCCCCTATGGGCAACGGGTGGGGACAGGGGCGGTTTTCCACCACCGAAGGATACGGCCCATGCCGAAAAAATAATGAATAAGAGATATGCCAGGCGTTTCATATTTATCTGAAATCTCCCGGTATAGCACCCGTAAATGGTTCAGGGCTGGACATCCCGGGCACTGTTACTGTTTGACCAGCTCCACCCGCCGGTTCTTGGCCCGGCCCTCTTCGGTATCATTGGTGGCAACCGGTGCGAACGTGCCGCATCCGGCAGCCCTCAGCCTGTCGGCGGCAATCCCGTGATCTTTCACCAGGGACTGGAGAACGGCTTCGGCCCTTTCCTGTGAGAGTCTCATATTGCTGTCCACACTCCCGACATTATCGGTATGGCCCACCACAAATACCTTAAGGCCGGAATCAGCCTTCAGAAGCTTTCCGATCTCTGCAATGGCCTGGGCGGATTCGGGTTTGATGGTGGATTTGGCAGTGTCAAAATTGATGCCGTAAACCGCCACATGGCCTGTGGACCGGATATCATTTCCCAGGGCGGCTGCATCGGCCGTAATGTGCTGTTCCATGGCTTTTTTCTCAATGATCCGCAACCAGATTTTGCCATTGCCTTTCTCTACCTGGGCCCAGACTTCCAGGCCGTCCTTTGTGATCTTCCCGTTGATCCACCGGTTCGGATCACTCTGAAGAACCTCACCGCCCACAGATGTAATTGCATTTTCATAGTTCCGGACAACCGCCAGTCCGCTGGGTTCGGCTCCCTTGGCGCCGGTATAGGCATAGGTGATAAAGGTGAACCGGCCTTCGGCAGGGGTTTTGGGACCTTTCACGGTATAAAACTCATACCGGCCGAAATCCTCGACTTTGCATGCTTCTATCCGGTAATCCGGCATACGGGATGGAAAAAGCGAGTGATCCTTACAGTTGGCCGCATCCGCCTGGGCAAAAACATCTGTTGATAAAAAGAGAACCAGTCCGAATACCAAAAAGATCCATACCTTGTTCATCATTTTCCTCCTGAAATATTTTCTGAAATCCCTTCAGCCGCGTTCACACATTAAGACCCGGCTTTTCAAGCCATGCCCTTTGAAGTTTATATTTATACTGTTGTCTTCCCATTGTAAAGAATAACCCCGGGCGGTATTTTATCCAGCGAAAACCCCTTGGGTTTTGTCATCATGGGATTGTCGTAAACCGTTCTCATCAGCGTCTCCCTGTATTTTGGATGGGAAATGCTCGCCAGGGCAAGCTCCTTGAATCCCATGGGCAGATCCCTTAAATCCGCAATCCCGTATTCAGTGACAATGACCACCCCGTCATAGGCGGAAGCCGTCAGGGTAATGCCGGGCGGATGGGCCGGGACGATTTTTGATTTTCCGTTTCTTGCAAGGCTTTTCATGGCAATGATGGGCGTGCCGTATTTTTTATGGCTCAAGGCCCTCACAAAATCCGGCTGGCCGCCCACCCCGCTGTAATAGGTGGTGGGATTGACAAAATCCGCCCAGACATTGCCGGCCAAGTCCACGCCGATGGCGGTGTTAACGGATAGAAAGGGTGCGCAATCCCTTACTTTTTCCGCTGAATTGGTATACATGCAGGGCCTCATCTGGACCTGAGACCGCATGTGGACATAGTCATAAAGCTTTTTCGAACCCATGATGAGGCTGGTGGTGCTGTACCCCGCATTGATTTTCTTCATCTTATTGGTGATGATTCCCTTTTCCTGGAGAAACATGAAGCCGTCGCTGTACAATTCGGTCTGAACCCCCAGATCTTTGAACCCGGCAGAACCGATAACGCCGACAACGGCATCGGGAATCTTGCCGATGCCCACCTGCAGGGTCATGCCGTCCGCCAGGAAATGCCCGGCAATCAGTTCGCCGATCCGCTTTTCTTCAGGAGAAAGATTTTCAAAATCCGGGGAATCAAAGATGTAAACCGGTTGAACACCGGTTTCAATGATATAGTCAATGTCCTCCCCGGCAATGACACTCTGCCCCTGGGTAAAAGGCATGGTGGGATCTATCTCGGCAATGACCACGCTCGCCGTCTCAAGGGCGCAGTGGATGGCATCCACGGAAAGGCCCAGGCTGTATTCCCCGGTGACCTCGTTTTGCCGGACCTTCATGATGACCACGTCTATTTCATAGGCGCAGCCTTTTCCGATGAGACGGTCCATGGTGCCGAGAGTACAGGGAAGATAATAGGCCCGCCCTTCGTTGGCGGCTTTGCGGACCGCTTCTCCGGAAAAGATGGAATAGGCTTTGACCCTGTCCTGAAGCCCTTCTTCAAGATAGGGGATATTGCCGTGCAACAGGAGATGAAACATTTTCATGAACGGCAGTTTAGCGCTTTCCTCCTTGATGGCCTCCGTCAGGGCTTCGATGCTTGCCGTCGGGGTTGCGGCATTGGAGCCGATATAGCAGTTGATGTTCTCCCTGTGTTTGAAATGGCCAACAAGAATATGGCCGATATCGTCCAGTTTTATGGCAACAGGTTTCTTTTTCATGGTCCTCTTTCAGAATCTCATATTGTTTATCAGCAAGGAGAGCCGAAACAGCCCTCCAATTTTGCTTATTATATGCGGCGGATGAAAAAAAAGGCAACAGAAGACAGGAACTTCATTACGTCCGGAAAAAAGGAAATTTCTTTACAGGTTTTGCAATTCTTGGTATTAAATTTCCAATGCAGGATTTTGATTCCATAGCTGGATATCACACGTGCTGTAAAAATATGCGGTACATTATCATTGCTCGTTAAGCATCAAAATCAAACCATGAGAACAATGATATGAAGCAAAAAGTGTATATTGAAACTTCCATCCCAAGGTATCTGGCGGCGAGGCCCAGCAATGATCTACGGTCCATGGCCAATCAAAGCACAACCATCGAGTGGTGGGAAAGCCGCAGGCCGAAATTTGATATTTATATCCCTGAATTTGTTGTGGCTGAATCATCCCAAGGGGATTCTGAAGCAGTAGCTCGCCGGTTGGCTGCCATCGCGGATATCCCGGAATTGAAAATCACAGAAGATGTCCGAAAATTAGGAAAGGCATTGGTTGTAGAAGGACCCGTCCCAAAAGGCTCGGAAATCGATGCATACCACATTGCTGTTGCAGCAGTGAATGGGATGGATTATCTTCTTACCTGGAACTGTACACACATTGCCAATGCGACAATGCGCCCCAAGGTGGAAGAGGTTTGCCGTAAACATGGCTTTGAACCACCAACCATATGTACGCCTCAAGAATTGATGGAGGGTTAATATTATGTGGCAAGACCCTGTCGTAAAAGAAACCAGAGAGTTAAGAAAACAATATGCATCCCGGTTCAATAATGATGCCGATGAGATCTTTGAAGACATTCTCAAACGCCAAGAGGCTTCTCAACGGAAACGGATTACATTCCCTGCCCGTAAACCGAAATCAGAAAAGAATGTTGCCTGATCACAAATTGAACCAAACATTTGAAAGCCGCCATCCGCTATCAAGACATACAGCGGATCGAAACCTGCCCTGTGCCCGGATCGCCGAAGCGGTCTTCCTCAGCCTGCGTGCTGTGGCAATGGCTCCCTATCATTCTTTCCAAAACAGGCCCGATGAACACAACCCCGATAAAATTTCTTTACAGGCCCTGTATTTATTGATACGAAACCTCTGAAAAGACTTTTCGACTAAGGGTTGGATAGCATTCAAAGTGCAGATATATACGGATCAGGTCAACTACTTGTTTCCAAACGGATGGGGGAACCATGAACGACATCATCTTTCCAGAAAAGATAGGATTTAGAGCAGCGCAAAAAGATGAGTATTGGCTTCAGGACCAGATTTGGGAGAATCCTTCCATTCTCACGTTAGGAGATTTACAGCCCATAAACAAAGAGAAGAAACAGTCGAGTGGCGGTAAACTCGACATTCTTTTGAAAGATCCTCGCGACAATTCGATGTACGAAGTTGAGGTCATGCTGGGTGAAACCGATCCTTCCCACATCATAAGGACTATTGAGTATTGGGACATAGAGAGACGGAGGTGGCCCTCAAGGCAGCACTATGCAGTCTTGGTTGCTGAATCCATTTCCAGACGGTTCTTCAATGTGGTTCAACTCCTGAGTCTGAGCATCCCGCTTAAAGCTTTGCAAGTCGAACTGCTAAAGATCGGAAACCAATTGGCCCTTAATTTCGTGAAGGTACTTGACTCTTACGAAGAACCGGATGAACAAGAAACTGTGGATGAAGTTGATGAAAGCTACTGGGTAAAGCATTCCTTTTGGACGCTGGATCTCGCCCGGTACTTCCTTGAGAAGCTCCAGATAGCCTTTCCGAACTTGGAGTTGAACTGTGTGAAGAGCTATGTGGCTATCTGGGACGGAAAACGGAATCTATTCGGGCTTCACAAAAGAAGCAACCCAAGATCGCTCATGATTTTCAACGAAAAAGATGTGTCTACCGTAGAGATGATCAAAGGGCGATTTGATCAGGCCAATATTCCCTATGACTACAACAAGTACAGTGACTTCGTTGTCTATTTGGACAAAATGATTGTATCCAACAACATAGAGCTTTTTATCGAAATAATGAAAACCCGTCGCGGGATCGCGTCAGAAAGCGAAGTCTCTTAACGACAAGGTGCGCCGGATTGGTGACAAAAGGCGCTTCTCTTCCCTATGACCCACATGTTATTTCCAAAAACAGCCTTGACTCGTTTGCATACTATCGTTTCAATGGATTACATCCAAACACATAGTTGTTGGAGGAAAAAATGAGTGCCACTATTTCTATAAGAATGCCGGACGAGCTTGTACGTAAGCTTGATTCATTCGCAAAAACAACTGAACGATCAAGATCATTCCATATCCGGAAAGCATTGGAAATATATCTCGGAGAGCAGGCAGATTTGCAGATTGCATTGGACCGGCTTCATGATACTTCAGATCCCGTTATTTCAATAAATGGAATGAGGGATGAATGGGATGTTACCAAGGCAAGCCTTGCGGCGGCGGCTTGAAGCACGCTTAAAAAAGGAGTAAGGGTCTGATAATGAAGCTTTTGTCATTCGCCATACTGCTCTTTGTCTTTACTTTGACGCCTCTGCCTGCAAACGGTTCCGGGGCCTATACCCCGGCCAAGAGCAGCCCGGAACGAAAGGAAATCCTCGACACCCTCCGCCGCCACCTGAAAAAAGAATTCGACATTGATGCCGTCTTTTTTGTGGAGCATTTCAAAATCAGGAACGAATGGGCCTGGCTTCAGGTCAGCCCGCGCTCCCCGGATGGAAAGAATTTCTACGAACCCCTGGGGGTATTGGTTCGTCTTGAAAAAGGGGAATGGCAGATCGTGGATTTTGCCCCCGGAGAATGCACAGGGGATGAGGATGACAGCCCGGACTGCAATCCGGAGGTGTTTTTCAAAAAACTTGAATCCAAATTCAAGGCGCCCCGGGAAATCTTTCCGGCGCCAGGCCCAAAATAGACCTCCAGAACCACGGTGGACTCCGCTCTATAAGATGGTGATGCCGTCATCATAAACGGTCAGGGCTTCAAGGCTCTGGGCAATAAAAGGCAGTGAACGCCCATATCGTGGAGACTGATCCCGGCCAGGAGCAAAAAAAGATCCCTTTCTTTAAAATTATCTTTGGCATAATCCAATATGATCTGATCGGCATAAACGAGCATGGCCCGCCAATGGGCCGGACCGTGCCAGACCTGCTCCGGGATCAGATTTTTATGCTTGACACGGCAAACCATTTACAAAAATTCAAGGGTCAGGTTTTTGATGGCCCGGGCGATGATGGCCGCCGTCTTCATGGCGTTCTGCCGCGAATCCCTGAAACCGGCCTCTTTTATTTCCATTTGGATGGATTCCACCCGGTCAAAGCCAAACCCCTGAAGGAGAAACCACTGGTTGAACCGTTTGGCGTCACGTCCCCGGTAATTGTTGCAGGCCGGATGGGTGATGAGGGTGGTCATCCCCTGGCGGGTCAGACGAGTTTGAAAGGTTTTGGCCGTCTGTTTTCTTGCAGTAAAGCTGTCCTTGTCATCCCCGGTTTTGGGATCCCCGCCCTGGCCAAAGGCGATCAATGCATGGAGGGCTTCCGGCGGCCCGTCAAACAAATTCAGATCCATATGTTCTTTTGCCCTGGCCAGGGCAAAATGGGTGAAGATACCGTGGATCCAGAACACAAATGTCTTTTTATCCCGGGTGACAACATCCCGGATGGCCTCGATATACCCGGGGACTTCACGGGCATGGTCGACCCGGTAAAGATCAAGGAAATAGTGTCCGGCATTTTTTTTGATCTCGCCCTTGGGCTTAAAGAATCTATGGTTGATAATGGCGGTGCAGCCAAGCTGCTGATGGATCTGCTCTGCAATGAGCCCGGTCCGGATATCGTTTTCATGGGCGCCGTTAATAATCGGGCTGTGGGGGGCCACCACAAGGACATCGGCGGATCCTTCAAGTATCCTTATTCCATCGGATATTGGGTTCATCTTTTGCTCCTGTTGTACCGGTTGACCGTCCGGCAGCCATCACTGCCGGGTGGCTGCAAAATTGAAACAGCCTACCATATTTTTCCTGGGGATTCCCAGCACATTTATAATATGCCCTTGCCTTGGACTGAAAACCCATTGCCGGTGTTTGCAGGAAAATGCCAGGAGATATTCATGGCCGGCTCGCAATAACTGCTTTAAAATTAATCCGCCCCATGATAAAGTCAGCCCATGTTAAATTTTCTTGATAAAATTCCATACACCGTGTTGATCATATTCACGGTTATGATGCTGTTGGCACCGGCAAAACCCATGCCCCATGT
The DNA here is from genome assembly GCA_023701135.1 of Desulfobacula sp. Taxonomy (GTDB): domain Bacteria; phylum Desulfobacterota; class Desulfobacteria; order Desulfobacterales; family Desulfobacteraceae; genus Desulfobacula. The sequence goes on along the minus strand of JAMPXP010000008.1, from coordinate 56,841 downwards.
GGTGGAAAAAATCCTGATGCTGAAAAACGGGACCCTGCACAGGCCAATGGATATCTTTGACCTGTTCTTTCACCTTTTTCCCCTGATATTGCTGGTTTTGAAAATTATTAAAGATTATAAGTGACTTGCTGCGGTTCCATGTATCAGGCTGCCCAATCATCATCCCCCTGGTTGCCGTGGAGAATAATCAATGCAGCGCTTCCCATATTTTTGAAGCCAGCTCTTGCCTGGAAAAGGGCTTGTTTATAAATTCAATCCCTTCATCCAATATACCATGGTGGGCAATCACATTTGCCGTATACCCGGACATGAAAAGACATTTAATGTCCGGGTGCAAGCGGCATATCTTTTCGACCAAGTCCCTGCCGTTCATCTCAGGCATGACAACATCGGTTATCAGCAGATGAAGATCATCAGGGCCTAAATCGCCTGCCATTTGAATAGCCTCTCCGGGCGTGGATGCTGATAAAACTTTATAACCCAATCGTTCCAGCATCGTTGCTGTCGTCTTCAGGATGGAGATTTCGTCTTCCACCAGCAGAATTTTCGCATTGCCTTTTTTGATCTCAGGTTCAACCGCCTTTGTTTCCATACAGGATGCCTCATGCCTGGGGAAATAAACCTTAAATGTTGTCCCCTGGCCGGGTTCACTGTAGACATTTATAAATCCATTGTTCTGTTTGACAATACCATAAATAGTGGCAAGACCCAGGCCTGTCCCCTGACCCATTTCCTTTGTCGTAAAAAAAGGTTCAAAAATGTTTGCCAGGGTATCCCTGTCCATACCGGCGCCGTCATCACTAAACGCCATCATCACATAATCACCGGGTTTGAACCCATCGTGTTCAAGACAGTAAGCCATGTCAAAACTGACATTTTCAGTCTCAATGGTGACTTTGCCGACACTTTTAATCGCATCTCTGGAGTTAACACAGAAATTGACCAGCACCTGATCAATCTGTGAGGGGTCTATTTTGATTTTCCATAACGCGTCCGATGGTTTCCATATCAGGTCGATATCCTCACCAATAAGCCGTTTAAGCATTTTGACCATGTCTTCAATCGCTGTATTCAAATTTAGAACCTTTGGTGCGATGGTCTGCTTTCTGGCAAAGGCCAGCAACTGCCGGGTCAGATCTGCCGATCGTTCTGCGGCCTTATGAATTTCACGCAAATTATTAATAACCGGATCTGACGCATTTAAATCTTCAAGAATAATATCGGTATTCCCCAGTATAATGCTCAGCATATTGTTGAAATCATGGGCAACACCGCCTGCAAGCCTTCCAACGGCCTCCATCTTCTGAGCCTGCTGCAGTTCTGTTTTGAGTCTGATTTTTTCTTTTTCCGCCTTTTTTCTTGCGGTGATATCCCGGCCGACCCCCAATACGCCGATGAGGTTTCCTTTTTCGTCATACATCGGGTTCTTGATGGTTTCCAAAATCTCTGTATGGCCGTCATCGGCATAGGTGATTTCTTCTTCGTTCATGCTCGGCTCACCTATTTCTATGGCAAGCCTGTCCTTTTCCCTGAAAAAATCGGCCAGTGATCTGTCCAGGAAATCATAGTCTGTTTTGCCCTTGATCTGAGCTTCCCCGGCGCCAAACAAACGTTCAAATTTGGCATTGCAGGACAGGTAAACCCCGTCGGAATCTTTCAGCCAGACAAGGTCAGGCAGGGCATTGATCAATGTCCGCAGATGGGTTTCGCTTTCCTGGAGTGCTTTTTGTGCCTGTTTTCGTTCAAGGACTTCTCCCTCCAGGCGGGAATAAGAGTCTTTGAGATTGCTCCGCATGAGGTTGATGGATTTTGTTAACTCGTCAAACTCATCCTCCCCCCATCGGGTTTGATCCCGTTTCAGCGTAAAAGGGGTTTCCAGCGTATCGACACTTAAGGATCTGGCATAGTTCACCAGTTCATAAAGATGCCGGGCCACCAACCGGTAAAAGATGAAAAAGATAAAACATGAGATAAGCAATATGGCAATACTTTGGGAAAGAATTAATACAAAAGCATCTGTGATCATGCGGCTGTATATATTTTCCAGTGTGTAAACGACCCGAAGCGTTCCCAGTGAAATGGTTTTATCCTGATAGGTATAGGGTAACGAGAATTCTTCAGTGATGACATTTTTGTCTTTAATAATCCCTGCTTCTGCAATGCTCTTTTTGTCCTGCACCACACCGACATACTGCATATCAGGCAATTTCATCATTCCGTCGATCTGTGTCTGTAAAAGTTCCGTATCTGATATCCATAGGCTTTTTATAATGCCGTCAAGGTAAGTTCTTTCAACCTGGCGGATACTTTTCACAATTGAATCCAACCCGCTTTTATAGCTGATATACAATTGCACGGCCGTTATCATAATTGCGAGCAGTGAGCTGAATAAGCAAAGCCATAGTATGAATTTCTGTGCAATTCCCCATTGGAAAATGCCTTTCTTTTTTAACTCTCCTGTATGCATTATTTTATTTCCCAGCTTTTAGAATTTCCAGGGTGATATTGATTGACGATATTCTGATAGGTTCCGTCCTGCTTCATTGATTGGAGTGTTTTTACGATCTCAGGGATCAATCCCGCGTGTTTTTTATGAACATACAAGAATAAATCGTTGGTCACAATAGGCGGTTCAATGGCTTTAATGCTGGTATAACCCAATTTGTTCAACAAATCCTTGCCCGTATCAAATTCAAAAATGCCGACATCTGCACGATTATTCTCAAGAAGGGTGAACAACAGATCTTCATTTTTGACAACGGTTTTGGCTTTATGGTCTCCGATCTCGCGTTCGCAATTTTTCCATCCATTCACATAGGCCACATGGTATTTTAAAAGGCTCTTCCAACCGTTAATCTTAATGTTTTCATTTTTTGAAAATGCGACAACACGGTTTACGGCGATCCTTTCGGGTACTATGAGCAGGTTTGGAAACGCATAGGAAAGTTTGTCCGTTCGTAAAAAATTACCATCTTCTATGCCGTTGTCGGCATTTATCAATGACCGTTCCGAAGGCATTGGCGTAATTTCAAGTTTTATTCCCATCCGTTTGAAACATTCCGTCAGCACGGTATTCATTGCTTTTGCCCGGCCAAGGCGCTGATCATCTCCTGTTGTAAATGTGAGTAGGGTCTGGCCGGCTGAACCGGAAGCAAAGAACAAACAAAGGAACAAAATCAATCCCAGGAGGATTTTTTTCATTGTTTCGCTTCATTCTCCCCGATTGAAAGAGGGTATTAAATATATCATATTTTTTAGATTCGATAATTTCATGCTACCTTATTCCCTGTTTTTATGCCAGATAAAAAATCCATGAACTTATCATATCCCCTCTGAATTTCAAAAGCACATTGCTTGAGCGGGCAGTTTTCCTTTTTTAACAGACTTATCTAAGGGCTTTGGCCAGTTTTTTGAACATCTGGGCAAGGCCGGTGGACAGGGTATAAATATGGGCAGATTTTTATCGGCAGTGCTGTCAAAAAACAGGTTTAAATCCGGTTCCAGGCCATCTTCCGGATGATTGCCTCTCTGCCCCGTTCCGCCGCTTCGATCATGGCAAGGGTGATCCGGTCCTTGATGCTGCCGCCGGGATTGAGAAATTCAGCCTTGGCAATAATATTTTCGTTCTTAAGCCTTATTAATGGCGTATTCCCGATCAAGTCGATGACATCACATGCTTTCACAATCAACAAATCCTGTTTTGTAAGTAAATGTTAATGAAAATTTCCCGGTATCATGCTAATGATCCACTGATATGGGGTCCAGATCCACTAAAATTCCGGCAGCAGGATTCAGTATCAATATTTTAAAACCAAGGAAAGGGCTTTTGAACCTGGTGTTCAGAAAAACCGAATGCCGGAAAAAATAAAGAGGAAAGACATTGACCCGTGTAACCCTGTTCATCCAGTGCCTTGTGGATGTTCTGAAGGTAACGGATGCGTCACCTACCATCATTCCTGCCATCTGTTAAGACACCTGGGGCGTTGCCCGCCAGTCAAGGCATCTGATGGCCCATGTCAAAGGCCTTAAATTTTTGGAAATGAAGGCATTGGAAAAATGCTGCCGTCAAAACTATGCACATTGCCGAGCTTTTAGGCCGGCAAAGGAGCATATGAAACTTCAGACGGAATTTTATAAATAGACCGCTGCAACGCCAATCGGCGACAAGAGGCTGCAGCATGCGCTCTTGAATTTTCAAACCCGGCTGGGCCCGGCCACGGCAAAAACCTACCAGGATCTGCCAGAAGGTCCCGGATTAAGGCAAAAAGACCATGAAATAAGGGAATTCGCCATCAACCACCTGGATTTTCTCCTGGAAACCCTTGCCAAAAAAAATCCAGGACCGGGGAGGCCAGGTCTTTTTTGCCACGGATGCCACGAAAGCCGTGGTCTATTGCCTTAAGGCGGCCAAAGAGAACCGGATCAACATGGTGGTCAAGGGCAAATCCATGGTGATCGAGGAAATCGGTTTAAATGAGGCCCCAGGACAGAAGACCAGATGAACGGGCCTGAGCAATTGCATGACCTTTATTTCAGGCCCCAGCAAGACAGCCGATATAGAACTTTTCATGGTCCATGTCGCCCATGACCCAAGGCAGCTTGTTGTAGTCATTATAGAGGGATAAATTTACTTTCACATCTCAATCCATACTCCCTGCCGCCAGGACAAGCCTTGCGGCGGCGGCCTGGTAATCGTGCAGGGATTTTAAATGGTTCATTCGGCTCTGCTGGACCGCGGCTTCTGCGTCCAGGAGGTCGGTAATGGTGAAGAGGCCGCTGTCATACCGGTTTTTGACGATGCGCAGGGATTCCTCGGCCTGACCCACGGCAGCCTTTGAAACCGGTATCCGTTCCCAGGCGCTCTGGGCATTGAAAAAGGCCTGGCGGGTTTCGCCGCAGATCTGCTGGTTCAGGCTTCTCAGCATGGCATCGGCCTGTTTCAGATTGCTCTCGGCTTCCCGGATGGCGGCGGACACCCGGCCGCCCGTATAGAGGGGGAGGGAAAGGGCGGCTCCGACGGTATAGCTGTTGCCGTGGTCGTCCAGTTCTTCGGAATTGATTTCATAATTGCCCGTCAGGTTGACGGAAGGCAGACGGGCCGCCTTGGCTTTATCCACTTCTTTTTTGGCCATATCCTTTTGAAGCGAAAGGGATTTCAGATCCGGGCGGTCAGCCAGGGCCCTGTTGATCCAGGCATCCAGATCGCCCTGGATGGGTTCTCCCTGTTCCAGGGGCGAGGTCAGGGTCAGGGTGAGATTTTCTTCGACGCCCATGGCAACGGCGAGGCGGCATCTGGCGATATCAGCCCCGCTTTTGGCTTCGGCCAGTTGCTGTTCCAGGTCGGCGATATGGACCTGGGCCCGGAGAAGATCGCTTTTGGCCACAAAGCCGCCGTCATACCGGGATTGGATGAGGTTTAAATGGGACCGGGCCGTGTCCGTGACCTGGCGGATGACAATCTCATTTTCCCTGGCCAGCACAGCCCCGATATAGGCGCTGATGGTTCCGTTAATGACCTCCTGCCGGGCCCGCTCTGCATAGAGCCCGGCCGCATCCCGGTTCAGGCGGGCCTGCTGGAGGCCGTACCAGGTCCGGCCCTGGTCATATACGGGCCAGACCACGGACAGGGAAGAATGATAATTTCCGATATCGTCCGGGTGGTTGAGCCGAGCCGGGTCAAAATCCGGCTGGGTGATGGCTTCCTGGTTCAGTTTGGTGCCGAAGGCCCACATGGGATTGGTGGTCCGGCTGTACCCGCCGTTGAGATGGACCTGGGGCAGGGAACCGGACCCGGCCTGGGTGGTTTTTTCTTCTGCCGAGGCCACCCGGAACCCGGCGGCCTGGAGCATGGGGTTGTTGGCAAGGGCCTTTTCAACGGCTTCAGAAAGGGTGAGGTCCGCCGCCGGGCTTTGAGCCGGGATGAGGAACAGGCAGGCCAGGACAGAAAGAGCAAGCGCGATATGGGTCAATGCATTAACGGGTTTCATGGGTTACTCCTTGACTTTGATATGAACGGATTCCCAGCGTTTGTCCATAAAATACAGAACCGGCACCGCCATGCGGGAAAAGAGCAGGGAAGCCACTTCCCCGGCCATGAGGGAGATGGCAAGGCCCTGGAAAATCGGGTCAAACAGGATGACGGAAGCGCCCACCACCACGGCGGCGGCCGTCAGCATCATGGGCCGGAACCGGACGGCCCCGGCATCGATAACGGCCTGGTCCAGGGGCATGCCCTGACCGAGTCTCAGCTCAATGAAATCCACCAGGATGATGGAATTTCGCACCACAATCCCGGCCCCGGCAATGAAGCCGATCATGGAGGTGGCCGTGAAAAAGGCGTTCATGGCCCAGTGAGCCGGAAGAATGCCGATGAGGGAAAAGGGGATGGCCACCATGATGACAAAGGGGGTGGAAAAGGACTGGAACCAGCCCACCACCAGGACGAAGATCAGGACCAGGACCACGCCGAAGGCAAAGCCCAGATCCCGGAAGACCTCATAGGTGATATGCCATTCCCCGTCCCATTTCATGGACAACTGACGGTCCGAGCCGGGCAGGGCCGCCGTGTGCTGGACTATGCGATACCCTTCCGGGGTTTTGATCCCGTCGATTTTCTTTCTCATCTCCAGAATGGCATAGACCGGGCTTTCATTGTCCCCGGCCATATCGGCCGTGACATAGATCACGGGCATGAGATTTTTATGATAAATGCTCCGGTCGGGTTCCGTCTCCTGGATATGGAGCAGGGAGGACAGGGCCACAAGACTCCCGTCGGCGCCGGGCAATTGCACGGCCCCCAGCCGGTCCACCCCGGCCCGGTCGGCCAGGGCCGGCCGGAGGACAATGGGAAGGTCCTCTTTTTCCAGGGGCTGGTGCAGAAGTCCGGGCGTCGCGCCTTCCAGGACGGTTTTCAGGGTCCGGGCGATCCTGCCCGTGCTGATGCCGTGGAGGGCCGCCTTTTCCTGGTCAATATCCAGTTGGAACCGGACCTGGTCTTCTTCCATATACCAGTCCACGTCCACCACGCCTTCGGTGCCTTCGAAAATATCCCGGATCTTGAGGGCCAGCTCTTTCTGCCGCTCATAATCCGGGCCGTAGACTTCGGCCACCAGGGTGGACAATACCGGTGGTCCGGGCGGAACCTCGGCAATTTTCACCCGCGCCCCATGGCGGTCGGCAATGGCCTTCAAAGGGTCCCTCACCCGTTTGGCAATATCGTGGCTCTGGTGTTTCCGCTGGCCCTTGCCGGCCAGATTGACCTGGATATCGGCCATGTGGGGCTGGTTTCTCAAATCATAATGCCGGACCAGGCCGTTGAAATTAAAGGGCCCGGCCGTGCCGGTATGGATCTGGTAATCCACCACCTCGTTGACGGTTTTGAGGTATTCCCCCATTTCCAGGGCCACGGCGGACGTGTCCTCCAGGGTGGCGGTTTCCGGCATATCCAGGATGACCTGGAATTCGCTCTTGTTGTCAAAGGGCAGCATTTTGACCCGGACCAGGCCGAATCCCACCATGGCGCAGGCCAGGATCAAGAGCCCGGCCACGCCGAAAAGAAAGCCCCGCTGCCAGAAGGGTTGGTGCAGGAGCTTGTCCATGACCCTGCGGTAGAGCCGGGTGGACCAGTCATCGGTATGGTCATGGGAACCGGCCTGACCTTCAGCCTTGATCATCCGGACCGAGGCCCAGGGCGTCACGATAAAGGCCACCAGCAGGGAAAAGAACATGGCCGCCGAAGCCCCCACCGGGATGGGCCGCATATAGGGTCCCATGAGCCCGCCCACAAAGGCCATGGGCAGGATGGCGGCAATGACGGTAAAGGTGGCGAGGATGGTTGGATTGCCCACTTCATCCACAGCCTCGATGGCCACGTCGAATTTGGAACGGTCCTGGTTTTCCGGCAGCCGGTAATGGCGGACGATGTTTTCCACCACCACAATGGCGTCGTCCACCAGGATACCGATGGAAAAAATAAGGGCAAAGAGGGTGATGCGGTTCAGGGTGTAACCGTAGAGGTAAAATGTGGTCAGGGTCAGTGCCAGGGTGACGGGGATGGCAAAGGCCACCACCCCGGATTCCCGGTGGCCCAAGGTGAACCAGATGAGGATGGTCACGGACACCACGGCGATGAGCATGTGGAGCAGAAGTTCGTCGGATTTTTCCTTGGAGGTTTCCCCGTAATGGCGGGTGACTGTCATGTGGACATTGTCCGGGATGATCCGGCCCCTGGCGTCCTCCACCCGTTCCAGGACCTTTTCAGCCACAGAAATGGCATTGGTGCCCTTGCGCTTGGCCACGGTGAGGGTCACCGCCGGGAACACGCCCTTGGACGCTTCCACCCGGGGGATTTCTTTTTCAGCCGCCGCCGGACCGGTTCCGAAAAACACATACTGGCCGGGGTCTGAAGGCCCGTCGTCAATGGCGGCCACATCCCTCAGATACACGGGGCGGCCCTGGTACACATGGATGACCACCCGGCCCACATCTTCGGCGTCCTTTAAAAAGCCGCCCGTGTGAACCACCACCTGACCCTTGGCAGACGGAAACCCGCCCGAGTCCGAAGCATGGTTGGCGGCGGCCACCTGGCCTGCCACCTGCTCCATGTCCAGGCCGTAGGCCGCCAGGCGGGAAGGGTCCAGACGCACGTTCACCTGCCGCTGTTCACCGCCGATGAGGGTGGTGATGGACACATTGGGCTCCTGTTTGACGCTGTCCTCCACTTCCGCCACCAGCCGCCGGAGCAGGTAGTGGTCCACCTCTTCGCTCCAGAAGGTCAGGGCCAGGATGGGGACATCGTCGATATACCGGGGACGGATGAGAGGCGGGCTCACACCCGAGGGAATCCGGTCGTAATTGGAGGTCAGCTTGGATTGAAGCTTGACAATGGAGGCTTCTTCATCCTGGCCCACCAGGAACCGGACCACGGCCATGGACATGCCCGGCATGGAAGTGGAATAGATATATTCGACCCCGGGGATCTCCCAGAGCAGTTTTTCCATGGGTTTGGTCACCCGCTGCTCCACTTCCTTGGCCGAGGCTCCGGGCATCTGGACAAAGACATCAATCATGGGAACAATGATCTGGGGCTCTTCCTCTCTGGGCAGGGCAATGACGGCGGCCATGCCCAGCAGGATGGAGGCGATGATGATGAGGGGTGTCAGCTTGGAATCGATGAAAAAACGGGCAATTTTCCCGGCCGGTCCTGAATGGGCGCTCATGATGCATCCTCGACCTTGGAGCCGTTCTTTAACCCGGCCGGGGGAGATACCACATACCGGGCGCCGGGTTTCATGCCGGAAATGATTTCAATCTTATCCCCGAAGGTCCGTCCGGTCCGCACCAGCCTGAACCGGGCCACGGCCCCTTCATCCACCAGAAAAAACCCCGTGAGCTGGCCCTGGGCCACCACGGCCGATTCCGGGATCAGGAGCATACCGCCCTCGCCCACGGGGATATTGACCCTGGCAAACATGCCCGAACGGAGCAGCGGGGTTTCCGGGAGAATGACCTTGACCGTAAAGGACCGGCTCCGGGAGTCGGCCATGGGCGAAATGGTTTCCACCGTTCCCATGATGGGAGAAGACCCGGTCTGGGCCGGGATGCGGATCTCCATGGTCTGACCGGTCCGCACGGCTTCTATATGGTGTTCCGGGATGACCAGTTCCGCCTGGAAGCCCCCGGTTTTCTCCAGGGTCAGCAAGGGCGTTCCAGGCGAGGCCAGGTCGCCTGCATTGATCATTTTGGCAGTGACGATGCCGTCATAGGGGGCCAGGATCGTGGCGTCCTTTTCGGAAATACCGGCCGAAGAAACGCCTGCCTCGGCCTGCTGAACCCGCGATCTTGCCGCCGACAGCATGGCCTCGGCCTGGGCCAGGGCAGCCTGGGCCTGGCGGTGCCGGGCCTCCACCTCCTCAAATTCCTGCTGGGTGGCGGATTCTTCCTTTAAGAGTTTCTGATAGCGCTTGTAGGTGGCCTCGGCCAGTTTCGCCCCGGCTTCGGCCGCATTCCGGGCCGAGGCAGCCGCACTGACCGCCTTGGCCGCCTCGGACAGACCGGCCTCGCTCTGGCGAAGCCCGGCTTCCACCTGGCGTTTGTCCAGAACCACCAGGACATCGCCCTGTTTGACGCGGTCCCCCTCCCGGACATTCACGGCCCGGACAGTCCCCATGATCTTGCCGGACAGGGTGCTGACGGCCTGGGCCGTGATGGTTCCCACGGCTTCATAGACAAAGGGCTGGCTGCTGATTTCAGCCACGGCCGTCCCCGCCTTTACGGAAGCTGCCGGACCCGGCCCGGTGGTGCCGGGCTCGATCTTATCGCCGCAGCCCCAAAACAATAAAGCAAGCCCCAGGAATATCCCCAAATTTCGACGCCGATAGTTAGCCATTGCACCCCCTTATGGTATCCAACCGTGACCGGTCGTAATTTACAGAAGTCTGACCTGTGAAGAATAAAACAAGGGTATTATGTTCAGGAATTTCAGCCTTGTCAATATTTCATTGCAACCGAAATCAGGATTGACCTTCATCACGCCCTGCGGTATTAAAAGAATATGAACAGACTCAAACCCATAACCCCGGGCGAAATCCTCCTGGAAGAATTTCTTAAACCCACGGGCATCAGCCGATTACAATTTTTGGCGAAAATACAACCATATTGATTTAAAATTAATCAATCCATATAGTTAACAGTAAGAGGTAAAATTATGATGGAATCTGCTGAAAAAATATATGAACAAGCCCTTAATCTCCCGATAAATGACCGTTTGATTCTAATAGACAAGCTGCTCATCAGCACAAACCTGCCGGCTCAAAATGATATCGATCAGGCATGGGTGCAGGAAGCCGAACGCCGATGTCAAGACGTCTATAACGGAAACGCAAAACTCATTCCGGGTGAAGAAGTTTTTGAAAAAATTAAGAAAAAATTTTCAAAATGAAATACAGCTTTCATGAGGCGACCCCATAGTTCCTCTCTTAGTTTCCGATGGTCGCTGAATCCAATACAGGGTAATAAAAGAAACAATGCTTCAAATAGTTTTATAAGGGAAAGGGAGTAACAAGGTGGCAAATAATTTCAAGAGTGATGACAGTTTTCTTAAAAAACTCGCTGTTGGTGCAGCAGGAACGAATGCCACCATGAAACGCCTTAGAGAAATGGGTTTTAACCCCATTGAGCTTGAGCGCGGCTCAACTGGATTTAAAATTTGGAAAAAAATAAAAATCAAGCGAGTCCGGGTTCCAGATATTCTATGTTTGAACACTGGTCTGCGCTTTGAGTCACGTGGCAAAACCAAGCCTGAGATCTCAATGTCACATTCACTAAATGACCCCAAACGAGCCTGGGATGCAGGCATGAAGGATGATGATTTTGTTTCAATCGTTGTATTCGAACAAAAAAATGATTCTCCCATAGATTTAGAACAAACGTCCCCTGTCCATTTCACCAAAGTCAATGATATGCGTACTGCCTTTGGTAATCAGCAGGTTTCTATAACTAAGCCGAAAGGAGCCGAAGAAGGTTCCGAAATAAGAGTAATATGGACAACTGCAGCAGCCAAACAGCGATCAGAGGTCCTTTCTGTTGAACCCAAAAAGATTAGCCTTATCCCTATCCCGAAGGCACGAAACCAGACGATCCAATTGATTCGAAAAAAAGGGGAAATAAACTTATTGCCGCAGATTACCATAGGCAATATCATCGAGATGAATCAAATTGTAGCATCTGTTGTCCCTGTCAAAACAATTCTTAAATGCCCCCCATCTGTTGATGAAGATTATTTTATTGACAAACTTACAAGTGTCAATCTGAGTGAAAGATATGCGGCTGCAAAAGCTTTGCGTTATCGTGGGTACACCAAGGCTAAATCTGTTCTCGAATCCAGGATGAACGATAATGATGAAGATATATATGTGCAGCTCGAAGCAGCGGCGGCACTTGCCGCATATGATGATCCTTACGGCTGGGTGTTTATCGAGAACAAACTCCGTAGCCCGATCATGGCCGTTCCTCTTGAAACACAACTTGAAACTGTTATTGTGGTGTCTGAAATACCCAAGAAGCGCAGCGAAAATTTACTGATTGAGGTATTAAAGGACAGCCATCGTGATGATGAACTTCGGGCTGGGGCAGCTTGGGCGTTAGGGCAGTTTGTTTCAACCAATTCAGCAACCGCTCTTGTTAATACCTTCAATTTAAGCACCCTGGAAATCAAGGTAGAAGCAGCAAGAGCACTCCTACGAATTGCTGATCCTCAGGTTCACCACTTGGTTAAACTATTGAAGAATTCCGAGCCGGCCAAACGAGATGGAATATCATGGGCTCTTGCCCGATCTGCTGAATTCGATCCGTCGGATATAATTTCCGGAGCCGATGACAACTTACGAAGGTGGATAAGCTATATTGTCGGATATGGAAAAGATAATATCAACCAAGCCGACATCGAAGTAATATGTAAAACAGATCCAGAAGTTTATTTCGCAGCAAGTGTCCTATGGCAGATTGTTGACAGTTGGGTCCACGACCTAAAGGAATACTAATTATGAGAAGTGAGCCCCTGTATTACACTAAAAAAGGTAAGGCCTATTGTGGTGATTCGTTAGAACTTCTATCTGAATTGCCTGACAATAGCGTAGATCTTGTAATGACTTCCCCGCCGTTTGCCCTTCGCAGACAAAAAACTTATGGCAATGTAGTGGAGACCGAATATGTTGAATGGATAAAGCCTTTTGGAAAAGCGGTTTTCAGAGTCTTAAAGGAAACCGGGAGTCTCGTTCTCGATTTGGGGGGCGCATACAAGTCCGGCATACCATCCCGGTCTTTGTATAACTTTAGAGTTCTGCTGATGTTCTGCGATGAAATAGGATTTCATCTTTCCGAGGATTTTTATTGGTTTAACCCGGCAAAATTGCCATCACCCATTGAATGGGTAAACAAAAGAAAAATAAGGGCAAAGGACTCAGTAAATACCGTATGGTGGTTTAGCAAAACCGCATTTCCTAAAGCTGACGTTCGTAAAGTATTGGTACCCTATTCGGATAGAATGAAAAAGCTGATTGAAGATCCCGATAGTTTCTACAAACCCAAAAAACGCCCGTCAGGCCATGACATAAGTGCAGGATTTGGAAAAAATAACGGGGGAGCAATTCCGGCCAACCTTTTAACTATTCCAAACACAGACAGCAATTCAAGTTACTTAAGGTTATGTAAAGAATTAGGGCTTCAACGCCACCCGGCTCGGTTTCCAACAGAACTTCCAGCATTCTTTATAAAAATGTTGACCGATGAAAAAGATATCATTTTGGATATATTTGGAGGTTCAAATACTACTGGATTCACTGCTGAAGCCTTGAATAGAAAATGGTTAACATTCGAACTTGATCGAGAATATCTTTCTGCGTCCATCATAAGGTTTCTCGACGGGTATAGTGTCGAAGAAATAAGAGAGATCCTTTGCAAACTTAAAAGCAATCAGTCGAATTATCAACTTGAAAAAATCTACTGCACTCTTGAGCCAGCCAAGGCAACCAAACAAAGGCGCCAGTATATTTTTCAACCGAGCCTATTTCCCTCTGAAGATGATTGCATTGAGAAAAAAAACAGGAAAAACATCCTAGAAAATGATTCCCCAGCATCAATTCCGCCGTCCCCAATAGTAAACCGGATAGCTTAGTCGTAAAAAAAAACTGTTTAAAGCCCCAGGGCACCCGGATTCATGATGCCGTGGGGGTCGAATTCTTTTTTCAGGGCCCGGAGCACATCCATCTGTTTTTTGCCGAGGTGGGCTTCCATGAAGGGGGCCAGCATCCGGCCCACGCCGTGGTGGTGGCTGAGGGAGCCGTGGTGTTCCATGATCTTTTGGATGACCCCGGTCTGGAAGGCCTTGAATTGGTCAAGGCCCATCATTTTGGTGATGAAAATAAAATAGAGGTTGGTACCCTGGGGGTAAAAATGGGAGGCGTGGCTCATGAGGATGACGCCGGGGGTCTGCTTGACATGGGCTCTGACGCCCTGGTACAGCTCTTCCACATGGTCCCAGGTCACGCCGGCTTCCAGGGTGTCGATGAGGACTCCGAAATCATTCAGGGCATCCCGCATATAGGGATCTGAAAACCGGCCCGCCTGCCATTTTTTCATGGGATATCCGGTGAGATAAAGGCCCTTGTTTTCTTTCCCGATCTTTTTGACCCGCCTGAACAGGTTTTTTGAAAACGAGGGCTCGCCTTCGGTCCGGCCCATGACAATACACCGGGAACCGGGCTCGAGACCCCTTAACCGCATGAACCGGTCCGGCAGGGTCCCTTCCAGGCCGTACATTTTCATGGCAATATCGGTTTCCTCGGGATCCGAGATCCTGAGGACGGCGGGCAGGCCGGACCCGGCCTGGCTGATCCGTCGGGCCGCCGTGACCGCCTCCGCAAAGTTCCGGAACATGAAGGCAAAGGGCCTCACCGCTTCGGGGAAATAGGGGAATATCTTCAGGGTCAGGGCCGTGAGAACGCCGAAACAGCCTTCGGATCCCTTCATGATATCGTTGACCTTGGGGCCCGTGGCCGTGGCGGGAAAATCCAGGGTTTTAAAGGAACCCGTGGGGGTGACATAATCCTGGGCCTGGACCAGGTCCCCGGCGTCCCCGTAATGGGAAGAGGCCTGGCCCGAGCCCAGGGTGACCACCCAGCCGCCCACGGAGGAAAATTCAAAGCTCTGGGGAAAATGGCCCCCGGTGTAGCGCCGCTCTGCCCTGAAAACCTCCGGGGCCCGGTTCAGCAGGTCCTCGTAGGCCGGGCCCATGAGCCCCGGTTCCACGGTAATGGTCTGGTTGGTTTCATTGAATTCAAGAACCCGGTTCATATGGGTGGTCATAACCAGGCTGACCCCGCCCCTGGGGCAGGCAAGACCCTGGGTGACGGAGCTGCCCCCACCCGTCACATGAAGGGGGATCCGCTTATCATGGCAGAGCCGGAAAATGGCTTCAATCTCGCCCCGGTTTCTCGGGTGAAGGACCAGATCCGGGATGTTTTCGATTCGCCCGGCCCTCAGGTTCAGGATGTCTTCCATGGATTTGCCCGTGGCCGCAGCCAGCCTTGCATAGGTATCGGAAAAACAGTTGTCCGGCCCCACAATGGAGGAAAAGGCCGCCGCATCTTCAGATGAAAGGCGGAAGTCAGCCCGGTTTTCAATGATGTGGTCGCCCAGGCGGGCAGGAGCTTTGAAATCCTTTTCCAAAAGCCCCAGTTCATGGGCGATAACCCTTAAAAAGCCGGGGTTAGGATGTTTGAACCGGTCCTTTGCCCCCCATTTGAAGATGGACCTGAAGGTTCCGGGTTCAGGTGCTTTTTCCACCCAGGGGGGGGACCATGGATCTTTGTCGTGTGTCGTCATTCCGGGTATCCTGTAATATTCCTGATTTCTGAATACAAGGGTTTCAGGGCCTTGTAGAGTTTTGAATAGACCCTTGAATAAAGGGCTCTGTAGATTTCGGCGGCGGCCGGGTCCGGCTCAAAGATTTTTCCCACATGGACCATACAGCCCACGGCCTCTTCAAGGCTCTGGTACCAGCCCAGGCCCTTGGCTGTAAGGATGGCGGCCCCCAGACCCGAGGTTTCATGGGTTTGGCCCTTGACCATGGGAAGGTTGATGATGTCGGCCATGATGCGGCAGATTTCATCGCTCTGGGAAGCACCCCCGGATACGGCGGCCTTTTCAATCTTAACCCGTGTTTTTTTCTCTATTTTTTCAAGGCCTTCATAGAGGCCAAAGCCCAGCCCCTCAATCACGGCCCGGTAGATATGGTCCTTGGTGTGGATGTCGCCGAACCCGATCATGGCGCCCTTGGCATGGGGCAGACCCAGCCCCGCCCCCCAATAGGGTTGCACCACAAGGCCCATGGCCCCCGGTGATGTCCTTTCAAGACAGCGGTTCAGGACTTCCTCGGCCGGAATACCGATTTTTTGGGCCTCTTCCACTTCTTTCTGGGCAAATTCCTTTTTAAACCAGGAGATCATCCAGAAGCCCCGGAAAATCTCGACCTCGGGGTTGTAAAATCCGGGCACGGGCGAAGGGTATGGCGGCATATAGGGAATGACTTCCAGGTAAGTGCTGCACACGGTCTGGACCGTGGCCGTGGTGCCGAAACTCAGGCTGGCGGTTTTCGGGGATACCACCCCGGCCCCCAGGGTTTCGCATCCCTTGTCGGACCCGCAGGCCACCACCGGCGTTCCCGCTCTGATACCACAGCGCCGGAAAGCCTTTTCCGTCACCCGGCCCAGGATCTCCCCCGGTTTGATGAGGAATGGCAGCTTATCCCGTTCAACGGGAAAGAGCATTCGCGATAAATGCCACGGAGAGGCCCATTCCTGGTTTTTATAATGGAACGGGATATGGCCGATCTGGGAGGCCGTGGAATCCTTGAATTCGCCGGTGAGCCGATGGTTTAAAAATCCGGACACCTGGAGGTATTTATGGGTTTTTTTCCAGATCTCGGGCTGGTTCTGCATAATCCAATTGCATTTGCCCTGGGTCTGGATATCGTCGATCTTGGCTTTCAGGCCCGATAGCTTCAAGGCCATTCCCAGGGGGAATCCCTGGCCCCAGAAGGGTTTGGCCCGCCTCTGGTCCAGCCACAGGAGGCAGGGCCGCAGCGGCATTCCCGCTTCATCCACATTGATCATGCTGGCCCGCTGGGTGGTCACCCCCACCCCGGCCACGGCGGCAAAGGCCTGGGGCGCTTCTGCTTCAAGGGTTTTACAGGCGGCAATAAGGCTGTTCCAATAGAGTTCCGGGTCCTGCTCGGCCCGGCCGGGAAGGGAGGACACATAGGGCTCATATTCCTTTTTGGCGCAGGCAATCATGTCCCCGGCCCGTGAAAACAGGATGCCTCTCAGGCTCTGGGTGCCGCAGTCAATGGCCAGCAGGGTGTCGTCTTTCACATTCAGGGCTCCTTAAGGGGTTCAGGCGGAGAATAGCAGGCCTGCCAGAGATTGGCATAGTCTTTTTTTTCTTTTTCCCACCGGGCCTTGTCCCAGGACAGAAAGGGACTGCAAAGGCTTTCAACCCGGTCCAGGAGGGCAACCCCGCCGTTCGGCAGCAGAAGGCCGATCCTGACCCGGCGGAGCATGAGATCCGGCAGGTGATGGATGTCTTCGTGTTGGGCGGCATGGCGGATTTCAGCCCAGATGTCCGGTGTGTTTTCCACAGGCGCCAAAAGGCTTTCCTCCTGATCCAGGATCATGGAACCGGCCTTGGGGCCGTAGCGGCCCAGGATTCTCTCCACGGTCCTGCCCGGAACCTTGAGGGAAGAAATCCGGTTCAGGGGAGGACGATCTTCAGGGATGGCCGAGCCGGGCGTTCTCACGGGCAGAAAGGGTTTTGCCGCCTTCAGGGCATCATGGGCCAGGAGCCGGAAGGTGGTCAGCTTGCCGCCGGTGACCGTGACCAGCCCTTTATCCTGCCAGACCACATGTTCCCTGGATTCCTTGGACGCGGCCAGGCTCTTTCCCCGGCTCAATACGGGCCTGATCCCGGCCATGGAGGAAATGCAGTGGGAGAGGTTGAGATTCAGCCCCGGCAGGACATGATTCATGCCTTCCATGAGGTAATGGGCCTCCTCCTTGGATATCCGGGGTTCCGCATTCACATCCCCACCATGGTCCACATCGGTGGTGCCCAGGACCAGCACCCCTTCCCAGGGAAAGAGAAAAACCGGCCGCTGGTCTTGGGGATGCATAAAGCTGATGACCCGGTCCAGGGAAAGAGGGTTCGAAGGGAAAAAAAGATGGCTGCCCCGCAAGGGCCGGATATGGAATCCCTTCATGGGCGACGGGTGCAGGGTTTCCGCCAGGGCGCCGCCGGCATTGATCAGGACCGGGGTTTTGATTTCAAGCGCTGCCCCGCTGTCCTCATCCCGGATCAGAACCGCGGCCACCCGGCCCCTTGCATCCCTTTCCACCCCGGTCACCCGGGCATAATTAACGGCGTCTCCCCCATTTTGGCAGGCATCATAGATGAGCCTTAACACCAGCCTTGCATCGTCCACCTGGGCATCCTTGAATCCCACGGCAGACAGCAGGTTTTCCTTCCTGAGACCGGGGATCATGTCCAGGGCCTCCTTTTGGGTAAAATACCGGTGCTGCCTTTCCCCGGCCAGAAGGCTGTAAATGGACAACCCGGCCGCCATAGCCGCCCGGGAGGGACCGTAATGGCGAAACAGGGGCATGATGAAGCCCATGGGGGTAACAAGGCCGGGGTATTGTCTCAGAAGAAATTCCCGTTCCTGCACTGCAGCCCGGGTAAGGAGGAGCCGTCCCTGTTTCAGATACCGGAGGCCGCCGTGGACCATCTTGGACGACCGGCTGGAGGTGCCCCAGGCAAAATCCCGGGCCTCGGCCAGAAGCACCTTGAATCCCCTTTTGACGGCCCCGTGAAAGACCCCGGCGCCGGTAATCCCGCCGCCGGCCACCACCATATCGTATTCCCCCTGGATATCTGAAAATAACATTTTGTTTCCGCTCCGGCTCCTGTTGTAAACGTCCTTCCGTGTAAAAACTCATATCAGTTAAGGTAAAAAAGTCAAGTTTTCCCGCATAAATCCTTGGCAATCCGGATTTGCCCATGGTATAAGGCAAAAATGCAGCCTGTTCGATCATTTTGCTCCATCAACCCGGCACAGCGCACGACATGAAAAAATTATCCGACGTATTGAAACAACTGACGATACCTTTGCATCTCACCCTGAAAGACGGGCTCGCCTTCTGGCAGGAAAAGGTCCTGTTGAACCTTCTTCTGGTGACCGTCATCCTCGGGTTTTTCACCTATATCCCGAGTTTCATTCTTTCCCTTAGAGAAAAGCTCTGGGTCATCGCGGTTGTGGATACCCTCATGTATATATTTGTCCTCTTCCTGTTTTTCAGAAAGGACCTTCCCTTTAAATTCAGGGCGGTCGGGATTCCCCTGATCAGTTATATCCTGGGCATGGTTCTGTTGACCACCCTGGGGCCTTTTGGCGCAGGACCGGTCTGGCTCTTTTTTTTCCCCATCATTACCGGGGTCCTCATGGGTCAGAGGCAGGCCTTCCAGGCCATTTTCCTCAACCTCTTAACCCTCATCGGGATCGGCATCCTGATTCATTCCCGCCAGACCGATTTTCTTTTGCCCCTTAATTTCAAACCCTGGTTCCTGGCCCTGGAAAACCCGGTTGAAAAATGGGTGATCATCTGCCTGAATTTCATGCTCTTAAATGTGGTGTCCACTCTATCCCTGACCACCCTGTTCAGCGGACTTCAAAAATCCATTCAGGCCGTTGCCGAATCTGAAACCAAATACCGCCGGATATTTGAGAATATCCCGGATGTTTATTTTGAAACCGATATGGAGGCCAAGGTACTGGAGGTCAGCCCCTCCCTGGAAAAAATATCCCTCTACACCCGGGACGAAATCAAAGGGAAATCCCTGTTTAAAATTTACAAAGACTTAAAACAAAGGGAAGAAGCCATTACCCTTTTGATCGCAAACAGAGCCGTCAAAAATCATGAGATCCATTTTATCGACAAAGACGGGAGGATTTCCTGCTGTTCCATCAATGCCGAACTCATCAGAAACAAAACGGGAGAACCCGAAAGAGTGGTTGGCATCCTGAGGGATATTTCCGAACAAAAGGCCCTGGAAAAAGAGAAAAAAGAACTGGAAGAGCGCTTGGGCCGGTCTCAAAAAATGGAAGCCCTTGGGCTACTGGCCGGAGGGGTGGCCCATGACCTGAACAATATCCTGTCCGGGATCGTCACCTATCCGGAACTTCTGGCCATGGATCTCGACCCGGACGACCCCTTGAGAAAATCCCTGGAGATCATCCAATCTTCAGGGCTCAAGGCTGCCGGTATTGTCCAGGATCTGTTAACCCTTTCCAGAAGAGGAGTGATCACCAAGGATATCATCGATTTCAACGAGCTGGTGTCCAATTTTCTCCAGAGCCCGGAATACCACAAAATCCTTTCCTTTCATCCCAATGTCACGGTTGAAAACCATATCAACGCTTCTGTGCCCTTTGTCAAGGGCTCCTTTATTCACCTCCAGAAAACCGTGATGAATCTCGTTTCCAATGCCGCCGAGGCTCAGCTCGGAGGCGGGACCATCCGGATCTCCACCTCGAACCAGCACCTGGACAGCTCCTTGAAAGGCTATGACGAGGTGGAAAAAGGAGACTATCTGGTTCTGAGCGTGGAAGACGAGGGTTCCGGCATCGAACCCGAAGACCTGAAACGGATCTTTGAGCCCTTTTTCACCAAGAAGGTCATGGGAAGAAGCGGCACAGGCCTTGGCATGGCCGTTGTCTGGGGAACGGTCCAGGACCACGGGGGATATATCGATATTGACTCCACCCCGGGCAAAGGCACCCGGTTCGACCTGTATTTCCCCGCCACCCGGGACCTCCCCCTGCCTGAACCGGAAGCCTTTTCCCTGGAGAGCATCCGGGGCAAAGGGCAAACCATTCTCATTATTGATGATGTCCGGGAGCAACGGCAGATCGCAGAAATTCTGCTCCAGAGGCTCGGTTATGAGACCGCCTGCGCGGCAAGCGGTGAAGAAGCTGTGGCATGGCTTAAGGAACACAAGGCAGATCTCCTGCTTCTGGATATGATCATGGAACCGGGCATGGACGGCTATGAAACCTATAAACAGATCCTGTCCTTCCGGCCCGGCCAGAAAGCCGTCATTGCCAGCGGGTTTTCCAGAACCCTCCAGGTCAAACAGACCCTGGAACTGGGGGCCGGCCAATATCTTAAAAAACCCTATACCATTGAAAAAATAGGACTGGCCGTCAAAGCCGAATTGGAAAAGCCCTGATCTCAGCCGTGCTTCAAGGCTATTTTTTCAAACATGACGATGATGCCCGCGGCTATTCCGTAAACAATATCAATATCCGCATTCAGATCCGCCGATGAATCGAAAAACAAATGCAGGTCCGATTCCATGGCTTCGTCGGCCTTCCAGTAGCAGATCAGCAAGGGCAGCCTGGGCAGGGGATACAGCACCAGGGAAATATCGGATTCATAGTGGTTTTCCACTTCCTTCCCGTTAAACAGGACAATGAGATCTTCAAACAGGCCGGTATAGGTATCGGCTATTTTTTTCAGGGATTTTTCCGAACGCTGGACAAACAGGGCGTTTTTCTCCCGGCCGCCCTTGAGTTCCCGCATGGGGACCCATTGGCCCGTCAGGGGCACGCCCTGGCAGCGCAGCACATATCCCAGGACCGGGGCAGCGATCCATGGGTTGATATGGATATCGGCATACATATCCCCATTCCGGTCAAGGGAAAAGGGTTTGCCGAAAATCCTCAAGGTCAGGCGGCCGCCGGAAAAAACGCCGCCGGATCGTTTTGCAGCCTCTTCCAGGTCAATGGCCTTTATCTTTTCCTTTTCTTCAGCCAGAAAGCTTTCCCGGTATTCCTGGCTGCTTTGTTTTTTCTTTTGCCTGCCCCGGTATTGTTCCAGGATCTCCAGGGATAGGGCCGGGCATTCGTTCAGGGATCTTTCCCCCAGAAATACCCGGGATGCAAAGGCAAGACAGGTCTGTTCATTACATTTTCTGCAATTGGATTTATCGAGCAGCTTGAACACTTCCATGGCATTGGCAAATTCGGTCATATGGACTCCTGTTTTTCTTCATATCCGTCATTTCTTCATGGAAGACTATAATCATAATTTTAAAAAAAATCTACCCGTTGACGAACCGGTCCGGCCTAGGATACCATCACCCATTGTTTTTGGGAGATCAGGCGATTACCGGAAAAAGGCATACACCATGAATCCACTTAGAAATAAGGCTCTCAGCATTTCAAGCGTCATCGTCGCCGCCTGTTTCAGCGTCCAGGCCATCGGAGTCGGGGTATATATTTCCTACGGCGTCTTTTTCAATCCCCTCATGGCCGAATTCGGATGGCCCAGAGCCGCCATCTCCGGATCATCCGCCGTGGCCTTTTTCGTTTCCGGGCTGGTTGCCGTTTATATCGGCCGCCTGAACGACAGGATCGGACCCAGGATCATCATGTCGGTGTCGGCCCTTTTCCTGGGAATCGGGTGCATGCTGATGTCGGGAATGGACACCATCTGGGAACTCTACCTGTATTTCGGCCTGATATTCGGCATCGGCCTCAGCTCCATTGATGTCATTGCCCTAACCACCATTGCCCGGTGGTTCCCGGAAAAAAGGGGGTTCATGACCGGCATCACCAAAGTGGGTACCGGCGCCGGGCAATTGATTTTTCCCCTCCTGGCCAGTTTTTTGATATCCGGTTTCGGATGGCGCAATGCAGGCGCCGGCCTCGGCATCCTGGCCCTTCTCTCCCTTTTGGTCATTGCGCAGTTCCTGAAAAAGGAACCGGACAAACCCGGATTTCAGAATCCTGCCGGCAGGGCGGCCCTCCGGCCCGACGGAAACCTTTCCTTTTCCGAGGCTCGCCGGACCTTTCCCCTATGGCTGCTCTGTATCATTAACCTGACCATCGTCTCCTGCCTCATGAGCATCCTGGTGCATATCGTTCCCCATGGCCGGGACATCGGCATTTCTCCCCATAAGGCTGCGGGCGTTCTGTCCGCCATCGGCGGGGTCAGCATGGCCGGCCGCTTCATCACCGGCATGGTCATTGACCGCATCGGGGGCAAGCGCTCCATGATCCTCTCTCTTTTACTCCTTTTGACGGGACTGTTCTGGCTTCAAACCGCAGACAGTCTCTGGAAGCTCTATGTCTTTGCCTGTATTTACGGGCTGGCCCACGGCGGGTTTTTCACCGTGATCTCCCCCATCGTGGCCGAGCTGTTCGGAACCGCCTCCCATGGCGCCCTTTTCGGCCTGGTGGTCTTTTTCGGCACGGCCGGCGGCGCCCTGGGACCCATCCTGACCGGTCATCTCTTTGACATCAGCGGAAGTTATACCCTGCCCTTCCGGCTGATCCTGAGTGTCAGCGCTTTGGGACTTCTGCTCCTGTTTTTGTTAAAACCCGTCAAACCCGTAAAAATTTAATTGACTGTTTCAAACAAATGTTTTATTCATATGTTTGAAACTAACATTGCAAACGGGAATCTATGATAAAACCATTGCCCACACGGGAAAGACTCATTGATATTGCCGGGGACATCTTCGGCAGGGAAGGGTTCAAGGCCGCCACCGTCCGGAAGATCGCAGAAGAGGCCAACGCCAATATTGCCGCCGTTAACTACCATTTCCGGGACAAGGAAGGCCTTTACCGGGCCGTACTGGAAGACATTTTTTCCAAAGCCTTCCAAAGATTTCCCTCGGTTCCCCCTCCGGAAGCGGCGGCTGATCCGGAAAAAAGACTTCATTTCTTCATCCGGGCCATGTTTTACCGGTTTTTAAGCCGGGAGGGATGGGGAGGCCTGTCGGGCCAGGGAAAGCTCATTGCCAGGGAATTTCTCAACCCCACCCCGGCCTTTGACAACATTGTGGAAACCTATATCCGACCCCAGAAAAATATTCTGAGCGCCATTGTCTCGGACGTGTCCGGCGGAAAACTGGACCCGGACCGGATCATTTCCTGCGCCGTCAGCATCATCGGCCAGTGTATCTATTACACCTTTGCCGCCCCCATCATCGAAAAAATTGCGGAAAACCTGGCCCCCGTTGAGGAAAATCTTGATTTTCTTTCGGACCATGTTTTTCGGTTCTCCCTGGGCGGTATTCAACGCATTGTCAACACCCTTCATGAGAACAACGGATTTGCCCGTCAGGAGGCTCAGCCATGAAAAAAAAGCAAATTCTTATCATCCTGCTCCTGTTGATCCTTGCAGGAACCCTCACCTTTTTTATTGCCTTCAAGGGGAAAACAGACCCGGGAACCCTCCGGGTTTCTGGAAATATTGAGGCCACTGATGCGGAACTGGGATTCAAGATTGCCGGGCGGCTGGAAGAATGCCTGGTGGATGAGGGGGATACCGTATCCAAAGGGACAGTCCTGGCCCGCCTGGAAAACCGGGACCAGAAAATCGCCATGGCCCTGGCAGAATCCAACCTGGACCGGGCAGCCTCTGTACTGGCGGAACTTATGGCCGGAAGCCGCCCCCAGGAGATTGACCTTTCAGCGGCCAGGGTCCTCCAGGCCCGCCAGGCCCTCCTGGAACTGACCCGGGGGAGCCGGGCCCAGGAGATTGAAACTGCCGTGTCGGATCTGAACACAGCCCTGGCATCTGAAAAATCCGCCATGGCCCAATTGACCCAGGCCAAAGAGGATGTTGACCGGTTCAGCAGCCTTCTGAAACAACAGACCGTGAGCCAGAGGGATTTTGACCTTTACCGGACCCAATACG
This sequence comes from Desulfobacula sp., assembly GCA_023701135.1. Lineage (GTDB taxonomy): Bacteria > Desulfobacterota > Desulfobacteria > Desulfobacterales > Desulfobacteraceae > Desulfobacula. The sequence continues at coordinate 32,524 of JAMPXP010000008.1, read as the reverse complement.
AGGTGGCCCAAAACAAGGCTGAAGAAGCCGGGGCTAGGGTTAATGCCGCCCGCCAGGCCCTGTCCCTGAGAAAAGAAGGCCCCAGAATCGAGCAGATCGAAAAGGCTAAGGCCGCCCTTGCCCAGGCCGAGGCGGAATATGCCCTGACCAAAGCAGGCCCCCGGCAGGAAAAAATCGACCAGGCCAAAGCCATGGTGGATGAAGCCGAGGAAAAACTGAACCAGGCAAAGCAGCAGCTTTCCTATGCCGAGCTCTTCGCCCCCATGGACGGGGTGATCCTGAGCCGCTCCGCCGAACCGGGAGAGTTCTTAAACCCATCCACCCCGGTGCTCATCCTGGGAGACCTGGCCCATCCCTGGCTCCGGGCCTATGTCAATGAAACCGATCTGGGCAGGATCAAATTAAAGGACAAGGTCAAGGTCTTCACCGATTCCTTTCCAGGCAAGCCCTATGAGGGCACCCTTTCCTTTATCAGCAGCCAGGCCGAATTCACGCCCAAATCCGTCCAGACCTTTGAAGAACGGGTCAAACTCATGTTCAGAATCAAGATCGAGCTGGCCAACCCGGACCATGAACTGAAACCCGGTATGCCTGCGGATGCGGTCATTTCGATCCCTGGGAAATAAGATGACGCCCCTGGAGAAAAATGACGGGCCTGCCATTGAGGCCCAGGGCCTGACCAAACAATTCGGGGATCTCACGGCTGTGGACCATATCGGGTTTGAGGTGGCCAAGGGGGAAATCTTCGGTATTGTCGGACCCGACGGGGCCGGGAAAACCACGACCCTGCGCATGCTGACCGGGATCATGGACCCCAGCGAAGGCAGGGCCGCCATTGCCGGCTTTGATACCCGGACCGCAACTTCCGCGGCCAAGGACCATATGGCCTATATGAGCCAGCGATTCGGCCTTTACCCGGATCTGACCGTGGCTGAAAATGTTTCCTTTTATGCCGACCTTTACGGGGTGCCGCGCAAAGGCCGGGAAGAGCGATTCGCCGAACTATACGGATTCAGCCACATGGCGCCGTTCAAAAAGCGGAAGGCCGGGGACCTGTCCGGCGGCATGAAGCAGAAACTCCAGCTCATCTGCGCCCTGGTCCATACCCCGGCCGTCCTACTTCTGGACGAACCCACCAATGGGGTGGACCCGGTGAGCCGGCGGGATTTCTGGCGGATTCTCTATAAAATTGTCCGGGAAGGCGTGTCCATCCTGGTGACCACGGCCTATCTGGACGAGGCGGAACGTTGTGACCGCATCGGGCTTCTGGACAAGGGAAAACTCATGGCCATCGGCACTCCCCATGAGATCCGGCAATGGATGCAAAAAAAGGTCCTGACCCTGCAGAGCCCCGATGCCAGAAAAATCAACCGGCTGCTCCAACAGGGGATGACCGGCGCCGAGGTCAATGTATTCGGAGATACCGTGCACATTGTCTGCGAGAAGGTTGAAAAAACAAGGGCCATGGCCCTTGACCTGATCCGAAACACCGGTTTCCAGGTCAAGGAAATCCGGGAGGCCCAGCCCGGTCTGGAAGATGTCATTATCAGCATGATGGGAAAAGAACCGCAGCCGGACCCCGTGGCCGATTCTTCCGGGGATTCCAAGGGCATCCTGGCCGGGGATAAGGCCCTGTCCGGATCTGAAACACCGGAACCGGCCGTCAGCGTGGAAAATATCTCCCGAGTCTTTGGCAACTTTATAGCGGTCAACAAACTGAGCTTTGAGGTGCCGCAGGGCGAAATCTTCGGATTCCTGGGGCCCAACGGCGCCGGAAAAAGCACGACCATCCGCATGCTCTGCGGGCTTTTGACCCCCAGTTCCGGCAAAGGACGGGTGGCGGGCTTTGATATTTTTACCGGGCCTGAACAGATCAAACAGCATATCGGGTATATGAGCCAGAAATTTTCCCTGTATGAGGATCTCACCGTTGAGGAAAACATTCAGTTCTACGGCGGCATCTACGGATTAAAAGGCCCGGCCATGAAAAAAAGAAAGGCCTGGGCCATGGAAACGGCAGGACTTCTGGACCATGGAAAATCTTTGACCCGGATACTCAGCACGGGATGGAAGCAGCGTCTGGCCCTTGCCTGCGCCATCCTTCATGAACCGCCCATCATTTTCCTGGACGAGCCCACCAGCGGGGTGGACCCCTTAAGCCGCCGCCGGTTCTGGGATATGATCTACGGCATGGCCGACCGGGGCATCACCGTATTTGTGACCACCCATTATATGGAAGAGGCCGAATACTGCGACCGCATCGCCCTGATCTATAAAGGCCGGATGATTGCCATGGGAACCCCCATGGAATTGAAAACCCGGCATATGCAGGAGGATATCCTGGACATCCGGTGCGACCGGCCCCAGACCATTTCCCAGGAACTCAGGGGCCTGCCGGGAATACGGGATGTATCTCTTTTCGGAGCCGGGCTCCACGTGGTCACCTTTGATGCAGGGGCTGCTGAACGAACCATCCGGCAGAAATTCAAAGATATGGGCTTGGCAGGCTATACCGTTGAAAAAATCCTGCCCGGCATGGAAGATGTGTTTATCTCCCTCATCGAGCAGGATGATCAAAACAATGCCGAGTTCAATGGAAAGGATATGGGATGAGATTTCAGCGCCTTCTGGCCATTGTGAAAAAAGAATTCCTCCATGTGCTCCGGGACTGGCGCAGCCTTTATCTTTCCCTTGCCATCCCCGTCATCCTCATCATGCTCTTTGGCTATGCCCTGACCCTGGATTTAAGAAAGGTGCCCACCGTGGTCCTGGACCAGTCCAGGACCGCCAGAAGCCGGGAATTGATAGAACTTTTCGCAGGGTCCCCCTATTTTTCCATGGTGGGGTATCCGGATACCTACCCGGAGCTGCAACTGGCCCTGGACCGGGGGACCGCCATGATCGCCCTGGTGGTGCCTTCGGACTTTGCAGACAAAATTGCCGCCGGTAAAAGCACCCGGATCCAGATCCTGGCCGACGGCAGCGATGCCAATACCTCCCGCCTGGCCATGGGCTATGCCTCCACCATCGGCATGATCTATTCTTCCCAGGTGACGGTCCAACGCATGCAGGCCCTGGGCAAAGACCCCATGGCCCAGCCCGTGGAAATGGTGTCCCGGTCCTGGTACAACCCGGATTTAAGAAGCCAGAATGTCATCATCCCGGGCATCATCGCCATTGTCATGGTGGTCATCGCCGCCATGCTGACCAGCGTCACCGTTGCCCGGGAATGGGAAACCGGCACCATGGAGCAGTTGATCAGCACCCCGCTGAAAGGACCTGAACTTGTCTTCGGCAAGGTCATCCCCTATTTTCTCATCGGCATGACCGATGTGGCCATTGCCGTCACCCTGGGCAAATGGCTGTTTCGTGTGCCCATCGTGGGAAATGCAGGCCTTTTGTTTGCCATGGCCGCCATTTTTTTGAGCGGCGCCCTTTTCTGGGGCATGACCCTGAGCATTGTGTTAAAATCCCAGGTCCTGGCCAACCAGATCGCCATTGTGTCCGGCTATCTGCCCACCCTGATCCTGAGCGGCTTTGTCTTTGCCATTGAAAACATGCCCCTGCCCATCCAGATCATCACCTATATTGTGCCGGCCCGGTATTTCATCGCCATCCTGAGGGGCATCTATATGAAAGGCATCGGGCTTGAAATCCTCTTTGTGGATGCCCTGCTCCTGACCCTTTATGCCGGGATCATGATCCTCATTGCCAATAAAAAATTAAAATTCAAACTGGAATAACCATGATCCAACGAATCCGGCAGATGCTCATCAAAGAATTCCTACAGATGCTGAGGGACAAAAGAATGCGGGCCGTCATTTTCGGAATGCCCGTGATCCAGCTCGTTATTATGTCCTTTGCCCTCACCACCGATGTCATGAATATCCGGACAGGAGTCCTGGACATGGACAAAACCCCGTCTTCCAGGGAACTCATTGACGATTTTACAGGCGGGGGCTATTTTGAAATCATAACCATTGTCCCATCCCAGGCAGACATCAAAGGCCTCCTGGACCGGGCCGAAGTCAGGGCCGTCATCCATATTCCCGCCGGGTTTGAAAGCGATCTGAAAGGGGGTTCCACGGCTTCGGTGCAAGTCCTCACAGATGGTACGGACAGCAATTCCACGGCCATTGCCCAGGGCTATGCCGGCCGCATCGTCCAGGACTATTCCAACCGGAAACTCATGAACCGGATTCAGCAAAGCGGCATGTCCGCCATGAAACCACCGGTGGAAACCGTGGAACGTGCTTTTTTCAATGAAAACCAGGAAAGCCGGTTTTATTTTGTGCCCTCCCTCATTGCCGTCATGCTCTTTATTTTCAGCCTGATTCTGACCAGTATCGCCATTGTCAAAGAAAAAGAGATCGGCACCATTGAACAGGTCATGGTCACCCCCATCCGGAAAATCGAATTCATCCTGGGGAAAACCATTCCCTATATGATCACCGGATATATCTCCATGACCCTCATGCTCATTGTGGCGTTTTTCATGTTCGACATCGTGGTCAAGGGAAATATCTTTTTATTTTATCTCTTGTCCGGCCTGTATCTCTTCGGAAACATGGGCGTCGCCCTCATCATCAGCGCCAGCGCCTCCACGCAGCAGCAGGCCATGCTGACCAGTTTTTTGTTCCTCATGCCCTGCGTCATGTTGTCCGGGTTCATGTTTCCCATCAAAAACATGCCGGAAATTGTCCAGTACGCCACCTGGCTCAACCCCATGCGCTGGTATCTGGAGATCCTGCGCGGCATTGTCATGAAGGATGTGGGTATGGCGGTTCTCTGGCCTGCCGTGGCGGCCCAGGCCACGCTGGCCGTGGCTTTTATCAGCATCGCCTGGGTAAAGTTCAGCAAGACCCTGTCATAAAAAAAAACCTGGGCCTTGCTTTGATGCTATTTTTTTAACTAAAATCCGTTCAGGCAAAAAAATCGATTTTTGCCTTGACACTAAAGTCTAAACTTTATATTTCTAAAATAGGTTTATATCGGGCGATTGGATTCGTCCATTTCCCCGTCCAAGATACGGTTAGCCCTGTGAATGACATGAGTTCTTTACCCAAGACACGGCTATGAAACGCTGCTCACACTGACCCAGATCCTCCTGAGACCATAAAAATCCAATCCCCATGATGGTTACACAATAATATATAAGGAGGATGGTATGAAGTTTTCAGATTTTTTTGTCCCAAAATATGTGCATTCAGACCCGAATGTTCGTCTCAAATTCGTTTTAAAATCAAAAGACATTGGCCTGCTGGAACAAATGGCGGTAAAAGACGCGGATGAAAATGTCCGGGAATCGGCAGCGCAAAGGGCCCAGATGCTTAAACAGGAAATGAACTCGGCCTAGGCGGACGATGGATTCGGTTCTGCCGGATGTGCCTCCTGGGCCCTGGAAATATTTTTACAATGGGTTTCATGGATGTTCAGCGCCCCCGCAACCCCGACCGTTGCAAAGGCAAGCATGACAAAAAAACCGTTCCGGTAATCCCCGGCGGAATAGATGCGGGCGCTGCCGTCCAGGGCGCCGGACCAGGTCAGGTCCATGATTCTGCCGAATAGGGGCTGCATCAATGCCGTGCCGGCAAAACAACCGGTATTGACCACGCTCACGGCCATGCCGGAAAACTCAGGATGGATCACTTCTTTGGCACAGGCGAAGGTCAGCACAAAACCGGACCCGGCAAAACCCATGAGGCCGAAGAGCGCCAGGCCGGATATCCCCGGAGACCAGGGCAGAAATATCAGGATAAGCCATGAGCCTGCATACATAACCGCTGCGGTCAGCATCACCGGTTTTCTTTTTCCGATCCGGTCCGAAGCCCAGCCAAAGAAAAAGGACCCTCCGGCAAAAGAGACCAGCATGACGGTGATGTGGTGTGCGGCAAAGGCCCTGGATATGCCGAACACATCCCTTAAATAGGGAACACCCCAGAGTCCCATGAGGGCATAGAGTCCGCCCACCATGCCGAACTGCACAAAAAAGCCGGGCCAGACGCGTCTGGCCCGGATCACATTGGCCAAGCTTTTCAGCCAGGGAGGGCTTTGCGTTTGGGAAACAGGGCCGGCGACCCTGATGAGGCCTGGGAAACCGGCATCTTCCGGCCGGTTCCGGACCATTAAAAATCCGGCAATTGCCAGCGCCAGAGACAGGCCCCCGATGCCGCCGAACACCAGACGCCAGTGGAACATATCCAGGACTGCGGAGAGTGGTCCTGCCGCAAAGATGGACCCCAGATTGCCCACCAGGAGCGTGAGACCGCTCATGATCCCGAAAACCCGCTCACTGAACCAGACTGAATTGTTTTTCATGATGCTTACAAACACCACGGAAACACCCAGCCCGACAAAGAACCGCCCGACACAGGCCATTTCAAAATCAACGGCCATGGCGAACAGGATGGACCCCAGGCCTGCGGTAATATTGCCCGCGACAATGGCGGTCCGGGTCCCTAATATATCGGCCATAACTCCCGAGGGAATCTGCATGAGGGCATAGACAAAAAAATAAATCGCAGCCAGGGCGCCCAGACCGGCCCCTGAGATATTAAAATCCGCCATTAAAAATTTGGACACGACGCCTGGCGCCATGCGATGAAAATACACCAGGATATAGGTCAGCATCAGGATCAAAAAGATGGACCATCTTTTGATTTCAAAATCCATGGTCTTTGTTTTTTCCATAACCGCCAAATTCACCATCCGTTTATCGAATCGAAAAACCGGGACAAGGCTCTCCGATCCCTTTGGTTTTTGCCTGACAAACTCTATATGCAATTCACAAAACCGGCAATGGATAATCATCAAGACATATGGATAGAATTTTCATTTTTGATAACCGGCAAAGGCTCAAGAGCGTGCTCCGGGATTTACAAACCCCTTTCCCCGGCTATCTTCATATATTGTTCAACCGTATTGGCAGGAATGGGATATTTTTTGGATTCTTCTTTTTCAACAAGCCTTATTGCATGAAATTCACACCTTGTGACGCAGAGACCGCATCCGATACATCTTGCCAAATTAACGCCTGCTGATCCGTCTCCCACGGTTATGGCGCCCATCTGGCAGATGTCTTCACAATTGCCGCAGCCGGTGCAGTCATCTTTGTTGACAGTAATATAATGATTAGTGCATGCAATTTTGGCAGGCTCATCCATTTTGTTGAGGTTTTTCAGTACAAAGCAGCAGCATCCGCAGCACATACAGATAACAAAGGGTTTTTGAGAATTTGACGGCTGAAGCACAAGACCGGCCTCATTGGCTTTGTTCAAAATCTCCAGGGCCTCTTCTTGGGTGACGGATCGTCCGATATTGTTTTCTTCATAAAAAACTGCATTTGCCCCCAGCATCAGGCATACTTCCAGGGGTTTGCCACAGCCATGCCCGGCCATGGCATGCTCTTTTCTACAGATACACGGCACAACCACAATTTTGGACTGTTTTTTTATAATCGTTTCCGCCTGTTCATAGGGCATGATGTTCATTTCAGCGGGAATGCTTTTTGATATGGGGATGACCCTCTTTTGCTGGGTTTTTTGTTTTGCCCAGCTCTTTTCCCAGATCTGAGGAATATATTCAATCACATCAAGGATGAGCCTCTCATCAAGCGAATTGACATGATATTCCCATATCCCCATGATAAAATTGGCGGCCATATATTTATGCTGCTCTTTGCCGGAACGGCCGATGAGTCCTTTTCTTGACATACCATACAAAAGCCTTTCAGTATCGGATTCATTTTTGTCGAGCTTTTTCGCAATAATGTCTGCAGGTTCGGGAAACAGGGCAAGGGCTGTTGCGGCTTCCGCTTCTTCCGGTGTAAACAACTGCTTCAATATCCTGATTTCAACCCCTGAATCCGTGGCCGGAAAGCTCGCCGGAAGGTTGTCAAGGTGTTTTGCCAGTCTTTCATATACATCCGTCATGTTGTCCTCCTTTGTGATCTCAAGCGTTTTCTTTCAAACGGACAGTTTTTGCAATCGTTGTCTAAAGGCCGTACCGACCATAATAAGCGATTCAGGATCAAGATAGTCCTCGGCCTGTTTTTGAAACAACACGGAGCATGTAGCTGGAAATTCATCATCTCGGTCATTAAAAATCAGCAGTATCTCTATTTTCGGCAGCACCCTGAACTCCATGGCAAAATCATGGGATACGCCCAATTCGCAGGGCTTGCCGCCTAATTTTCGGGATGCATCCGATAATTCGCCGACCCGGCCTGAAAATCTTTTAACAATGGGTCCTTCCGTATCACTGGTAAAAAAATTAAGGTTTGTAAATTGAGACATTTTATGAAAATCCTTGAGTGCTGACCACTCCTTGTTCACAACGGGAGCACCGGGACATAGCAGCAGGTATTTGGAGAGTATCACGCAAACCATGTAATTGGGACGGTTACCGGACTCATCTGCAATCCCTTTATCGGAAACGATATAGTCCTCCCCGAAAAAGGAAATAACGGCATCCCGGCCCCTTAATTCTATCCCAAGCGTGTCTTTTATGGATGAAAAATCAAGTTCGGCAATTTGACGGCAATACTCTTTATAATGGGTTTCAAAAATAGTGGCTTCCATCTTTTTAACCTTCCTTTTTTTGTCTTTGTTCTTTGTCTTTTTTATTTAATCATGCTTCATGGAAATCTTTTATCAATTGATAGATTATTTTCCATCCCCCATCCGGGGGGTTTTAATAATTTTTCTTGTATTTTTTCCTCCAATGAATAATGAAACTCTCATGATGAAAATATGAAGGCGTCCGATGTTTATAAAAAACTATTCTGAATTTGTCTGTATTCTTCCCCAGTTCATGAACCCGTTACCGGATGTAGAAAATCCCAGGTCAAAAATCTGGTCGGCATCATTCAGGCTGGATCAGGATGTGAGCCATCTCTTCCCTTATATCAATGCAACCTTGGATGAGGCTTTATATTATGAAAAACCGGCCCATGTAAGGTTTTTATTGAATGGGTATCGCTGCTTTTTATATCCTGATTCGGCTGCTGTGCATTTTTTTGAGAGCAAAGCGGCGGCCAAGGATTTTATTGCCGGTTTTATCGATTTTCTGAATGGCGTGGAGGATCAAAAGAAGAATATCAAGCCGAATTATGATCAGATCAAACCCATACCCATCATCGATATATTGAAAATCCTGCCAAAAACAAATTGCCGGAAATGCGGGTATCTAACCTGCATGGCATTTGCCGCCGCCATCATGAAAGGGAAGGCGGCAGCGGACAAATGCCCCGGTCTGGCTTTGCCTATCAGTGAGAATGCCGTCTATCCTGTTTTTGACGACACCGGCAACCTTGTGAATTCGGTTTCTTTACAGATCAATACATCAAAGCTGAAAAATCAAATCCAGAAGCAACATGAACAAATCCTCAAATTGGAAGCAGCCCTCAGGACGGATCAGCAGAATGAAAAGACCATGGATTCTCCCCGCCCATCAAAAAACACTGATTTTGGTCTGACAAACAGGGAGATGGAAGTGCTTAAGCTGATCGCACAAGGATATACCAATAATGAAATATCCGGTATGTTATTTATCAGCCCCCATACCGTTAAGAGCCATATGATCCATATTTTTAATAAATTAGGGGTAAACGACAGGACCCAGGCCGCGGTGCTGGCCACGCAAAGTGAAATCATCTAATCCTGTTGGCCAGACGCAAAAAGGCGCTCTGAAATTCAGAGCGCCTTTTGAGTTTTTATCGGAACGGGTTTATTATGTTACTGCTTTCTTAGGATCAGACATGGCCTCCATAGACACCCGGTTGTTCGGACCTGGCGCTTGCCCAGGGAACCCTTGGGGAAGATCCGCCGCTGTAACTATGGGCATTGATTTCCTTCTGGCGTTTTTCTTCTCCCTCTCTGACCAAATTTCTGCATTCCCCTTTACAGATTCCTGTAATATCTCTTGATGGTATATTTTTCATTTGAGAATCCTCTCTTTTTTTGTATTTCTAAAAGAAAACCGGTATATTGCACAGGTTTTCGGTATGCCATATAGACTAATGCTTCAAATTTGTTAGTCAAGGCTAATATGTCTTTGATTTCAAAAATTTAACCCGCGATATTGTCTCTCAATTGGTATATCTGCCATCCCAGCCCGATACATTGACGGTTTTCCATACAGGCGTCAGCATCCTCAGGCTCTAAATATGTTTTTAATTCCCGGTTGTCCTTTTTTAACAGGACGGCCCAGGCCTTGTTTTTTTTATCAAAATCCACCCGGATATCAATGCCGCATTGGCCCACATCCGGATAAACGGATCGTATTTTATCGCATATTTGATCTTTCTGGTACATAGGACCTCCTTTATCTCTATGGTAAGAGATGTATATCCAAACTATAGTGTTCTTTTGTGCGTTGTAAAGCAGGTATCTGGGACTGTTCAGGTTAAGGGGGAAAGATTCCGCCTGTTCCGGGGTTTACAAACCAGGGACAGGGTCTTATACTAACAAGGCAAAAATCAACATGAACGACCTGAGGAGACCCCCATTGAAACAGATCATTGTGCTTGCGACCCGGAACAAGGGAAAAACAAGGGAATTTAAGGAATTATTAAACCACCCCTCCGTTGAGATCCGGAACCTGGATGATTTCGGCCCCATTCCTGAGGTGATTGAGGACGGCGCCACCTTTGACGACAATGCCTATAAAAAAGCCTCCTTTACGGCCCGAATCCTGGGATACCCGGCCCTGGCAGATGATTCCGGACTGTGTGTGGAGGCTCTGGACGGAGCGCCGGGGGTGTTTTCCGCCCGGTATGCCGGTGAAAACGCCACGGATGCGGAAAACGTCAAAAAGATGCTGGCTGCGGTCAAGGACAAGGAAAACCGGAATGCCGCCTTTAAATGCGTGATTTCCATTGCCGTGCCCACCGGGGCCGCCCTGACCTATGAAGGGGAATGCAGCGGCGTTATCATTGACGAGCCGGCCGGGAATAACGGGTTTGGATATGATCCTGTGTTTTTCTTCCCGACCCTCAATAAGACCTTTGCCCAGTTGAGCATCGAAGAAAAAGGCCGGGTCAGCCACCGGGGAAAGGCCCTCCAGGAAGTGGCAAGGGAAATGGACAAGATCATCAAATGGATCCAATTCAATACACCGGGCCTTGAACGGGCGGGATGCCAGGGGAAACCATCATGAATTTTGAAACATTCAACGGGCTTGTTGTGAATAACCGGTCCTGCCGGCGGTTTGACCATGCCCATAAAATAGATACCAAGACATTGGAAAGCCTTGTGAACCTGGCCCGGAACTGCGCCTCGGCCGCCAATAAACAGCCCTTGAAATTCATCCTCTGCCGGGATGAGGCAAAAAACGAAGAGATTTTTTCCTGCCTGGGCTGGGCCGCCTATCTCACGGACTGGCCCGGCCCGGAAAAGCCGGAACGGCCCTCGGCCTATATCGTCATCATGGGCGATCATACCATTTCCGATAATTTCTGGTGCGACCACGGCATTGCGGCCCAGACCATCCTCCTGGGGGCCAGGGCCCTGGGCCTTGGCGGATGCATGTTCGGAGCCATCAATATCAAAAAACTCAAAGATTATCTGAATATCCCGGACACCCTGGAGGTCAAACTCGTGGTGGCCCTGGGAAAGCCGGTGGAAGACATCCAAATTGATGAGGTGGGCAGGGACGGGGATATCCGCTACTGGCGGGATGAAAACAGGGTCCACCATGTGCCGAAGCGAAAACTTTCCGACCTGATCACGGGCTCTTTTTAATCCGGCAGCCTATGGCAAAGAAGCGGTACACCATACTCCTGGTCAATCCCTCCTGCCTTGATCCGCGGATATCCGGGGAAGACGCCCGCATCGTACCCATAGGCCTTTTCTATATCGGGGCCCAGCTCATGGAGAAAGAGTTTGACACGGAGATCCTCAACCTTGCCGACGCAGGGGAGGACCCGGTGGGCGTTTTCAAAAAGACCTTGGAAACCCGGAAGCCCGATGTCATCGGTTTCTCCGTGATGAATCCCAACCGCTGGAATGCCGTTGACTGTGCCAGGGCCGTCAGAAAGATCCATCCCGAAACCGTCCTTGTATTTGGCGGGCCTGCCCCCACCTTTCTGTTTGACCACCTCTTTTCGGTCTGCCCTGAAATCGATTATATCGTCAAAGGGGAGGGCGAAATCACCTTTCCGGAACTCCTGACTGCGCTTGAGGAAGGAGCGCCGGTTGAAGAAATCCAGGGCCTGGTGATGAAAAGGGACGGACGGATCATCGAGACGCCGCCGAGGCCGCCCCTGGAAGACCTGGACGCCCTGGCCCACCCTTCAGCCTATTTTACCTTCCAGCACCTGGCCATGAGCCGGGGCTGCCCCGGGGCCTGCACCTTTTGCGGGTCTCCGGAATTCTGGGGAAACCGGCAGGTCAGAGCCCATTCCCCTGAATGGTTTGCCCTTGAAATGGAAGCCTTGGCCAAAAAAGGCGTCACCCATTTTTATATTTCCGATGACACCTTTACCATGGACAAACCCAGGGTCGTGGAATTCTGCCGCCTGATCATCCAAAAAAACCTTTCCGTTACCTGGAATGCCATATCCCGGGCGGACTGTGTGGATGAGGACATCCTTGGGGCCATGCGGAAGGCCGGCTGCATCCAGATCAGCTACGGGGTTGAGTCCGGATCTGAAAAAATCAGAAAAACCCTTGGCAAACCCATTGACCGGGAAAAAATCATTTCCGCCTTTGCCCTGACCAAATCATACGGCATTCTTCCCCGGGCCTATTTCATCTACGGCTCCCCGGGGGAAACCCGGGACACCATCCGGGAAAGCATGGACCTGATCCATACCATCCAGCCCCTGGGCGCTGTTTTCTATATGCTGGTCATCTTTCCCGGAACCTTTCTTTACCGGTCTGCAAAACAAAAAGGACTGGTTTCCGATGATTTCTGGCATCAGAGGGTGGAAGATCTGCCCTGGTTTGAAATCGATAAAAATCTTGATTTTAAAACCGTCAAAGCCTTTGGGGACAGCCTGAGAGCCGCATTTTACAATCACCTGGACCAATTTGCGCAGAACCTGGATTTGGTGGACAAAAAAGAATTTTACCCCTTTCATGCGGATTTTCTGTCCCGGCTGGCCATGACCTTTTCCCATGGTGAATATGCGGCCGACCTGCGGGTAAAAAACCAGGAAAAAACTGCGAGCCTCATTTTTGAACGGGCCCTTTCCCTTGCCCCGGACGCCAGGGCCTTTCTGGGACTTGCCATGCAAAAGCAGAAAACCAGGGATTTTGACGGGGCCATGGCCGTCCTCGAACAGGGGATGGCTCATTTCCCGACGCATAAGGACCTGAACCTGTGCATGGGGATCTGCCTGATGAATCAGGGCTGGTTCAAGGCCGCCCTTGAATTTTTCAAACCCTTTCAGGCATTTCCGGAAACCCGGCATTATATCGCCATCTGCCAAAAAAACAACTAAGGACACCATATGGACAAAAACACGGATTACCAACTGGCCAACCTTCAGAACAGAGAATTAAAACTTCGGGCCCGGCGCCGCGAGATCCTTACCAGCCCCCCTGAAAAAGCCCTGGACATGATCCTGGAAGCCCCCTCTCCCGCCACCCTGATCCAGTCCTTCCCGGACCAGGATCTCTATTATCTCATGCACAAGATTGGACCCTATGATTTTATCCCGGTTCTGTCCATGGCCCGGTCGGACCAGTGGGAATATATCCTGGATGTGGAAGTCTGGGACAATGACCGGCTCAATACCGGGATCATGACCAAGACCTTTGATGTCCTGTTCCAGGCTGCCCCGGAAAGGCTCCTGCGCTGGATCATCACGGAAAAACCGGATCTTTTCGAATTTTATCTGTTCAAATACATGGACATTTTCATCCGGGAGCATGATGAAGTGCCGCCGGAAGACTTTGATGATTATATTACCCTGGATGACAAATTCTATTTCAGGTTCCCGGAAAGAGCGGCAATTTTTGGCGAGGATGAAACCCCCGGCGCTGAAAACCTTTTTCCTGAAACCGACGAAGAAGCCAAAGAACTCATCGAAAACATGCTGAGAAAGCTGGCGGAAATGGATTTGTCCGTATTCCACGGGCTTTTGCTGGAAACCAGCGCCCTGTTGACGGCTGAGGCGGAAGAAGAACAGTATCGCCTTAAAAATCTGAGACTTGCTGAAAAGGGGTTTCTGCCTCCCCATGAAGCCATCGGCATTTATCAGCCCGCAAAATTATCCGCCCTTCGGAAGCGGCCGGAAAGGCCCTCTTTTAAACAGACCCCCTTTGATGCGGACATCCCTTTTCCCCCCCAGTATTTCACCGCCTTTATTGAAGGAGATGACCTGCTGGTATCTGCCTTAAAACTCATGGGAACGGATTTTGCCCTGGAACTGGAATCCGAATTGGCGGCCCTCATCAATAAGATCATTTCCGCCGACCGGATCAGGCTCCGGGAAAAAGAGGATCTTGAAAAAGCGGTATTAAAAGCCCGTGATTACCTCAACCTCGGACTTGAGGTGATCCTCAAGGGGAAATTAAATCCGGAACCGGCCAGGGACGCCATCCAAGAATATTTTCTCGAAGATATCTTCAGGACCGGCTCCAGGGCCGGCATCGTCCTGAAAACCAAGGCCATCAACTGGTTTAAACAAAGTTTTCTCAAAGAAAAAAACCTTCCCCTGAGTTTTCTGGGAGAGACCTATCTCGGGGTCGTGGGCGGCCTCTTCCTGGACCGGCCCCTGTATTTTGACAATTATGCCTCGGGCGCCTTGTACAGGAATTTCAAATCCATCCCGGATATCACCCGGACCGGACGCCTCCTGGACCAGATCATGGCTCTGGACAGGGTTCTGGGAAAATTATCCGTGGATGTGTCTTCCTTTAAAGAAGGCATCCTGACCTATAAGACCCTGATCCTGACCCTCTGGGCCAAAAATCGCCTGAAACTTTCACCGGACTTGAGACCCATAGACACCCGGTCCTTTAAAAAATTCTTTGCAGCCCTTTTCTCAAATCTTGACCCGGAAAAACCCGGCCGGATTCAATTGAACGACCTTCTCATCTGGATGGCCGAGGCCACGGGAATGGATGAGGCAGATATGGGAAAAGAATTCCATGACATTTTAAGTGATCTGATCAAGGAGCTTGAAGCCGAGTACAGTGGAGTTGATCCCGAAACCATTGATCCTAGGTTCATTCCCCATTTTCTCTTGAAAAAGAAGAAAAAATGAACGGGTAAGGATTCGGGTCTATTGCGCCATCAGGACGATTTTCTGGGTAATGTCCAGGGGATCGAGGCTCTCGTCGGACAGGCCCGCCTCATCCACGGC
This sequence comes from Desulfobacula sp., assembly GCA_023701135.1. Lineage (GTDB taxonomy): Bacteria > Desulfobacterota > Desulfobacteria > Desulfobacterales > Desulfobacteraceae > Desulfobacula. The sequence continues at coordinate 17,211 of JAMPXP010000008.1, read as the reverse complement.
CCTGGGCATCCCGTACACGACACAGGTTTCCGAAGTCTGGGTAATACAGAAGCAGTTACGGGCCTTGAGGTCAGCCACGCCTTTTTTACCGTCCTCGCCCATGCCGGTCAGGACCACGGCAAGGATCCGGCCGCTGTATGACTCGGCAACCGATTCAAACAGCACATCGGCTGAAGGCCTGACGCTGTTCACAAGGGGCCGGCTGTTGAGAAGAATGGTTCTCCTCCCTTGATCATCCCGTTTTGATACGGTCATATGCTGTCCACCCGGGGCAATATACACCTTTCCCGGAAGAATTTCATCCCCATGGGCAGCCTCAAGAATATCCAGTTCCGATTTTTGGTTCAGGCTTTTGGCAAAATATCCGGTCATGGTCGCCGGAATATGCTGGACCAAAAGGATGGGGGCCTTGAGAGTGCCGGGCAGGATGGAAAAAATCCGGCTCAGGATTTCAGGGCCGCCCGTTGAAGAGGCCATGACGACGACCTCTGCTTTTTCAAAAGAAGACACGATTTTTTTCGGGGGATCGGGATTTCTTTTGGGCATGAAAAACCGGCTATGGTATTCACGGGCCAGGGGTTTATGCGTAAACCGTTTGCGGCTCCGTAGAAGCCCTGTGACGGTCAGCATATGAAGCCGGAATTCATTATATTGCCGGGACTTGACATCCAGAGGCTTTTCAAGACATTCATAAACGCCCATTTCAAGGGCATTGATCAGGCTGTCCGAATCCGGGTTATCCGGATGATAGGTGATGATGATATTCAAATCGGGATCCGTCTTTTTCAAGGCTGCGACGGTTTCGATTCCCCCCAGACCCGGGGACGGGTCCAGAAGGATAAGATCCGGAACCGTTGTATTGATTTTGGCCATCAGCATATCCCGGGACCGGGCAACCCCAAGGATTTGAAGGCCGTCGACAACGGCGCACATCTCCTTTAAAAGGCTTACCGACCCCGGATCTTCATCCGCTATGAGGATATTCAGCCTGTCAGCCATCCGCTTTCTATAGAATCCCTGCCTGTTTTAATTTAAGTTCAACCATGTCTGCATCAAAGGGTTTGATAATATAGGCCTGGATGCCGAGCCGCATGGTTTCCAGAATAATCTGCCGGGCGGTAACGGTTGTGGCCATGATAAAAGACGTCTTTCGGACGTCAGGGCTGGTCCGGACAGCTCTCAACAGTTCAAGCCCCGTCATGCCGGGCATTTCCATATCCGACACAATCAGGTCAAAAACATGGCTCCTCCCTTTTTTTACAGCTTCATTGATCCTGTGCCAGGCATCTTCCCCATCCACCGCTTCGGTGATATCCGAAAACCCTAACCGGACCAATATGGTCTTCATTGCAGACCTTATGGAAGCCTTGTCGTCAACGATCAGTATTTTCACGGGAGACGCCGGCTCCTTTTGTCTTCATCAGTTTTTGCTCAATCAGGTTTGAAAAGTGATCCGGGTCCAGCACCTGAACCATCATCCCGTCGACAAACAGTTTTCCCAGGACCGGTCCGGGGCAGGTATCATCCTTTTCTATAGGTTTATCCGTCTCAAGGGTATCAATGATGCCCGAGGTTATAATCCCCACCCTTGAGGATATCTGCTTTGGAAAAACGATAAAAATTTCTCCGGCCGTGAGATCACATTCATTGGCCGGCAGAAATTCATCCATTGAAAACAGCAGGACCGCATGCCCCTTATGTTCTATATGTTTCAAATAGCCGGTATAATGGATATCCCCGGGGTTCAGAGGCTCAAGCCTGGAAACCCGTTTCAGCTCCAGGGCAAAATATTCATTTTTACCACTGGTGAAAACGATAAGATTCCGCTTTTCCCCTTTGGCCTGGTCCTCCCTTGCCTCATTCCGGCGGGCCTCCTCGGTTTGAATGGAATCAAATTTCAGGGAGGAGAGAGCGGCAATGCCCTGAACATCCAGAACCATAATCACATCCCCGTTTCCCAGCAGGGTGGTTCCGGCAAAGCATTTCAGATGGCTGATATACTCGGGCAAGGGCTCGACAAGGACTTCCTCTATATCGTAAAACGCATCCACGCAAAGACCGAAAAGGTTTCCCCCCAGTTTCAGGACAATGACATAGGTGGAATCCCAGGGATGCGTCCGGCGGTCTTTTTCCCGGGTTCTCGTTTTTGAATCCCTGTCAGCCTTGTCTTTTTGCCTCCGGTCTGCAATGGCCTTTCTTTTTTCTTCTGCTTTTTTACCGGTTATTGGCTCTTCAATATAGGTGGTGATTCCTAGAAGCGTGCGCAACCGGATGATGGGGAAAATGCGTCCCCTCAGTCTCAAAACTTCTGAGCCGGCCAGATTTTCCACCCGGCTCTGTACGGTTCCCTTCTCAAGATACAGAATTTCCTTGATATTGCCCTGGGGAATGGCGAATCTGGATTGACCGGTGCCGACAATCAGTGAAGGAACAATGGCCAGTGTCAAGGGGATGATGAGATGGACCTGGGTTCCTTCCCCTTTCACCGTGTCGATCTCGATACGGCCCCTCAGCGTTTCCATATTGGTTCTGACCACATCCATGCCGACACCGCGGCCCGAGATATCCGTAATCTCTTCAGAAGTGGTGAATCCCGGAAGAAAGATGAGATCGATCTTTTCTTTGTCCGTCATTTTATCCAGTTGATCCTCGGGGACAAGGCCTTTTTCAAAGGCTTTTGACAGAATAAGCTGGGGATCTATCCCTGCCCCGTCATCGGAAACACGGATATGAACCTGCCCTCCCTGATGAAAGGCTTTAATCCGAATGGTTCCGGTTTCAGGCTTGGATTTTTTGAGCCGTTCGTCCGGAAATTCTATGCCATGGTCAATGCAGTTGCGAATGAGATGGGTGACCGGGTTGGCCAGTTTTTCAAGAACCGTCCGGTCCACTTCCACATCCGCCCCTTCAAGGATGAATTCCACTTTTTTGGAAATTCTCCGGGCCATATCCCGCACCACCCGCTTGTATTTGCCCATGAGATCAATGACAGGCTGCATTCTCATCTGCATGACGGCTTCCTGTATATCGGCGGTCACCATATCAAGATTCTGCAGGATACCCGTTGCAAGGTTGTCTTCCTTTGCATGGGACATCAGAAAAGGCCTCAGTTGATTTCTGGCCAGGACGAGTTCGCCGGCCCGGTTCATCAATCTGGAAATAAGATCCACATTAATCCTCAGGCTCTGGCCGGTTGTAGCTGAAGATAAAAGACTCTCCACCGGTCCGTGGGCAGAAGGCTCTTCGGCAAGGGAAGGGGTGAGATTCATGGTATCCGGAGCCTTTAACGCGGGTTTATCCTTGACCGCCCGTGACGAGACCCCCTTCATCAGCGTTTCATAGTCGGCAAACTGCCGGTCTACAAGGGTCATCTGGGTTTTGCCGATCTCCAGAACCTGGGACAGGAGCGGCAGATCTAGGATGGTTGAAATCACACAAAAAAAACCGTCCCTTTCCTGTTTGCCCAGGCTTTGGTTAAGGTCTGAGAATAAGATATCCCCAATGCTTTTCATGTCATCGACGATGGCGCCTTCATCTTTGCTTTTGGCTTCAAGATCGGCCCCGAACCGCACATAAACGGCATAAATGAATTTCTGGGCCGCAAGGGCATGGTCAAGCCTTTTCTTATCCACCAAAAATTCCTGTCCCTTAAAAACAGGACTGGTGCCCAATGGTTTTAGAACCTGATATGCCTCGAGAGGAATATTTTCGGCATCCTCCTGCCGGGAAGGCATCTGATTTACAGCAACAAGGGATTCTAAATTTTTTTGATCGGTTTTCAAGATGCTCTGAAGGGCTGCCTTTTCTTTTTCATAATCCCAGGCTCCCTCTTTGCCTATCTGCTCCACCATGAGCTTCATTTTGTCGAATCCGATGAGAAGGGCATCCACCACATCCGGGGTAATGGTAAGGGTTTTCTCCCTGAGCCGCATCAAGACATTTTCCATGTCATGGCCCAGTCCAGCAAGTTCTTTAAAATTGATAAATCCTGCCCCGCCTTTTATACTGTGAATTGTCCTAAAGGCATGGTTGATAAGGTCATCCTCCGTGTACTCGCCCTTTTTTTCCATGGCCAGGAGTGAGGGCTCAAGCCCTGCGAGATCATCCTTTATCTCGGCGATAAATTCCAACGCCATGGCATCCAAGGAATCAAGCTCCTCGCTAGTCATAGGCTCCTCTGAAGGCCGGACTCCGTCCGGGCGCAGGATAGGATTTTGTGCGCGTTTAATATGACCATGACGCCCTCGTGAAGGTTGATGACGGCATCCGCATAGGTTTGGACCCCGGGGGTGGCATTGGCCGGAACGGGTTCGATTTTTTCCCTGTCAATACTGGACACATCCCCGATCCCATCGACGGCAAATCCGACATTGGCATATTTAAACACAATCACATGGCCGCCGGAAACCTGGTGCGGGGATTCAAGCCCCAGAAGAACACGGATATCCAGGATGGTCAGAATCTGGCCCCGGAGATTCAAGAGCCCCAACACATACCAGGGGGCAAGCTGAACCCTGGTAATCCTGCTGCTGGGAACGATTTCCCGGATATCCAGGATGTCTATCCCCATCAGGGTATGGGCCAGCTTGAAGCTGATATACTGGAAATTTTGATTTGGTTTCATCCTGGTTCCGGTCTAACTCCGTTCATTATATTCTAAAGGTTGTCGTCAGTTGTTTGAGTTCCACGGCAACCTGTGCGAGCTGGTCCGTCTGTCCCTTCTGCAACATGGAGCTTTCCAGGATTTCGTTCACCATCTGTGAAAGCCGCTCTGAATGTTCTGAAACCATCCTGGCCCTTTGGGAAGAAAGGGTCACATCCTTTGCAATCTCCCCGACGGCCGTCACAGTCTGCAAAAGATTTTCAGAAACAGACTGCTCAAGACTCGTGACCTGTTTCATACTTTCGGCCACTTCTTCGGTCTTATCTGCCGCAAGGTTGATATTTTTTGCAACGGAATCGGCTGAGTCCGCCGATTCCGCGATATTTCTTGTCACCTCATTGGTGGTAGCGGTCTGTTCTTCAACCGAGGAGGCAATGGCGCCCATGATCGTATCCACCTCGGTGATAACCTTTGTAATGGCTTGAATCGCCCCTATGGCCTCTTCCGTATGATTCTGCATGCCCTGGACCTTTTTTTGGATATCCTGAGTCGCTGCGGCAGTCTGTTTTGCAAGTTCTTTGACTTCATTGGCCACCACGGCAAATCCTTTTCCTGCTTCCCCTGCGCCGGCCGCTTCAATGGCTGCATTCAGGGCCAGAAGATTGGTTTTTCCGGCGATTCCCGTAATCAGATCAATAATATCGCCGATCTGAGCGGCCGCCTCACCCAGTTTTTTCACCACATCAAAGGTACGAATGGCTTCTTTTGAAGCACTGCTGGTAATGGCGGCACACCGGGCAGAGCTTTTGGTAATCTCGCTCTGGCTGGCATACATCTGCTCCATGGCCGTTGCCACGGTATTGACGGAAAAGGACATCTGCTCTGCGGCAGCAGCCACTGACCCGATATTGGCGGAGGCTTCCAAAAGATTATGATTTGAGGATTTAATCTCTGCCAATACCGTGTCTGAATTTTTATTGACGTCATTGATCTGAAAACTCACTTCTTCCGCCGCAGATGCAATACTGGTGATATGATCTGAAATTTCCGCCGCAGCGCTGGATGCCTCAACGGCCATTTTGTTTCCCTGACCGGCACTGATATCAATCCGGTTTGAAATTTCCCGGACCTCCTGGGAAAAACCGGCCACTGAATCGCTGGTGTGTCTGATCTTGTCCATGGTCAGGTTCAGTTTTGAAGCCATCCTGGAAAAAATGATCCAGATGAGAAAAACCACGGTGATGACGCCCAGAACGCCTACCAGAATACTGATATTCCTTGCCTTTCCCATGGATTTCAAGCTGTCCGAACTGTCCACCAGAACCGCAATCCCGCCGATAATGGGCCTTGAACCGCCATGGCAATGGTGGCAGGATTTTTCATTCCGGCTCGGCATGAGGGCGCCATAGTATATTTTATCACTGACCGTCTTCTTGATGAGGCTGCCGCTGTCCCCTGTTTTCAACATGGTCTCATTTTGCCGGATATGGGCCGGATCCCCCAGAAAATCATGGAAAGAGGTCCCGATGGATTCGGGAACAGTTGAAAAACTGATCTTTGCCTCAAAATCATAGACAAAGACATCAATTTCCGGCAGGATTTCGTGGAGCTTTTTAAACTGGTCCCTGACAATATCATTATCTCCAGTGGAAAGCGCATTGGTCATGCCCCCGACAATGGATGCGGATATTTCGTTGCAGCGGTTTTCCATGTTTTTTTCATTCATCTTTTTCTGATAGGAATATTCGATCAGGATAACCGCCACAAGAATAAACAGTACGACCATTGAAATCATGGCAGCCGACTGAATCCATCGGTGCTTTTTAAAATAACCGGATAGGCCCATATACTCCCCCCAAAAGATTGTAAAACCAAGGCATCTGTTGTATAAATCCGGACATGAGACCATTGCAGATCCAAAACGAGCCCTGCATCAACACCCTGTCTCCAAAACCGGGAATCGTCATCTGGTATTCCCGGATACCGGATATTTTGGACGTAATTTTACGTAAAGCTACCTACCATAATTTCAGGCCCATGGTAAATGAAATATTTCAAAACACCGATTTTATTCAACCCGTTCTCAGTGAAACGGAAATTCAGACCGTCAATGGCTTTAAGGCGCTGAAAAAACAGATAGAATGGATCTGCGGCCGGTACCTTTTAAAACTCATGATAGCCCGCTTTTTTCTAAAGAATACCCCCCTTGACGGGATCACCCTTTCCTATCTGGATGAAGGCGCTCCCTTTGTTTCCTGCCGGCCCCGTATCCCCATATCCGTGTCCCACAGCCATGAGTATACGGCTGCCGCCTGTTGTCTCGACAGCGCCCTCCCCATCGGCCTGGATCTTGAAAAAATTGCGCCCATGCCTGACCCTTATTTTTTAAAAACCGCTTTTACACAAAAAGAGCTTTTAACCCTTGAAATGAATGCCCCGGCTGTTTTTAAACATTGGACCATGAAGGAAGCCTATCTTAAATACATCAAAAAAGGGTTTAATGAAAGCCTTCATAAGGTTGAAGTCATCCATGATGAAATCTTTCATCACAACATTAAAGCCCGGGTGGACATCTTTTCCCACACGCTTCCGTCAGGTTATATTCTCTCCCTTGTGTCCGGGCGGTCCGTGTGCCCCGGGTCAAACACATAGCCCACGGACCGCCGGCTGATGAAATAGACAGGCTTTTTTGGATTTTTCTCAAAATATTTCCTGAACCGGACAATAAAATTATCCACGGTTCTGGTGGTTGTGTCCTTTGCATATCCCCACCCGGAATTGAGCAGCATCTCCCTTGACAACGGTTTTCCCGCGTTGGCGATAAAAAGTTTGAGAAGGACAATCTCCTGCTCCGTCAAGATAATATCCCCTGCCCTGCACCGGGCCTTGAATGTGATAAAATCGATCTGATTCCCGCCAAAGGAGAACTGATTCCCTTCAAAAGCCCGGGGCACTGATTCCTTCTCCTTTTTTTCAGGGTCATACCAGGCTTTTTTCCTCAGGAGACGTTCAACCCTTAACAGAAATTCTTCCAGGTCAAAGGGCTTTGATAAATAGTCATCCACACCGTATCTGAGCCCTTTGACCTTATCTTTGGTATCTCCCCGGGCCGAAAGGATGAGGATGGGGATTTTTTCATCCTGCTCACGGATGGTTTTCAAAATGGAAAAACCGTCAATCATGGGCAGCATGATATCCAGGATGATCAGATCCGGCTTCCAGGACCGCCACTGTCTGAGCCCGTCAATCCCGTCGGCTGAAATCTTTGCCTCATACCCCTGAAGACTCAGGTTCAGACCAATGCCGTCGGCAATATGCACCTCGTCTTCTATGACGAGGATACGCTTTTTTTGAGCCGCTTCCATAAATGCTTCTCCCTGATATCAGCAATACCGGTGGTGGGGATGGTAATGATAAACGTGGCCCCCTTTGACTTGCCCTCGCTGGCCACCGCGGTTTTCCATCCATGGATCATGGCGATACTGGACACCAGATAAAGCCCCAGGCCTGATCCTGAAACGTCTTTTTTATCTTTTTGCTGGGCCTGGTAAAATTTCTTAAAAATCTGTTTCTGGTCTTTTTTATCCACCCCAATGCCGTTGTCGATGAATTCAATGGTGATTTTCTGAATAAAACTCCTGAAGCGGATGGTCAGTTCCGGTTTTTCCGATTCATTGTATTTAACGGCGTTGGAAATAAGATTCATAAGAAGCATTTCAAACAAGAACAGGTTGACCGGATAAACCAGGGGAACCTCGGACCGGTTGTCGATTTTAATCTCAAGATTCCGGAAAAGGGAGGCATTTTTCCTACAGAAATTTTCCACCAATTCCACCAGGCAGGCCCTTGTGACCTGTGACCCGAAATTCTGACTTTCAATCCGTGCAAGGTTCAGAATGCTGTTGATATTGTCAGTCAGGCGGTTGACATCCTGGATCATATTTTCACTGTATTTTTTAATTTCATCCGGTCCCAGGGGATGGCGGATAAAGGTTTCAAGATAAATCCGCAAAGAGGTCACCGGCGTTTTCAGCTCATGGGTAAAATTATAGATGAAATTATGCTGAAGCCGGAAAAGGTTCACGGTTTTCTGATAATAGATAAAGGCCAGAAGAATACCGGCCAGCACCACAACGATCAAAGCAATGAGAATCAAAATGGTCATGCCGGTTTTTGAAGGAAAGATGGAAGTGGGGTCAATATTGAATTTTAAAATCACCACTTCAAGGGCCCGGGTGATTTCCATATACCAGCTCACCGTCATGACCAGAACGGCGGCCAGGGCAAAGATGGAACAGGCAAAAATAAAAACAGGATGGAGATACCACCGGGATGGGTTTAAAATCTGCATGTTCAAATGGTTTCCAAATGCTCCGGAAATGTCATGGTAAACACAACCCCCTTGCCTGGCGAACTTTCACATTCAATGCTGCCTTTGAGGGTCTGGGTGATAAGGTTAAACACAATGGACATGCCCAGCCCGGTGCCCCCCTTACCCCGCATGGTGGTATAGAAGGGGTCAAACACTTTTTCCCTTTCTTCGGGTCCCATTCCCCGTCCGTTGTCCCGATAGACAAACAGGATATTTTTCCCCTGCCGGGAAATATTCACGGTTATGGTCCCCTTTTCAATCTGCTGAAATCCGTGGACCAGAGAATTCATGATCAGATTGTTGAGGATCTGGGAAAAGGCGCCGGGAAAAGAATAGAGTTCAATATCCGCTTCACAAGACACTTCAATGGTATGCTCGGTTTTTTTATATCGCGGCCGCAGGCTCAAAAGGATTTCATCGATATATTCCTTGAGATTGAATTGCCGCCGGTTCTCGCTGGATTGGTCCACAGCCACCTGTTTAAAGCTGGAAACCAGTTCGGCGGCCCTCTCCATATTGATGAGAATGGAATTGGAGACCTCTTCAACGGTCTGAAGATAATTCTCCAGCTCGCTTCTTTTTAATTCGCCGGCTTCATAAATCTTTTTAACCTCATGGGTTTTGGCATCCAGAAATGAGGCGGCCGTGACTCCCACTCCCACCGGCGTATTGATTTCATGGGCAACTCCTGCCACAAGTTCACCCAGAGCTGCCATTTTTTCCGATTGGACCAGTTGATCCCTTGTTTTCTCAAGGGTTTCAAGGGACATCCGCAATTGAAGGTTGACGGTTTCCAAATCCTTCTCATACCGATATTTTTCCCGGATCAGGTCAGCCCTTTCAAGGGCCTTATTCACGGCGTGGTAAAGGACATTCATATCCTGAATGGGTTTGATGATATAATCCCAGGCCCCCAGTCTCAAGGCTTCCACCGTATCGGCAATATTACCGGCCCCGGAAACGATGATAATCGGAATATTTGAATTCCTGCGCCTCACACTGGCCAGGACTTCAAGGCCGTCCATCTCCGGCATGCGAAGATCGCAAAGCACCAGATCCGGTTGCCGGCTATCAAAAACCTCAAGGCCGATCCTGCCGTTTTCCGCATCTACGACCTCAAATCCGAAATCCTCAAGAAAGCCGATGACACTGTCCCTGATATATTCCTCATCGTCAATCACAAGAATTTTTTTTGCCGACGGGTCTGTCATGGCTGATGTCCTTATCCTTCATATTGATCTGTTAATGCATTTTTTAAAATCTTCAAATCACCGGCCGGCTTGATCATGACCTTTTTGGCGGTTATGCCCAGAGCCTTTACCGCATCGGGCGGCGTATAATCTGTAGAACCGGTATGGACCACAAATTTAATGTCCGGCAGAATTTTCCTGGCTTCAATCATGAAGGTGTTGCCGTCCATTCCCGGAAGCCGGATATCCACAACCGCTTCGTCAATCCGATGGCTGCGGATGATGGCAAGGGCCTGTTCCCCACTGGTAGCCTGAAAAACAATATATCCCTCGTCTTCCATGTAAGCAGCGATACTTTGCCGAATGCTTTCTTCATCATCAAGGATTAAAAAATGTCTGGGTCCAGCCGTCATTTTGTCCTTCCTTATAAAAAAGCCTTGTCTGAATTTATTTTAAAAGTTGTTGAATCTTTTTTGAAAGCGCCTCCACCGTAACCGGTTTCATGATAAAACTGTCAATCCCCGCCTCTTCAATCTTTCCCTTGCTGACGGCACCGGCATATCCGGAGCAGAGAATAATGGGGACATCTTTTCTGATGGACAATATCTCCTTTGCAAGGTCAAACCCTGTTTTTCCCGGCATGGTCTGATCCGTAACGACAAGATCGATACAATGCCCCTCCCTTTTGAAAAAATCAAGGGCCTCCAGGCTTGAGAAAAAAGAAGTTACTTGATATCCAAGGGTTTCCAACCCTTCCTGGCACATGAGCGCAATATCTTTGTCATCATCCACCACCAGAATCCTTTCTCCTGAACCGGCGTTCTGAGATTTCCCATGGATTTCCCCTTTCTCGGCCGTATTTTCATCACCGGCAACGGGCAGAAGAACCATAAAGCAGGTTCCCTGGTTTACCTTGCTTTTGACCCGGATAATCCCCTTGCATGATTTTACTATCCCATACACCGTGGCAAGACCGAGTCCTGTCCCCTTTCCTTCTTCCTTGGTGGAAAAATAAGGGTCGAACATTCTTTCCATGATATCTTCGGTCATCCCGCAGCCCGTATCCGATACTTCAAGGGCAAGATAGGTTCCCGGTCTGCATTCAGGGCTGGCATAGGCCACAATATCCGAAGGGGAAAGGATGATCTCGTTCAAACCCACGGTGAGGATACCGCCTTTTTCCTCCATGGCGTGATAGGCATTGGTGCACAGATTCATGATGACCTGATGGATCTGGGTCGGGTCCGCCTCCACGGATCTGCAGTTGCGATCGATCTTATCCACAATGGTGATGGTGGAGGGAATGGACCCTCTCAGGAGTTTAATGACCTCCTTTAATACTGGGTGGATCCGGACGATGCGCTTTTCTTCTTCATTTCTGCGGTTGAAGGTCAATACCTGGCTCACCAGATCGGCGGCCCTCAAAGCGGCTTTCTGAATTTTTTCGCTGCGCTGGAATACGGTTGTGGACGGATCAGAGGATCTCATGATCATGTCTGCATAACCAAGAATGGGGCTTAAGATATTGTTGAGATCATGGGCAATGCCACCGGCCAATGTTCCTATGGCTTCCATTTTCTGGGCTTTTTTAAGCTGGTTTTCAAGGCTACGCCACCGTTGTTCCGCCTTTTTTTTTTCCGTTACATCCAGCAATGAAACAACGGCTTTATCGGTTCCGGGAATCGCCCCGAGACTGACATAGACAAATTTTTCTTCCCCGTTATTGCCGGTAAATTTGATTTCATACTGCATGGGTGCGAAATTAGCCGTTTTCAGATTCACCCGTGCTTCAAAATAATTGCGCATGACCTGGATGTCACCGGGAGAAACAAAATCAACCCATTTTTTCTTGTCCACTATATCCTGGCGGGCCATGCCGGCAAGCTCGGCAAATTTTGAATTGACCATGGAAATACTGTCGTCGGGCTCAATGATAATGGCGGCTGTGCCGGTATATTCAAAAATGGCCTTATATCGCTCTTCGCTCTTCTTGAGCTCCCTTGTCCTTTCAATGACAAGCTCCTCGAGGCGCTCCTGATACTGCTGATTTTCCTTTTTAAGCCGGCTTTCCTTTAAACATTTTTGCACGGAATGGTATAAAACGTTCAGATCTTCAATGGGTTTGAGAATATAATCCCAGGCCCCCAGATGAAGGGCCTCAACCACGGCTGAAATATTTCCTGTTCCGGAAGCGACCACCAGCGGAATATCCGGTGCTTTGTCCCGCAAGGCTTCCAGAACCTGGAGCCCGTCCATCTCCGGCATTCTCAAATCCAGCAGGACCAGATCCGGATGTTCCCGGTCAAATACCTCAATGCCTTTTTTCCCGTTTTCCGCTTCAAAAACAGTAAATTCACAATCTTCCAGATAGGTCCGGATGCTCTGACGGATATACGCTTCATCATCAATGGTCAGAATTTTGTATCTGCTGCTGTCTTCCACATCCATTGCCTTATCTTAAAGTATGGACTTTATGCGCATGTCTTTCCCGCACAGGCGCTTTATCACCTGGAACATTATTCTTGTAGGGGTTTGTCTGTCAAGCATTAATAGACCGGCCCGGTGAAAATTGTTGCCCAAAACAAGCATCAATGGTATAAAATTCAAACTCTATGGAAACCGACCACGATATCATATTGGAAAATGTTTCATTTGCCTATAAACAGAACAAGATTCTGGAGGATGTCACCCTATTCATCCACAAGGGTGAATTTGCCAGCATTGTCGGGCCCAACGGCGGCGGGAAAACCACTCTTTTAAAACTCATCCTAGGCCTTCTCAAACCGGATCAGGGACGGATCCGCATATTTGGGGAACCACCCGAACAGGTCCGGCAGAAAATCGGGTATATGCCCCAATACGCTCCCCTGGACATGAATTTCCCGGCCACGGTCATGGATGTCGTTCTCATGGGAAGACTGGCCAAAAAAACCCTCTGGTTTGCAAAAAAAGACCGGTCCGAAGCCTTGGCCGCCATTGACGAAGTCGGAATGACCGGCTTTGCCGGCACAGGATTCAACGAACTTTCCGGGGGTCAGAGACAGCGCATTCTCATCGCCCGGGCGCTTTGCAGCCGGCCAGCCATCCTCTTGCTGGACGAACCCACCGCCAATGTGGACCATGAAACAGAGGTCAATCTTTTTTCCATTCTTCAGACCTTGAACGCAAAAATGACTATTCTTGTGGTTTCCCATGACCTGGGTTTTGTTTCAAAATATGTTAAAAGCGTCATCTGCGTGAACCGGAAAGTGGTGATTCATCCCACAACCCTCATGAACGGATTGTTGATAAAGGATATTTATCACGGGGATCTGAAAATGGTCCGGCATGATCACCGGTGCAGCCACGAAGGCCACAGCCATGATTGAAGCCATACAGGCCCTCCTGGACCCGGATAACCTGTTTTTAAGATATGCCTTGGTCATGGGCGGTCTTGCATCCGTTTCCTTTGGCATCATCGGCACTTTTGTCACCATCAAAAGAATCGGATACCTGGCCGGTGCCATTTCCCATTCTGTTTTCGGCGGCATCGGCCTGGCTATTTTTCTCCAGGTCAATGTCGGGCTTTCCTGGTTTGATCCCATCCTCGGCGCCACCGTTGCAGCCGTTATCTCGGCCGTTATCATAGGACTTGTCAGCCTCCATGCCAAAGAAAGGGAAGATACCATCATCGGAACCCTCTGGGCTGTGGGCATGGCCGCCGGTATCCTCTTCATCGACAGGACCGCCGGGTATTTCAATCTTTCCTCCTATCTTTTCGGGGACATCCTCCTGATTTCAAAAAAAGATCTGATTTTTGTCGCCTGTCTGGATGTACTGGTTCTCGGCCTCAGTATTCTTTTTTTCAACCGGTTTTTCAGTGTCTGCTTTGACAGCGAATTCATGTCCCTGAGGGGGCTCAATACCAGTTTTTTCTATCTCCTGCTTTTGGTTCTGACCTCCCTTACCGTAGTTCTCCTGGTCAGAATCGTGGGGATCGTCCTGGTCATCGCCCTTTTGACCATCCCTTCGGCCATTGCCTCTTTTTATGCAAAACGGCTCTGGCAGATGATGCTTTTTTCCATTCTTCTGTGCGCTTTTTTTACCTCCACCGGACTCTTGTTAAGCTATGCCCTCAGTCTTTCCAGCGGGCCTACCATTATTATCTTAAGCGGCGCCACATATCTGACACTGCTCATCTTTCACAAATGGATCAAAAACTGACGGATTTTACGGGGGACATATGCCACAAAACCAACAACAAGGGAAAAAATTTTTTCAACCCAACCCCCATTATTTCCTTTTTTTTCTCATGGGGATCGTGTTTCTGGGATGTTTTTCCATCATCCGGCCCTATATCCACACCATACTGCTGGCCTTGATTCTTTCCTCGGTGGCAAGCCCGGTTCACCGGCAGATCGAAACCGTTCTGGGCAACCGGAAAAACCTCTCAGCCGCTGTCTCTTGCCTTTTACTCACCATCGTGGTCGTTATTCCCCTGGTGTTCCTGATGCTTTCATTAATTCAGCAAGGCGTTTCCTCTTTTAATGCCATGTACGACTGGATAGCCGATGAAAAATACAAGGCTCTTCTGGAGCACCCCCTGACCGTCAAGCTGTATGCCTGGGTAAACGCTCAACTCCCCGACGTCCGGAAAATCTTCCCGGATCTGAACCTCACAGATCTGAAGATAGACAAACTGGTGCTGGACACCACCTCCAAACTGGGAAAAACGCTTTTAAACCAGGGAGGACAACTGGTAGGAAACATCGGTTCCTTTATCGGAAAATTCTGCCTCATGATTTTCACCTTTTTCTTTCTGATCCGGGATGAAAGCCGGATTTTGAACCGGGTCCTGCACCTGGTCCCCATGAGCCGGACCCAGGAAATGCAGATCATCCTCAAAATTAAAGAAATCGCCAAATCCGCCCTGCTCGGAACCTTTGTCACGGCCATGGCCCAGGGCCTTGCAGGTGGAATCGCCTTTTATAGCTGCGGGCTCCCCGGTTTGTTCTGGGGTATGGTCATGGCCTTTGCCTCCCTGATTCCCATGGTGGGAACCGCCCTGGTCTGGGTGCCGGCAGCCGTTTATCTCGTTCTTTCCGGAAGCCCTTGGCTCTCCCTGTTTCTTGTGATCTGGTGCATTATAATAGTAGGCGGGATTGATAATTTCCTTCGCCCCCTTTTCATGCAGAACGCGTCGGAAATGAATACGCTTCTCATTTTTTTCTCCATCCTGGGCGGAATCAACAGCTTCGGTCTCCTGGGCCTGCTTTATGGTCCGCTGCTCTTTGGGCTTGCCATAGTGCTGCTGTATATCTATGGTATTGAATTTAAGTCATTTCTGTCTGATCTGGACCGACAATAGAATTTGCCGGGAATAACGAATGGATTGAAGGATAAGATTAATGGAAACAGATAAAATGGAAAATGAAGGTAGCGCTGAAAATAGAATTCTTGAGATACTCGATTCCTTTAAGATTTACGATGGCGTTTATAAAAAAAAGCAGGTTCAAGCGGCAATAGAACTAAAGGATGAGATCACGCCACACCTGATAAAAATCCTTCAAGGCCTGTTTAATAATCCTGATCAATACATTGAAAACACGACACTGTATGATCACATCTATGCCACAATGCTTCTTGGTCATTTTAAAGAAACAGGCGCTCATCAATTGTTGGTGGATATTTTCAGTTTACCCGGTGAGATGCCCCATGAAATATACGGAGAAATATGCACATCCGACCTGCCAACCTTATTGCTGAATACCTGTGGAGGTTCAACAGATAGGATTAAATCCTTGGTCTTAAATAAGAATGCGGATGATTATATCAGAGTATCAGCATGCCACGCCTTAGCTTATGCAGTAGTTCAGGACTACATCCCCAGAAAAGAAGTGGTAGAATTTTTCGGCACCCTTTTTACCGGAAATGAAGCCAAAGAGAATTCTGATTTTTGGGGACTTCTTGCATGTGTCATATGGGACCTTTACCCGGAAGAAAATTTGGAAATCATAAAGAAAGCTTATGAAGATGGCTTAATAGATCCTGCAATAATTGGTTATGATGACTTTGAAAAAGCTCTGTCAATAAGGAGAGAAAATCCTCTTGAAGCATTGAAAGATGATCTTTTAAGGAACAGTTTAGATGATCTTCACAAATCCATGTCCTGGTGGTCATGTTTTAACAAACAAAAAAAGGATCATTATGATTCTTCATTTCTGGGTTCGGAGTATAAAAAATCACAAAAAGAAAAAATGAAAACAAAGAAGAGCAAGAGAAAACAGGCAAAAGCATCAAGAAAAAAAAATCGTCGATAAAGACCCCTTCATAATTAATGATGACCCAATTTATTCAACCGGATAAAGAAGCATTCATCGCTCTGGCAACAGAAAGAATGCCATTCGGTAAATATAAGGGGTTGCGTTTGGTTGATCTTCCGGAACCATACATCGTCTGGTTTTCACAAAAAGGTTTTCCAGAAGGCAAACTTGGAGAAATGTTGCAGGCTGTTTATGAGATCAAACTGAATGGCCTTGAATATCTTTTTGACCTTTCTGAAAAAATGAAACCATGAGATTTTATACTGCCCGATACAGATATTCCGGAGAGGATCGACTCGATATTACCGTCAAAGGAGAAGGATTGAAATCCTGGTTCGTCTATTTATTAAAATGCTCGGATAATTATCTGTACTGCGGCGTCACCAGTGAAGCATATAAATTGGAATACTGGATCAAAAAAATGCCTGCGGATAAGAAAATATCGACATTGGAAAACTGAAAATTTTCATAAATGACAGGATTAAAAATACCATATGACCAGTTGTCCTCTGAAGCACTTCAGGACGTTATTGAAGAGTTTGTGACCAGGGATGGCCTGACTATGGTGAAATCGAAGTTCTTTTAAAAACAAACCAGATCACTATTGTCCAAAAACGGATTTTAGATAAAAAAATGTTGTAGGAATTCTCCCTGCCGGGTTATGGTTTTGCGACCAAACAAAGAACCGAACCCAAAACAAAGGAGAATTCCGAAATTATGGTACGACATGCGAGCCTGTTCAGT
>JAMPXP010000007.1 GCA_023701135.1 Desulfobacula sp. | reverse complement strand
CGCTTATAACCCTGTTCTCTTAGGCGGATAACCTGATTCCTGATTTCCTGTTGAGCATCTGTGCCCAGTTTGCGTGCGTCTGTTTTTTCCATGAACCACTATAACAAATTACTACTTTTATGTCACGTATTATTTTGCCGTGTTAATATGTTTGAAGTTCAATTTGATCCAACGGCCATAAGCCTAAACTCTTGTCAGAATACTGCCCATGATACTCAGTACATTTTTCATTTATCAATGCAACTGGTTTGGGGAAACTAAATGGGGATAACTCTAAATTGATTGGTCGCCAAAAATCATTGCCTCTTAAATCAATATTATTTATCCTATCTGTAAAAGTTGTGGTTAATAAGTATGTTGACCCGCTTTGTTTGAAATTTGCAATTACTTTGAGTGCATCATTGAATGTCAAATGGACTAGACAATCACGACTAAAAATTAGATCGGCCTGAGGTAGCTGCTCATTGACCAGATTCAGACAAATAAAATTAATGGATTCATTCCCAAACTCTTGCTGATTTTTTTCTATCAAAGCCTTTACAATATCAATCCCTGTATATTGTTTCACTCCGAGATGGGTCTGTTTCATCCAGAACCAATCTCCACAGGGCGCATCTATGAATGTCCTGATGTTAAATTTTTGTAACAATATTGGAATTTCTCGTCGAATTTCAGCCGATTGAATCATATTTGACCCTTCCCCTGAACGTGATTCCTTTCCACCAAAAATATTCTTTGAATAGATTTCAGTAAACTTCTCAATCAGGTTTGTATTTTCTTTTAGATGAGGTTTTTTTTGAATTATTTTTTTAAGAAATCCAACCATCTCCAACCTCATAATCAAAAATCTTTGCGCATCTATCCCAATTTTGGGTCAATAATGATATTATACGATATTTTTCAATACGCGCCATTTTTGATTCCATACATACTTGTTAAAATACCGGAACTCATTATCCGAATAATTATTGAACCATGCATTTACAGGTGCATTGAAACCTGATTTTTTTTTCCCAATTGTTGAAGCAGGTAAATACTTACTCAAAACTTTTTTCAAAATAATCTTACCCTTTTGTTTCCCAATCTTCATGGCAGGAGGGATTGAAGCAGCATACGCAGCAACATTTACATCAAGAAAAGGTGTCCGGGCTTCTAAGCCAAATGCCATTGTAGCCCGGTCAAGCTTCACTAATATGTCATCTGTCAGCCATGTATTAGCATCAACATAGAGGTGCTGGTTCATCGGCTCCAGCTCGCCGGCACCTTCATAATATTGTAAAAAGGTGAGAAAAGGATGAGAGAGCTTAATCTCTTCACAGTGCTCATTTCCAATAAGCGCAATTCTCTCGTTTTCGTCATGCAATTCCCGCCAGACATAGTGGGCATATTGTGGACTTTTTGTCAAACCCTTGGCGAACTGTTTGAGCTTAAACCCCAATGAGGTCTTTTTTTGAGTTTCAAATGCTGTTTTCCTGAGTATCATAGATGCCAATCTATGAACAGAAGGAGGGAGAAACTGAAACCTTTTTTTCAGCAAATCGGCCTGATAGGTGAGATATCCACCAAATATTTCATCAGCCCCATCTCCGGATAATACAACTTTGACAAATTGGCTTGCAAATTTTGACACCAAAACCATCGGAATCAATGATGTATCCGAGAAGGGTTCGTCATAACAATCAATTGTTGTAACGATTGTTTCTTTATTCCGCTTTAAATCTGGAACGAGTTCATGATGGATTGTACAAAGGTAGTCAGCAATAATGCTTGCGTCCGCAGATTCATTATAGCTTGCCTCCGAAAACCCTACACAAAAAGTATGCAAGTCATAAGGGATATGCCGTTTGGCATAAGCTGTAATTCCACTGGAATCAAGACCCCCACTCAGAAAAGCACCAACCGGCACATCGCTTATCAACCGATATTTGACCGCCTGTTCCAGGAGTGCATCCAGCTGATGAGCGACATCTTCTTCGGTTTGCTTCGTTTGGTTATCAAAACAAGCCCTATAATCCCAATATTTGTGCTTTTGAATTTTATCATCCTGAAAGGAAATATAAGTAGCCGACTCAAGTTTATTGATTTCACTGTAAATAGTCAATGGTGACAGAATATACCCTAAAGCAAGATAATGATTCAGTCCTGGAATTGAAAGGGAAACCTTTTTCTTGATGGTTGTATCCTCCAAAAGAGCAGTCAATTCAGATGCAAAGGTAATTTCGTCATTCAATAAAGTATAAAAAATAGGCTTTTTCCCGAATCTATCCCGTGCTAAAATCAAAATATTTTCCCGACTATCCCAAATCGCCAAAGCAAACATGCCATTAAATTTTTCAAAACACTTCACCCCCCAACGAGCATATGCATATAAAACAACTTCGGTATCAGATTGAGTTCTAAAATGAACGCCTTCGTCCAATAATACTTTTCTCAATTCAAGATAATTATAGACTTCGCCATTATAGGTAATCGTATAACGTTTTGAATCGTCCTGCATGGGCTGATTAGCGCTCGTACTCAGATCGATGATGGATAACCGGCGATGCCCGAACACAACATGATTATCTAAAGCCATAATGCCTTCAGCATCCGGGCCTCGATGGGAGAGACTGCGAGTTATCCGCTGAACAGACTGGACATCCGGCCTATGGTGTAAAGCTACCTTGCCCGCTATCCCACACATAAATTATTTTCCATGCATAATTTGCTTTAAAAGAACTGCCAAGAGCCCAATGCCAAACATTAGAATCGCCAATAAAAAGGCGCCAATACCAAGAATATATCCTGCCAATATCTTGAAATAGACCGTAATTAATACACCAAAAATTGAAAACAAGATTAATACGCCGGAAAAAAGTATGAATATTTTCATCGGATTATAAAAAACGATGGCTTCGACAATGAATTGCATGGTCCGAAGCGAGTCACGGAATAATCTGACTTTTGTTGTGCCGACTCTTTTATGATAATCGATTGGAACGTAAAAAACAAATTTCCCGGTCATCATATAGGCAAGGGTGAGAGAGGTTGTAAAACTAAATGTGTCACAAAGCCTGGGGAAATAAGGAAGAATAGTTCCCTTTGAAAACACTCTCAATCCAGAATTGATATCGGGTATCTTTCTCCCTGAAGTGAACTGTACAAGTGCCTGTAGAATAATCCTGAATACTGCTTTAATCAATGAACCATCATAGTGTCTTCCTTGGCGCGCTCCGACCACCATGTCAAAACCTTTCTGATACTGATGGACAATATTTGGAATTTCATTAATGGGGTATGTGCCATCAGCATCACTGATGGCAATTGTATCATATGCTGCTTTATTTATACCATCCTTGAGAGATCGGCCATAACCTATATTGTGCGGATGCCTTATGACATAGGCACCAGCCATTTCAGCCTCTTTTAATGTATTATCTGTTGAACCGTCATCAACTACAATGACCTCAAATGGTTGAAACTCAGACTGATTCATAATTAAGAACAAATTTTTAATCGTGTCCCCTATGGCATTCTCTTCGTTATATGCCGGCACGATAACACTAATCATGATACACCCTCGCAACGCTTATGATTGATTGCCCAATTGGTAATTTCATTCTGCTTTCCAATCGCCTTATTACAGGGACGATATAAGTATCGAAAATTTTAATTTGTAAGTCTACTCCACTTCCGTCCAGTTCTTTATTAAATATGCGATTGTTGATAAACCATGGAAGAACACCAAAAGCATTGAAGTAGCGCAGATATAAAATTTCAAAGCCTACCTTCTGTAATTTGCTGCCTAACGATGTAGTTGTATAACGACGGAAGTGCCCTGCTTGTCTATCCATAGAGCCATATAGCCATTGATGCGCAGGCACCATCAATAAAACAATCCCTCTTTGTTGTTGTAAAATTTCATGCATTTGCCTCAAAGCAGCAATATCATCCTGCAAATGTTCCAACACATTAAAGCAGATAATCGTATCAAAGCGATGGGTTAATAAAGACTCACAATCGGATGCTTTTTCAAAATCAATCTGCCTGGCTTCAAAGGCAGAACAGGCATAAAACTTTTGTCGCAGAGCTTGAACACTCTCAAAGGAAAGATCCGTTGCTGTGATATGGGGGTGTTGCGGCAAAATATATTCAAGGTGAATACCATAGCCACTTCCAATGTCCAAAATATGCGTTCCCAGGTAGGGTTCAATCTCTGAGACAATCCATTGGAAATAGTTTTTCGCCCCGGGCAAAGCCGGCGACATAGTAGATGAACCGGAAGCGCGTTTCGGGATGAAAATTTTAGACATCACGAACAATTCCACTAGCCCGCCAACTGACGCCTTTATATGCCGTAATCGAAATTTCCTTAAAGTCTTTTTCATTAAACCACTTTTCAATCCGAGCACGGGATATGAATTCGGTTTGGGGTGCATTCAATTTATCAAACACATTCAGCATATTCCGATACAAACTCAGTCTTCGGAAATTTTGAAAATATTCATAAAACGGCAATCTTGGCAATGGTAACAAATAAAGTGTATAAATTGGAAAATACAATCCGACGGTGATCAGATAGGAAATGATCTCAACAGTTTTCCGGCCCATGTGTCGCAAAAACATTTTCCGTAGTGGTTCAACAATCCTCCAGACCAGCTCATTCCCCTCCAGCGAATAACACCACACAATCAGCAGCCCCCCTCTTTTGCATAACTTTTTTAAATTATTAAAAGTTTTATCCGGATTATCCGTATGCTGGATAACACCGATACAGTAGACAACATCAAAGGCTTCTTCGGCCTGATGCCTCGCAATATCGCCTTCCAGAATTTGAACATTCGGAAATCCCGCCAGTCGCCGGCTTGCGACTGATGCTGCATTTAAGTCTATGCCGGTTACATGCCGGGCAACGGGCGCTACAATCCGGACATGGTGTCCTCCTCCACATCCCGCATCAAAGACCCGTTTACCATTAAAGTCGTCTAATGTCCGTGGTGCAATCCAGTCAAAAAACAAGAATTCTGTCTCGGACTGATGGTGTGACCATTGCCAATGCCATTCGGTTTGTTGTACTTGTTGCACCACTTTTGAGTCATTCATATTTTTCCTCAATTTTATTGCAGAATCTTTCTGTTTAAGGGAGCATGGTTCTCGTTATGATTTTCAATACTTGCGGGTATTACGGGACAGCCCTAAATAGAGGAAAAAACCATTGATTGCTTCTTTCAAGGATTCAAGGCTCCGAACTTTTCGTAAATACTTCAGCATCATATGCGGTCTTAAATAAAATTTTCGGTATGCGGATTGGATCGTTTGTTCCAGTTGCATGGCATCCTTATAACCTTCAGGAACATAGGTAACCTTAGACATTCCATGAAAATTTTTATCTAAGAACGTGCCGGCATTTATGGCAATATCATACAATTGTGTTCCAACTCGGGGATGGGTAGCATAAAAAATCGCATAGGTAGGATCTAATTCAATAGCAAATGCTATGGTCTGTCCAGCCTTCTCAGGGTCCTCACCCGGGAGACCAAGCATAAAAGCAGCCCGAGTTTCTATCCCAAGTCGATTGGCTATCTTCACAACATTCCTTGCCTGTTCCAGTGTTATCCCTTTATCAATCATGTCAAGTAAATCTTGATTTCCTGACTCTATACCAAGAAACATGGACCAGCATCCTGCCTGTTGAATGGTTTGCAGAACCTCCTCTGTCATGGCATTAACTCTTCCTGAGGCCGAAAAGGTAATATCAATCTTCTTTTCCTTCAGTAAAGCATTGAATTGGGTCAACCATGTCGTTTGTTGGATAAATGTATCATCCCAGAAGGAAATCTCGCGGATACCATATTGGTGATATAATATACTGATCTCCTCCACCACTCGTTTCGGCGACTGACGGCGGAAATGAACGGCCTTGCGGCCTGCCTGAAAACAGAATTTACACTTTCTCCACCAGCATCCGCGGGATGTAATCATGGAAAACACCGGCAGTCGTTGATATTGGAACGGAAGGGGCCGATATAAAGACATCTCATAAAGATGAAAAGCCGGCATTGGTACTTCATCAAGAGTCTCTATCATGGGGGCTGGTGGGTTTACAATGACTTTCCCTTCCCGACGGTAAACCAAACCCGGAATTTGGAACAGCTTATCGGGTTCGTACAAATATCTTGCATAATCACGAATCACCAAATCTGCCTCACCATAGATTATATGGTCTATCCCAGGCATTTCGTCTAATATCTGATCATAAAAATAGGTAGCGTGGGGACCACCTAATACATTGACCACTGAAGGCATTTCAGCTTTAATTCGATTTGATAGGATTTTTACTGAATCTGCATAATTCGTTAATGTTGAATGGCCAATGACATTCGGCTGCAAGCAATGTATTCTTTCAAGGGTTTCATCCATGCTCAGTTGTAGCGCGGAAGCATCTAAAAGGTGCACCTCGTGATTGTCCATTTCAAGGTATGAGGCAAGTATTCCTATTCCAAGCGGCGGCAGATGCCCAAATTTGACCTTCTTCTTTATCCCATAAGACTGTTCGAGAAATTTATTCGGTGGCTGAATAAGAAGTATTTTCATATTACGCTTTTCCCTTTTTATACATTTCCATATTTTTCATAATCCATCTGTTACAGTGCCGATTTCGCGAATACATTTAATTCAGGTAGTTGACAAAGCTGAGAATAAACGGGAAAAATTTCTGCCCAAATAATGAACAATTTGCCAAAGGACTGAAGAGAATAACACCATCAATAAAAAACCTCCCGGAACAGCAAATCGACCCAACGGATAACACAATATAAAAGGTAATAGGACCATATTGAAAGTCACAACCAAAAATAGAGTCCATGATAAAAACGGCCTGCAAAATAAGCACAAAATGAACCCTATCAATGCTAAATAACGCCATCCGGAAAAATAAATACTTCGGGTATGGCTGATATAAATTGAATTAATTTCGCGCTGTTTTTTGATAAAATCCACTGATGGACGGTATTGAAAAGTCAGATAATCACCAACTCCTGGTTTTGCCTGAAATATATGACTATATGTTTCCACCCATCCAGAAAATGAACGGTCTGATTCTCCCGGCATTGGTCCTGTGTTGGGCAACCATCCTAGAGTCCAATAAGGGTCTTTCAAGCCGACTAAAATTTTCTTTGTTATCAAACATAATGACTCATAAGGATGTGCCTTAATTGAATCTAAGGCAGCGCGTTTAAATATTGGAGAAACCGTCTTTTCCCATGGCCCATTTGAAAATTTGGACAGCGATGTCCCATCGTTGTAGGCATTGACGCCAAACTCGCGCCCCTCCGGCCACGGCTGTCCTTTTTCGATAGTCACCCGTTTGTCCTTTTCGTATGCCTCTTTCAGGGATTTGATGGCGGGACTGCCTT
Organism: Desulfobacula sp.; assembly: GCA_023701135.1. GTDB lineage: Bacteria > Desulfobacterota > Desulfobacteria > Desulfobacterales > Desulfobacteraceae > Desulfobacula. The sequence continues at coordinate 204,849 of JAMPXP010000007.1, read as the reverse complement.
CGTCCAAGACGGGAATTCCAAACAATTTTCCGGCTATTACAAACCCATCATATAATACATCTCCAGAATAACTTGTTAATCCAAAATAGTTATAAGACTGATAATTGCGGCAGGACCATGCAACCAAAGGAATTAAGGCAAGAAAGATCGCCATGACCAGATGGTGCTTGATTTTTATAAACTGACTTGAAAAAGAGGAAGTTTGGCTCTTTTCCCATAGAAGCCATGTGAGAATAAAAAAGCTTATGCATAATAAATTTAATAAATACTCTGAGCGTATTAAAACTGCATAGGATGCAGATAATAAAGTAATGTATAAATAAATTATTCTCCGGCTTCTCATGAAATGCAATGCTGAATATAATGCAAGAAGACAAAAAAAACCGCTGGGCATCTCCGTCAATAGGACATTACTAAAATAGATAAATTCAGGCCATATGGCAGCCAACATCCCGCAAAAAAAGGCAAATAGGTGCTTTTGCGTCAGTTCCCAGCAAATACCATAAACAAGAAGTACGCTACACCAGGCAATAAGATGCAAGAAAAACTGTAACGGCCAAGCTGCATGAGCCCCGAAAAGCCAAAAAAATGATCCGTATATTAGCGCTAACCCCGGCATTCTCGCAGATCCGACTCCCTCAAGGCTGAAACTCTTAGCAAAGGTTACCGCGCCTTCCAAATGGGGGATAGAGTCCGGGTGCGGCTGCAGCGGGAGAGACATTAGGGAGATAAGATGAAAATATGCGGATGTTAACCCTATCAATACAAATGGTATATACCAGGGCAATCTCAACTTAGGCACACGAATATTATACTTGGGTATTGGAAAATTAATCATCATAAAAATTTTGCTTTTATATAGAGTTTAAAATGAGACCTGTTTATACTTCATACCTGTAGGGCTGGCTATCCGGAATATGTTGATTTTTTATATTTTCGCCAACTGGGTTACTTGGTTGTAATATGCTATCACGCGGGCTTTTATTTTACGCCGATCTGCCATTTCTTGAACACGTATTTTATTATTATCTGCCATTGCATCCACAAGGTTATCATCATTCATAAGCCTCACAAGCGCCTTGCCAATCTCATCGGGATATAAATTGTTAGCGAACAATACGTTCTCTTCATTTTTTACGACAGGGACAATCGTGTCCAGCGGGGAAACTATGGGAACTGCTCCAAGCGCCATCGCCTCCATCATCGTGTTTGGAATCCCGTCGGAAAGAGACGGGGCGAGAAGAACACGGGACTTACCGATTCGCTCCAAGGTTTCCTGATGTGAAAGCCGTCCAAAGGTTGGGCAATATTTCTTAATTTCAGGAGGAAACAATTTTTCGTACCACATCTGTATTTCCGGTTGCACATACCAGAGCATCTCGATACGACAGGGCCGCAATTGTTCCCAATATTTGATGATAGCTTCAAATACAGGCATTGCCTTCGATGAATTGATTTCATAGGCCTTTGGCCAGAGAATAACCCGTTCACGCTCAGAGGGCTTTCCTGTTGAGAGTTTTGCCAGTTCATCAAGATCCAGCCCCCCGGGTCCGGGAACAACACCCAGGCCTGGATTTTGCCAATTCTCAGGGCCCAGTCCCATCTCCTCCGCAATGGCATAATTTTGCATATTATCCGCAATAAAATGGTCGCACGATTGGATCACTCCCTGTATCAAAGGTGCATGGACTGGATCAAATCTTTTTATGGCGAGATCTGGGCCACCTCGCGCCTGAACAACCCAGCGGGCTTTGCACTGGCCTGACATAAATGTATCACGTGTTCGTTTAAAAAAATATGAGGCCGGATCTATCCCCAAAGTATGGATCACATGCGGTTGCCACGCATCAATGACCTGCACAAGTGCCGACTCCATTGAAGTCGGATGCCGGCGATTGGCTGCCCGCTCAATTTTATCTATGAGTTGTGTGAAAACCCTTCCTATTCTGCCAAACCCTGGAATGATGCCTCTGGCTTCTGCCTGTCGAAAAAGATAGGTCCTGTATGAAAATGATCCTAACGGTGGGGGGAAAACATGCTTTCGAATGGATGACTTCTGTTGATTTATCCCGGGTGCAGTCACATAGGACTTGATGGGCCAATCCTTCGGCGGTTCCTGGCTCTGAAGACAAAACAGTCTTATATTAAAAGCCTCTTGGTCGAGAAGATTTATCCATGAATGTGTATGTGAACTCTCCGGCCAGCCGATGAACAATATCCTGGGACGCAGGGGAAAGATGTCACAATCAAACTCATCCTTGGTATACAAACTCATCAGATAAGCTTTCCCTTGTTGAATTCTTGGATATTTTTCATATAGCTATCATCCTATATCCCCTAATTGGACTTAATCCTTATCCAGAATGCAGTTGGTTCTGATGAAGGATACGATTTGCGCATAATATCAATTTCCGGAAACACAGATAACATCTTTTCGGGTTCTTTAAGCATCATGTAATTCCCTGGCCACAAGACTTCAAATCGGTTATTAAATGCAAGAAAAGCCTGCAACAGATACTGCTCATTCCAATATAGATGATTGTCATAGTAAACCTTGGGATAGGGTTTGGGCAGGCTGATATCATGGATATGAACCATCACGCCGGGGGCTAATCGCGGCAGAATTTCCAGATACTCATAATGCACATCATTACCACTCCGAATAACGTGGCTTGAATCAATAAAAAGAATATCGTTCTTGTCAAGCTTTCCAAAAAAGGAGGTTGGAATTTTCTGGACAGGCTTGACAATGAGTTCACTAAGTCCTGGATAACCATTGCGAAAGAGATCCCAGGGATATGGATCAATTGAAATGACCTCGGTTGTGTGGCCTTCAATACGATTCTCCTTTGCTGCTTCGATTGCCAAAAGGGTTGAATTGCCATTGCCGATTTCAATGATTCTCTTTGGTTTGTAATGGCGCGCAAGCCCATAGAGTACATGCGCGTCCACTGCCATATACCCACCATTGATGAGCCAGAATTTCTCCGATACATCAGTGGGCTTTTCAATAGAGAACCGTTTGCGGAATTCTGTCAAATAGGGCGGCAAAACTTCATCCATCAAGTGTTTAGCTGCTGCTTCATTCATGTCAATCCCTGCCAAACTCGATGGCCTTTCCCAGAACGTATCCAAATCATCACCATCATCCGGAATCGGCAGGTAAAAATGTTTGCGTAAAAGATGGAAACCATGCCGATAAAAGATATCATTCATGGGTGAGCCCGGCATGGTCTTAATTCGGGTTGCAAGCTCTTCGGCAAGCTTTTCAGTAGAAAAACCGGCAAGTTCCAATGCGGTCTTGCCCAATGGAATGGGGAATTCTCGGAGTCTTTGTATTATTTTTGTCAAGAATGGGCGGAGTTTTGATGATAATATCATGTTTAAGCCTAATTTCGATTATTGTTAAAATCCAGTTGATTTTAAAATTGATTCTCGATAAGTTTTTCCCACTGTTGTGTAATACATCGTATGTCGAATGTCTTAATACGTTCGTAACCAGATTCAATCATCTTTATGCGAAGATCATCGTCTTTCATCAGTTCCTGCATAGCCAAAGCAAGTCGTGCAGGATCCTCGGGCGGTACCAGAAGACCACACCGTCCTTTATCTAAAACTTCTCTGGGGCCGAATGGACAATCGGTGGCAATTACCGGTATACCACAGACCATCGCTTCAATCAAAACAATGCCGAAAGCTTCATAATTGGAAGACAGGACAAGGGCATCAGAACTCGCCATTACAGGATACGGATTATCAACACTGCCAAGCAACCGGAATTGTCCTTCAAGATTATGGTCACAAATCATATCTTCAATCTCATTTTCAAGAGGCCCCCCTCCTACGAGGACCATCTCAAAAGGGAAAGACCTCTCTTTAAGTATACAACAGGCCTTTATAAGCAATGCATGGTTTTTTTCCGCTGCAAGGCGAGCCACACAGACAAAACGAAAGCGCTTTGAATTTTTGGCGCTGCCATCCACAGGACTCGGAGCGCGGCTGAGCCTTTTGATGCGTGCAACATTAATCGAATTGGGTATCACGCCAATACTTGCACCATCAACCCTGAAAGAGCCGATAAGGTCTGTTCGGCATCCTTGGCTTGGGAAAACCACATGTGATGCATTTCTTGCAGCGTTACTGAGAATCCAACGTTCGGCTTCACATCGCGCCGGCTCAGGATACATCTCCGGGATATAGGCTGATTCCAAGGTGTGGAACCATGCAATATGCCTCAGTTTAGGGCTATATATTTGACTCAGCCAAGCAACTGCTGCCGCTTCCTCCATAACACTTATTAGCACCACATCATTGGAGCGGTTGCCCAGGAATTCAGACATGTCATAGGATGCATTCCACGGTGAACCAAGCGCATAAAAAAAAATATCATGCCGTGCAAGAAAATCTCTTTTGGAATAACCTTTTTCGTCAGATCCGCTTGATATTTTTACGGCAGGAGAATTTTCAGCCTCAGAGTGCTTAGCTGCTGCAAAAAAGGATTGAATAAGACTGTTTGATTTAGATAGGACGACAGCCGGGGATATATACAAAAATTGTCGTAAGAATCCTCTGCCGCCTTTTATCACATTGTAAAAAAGGTGCAGACGATTCGCAATTTGAAACCGCTCTCGCATTCGTTCAGTTGTGGCGCGATGATAAACTCGCTTTAGAAACCGGGCAATCCAATGAGAAATAACTATGGCGCCGGTGCCGTCTCCCTCTGTATCTTGGGGGTTTGGGCCGATAGCGGGCCGTAGGCAGCGGAAACTCACGTCCGGTGGCAGATCGCTGCCGGACGGCCCCTCAAAAAGTGTGACTACGGACACCTTGAATTTTCTGCGATCAAGATTCTGGACTATATCCATTACAACTTTTTCTGCTCCGCCTCCGGATAAAACACGCTCAAGAAATACGACATCAATTGCCGCCGAGTTGGATGGTCGGCTCATGTCCAGCAAGACAAGATCTATCTCTCTACAAATATCATCGGCTATCCGGTTGCTCAAAGTCACCCAGTGGGCCGCTTCCAGCCAAACCGTTTCGCCCTGACCATCGCAGACAAAACAAAAATCTACCCGACCGATCCAGGGAAGTTGGTCACGATCCGCTTTATCACAAGCAACCACCGGTGCCCCCTGATTCCACTCATAAGGCGTATTGTTCTTGGCAATCAATAAAACCTGATGACCGCTCAAGGATAATTGAAGTGACTTCTTCTTGAGGATATCGATATTACAGGAAGAATCACGACAAAGGATAGCAATTGAAAAAAGTGGGGTTTCAATCGGATCTAAATCAGGCTGTCCAAAAAATTGAATCAAATATTCTTTAAGTGGCAAAACCGGCCCGCTGTTACTGCCGCTTTCCCGGCTAATGAGTTCTCTTCGTCCAAGCAGGCCCGGATCTATAGAGGAATACAAAAAAGGCGACCTTCGATTTTCCCAGGCGGCAGCAATGCTTCGCCACATCCAACCCCAGCTACGGTTATCTTTGCTCAATGCCATTGTCACAAGGAAGTCGCCAACCTCTTTACGAAGGTTTTCCTGTAACCCTTTATTCTGAAAACAATCGGATGTTAACCATTCCAATAGCCTTAGGATCAAGGCCGGATGCGGGCCAAGCGCATATAGAAAAGAAGTGGGGTCACAGGAGATTTCCAAGGTTATCCTAACCGTATCCAAAACCACTGTTGGATCAGAAAGATCGGCAAAAGGAACAAGGTCGATAAATTTTGTTTCATTTATAAATCGAATCGCCGCTCGGGCCGTATCATAATAGCAGGCCTCTGGGAAAACTTCCGAGCCCTGTTCCGCATGGTTCCGGTTTATAACAAGCCATTCTGGAATAAAAATGGCCCGATTGTGCCTTAAAAGGCGTAGCCATTGATCATAATCCTGACCATATCTCAGGATAATATCAAATTGTCCGACCTTCTCCCAAGACTTACGCCGTATGCAGATAGTTATTCCACTGAGATAATTTCGATAAAAAAGTGTCAGGATCTGGTATTCTGGTTTGGGTAGAGGACCCCAAAGGTCATGCTTTGTTAATTTGCCTGTGCTTTCCCATAAAATCGAGAAATAGGAAAAAAAGAAATTGCACTCTGGATACCGCTTTATCCAATTGTAGTTCACCTGCAGCTTGTTGGGTTCGAACATGTCATCCGAACTGAGCCAGTTGATCCAAGTTCCCCTGGCTTCAGAGAGCCCCCGGTTCAAAGCGGCTGCCACCCCGCCATTGGCCTGATGAAACACCCGGATCCGGGAATCTCGTGCAGCATAGTTCTCGATGATCACCGCTGTGTCATCTGTGGAGCCATCATTTATGACAATAGCTTCCCAGCCGGAATACGACTGGGCGAGGATACTGTCGAGGGCTGCACCGATGTATTTTGCTTGATTGTAAGTTGGAACAATGATGCTAAATGTAGGTATCATTAATTGATAATGTCCTCTTCGTAATTCCTGACTCCGCCTCTATTTAACCCGCATGTATAATGCTTTCGTAATATGCAATGACTTTTTTACGAATCGAACTTCGATTTGCCACCCTTTCCACAAATTCAAGATTATGGATTGCTGCTTCATCCACAAATTGATCATCATTCATGGCTCGGCGCAAAGCGTGAGCAATCTCTTCCGGGTAAAGATTCCTGGCAAAAAGTCCATTTTGTCCGTCAACAAACACCCTGCTAATGGTTTCGATAGGTGAAACAATCGGAAAAGCTCCTGAAGCCATGGCTTCATAGAGACTGTTGGGTATTCCATCCACAAGCGAAGGACTGAGCATAACACGGGCGCGTGTTAATAAATTGAGGGTTTCTTTATGAGAAATCCGGTCGTACGTCTGAGAACTTTCTCGAATCTCTCTCGGAAGAGCATTAAACCATTCTTTTGTTGTTTCGGTTGTCATGACCAGCATAAATATCCGGCATGGTTTTATGCTTTCCCATGCGTTTATAATGGCCTCGAAAACCGGAAGCGCCAATGACCATGTGCAATCATAGGCTTTTGGCCATATAATAATCCTCTCCCGCTTTGATGGTAATTGAGTCCAAAGCTTTTTGACTGATTCAATATCGATTCCACCTGTTCCAGGCACCGGTACAATAGAGGCAAATTTTTTCCGGGGTACGCCCATTTCTTCTGCGTACTCAATATTAACAACATTGTCGCTGATTATTTGATCGCATTCATGCAAGGCATCTCGAAGATCCGAAACAACCAAAGAATCGTGGCGATTGAGTGTCAAGTCTGACCCACCACGCAATTGGAGTATCCACTTCCCCAACCCGGCCAAATCATAGTTGAGCCTTACCTGGTGATAAAATAAGCCCCCTTGGTCATGAGCAAGACCAAGGGTATGAATGATGTCCGGTTTCCATTCACGAATGATTCGGGCCAACCACTGATCTGCCGGCATGGGAGGTGCCGGATCTTCCGCGATAGGGGCTGAAATATTTTCCAGAGACCTAATGGCCTTATTTCGAGAAAAACAAAACCTATCTTTAACATCCCAAAATTTATAGAAAAGTGGCCTACGCCGCTTATCCTTTTCCAGGGCTGCTTGTTCCAGGGCTGCTTGTTCTTCGGGTGTGGGGTAATTTGACGAACGCAAACGCATATCTAATCCTTTCGGCAGATACTGTGTCGGCAAATATGTACGCACCTTCCAATCTGAAGGTGGGAAGCCCCCATTGGGCATGGCAAACAATCGTACGTTCAAGCGAGACTGGCTTAGCAGATTTATCCAGGATATATTATGGGAGCTGCTACCCATACCGATAAAAAGTATTTTAGGATGTCCGGGGAAATCGTCCTTTTCAAAATGTGCGTGCGATGTCATGATGCTCTATCCAGGGTTGTGTGTCATGCGATTTCAATGCAGATATTTCCAAGAAAAAGAATAAAATTTCAAATAATATTAATACTTCAATGGGTTGGCCTTAAAGTGCCCCATCGCCGAAACCATGTTTTTTGATCCAACGCATTTACAATAAATTTCGTGGTTTCACGACATAGACGGTCAAGGCTGAATTCCGCCTCGGCTCGAAGCCGGTTATTCTTTCCAAATTCAGATCTGAGATCCGGTTGTTTGCCTAAAACCAGTATCCGGTCAGCCAAGGATATATGATCCCCTGGTGGTGCAAGAAATGGATGGCCGTATTCACCAAGCGTTTCTCGGATGCCGGGATTATCAGTCCCGACGACAGATAAGCCTGCCGCCATATACTCTATTAAGGCATTTGGGCATCCTTCCTCAAGGGAGGACAAGATCCCCAAGTCAACAGCTCCAAGCAGTGCCGGAACATCCTTGTGATGTCCCAAAAATCGGATATGATTGTTGAGGTCCAAATGGTCAACAAGATGTTTCACCATTGGATAGGTGTTGTAATGCTTGCCTGCCAGGAGGAGAATCGGGCCGAGTTGGTCCGACGGCCAATTATCAACCACAATTCTCCAAGCCCTGATCAGGGTCAAATGATCTTTGTATTCTGTCAAATTGGCTGTCATGCAAGCACAGAAAAGATTCTGATCCAGGCCAAGCTCCTGCCTGAGGGATGCCCGCTGGTTTTGGATAGGAGTCACCGCCAGACCGTTACGGATTACACACGTTCTGGAGGGGTTGACACCCAGTTTCGAGAACAAAAATGCTGCACCGTGATTTGAATTTACAATAAACCAGGGAACGAGTTTCGATGCCATCCTGTCCATCTTCGAACTATCTATTCCTGAACTGCGCTGATTCCAGATGCAAGTCGAGGCTCCGGCAATGCGCCAGGCAAATGCACAAATAATGTTGGGCGGTGTCAGGTATGACAGGATGACCTCCGCCCTTTCTTTTCTGAAAAGCTTTGCCATGGTCCAGACCGCATCCCACAAATCCAGGCCCCATAATCCATCAGCTTTTTGTCTCAACGGGATAATCCGCGAAGGCAATCCCAGTTCTTTGCAAAGCTTGGCCGCCTCTCCAGGGCTCTCAAAGGCCCAGATTTGAACGGAGGCTTTTTCCACTTGTGAAAGATAATGGCCCAGGATAATTGCCTGCCGCTCTGCGCCACCAAGTTCAAGGCACCATAGGACAATAATAATTCGTTTCCCTTGCAGTCGCAATGTCATTGGGGCAAACAAGTTTTCAAACTAAGGCCGGCCCAAAAAGCATGGGTAATATAACGGCTGATTCTATGCATTGTTTTATTTTTTTGTGAAAATGGATTTTAACGAACGTAAGGCATTTACAACCATCCCACTGTTTTCCAGCAGGTTTGAATCCATCTTTTTCACGTTTATAATTTCACCAGGTGATCTCTTGGATGTCGGTGCAGGCCTACCGGCCTGATCTGCAGCCGCCACTATTTCATCCAACAGTTCATAATAACGATCCGTAGTGATTTCATCAACAAATGCATTAAAGGGACTATGCTGGGAAATTTTTGTCCAATCTATATGATCCGAAACAAGTCCGCGACGCTGACATTCAAGATACAATTCGCTTCCAGGGTAGGGGGTGAAGGTATTTACATTAATTGGAATATCAAGTTCCTTGATGAGACTTATCGAATCCATAATATCTTCTTCTCGTTCAAACGGGAACCCCACAATGATATTACCTGAAACAGCTATGCCGGCTTCCTGGATCAATCTTACTCCTCTGATGGCCTGATCCCTGGTATATCCTTTTTTAATAAGGGATAAAATTCTATCGCTTCCACTCTCGATACCCAGTCCCAGATAATTGCACCCACTTTTTTTCATAATAGATAGCAGCTCCGGGTCGGCACTATCCACCCGGGTAAATGCGCTCCACTGCAGACCGACTTGTCGATCAATCATTTCCTGACACAACTTCATCGTTCGGGATTTATTTAAAACCATGGCATCGTCGTAAAAGACGATGTAATCCATGGAATAAACATCCCGCAGATAAATCATTTCATCAACGACAGCAGTTATCGAGCGTTGACGCACGTGACCATGTGTCAGATGACGGCCGCTGCAGAATGTACACTGATAAGGACAACCACGGGAGGCTAACATGGCATAAAGCCACGGGCGGTGCTGCTCGAAATTGATCAATACATCTCTGTTCGGTAATGGCAATTGATTGATATTTTTTTGAGGCGGTTCCGGCTGAAGGAAACGGAAAAGTGTCCCATCTTGACCACCTATGCCGGGGATAGAAAAGGGGTCCATCCCATTGGCAAGAGCTTCAACCAGAGCGGGGAAACTTCTTTCCGCCTCACCGGAGACGACAAAGTCTACATTATCAGCTTTGGCAGTTTCTTCAGGCAGAAGCGTTGGATGCATACCTCCGAAAACAACTGTAGCACTGCATATTTTTTTTACATCCGCCGCCATGAGAAGGCATGGAGCAATGGAAGCAGATGTGCATGAAAAACCCACAAGGTCAGGGGTATACTGTTCAAGTATGCCTCTGAATTCCTCCCAGACGCGATGGTCTCCCTTAAGTGCTTTAACAAACAGATTATGATTATTGAGCCGGCTTCGGTTGCTTACAGGAGGCATCGGCTCTGTTTCAAGCTCTGCATTGTAAATATGCACTTCGTGGCCAAAAGCCAAAGTTGCCGCAGCCAAGTACCCAAGCCCAAGTGGGAAATAATTGTTGGACATATCGCAAAGCCTGTTTACAGGGGGACATACAAGAAGAACTTTCATAATGTTGCTCGCTTTACCTAATTTCTATTGCTGGAAGACATCCGGAGACCATATATCATCAATTTGATGTTTTATTTCCTGTCAGCACAAACGCTTTCTTATTCCTGTTATAACTTTGGCCGGTTTGCATCGCCGTCCCCGATATTCGATCTCGCAGACCCTGACCTTGCCATTACCGGAGATCACCGTCACGGATCCGCCATCCTTATCAATACCGGAAATCTGTCCGGGTTCCGAACAATAATGCTCATTATCCCTACACAACTCAGCACGCCAGATTATCATCTGCCTCCCCTCAAAAAAGCAAAAAGCTCCGGAGTAGGGTTCCGAAGATGCATTAACCAGGCGCACGATGACAACTGCACTGCAATGCCAGTCAATTTTACCGTCTTCAGGAATTCGTGGATAGCACCTAAGGGCTTTGGCCGGATCTGATGATTGGCGTTCAAGGTAATAGCCGGGATCCTTATCCAATCTTTCCAGGGCATCCATAAAAAGCATTGGGCTTCTAATCTCAAACCAGTCATATACCTCCTTTATCCGCGTATTGATATCAACAGCAAGATATTCCCGGCAGATTATATCCCCCGAATCAAGCCGGAGTCCTTCCATACGGTGAATGCAATTGGCAATTCGCTCTTCACCATTCAGCAACGCCCATGCAGTGCAGGCATTTCCACGATATCTTGGCAGATCTCCGCCATGACAGTTCAGGATGCCTAAGCGGAACAGATCTATTACTTCCTGCGAGATAACGTTCACGTAATTTATGCTTACACCAATATCAATGGCACCGCATCCTTTGATGGTCCCGATGGCACTCTGGTCATTAATCAGGTGTGTATTGAGAAAACAGGCTCCGACTTCCTTTGCCAGCAGAGCAAAATCCTTTACTGTACTGCGATACTCCGGTGCATCCTTTGCTGTAACAATCAGCTTAATGACATGCCCGCGCTGAAGTGAAAGCCGAGCAGTGGCATAAAGAAGATCTCCCCTGCCGATAATGGCAATATTCAATCTTCTGCTCCTTTTGACAACAATATTTCAAGGGACGTCCTTACACCATCTCCCTTATTAGCCATATTACATAGGATTTTCCAATCGCGCTGAAAAGGTTTGGCCTTTTCATACCGTTCAATCGAATCCGTATTCAGCGCAAGATGAATAGGGTGAAAGTCAAGCACCCGTATCCCCTTTGCAGCACAGACGCCATCCAGGTCAAAGCGATTGGTAATTATGGCCACATGATCTTCCCAGCAGTAAGGTATACGGGTCAAGCCGTTCCAATTTTGCCAAGGATAAAGTTCTCCACCGGCGTGCCATGGTATAAAAACATTACTGTCATGAGTTAGACCCAATTCAACAAACATATTCAACAGATGGGTTGATTGTGTCAGGCTATGGCTTCTTACCGTTTTTGCCTCCGGCACAATATCAAGCAGGCGCTTGATGATCGAACAGTGGTCTTCTCCCTTTTCAGCCTGCCCGATAAGCAATGCATTAAAATTCGGGTGAATGCCAAGTTCGAACAGCGGATTTGCTCGAAGACGTGAAAGCATATGAGTCTCGTGCGTTATAAACCAGGTGGCAGCGACACCGGATTGTTCTACCATATCGATTGCATATGCCAAGACCTCATCCGAGGCCCAATCAACATCAAATGTCAAATAGAACCGATCCTGCCAATCTGCTTTGTTCTTTATATCAATCGAAGCAAGGGAAGCAAATCGCATAAATCAAATCGCTCCTATAACGATATCAAGAAACCTTTGAATAATCCGAATTTATAAAAATGTCCTTTCTCAAATCCATACCTCCAGTTGAGTTTCAAAATATGAGATTGAAATCAGATATCATTGAAACATCTCATGGCCTATCTGTGAACTTTATCGATAATAGGCCTAACAAGTACTATAATAACCACGACTATTTAATATGCTTTATCCCTCTAAAAAAACCGACCATAAGATCATAGAGTTTTCGGATATCGCTTGGTCTTGGCAATCTGTTTATTTTTCTGAATAATCTATTGCCGTTGATATAATTAACGGTGTAAAGATAACGGTGCTTCCACAATGAAAAATTTAAAAAACGGTGCTTCCACAATGGTCCCACCTGTTTCTTCGTAAAATACGATGATAATATTTCACCATGCATTTGAAGGCAATCACAAATTTGGGATTCAGAAAGTCCCTCAATATAATGCGGCATTATTTCCTCTCTGGGAGTCATAAATTTATATTCGCACTTAAAGCTTCTGTCATACCAGGAAAAGTCTTCCGGAATGACTCCACGCTCAATTGCCAATTGCTCTAATTCTGTTTTGGGAAAAATCAGCAAAGGAGCAATTGATGTCGACATATCATACTTCAGAAGCTTCTTAATAACGTTCATGGTCTTATTAACATCATCTATTGTTTCATCAGGCATTGATATCATCGTAAAGTATGATGCACGAATACCGCATTTCTTGCAAATTTTGGCAAACTCCTTAATTTTGCCTACATCGATCTTCTTTTTTAATTTTCTAAGCACCTTGTCTGATCCTGATTCTAATGCGAAATCAACACTTATACAGCCAGCGCGGGCCATCAATCTTAACAGTTTAGGAGGCGTGTCCGCCCTAGCTTCGCAATACCACTTTATATCTATTTTGTTTTCGATTAAATAATTACATAATTTTATTACAAAAGATGTTCTTTCAGTAAAGGAAGGATCTGTAAAAATAAAATATTTTGTATCGAATTTATTTATAGCAAACTTGATTTGCTCTACTGCCTTATCAAAAGAAATAACTCTATATGGTAAATGACGATGCATACAAAAAATACATTTATTATTGCAACCTCTTCCGAACATGATTGGAAACGCCCTAATATCCTCATGGGCCTCCCAATTTTTCAGTGGAAAAAGATAATCATAATCCGGCTTGTAAATTAGATCATAATCAATGACAAACTCATCGATACTTTTAGATGGCTTTCTGGATTTATTCTTTATGATATTGCCGTTATCTCTGTAGCACAAACCATCAACTTCACTTAGGTCTGATAATTGTCCGTTTAAATACATAACAAGCTCATAGAGCGTTATCTCTCCTTCACCAATCACAATATAATCAATTTCAGGAACGTTTTCTAAAGCTTCGCTTCCGGTTTGACTAAAGAAATAGCCGCCTACTACGATTTTTGAATTTGGCGATATACATTTAATATCCCTGATCAAATCAATTGTATAAAACCTCACCTCAGGTGACGAAGTAAAACCTATCAAATCAAAATTTTGTTTTCTGATTAAATCCAGTAAATTATCTTTGCCATCAATAACAATATCATAATAATCAATCTCGCATATATTCTTCTTTTTAACAAAATTCAATGGATATAGAATGCTGAAAGGAAAAAATTTGTATGGAGATAACTTTTGATCAAATCTATCCTCATATGAGGCAGGATTTATTAGCAGTACATTAATTCTATCCATAAATATTCCTCCAAGGTTGGCAGTAATAAAATCGTGGGAAAATTATTTTTGGAGTGCCTTCCGTAAGCCATTTTGTGCAATATTGATAAATTCCAATATTTCATGGTGTTCTTTAATTCCATCTGCTGAAATATCCCATGGAACACACGGATTTTCCCAGTGCAACTGATGTGTGAGAACCCCCGTAATCTGAGATCCAACTATTTCAGGCTGCAACCACTTTTTTCTAATATAGCATAATTCTCCCCCGACACCCGTATCTTCTATCCAACCTATTTCATCGTGGAAATTATGTGAATCAATAATGCCAAAGTTTTTTCTTAGTCTGCTCAAGCATGAAATAAATTCTTGACGTTTTTCGTTCCAGAATTCAGGTGAAGGGCATATGCCATGAATGGTAAAATAGGCAGGAGATATCCCAAGAATATCTTCAAACTGCATTATTTCTGTTCTCAATTCGGAAATAAAATCTTTTCTATTAGGTGCAAGAGTATGAAGTCCTACAAGAAATCCCTGATCATGCAGCTCATTGAAATACTTACTATAACTCTCTATATTATAATATGATTTATCCAGAATAACGTATAATTCAGATTTAATATCATATTTTTTTTCTATGTTAACAAGCAGATCTGTTTTCTCAGGAAAGAAATCGATATCATGCCGAAGTATTACATATTTATTTCCATCTTCGGGGGAAACCGATTCAATATCTTTCAGGGTAATAAATCTATAACCTCTATCCAATAAATAACCTATTAAATACTCATACAATCTGACATTGTGGGGTGCAATTGAAAGGATAGATTCAGGCCGGAAATTATCTTCATGTGTTCTGACATTAGTGTTCTTGCCGGCTTCAACAGGGATATTATTACAATGTTTAATGGCGGCTAATTTCGCTACTAATTTTCCAGGAAGTACCCTTTTCAATACTGCCTTGACATTAGGTACTATATTAAATGCGTAATGACTGCTTTTAGAGATGAACTCCCTTTCTATTTCACTGCTGCCGTCTTCGGTGCTAACTATATCACTTTGACTATCATTCATGCTGTTTATTCTTGCGACTTCATTGCTCAATATCCTCTGCCAAGCAATTAATTCATCTTTAGAAAGATATTTTGTGGGTAAATTTGGCTTGTCTCTTGATTTAACGAACTCTGTATATGGAAGTGGTTTATCTAATAATAACATCTCAATGGCTTCTGCCTCGATTTGTGTGCCAGGTAAAGGTCTTAAATATTGAGCACAGAGAACCTTGACTCCTTTGGGTAACCGAGATAAGCAATGAAAAGTTGCATTGAGTGTCTCATTTGAATCTAATGGATGGCCTAATAGCATACTGAAACTCGGTTGAATGCCGATCTTCAATATACGTTCAAAGGTTGGTATAATAGATTCAATATAATATCCTTTTCGTATTGCCTTCATAATGTTTGGATGGAAACTCTCAACGCCGACTGTTAACTCTTTGCAACCCGCTATCTTCATTAATTGAAGTAACGAATCTTCCTTAATACTAGTTAGCCTTATATCAGTTTCCCAACTAACTACTATTTGCCTATCAATGATTTCTTTACATAAACTATATACCCATTCTGCGTTGGACAATACATCTGCTGAAAGCAACTTCACGTGGCTTCCAGATTTCAAAACATTAAGTTCATCAACAACATCTCGATAATTTCTAAAACGAGATGGTCTACCTCCAATATGACAAAAAGTGCATCGGAATGCACAGCCTGACGAAACTCTTATCGAAATATGTTCATATAATTGAGGATTTAAAATATTCATCCATTTTTTTGAACTTACGAGATGCGTTAAGGAATCTTTAAAAAATACTGCTCTACCATTATCGATAACGCTACCGGCATTTTGATAAACCAATCCTGGAATGTTATAGTGGTCTTTGCCATGATCTAAACAGACAATAAGTTGGCGTATAGTTTCTTCAAGATCCCAGCCACGTATTCCAAAATCTACAAATTGATAATCTCGTATAATTTCTTGCTGCATCCCCTCCCAATCATCAAAAAGAACCATTGCAGTCTTGCATCCTGCATTTTTCGCCACACGAAAGTAGTCTAAAGATTCATATAAACCGTCGGCAAGGCTAACCCATTGAAAAACAAGGTCATAATAACTAAAAGAAGTCTCGTCATAAGACTCTTCGTTCAACAAATCCAACGAAATATTAGCAGCATCCAAATAAGATGCAGATAGCAATATGCTTGATGGCATTTCAGACCATGTTCTTCGTCCGAAGCGATTTTCTTCTGTTAATATAGACTTGATTTTAAAAAAGAGAATTTTCATTTAATTTGTACCTCAATCTAAAATGGATAGATATCCATGTTCATTTACTTTGTATTCAAAGCGGATGTAAGAAACGCCATCCCTTTATTGCTTCCTTTTAATTTATCGAGCAGGATCAGCAAAGGCAAATAATAAATATAATTACGACTAAGCAGTATATTTCCTGTATTGCATAATCTGGAAAAACAGAGGTACTGATATAATAAATTCGCATACCTTCTCACAGAATATGCTGTTTCCTCTATTTTGAAGTCCGCTTTGATTAGCACATTCTTTATGAAAGCTTCCCTGTCGTAAAAATAATCCTTGTTCGTGCCATGATACCTTATCAGATTTGCATGGTATTCTGCATATGTAGGAGGTATGTGCCCAAACTTTATTCCTTTTTTCAGCAGTCTACGTACCAAGGGGTTTCGGGAAGTGTAAAAATCCTTCACATGCAGGTATTGACCGCCACTTACGATCACCACTCGCCCTTTCGGTCTCAGTACGCGTCGCACCTCATGCAATGCCTTGATCGGATCCTTGAGCACCGAGATTACTTCAGACATTAACACGATATCAAACATATTGTCATTAAAAGGCAATGAATGTGCATCACACGAACGCAGCGTTAGACTTGCAGGCAGTTTATATCCTTCATTTATAGATTTCAAGTCAGCAATATCCGTCGCAATATATTTACGAACAAGTTTTGAAAATTCAACTGCATATCCTATAGATGTACCTGCTCCCAGTTCTAGAACCGCATGATCAGTGCTTAGATTCAGCATTTCTTTTACGGCTTTTACTTGAATGCGTTTTAATAGATTGTTAAAGCCTTCAATTTGCTTTCTTAATTCATTGCACCACTGTTGTGGCGAATCGGTAACGGAAGCAGTAATTTTCGGCTTCAAATAACCAAATGACATGAGTAACAATTATCCTTGTTTAATGGAGCTATCATTCTTTTTTGCAATACATAAGTAATGCATCCCGTCTAATATACCATCTTGGCTTTTGCGTAATTCATCATTATATAATTTATCCAAGCTCATTATTATATGGTCAATGTAATGTTTTCTTGAACTTTCGTCTTCAAGTTTATGATATCTAATTTTACCATTACCCACCTCTATAGTCAGTCCAATATCCCATAACCATGAATGTTCTATATCTTGAAATTCGATATATTCAACAATTTCAAATCCGGTTGAAATAAGTGCTAAGTTAAGTTCATCTTTTGTTAGTATATTTATCTCTGGATACCGCATTTTTTTATATTTTTCGAAATCATTTTTACTCATGCGTATGAGCTTGCTAATTTTATTATGAGTTTGGTGGGAAACATATTTGTCGTTTGAGCATGAAAAAATAACATAGCCACCGTCAATCAATACTCTATTGATTTCTTGTAATGCATATTTAATATCAAAATTCAAATCATCAAAAATATGAACAAGAAAAACAGATTTCATACAATTACTTTTTATTGGCAATGCCTTGGCTGAACTAGAAAATAGATACTTGTTCCTATGAAGCCCTGAATGGAGTCTTGATCCTGTATAGTCAGTACCAAATTCTATATATTTGCTGAAAAAGTGAAGATTACTTGTTTTTGAATCTGAAACTCCAATTTCCATAGTGTTCTCGCCAAAATATGTATCGCTTAAATGCCTAAATAATTGCCCTTCTAAAAACTTGAAATAGGCTAGAAATGGTTTGTATCCGTACAATTCTAAATATTTAATGTAATCAGTTTCATATAGCGATTTCTTAGAATCTGCTTCAATGGTATTATGAATAATATCGAATAATTTATGATGCGTTTTTATTGATTTTATTACGGCTGGATGATGGAGATGAAATTTAATTAGTAATTTATTAAAAAATGAGGGTGTTTTTTTCAAATATAGCTTCATTACATCGTAATTTACATATGGTATATAAAAAATGCCTACCTTTTGCAAATTAAGATAATTAAGGTATGATTCTTGTATTTTTAATTTACTAATATCATCTTCACCGCCACATGCATCAGTGAAATCTGGTATATCATTATTAATATTACACTGGTACTTGCATTTAGAACATTGGAGTAGCCCATTATTCTCCATAACTTGATTATGGCATAACGGACATACTAAAGTTGAAAGGAATCTTGCATCTAACATATCTTATCCTTCACTATACAGTACTTACTTATTATAAGCGTATTAAGCCCACAAGTATAGAATGTCCTAACAGCATCTGCGGGTGAACATACGACCGGCTCTCCTTGTATGTTAAAGGACGTATTCAAGATCAAAGGGATACCCGTAATTTTTTCAAATTCGCTGATCAAACCATGGAAAAGCGGATTGATATCTGGGTGAACCGTCTGCAGCCTTCCGGTCCCGTCAACATGTACCACAGCCGGTATCCGATCACGCACCTCCGGCCGAATCGGATATACCTGTTCCATATAAGGCACCTCTACTCCCTCAGGGATATCAAAATATTCCAAAACCCGTTCAAACAGAATCGAAGGAGCAAAGGGCCGGAACGCCTCACGGTATTTCACGGCTGCATTTATCTTTTCCTTCATTGATGGATCTCTTGGATCAGCCAGGATAGAACGGTTCCCCAAGGCCCTTTCACCATATTCCATGCATCCCTGAAACCATCCTACAAGCTTGCCTACTGCCAACTGCTCTGCACAAAAGCGTTCCGGTTCTTCGACCTTACGGAATGTCAACCCAAAGCGTTTGAGCGTTGCCTCAATCTCTTCATCGGAATAATCAGGCCCAAGATATGGAGAAGGTGGCACAGCACACCGAAGGTGCGGGTGATGATAGTGATTATGCCACACATGCAGCGCCGCCCCCATGGCCCCTCCATTGTCGGCTGCGGCATATGGGATGAACAGTTTGGTTACAGGCGTATTAGCAATAAGCTTTCCATTGGCCAGCGAATTCATAAAGCAGCCGCCAGATGCGGCAAGATTTGTTTCTCCGGCTGCTGTGGCATAGTGAGAAACCAGTTGGAATAGACGCTGCTCAAACACAGCCTGGGCTGATGCGGCAAGATCGTAGTGCTGTTGCAGCAGATCATCGTCTGCAGTGCGCACGGGAATGCCGATTTTCGACGTAAGCATATCGTTCAGGTATCCGCCCCGTTTCATATTGCTGTGTTCAATCAACCGGGTATCAAGCTGCCATTCTCCCTTAGCCTCATCCCAAGCCAATAGATCTTCTATCTGAGATCTATAGCGACCCGGATCACCATAAGCTGCCGCCCCCATCACCTTCCATTCGTCTGAGTTTGGGGTGAACCCCAAGTATTCTGTGATTGCGGCAAAGAAGACGCCAAGCGAATTGGGGTATGGAATTTCCTTCAGAATGGTAAATCGGCCATTACTAAAATGGGCAACAGTTACACTTGCCAATTCCCCATATTCGTCAATTGAAACAGCTAAGCATTTCTCAAAAGGACTCTGATAGACGGCATGGGCGAGGTGGGCACGGTGATGAGCGACATAATACACCGGGCACAGAGGACCGCCCGGGAAAAGCATAGACAGCATGTCACAGTTTGCCTCCCGGCAATTCGACAATCCCATGAGATTGTTGGGAACAATATAGAGCCATTCAGGATCATAACGTCGCCACTGGGTAAATCCGGACAAGTTAATGTTTGCCATATTGATTGCCGGGTTCCATGAAACTGCAACAGCATCAAGCTCATCCACTGTCTTCAACCCGGCCTTTGACAGGCAATACTGTATTGCCTTCCGGGGAAAAGCCCTGCTTTGTTTTATCCGGTCAAAACGCTCCTCTGCCGCACCGCATATAATATCGCCATCACGCAACAAAATTGCTGAGGTCTGACTCCCGGTCACATGAAGCCCCATTATGTTCATCTTTTCAAATCCTTAAACGGAACAACAAAAAAATTAGAATATTGCTCAAGCAACTCTTTTTGAGAAGCCCCAAGCAGCCCATTATGAAATACCTTTGTAAAATAGCGGTAAGTAAGATCCGTGCTCCCCCATTTTTTTTTAAACTTGTACAGCCCCTTTTGGGCCAGCCAAGTACCACCCCAGTTCCAAAAACGATATCCATTCTGCATAGCATCCTTCATGGCTTCAAAAATAAGGAGAGATAATGGCTGAAAAGATCGATATTCCTCTACAACAACAGGGGTAAAATACTCAACTGTTCGGTTAAAATATAAAAGCAGCAATGCCGCTACCGGCCTGCCTTTGTGTTCAGCTACGAAAACACGGAACTGATCGGTGTTAAAATATTTTTTTAAAGATGAAAAAAAAAATTCCGTCTTGGGAATCCCTCCAATTGCCGAAATATTATCCTGATGAGTATTTCTTAAAAATAAAATATCTGCGTCACTCATTGAAATCCTCCAGGTAATCCCCGATTTTATCGCTTTTCTGATATTGCGTGGACGCGGATCTTCAAACCTTCCCAATAGTTGTTCCCCCTTGTCGCCTGAATCAGGCAAAAGTGTAATCTGGCCTATTCGCTCATCCTGCAGGCAACCTCCAAAATATCCATTATACCAGTTAGAATCGTCATATAACGGATTGGTTATTAGTGTAACAGATGCGCATTTCTCTTGCGTCAACTGTGTCATGCAAACATCCAACAGCGCTGTGCGTATTGCTGCGCGTTCAATTTCGTTTATGCATGTTCCCAGGATTACCCCTCCGTTACTGCCATAATAGGGCAATGAATTTGCCACAGTGCCATAGGGGCCCGGCCTGCTGAGCATCATCGGCAGTGCCCCGACAATGGTTTGCCTGTTGTCGATTGCGAGGGAATAAAGAGATCTGCAACCCAGAAGGGATTCCAAAAAATCCTTATAAGCGCGGGAGGCATAAAAAAGGCTGGTATCCGTCTTTGATACAAATTCATCATAGGCAGCATAATGTTCTTGCGACAAAGGTATAACATTATAAGCCGATCTGATCACTCGTTACCTTTACGGCGTGCGACAACGGTGATGCCGGCTTCCTGAATATTCATCCGTTCAATCTCAAGGCCGGCATTATCACAGTATCCACGCACTTCATCCGGAGTGTGGCGATGGCAATTCATTGGCCGGAACCAGTCGAAATTGATGTGGTTCATTTCATCCAGTGTGAACTCGGGGCGGTAAAACATCTTACAGAAATTCCAGTAAAAGAACCTCTGCAGATTGACCTTGCCTTTGGCTATGCCCAGATAGGGAATATCTTCAGGCACTTCAAATTCCATATCAAGATCTCCCAATGCCTTACCAAGTTTTGTAAGGGGCTCAAGAGCGCTCCAGGCATCGTCATCATTCATATTCTTAAGATAATGCCGGATATGGTCGTCGGTAAACTCGCGCACCGGGCCTTTTTTAGCATATACATAAAACAAAAACCGCCCGCCGTTTCGCAACAATCGGGTAAGGTTCACGATGGCATCTTCTGTATTGTCTGTGTGATGCAGAACGCCTTCAGAATATATCATGTCAAGTGTGCTTTCAGGGATGGGCAGAGTCATAAGGCTTGACTTTAAAAAATCTCCGGGTAAACCCGCTTCAGCAAACCGTTCGGCAGCAATATTGACAGCATCTGATATGTCAACCCCCAGATAATCATGGTCACGCAAGCGTTCACCAAAAAAGATGAGACTGGTAAAACCGGACCCGCATCCGGCATCAAGGATCAGCTTTCGACCACCGGAAAGCCAGATGTCGAGTAAAGAGGGGTTCCCTCCGCAGTAGCGCTCGAAAAGCCAGTCTCGGGCATGGGATTTTGCCGCTTCAGATTCATAGGTTTCACGATTCGCCCATTTATAGGCAAATGTGTTGCTGGTCTGGGCCTGGTTAAGCGAATACTCTTCTGCTGACAATGCCTCGGACTTTTGGATACCTAATCGTGTAAATGCAGACATGCTGTTAATCCTCTATGGCTTTGTGAAATGATAAATATTCAAGAATGGCTGGGAAGCCGAAAAAGCATCATGCTGCAGGAAGGGACTTCCACATGCTCAAGGCCATCAAAATTTGAGGCAGGCATGCAAGCGGCTACTTCTTTTTGACAAATGATATAATTTATTCCATATGTCCTTATCACCTGCTGAAAACCGGTACCCGGTTTGGGATACGGAAAAGAATCGAATAATTCTTTCAGATCATCCAGGGGCACAGCCTCAAGCCTCATGTTTGCAGGCCAGAATAGAATCGGCAAATTGGTACGGTAAAGACATTCATAATATCTTCCACCCAGCGGGAAAAGTGATTCCCCTGTAAGCTGTTTCCTTAGTGCTGAAAAAAAAGGTTCGGTTTCCACATAATCCTGGTTCCACACTTTTACCTGTTTAGCTGAATCATGAATCAAAACAATGCTGAATAACCCTGCAATGACAGCAATGATAATAAAGGCAGCGGGAGAAACCGCCATCAACAGCACCCAGTAAATCCACTGATAATATTCAAAATAGCGATAATTTTCACCAAGGAACCGGAGTCCCGGCAGACTGGTCAGTAATGCAGGTAGCAGGGGAGCCAGCCCCAAAAGGGCAAGGAGTTTGCCGGCCGGCAGGTTTTCAATTGATGATAAGCCCAAAAACAGCAAAGACGCAACTACAATCCACATGTGCAGATTATAGAAAAACATGATGTGATAAAAATTGCGCTCGAAAATGGCCCACTTTAAAAACTTCGGAATGTTCAATACTGATTTGATGGCATCAATCACGCGGTTAATATACTCCTTTGTGCCAAAAAAACCGGACTGACCACGTTTCAAACCGAAGTAGTGATTCTGTAGATAAAGAAAATAAAAGAGAGAGTGACGGTAATGCCCCATGGCAACTCTGCCGGTAAGACCTCCGGAAAGGCACCATACCAGAACAATACCGACTGCTATCATCAGCAGCCACTGCCATTTAAACAAAACAGCAAGAAACACTGCAAAAAAGATCAATACCTGAAACCCGAACTTTGAAGTCAGAGGTAACAGGCCAAACAACAATGCAGCTATTCCGGCAAACCATATTCCTAATCCCAGTTCCCACAGCAGCGCTGCAATAACAGCGAGCACAAAAAGAGCTTCCCCCAAGGGGCGAGCCGTTCCGGTGACCACCCGAGGTCCCCATATTTGGGCATTAAACACCGGCGAGAGCAGGTTTGCCGCTGCAACTGCTGAAGCTTTCAACAAGGGTTGTTCACCCGAACCGGTTTGTACAAATAGGTGGTATGCGATACCAAACACCGCTGTCGTCTGCAGCAGATCAAATGCTACACTGGTAAAGCGCTCGGCTACTAACCTTCTGTTTTCAGGGAAGCACGCCAGCAGCCAATGGTAAAACGGCGGATAAGTATAACCCGTATCCCAAAGGAACCCAGGTAATACCCTGGGTATGCGCATCCCGTTTGCCCGTATGGCCCGAGCGCAGAGAAGATGAAAAAAGACATCACCAACAATTGCATGGGGATAATTGCGCCGGATTTCTATGCGCATGGCAACGACGGACAGAGCGAAAATTATGATTATGAATGTTGTATATAAAATTTGCGTGGTCATGTGGCTCTTTCATATCTATCTGGCAAGTTTTCACCCTTGTCGATCAACGAGATGGGCATATTATTACAAATTGGGCAATGCAATATGCATCGGTTATATAAATCACATTTATAGTGGATAAAAATTACCATGCCTTTTTTTTCTGTTCACTGCTATCCCTTCCCAATAATGTAAACATCAACAGGAACTCTCATGTTCAACTGACCAAAATCCATGTTTTGTTCTGAAAATTCTTTTAATATAACTAAAGAACCAAATCCTATCTTGATATCATATTGCTCTGACTGTGGATTATTGTAAGTAATATCAAATCCGTTTGCACAGGCAACGTGAATCTCATATTTCCCCTCATTTAGCAAATTCTGTTCAAATCGGAACGTGATCTCTGCAGTCCCTTCAAGATTAAAGATGTTCTGTGAGGTATCATATATGTTATCCGGATTCATCCCGCTGGATTGCCAAAAAACATAAGTACCATCTGATTTGTATAGGCATATTGTCACATCAGCCCTTTCAACCAAGCGGTTGGCCCGAATAGTAACCCTTATATCGAACGGTTGGCGCTCTTTGACAACCACGGCTTGCTCATCGTCCGAATAGATTGCAACATCTATAATCTCGACATCGGGCTTGGCCCGCATAGCGATAACTTCCTTGGCCAGTTCAATCTGTTCAGCAGTTGCAAGCGGCATGGCAAATGAGGCAGATACCCTTTCCCAATGGGTGCCGTGCCTTTCAGAAATGCACTCCCCTGCCCTCTGCCATGATACAGTTGTGCAGTCAAGGTATTCAATGACAAGTTTTTCAGTATCCGAGTGGGAGCTTGCAAGAAAAGAGCAGGAAACCTTGATTTCTTTATTTTCCAGACGTTTTTCTCCGGGATGAAACAGCAGGTGCCCGCCGTGTGATTTTCCCGTATTGGCAAAAAGCAGGCGGCAGTCCGCTCCGTGACGGTTATAAAATCTTCCCCATTCCGAGCCAAGCACATCAAGGCAGGATGGCTGTTCCACGGAAAGAGTACAAAATTCCATCGGCACCTTTATCTGTTCATTGTCATCAAGATCGAGCTGGATGTTGCGGATGTAATGAATGTCGGAAAATTCCTTTTCCGAGTCCTCCGGTACGATACGCAGACGCTGGAGCCCGGGGCTATCAAAGCTGCCCGGTGCAACGCTTCCAATGCGGATATTCTTCTGCTTTTCCCTGTTGCCGATACGCTCTGAGGCATCACGTTTTTTAGTGTAGTCTTCTTCATACTCCCCACAGATTTTTTCAACAGGGCCAAGCTTTCGAACAGAGCCGTTTTCCAGCCACAAGGCTGTGTCACAGAGTTTCCTGACGTCACTGACGCTGTGACTGACAAAAATCAAGGCTTTCCCTGTATCACAAAGCTTGATCATCCGGTTCATGGCCTTGCCCATGAAATAACCATCACCAACCGAAAGTATCTCGTCAACGACTAAAATTTCAGGTTTCATTGCCGTGGTAATACCAAAGGAGAGGCGGGCGTTCATTCCGGTGCTGTAAGTTTTCACCGGTGAATAGATAAAAGGTCCCAGTTCGGTAAATTCAATGATATCTTCTGTCAAAGATGGAATAATTTTAGGGTTACAGCCATTCATCAGCAAATTGAACCTGATATTGCTGATACCGTCCTCTTCGGGATTCAGCGAAGAGGCAAGCGCCAGCATGGCTGAGATTTTGCCGTTGACGGTGATGGTGCCTGAAGTTGGCGTTAAATTTTCGGTTATCAACTTGAGAAGGGTGCTTTTGCCGGAGCCGTTGGGACCTATAATACCGATACGCTGTTTTTCCTTTATCGAAAATGAAATATCTTTCAATGCCCAGTAAAGATCGTGACGTGTTCTTCCTGTTATCATCTCGATAATCATATCCGATGGTTTAGAATATATCTGATACGCTTTAGAAAGATTTTTAATTTCAATGACAGGTTCTGTCATGCTTGCTCCAAAAAGTTAAAGTACATTTCCAAACATGGTTTTCAATTTTCTAAACACACGGTAACCCACATAAAAAGCTCCCAGACAAAGAATAGCAAAGACTGCCCATACCCACCAATGCTGTATTCTTCCAAAATAAAGGATATCTTGATAGCACCAGACCAGGTAACTGAATGGATTGATATACAAAACAAATCTGAATATCGCCGGAACCTGACTGGGAAGATAAAAAATCGGCATGATATACATGCCGATCATACAGAAAACTTGTATAAAATCCTTTAGATCCCTGAAATAGACACCAACGGAGGATAAAATATAGCTGGCGCCTATCATACCGAGTGTCTGCAGTAAAACAAGGATTGGCACCATCAAATACATCGCCGGAAGGGAGTGATTTGTTGCAAGCACATAGATGATCAGGATTAAAAGAGAAATCAGCAGATTAAGGAGAGATACGATTACTCCCTTAACCGGTAGTATTTCTATCGGGAATATCACCTGTTTGACCAAGTTGGCGTTGGCTATAATGACACCGGCCCCTTTAGAAAGCGTTTCCTGGAAACACATCCAGGGTATGAGTCCGGAGAGGAGGTAGGTGGTGTAATCAAGCGGCAATTCAAGTGTACCTCCGATTTTAATCTTAAAGACAACAGCAAAGATGAATACATAAACCCCCATAAGACAAAGCGGATGCCCGATGGTCCAGAAAGCACCAAATACCTGGCCGGAATAACGCTCGGTTATTTCACGCTTAGCCATTTCAAAGGTCAATTGACGGTGACGTGTGAGTAGCCCGACAAGTTCACGGAAAGCCAGGAAGTGTTTTATCGGGTTGAGGCGGCTCATGATAGTTTACCTTCCAACATGACACACGCATTCTGCTCATCCAGGAAAAGCCTTATCCAATTTTCCACATTGAGCAACGACCAGATCAACAGCCGGCGGTTCTGTCTGCCTTCCAGATGTTCATTAACCATACGCAGCACCGCATTACGATCCATATAATCGTAAATTCTGGAATGCTTATCAAACAGAACCCTTTTTACATAGTCAATGCTTTCTCCCTTGAACCATGAGGCATCCGGAGCTGAAAAGCCCTGTTTCTCTGCATCGGTTATCCGGCTGGGGATGTATCGCTCCATTACCTTGCGCAGAAGCAATTTGCCGTCATTGGTTTTTTGAAAATATTTGGCTGTTTTAAATCCAGGCTCGTTCTCATTCATCTCTACAAATTCTGCAAGGCCTCGAAGCTTCATACTCACGGGCAGGCGCATGGCAAAATCAACCAGATCGTTATCCAGAAAAGGAACACGAGTTTCAAGAGAGTGTGCCATTGAAAGCTTGTCCTCAACTACCAAAAGACCGTGAAGGAAAGTTTTTGCCTCAAAGTATAAGGAATGGTTAATGTAGTCCTCGGGGCTTTCCAACTTATGCTCATGCTTGTGGAAGACGTCACGGAAGATATCACGAGTCCAGACATGGCTTACGTCTCTCCAAATGGGGGCAAAAACCTCTTTAATTGTTGAATTGGGCATCAATCTCTGCCAGAAGGCATAGTATTTATCCACATAGTCTTCAAAGCTATTGTTAACCACTGCACGATAATAACGCCATGGGTAACCGCCGAACAGTTCATCACCACCGGCACCGGAAAGACACACCTTGACAAACTTGGATGCCAGTTGGGCAGTATAGAAGTTTGGGTAGCTCTGTCCGACCCTGGGGTCTTCGAGATGCCAGGCCATTCGGGGAAGGATCCTCTCCATATCACCTGATTTTAAAACCATTTCATAATGCTCCGTTTTGAACAGATATGACATGTACTCGGCTTTGGAACGTTCATCAAAACTGATTTCAAGACCCGAAACCGAGTTGAGATCAAAACCGCAGGTGAAGGTTTTCATGTATGGCAATTGTTTGGCAGCAATGGCAGTAATGGATCCGGAGTCCATACCGCCGGAGAGATAAGAACCAATATCAACATCACTGACCAATTGCCGGTTGACTGCCTGACGAAAAAGAAGATCAAGTTCTTCAACATATTCCTCTTCAGCAAGCGGTTGTTCCGGTTCTTGGAAAAAGTAATCCCAGTATTTGATAATTTCCAGCCCAGTACCACCAAGGGGAATGGTTGCGTAACATCCTGCCGGGAGAAGCTTTATACTTTTCAGAAAGGTCCGATCAGTGAAGATATTCTGAAAGGTGAAATATTCAAGCATTACATCAGTATCAAGCTCTCTTCTGCAGGCCGGGTGCTGGAACATGGCTTTTTGTTCTGAACCGAACAGAAGTGTCGACCCGAAGATAGCATAATAGATAGGTTTGATACCATAACGGTCACGAGCCATAAACAATTTCTGGTTCTGTTTATCCCAAATGGCAAAGGCAAACATACCGTTAAAAAGGGAAACACAAGCGGCACCCCACTGGGCGTAAGCATTCAGTACCACCTCTGAGTCGGTCCGAGAGTGGAAGTGGTGCCCGAGACTTTCTAATTCGGTCCGTAGTGCTTGAAAATTATAAATCTCCCCATTATAGGTAAGTATCAGGGTTCCATCGGTTGTCTGCATTGGCTGATGGCCTGCAGGCGAAAGGTCGATGATGGCAAGACGCCTATGGCCTATCCCCACATGGCCTTCCACTATATGGCCTTCGCCATCGGGCCCCCGATGGGCTATAGCATCGGTCATCCGTTTCAGTATGACCTGTGATACAGGGGCACCATCAAGGTTGAATATTCCTGCTATACCGCACATATAAAATTAAGCCTTAAATATATTTTAATATAAGAAATGATCGATTTTTAGACTTGAACTTCTTGCCAAATGAATGCAATCCGGTTCGATTTATAAAATTCAAATATTCGGTTTGTTGGCCCTGGCCTCTACGCCATTGCCGCCATAACTGGTTTCAATATTTATCATCCCACACGAGCTCAATTTGTTAAAAATTTCTTTGGCACTGCGTAAATGTTTATAGACATCTGTAAGCGTATCGTGTGTATCTAATAAAGCCCAAGCTTTAAGAAGTCCTGGCGAAAGCTGTGGATAGGAATCATGATAATCAACGACAGGAGAAAACTTGACAAATTTGTTACGAACCGATGCCCAAAAAGAAGATTTCAACGCCTTCTCCCAAAGTTTTTTGTGAATTGGCCAAAGGAATAGAATCATGAGTTTACAAAAGTTTAATGCCATGTTTTCTGAAACAGTCAGTAATAATGAACGTATCAGTCTGCGCGAAAGCGTAACAGGATAACCATAGGTGTAGTGATCCAAGACCAATAATCCACCGGGTTTGACTTGTGCACAAAGAGATTCGATAGTTTTTTCCGGGCTTGGAGTATGCTGACAAACTCCAATACAAATTACCAAATCAAATTGATTATTCTCAAACGGCAAGCGAACAATATCGGTTTGAATGGGCCAGTAATGATCAAAAGATTGACAGTTAAGACAATTTGCTTCGACTGCTGAAGAAATATCTGCTGCCACCACACGTCCACCTGCCTTAAGAAGAATCTCGGTAAAACGGCCAGCTCCACAGCCGGCTTCTAAGATCAACCTATCCTTTACGCATGCCAATGAGCCTCCTAAACAACGCTGTAGTCGATCATAGGAAACAGACAAACCCGTTTGAGAGTCTAGTTGAGTTGTTCTAAAAGTATTCCATTGCAAGCCGAATGAATTTGCGTAATTGTAATTTGAAACGAATCGAATGATATTGTTGACCACAGGAAAACAACAACCATTTGGACACATCAAGGCGCATAATTCATTATTCTGTCCATAGGTTGGGTGAAGATCCATCAAATGCTCAGGGCATATAAAATTTATTCCCTCTACAGTATAAGAATTTATAAACGCGAATGTCATAACCCCAGAGCTTTTATGTATACACTGTTGTAATAGATACTGATCCTTTTATGATCAATTATGTTCTATATTGTTATAGGCTGTCGGCTGCAAGATCTCTTTTCAACTTTTTATTCAGATTTGGAAACCTTTGTTTGTTGCTTTATTTCGGTTCGAAAAACTATATTTCATAATTGGCTTCCAGTGCAGCAATAACATAGCCCTGCTCTTGTTCCGTCATTTGAGCATATAGGGGCAATGTTAACGTTAATTGATCCGCCAGATAGGCTTGAGGGAAATCGACCGGTTTAAGCCCATATTTGTTCCGATAATAGCCCAACATATGGACGGCATGTGTTCCCGGGCGAGTGGAAACTCCAACTGCTTCAAGGCGATCCATCAGTGCATTGCGCTTGGCGTTTTGTTCGGCCACATGATCCAGGCTGACAGTTTCCGGCAAAAAACGACAAACATACGCTTGATAGGCATGCCGATAGCCATCTGGAACAAAGGGCGGGCTCAACCAGGAAAATTCCTTAAGAGCATCATCGTAACGTCGGGCAAGGGTTATGCGGCGCTCTATTATCTGTTCCAGACGTTCCATCTGTATCACACCCAATGCTCCTTGGAGATCCGTCATTCGATAATTGTAACCCAAATGATTGAACTCCGGAAGAAGATAGGGCCGTGCCCCCAAATGCCTGGATAAGTCGGTGATTGAAGCACCATGATCACGCAACGACCGAGCAACATCTGATACGGCATTGCTACCGGTTATCAACATACCTCCCTCGCCGGTGGTTATGGACTTTCTCGGATGAAAACTGAAGCACCCGGCGTCGCCCAGAGTCCCAGCGTGATGACCTTGGTACAAGGAGCCCAAAGCGCAGGCGGCATCTTCGATAACTTTGAATCCATGCTTTCGGGCCAAATCCAGAATGGGCCCCATATCTGCGCTCAAGCCGAAAAGTGAAACAGGAATGACTGCTTGTGTCTTGGGTGTAATGGCTTTCTCAAGGAGTTTTACATCCATATTGTACGTCTTCGGGTCAATATCAACAAAAACCGGATGAGCACCGATCATCTCCACCACGTTTGCGGTGGCCACCCAGGTAAAAGCCGGAACGACAACCTCGGAGCCGGGAGCCATCCCTAATGATAAAAGGGCAAGATGCAAAGCCGTAGTACATGAGGAAGTTGCTAAAGCAAAACTCGAACCGGAGTATCCGCAAAATTTGTGTTCAAACGCCGATACCTTGGGGCCCTGAACGACCCATCCAGATTCTATAACCTCAGCAATGATCTGTTTTTCTTCTTCACCGAACCATGGTTTTGATATGGGAATCTTCATAGATTATTATCCTTTTCGGCCAAGCGCCATTCAACGACTTTTTTCAAGCCTTCCTCAAGGGGTATAATGCTTTTGAAATTGAACAGCCTTTCCGCTTTTTCTGTGGAACCGATACGGTAGGTTACAAAACTTGTTTCTTCAGGACGATATTCAATTTTCTGATCAGAAGCTGTAAGTTTAAGGAGAAGATTAACAACATCTTTGATGGTAGTGCCAATTCCTGTTCCGATATTAAAAAACTCATCGGCACATTCCGCCTTCATGCCCAAAATATTGGCACGAGCGACGTCATCAACATAGATAAAATCAAACATCTGACTCCCATCACCAAAGACAAGAGGTGGTTTTCCAGCAAAAATACGGTCCAACACCTTCATGATGACACTGACATAAGTACCATGATAATCCATACGGGGGCCATAGATGTTCATATAACGAAAGCCTATGTACGGTATCTTATGCTGTTCATAAATGGCACGTAACATCTGCTCATTGGCGATTTTTGTGGCGCCATAGGTGGTGCGGTTGTTAAAAGGATGGTCTTCCGTCATGGGTGTAACGAGGGCATTGCCATACACCGATGCGGACGAGGAATAAACAATGCGTTGAACCCCTTGCTCAAGACAGGCTTCTATCACTTCCCAAGTCCCCATGGTGTTCACCTGCCAAGCACTTCTTGGATCACTGACGCATTCACCAAGCCATAGAGATGCCAGCAGGAAAACACCATCTGCATTTTTAAGTACTTCGCGCAATGCAGTGCCATCAGTCATAGAACCTTCGACTATCCGAACCTTGGATGACTTCGATGCATCGGCCAGATGGGCTCGTGAACCGCGAACAAAATTATCAAATACGACAATCTCGGAAACAGGTTCTTTGATGAGTTGGTCAACAATATGAGACCCTACCAAACCCGCGCCTCCAATAAGGACTATCCTTTTTTCAGATAAATTCATAAGTATACAAGTCTCCATTCATTTTTTATTATTGTAAAACTTTAGACCCGCTTAAGCGTCAAGCACCTGCTGTGCCCACAGTTCCGTCATCATCAATATCCAAACTTGTGGCCAATAGGCCTTGTGGTTTTCAAAATCAGACCAGACGGAAATGGCAGCGGCTGGGCTGAAAAAACCACGGCGACGTACAACTTCTTCAGAAAGAAGTTCACGGCAGGTATCCCGCAACAGACTGCGCAGCCAGCCATCAAATGGGAGTGTGAACCCGCGTTTGGTTCGTTTGGTAAACTCTGGCGGAAGCATATCTTTGCCGATATCAAGGAGTATCCGTTTGATTCCTGTGTGGGCATAACTTCCGGTTGGTGCCGTAGCATTTCCCAAGCCAATTTTGGCTTCAGGGGGAAGCGAAAGTGCAAAATCAAGCAATTTTACGTCCAGCAAAGGAACCCGCACCTCAAGTGAATGAGCCATGGAAGCTGTATCAATATCGAACAGGAGCTGATTGCCTGTATACCCGGATAGAGTAAGTCCCGTAACCCGTTCCAGAACATCAGCAGTTGGAAGCGGATCAAGCCGCAATGGATCACTGGAAACATCAGGGCACAGTTCAAGTGTTTGTTCCGGGCTGAATATGGAGTAATGAGCTGCATAACGTCTAATGAAATCATCCTTTTTTAGGCACCGTTGAAGCCAGCGCTTCCATGCCGGCTGTGACCCAGCTTCAAACAGGGCATTAAACCAGGGATACCCGGCAAAGAGTTCATCTCCACCCGTGCCTGAAATAGCAACGGTAAGCTCTTGTGCGGCAGCTCTGGAAACAAACCACGAGTTAACGCCATCCACTGTTGGATGGTCGAGATCACGGGCTATGATTGGTAGACACTTCAATATTTCACTACGCTCAACAATAATGGTCTCGTGACGGCAGCCAAGATAGCCAGCTACCATTTCCGCATCATTTGTTTCGTCGTAACTGATTGTGTTTAGGCCGGATTCAAAACCTACGGAAAACGTACGCACATTTCCCTGTGAATGCTGCATGAGCGCCACGAGCAGCGAACTGTCAATACCGCCAGAAAGAAATGCACCCAGAGGTACATCGGCAACAAGCTGAAGTTTTAGGCTTTCAGTCACACATTTTTTTGTGGCTTCCATCAAATCCTGATAGGAAAGACCTTTCAAAGGCACTCTTCCCGTTTCCATTTGCCAATACCGTTTTATGTTAAGCTTGCCATTTTTCCAATGCATCATATGCCCTGGCATGAGGCAACGAACATCGCGCAAAATAGTGCGAGGTTGAGGCACGGATCCTATCCGCATCAACGCATGCAGACTGGTTCGGTCAGTTTCTCTGGAAACTCGACCTGAAGCAAGCAATGCCTTAATCTCAGAAGCAAAAATTAAATCACCACCTTGCTGAGAATAAAGAAAAGGCTTTATCCCTAAATGGTCACGGGCACACAGAAGGCTCTCGGTGCGTTCATCATAGAGGGCAAAGGCAAAGATGCCGCGCAATCGGGTAACAAATTGTTCACCATAATGCTCATAAAGGGCTAACAAAACCTCAGTATCAGATTTGGTAAAAAACCTTAAGCCTTTAAGTTCAAGCAGTTTGCGCTCTTCTTGAAAATTATAGACTTCACCGTTGTATGCAATCCATACATCCCCTCTCCTCATGGGCTGGTGGCTATCGGCAGAAAGGTCTATAACCGACAGTCTTGAGTGGCCAAGCACGCCAATGTCATGCGCACTCAGATTTGAGGCATTTGGTCCACGGTGATGCATGGCTTTGAGCATGCGGGATACCGCTTCATTTTTCAGCTCCATACCCATTGATAAAGAAAAAAGTCCTGCAATACCGCACATATTTCCGCCTTTATATGAGGTCTCTAATCATATCAGCATGTCATACCCAATTGCTTGTACAATACTGGTAAAATGTTTCTTGAAATCATTTTATTAAAACACATAGGGACGATGGATATAAGGCCATATGGCTTTATGAACGAACTCAATAAATGGATGGTCCACAGCCAATTTGGCAACAACTTCCACATCAGCAACCCAGTTGACTGCGAGCACTAAAAATACCCAAAAGACGATAAATACTGTTCTCATCTGAAACCTATTCATTGTTTAACGCATTCTACTCTATTGGAAAAACGAATCGACTTAAGGCAATCAGCATCACAGCCGTCAATTAGCGGAGCTGTGCCATCATGTGAGCGTATCCTGAAAACTGACACAATCGGACTATATATTTCTTCAGTCACATCAAGCCAATCGGGTGTTTCATCCACTTCCGGCAACTGCCCCAGCAGCCTTGGGTGAGTGGGTCGATACATCATGATATCGGTCACTCCGTTTTGATAAAGACACGCCCACATTTCGGCCGGTGACGCAGGATTCAACTGCTGCAGTCTCGCCTTTTCCTTTGAGCTGATTGTGCAGGCCAATACTTTAGATTCTAAGAATGATTTATAATAGGATGCTACCAAAAATCGAGCCCCCGGGTAGGCATCAATGCCTAAGTGATCGCCAGCTACAAGCAGTCCGTCTGGTTTCTGATTCGTGGCATAAAGCTGTGTAAGCGGCCAACCCTGGTGAAACCGCAAACCAATTAACGCGGTATGGACAAGTATTGCTGAAACAATCAGGAGTACAGCAAAACGACTGACACTTTTACTGAGCCAGAAATCAGCACCACCCGCCAAAAGAGGAACCACACAAAGCGTCATTGGGAATATATAACGGGGTGCCAGCACAGAAGGACGCAAGAGCATCCACATACACACAGATACCAAACCGGCAATGGCAAGTGTGACAGAAGAACGGCCGGGCTTAAATCCTTGTCGCCATGCCAGAATCAGCATAGGCACAAAGGCCAGCAGCAGAGGTGACAAATTCCCGGCCTGCATGGGGTATTTGCCATAGATCAGCGCAAATGGGTAAGTCAGCAATATCCATCGCGTGTTTTCCGGAGAGAACCAAACCTGGTTTAACATATGTCCGGAACCACCTCCTAAATAATAGAAGGGTGCAAAGAGTTCACCATAGACAATATAATTTTTAATCATCAAAGATGACCATGCTACAACAACACCGGCAACAGCCACACAGGCAATTGCAATCACCCTTACCACTAAAGGGTTAATATGATGAGTCCTTCGTGTTGAAAAGAGGCGGTCAATTGTTAGAATCGCTAAAATTATGGGCAGGCCAACCAGAAACGAGAGCTTTGCCAAACCTGCCAAACCTGCAAGAAGTGCGGCAAGAAATACGGGACGCCAGGGGGACTGCCATTCAATTTTCAAAGCCGTCAACAATGAAGCAATGGCCCAGGCAGTTCCAACGTGATCCGTCTTTCCATCGGTCATCACAAAAAGGATGGCTGTGGAGGTAAGTACTGTGGCGGAAACGAGAATACTTGCACCTATAGGCAACATGGTCTCAACACTCAAGGCCACCATACTCAAAACCAATAACATCCCTGACTGCCACAACCATGCCCGTGCTGCCATCTCTCCACTAAAAAGATACATGACGGCAGAATGCATTTCTGCAAACAAACCTATTTCAGCGAAACTTTCATAGTCGGCTACCGGGGTAAGGGCTCCGGTAAAGGCAATTAGCTTTGGCTGTGCCAGATAGAACGCCATTGCATCTCCATCGGGCCAGCCGAAACTGCGGATCCATGTTGCTGTGATTACAACAACCAGGCCTGTCAGCAAAATCCAGCCATAAACAGGAACCCGAACAAACCCTCTTTTCAACCATCCGCTATTTGCACGCCACTTAATACCAGTTCTAAATACAATACCAAAACAAAGAAGGATGCCCCCTAAAACAAACGTAACTATTCCAATCTGAAACAGTCCAAAAACAGCCATCACTTGCCAGACGGAGCCCATTACTGCCTGGCCCAATGCCAGACCGATTACCAATGGAGAAAGGCCACCTACAAACCGATTCGTCCAACCCGGGCCAAGTATGATACGACAAAACAAATAACCTGCCGCACTTAGAATCAAGTTGTATAGGAGGGCCATCATTGTGGCGGACAAGGTTATGGTCAAAAAATCAATCATTGCTAACTCCGATACAGCTATTGAAAACGGAGCACATATCTGCCGATACTTTGTCCCATGACATGAATTTTTTAACAAACCTGCGGCCGTTTTGACCTATTGAAGTTCGCAATGATGCTGAATCAAACAGCATGCACAATTTATCGGCTACCTGGGAGGATGACAAACCGTGGCAAAGAATGACATCCTCCATATCCTTCAGAATATGACTGCCCAGTAGATCTCCAGGGATATTGGCGATAACCGGCACGCCCATCATCATAGTCTCAATGGATGCGGTACCAAGTCCAACATATTTTGCAGTCAGTGAAACAAAATAGGCATCACTTCGCTTGATTTCATACAGCACCTCACTATGGGGCAATTCACCGGTGAAGATAACCCTATTTGACAGACCAAGCCGTTGTGCAAGACGAACCGCTGCATCATAATAAATATGGCCGATTACCTTAAGCTTAAGATCCGGATACTTCGATGCAACAATACCGAATGCCTCCACAAGTGACAAAAAATTCCGCTGTTCGCTTACTGCACCCACACCAAGAATCTGATTATGGAGCGAATAATCATGCTCATGCGAGATAAATTCTTCAGGAGCGCCGTTGACTCCCCAATTGACAACCTCGCACTTATCCGTCACCTTGCTTCCATGCAAATCGTTAAGATAACGCAAAATCTCCTTATCCCATGCTATTATTTTATAGCAAAAAGGGAAGATAAAATGACCACAAATCAACCGGTCAAAAAAATTAAGGACTTTATTCCTAAAAGGATTACAGGATTGCAATTGAGTTCCCACGGAGCAGATCAAGGGAACTGTATTGACGATCGATGCAAAAATTGCCGGGAATGCAATATCAAGGTAATGATTCACCAGTAAAATGACATCAGGATTAGCTGCTTTAACTATTTTGTGAACCTTGTAATAGTTTGACGGCAAGATTGAACATATTCTAAAATGCTTAAACCATCCCTTTACTGAAAAACTCAAAGTAGGTATGGTATATGTATTATACTTTTTTATTTCCGCCGAGTCATCCAACCCAGATCCCGCATAATCTAAAGTAATTACGGACACCGCATTCCCATTGCCTGACAGCTCTCTTGAAAGGTTTGCAGTATAAAAAGAGGTCCCTGTTCTGGCAGGCGGAAACATTGATGTTATAATAACAATATTCAAAGCAGCTACCACGCGAAAACTAAATTGCTATTATTTTTTATGCACATAAAGCGCCTCATGTCCTATGTTTTCAAAATCCGGAATCTGCAGACAGATATTTTTGGCAATTTCATTAATTCTTGCATCATATTTAGGTTGATCCGGGCTCACAAGAAGAGGATGAATTACACGGGATATGAAAAAATACATTCCAAATCTCTGAATAGTTTCCAATGAAGAAAAGTGCTGTTTTGAATAAGACAGCATTTCATCTTCATCAAATTTATTACTAAACCAATTATAGGATTTTTCAGCCTCCGGAATAGGTTCGAGGTCGAATTTCTCTCTAATATCATTCATTTTATGAAGACCTTGGAGGGAACCTTCTAACATTAAGTAATGGCCTCCTTTTTTTAAAACGCGTGATATTTCTTTAATTGCAGTCCACTGTAGATCTTTTGCGGGTAAATTCAAAAGGCACCTTTCACTAATTACAATATCAAAGGATTCATTTTCAAATCTAAGATCTGTGACATCTCCATTTTTAAAATCTACACTTCCCAACAATTTAAACTGGTTTTTAAGTTCATTGGCAGACTGAATGATTTCCGGAACAAAATCTATTCCAACAAAACATGAATTAAATCTAGCTGCATGAGACAACGTGGAATAACCATTGCCACAGCCAACATCTAGAATTTTTTTTCCGTCATTAAGCCATTGAGATAAATAGTGGATTTCAACCTCACGCAAATTAAAATCAGGTGAAGTGGCATATTTACCATCATTAGCTCTTTTTTTATAATACTCTTGAATTTCACTTATTGTTTTTCTGATTTCGTCATCCATATAGTCGACCTCCCCCATCTCTCATCCTTTTAAAAAGTCATTTAAATTCTGACATAATCCTTTATAAGGCGTATCTAATTTATTGCTTTTTGTTTTAATGATATATTCTCCGACTTTTAACCCAGCAGCATGTAATTCAACAACAGGACTTGGCCCCAATTCACCAAGGGTTCTGACCATCCGACGGGAAGGCAATTCTATACCTGGATAAATATTCAAGCCGAACTTCTTTACGGCCTCAATATCAATTATTCCAGCGAATTGCACTATGGTTAAGTGCGGAGCAATACCAAAAATCTCTTCCGCAGTCACATCACCCCTGTCTCCGATAATTTGGTCATCACGCGTGTAATCAGCAATAACTAAAGCGTCTGCATCTTCAATACAGTTGACATCTACCTTGGGCACCAGAAAAACATTGATTCCGTTACAAGCCAAAAACTTTTCAATAACCACACCGAATTTGTCTGTGCTTACAATAGTAATTTTACTTTTGTGAATTTCGATATGTGCGTCATGAAGTAGTTTCATACAAAGCCAGGCACTGTAAGAAAATACCTCAAGCCCGGGATAGTCTTCATTTGTACCATAAACTTTTATCCCTCTGGCGTTACATGTCGCAATGTCAACATCACCTTCCCTGAACTCCCATGTTTCGCACATCAAAGGAATCACTGCGGTTGATTTCATATGAGCGATGACAACGCTGTCCAGTGGTCTGACAAAACCAAGATTGGTTATTATATCCGCCTGGCTAAAAATCTGCGGTGTCCGTTCCGTAAAAATATCGATACGGTCAGATACATCACAAATTTTTTCCAATGCCCTGGTCTGCTCTTTAACTTCGTCAACTGTCGCATATGAAGAATCACGCGTCAGGGCTAAAACCCTATCCGCACCAGCAACGGCAGCAATAATAGGGGTTACGGCGTATGGACCACTGGCGGCTTCAGTAAGTACTGTAAGATTCTTCAGGTCAAGATTGAGAGAATCAATAGTCTTATATATA
Source organism: Desulfobacula sp. (assembly GCA_023701135.1). GTDB lineage: Bacteria > Desulfobacterota > Desulfobacteria > Desulfobacterales > Desulfobacteraceae > Desulfobacula. The sequence goes on along the minus strand of JAMPXP010000007.1, from coordinate 165,601 downwards.
ACCCTTCTCAATCTAAGAGGATTTGCGATTCCGGCTTTATGTAAAATCTCAATATCTTTTATGCCATACATTGTTATACCCCTATGAAGTAGATTCTATATTATCTGCAAGGCTATTAACCTCACTAAACAATTTCAGACCTGATACATAAGCGCATATTCCACCAATCAATAAAGCTCCAATAAAGGTTAAAGCATGCAGCACAAGGGAAAAAGCCAAAACAGACCCACCTAATATATTAAGCAGCCCCATTGCATTGGTCGTAAAAAACTCGAATGTTCCAACATTTCCTGGTGCCGAAGGGACAAGACTTCCTATGCCGATAACAAGCATAACAAATAGTGCTTCGTGAAAGGAAAGCGGCAGATTGAAACTTTTAGCAATGAGCCAGACTATGGATATTTCTATAATCCAGACAATTCCTGAGAATAAAAAATAGGCAAGCATATTTTTCTGTCTGCGAAGTATTTTTATACCATCAATAAGCCCGATTAGAATATTTTCAACCTTCTTGACAACAGTGTATGATGCCATGACAGGGCTCATGCTGGTCTTTATAAAGGTTATCAGTCTGGTTCCGGAAAAAGCTATAGCAATCAAAAAGGATAGTGCAGTGATAGCAAAGACTCCGATCACAGCGCCACCACTTACCAGCCACGCGGGGAATGGGAATATCCATATTACAGCCGCAAGCAACAGCAAAAGAATAAGAAGATCAGTTACTTTTTCAACAAGTACCGTCGCAAAAACAAGACTTTTAGAAATTCCATTGGTTTTTCCTAAGATATAGACCCTTATCAGTTCGCCTCCGCGTGCAGGCAATAGATTATTGCCCAGATAACCTATCATCATTGATAAAAACAATGACTTTATCGATGGTTTCATTGCCGATGAAAAAAGAAACCTCCATCTGATTGCACGCATTATAAAACTGGGTAATATCAGACATGCACCTGCTAAAAGATATCGAATATCTGCAGTAAGCAGTGCATGCCCAATTTCATCCAGGTTATAATTTCGAAGTGTAATCCATAGCAGAAGGAAACTGACACCAATTCCAACCCCACTGAGTATATATTTTTTCACTTAGACAGCAACTTTTGCAGCACAGAACAAACTTTTTCCACATCGGTGTCTTGCATTTTACCATAAAGGGGCAATACAAGGCCGGAGTGATATAATCTGGCGGCTGCCGGACAACTCGTATCACTTAGACCATATTTTGTCCTGTAATATTTTAGACAATTCAGAGCCTGGGCCCCAAGATTCACCTGTATGCCTGTGTCTGCCATTGCAGGAATCAGCATATTTCTGTCAACATCCTCATCAACAACCGTCATGAAACTTTGCCAAGAATGTCCCGGCACATTCTTGGGCAATGAAATTCGCGTACAATCCTCAAGCAAAGTAGCATAGAATCCGGCAAGATATTCACGTCTGACAAGTTCCTGCCCAAACCGCTCCAACTGACCGATTGCCAGAGCTGCCTGAAAATCCGACATGCGGTAGTTAAATCCGGCAGCAATAAAATCGATCATTTCATTGGAAAGATCAATGCCATGATTCCTTAAAATTTTAATTTGACTGATCAAATTCTTATTATGAGACAGGAGTGCGCCGCCTTCACCGGTCGTTATGGCTTTACGGGGATGGAATGAAAAGCACGCCACATCACTGTAATATCCAGGATGGTGGGAATCAGCCGTTGTACCAAGAGCGCAGGCAGCATCTTCAATAAGTTTGAGCCCATATTTGCAACATATCCGGGAAATCTCAGCGATCTCTGCAGGATAGCCGAACTCATGGACCGCAATGACCGCCGTGATATTCCTGTCCTTGTTGGCAGCTATCAAATCTTCGAGCCTCTTTGGCCCCATTACATAGCTCTTGTCACTTACATCACACAACAGAATATCTGCTCCTATGGCTTCAACAACATTGGCTGTTGCAGGAAAAGTAAATGCCGGCACTATGACGACATCTCCGGATTTAATACCAAGTGCAATCAATGCCAGATGGAGTGCTGCTGTACCCGATGAAACAACTGCGCAATCCGACAACCCTGAAAATTCACATAATGAATCTTCAAATGCTTTAACATTGGAACCCTGTATCAGATTTCCGCTTTCAATGACATCCACCGCCCTTGCGATATCTTCAGGCCTGATATCAGGTGATGCCAGCCTGATCATAAAACGTTGTCCTGATACCATTTGGCCGTTAAACGAATTCCTTCCTCAAGATCCACTTTTGCTTTGAATCCTAATAATTCTTCAGACTTTCTCGTCTCTGGTATGCGCAATTCTATATCTGCCGACAATGCATCTTTAAAAACAATTTTCGAGTCCGAGCCCAACACTCGGCATACTGTCTGGGCCAGTCCATAGATTGTGGTTACGGCACGACTGTTTCCAATATTGAAAGACTCGCCCACGGCTTTTGTATTTTCCAAAGCATACATCAGCCCTTCAATCATATCATCTACATAACACCAAGCACGAATCTGGGTACCATCACCATAAATTGTAATGGGTTCATTCTTTAATGCTTTGCGTATGAAAATCTGAATCGCACCCTCCCCGGTTTGACCAGGTCCATAGATATTAAAGGGACGGATAGTCACACAAGGAAGTCCGTGCTGCTTAAAATATGCATTCGCCAAATGCTCTCCAGCCAGCTTGCTAACGGCATACACCCATCTGGCTTCTCCCGCTGAACCTGAAACCGCACTCATGTCTTCGGTGACGCGGTAGGCCATTGAACCGAAAACTTCAGATGTTGAAAAGTCCAGTACACGATCTCTTACTCTGTTTTCGTGCGCAGCCTTAAGAACATTTGAGGTGCCTATTATATTAACCTCCATGGTCTTGATCGGATTTTTTATAACCGTATCAATGCCTGCTATAGCAGCGGCGTGCACGACAATATCAGCACCTTCCATGGCTTGGTTCATAGAATTGAAATCCAGAACATCCCCAGAGATCAGTGAGATGTTTTTATCATCCAGCAATGAGGTATGTTGCACAGTATTACGGGTAAGATTGTCAAAAAGAACGATTTTATTTAATCCACACAGCCTTGATGCCAGTGTTGAAGCAATAAAACCGGCTCCACCGGTAATAAAGATATGCTTGTTGGAAATCATATGCTTGCCGCCTCCCCTAATATATTGACATTATTGATTACAAAACGCCTTTGTATAAACTGAGCATTTTTTTTATTCATAGGGCATGATTAAAAACGAATCCCCGCCCAAGACCCTTTAATAATAATAGACTAAGACGATATCGAACGACAGAGGCTATCAACAATCCGCTTTTGATCTTCCACCTTCAGGTGAGGATGCATAGGCAGGCTGAGTACCCTCTCGGCCAGCATCTCGGATTCAGGAAGGCTGATGCTCTGGTTTTTGAAAACAGGTTGCCTATGTAGCGGTATCGGATAATGAACTGCGGTGGGGATGCCGTTTCCCTTAAGCTTGGATTGAACATTGGCCCTATCCTTTACCTGGATGGTGTATTGGGCGAAAACAGATCTATTCCACTCTTCAATAAAAGGAGTGATGATTTCCGGACATTGTTCCCGAATCATTGATGAATATCGGTTGCCGATGACACTTCTCTTTTCAACTTCTTCAGGGAAAATATCAAATTTTGACAATAATATAGCTGCCTGAAGGGTATCCAGCCTCCCGTTAAAGCCAAGACGGGAATGATGATACCGCCTGTCTTGACCATGAACCCTTATTTCACGCATGGCTTTGGCAAGGGCATCGTCATCTGTGAAACAAGCTCCGGCATCACCATAGGCCCCAAGAGGTTTGGAAGGGAAAAAAGATGTGCAGCCTATGGTTGAAAGCCCGCAGGAACGCCTATTTTTGTAAATGGCGCCAAAGGACTGGGCACCATCCTCAATAACAAAAATATTGTTTTGCCGGGCTATACTATTGATGAGATCAAAATCAGCGCATTGCCCATAAAGACTAACTGGAAGTATTGCCTTTGTTTTTTCTGTAACAGCAGCTTCGATCAAACCCGGATTCATGTTGTAGGTTTTGGGGTCAATATCAATAAAAACCGGAGTTGCTCCTAAAATGGCTATGATCTCAGCAGTGGCAATAAAACTGAATGGCGTGGTAATCACCTCATCTCCATGACCTATGCCCATCGCCATAAATGCAACCTGAAGCGCATCAGATCCACTGGCCACACCAATACAATGTTTGACTCCCACATAGGCGGCCAGTTTTTCTTCCAACTCCTGTACCTCCGGTCCCATAATATACTGACCATGTTCCAAAACAGTCTTAATCCGCTGATTTATATTTCCTTCTATCCTCCGGTACTGTGCTTTAAGGTCAATAAATTGCACTTTGATTAAGTCCTTAAACTATTTATCTAATGGTTTTAAAAAAAGCATAATCCTTGTCCCCCATGGACAAATTTTCAGGCAATGGTTCTTCTTCATTCAAATCAATACACTTAAGAACAAAACCTCTAAATGAAGACGGTTTCCCAGTGATTTTGTCCGCGCTAATTAACTGATATCGGTACTTGGTTTCAGGGCAAATCATAACTCCATTTTGATCCGGATTCTTTAACCCATGACCGTGACGACTGACCCAGCCTCTCTGTCTTCCCGGAACTCCGACAACGAGGGCATAATCGGGAATATCGGATGTAACAACTGCTCCGGCTGCTATTAAGGCATATCTTCCTATTGTCACGCCACAGACAACGGTTGCATTGGCACCAATGGAAGCGCCTTTCTTTATCAAGGTTTTCTCATACAAAGAATGACGATTAATCTGGCTGCGCGGATTTGAAACATTTGTCAACACACAGGACGGCCCAAGGAACACATCGTCCTCTATTGTTGTCCCGGTATAGATTGAAACATTGTTTTGAACTTTGACATTATTTCCAATAATAACCCCTCTATCAACATTCACATTCTGACCAAAGTTACAGCGTTCTCCAATTTGCGCACCAGACATTATATGAGAAAAGTGCCATATTTTAGAACCCTTCCCAACAACAGCACCCTCATCAACATAGCTTGATTCATGTACGAAATACTCGCCCGGCATTATATTATAATCCCTTCACGAAAAAATGAAATGTTCAGAGCTTTTGAATAAATGGATGAAGTTCGCCCTTATTAAGTTCCGCTTTGGCATTTCGGATATAATAGACTGCTTCTATGCTCGGGCGTGCTTCTTTCAGCCCAAAACCTTTCCCTAAAATTATTTCCTGATAACTTTGCGTGTGCAGATCTGTAAAGCCTCCACTGAATTCGATTTCTTTACCATCCACAGTAATTGATCGATAGGTTCTCTGCCCTGCTGAACGTATATCTTTCGGAAGGCTGTTTTCGTCTATGCTTAAAAACCATCTTACCCTAGCATTTTCAAGTTCAAGATATCCGGCTGCTTTATCAAATTCAAGGGCATTCACGATATTGTTTTGTATTTTACCAAATATCCAGATCAACATATCAAAAAAATGGATCCCGATATTTGATGCAATGCCTCCGGATTTTGAAATATCCCCTTTCCAGGAAGTAAAATACCAATTCCCCCTGGAAGTTATATAGGTTAAATCAATTTCATGTTTTTTTTCTTGCTTTTTTATCTGTTTTTTCAACTCGATTAAAGCAGGGTGAAGTCTAAGTTGAAGAATATTATACACTTTTGATTCTGTTTCCAACTCGATCTCTTCAAGGCCATCAAGGTTCCATGGGTTCAATACAAGGGGTTTTTCACAAATTGCGTCAGCATTGTTCCTTAATGCGAACCTGATATGAGCATCGTGAAGATAATTGGGAGAGCAGATGCTGACATAATTGACCTTCTCCCCTTTTCTGCGTTGCTTGTCAATATGCCTGTCAAACCGTTCAAATTCGGTAAAAAAATCAGCCCCTGGAAAATAACTATCGATAATGCCGACGCTGTCATTAGGGTCCAGTGCCGCCGTTAGTATGTTCCCCGTCTCTTTGATTGCTTTCATATGCCTTGAAGCCACATAACCGGCAGCACCTATTAATGCGAATTTCCTCATGACAGCACCTCAACTTTCTGACTGAATGAATAGCTCATTTGAGCCTTGTTTAAAAATTATCAAAATCTTTAGCCTGGAAAATTTGCCTCTCCTGCAAAGGTCCCCGAACATAGCTCCGCCCTGTCGGTTACAGAATTTTGTACCCGATGGTTTCTTTGGAAACTCAAAAAAAGAATTACGCTTATAGTATATGCTTGATGATAAAGCAATCAGGGTAAACCCTGATTTTCTATAAAAAAATTACATTTTAGACAAAGTCTTTAAATCCGTCAAAAGCCCTGGATCATTGCAGGATTCAAGATCTGTTTGATTAACCTGGCCATAAAGTGATTGAATTTCCAGTTTTATCCTGTTGTACTCGCTGACTTTCAATTTCAGAAAACTGAGGGTCAGCCGCGCAATCTCTTCAAACCCTTTGGGAGTTAGCCGATACATATAGGCAGATTTATTGTGGGCCTTATTGAACCGTTCAATCTTGATCAGCCCCTTTTCAGATAAGGCGGAAATGCAATAATTGATCTTGCCGACACTAACACCCATTTTTTGGTTCATTTCCCGTTGGGTAATCCTGGAATTGTCTTGTAGGAGCCTGAGTATCTTAAGATGAATCTCTTCGTCTATAAAGGTGTTCATGACTTGAACATATATAAGAAAAATCAAGCCCAGGTCAAGAAGAAAAATAAAAAAGCATTCCTTGTCCAGAATGCTTTTTTTTATGAAACCATAATCCTAAATGAAGTAACTATCCGGCAAAAATAACGGTAATTTCGACTCGCCTTTCAAACGCGTTCTGCGTTGACGGTTTTTTTGCGGCAAACCTATATTCACCCGTGGAATCGATTTTAAATATGGAGGGTTTCAAACCATAGGCAACAAGCAGGTGAATCACATTTGTTGCCCTGTTGGCGCCCAATTCAAAATTGGACGGATATTTTTTATTATGGATAGGAACCGTGTCTGTGAAACCGCTTACAAGAATTTTAACATCATAGGGTTTAAGCAAATCAGCCAGTTTCCGGAAAAAGGGCTTGTACTCTCCGGCTATGACGGCGCTGCCGGTGGGAAAAAGAATGGGCAGGGTTGTTTCAAGACGCAGGCAGGTGCCTGATCCGACAATTTCCACCCAGTCCCGTAACCCTGTCTTGTCGATGGCGGCCTGTAATTCACTGCTGCTGACCGAGGTTATTTCTTTTGGATTGTCCGTAACAAACGGCAAATTTTTCTGCAAGGCTTTTTTGTCCGGCTTGGGAGGCGTCTCTTTGGCTTGGATAACGGGCTCTTTTTTTTCAGGCTTTTCAGATTTTTCAGGCGTTGATTCAAGGGTCGCTATCTTTTTATCGACAATACTTTCAAAGGTTCCGTCCTGCTTTGATTTCTCTATGGCTGAATAATATTTTACAAGGGATTCAAGTCTTTTTTTTGTTTTTGTCAGTTCTTTGATTTTGTCTTCTTTATGACGGAGGGCTGTTTTCAGAGTTGGCTGGACAACCCGGCCCGAATCCTGGATCTGATTTATTTTTAATATCATCCAGTCTGAGTCGGCTTTCAGGTCTTTGATCTGATCCTCAAGAACTTGGATTTCAACTTTATGTTCGTCTGTTTTTCTCTTTAATTCATCTAAAGAATATGAATTCGTATCCAACAGTTTTTCTTCCTGATATCCGGCAGACCAGCCTAATGCAGTGGAAAGAAAAAACAATGCCGATATGACCGGCATATATTTTCTGAATGCTTTGCAAAGCAACAGAAATTTCCTCATGGCATCCTCCCCAAAATGGATCAATATATTAAGACGTTAAACCGATGGTCTCTTTCCCTGCAACAAAAATTAGCTTGAGCCGCCGCCATTGATGGTGCCTTCGGAGAAAGACGGCTTGACATCCCTTCCGATTCCAACGGGCCACCAGATCATCCCATCCCTGGTAAAATTAATTCTTAAGCTCATTCTGGCCATTGTAATCCCATATTGCCCCTGGGTAATCTCCATGATTTCCGTTCCACGAAGCCAGGATTGAGTTTGAACCTGGATGGTCTCCTGGTCAACGGTGCCTCGGCCGGCCCTCATGAATGCCTCCAGATAAACACCCCGGAGTTTTTCAACCAGTTGCCGATAACCGTCTGCAACAGCGGCCCTTTCCGCCATCAAAACAGCTTCCCCCTTTGAAAGCGCATTTTCAGGTTCAAGCCCCTTGCCGATGACATAAAAAGTAACGATTTTCTGATCATCCGCTTCTCCGCCCGGAGGGCCCAAAACCTTTCCCGGTCCACCCACGGTGGAAGACGGCAAGCTCCCACAAGCCAAGAACAACAGTGAGGAAACAAATAATCCCGATATGATCAAGCCAATTTTTTTCATCTTCCCTTCCCCTTTCAACTGATTATACCTAAACACCCTAAAAACCTTTTTACATTGATTCCTCACAATTTTTCATGATACTGATAAATCGTCAGGATTTACTGTTAACTTTAATCCACGAAGAATATATTCAAAAACCATGCCTGCTGCTTTTAAACCCTGCTTCCTGTATCTCTGGTGTTGTACATTACCGGCCATATGGGTATTTATTCCTGCAACATACCCGGATGAAGGACTGAATACCTATTATATTAAATACGATATCAAATCATCGAAAAACAAACTGGTTGATGACAATCTATTGATGGTACCGTCAAAAAACGATTTCCGGGCGGAAAAATTTTCTCAGATTCTTATTTCAGGAGTAATATCTGCCGATCCCGGAGAATCAAATGAGTCTGCCCAGCAGCGCATCAAAGAGAATGCCTTAAAAAATATACTCGTCGATCACGGATTAAAATCCGTAAAGACAAAGGATAATGATACGGTAATCAGCTATGAAGGTGTCATCATGGCCTCTTTAACCCTTCAAAAAAAGACTTACCTTGAAGAACAAAACGAATACGTGTATGAAGTCAGGGTTGATTTTTGCCCCATTGCCTTTCCCGACAGGTGGGAGAAGCTGAAAATGAAACATCGGATCAAAGAAATGGTGAATGATTTTTTTCAATTGTTCAAATAGAAAGAAAGGGCTGTATCAATGAATAAAACCCGGATTAAAAAAATCAGAGAAACCTTGCTTAAAAAACAGCCGCTTGTGTTTGATGCGCTCGATAAAAAAGATCAGGACCAGGTTTTCCCGTTCTGTGAAAAATACAAGGCGTTTTTAGACCAATCCAAGACCGAAAGAGAAGCGGCCCGTCAAATTATCGACGCTGCAAAACAAAAAGGATTTGTAGATATTGATACGGTTTTGGGAAAAACCCACAAAAACATCAAAAAAGTATATAAAATTTTTCAGGGCCGCTGTGTGGCCCTGGCCGTCCTCGGGAAAAAACTGTCCGGGCGCGGCGCCAATATTATTGCCTCCCATATTGATTCCCCGAGGCTGGATTTAAAACAGAACCCCATCTATGAAGACCTGAGCATGGGGTTGATGAAAACCCATTATTATGGCGGAATCCGGAAATATCACTGGCTGGCCTTGCCTTTGGCCCTTCACGGGACCATTATCAAATCCAATAATGAACGGGTTGATATTACCATCGGCGAACATCCCAGTGACCCGGTCTTTACCATTACAGACCTTCTGCCCCATCTGGCAGGAAAAACTCAAGCCAACAAAAATATTTCAGAAGTGTTTGAGGGAGAAAAATTAAATCTGGTCGTCGGAAGCCTTCCCTTGGGGGGGAAAGATGAAAAAGACCGGTTTAAGTTAGGGGTCTTGAACTGCTTATTTGATCAATATGGTATTACGGAAGAGGATTTTGTCAGTGCCGAAATAGAAGCCGTCCCCTCGGAAAAGGCAAGGGATGTCGGATTTGACCGATCCTTGATCGGCGCCTATGGACAGGATGACCGGGTCTGTGCCTTTACAAGCCTTGAAGCGTTTCTGGATTCAGAGCCCTCCGAAAAAACAATCATGGCCCTTTTCTTTGACAAAGAAGAAATCGGTAGTGAGGGCAGCAGCGGGGCAAAATCCAATTTCCTGGAAGATTTCATGTCCGATCTTCTCCTTATCAGCGGTGAAAATACCGACAACAGATCTCTTAGAAAGGCATTGATTCATTCATCCTGCCTTTCGGCCGATGTGAATGCCGCCATGGACCCCGATTTCAAGGATGTCCATGAGGCCATGAATGCTGCAAAACTGGGATTCGGCATCTGCATCACCAAATTTACCGGTGTCGGCGGCAAATCCGGGGCCAGCGATGCCGGTTCTGAATTTGTCGGTAAAATCCGGCAGATTTTCAATCACAATCATATTGTCTGGCAGACCGGCGAACTGGGAAAAATCGATCAGGGCGGCGGCGGCACCGTGGCTAAATTCCTGGCCAAATTCGGGATGAATGTCCTTGACTGCGGTCCTTCACTTCTTTCCATGCATTCTCCCTTTGAGATATCCAGCAAGGCAGATGTGTACATGACCTATCTGGGGTATAAGGCCTTTTATAAAGATAATGACTAAGAAAAAATTAACTGTTTTAATCCTTTCCGGGATATTGACCGGGCTTGTTTTCTTATCCATGATTCCCTGCGTTTATGCTGAGACCGTGAATGCGGGGATCATTTTGGCGGATGACCAGGGCCGGATCCTCTATGCTCAAAACAAAGAAAAACCATTTGTGCCGGCTTCAACCTTAAAAATCCTGACCAGTCTTGCCGCCATTCACATTCTGGGGGAAGCCTATCACTTCCCCACGCATTATGATTATGATGCACCATCAAAAAATGTTTATATCAAAGGATATGGGGATCCGTTATTGACTTCCGAAATTATCCAGGACTTGAGTCAAGACATCCTTTTAAAAGCCAAGATAAAAGAGATCCGCCATATCATTATCGACCCCTCCTATTACGCGAAACCCATTGATATTCCGGGCAAAGGAGACTCTTTAAACCCGTATGATGCCCCGGTGGGAGCACTGTGTGCCAATTTCAACACCATCCATTTCCAATGGGACAAGGACAAAAAATGCTTTATCAGCGGCGAACCTCAGACCCCTTTGCTGGATTTTTTCCATGCCGATATCAGAAAAACCAATTTAAGACAGGGACGAATCACCCTCTCACGCGAGCAAAGTGATTTGTATCCAGGATTATTGCTGAAATATTTTCTTGAAAAAAAAATACCTGTCACAGGCTCGGTCCAAGTCCAGGCATTTGCCTTAAACAATTCTGCTCCCCGTGTCTTCCAGTCTCCCCATGAATTAAAGGCAGTCATTCAAAGCCTGCTGCAATACTCCAATAATTTCATTGCCAATCAGCTTCTATTATCCATGGGCGCTAAACTCTTTGGAGAACCGGCAACGCTTGAAAAAGGGGTCCGGGCGGTTCAGGATTTCTCACGCCGGCATTTGGGCCTGACAGATCTCACCATCGACGAAGGCTCCGGGCTTTCAAGGGGAAACAGAATTTCACCCAACGAAATGCTGAAGGTATTGGGCAAATTCATGCCTTATCATGGATTGCTGAAACACGAAGAAAATGAATTTTTTAAAACAGGAACCTTGACCGGCGTCCGGACCCGGGCAGGATATTTATCAGGGAAAAATGGGAGGCTTTACCCTTATATTATCATGATAAACAAGGAGAACAAGGGCTATGAGAGTATTCTGAATCATCTCAAAAATATGACAAATCAACTGCAATGATAAAAAAAATCAGGAGAGTCCCCCTCTTTCGATATAGGCATAGGCACTGTGGTTATGAATGGACTCGAAATTTTCAGCGCTTACGGAAAACCAGGTAATATTTTTATCGGCCATCAGCTCCTGGGCCACATCCCTTGTGATGTCTTCGACAAATTTTGGATTGTTATAGGCTTTTTCCGTAACATATTTTTCATCTTCCCTTTTCAGCACGGAAAAAATATCACAGGATGCCGAGGCCTCAACCAGCCCGACTATATCCTCGATCCATATGAATTTCTTGAACCGAGTGCTGACCAACACTTCACCGCGCTGATTGTGGGCCCCATATTCGCTGATTTCCTTTGAACAGGGACAGACAGATGTGACCGGGACTGCCACGGTGAGAACGATATCGGTATTTTTTTTGCCGTTGGAAGATCCGATAATGGAACAATTATAATCCATCAATCCCTTTGATCCTGTTTCAGGTGATTTTTTTTCGATAAAATAGGGAAATGAAATTTCAATATGGGAAGATTTTGCCCCGAGAATGGTTTTCATATCCTCCAGGATATTGGTTAAAGATTCCAGAGATACCTTTGTTCTGACCAGATTCAGGATTTCAACAAATCTGCTCATGTGGGTTCCTTTGCAATGGTGGGGCAGATCCACATACATATTGATCTGGGCAACCGTCGATTGAAGGCCCGTGGTCTTATCCAATACTTTTACCGGGTATTTCAATCCTTTTATTCCGACTTTATCTATGGGAATATTTCTGTAATCCGGCTGGTTCTGAATATCTATCATATTTGTCTGTTCAGCAGATACTCCGGCACTATATTCCCCAGGGACCTAAATATATTGCCTTTGATATTTTGATTATGGTTATATAAATCTTCCAGCATTTGCCTTATCTCTGTCCGTTTTGTTCGATCCGCACTGGGGCAGTTGTTCCTAAACTCAGGCAAGCCAAGGGATTGAGCAAATTTTACAATATCCTTTTTTTCAACATATGACAACGGCCTGATGATATCAAGGGTTCCGCCGAAGAAAGACTGTTTGGGTTTCATGGTCGCTATCTTTCCGGCATAAAACATGTTAATAAACAGGGTCTCAATGATATCATCCTTATTATGGCCCAATGCAATTTTTTGGCATCCCTGCTCTTTTGCCATTTCAAACAGCCTGTTTCTTCTCAGGCGGGAACAAAGAAAGCATGGATTCTCTTTATTTTCAAGAGAATGGGCAAGGATGCCATAATTCTTATACTCAATTTTTAAAGGACCATATGCCTGTTCAACATATTGACCAAGATCTTCTGCAAAGGAATCCTGAAACCCGGCATCAATATGGACCGGCAGAATTTCAAAATCCACAGGCGCTTTTTTCTTAAAAGAAAATAAAATATTCAGAAGGGCCTGGCTATCCTTTCCGCCGGATATGCCCACCAGAATCTTTTCTTTGTCAAGGATCATTTTCCAGTCAAAGATAGCCTTTCCCACCGAATGGGCTATCTTTTTTTTCAGGCTGCTCTTCACTCCTTAATCAGCCTTTATTCCTCATCCTTATCCTTCTTTTTTTTGACCACAATCCGGTTGGCGGCAATTTCCCTTAAAACCGAAACAACATCGCCATTTTTCGATGATTTTACCAACAGGTCGGCCCCTTCTCTTATCTGCCGGACTCTTTTTGCCGCCAGATGAACCAGTGTAAATCGATTATCCACATTTTTCAGACAATCTTCAATTGTAACTCTTGCCAAAGCAATACCTCCACTATAGTTAAATAATCTCTAAAATCTCATAAACTCTTTTCCCGCCCGGGGCCTGCAGTACAGCCTCATCACCGGGTTTTTTACCTATAAGAGCACTTCCCAAGGGAGAAGAAACCGAAATCTTCCCCTGTTTAATATCTGCTTCGTCAGGCCCGACAATCATATATTCCACTTCTTCTTCCGAATCCATGTTCTCAACACGGACCTTGCTTGCAAATCTGACACAATCCTTTGGAACGGTTTGGGGATCAATTATTTTTGCATTTCCGAGTTTATAACTGAGTTCACCGATCCGGCCTTCCAGAAAAGATTGTCTTTCCTTTGCCGCATGATATTCCGCATTTTCAGAAAGATCTCCATGGGCCCTGGCAATCTCAATGGACCTTATCGTTTCAGGTCTTTCAATGGTCTTTAACCGTTCCAGTTCTTTTTTTAAAGCAGCATAGCCTTCTTTTGTAATGGGTACTTGTTCCAAGTTTTTAGTTCACTCCGTTTGATTTGTTTTTTTAAAGCTCTTCGTCAATGTACCGCTCTTCTTCACCTTTTGGGGCATGAGGATACAGCAGTGACGACACCGGGCCTGACAGGACATATGATAAAAACACTATGAACAGAAGAATATAGGGTTCTGTTGCAGTAAAAATGAAAACAAGAATCAGACCGACAAGCCGGTTGAATTTCAGACTTTTAAAAAACGATACTTTTTTCAGACTTTTATAGGGAAAGGAACTGACCATGCAAAAGGACAGAATCCACATCAATACCAGGATGGCTGATTTATAGGGCTCAGGATCGATTTCAAGCCGGTGAAAAAAAAGAACAAGGGAAACATTCATGGCTGCCGCAGCCGGAATGGGCAAGCCTTCGAAATCAGGTCCGGATGAGGTATTGGTATTGAACCTGGCAAGCCTCAATGCGCCACAAACCGTAAATAGCAGGGCTGCGGACCAGCCATATCTTCCGGTTGTTTGAAGCGCCCACAGGAAGATGAGAAGGGCCGGGGCCAATCCAAAACTGATAAGATCTGCCAGAGAGTCATATTCCATACCGAATTTGCTGGTAGTATGCGTTGCCCTGGCTATTTTTCCATCCAAAAGATCAAAGACGGCGGCAATAAGAATAGCAATGGCAGCCTCTAAAAATTTAAACTGGATTGATGCCATAATGGAATAGTAGCCGCAGAATAAATTCATGGAGGTGAACAAATTGGGAAGAATATAAATACTTCTCTTAAAATTTCTGCGCTGCACCTTTTAGATCCTCATCTATTTCATATACCCTAGGATAGTGGATCCTGCCTTTGTCTTTTCACCAACATGGACGGCAACATCAAAATCATCAGGAAGATATAAATCCAGCCGGGAACCGAACCGGATCATACCGTATCTGTCTCCCTTTGTGATTTTCTCTCTTTCCTTGACGCAATTCACAATTCTTCTGGCAATGAGCCCGGCTATCTGGACAACGGCATACTCTGCTCCATCCGGTGTCTTTACAACCAGCGCATTTCTTTCATTGTGAACAGATGCTTTATCAAACGAGGCATTGATGAATTTCCCAGGGGTGTATTGAATTTTTTGCACCGTACCATCAAAGGGGACCCGGTTCACATGGACATTAAACACATTCATAAAAATGCTGACCTTAATACAGGGCCCGTTTAAATACTCACATCCGGGTTGCTTTTCAACCACGATCACCTTGCCGTCGGCAGGGGATATAAGCCCTTTCTCATCCTTGGGAATGTCACGGTCCGGATCTCGAAAAAACCAAGTGATGAACCCTGTCAACGCCAAAGAGATCCAGGCAAAACCCATCCACCCAAAATAAAAAAACATCCCTGTAAAAAGGATGGCTATAACAATAAATATCAGGCCGGGTTGAGCAACAGGCAGAACCGCCCTCGCCGGCCATTTTGAATTATCCATATTTTTGATCCCATATTAATGAGGCGCTTACAATATCAAGGAATGATTTTTATGTCAATATCCAGGGCTCTTAATCGGTAATTCCGCATCTGATTTCCGAATATATTTCGGTAGAAGGTCCTGTCCGGATTCAGAAAAATAAGTGTCTCGAAAATACATGGACTGAACCAGAGCTGCGGCACTGGTATAATCGAAAAAACTTTGGGTAAAAACCGGCTGGTTTGCTTCCTGTTCGATCATCTCTTTATAGGCTTTTGATCCTGAACCGGCGAATAATGCCGGTTTTCCCTTTGTCATGGCAACGGCCTCTTTGGGGCCGGCAACGACCTCTGGTGACTTTTCAGTCAGGCGGCCTTCATTGAAATGATAAATCGAGCAATAGACTTCGCCTCTTTTTGCATCCATCATGGCGCACACCGGAATCGATGTGCAGGAGAATCGAAAGGCAATGCCGTCAAGGCTTGAGACTCCCGCCACCGGTTTGTTCATGGCATAGGAAAGGCCCTTGATAACACTGATGCCGATTCTGAGTCCTGTAAAACTGCCCGGCCCCCTGGCCACCACAAACCCGTCAATATCATCCAGTGCCGCCCCAACTCGATTTTTCAGCATATCCTCAATCATTTTTAAAACCCGGCTGGAATGGGTCGACCGGGTTGTCCTGAATTCTTCATATACCAGTGAAAACCCGTTCACTATGGCAAGGCTGCATCCTTGTTCCGCCGTACTCAGGGCGAGAAGTTTTAAATTATTGGACGTCTTCCGGTCCATCTTTTTTTTCCAGGGCGATTTCAAGGACTTCTTTTATATCCCGGACACAGGTAAATTTCATTTTATTTTTAATTACCTTGGGCAAATCATATAAATCCTTTCTGTTTTTTTCCGGAATGATGATGTGCTCGATTCCTGCCTGTAAAGCGCCCAGGGCTTTTTCTTTGAGTCCTCCGATGGGCAATACCCTTCCCCGCAAAGAAATCTCCCCCGTCATCCCGACCTTGTTGTTTACCTTGCGGCCGGTAAAGGCTGAAATTAATGCCGTTGCCATGGCAATGCCGGCAGAAGGCCCATCCTTGGGGATTGCACCGGCCGGGACATGGATGTGGATATCATTGTTATCCAGATCTTCTTTGCTGATATCAAATTTATCTGCATTGGATTTGGCATAGGTCAGTGCCGCCCGGGCAGATTCCTGCATGACTTCACCGATCTGGCCCGTCACCAGGAGTTCGCCCTTGCCCTGGTAAAGGGCGACTTCAATATAAAGCTGCTCACCGCCGACTTCCGTCCATGCAAGCCCCGTAGCCAAGCCGACCTGACTTTCTTCCTGGTCCAGTTCTGCTATAAACTGGGGCGGCCCAAGATAAGTGGTCAGGTTTTGCCGGGTAATGGTGAATTTCCCCTTTTTACCCTCGGCTATCTTTCTTGCTATTTTTCTGCAAATGGTATCGAGCTTCCGCTCAAGACCTCTCAACCCGGCTTCCAGAGTATAGTCGGCAATGATGGATTCAATGGCGCCTGAACTGAAATTGACCGATCTGCGAATCAGCCCGTTATCCTTTAATTTTCTGGGAAGGATGTATTTTTGGGCAATGGCCTTTTTTTCCTCCCGGGTGTATCCGGGAACCCCGATCACTTCCATCCTGTCAAGCAATGCCGATGGAATGGTATCGGAAATATTGGCCGTCAGGATGAAAAGCACATTGGAAAGATCAAAGGGCATATTAAGATAATGATCTGAGAATTCAAAATTCTGCTCAGGATCAAGGGCCTCCAACAGAGCTGAGGACGGGTCACCCCGAAAATCATTTCCCAATTTGTCGATTTCATCCAGCATGAATACCGGGTTATTGGTCCCGCACTGACGAAGCCCCTGCAATATCCTTCCCGGCATGGAACCGATATAGGTTCTTCGATGTCCCCTGATCTCGGCCTCATCCCTGATGCCTCCCAGGGACACCCGATGGAATTTGCGCTTCATGGCCTTTGCAATGGCCTTACCAAGAGAGGTTTTGCCTGCACCCGGAGGGCCCACAAAGCAGATAATCTGCCCTTTTTTATTCGGGTTTAATTTTCTGACGCTTAAATATTCCAGGATTCTTTCCTTGACCTTGTCCAGGCCGAAATGGTTTTTATCCAGAACTTCCTGGGCCTTGGGAATATCCAAAAAATCTTTGGTGGCTTTGCTCCAGGGCAGCTCTACAATGCAATCCAGATAGGTTCTGACCACAGAGGCTTCTGAAGAATCATAATGCATCTGCTCAAGGCGCTTTAATTGTTTTTGAGCTTCTTTCTCACAGTCCGGGGGCATTTTGCATTTTTCTATCTTTGCCTTAAATTCTTCTATTTCGGCAAATTTGTCGTCATTTTCCCCCAGCTCTTTATGAATGGCCTTGACCTGCTCTCTTAAATAATAATCTCTTTGGTTTTTGGAGATTTCATCCTTAACATCGGTTTGAATCCTGGCCTGAACCGTTGAAAGATCCAATTCTCTTGCCAGAAGATCATTGACCTTTTTCAGCCGTTCAATTGCATCAATGATTTCCAGCAGCTCCTGGGCGTCTTCCACCTTTGGGTTTAAATTGGAAGCCACCAGGTCAGCCAGCTTGCCCGGAGATTCAATATGGGACAACAAATCACCGATGTCTCCGGATAGCTCCCCCTTCAATGCCAATAATTTTTCACTGGCCTCCTTGACGTTTCTCATTAGGGCTTCATCTTCAATGGTAAGCGCTTTGGGGTCGGTGTCTTCCAAAAACTCAATCCGAACTTTGAAATATGGTCTTTTTTTGACGTATTCCAATGCTTTTGCCTTGGCTATGCCTTGAACCAGAGCTTTAATCCGACCATCCGGCAATTTAATCATTTTCTGCACTCTGCCGACGGTGCCCACTGTATAAACATCATCAGTGGTCGGCTTTTCAATCTCAGAGTCTTTCTGTGCCGCCAGAAAAATATAACGATCATATTCAAAGCTTTCTTCAACTGCTTTGATGGATTTTTCCCTTCCGACAAACAACGGCAGCAGCATATCGGTGAATACGACAACATCCCTGACGGGCATCATGGGAATCGTTGTCGGAATATCTTGTATGTTGCTTTCTTTTTCAATAATTTCGATCAGATCATCGATATCTGCCTCGGCCATTCTTACTCCTTTATTCCTATGGAAACAACGGATGAATGTTATCATCCCGTGATGGTATCAACTGTGTGTTATTTATCCACAACCCTTGTAAATTGTGATTGTACAATAAAACAGATTTCAGATTTTACAATATCCTTGCAAAAAAAAAATAAAGGATGTTAAAGGATGCAGATAATTTATAATGAGAACAAAATACCATGACCGAATATATGCTTTTCCCCGGATGGTTTGCTTTTATAGTCGGTGCCTGTATCGGCAGTTTTTTAAATGTCTGCATTTACAGAATACCTGAAAATAGATCCATCATTTCACCGGGTTCTTTTTGCCCCCATTGCCGCAATAGCATCCCCTTTCATCTAAATATTCCGATCTTAGGTTATCTCTTGTTAAAAGGCCGCTGTAAATTCTGCAATCATTCCATCTCTATCCGATACCCGCTCATTGAAGCCTTAACCGGAATCTTTGCCGTTTTGTTGGTTCTAAGATTTGGTATTACCCCTGTCGCTTTCTTCTGGTTTGTCTTCATCAGCGTTCTGATAACCATCTCCTTCATTGATGCGGATCATCAGATTATTCCGGACCGCATATCCATTCCAGGCATATTTATTTTTGCTTCATCATTTTATTTCCTGCCTGAAATGACTTTCCTTGAATCCCTTGCGGGAATCTTAGCTGGTGGGGGACTTTTATATGCCGTTGCAGCATTCTATTATTTGTTGAGAAAGCAGGAAGGCATGGGAGGCGGAGATATTAAACTGCTGGCCATGATTGGGGCTGCAACAGGTATTAAAGGGATCTTGTTCACGGTATTTACCGGATCTATGCTCGGAACCTTTGCAGGAATAGCGACCATTTTTTATACGAAAAGATCCGATACGAAATTGAAAATACCGTTTGGTCCCTTTCTTTCAGCCGGTGCGGTTTTGTATGTTTTTTTTGGAGAGGAACTGATTCGATGGTATATGCGACTCATAGGCCGATAGGGATCTGGTCAGATATAACTGACCTCGATCACCACCTTTCCTTTTGTCGTTCTGAAAGGAAGCGCCAGGATATATTTGGACCCATCCATGTGAGGAATTAAGGCATCCTGCCCCATCTTGATCTCTTTAAGCTTAACCTTTACCTTCTTGCCCAATTCAGCAATTTTTGTAGTAACGTGACCGGCCACCATATTGCTGATTTCACCTACTGCATCTTTAATATCATCATTAATTTCCGTCATATCTTCTCCAAACATTGCAGAGACAATACCAAGAATGCTCTTCTCTGAGAAGCTGACGGCAGCCGAACCTGTGAGGTCTCCTGAAATCTCAAGATATCCGGAAATATCTCCCAAGGACTTCCGGTCCGTTTTAAAAAAAGGGGGCTCGGGTTTCACTTTGACAAACGCAGTCGTATCAAGAATATGTAAAGTCCCTTCAATGAAAGGATTAACAAGGGTTGCATCCATATTTTTCTCCTTTTGAAAGATTTTATGTTTTTTCTTGAAATCCTGCAATATATTTTAAAAAAAAAGTGAATAAAGACTTGACACGCCCTTCTCAACGACGTAACGTACCGTGAAAAGCTGATTCGACTTAATAAAAGCGTAACAAGAGCGTTTAAAGACAAATTTAGTATTTGGAAATTTCTAAAACCTAAAAAAAGGAGTGATCAAGATGAACAAAGGTGATTTAATCAACAAGGTTTCAGAAGTACTTAGCAGCAAGAAAGACGCGCAGGCAGCGGTTGATTGTACCATTAAGGCAATAACTGAAGCCCTGTCCGGCAACGACTCTGTCACGCTGGTCGGCTTTGGGACATTCAAAACTGCAAAACGAAAAGCCAGAAAAGGAAGAAATCCTCAAACCGGAAAAGAAATTAATATCCCAGCCAGAAATGTTCCTAAATTTGTCCCAGGAAAAGCACTCAAAGATTCAGTAAAATAAAATCCCTAAGGATTCATCAGGCAGTATCTGAAACCCGGATACTGCCTGAATAATTTTCTACCTTGAACCTATCCATTGATAAAATATTTCTTCCATCCGTCGGAGTGGAACTGATTTTCAATATGAATTCCCTGGAACCCTATTCCAGATCGTCCATCATCTATGATGCCGACTTTAAAAATGAAACGATTACGATTGCGCAACCGCTCAAGGCTTTCTCAAAAAAGGCGGTTTTCAAGGAACTGCATCTGACAACCATCGTTCAGGGGAAAAACAGGAAAGCAAGATTGGGTGTAAAATGCAGAGATTTCAAATTGATTGATCAATATCTGCTGGCAAACAAAAAAAAAGTGCCGGCGGTGATTCTGAATTATACGTTGCCCATCGAGGAAACCAATATCCGATCTGCTTTTCGCCTTCCCCTCAGCACAAAATATATCATAAAAACCACAATTCAGTATCAGAATTTTGAGTATAAAAGCCCCAACGACTTTTCTGTAAAAGATGTTTCCTTTAACGGTTTCGGCATTGTTATTCCCAAGACAAATATTAAGAACCGCAACCCATTTTTAGAATTAAAGGTCGGTGAAGAATTGGCACTCCAGGTCACATTGATCGATACGGACAAAGAAAAACCCGTGACGGACATACCGATTCGTGCTCTGGTGACAAGAATCAATCCCAGGTATTCAGACAGCTATGTATTGATTGGGTTGAAAATCATCAACCTTTCAAACTCAAACGAGGCTCTGTTAAACAAGTTCATCCATGACGCCCAGATTGAAGAACTCAAACGACTGAGCAGAAAAGATTAAAATCCTTTTATATAATCATTTAGCCAGGCCAACATCTTTTTTTGATCCGGCCCAGGATCTAACAAGGTGCTTTCCAGTTCTTTTAATTCTTCAAGAGCCTCGTAACGGCTATATTTCGTATCTCCTCTGTACCCCTTGATCTTATTTGCCTCGGAAACAGATCGCAATTGATCTAAATGGCTTTGATATTCTTTGCTTGCGGCCTGCAAAGGACCCTTTGAAAAATTTCGATCCAGAATACGGTTTGCCAGAACTTTAATCCGAGGACTCTGTATCCGATCGACTATTCCATATTTCTGATCTTTTCCGGCGAGATGGAATAAATCGCATTCTTTTTTCTCCTTGCCGGAAAAAAAACCGTCTTGATAAAGCGATGCATCAGGATCTATATCAGGAATTAAAGGGTATCTGTATTCAAGATGAAAATGGATAAAGTCAAAGAATTTTTCCCAGTGTTTGCAAATTCTTTTTAGGTTTTCATCGGTAAATTGTTTTGAAGATGCGGGCATTCTGTTCCAGAAGCGTTCAAGGGCCGGTAAAAGGATCAATCCATCTCCGGGCCGTTTTCTTATCACATGTGCATTCCCGGCATTCAGTTCATCTCCAAGACCCGGAATTGTTTCTGAATCAAGACGCAACCAAAGACTTTGATTTTTATAAGGAAGAGATTGCCCTATATGGATGACCGGTGCCATATAATTCACTTTTGAGCCGAAGGATAGGGAGATCATGATGCAGATCCTGAAATATCTGTCCTGGATCTGAAAATCGCTTTTGATAGCATTGATTCTTGCCTCTTCCTTTGTTTTACTGAAAAAATCAAGGCAATAATGCCAGGTCTTTTTCTGGCGGAATAATTTTTTGCTGAGTTCAATTAATGACTCGACATCGTTCATTGCTTCATGGGCCCGCCCCGATGTGGCAAGATGGTTTGTATCTGAGATCAGATCGAGCTTAAGGCTTGGTTTCCCGTCTATTTCAGGCCAGTTGATAATATCTGCATGAAAGATCCTATAAACAACGGTAATGGGCAGGATATCCATCCTGCTGCAACCATTGCTGTATTGATGGCTGTAGGGATCAAGAAGGTTTCGATAAAACATGAGGCGCAAAAATTCATCGTCAAATCCAAGGGAATTGTATCCAAGACTAATGGTCTCAGGCGTATTCACCAGTTTATGAATTTTAAGAGCAGCCTCATACTCATGAATTCCGATTGCCAATTCGTCAGTTGTCAGCCCATGCGTTAAAAAGGCCTTTGGCGAAGGGATAATATCCTTCCGCAATTGAATGACGACAGACTGTCTGTTGATTTCCCGTAAGTTAAGATCCGTGCGGATAGAGGCAAAGGTTAAGATTTGATCAAAAGCAGGGTTTAGACCGCTGGTTTCAACATCATAAAATAAAAACGTCTTCATTTTTAATATACAAAGACAAAAAAGGGGCAAACAGATTGCCCCTTCCTGATGATTGTAAGATATAAAAAACGGCTATCTTTTTGAAAACTGGAAACTGGCTCTTGCACCCTTTTTACCGTATTTTTTACGCTCTTTCTGCCTTGAGTCCCTAGTGAGGAAACCTGCGCTTTTCAACACCCCTCTCAGATCAGGATCAAGAATCACAAGCGCCTTGGAGACGCCGAGACGGATGGCACCGGCTTGGCCGGATTTCCCGCCGCCCATGACTGTGGCTTTGACGTCAAACGCATCACTTTTTTCGGTAAGGACTAAAGGTGAGGTCAATAAATCTTTTGCAACATTCAGCTCAAAATATTCATTCACGTCTAAATCATTAATCACTATTTTTCCATTGCCAGGCACCAACCATACTTTGGCAACAGACCCTTTTCTCTTACCCGTCGCGTAAAATATATTTCCGCTATCCATTGATAATTACCGCGTCCTTTTTACTTAAATTTCAATAGCATCAGGTTTTTGAGCAGCATGGGGATGCTGATCACCTGCGTAAACAAACAATTTTTTGCCAAGTTTCCTGCCAAGACGATTTTTGGGTAGCATCCCGCGAACTGCTTTTTTAATAACCTCTTCCGGCTTTTTTGCAAGCAGTTCTTTTGCCGTCTCCGTCGTTAGCCCGCCAATATATCCGGAATGGCGGTAATATTTCTTTTGATCCAATTTATTTCCCGTCATGCGAATTTTATCAGCATTGATAATAATCACCCAGTCCCCTGTATCAACATGGGGTGAAAAAAGAGGATTATTCTTTCCGCGAATTCGATATGCCACCCGTGATGCTAGTCTCCCAAGAATCTTGTCCTTGGCATCGATGACATACCAGTTCTCTTTATTATCAGATCTTTTGGCACTGTATGTATATTTTTTCAATTTTTTCACCACTCCTTTTCATAAACACAATCAGGGATAACTATATTTTTTTTAAAATTTTGTCAAGCAAATTTTAAAGTTCTATTTGTTTCTTATCTCTTATAACATGGGGCTCGAAGGGTCTTGAATCTTTGTCCGTCGAAAGTTTACTGGTTGTTTTACAGGTTACTTCAGCGTTTAGAACGCCTCCGTTTTCAACGATAAGATCCTTGCATTCAACCTTTCCCTCACACGTTCCCGTCGAAAGAATGATCAGCTCCTTTGAAGCAGTCACTTCACCTTTAAACTTCCCTCCAATGGTAATACTGGATACTTTTGTCGAGCTGGAATTCACCTGTCCGTCTTCAGCTATGATCACCACGTCTCCTTCAATTGTCCCAGTGACCTGGCCTTTGATAATCAACTTTCCACTGCTTGATATCGAGCCTTCTATTTTCAACTCTTTATCGATGATTGAAAGATTCTTGCTGTTTTTTATTCCCACTCTAAATCTCCTCAATTGCTTATGGCTGGACATCAATAAAAATTTTCCCGACTTCTTTTCCGTCCACCGTTGTTATCACATGGTAAATTTTACCCTTATTACCCTCAGAGTAACGTTTTAACAGTGACTTTTCGGATATAGGAATGGCATACCCGCGATCTTCACCGCTATTATTATCCAAATTACCGACAAATCCTTTAAAATTAACAACATAGTTCGACGGATCAACTTTACCTGAAAGAATGTCTTCAATGACCAATATATCTCCCATGCGCACCGTCACACGACTGTTATTATCGGCAAATAAACGCGCATTGTTAATTCTGAGCTTAAATCTCAAATCCGATACCGCTTCAGTTTCGACGACCGAAACCTTGCTTAACCCCTTTGATGCCTGAGGATCAATATCAATGAATACACTCCCGCATTTATAAAAATCCTTTTTGACTTCAATTCGAGTGGATTCATGAACAACCAGTTCATTTTTCAGATCATTAAATTGATTTCCCAGCCCTAGGACATCCACACTAAGTCCTCGTTCATAATTTGCGACAATATCATGGACTTTAATGGTATCCCCCTTATTGATTTTCAGCCGCTGCATTTCTTCAACAACAACCGGAATCGAATTATTGACGGAAATGATCATATACTGCATTTCCGGTTTTTTTAAATCAATATTAGGATTTTTGGGAATAATCTCCAGCATATCCATGAATCCATTGATGGCATGGATATGCTGCCTAACTTTTTGCTCCAAGGGGAGTATTTTGGCCGATTCTATTCCAAAGGCCGGAATTTTACAGGTATTGTAAGCATAATAGGTTGCAGACCTCAACTGCTCCTTATGAATCGAGTCCGGGTGATTGGTCATGTGGTTATTCACATGAAAAAAATGTCCTTTGTTTTCAATCCCTGCATTAATCTTTTCAACAACCCTCCCCGCCATCTTCTCAAGATCGATCTCTTTGCCCTGAAGAACAGAATTATCGATAATGATGGATTGACCGAATTTTTCAGGATTCCTTTCTTCGCTCTCCCAGTTTTGGGAATAAAAACCAGAACCTTCATGAAGATTCAAAAAGCAATCGCTTTCACAAATGAGTTTTTTCAGAACGCCGACAACCTTTGTCTCATAATTGGAAATATTATCATCCAGGAATTTTCGATTCATATCCTGATTAATCTGTCTTTCCATTTTCAAAATAGAAGGGAAGTTTGCCCTTGGGACTACAATGAGATTTCCTTTTTCAAGCAGGAAATCCGCATAGAAATCCGCTGCAAGGTATCCTCCCGGCTCATCTCCCTGAATTCCACCGATAATGAGCAATGTTTTACCGGACTGAGTCCCCTTGATTCGATAAACATGAAGCTCATTTTCCTCTCCTTCGAAAAAGACCGTGTGGGTCTTCTGGCTGGACAAAGCTTGCCCGCAGAAAAGGAATGAAGAGATAAACAGACACATGATGATTTTCATTATGGTTGAACCGTTTTTAATCAAGGGCTTACTCCGCCTCAGTGATGTCAATCAATTTTTCAAAAATAAGCTCTCCCTCACTGCTAAAAATGAAAATGGAAGCCTTTTTATAAAAATCAGGATCGATTTCACTTTTTATTCTGAATTTTACCGGCTTAAAGTGAGCGATGGAAAAATACTGTCCCTTTTGATGTTCTGAAGGAATTCCATTTTTAAGCGCTACGTTCGGCACAACAAGCCATTCATTTTCAATGCCGTTATCCGGCTTTAAAATTGTAAATATTCTTCCAGACACATCCTTCTGGTCTTTTGAAATATTTCTGATATCAAACCGCACCAATAGATCTTTTCCATCCCTGTTTCTGATTACTGCAAATTTCTCAATCAAAACTGTTTTATTCATTGCTTTGGTCTCTGATGTCCGATGAGTGGCATCCTCCTCTGCCACCGGATCAGTTAAAGCAGCACCTGCCGATTTTTCTCTTTCATTGCCAGACTGAAAATTTGAGGGTGTTCCGTCATCATTTTCCGGTGATCCGGACGGCTTGGAAGTTGTTCGGTTTTTTTCTTCTAAAGTATTTGACATTGGCTTTTCATCTTTTTCCATATTTTTTTCAATACCCGGCTCCTTTCCAAGAATCACAAGCCTTGCCATCAATACTTCTTTTTCACTGGTCAATTCATTGAGTTTTTTTTCAGATGAAAGGAAGCGATCCTTATAGGAAACCGATTCCTGGGAGAAAACAAAATATTTATAAATAAATATGGCTGAAGTTAAAGACGACACAATGCTGATAACTAATAAAAGCATAAATAAAATTTTTATATGATTGCCGGATATAACCTTTCCAAAATCGTCCACAATCAGAATTTTAATTTTTCTGTTTTTCCTGAAAGGTTTGGGTCTGGATTTGGCTATTTCTCGTTCCAGCTCTCTTGATATATCTTCCATGATCCGCCTTTGTTCGTCAGATTTAACTTTTTTACACCCTGAGTTGATAGTCCGCTGGATTTATAGTCCTGAAAAAATATAACCTCGCATGTATCATTTGTCTGCTTGATTTGAAATTTCTTGCCGGTCACTCTGATAAACTCATTTTTCCCGGCAATGGTTTTCTTTCTTTCAACCCATTTTTTCTTGTTCATTCCGTCAGAATAAAAATGATTAGCATAAAAAGACGCATATTTATCCATATCTTTTGCAGACCATGCTGCCAACCACTGGTTTACTGTTTCCTGAACGGGCCGGATTGTGGGAACAGATTTTTCTTCCTTGACGGATTTGGATGCTGTTAATGTTTTTGTTCCTGCTTCTGGTTCCGTTTTCGAAACCGGTTTGTCGGCTTTTAACGCTGCTGCGAGTAAAGGTGTTTGAGAGGCCGTAAATTCTTTTGAGATATTTTGAAATGTCTCTCCGATAATTTTATAAGCTTGTCCCTTTTTTTCGAGAAACAATTTCCTTTTTCCTAAGAAAATTTTTTCATTGTCTTTTACTAAAGAATAATCGAACAAGACCACAAAAACATCTCCCTGATAATAGATGCCGGTTTTGTCTCTTTCAATTTTCAAATTTGAACCGATTCCGGAAGAATCTTTGCGTATTTGCATCCATTTCGTCCACCAGTCAATCTCAGGGAGATATTCATCAGAATAAAAGGACAAATACTCATGATAGCTTCCCTTTGCAACGGATTGAAGCCATTGATCCAGCATAAGACTGATCTGTTGCTCATGTTTAGCAAGAGTTTCCCTGTCTATTTGCCTGACCTCTTGGACCAGGATAACCGGAGTTGAGTCCAGAGTTATAGATTCCGCCAATTTTTGAATATTTGAATTTTCCAGTGCGATACACCCATTGGAATCCATGGGTTTTAAAACTTTATTGGTGCCGTGTATCCAAATGGCTGATCCGTCTCTGCCGAGTCTGTTATCCATCAGGTTCGGGTAATCCAAGGGAAAGGCCTTGGTTCCATATATCGGAGACAGGTATTGATCTTCATACTCATCCTTTAAAAAATAAATCCCCTCCGGTGTTTTTCTGTCACCGGCTTTCTGTTTCACTCCGGCCGTTTCTCCGGTGGAACAGGGAATTTTATATTGGATCTGGACCTCCCCGGCCTTGGAACGATATAAGAACAGCGTCTGATTTTTCTTTTCAACTAAAATAGCGTTCTCGTTTTCCGGCAGCTTAATGATTTCAGACGGGTGAGCCTGTTCTTCGGCAAAAATTTTTGAACAAAATATCATACCGACCATACAGAGAATGAGCAGATATAACCCAACTTGTTTTTGTTTATTTGCTTTCGTTTCCATCAATCTTTGAAATAGACCCTTATATTTATTATGGATAAAGCTTAAGATGATCAAATGCTTTCTCCGATGTTTTTCTGCCACTGGAGGTTCGAAGGACCAAACCGATTTTTAACAAAAACGGTTCAACCACATCCACCAAAGTATCTGTTTCTTCCTGCAATGTTGCGGCAATGGCTTCAATCCCGACCGGTCCTCCCTTGTAAAAATCCAGGATTGTTTTTAGATAATTTCTGTCAAGCGAGGTTAATCCCAGATGATCAATACCCTCAAGGCTGAGAGCAGCCTTGACACTTTCGAGGGTGACCCTCCCATGGGATTTGACCAACGAATAGTCCCTGACCCTTTTTAAAAGCCGGTTGGCAATTCTTGGCGTCCCTCGGGATCTCTTGGATAGTTCCTTTGCACCATCATCCGTAACGATGGTATT
This sequence comes from Desulfobacula sp., assembly GCA_023701135.1. GTDB lineage: Bacteria > Desulfobacterota > Desulfobacteria > Desulfobacterales > Desulfobacteraceae > Desulfobacula. Next base: position 137,251 of record JAMPXP010000007.1, on the reverse strand, counting down.
TAAAATAGCCGCAGACCGTTTGACAATCACTACCAATTGGTCCGGCGAATAAAAATCAAGGGTGCGAAAAATTCCGAATCGATCCCTTAACGGAGACGACAACAGACCCACACGGGTCGTTGCTCCGATCAGAACGAACTGTTTCAGGCGATACCGATGACTTCTTGCGTGAATTCCTTTATCAAACACAAAATCTACGGCAAAATCTTCCATGGCAGGGTATAAAAATTCTTCAACGATTTTTGGGATGCGATGGATTTCATCGATGAAAAGGATATCCCCCTCACCCAGATTGGTCAGAATCCCGATGAGGTCACCGCCTTTCTCCAGGGTCGGACCTGACGTAACGGTCAGATTCTTACCCATTTCATTGGCAATGATATGGGACACTGTTGTTTTCCCCAGCCCGGGTGGGCCGTGAAGGAGAATATGCTCCAAGGGTTCATTTCTCATCTTGGCTGCCTGAATGGCAATTTTCAGGGTTTCAACAGTATCTTTCTGGCCGATATAATCCTCAAAACAGGTGGGCCTTAAAGAAATGATATCGGAAGACAGCTCATCCAGTGTCTTTTTCGATGTGACTATCCCTTTTCTATTCGAATTATCAGAAGAATAAGAAAGTATTGAGTCTCCCATATTTATCGATTCTCCTGATAAATTTCATCGAAAAGTGCCTCAGGTGTTGAAATCCTAGGGTTTCTTTCAAACGCCTCCTTGACCATCCTTTTTGCCGATGCAAGGGAATGGCCCAGTTGTTCTGTCAACACATCTTCAACCTGCTGACAAATATCCTTGATATCATCCGTTATAGGAGGCGCGTCTGCAGACTTGGGGCCTTCAACAGCAGAAATAAATCGTTCAACTTTTCCATTCAGAGTTGCAATAATTTTTTCAGCCGTCCGTTTTCCGATTCCATTCAACCCCGATAGAAAATGGGTGTCTTTTTTTTCTATGGCCAGTGCAATATCGCTTATGGGCTTATCCATTGCCTTTACGGCTTTCATGGGGCCGATGGCATCAACGGTGATAAATTCCTGAAAAAAAGCTTTATCCTCAAGGGATTGGAAACCGATCAGAACCGGTTTGGGCTGACGTTCGGTCTGATGATAATAAATATAGAGAGCAATACTGTCGTTATGGGAATTTTGTGATCTGATTCTCTCAAGAACCTGGGGGTTCAAGAATACCTCATAGCCGATATGGCCGGCCAATAATAAAATACCATCCGACTCAAAATGCAGAATGGATCCTTCAAGGTATCCGATCATGGCCTGTTTTTATACCTGTAGTACCCTGTTAACGCCAGCCCCAATGCATCTGAAGCATGGAAAGGGCGGATGGGCTGACCATGGTTCAACTGGTTTCGAATGGCCCGTTCCATCTGGTGCTTGTCGGCATTCCCGTTTCCGGAGATGATTTTTTTTACCTCACGGACAGGGATCTCTTCCATATTTAATCCCGCCTTATAGACTGCCAGCAGGATGATCCCTGAAACCTTGCCTAGCATGATACCGGATTCAGGATATTTTTCAAGGGAGTAAATATCCTCTATGATCACACAATCAGGTTTTTGTTCACAGAGGAAATCCAAGATATTGGAATAAATCTTGTTAAGCCTGAAAGGAATCGGATCCTTTGCTTCTGTGGCGATACTGCCAAAAGAATAACCCAGGATATCCCTCTGGCTGCCCTGAACTATGCCTATCCCCGTGCCTGCAAGACCCGGATCAATCCCTACTACTTTAATCATGGGAACAATACATTTACTGTAAGCTTTTTAATTTTTCCTTGGCAAATTTTGCTTCATTGGAATCCGGATGTTTTTTCAACAATTCATTAAGGATGAGCCTGGCATTGGCTTTTTCACCCAGCTCTGAAAATGCATATCCTTGCTTAAGCCTTGATGCGGCAGCCTTATTGCTCTTTGGATAATTTTCAAGAACTTTTTGATATTCAAGGATTGCTTTTTCAAACCATTTTTCCGAATAATAGCTTTCGGCAATCCAGAATCTTGCATTATCCGCATTTTCAGACTTTGGATATTTTTTTATAAACTCTTCAAACTGGTTGCGTGCATTGGCTTTATCCCCCTCATCGAACATTTTTTTTGCAGCCGCATATAATTCCTGTTCTTCATTCCCGTTTTTGGGTTCCACTGAAGCAGGGGGCTTGCTTTCGGCCTTGTGTTCATCTCCCGTCCTGTCTACCGAAGCTTTCTCTCCCGGGGCGGTCTCTAAGGCACGGGATGGCTCAAGGCCCAGATACTTTTCCAGCTCAACTAATTTTTCATAATTCTGGGAAATTGCATTGTCTAATCTTTCGACCCTCTTTTCAAGTTCTTCCCTATCCTTTTTACTATAATTCCCAAGGTTATGATTGATTTCTTCCAAAGCATTCTCAAGCCTTTGATTATTTTCTTTCAGGACCTTAATATCGTATTTCATATCCGCATAATCTTCAGGCCTGATTCCTTCCTTTACTTTTTCCTGAATGGTTTCGAGCTCTTTATCTTTTTCACTCTGTGCATTTAATTGTTTCTTTCTTTCCATTTCCATTGCAGCCACCCGGTTTTCAAGGGCTACAAATTTTTGGGGTTCGACACATCCGTAAAAAAATAGGAAACCGATTACAATACAAAAAAGATGATAAATTTTCATAACCCAACTCCGCCGGCCAAAAGGTCTTAATGATTCAGGCGCAATACTTTATCTATAAAAGCATTGCGCCTGAATTTATTAACGAATATCCAATCGACTACTTAACGGCAAAATGAGCGCGCCTGTTCATGGCCCAGGCGAGTTCTGTTTTTCCTGTATCAATTGGTTTTTCTTCGCCGTAACTGATGGTGTTCATGCGGGAGGCAGCGATACCCATGTCTACCAGATAGGCTTTTACGGCAGTGGCACGACGGTCGCCCAATGCAAGGTTGTATTCGGTTGTACCGCGTTCGTCACAATGACCTTCAATGGTGACGGCTGCGGAAGCGTTTTCTGTTAACCATGCTGCTTTGTCTTTTAACAACGCTTTTGCAGCGGCTGTCAATTCTGAACTGTCAAAGTCAAAATGGACATCCTCATTTTCAAAGGCCTTTCTTGCAGCAGCCATCTTTGCTGCTTTTTCTTTTGCTGCTTTTTCTGCGGCAAGTCTCTCAGCTTCAGCTTTTGCCTTTGCATTGGGATCTTCTGTGGTCGCTGCACCGGATACGGTACCGGCATCAGAAACAACTGCTTTTTTTGCACATGAAACCGTCAGGAAAAGCCCTGCAACAAGAACTGCCATCAATACATTTAACCAAAATTTGTTTTTCATTTTTTCCCCCTTTTAATTATTAAATACTACATACCTTCTCTTGTACTATCTGAAATTGACCAGTCCGGTTGGGTCTGCTTGCCATTCATGCTCAAAAGCCTTCTTTGGTCGGTTCCTGACGCATTCATGACAAAGATCCTTGGTATATCCCCTTCACGTGTTGACGTAAAGGCCAGCATACTTCCATCAGGTGACCAGACCGGATCTTCATTATCACCTGAATCCGCAGTCAACTGAACCGGAACACCTGAGTCAATACTCATCACAAAAATATTGATTCGATTCTTTTCTATGCCCACATAGGCAATTTTTTTACCGTCCGGACACCAAGCCGGCGAGGTATTATTTAAACCCTCAAACGTCAGCCTTTTAACACTTCCGGAGCCAATATCCTGAATATATATCTGGGGAGTTCCTGCACGTTTTGATGTAAACGCAATTTTCTGCCCATCGGGTGAAAACTTTGGTGATACATCAATCCCCAAACTATCAGTTAATCTTTTAATCACTTCTCCATTGATGGTCAATAGATAAATTTCCTGATCCCCTGAAAAACTTAAGGCGGCTGCAAGTTTCAATTGGCCCGGCATCCAGTCCGGTGAGATATTCATTCCTTTTAAAGTAACGATAGAGCCCCGATTTTCTTTAAGATTCTTAATATAAAGATCTGGTTTCCCCTTTGCATAGGAGACATAAGCCAGCCATTTGCCATCCGATGACCAGGATGGAGAAAGACTTATACTTTTATGCGAGGTGATCTGTTTTATATTCTGTCCATCAAAATCACAAGTAAATATTTCCTTATTCCCATCCATGGTTGAAACAAATGCCATTTCAGTATTGAAGACCCCGTATTTCCCTGTCAACGCAAAGGATATTTCACTGCAAAACATATGAATCATTCTACGGATCTGTGATTCTGGACCGGTATATACCTTTCCTACAAGGAGCTTGGAGTTGAATGTATCAAAAAGCCGCAATTCAAATTTAACATTTCCCGGACTTTCAACAAGGACCCCGCCTGTTATTAATAATTCCGCACCTATTCCGGTCCAGTCTCTGAAATTGATTTCAGAAAGCTGGATTCCGGATTGAGCCGGATTTGCCAGAAACGCCATCGGGTCCATGGTTTTCAGATAGCCTGTAAAATTCAATGCCTCATTGAGTATCTGAACTGCTGTTTTTCCATCCCTTACTTCTTCGGCACTGTTGCTAAAGGCTTTAAAATCCGGCACAGCAATGGGTGATTTTTTCAACAACGGATTGCTGATATTAATATATGTAACCCCATGGCAAACCGGTATCCAGAAACACATGATAACAAGAACACAACATAAACCCTGCAGCGCATTTTTTTTCATCATAAAAATACCATATTGTTTTTTAGTATTAAACTTTATTTTAATCCTTGGGGAGTAAAAATCAACCCCAGATCATAGGAATACATTCCTGCCGGTAAGGGCTTTAAAGGATTGATCTTTAGAATCGCTTTTTTTGCAGATTCATCCAGATATGGATTCCCAGATCGCGTCTCAAAAATAATATCCCTTATTTCTCCGCTTTTTAAAATTTTGATAATAATCCTCACTTCCAGATTCCGGTCCATTCTGGCAAGACTCTCATTAAACACCCAGTTCTGCTGAATTCGAGATCCAATCTCCATCAGATAAATCTGCAGGGGAGTGGAACCGCCTATACCCGTTCCATCCGGAGACCCCCCTTTGCCTTCACCTGCTCCGCCATCCCCCTGCCTTGATTTGCCCTGTTCAGCTACCTTCTTGCGCAGACGGCCTAGAATTTCGGACATATTGTTTTCATCTGCTTTATCATTTGACTTAACCGTTGTTTTTGAGGCATCGGTTTCCGGCTGGATAGGCTTTTTATCGATTTTTTCCTCTTTTTTCTTTTCCTCCTCCTTGTTCTTTTTTTCCTGTTCAGCCAAAAGGTCTTTTAAATTTTTAGGTTTTGTTTTTAAACTGATATCCGCTTTGATAACAGGGGGTGGCTCCTCTTTTTTTACTTCAGCCGGCTGGACAGGCGGGCCTGCTTCCTTGTTTTCGCTTTGGATCTCTTCTTTACTGCCCTCAATCTCCTGACCACCACTCCCGCCTGGTTTATCCGAGCCTAAAACAGGTGAAAAGGAGACAAGGTCAATCTGAATAACCGGGGGCATGGACCTGGCAAAATGAAAATCCTGAAAAAAAATAAGAACGCCGAAAAACAAACCATGAGCCACAATCGAAACAATCAAAAAAACCATCCCGGTTCTTCTGTCCTGATCCATTGGGGATAATAGAAGTGATGCCTTTTTCTTTTTAAAACTTTCCAGGGAGCTCATACCTGTTTATCAGGACTCATCTTCATTATCCGGCAGCGTGATCATCCCAAGACTGTCAACCCCCGCCTTTTTGATCTTGGAAATAACATTGACGACGATTCCATAGGGAATCTCTTTATCCGCCTTGAGATATACATCCTTGTTCTCTAAATTTTCAAGTATGGCCGTAAGTTTCTGGGTCAAAAATTCGACACTGACCACCTGTTCATTGATATAGACCTTCATTTCATTATCAATGGAGATAATCAGGCGTTCCTCACTGCTTTTTAAGGCTTTTGCAGTTGCTTTGGGCAAATTGACATCTACCCCCTGCACCATCATGGGGGCCGTGACCATAAAAATGATCAGAAGCACCAGCATGACATCTACAAAGGGGGTGACATTGATTTCAGACATGAATTGACCATTACCTGAACCTGCCTGCATTATTCCTCCATTTGCTTTTGGATATCGCGTTCCATTATATTTAAGACATCTGAAGAAAAGCTCTGCATCTCAGAATCCAAAACCCGAATCCGATCGTTAAAGAAATTATATGCAATTACTGAGGGGATAGCCACTGCCAGCCCTGCTGCCGTTGCCACCAAGGCTTCGGAAATACCGGGGGCGACAACGGCAAGACTTGCGGAACCGCTCAAACCAATCCCCTGAAAAGTATCCATAATCCCCCAGACCGTCCCGAAAAGACCGATAAAAGGTGCTGTATTTCCTGCCGTTGCAAGGAATGGGACCAATTGAACCAATCGTCTATTTTCAACATTCATGGATCTTTTCAAAGACCGGTTAATGCTTCCAATGTTCTGTAAATAGGTCCCCTCTATTTTCTTTATGCTTGTTTTTCTTGTCTCCTTGCCGTCGGACCGTGCCATTTCCATATAGGCTGCAATAAAAATTCTTGCCAGGGGGCTTGATCTTAATGCCTTTGCCTTTGAAAACGCATCGGCAAGGTTCCGGCATTGCCAGAAAATATCCGTAAAGTCGGCTGAATCTTTAAATGCTTTCCGGATATACCTGGTCTTTATGAAGATTATCGCCCATGATGTTATTGAAAAAAACAACAGCAGCAGCATAATGAACTTAACAATCGGACCTGCTTCACTCAGCATATAAAACAGCCCAATACTTTCACTGGCCATATAACCTCTCTTACAGCTTACCTTCCTGATATGTGTAAAACAAAAAAATCATAGACTTTAGTATACGAGCAGACTTACCATGTCAAGTTCTTATTAAAGCCTTTTCACTTGAGACAAAAGGCTTTAATCCCTCATCCCGCTCAAATGGTAAGGCTCCTGCACAATGAATATACAGGAGCCTGAATAAACTCAAATGAATCGGGTCATTTTAGTGGAGGATTACATCATTCCGCCCATTCCACCCATGCCACCCATTCCACCACCGGGCATTCCACCGGGCATTCCGCCGGATTTTTCTTCCGGTTTGTCGGCGATCATGGCTTCCGTGGTCAGCATAACCGATGCAACGCTGGCTGCATTCTGAAGTGCGAAACGAACCACTTTTTTCGGATCAATAACACCTGCTGCAATCAGATCCTCATAAACATCTGTCAGGGCATTGTAACCATAGGCGCCTTCACCCTCTTTAACTTTATTGATAACAACAGAGCCTTCCACACCGGCGTTTTCAGCAATCTTGCGAAGGGGTTCTTCAATGGCGCGTGCAATAACCGCCACACCCAGTTTTTCCTCACCTTCAAGTTTAAGTTCTTCAAGGGCCTTGATGCAACGGACAAGAGCAACTCCGCCACCGGGAACAATACCTTCTTCAACGGCTGCACGGGTTGCGTTAAGAGCGTCTTCCACCCTGGCTTTCTTTTCCTTCATCTCGGTTTCAGTGGCTGCTCCGACATTAATGACGGCCACGCCGCCAACCAGTTTGGCAAGTCTTTCCTGGAGTTTTTCCCTGTCATAATCGGATGTTGTTTCTTCCACCTGGGCCCGGATCATTTTGACCCTGCCTTCAAGGGCTTCTCTGGAGCCTGCCCCGTCAACGATGGTGGTGTTGTCCTTATCGACGGTAATGGATTTGGCCTGGCCCAAATCTTCAAGCGTAACATTTTCAAGTTTGATTCCGATATCTTCTGAAACCACTTGGCCACCGGTTAATACAGCGATATCTTCCAGCATGGCCTTTCTCCTGTCACCAAAACCTGGGGCCTTGACGGCAGCGACATTCAATGTACCGCGAAGCTTGTTGACAACCAGGGTGGCAAGCGCTTCCCCTTCTATATCTTCAGCAACGATAAGCAGCGGTTTGCCGGTTCTTGCAATGGCTTCAAGGACGGGAAGAAGATCTTTCATGGAGGAGATTTTTTTCTCACAGATCAATACATAGGGATTGTCCAGAGCAACTACCATTTTTTCGGAATTTGTCACAAAATAAGGAGACAGATAACCCCGGTCAAACTGCATACCTTCAACAACATCAAGGGTTGTATCCATTGATTTGGCTTCTTCTACGGTGATGACGCCTTCTTTGCCGACCTTGTCCATGGCCTCTGCAATAATATTACCAATGGTTTTATCATTATTGGCGGAAATGGTCCCGACCTGGGCGATCTCGTTCTGATTTTTAGTCGGTTTTGCCATGGATTCCAGGCATTCGACAACTTTGGCTACGGCCTTATCAATACCTCTTTTGATGCCCATGGGATTGTTGCCGGCAACCACCAGTCTCTGACCATTCTCATAGATTGCTCTTGCAAGAACAGTTGCCGTGGTTGTCCCGTCACCGGCCATATCAGAGGTCTTGCTGGCGACTTCCTTCACCATCTGGGCGCCCATGTTTTCAAATTTATCTTCCAGCTCGATTTCTTTTGCAACCGTTACACCGTCTTTGGTGACATTGGGTGATCCCCAGGATTTTTCAATAACCACATTTCTGCCTTTTGGGCCCAACGTGACCACGACTGCATCTGCAAGTGCCTTTACGCCATTCAGCATTGCTTCACGGGCTTTGGCATCATATTTAATTTCTTTTGCCATCTTTAATAATCTCCATTTCTTTCTTTATCTGTATGGTTATTCAATAACTCCAAGAACATCATCCTGACGTAAGATAAGATAATCCGAACCGTCGATTTTCACTTCGGTTCCGCCGTATTTACTGAAAAGAACACGATCTCCGACTTTTACATCCATGGGAAGAAGTTTTCCGTCTTCCCCCATCCGGCCGTTGCCTGTAGCCACGACTTTTCCTTCTACCGGTTTTTCTTTGGCCGTGTCCGGGATGATAATACCGCCTTTGGTTTTAACATCCTCTTCCACACGCTGAACCAGAATTCTGTCACTTAGTGGTCTCAAACTCATGATCAATTTCTCCTTTACATACTATTTGTTGCGTTAATGTATTTGGTGTATTTGTTTTGAGGTTCTGCTCGTTTAATCTGAATCTTTAGCAGTAACCTTTTTTGATTCGCTGGATGATGTATCGGTTTTTGTTTCTGGTTTTGTTTCACTCCCTGTTTTTGCTCCGCCATAATCAGTAACATACCAGCCCGATCCTTTAAGATGAAATGAACTTTGTGAAATGAGTTTGCTCAAATTGCCCTTGCAATGAGAACAAGTCGTTCGAACCGGATCTGATATTTTCTGAAACACTTCTTCTATTTTCCCGCAATCTTTACATTGATACTCGTAAACCGGCATTTTTCCAATTCTCCGTTCTTTTTGGTCCTCTCGAAAAATTATTCATAAAATAACTCGCCTTTCTTCCTTGTCAAGAAAGTTTGTTCATATTTTTTTTGCCAAGAATTTCAGAGGTGACCTTTGCGCCAATCCTTATAAAATTCGAATACTTGTATCAAACCAGGAATAGAAAAAGGCTTTAAAATTTCATAGGTCAGAAGGTGGACCTGTCTTTCTTCGTCCAGAGTGACATCTGCTTCATTTTTATTCTCATAGCGCTGTTTATACTTCGAAAAACGAATAATGTGAACAAGTTCATGACTGAGAATATATAAAAGGAAGGGCTCCAGAAGGAAATTTTCCCTTTGAGCCGCACAAAGTATGGCCTTGTCCTGAAGACATATCTTATAGAGAGTGTATGAAGACGAACTGAGAGATGCCTCTTTTTTCCGTGCTTCATATTTTATTACCTGGGCAAAGGGGCCATCGACCTGCTCATGGTTATCAAGATCCCTGGCGGTCTTAATATCATAGCGGTTTCTCAACCATTGGCCCGAAGACATTTTAAAGAAATTGTTCACCAGCTCTTCTGAAATTTTAACAGCCTCTTCCACCTTTAGAAGCTCTTCTCTATTAAAAAATTCAGGTTGATGCATCCTGTGTCTTTTCCTGTACGAATAAAAAAATGGACATTTGACAAAATCCTATGCTATAGTGCCCAGTCAACTCAACCAATTTAAATATAGGCTAAACTAAAAGGAGGTGATTTTTTTGAGCAGTGTAATGAAAAAGCGGAGAAAAAAGATGAGAAAGCATAAACACAAAAAACTCCTTGCCAAAACCAGACACCAGAGAAAGAAAAAATAGCTTTTACCATACCTGGAGTATTGAGTTGCAAGAAACTCAACTCAATACTCAACTCTTTACTCTTTTCCAATCCCTTTTAAATACTTCATGAAATCAGAACTGGTTGAAAGGATCAGGGTGGTATCTTTTTTCAATGATTCCTTGTATACTTCCAGGGATTTCACAAATGAATAAAATTCCGGATCAGCCCCATAAGCGCTCGCATAAATTCTTGCCGCTTCAGCATCGGCATCCCCTTTTATTTTCTGGGCATCCCTGTATGCCTGGGATTTAATGACCTGGAGTTCCTTTTCCTTTTCTCCGCGAATATTGCTTGCTTCTCCTGCTCCCTCGGCCCTGTATTTTTCTGCGATCTGTTTTCTTTCTGCAATCATTCGTTCATAAACAGCCTGCCGAACATTATCGATATAATTGATCCGTTTGATCTTCACATCCACCAGCTCGATACCGAACTCTTTTAATTTTTCACTGGCCTGTTGAACGATGAGTCTTGTAATCTCATCTCTTCCAATGTTGATTTTATATTGAACCCGCTGAACATTTTCATCAACATCATATTCAAATGTATCCATGGACCTGTCTGTATTCCTGACGGTTTCAACCAAGGGATGAGAGGTGATCAGATTCCTTACCGCAGGATCAATAATTCCATTCAGGCGGTCAATGGCAGAGGTTTCATTGTTCACGGTCTGAATAAATTTTACCGGGTCCACAATTTTCCAACGGGCAAAACTGTCCACATAGATATAGGTTTTATCCTGTGTCGGGACCTGGCCGGGGATACCATTCCAGGTTAAAAGATTTTTAGCAAAAATATTGGCTTTCTGAAAAAAAGGCAGCTTGAATTTCAGACCCGGACTGGTGATGGGATCACCCACCACCTTTCCGAATTGAGTGATGACCACCTGCTCTGTTTCATCAACTATATATGCTGCATTATAGGCCAGAAAAATACCTGCCGCAAAAACAATCAAAATTATATTTTTTATCATAATATTCCTATCCAGCCTTGTTATCTAAGGTGTCTGGTTCTGGGGAAGTGCAATTCCACCGCTCATATTCAATAAGGGAAGCATATTTTTCTGGTCGGAATCAATAATATATTTTGTCCCGAGTTTTGGGTAAACCTCCAGCATTGCTTCCAGATAGAGCCGCTTTTTCGTGATATCCTTGGCTTTTAAATATTCCTGGAAAATAGCCGTATATTTATCGGCATCGCCCTTGGCCCGATTAACTCTGTCAATGGCATACCCTTCAGCATCCTTTATCACCCGTCTCGCTTCACCCCGGGCCAACGGGACTGCCTTATTATATTCTTCCCTTGCTTTATAGATGGTTTGTTCTTTTTCCTGGGTGGCCTGATTTACCTCATTAAAGGAGGGTTGAACCGGATCAGGAACATTGGTCTTTTTAAGCTCAATCGTATTGATGGCAATGCCGGACTGAGCCCGGTCCATTTCCTTTTGAAGGATCTCCCTTGCCGCAAGAGCGATTTCCTCCCGTTTACTGATGACCTCATTGATGCTTCGATCCCCTACGACGGTTCTCATGGTAGCTTCTGACATATCACGCAAAATGGCCGTGACATCCTTGATTTTAAACAGATAATCCAGGGGGTTTGAAATTCTGTATTGAACAATCCAGGGGACCACTGCAACATTCAGATCCCCGGTCAGCATCAGGGGCGTTTCCTGGGAAGCGCTTTCATTTCCCGGTCTGTAGTTGGCCGTCGTCTTCTCCGTATCAAGCCCGAATTCTTCCTGGTATACCCTTTTCACCTTAACTTTTGTGATTTTTTCAATCCCGGTCGGAAATTTAAAATTCAATCCAGGCTGGGCCGTCCTGTTATACTTCCCAAATCGCTGAATAACCCCGACCTCATCGGTTGCAATCGTAAACACACTTGAAACAGCCAAAAGGGCGACCAGAATCAAAAGAGCAATGGGGACGATGCCTGATTTCTTAAGATTTCTGAACCGCTCCACCAGTTCATCCATCTGGGGTGGCTTAGGCATTCCCATTCCGCCGCCTTCTTTTTTGCTCTCGTATTTCTGCTGGTTTTCCCTTAATTTATCCCAATCCCAATTCATAAATAATATCCTGTTTCTTGATTTCTTTAAAGTATAGCGCTTGAAATACAGTCATATTTATATGGATCAACCCCAAAAGGCAATATTTTTTTGGAATCCGCCCAGCGTTAAAAATTTCTGAAAGGGATCAGCCCTGTATTTTTTGGTATATCCCAAGGGAATTCTATGATATGGAATAAACGGTCTCATGGTGATCAAGGATATATTCAAATTGGACAAAAAAAATAAAAGCAACCTGATTCATATCAGTGATATTTTAAACTCAGCGCTGGTAAAATTCAGACCGACCCAGGACACATGGATGATGCGGATCTGGGATATCTGGGAAGCTGCTGTGGGCAAACCCATTGCCATGAATGCCAAACCCGATTCCTTCAAGGATGGCATCCTCATCGTGAATGTATCAAGTTCGACATGGATTCATCAGCTCACATTTCTTGAAAAAGAAATGATCCTGAATATCAACCATCACCTTGACCAACCCCTGGTCAAAAAAATCAGGTTTAAAATTGGAAAAATTCTCGGTTGATGACGTTCATCAGCTCAACATCTCCCAACCGGAAAAAGGGTATCGTTTTTCCCTGGACTCACTGATTCTTGCCGCCCATATCCGCCCAAAAGGCAATGAAGCCGTTATGGATCTGGGATGCGGGTGCGGAATCATCTCTCTTCTCCTGGCCCGGAGATATCCAGATCTGAAAATTACAGGCATTGAGATCCAGGAAGAATTGTTTGATTTCGCCAGAAAAAACATTCTTGCCAACGGTTTTGAAAAAACGATCCATGTTCTTCATAAGGATATCAGAACCCTTCAATGGAACAGAACAGGCACCGGGATTGATATCATTGTTTCCAATCCTCCCTATAAGGAAATCGGCACCGGCAGGATAAATCCTGATCCCCAAAAAGCCATGGCCCGACATGAAACCGCCCTCAGCATTGACGCGTTGGTTGAATGTTCAAGCCGCCTGATCAGAGACCAGGGGCTTTTTTTCGTTATTTTCCCCTTTGATCGGCTACAGGACCTATCCGAAGCCCTGGCCCGGCATCATTTTTATCCTGAATTGATGCGGCCCATTCATATCAAGCCCGGCACAAAAGCAAGGCGCATCATTGTCCGAGCCGTGAAAAACTCCAGCTCACAATGTTCTCTATGCTCCCCCCTTTGTATCTATACCCCGGAGAATAAATTTACCAAAGAATATCTTTCCCTGTTTAGATCTTGACACAATTATAAAAAGATACTATTTTGCCCTGAATCAGATTAATGCGGAGAGGTGGCCGAGTTGGCTGAAGGTGCACGCCTGGAAAGCGTGTGTACTCCAAAAGGGTACCGAGGGTTCGAATCCCTCCTTCTCCGCCACTAACCATATCGGACAGCATGTCATATCAAGTATTAGCACTCAAATACCGCCCCCAGACCTTTGATGATGTGATAGGACAGAATCATGTCATAACTACCCTTAAAAATGCAGTTTCCTCCGACCGGGTAGCCCATGCCATTCTTTTTACAGGCCCCAGAGGTACGGGAAAAACCACCATTGCCCGGATACTCGCCAAGGCCATGAACTGCAAAACAGGCCCTTCGGCTTTTCCCTGCAATGCTTGCCGGATCTGTAAGGATATCATCGAAGGACACTGCACCGACGTCTTTGAAATTGACGGGGCCTCCAACAACAGTGTGGACCAGGTCCGGGACTTGAGGGAAAACGTCACTTATATGCCTTCATCGGCAAAATACAAGATCTATATTATTGATGAAGTGCATATGCTGTCAACAGCAGCGTTTAACGCCCTTCTCAAAACCCTTGAGGAGCCCCCCGGCCATGTGATGTTCATCTTTGCCACAACAGAAGTGCATAAGATTCCATCAACCATCTTATCCCGATGTCAGCGGCACGATCTGATCCGGATTCCGGTTGAATTGATTTCAAACCACTTAAAACGTCTTTGTGTGAAAGAAGGATTTCTTATAAAAGAAGAAAGTATTGATCTCATCGCCCGTGAAGCAGACGGCTCCATAAGGGATGGATTAAGTCTTCTGGACAGGATCCTGTCTTCAACCACAAACAAAGAAATTGACCCCCAATGGATCCTGAATGCCCTTGGCGTCATTGATCATCAGGTAATGCATGAAATCTGCACCGCCATATTGATAAAGAACGGAGCAAGAATCATTGAACTCATAGAACGGGTGAATGACTCCGGTATTGATCTGAAGAAATTTTATGCTGATATCCTTCTCTATTTCAGAAATCTCAGTGTAATCCGGCTATGCGGACGGCAAAGCCCTGCCGTCAATATTGCAGAATCGGAAAAAGGACTCTTGTTTCAAAGGGCTTCTGATGTCCCCATGGCACATATACAGGCCATTTTGGAAATCCTTCTTGAAGAGGAGAACCTTGTGCGGTATTCTTCCCATACCCGGATTGCCATGGAGATGGTCCTGCTGAAGCTCTTGCAGACGGATACCGGCACAGGGATTGATCACATCATTCATCAATTGGATGCTCTTGCAAAACAGATCAGCTCCATGGAAGCAGACTCCGGATATTCACCTGCGTCGATGCTTCAGCCGGAATCAGGCCCGCACTCCCTGCGGAGAGAAGAAAAACCACTGCCGGTTGAAAAAACTCCGGATATACTCCGGGAATCTGTTCCAGACCGAAACTATTCTCAGGATACTTCTTCAATATCCGAACAAAACACCTGGGAAAATTTTTTAAAAAAAATAGAACAAACCCAGCCCTTTATTTTTGCCCTTCTCACCAAGGGATCTGTCAAAGATAACTCCCTTGGTGAAATCATCGTTGAACTTGAAAACTGCTCTTCCTTTGATAAAAAAAGGATTGAAAATAAAGAAAATGAACTCAAACACCTGTGCAGGGAATTTCTAGGAAAAAATCTGACCTTTAAAATAATATTACAGGATAACAGCCTCAATGACTCCCTTGAGCAAAAAAATGAAACCAAAGCACGGCAGGCTGCTTTAAACCATCCCCTGGTGGTTGAAGCGCAGCGGCTTTTCAACGGAGAAATCATTAATTCTTAAAAGGATATAAATCATGATGAACAATATGCACGCAATGATGAAACAGGCCCAGAAACTCCAAAAAAAAATGCTGCAAACCCAGCAGGAAATGGCCACAAAGACCATTGAAGCTTCCTCCGGCGGCGGCATGGTCAAGGTTGTGGCCAACGGGGCCCAGAAAATCGAATCCATTGTTCTTGAAAAAGAAGTGGTGAACCCAGATGATATTGAAATGCTTCAAGACCTTGTTCTGGCAGCAGTTAATGATGCCTTGGCCAAATCCCAGGAAATGGTCTCGTCTGAAATGGGCAAACTGACCGGCGGATTAAATATCCCCGGTTTTTAAACCTGCCATGACCCATTATCCTGAACCGATCATAAAACTGATTCAAAGCCTGTCCAGGCTTCCCGGAATAGGTAAAAAAACGGCGGAAAGGCTGACCCTTCACATCCTTCATGCCTCACCCGGGGAAGCTGCAACCCTAGCGGCCGATATTATCGAGCTCAAAAGCAGTATCCGGCTTTGTGAAATCTGTTTTTCCTTCAGCGACCAGGAAAGGTGTAAGATATGTGCTGACCCTTCAAGGGACAAATCCCTTATCTGTGTTGTGGAAAATCCAACAGATATGGCCGCCGTAGAGAAAGCAAAGGGGTATCACGGTATTTACCATATCCTGGGCGGGCTTCTGTCTCCCATTGACGGGATCGGCCCGGACGATATCCGGATCAAAGAACTTATAAAAAGAGCTGCCCCCGAAAAAATAAAGGAGATCATCTTGGCCACAAAAACCAATGTGGAAGGGGAGGCAACTGCCTCCTATATCCAGGCAAAACTGAAAAAAACAAATATCCGGATCACCCGGATTGCCTCGGGAATTCCCATGGGAGGAGATCTTCAATACATTGATCACTTAACCATGCAAAAAGCCATGGAAAAACGGTATGGATTTTAAACCAACGAACGGAGAGGAGATCTTCGCATGCCGGCAATGCGGTGATTGCTGTAAAGGATTCGGCGGGACCTATGTCACGGCCCAGGATATAGGCCGGATATCGGCCTATATCGGTTTTGACCGGGACCGGTTTCCGATCCGGTATTGTGAAAAATCCGGATCAAGATATGTCCTGGCCTGCGGCAAGGATGGTTACTGTATTTTTTTCGACCGGGAAAAACAATGCACCATTCATCCGGTCAAGCCCTATATGTGTAAAGCCTGGCCATTTATTGAAGCGGTCATCCGCCATCCTGAAAACTGGAATATGATGGCGAATTCATGTCCTGGAATGAAAAAAGATGTCCCTGAAAAAACACTGAAAAAAATCATAGGGTCTGAAAAAGAAAAACTCCATCCCCCTGAAAAATAGCCAGCCGATCAATCCCCTAAAATCCGGCGGATAAATTTTATGCCCAGCCCCTTTTCCAGGGACCTGACAACCTCCCCTAAAATGATATAAATTTTATGGGTGGAAGGCACCTCAAATTTCACTGTAACCTTTTCCCCGACGGAAAATGACCGGCCGGTTTCAATAAACATCCCGCACCGGCTGATATCCCGGATAAAATCCGCAGAAGGAGCCTTATCGGCCTCAGGATTAAAAAAAACCGCCCAGGGTTTTTTAAGAAGGGTTCTGACATGCCTCCGCGCGCCCCCGTATCCGGTTGCATCCAATTGTTTAAGAAGATCAAGCTGTTGTTCCAAGCTCATCTCAAGGATCATGTTCAGGAGACGGGAGGTCACCTCAATCTCATCAATATCCCTGTTTTGTAATTCCATCAAACCAACCAACGGCTCCATATCTTATGGTTTTTCCCCGGCAGGCATGCCGGCCATCTGGCGCGCAATGCTGTCCCGTTCATAGACAATCTCCACCCGCCGGTTTAATGCCCTGCCCTTGGCCGTATCATTGGTGGCGACAGGATGATAATGGGCATACCCTTCAGCGGAAATATACTGGGGGGGGACTCCGTTATCCACCAGCAATCTGACCACCATGGATGCCCTGGCGCTTGAAAGCTCCCAATTGGAAGGATAGATGGGTGAGGCTATGGGAGAACTGTCTGTATGTCCCTTTATTTTAACATGATATGCCAGTTTGGAAAGAACCCCTGCAACCTTTTTTAATATATCATGCCCTTTTTCAGACAGATTTGTTCCTCCCTCTGAAAATAAAAGGAGGTCGGACATGGTAATCACAATTCCCTCGTCGGTCTTTGTCACACTGACCTCACCCCCCAGCTTGTTGAACAGAACCAGCTCCCGGACTTCGCTGACAATTTCCTCCATTTCTTTTTGGATCATGCCGCCAAGTTCATCAATTTTCTGATTTTCAGTTGGTTCTTCCGATGGAACGGCATGCATGGTGAGGCCTTCCCGGGTGCCGGCCTCGGGGACGGACTGTGAACCCAAGGCGCTTCGCAAGGATTCGACAAGTTCCTTATAGGATTCCTGCTGGGTGGTGCTCATGGCGAACAAGAGCACAAACAGGCACATCAAAAGGGTAACCAGATCGGAAAACGTACACATCCATTCAGGTGCGCCTGCTTTCTGCTTTTTTTCTTCTTCAGGCGGAGGAGAAAGACTGAACCCCTCTTCTCCCCCCTCTTGTTTGTTCTTATCTTCAGCCATTTAATTTTATTTTATGCTTTCGCATCCTTACCCGGTTTTTTCTTATCACTGAGATAGATTCTCAATTTATCCTCCATCAGCTTAGGATGCTCCCCTTCCCGGATGGATATGATTCCTTCGAAAATAATATTCATATTGGTGATTTCTTCTTCATTTCTTCCGGATAATTTTTCAGCCATGGGGATAAAAATTAAATTGGCTATAAGGGCGCCGTAAAATGTGGTGATCATCGCCACAGCCATGGCAGGGCCGATGCTGGAGGGGTCATCAAGGTTTGCCAGCATCTGGACCAGCCCGATCAAGGTTCCGATCATGCCGAAGGCAGGTCCATAAGAGCCCATGCCTTGAAACACCTTCACCCCTGTGTCCAGATTTTTTTTGGTCAAGGACATTTTTTTCTGCATGATGGCGGCGATATCCCCGGTTTTAACCCCGTCAACGGTCATCTGCAGGGCCTGGGCAAGATAGGGGTCCGGGGTGCTCTGGATATCGCTTTCTATGGAAAGCAATCCCCCCTTTCTGGCTTTGTTGGAAATCTCAACAAGATTATTGATAATTTCCTCGGGCGGCTGGATTTTAAAAATGAACACTTTGATGGATGTCTTGAACACGCTTAAAAAATCCGCCAAGGGGAAGGCGATCATGGAAGATGCGGCGCATCCCCCGAAGACAATGACAATGGACGGAATATCCACAAAGGCCATGAGACTTCCGCCAAGCAATATGGTTCCAACCACAAACCCAAAGCCTGAAACAACACCGATAACCGAAGATATATCCATTTTCTAAACCCTTATATAAACAGTTTCATCAACAGGATATTCCCTGCTGTATTTTTTTATCTTATCAATTGCATCCTGAGTAAGTAAAGTATTTGCGGAAAAAAGTTTGGTCCCGGTATTTGTAAAAAGCGCTGTCCCAAGCGTCATCCCCGGCTCCAACTGATGGATGCCCCTGCCTTTGATGCAATAATCGTCAGATCCCATATGAAGAACGGCATATTTTTCCAGCAGGGCCACCATCGTCGGGTCAAGCCTTGTCCCGGAATAGTCTTCCAGCCGCATCAAAAACTTTTCAAGGGAGGATACGTCCTGTTCTTCTCTTAAGGTATCAAATACGTCTGCCCCGGCTAAAATTTTTGACAATAATGGGATATAGCGCTTTTTCAAACCATCCGGTTTTCCTGTGCCATCCGCGTTCTCATTCAAATGCCGGATAATTCCGGCACAATTAAGAAATTCAGTGCAGGACGAAAGAACTTCAGCCCCTTTGACCGGATATTGCAGGAACAACCCCTTTTCAAATTCCGTGAGCTCTTCTTTTTCTTTTTGCAGCGTTGTCTCCGGAATGAAAAGCAACCCTGTTTCATGCAGCATAGCAGCTTTTTGAAGATCTGCCAGCTTTTTTTCATCAATTTTTAATTGCCCTGCAATAAAGCTGGAAATTTTGGCAACCCGCTCCCCATGTCCCCTGTTTTTTTCTATCTTTATTTTGATCAACCCCGAAAGAAGCTCTGAAAAACCTTCTACGTTTCCATCAAGGGTTTCCTTCGCGATTTTGATATCCCGTTTCAACCGGGTTCGTTCATTTGCCATCTGGTTGATCTGTTTTAAAGCATTATTCAGGGAATGGCGTTCTTCATAGAGTTCGGTTTTGGTTTTTTTTAATTCCTGTTTGAACCGTTTGAGATATTCTGTCGTTTTTTCAAGCTGTTGGTTCAGGGCATGGTTCATCTGGCTGATATTTTTCTTATCAATAAAAATGCGTGCTTTTTCTTTGACTTCATCCGTTGAAAACGGCCTGATTAAAATATCATCAACACCTTCCCGGAAAAATTTCAATCTCAAACCAGGAGAAGGATATTCAGCAAGGGATAAAAATATTGCCGGTTTAAACTTATATTCCGCCTCAGATAATTTCTTGACCAGACGATCACGCGGGGCATCCTCATTATCCGACTCGATGAGGATCAGATCCGGGTGTCTTAATTTCGCGAGTTCAGAAGCGACTTCGAAATCATTGCAGGTCTCAAGAGCAAACCCATTTTCCTTTGAAAATCCTTTATCCTCTCCAATAAATCTTTCATCCTTTACGTACAAAAGGGAAATAGGCTCCGGGATTCTTTTTTCATTATTCGGAGTAGTCATGCATCCACCATTCATCCCAGCCTGTCTTGAGGATGGCCTCACCCATTCTTTGCCCGGTCCGGGTCATAAGCCTTCCCAAAATGATGGGAAGCCATTTTTCAGGACCTTTCACACCGGTGTCCATTAGCTTTTTCAATTCCATAATAAAAGAAATCTGATCGGCATCATTTGCAAGCCTTGATTCTTCTGATTCGCCCAGGTTAAATTCTTCCACCAGGGCTTTGATCTCATCACCAAACGAAATATGCCGGGTCAGATGGGAAATGGCTTTGGCCTCATCGGTCTCGCAGTATTTTTTTCCCACATAGTTCAGATCCCCGGTCCTGGCCTCGGCAATATCATGAACCAGGGCCATGGCCACAAGTTTTTCACCGTTAACCCCCGGGTTCAGCCGGGCCATGGCAAAACAGATAAAGGCCGTCATGAAACTATGCTCGGCAATGGTTTCTTTCCCTGAACCCAGAAAGGCATATCCGCTTCTTACGATATCCTTTAATATTCTAACTTCAAACAGCAGGTTGGCAATATGTTCCATATTTATTTCAACATCCATGATAATCGCAACAGTCCTTGACTTTTTATAGAACAGGAGTTTAAATAAAGTCAAGAATTCGAATTTAAACTTTGCCAAATCAGGAGGCCACATGCGGTATGGAAGAACAATGACGGCAGCATTTGTTTTAACCATTATGGGATTTGTGCTCTGTTCATTAGGATCTGCCGAAGAAAACAAGGATTTTGTTCCGGGTGAGGATTCGGGTTTCTATTATACGATCAAAAAAGGCGACACCTTGTGGGATCTGTCCCAGAAATTCTACAATTCTGAGTGGGACTGGCCGGGACTCTGGGAAATGAATCAGGATATCAAGAACCCCCATTGGATTTACCCGGGGAAAAAGATTCGCATTTTTCTAAAAGAGAACACCGCTGTAAAACCTGAATTTGTAAAAATTGAGGAGATCAAACCGGAAAAACCGCCCGAAAAAATTATCCCTTCCTTTTCTTTTTCTGAAATGGATCGAATCGGGTTTGTCCGGAAAACGGCAGAACCTCACGTTGGAAGCGTCATCAAGGATCAGGACAACAAAATCATGATGTCGTCCAACGATATCATTTATATAAAACCTTCCGGAAAAGGGACCTTGATCCCCGGAAACCGTTATCACGTTTTCAGTACCAGCCCGGTTAAAACGAAGACCTTTTCAGGCATAAAGCATATCCTTCGCGCCCGGATTGAAATCCGTGAACACAAGACAACATATGCCACCGCAAAAGTAATAAAGGCTTACAGGGAAATCCGTGAAGGGGATATGATTATGGAATACAGAAACCGGGAGCCTGTATTAACGGTGGACGAAAGCCCTTCTCCCGTCGATGGGCGAATCCTTTGTTCAGAGGATGACAATATCATGATCAATGACAACCGGATCGCCTTCATCGACATCGGCAGCGACCATGTCAGACCGGGTCAGATATATTCCGTCATGAGGAGCGTCAACAAGACCGACAATAGCCTCTGGCTGCAAAATCCAAAGAGTGAGGTCAAATTTGACAATATTAACGCCGGCAAACTGATTGTCCTTCACACGGAAGATATTTCATCCACGGTGATGATCCTGTCATCCAAATATGAAATCAACCCTGATGATATCGTCAATTAAGCTTATTCGTTTAAAGCTTTATCCTTTAATCTTGAGCATTAAAGGGATGCCGCTAATCCCAGGTCACCCTTAAGATTTCCTGATAAGTGGTCTGCCCGTTCAGCATTTTTCTGATACCATTTTCGCGCAGAAGCACAAGGCCTTCTTCCACTGCCTTTTTCCTGAGCAAATCCAATGCATCGCCGGCGGTCAAAAGCTTAAGAGATTCTGAATAGGGCATGACTTCATAAATCCCGGTCCGGCCTTTATATCCTGTATTTCTGCATTTTGAGCATCCCTTGCCGTGTTTGAGTTTAACGATACCCTGGGATTGAATCTTCAGACCCAGATCTGCCAGTTCTTTTGCACTCATTTCAAAACTCTGGGAACAATAGGGGCATATTTTCTTGACCAGCCTTTGGGCCACAATCCCATTCAGGGAGGAGTGAATCAGATAGGGCGGGATTCCAAGATCAAGCAGCCTGAAAATGGTTGTGGCCGCATCGTTGGTATGAAGGGTGGAGAGCACCAGATGCCCTGTAAGGGCAGCCTGGACTGCAGCCTGGGCTGTTTCAAGGTCCCTGATTTCACCCACCATGATAATATCCGGGTCCTGACGGAGGATATTTCTCAACACCGACCCAAAGGTTACATTGATGGCCGGCTGGACGGCAATCTGGTTAAATTCTTCATGAATCATTTCAATGGGATCTTCTATGGTGGTGATATTGACTTCAGGCGAAGACAGCATTCTGAGACTGGAATAAAGGGTTGTGGACTTCCCGGATCCTGTGGGACCGGTCACCAGGACAATACCGAAGGGCATGGTAATCAGTTTTTTATACCTTTCAAAATCCTCCTCAAAAAACCCGAGCAACTCAAGATCCTGAAAAAGAACATCCGGGTCCATAATCCTGAGCACCACTTTTTCACCAAAGGCCACGGGGATTGTCGAAACCCGGATTTCCACCTCTTTTTCATCCTTTTCCATTTTGATCCGGCCGTCCTGGGGCCTTCGTTTCTCAGCCATATCCAATCTAGACAAGGATTTTATCCTGCTGACCACGGCGTTATGAAGTTTTTTGGGAAGCTTGTAAACCGTATGCAAGACTCCGTCGATCCGCATTCTCACAAGGCAGATATCCCGCTTGGGTTCGATATGGATATCACTGGCCTTCTGGTCAAAGGAATAGCTGAACAGATGATTTACGGCATTGACAATGTGCTGGTCGGTTGCAGGCAGATCATCAACGGATTTTAAACTGACAAACTGCTCAAGATTCCCGATATCAATTCCCCTTGTGGAAAAAAGATCTTCAGCCGCAGCAATGGAATGCCTGAATCCGAAAAATTCGTTGATAAGCTTTTCAATATCCGATTTTGAACTGAGAACGGTTTTCACTTTCAGTTTTGATGCCATTTCAACATCCTTGATCGCTTCATAATTAAAAGGATCAGGGGTTGCAACAATCAATTTGCCTTCCTCAATCATCAAAGGCAGCAGAAGATGACGTGCGGCAAAGGATTTTGATATGGTGCCCGTGACAAGATTCAATTCCAGTGTCAACGGATCAATTTTTTTATAGGGAACTTTCCAGACTTCAGCCAGAGTTGAATAAATCAGGTCCTCATCGATCATTTTACCCGGTTCATCGTTTCTTGCCGGCTTTAGATACAGGATAATATCAATAAACGATATCAGGTCCGCCAGTTGCTCCGGGGACAATTCATTTTCTTTTCCCTTTATCTTCTGCTCTAAGAGAATTGTTCTCACCCTGCTTTCTTTCTTTAGGAGATCCTGGGCCTGTTCCCTTGAAATCAACCGGGCGGTCATCAGCGCCTTACAGATATTCTGGGAGGAAAATCGTTTGTCCTTCTGATTCTGCATATTTTTTTCCTGACGCATTCGGGTTATTGTTTTCTCTCCTATATATATGGTCAGCCTATAAAATTGTAAAGCCGCATTTTTACTTAGCTTTGAAATACAAGGGCCTTGATCCCAAATGGGCTTCGGGGTTTCTGCCTCCCCTTTTTTGAAACCGGTAAAGAAAGACATGAATAATAAAATTATTAATGCTTGACTTTTATTCATATCTCTATATACTTACAACAGTGTGCAAATATAAGAGATGCACATATGTTTCTTCCTTAAGGTGTATTCCCTGATTTTCAAATGTGACTACCCCCCAAAGTTCGAAGCTACAATTTTTTTATTTTTTATTACAGGAGACTGCCAATATGGCTACTGGTATCGTAAAATGGTTTAACGACTCAAAGGGTTTTGGATTTATCGAAAGAGAAGATGGTGGAAAAGATGTATTTGTACATCATTCAGGTATTAATACCACAGGGTTTAAATCCCTCAATGAAGGGGCCCGTGTTTCTTTCGATATTGAAGAGGGTCAAAAAGGACCTTCCGCAGCAAATGTAACCGTGATTTAGTTAACCGTTTTATTTGCTTTAAAAAAAAGTTATTTCGGTAACTTTAAAAGCCTCTGGATATTTAATGTTCAGAGGCTTTGTTATTTTTTGCCCCCCCTCTCTTTTTTTATAAAAACAGATTACTCAGGCCTGGTTGCTTTTTCTTGACATTTATCCGCTTGTCTGGGCAGATTACCGGATTGCATAAATGAAAGGGAAAAAATGACCTATCTTAAGCTGTTATTGACGGCTGTGTTCTGGGGCGGAACCTTTATCGCGGGCAAATGGGTTTCTATGGGTGTGGACCCCTATTCAGCAGCCTTTTTAAGGTTTTTAATTGCCTCGTTTTTTCTCATCTTTTTGACACTGAAAATAGAAGGCCGCCTCCCGGGAATTTCTTTTGGCAAACTTCTGATCATCATCGTTCTCGGGTTTACCGGTATTTTTTCGTATAATCTGTTTTTTTTCTCAGGACTCCACCATATTCAGGCCAACCGGGCCTCCTTGATCATTGCCTGCAATCCGATTTTCATCAGCCTCTGTTCGGTTGTTTTTTTCAGGGAACGTCTAAGCAGCCTGAAGATCATCGGGCTTTGTCTCTCCGTCACAGGGGCTCTCATCGTCATATCCAAGGGAAATCTTTTCAAAATAGTCGAATCCGGCATAGGGAAAGGAGAACTCCTGATTTTCGGTTGTGTGGTCTCCTGGGTTATCTATTCCATTCTCGGCAAAAAGGCCATGAATGATCTGTCCCCCATTGTTTCCGTCTGTTATTCATCCATTGCCGGAACAGTCCTGCTTTTTTTCCCGGCTATGAATAAAGGCGTTTTTACAAACCTTATGGCCTATAGTCCCTGGGACTGGGCAAGCCTTTTTTATCTGGGCTTTTTCGGTACGGTGCTGGGCTTTTTCTGGTATTATGAAGGCATTAAAAAAATCGGCCCCCTGAAGGCCGGCGTTTTTATCAATTTTGTTCCCATCAGCGCCATTATCATGTCGTTTTTTATTTTAAACGAGCCCTTAAGCATTTCGCTGCTGATAGGCGCCATACTGGTGATGGCAGGCGTTTATCTAACCAACGCAGCCCAATCTGTTTTAATAAGAAACTCAACCGGCTGAAAAGAATGGAATGATCATGAAGGGGCATGGATTACTGGGAATAAAAATGCCGGATGATGCGTTTGCACATCCGGCATTCTCGTCAGTTATGCGATACGGTCTGAACTAGTCTTCTTCAACTACAATGGCATCTTGTTCACATACTTCAACGCAGCTTTCGCAGCCCATACATTCTTCAGCATTGACAGGAACGGATTTTTCATCCTGCATCTCAAAAACTTCTACCGGACAAACGTCAACGCATTCTTCACAACCCACACATTTTGATTCATCAACGATTGGATGGAATCCCATTTTAATATCCTCCTTAAGTAAGATTAACATTATTATATTATAAATTCATTCTTTAAATATAATCTGTATAAAAAACGCATTTATAACATGTAATTCATTAAAATCAAGCTTTTTATCTCTTTATCCTTATCCAACAGACCCGTATCTGTTTGTCTTTAAGATGAAAGAGATTGTGAATATTATTCCCGGAAAAAAGACTCATTTTTATCTGCCCTGAAAGTGAACATTCATCCATCACTTCAGGCAGATGATGCTGTCGATCCAGATCACCTTTTGCAGCGCATATAACTTGTTCAAAAAACCGCTGCTGCCACCCGATTTTATTTTCACACTCATTTTCATGCACTTTTATCGAATCGATGTCAAGGGCATTTATCGTATCTGAAGAAATAGTCTCAAGATAATCAAACACAGCCTCACTGGTCGTTACAAAGACAGGGCTTTCAGTGGCATTTTCAACCGTATTGAACTGTGCCATGCATCTTGCCCAGGCCTCTATCCGCTCCCGGGTCATTGTGATGCCCGCATCCAGGCTGCCGGATTTTCCGCCGGATGCCTCTGCCGTCATCGGATCATCTTCCCCCAGAAGGGTTGAGATCATCCTGCTCCTGTTTTTTTCAATGGTTTTGAGTTGGTTATCCGTGTTTTCATTATCCCGGTCACACTGTTTTGCCATTTTTAAAAACAATAAATCCTTCAGCAATGCATCCTTGGGTGATGGTTGCGGTTTTATGATCTCCTTTTTGCCCCTGATGTATGATTTGATGGCCGTCAGATCGGAATCACTCGTAAAATACGGATTGCCATTTAACAGGAATCTGAGGTTGCGCTCGTTTCCTTTGTGTATCTTCACCCAGTTCATGTATTGTTCAAATTGACGATCAACCACGACCAGGTCTTCCCGGGATGAAAAAACAGGGATCGCCTCACCTTTGCCCATCAGCTCCTTTAACTGGATGGAATGATCCAAATCCGAAGCTGCCGGAAAAAAAACAAAGGATGAAAAAAAAGTCTGAAGCGCCGCAAGCTGATCTTGTGAGATATGGGAAAACGGAAAAAATATACAGTGAGCCTTCATGCTTCCACCTTTTTGTCATGAACATGAACGCCCAGAGCCGTTAATTTTTCCCTGATCCTGTCGGCCAGATCAAAATCATTCTCTTCCCGCGCCAATTCCCGTTCTTTTATGAGTTTTCGGATATCCTCGGAATAGTCTATCAATGTATTAAAATTGAAAATCTTCAGGACTGAATCCATATCCCTGAAACACCCCAGAATCTTTTTAGCGCTTTCAGGATCAAGCCGGCTCTGATTGATGAGGCTGTTAATGGTTTTGATATTTGCCAGCAATGAAGACACAACACCGGATATCTTCAGATCATCTTCCATAAATTTCAAAAATGAGGACCGGATATCATAGATGAGCTGATCGACCTCCTCAAATACCCGCCCATCCTGAATCGCATTCAGGGTATCCAGACACCGATTGATCTTATCCAATGTATATTGGGCCTCTTTCAGGGACTGCTGGGACAGGAGCAGGGTTTTCCTATAATGGTTGGAAATGAGCCAGAAACGAAGGGTTCTGGGTTCCCATCCCTGACCGGTGAGATAGTCAAGGGTCAAAGAATCCATATCCGGCACGCCAAGGGAGCCATCGTATTGGATGGGAGCGCAGTGAAGCCAGTACCGGGCAAGAGATGATCCCGTGGCTGCCTTTGCTATGGCCACTTCATTTTCATGATGGGGAAAAATCAGCTCCCGGCTGCCGGTTTGAATATCAAAGGCATCGCCCAGATATTTCATGGCAATGGCAGCGCACTGAAGGTGAAGGGAGGGACGGACGTTTCCCCATTGGGTTTTGATCCCGACCCCCCTTTTCAATTCTGAAAGCCGGACCCGCTTGAACAACGTGAAGTCCTTGGGGTTAAGCTTCTCATATTCATCAAGATCAACGGTGGCACCGGGTTTTATTTTATCCAGATCAATTCCGGAAAACTCCCCATACCCGGGCAGGCTTGAAATATCAAAATAAAGAGAATGCAGTTTTTCATAGGAATGTTTCCTGGATTGCAGTTGATTTGCCACCTCTATCATATCATCAAAATGATCCGAAACCTTTGGATAGGCGTCCGCCGCCCTGATATCAAGTTTTTCAAGATCCTGCCTGAAAATATCAAAATACTGCTGGGTAAACCTGGCAAGGGTCATTCCTGCCTGGTAGGATCCCTGGATGGTTTTGTCGTCATAGTCTGTGATGTTTACAATATGATTGATATTGATATTGTGGTATTCAATATACCGGATGAGCAGGTCCGTAAAGGCATAGCGCCGGAGCTGGGCTATATTGAGCCTTTTGTGAACCGTTGGCCCGCAGGTGTAAACCGATACCTTCCCGTTTTCCAGGGGTTCGAAGGGCGTCTTTGATTTTGAAAACGAATTGAAGAGGGATAAGCCGATATGATTTTCCACGGAAAAAAGACTGGTGGACAGATATCTTTCCCCGCTGTCGGGGAAAATGACAACAATGACCCCTGTTTTGATCTTCCGGGCCTCTTCAATGGCTGCGGCCATGGCAGCCCCACTGCTCATCCCGACAAAGATGCCTTCCTTGACCGCCAGCATGCGGGCCGTCTGAAAGGCGGTCTCATCATCAATATTGATCTTTTCATCAATCAGGCTTTTATCCATGATTTCAGGGGTATAGGATTCTTTCATATTTTTAAGCCCCTGTATCTTATGGCCGAGATAGGGTTCGGCACAGATGATCCGGATGTCCTTATTATATTCCTTGAGTCTTCGGGAAAGCCCCATGAGGGTGCCGCTGGTGCCGATGGAGGCCACAACACTGGAAACCGAGCCCTTGGTCTGGTCGATAATTTCAGGGCCTGTCGTATAATAATGGGCTTTCCAGTTGGCATCATTATTATATTGATCCGTTAAAAAATATTTGTCCGGATTTTCCCTGGCTAACCTGTAAGCTTCTTCAATGGCGCCATCAGACCCTAAATGCGTGGGGGTTAGAATAATCCTTGCCCCCCTGGCGCGCAGAATTTTTTTACGTTCCTCACTGGCATTTTCAGCCATGGCAAGGGCGATCTTATACCCTTTAACGGCACAGATCATGGCAAGGCCGATGCCCGTGTTTCCGCTGGTGGCTTCAATAACGGTTTTGTCAGGCGTTAATTCTCCCGACTTTTCCGCCTCGGTGATCATATAAAGGGCTGCCCTGTCTTTCACAGACCCGCCCGGATTCATATATTCAAGTTTGGCAAAAATCCGAACCCCTTCCACGGGGTTCATCTTTGTAATCTCCACAAGGGGAGTATTGCCGATGGAATCTATAATAGAAAATGTCATTTCCCCTTACCTCTGCCTTGATAAACCATGCAAATCATGTATTCAGGCTTGACTTTTAAAGTATAAAATGGCTTTATACAGGAAATTCAAAGGATGTGCAATTTTTTTACGGGAAAGAACATGATCTCTTTTTCAAAAAAAAAGTGCCTGCCGCTTCAAGCGGCAGTTGCTTTTGTTTATGGTCTCATTTTTTTGCAGGTTTCAGTTCTGGCTGACCCTCTGCCCGAGAACCCCAAAGAGATCCCCTGGCACATATCGGCCCTGTCCGTAACCTTTGACAATATCCGCGACCTCTATATTGCCGAAAAAGAGGTGGTGATCACCGGCGGGAAAACCCGTCTTGAGGCGGATTATGTTGAATTTTCAAACAAAACAAAGGATGCCTTTGCTGAAGGCAATGTCATCCTTATTTCCGGAGAGGATTCCATCTCCTGTGATGCCATGAACATCAACCTGGAAACGGAAATCGGCACCATTCATAAAGGCACCATCTTTATCCAGAAGGACAATTTCTATATCCATGGTGAAGATATCAGAAAGACGGGTGAATTCACCTACAGCCTTGAAAAAGGAAGCATCACTTCCTGCTCCGGAGAGTCTCCGGATTGGAAAATCTCCGGCAGAAAGGTCAAGGTTACGGTTGAAGGATACGGCACTGCAAGAGATGCCGTCCTCTGGGCAAAGGAAATTCCTGCGGCCTATACCCCGTTTCTCATGTTCCCCGTCAAAACAAAACGCCAGACCGGATTTCTGATGCCAAGGGCTTCAAGCTCCATTCGAAAGGGATATCAGTACGAACAACCTTTCTTTATAGCCATCTCCGAAAGCAGCGATGCCACCGTTTATGCAGATTATATGTCCGAGAGGGGAACAAAAACAGGGGTTGAATACCGGTATATCCTGGATAATAAATCAAAGGGAACCGTGTTTTTCGATTATCTTGAGGACAGCAAAATTGACGATGGGACGGCAGGAACGGAGGACTATCGCTTTTCCTCAACTCCCCAGAGAACCAATACGGACCGCTACTGGCTCAGGATGAAACACAATCAGGCACTTCCCAACGGCTTTTCCGCCAAACTGGACCTGGATGTGGTCAGTGATGCGGATTATCTCCAGGAATTTCAAGATGGGTTTTCAGGGTATACCCTGACCAAAGAATATCTGGAAACGGAATACGGCAGAAGCCTTGACGAATATGACCGGACCATACGGAAAAACCGGCTGAATATCAATAAATCCTGGTCAACCTATATACTGAATATGGATGCCCTCTGGTATGACAATATCACGGCCAGGCGTCAGAACATCGATGATACAACCTTGCAGACATTGCCAGCCATTCAGTTTGATGCCTTCAGGCAACAGCTCGGGGCCTCCCAATTCTATTATACCCTTGACAGTGAACACCGGTCTTTTTACCGGCAGGACACGACAGCCATTTTGGTGAACGGCCAGAGAACGGATATTTATCCCAGGGTTTATCTTCCCATGCGGCTGAATAAAATATTTTATTTTGAGCCCTCCCTGGGCGCCAGAGAGACCCTCTGGTATACCGATGATTTCACATCGTCGGATGGAGATTCCGATTCGTTGAGGACAAGGCACATGGCCGATTTTGGTGCGGAAATCTCCACAAAGATTTTCAGGGTTTTTAATACTGAAAATTCCTTTGCCGAAAAAATCAAACACGAAATGATTCCAAAGCTTCAGTATTCCTATATCCCGGAGGTGGACCAGACCGATCTGCCGGTATTTGACACCCTGGACCGGATAAATGAACAAAGTCTCATCACCTGGAGCCTGACCAATTATTTTATCGCCCGGAAAACCATTTTAACGCCCCAGGAAAAAGAAATCCGGACCTATCGCGATTTTGCCTATGCCAAACTTTCACAGAGTTATGATATCAAAAAGGAAAAAGAAAATCAGAAGGAACCTTTTTCCGATATCCTGCTGAACGGCATACTGGACCTGAATGAATTCGTAAGTATGAATACGGACTTTTCCTGGTCCCCCTATGATAATGACTATCAGATATTCAACCTCGGCGGGCTTCTCAAAGATAAGCGGAAAGATGCCCTGGCGCTTGAATACCGCTTTAACCGAGACACCCCCCTGGAATCCCTGTATTCGGAAATCGATATTGCCCTGACAAAAAAAATAACCGCCTATTATGCCTTTGAAAAAAACCTTAAGGATGAACGGACCGTCCAGACCCAGACCGGCTTCATTTTTACAAAAGAGTGCTGGACCCTTGATTTTGCCGTGACTGAAACATCAAACGATCTCAGCGTCGGGTTTCTCTTTACTCTCCACGGCCTTGGAGAACTGGGCACCGGCTCCAAGAAGACCCTGGTTTCCGGACAATCTTCACGATATCAGAGAATTCAGTAACCGATGAAAAATCCATTGAACTGGTTTGCCCTTTTAACAAAAAGCAATTTTGAAAGAACGGTTTATACCAGTATCCTTAAAAAAAAAATACCGGTTTTTCTGCCCCAGATAAGGCGGAAAAGCATCCGCAAGGATAGACACCTGATGGTTGAATATCCTCTTTTTCCCGGATATATTTTTGTCCAATCCACCTTTCATCCGGCAGATCAGTTGAATATTCTGAAAACAACCGGTGCGGTCCGGCTCCTGGGGAATCAGACCGGGCCTGTACCCGTCCCGGATATTCAGATTGACTCCCTTAAAATACTGACCAGTTCCCATATGGATCTTATCACAGGCTCAAATATCAGGCTTAAAAAAGGTGATCCGGTCATGATCATAGAAGGCCCCCTGGCCGGGATCAGGGGAGAATTCATCCGGCAGAAGGGCCGAGGCCGCGTTGTGATTAAAATAGACCTTCTGGGCCAGTATGCAGGAACTGAGATCGAAGAAGACAAAATTGAAAAACTGCCTGAACTATTGGCATAACTCCTTGACTTTTTATCCAATTTTCAATAGAAACAACACAATGGAAATATGAGTTCACCCAAAACAAAGAAAGAGGTTGTATGAATAAGCTTGAATTGATTTCAGCACTAAAAGATAGGGCCGATTTGACAAAATCCGAAGCGGCAGAGGTCATCAAACTGTTTTTTGATTCGCTTTCCGAGGCTTTTAAAGACGGAGAGCGTGTAGAAATAAGGGGATTTTGCAGTTTCCATATCAAAGAATACAAAAGCTATACCGGCAGAAACCCGAAAACCGGTCAAAAAGTCACTATCCCGCCCAAGCGCCTGCCTTTTTTTAAATGCGGAAAAGAACTCAAGGAGAGGGTGGATTATTAACCCATGGGTATTGATCAAACCGCGTCTGATTTTGATCAAATGCAATACCAATCCGAGGCCTTTTTAGAATTAACTCATATCATTCAGACAAAAAAAATTCCAAACGCCCTTCTTTTCCATGGTCATGAAAATACCGGCAGAAAAGAAGCGGCTTTGATCTTTGCAAAAGGATGCAACTGCAAAAGCAATTCCACGCTTTTCTGCAACACCTGCACCCCTTGCCGCAAAATTGACAACAACAGTCATCCGGACATGATATTCATTGACCCTCCGGCAGGAAAGAATATGATTGCCATCGCCCAGATCCGGGAGCTGGCCAATACCCTTTCCTCCCGGCCCAATGAGGCAACCTACAGAATGATACTCATTTCAAAGGCCGATGCCATGAATGTCCAGGCCCAGAATGCCTTGCTGAAAATGCTGGAAGAGCCGCCGGACCATAGTTTTTTTATTCTCATGGCGGTTAAAATCGATTTTCTTCTGCCCACCATCCTTTCCAGGTGCCGGAAAATCAGGTTCAAGCCTTTGAGCAGCAAAATCATTGCCAAGCGCCTCATTTCCGAATTTCAAACCGATCCTGAATCGGCCTATATTGTGTCCGAAACCCTTGACACGGATTTCAACAATATCCTGGCCTGTATGAATTTTAGCGCAGAAAAAAACGATTTCAACTGGATCAAACGGAGAAAATGGCTCATCGAAACCCTCATCGACCTCATTAAAGATGAAAAAAATGATATCTCCAAAGGATTGGTGCTGTCGCAGACATTAAGCCTTGAACCTGAATTCATAAACCACGCCTTATCCATCATGAAAACGTTTTTCAGGGATCTCATGATCTTTCCTATTCTTCCTGAAAAAATAGTTAACCTTGATTTTTTTGATTCTTTTTACCATATTAGTCCACTAGTGCATAAGGACAGATCTTTTGAATGGTTGAAATATCTTTATGAGGCAGAACAAAAAATAGCATCCAACTGCACACTGAGGCTGATTCTGGACGGTTTTTTCCTAAGAGTTGCAGGAAACAAAAGGGAAGTTTGTGTATGATCAAAATAGCCGGCGTTAAATTTAAAACAGCAGGGAAAATATATGATTTCAACAGCAGTGCCTTTGTGCTGAAAGAAGGGGATGCCGTCATTGTCGAAACCGAACAGGGGCTTGGATTCGGGAAAATAGCCATCCCCCCGGCCGAAGCTGAAAATCAGGACAAGGAATACAAACAGATCGTCCGCATGGCCACAAAAGAAGATTTCCTGAGAATGGAGGAAATCAAGATTCTTGAAAACAATGCCTTTAATTTCTGCATCAAATGCATCAATGATCTGGATCTTTTGATGAACCTGTTCAGCGTTGAATGCGCTTTTGAACGCAATAAACTGACCTTTTTCTATACCGCCGACGGCCGGATCGATTTCAGGGAGCTGATCAAACTTCTGGTAAAAGAATTCAATATCCGGATTGAAATGCGCCAGGTCGGTATCCGGAATCTTTCAAAGCATTGCGGCGGAGTCGGTAAATGCGGCAGAGAAATCTGTTGTTCCTCTTTTTTGCAGACCTTTGACCCGGTCTCCATCAAAATGGCCAAGGAACAGGGCCTGTCCCTGAACCCCACAAAAATATCCGGTGTCTGCGGCAGACTCATGTGCTGTTTGACCTTTGAAAATGAAACCTATAAAAGCCTGAAAAGAGACATGCCCAAACTCGGAAAAAAAATAAATTTAAAAGAGGGTTCTGGAAAAGTCGTCCGCCAGAATGTCCTGAAGGAAACCGTCACCATTCGCATGGAGGACAATACGGAAATTGACAGGCATGTACGTGATATAGAGGATTAAAAAACACAAAATAAAATGAAAACACAATATTTCACCACACCCATATATTATGTCAATGCCAAGCCCCATTTGGGCCATGCCTATACCTCCATTGCCGTTGATACGGCAACCCGTTTCAAAAAAATGGCCGGCGTTGATACCTATTTTCTCACGGGAACCGATGAACACGGAGATAAAATCGTTCAAGCTGCGGAAAAGCAGAATACAAGCCCGAAAGCCTATGCCGACAAAATCAGCAGGCTGTTTCAGGATCTTCTCCCTGCCTTGAATGTTGAAAACAATCATTTTATTCGGACCACGGACCCGTCCCACATCCGAATCGTTGAAGCCCTTCTTACAAAAATTTATGACTCCGGGGATATCTATTTTTCGAGTTATGAGGGGCTTTATTGTTTCGGCTGTGAGCGGTTTTACCAGGAAAGGGAGCTGGTGGAGGGAAAATGCCCGGACCATGGGGTTGCGCCTCAGCGCATTAAGGAATCCAATTATTTTTTCAAAATGGGCAAATACCAGGACTGGCTCATGGACCATATCAAAACCCATCCCGGATTCATTTCACCTTCCCAGTATGAAACCGAAATCCTCTCTTTTCTGAAGGAACCCCTGGAAGACCTCTGCATTTCCCGACCGAAAACCCGCCTGACCTGGGGCATCACCCTGCCCTTTGACAAAGATTATGTGACCTATGTATGGTTTGACGCCCTTGTCAATTATATTTCCGCCCTGGGTTATCCGGACGGGGATCTGTTTAAAAAATTCTGGCCCGGGGCCCGCCATTTTGTGGCCAAAGACATTATCAAACCCCACGGCATTTACTGGCCCATTATGCTGAAGGCTGCGGGCATTGAAATCTATAATGGGCTGAATGTCCACGGATTCTGGAATGTCAAAGGCAGCAAGATGTCCAAAAGCATCGGCAATGTGACGGACCCCCTGGAAATCATAAAAGAATACGGCCTTGATCCCTTCCGGTATTTTCTCATGCGGGAAATGGCCTTTGGCCTGGATGCCAATTTCACGGAAGATATTCTGGTGACACGAATCAACTCCGATCTTGCAAATGATCTGGGCAATCTTTTCTCACGGGTTCTTTCCATGACGGTAAGGTATTTTAAAGGCGAGGTTCAGGCACCCCACCCTGAAATAGAAACAGAAAGAAAGCTTTCCCTGGCCCCGGAAGCCGCCAAAACCATTGAAGAATATAAACAGGCCATGGCCCTGTGTGAATTTCATAAAGGCGTGGGAGCCGTCTGGCACTATATCGGCTTCATGAATAAATATATTGACACCACCGAACCCTGGGCCCTGGCAAAGGACAAAGCCACCCTCCCTGTCCTTGAAACCGTTCTGTACAATCTCATCGAAGGGCTGAGGGTGGTTTCCTGCCTGATTTATCCCATCATGCCCCAGACATCGGTTAAAATTCAAAAAGCCCTCGGCATTGACAAAAAGGATAAGGAATTTTATTCTCTCGACGAGGCATCGGTTTGGGGACAGGTGCAAAAGGGAACTCAAATTCAATCCCCTGAAATTTTATTTCCCCGGATTGATACCAAAAAATCTGAGCCCAAAACGTCTATCCCGGAAATAAAGGCCTTCGCCCCGGCCCTGAAAGAAGAAATCACCATTGAAGATTTTTTAAAAATCGATTTGAGAACCGGAACCGTGATTGGTGCAGAAAAAATAGAAAAGTCCAATAAACTGTTAAAACTGAAGGTGGATCTCGGGGCCGAGACCCGGCAAATCATCGCCGGGATTGCCAAGGATTACAGTTTGGATGACATCATCGGCAAAGAAGTGATTGTTGTGGCCAACCTGAAGGAAGCCATGCTGATGGGAGAATTGTCCCAGGGAATGGTTCTGGTGACGGATTCAAAAAAACGGCTGGTGCTCTCGGGTTTTGATAAGCCGGTGAAACCCGGGCATCCGGTAAGATAATCATGTTGAAACCTTTAATTGAAAAGATGGGGTATCCTTTTGACTCACCACAGCAACGATAATTCCTGGCGGGAATTCCAATCCGAATATATTGTTCAAAAAAAAAAACAGGCGCATTTCATCAAAACCATCAAATCCGCCATGGGGGTTTTAACCCTGATTTTTCTGTTCGCCGGAATATTCTTTTTAAATATCGAAGCACCTGAAAAAGACAAGGTATCTTCCAGCCCTGAAGAAAGTACGGAAGAGGCGGCCCCGGAGCTTCCTTCCGCCGAGACCGATAAATTTTCAAAGGAAAAGCTCTTTACCCTCCTTTCCAAAACCGATATCTCCAAAACCGACAAAAATATTTTCCTGGTGGATACGCCGGAGGCCCAATTAAAAATTTCCACCAGCATTGATGTCCCTCTCCAGGAATATCTGTTGTCCCTTATCGATCAGATGAAAAAACTCACCCGGGGAAAACCCCAGAGGATTGCCTTTGTGGTCATGGAGCCGGAAACAGGAAAAATCATTGCCATGACCGGTTATGATCTTAGTAAACCGGACACCAATCCCTGCCTGGAATCGGATTATCCGGCCGCCAGCATCTTCAAAATCGTCACAGCCTCCGCTGCCGTTGAAACCCTGGGATATAACCCCCAGACCCAATTGTATTTCAACGGCAATAAATATACCTTATACAAGCGTCAGGTTCAGGACGGAAACAATAAACACTCCCTTCAGATTTCTTTTTCCACTGCCTTTGCAGAATCCGTAAACCCGGTATTCGGCAAAATCGGAAAGAACTATCTGGGCAAGGAAAAGCTTGAATCCTATGCCAATGCCTTTGGATTCAACCAGCTCATCCATTCGGAACTGCCTTTTGTTTCAGGCAATTTTGAAACCAACAGCAACGAATTTCATCTGGCCGAGCTCGGCAGCGGCTATAATTATGATACCACCATTTCCCCGGTTTTCGGAGCCATGCTCATCTCTGCCGTCATCAACAAGGGCCGGATCATGATACCGACTCTGGTGGAACACGTCACCGACTCAAGCGGCGAGGTGATTTACAAAAGCGCACCTGCCACTTATACCTCCGCCATCACGGCCCAAACCGCAGAAACCATGATGCAGATCATGCAGAAAACCGTTACCAACGGGACTGCAAGAAAATCCTTCAGAAATTCATCCAAAGACCCTGTTCTGTCCAAACTCATCATGGGCGGAAAAACCGGTTCCCTGCATAACCGGGAACACACCATCAAATACGACTGGTTTACGGGTTTCGGCAAAGAAAAAACCGGAAACAAAAAAATCGCCATGGCCATAGTTGTGGGTCATGGTGAATATATCGGGACAAAATCCAGTGCCTATGGCAATATGATTTTAAAACAGTATTTTAAGAAACAACCCGAGGCCCATGCCCAACTTTAATACCAAAAACCTGTTTTTATCCGGGAGGAATAATGCTCAAGCCTTTAACCGCTTTTTTGAACAGGCTCAGACAACTCTTTTCTGTAAACGTTGAAATCGGAGCTTCCCCTGCATCAGCCAGGGAAAACACCCTTATATTTCTGCCCCAGCGGCCCAACACTTTTTTCTGCGGCATATCCGCCCTTGTGGCCTTTAAAGGGGCTCCTGCCCTATCTCCCTCCTATCTGGACACCCTAAAGGAAAAAGCGTTTTTTCTGAACGGGAAAACCCTGACCGATCCGGCCCGGGACCTTCAAGAGGATTTCCTGGGAGGAGACGATTTTTTAAACGGCTTTCTTGAAGACTGCCAGGCATTAAAGCAGGAAAAATATTTTTCAGATATCTTTTTCAGTCCGGACAAGCAAGACCTGCTCGGTTCCTTAAAAGACAGCCTTGAAAAGCTTGCAACCGATCAGAACGCCCATTTTAAACAGAAACTGTCCGCCTTCTCCCCTGCTGAAGCCGAAATCATCTCTCAACGGCTGGAACGGCTCCGGGACATCGCCTGGTGCATAAAAAAAGAAATTCTGGAAAATATTGCCGCCATTGAAAATCTGGCCCCGGATCTTGAACATTCAGGAAATGCCAAGGGATTAAGCGTGTTCAAACGGATGAATGCCATATTGAACAGCATTGACCGGCTTGAAGTCAGGGGAAGGGATTCCGCAGGCATCAGCGCCCTGTTCACCTTTACCAAACAGGAGTTTGAGCGTTTCAGGGACGGCCTCATTAAGGCCGGGCATTCGGAACGGCTCAAACAGAGAACCAACCATATTGTCCTGTCCAATAACAGCCTGACCATTCATGACACCTTTCCGGAAAACAACGGGCATTTTGTGTCCATTTCCTTTGTCTATAAATTTGCCGCAGAGATCGGAGCCCTCGGGGACAATGTGGCCTTTCTCCGGAGCCAGATCAAAAATGATCATCTCCTGCAACTGCTGGCCCATTATGATTTCACGGCCAACTCCGTATCCGCCCACACCCGCTGGGCCTCGGTGGGAGATATCACCGTTGCCAACTGCCATCCCCAGGACAATACCCCCACTGATAAAAGCATCGGCAAGACCGGGATCATCCATGTCTGCCTGAACGGCGACATTGATAATTACCTGGAACTCAAAACCGAATACGAGGCCCGGTATGACAAACTCCATACCGATATCAACACCGACACCAAACTCATCCCGCTCCAGATCGAGCACTATCTCAAACAGGGCAACCCCCTGGAAGATGCCTTCAGGCTTGCCCTCAATGATTTTGAAGGCTCCCATGCCATCAGCATGCACTCGGATCTGGCGCCCGGAAAACTCTTCCTGGCCCAGAAGGGAAGCGGCCAGGCCATTTTTGTCGGAATTGCACAAGATCATTATATGGCTGCGTCCGAACTTTACGGCATTGTGGAAGAAACCCAGAATTATATCAAGCTCAACGGGGAAGACAGAGGCCAGATCGTCATTTTGGACCATGAATCCACAGGCGGGATATCCGGTATCCGGTCCTGTTATTATGACTGCACCCCCATCCCCATGGATGAAACCGGGATCATGACCAGCAGGATCACCTCCCGGGACATTGACCGCCAGAACTTTCCCCATTATTTTTTAAAGGAAATTTCAGAATCCCCGGGCTCGGTTGAGAAAACCCTTGAGAACAAATTCAGGCAATCCCCTGAAACCCGTCTTTTTGAGACTGTCCTGGACCCGAAAGTCATTCCCGGATCCCTGGAAGAGGATTTCAGGCAGCAGCGGATCAGAAAAATCTATTTTATCGGCCAGGGAACAGCCGGGATAGCAGCCCAGGGCTGTGCCGATCTTATGAAATATTATATCGGGGACATCGGCATCCAGATCCGGGCCTTGAAATCCTCGGAGCTTTCCGGTTTCTCCATCATTGAAGGACAAAACGGGGAAAAATCCATGACCGACACCCTGGTGGTGGCCATCAGCCAGTCCGGCACCACCACAGACACCAACCGGACCGTGGACATGGTCAAGGCCTGCGGTGCCAGAACCCTGTCCATTGTCAACCGCCGGGATTCAGACCTGACCTTTAAGACCGACGGGGTCCTCTACACCAGCTCGGGCCGGGACATTGAAATGTCGGTGGCCTCCACCAAGGCATTTTATTCCCAGATAACGGCCGGCGCTGTTTTCGGTCTTCACATGGCCGCCCTCACCGGCACCCGGTCTGCTGATTTCATCACCGAAGAAATCCATGAGATCCTTTCCCTGCCGGACAAGATGAGAACCATCCTGGGCATGAAGGATGCGATCAAGGCCTCGGCGGACCGCCTGGCCGTATCCAAATATTACTGGGCCACCGTCGGGTCAGGCTCCAACAAGACCTCGGCCGACGAAATCCGCATCAAGCTCAGCGAACTCTGCTATAAAACCATTTCATCGGATTTTATAGAGGATAAAAAACATATCGACCTTTCCAGCGAGCCCCTCATCATTGTCTGTGCCGCCGGCACAAGGGAAAGCGTTCTGGGCGACATCATCAAGGATACGGCCATTTTCAAGGCCCACAAGGCAACGCCCGTGGTCATCACCACCCTTGGAGAAGACCGGTTTGACCCCTATGCGGCCGATGTGTTCAAGATCCCGGAAACCAAAGAACATTTTGCCCCGGTTTTAAATACCCTGGTGGGCCATATCTGGGGTTATTATGCAGCCCTGGCCATCAATGAAGGGTCCCGCTTCATGTACGACGCCAGGGCGGAAATCCAGGATCTTCTGGATGAATATACCACCATGGGGCATGATGTCTACGAGGTCCTGCTTGAAAAACGGTTCAGGGAAACCATTGCCCAGTTCTACAACCGGTTTTCCAAAAAGCGGCGACAGGGAAGCTTTCCTGCAGCCATGGGGCTTGACAATGCCGCCAATCTCACCCTGCTCCTGAAATACCTTTCCGGCCGCCTGCCCGTATCGGATTTTGAAATTGATTTTGAAACCAAGGGCACCCCGACCAATATGCTGAACACCTTTTTCACCAATATCAACCATTCCATCAATATCATGGCAAGGCCGGTGGATGCCATCAAGCACCAGGCCAAAACCGTCACCGTCGGCACCAGCAGGATCACGGAAAAATTTGAAGGCATCATTTTCAATGAACTGAACATCAATAATTTCCAGATCTCCCAGATCACCCATAAAAATGTGCTGGTCATTAAAAACCTTCAGGAAGTCATCTCCAGGGTCAACGGCGGACTGGTTTACCAGATTTCGGGCCTGAGCCTTCTGGGTGAGGTAACCCCGGAAACCAAGATTCAAATCATTAATAAAACCGGAGCGCTGAGAGAAGAGCCCTCCCGGGTGGAAAACGATCATAGGCTCAAGGGCACGAAAAATATCATTGTCAGGGAAGGCAATGTCTATATCGGCCGGGGCCGGAAAGACAACAAGAACATCCTGGTGATCCCCATCATTTCAGCCAACCCGGCCACGCCCAATATCATTGAATATCTCTTGTCCCTGAACATCAGTTTCAAATCCTCCGAGGATGTTCCCCTCCTCAAGAAAATCAAGGCCCTGGGCGGAAAATACAACCGGCTCAAGGACTGGATTCTTGAAAGCGGGAATTTCCAGTGGGATGACCGGTATCTGAACCTGGTGGAGGTGGATACCCTCTTCGGCGATACGGCTGAAAAAGTGGTGGAGGCCATTGTCGCAAAAATTCAGGCCTGAACGGAAAAGGGGGCGGCCTATCCGTTCAAAGGCGAATCCGGTTCTTTTTTCTCAAGGGGCGGGTCTTCGAAAAGCGTGATGGAAAAAGAGGTCCCTTTGCCCGGGGTCGAATCCACATAGATCCTGCCCCCATGCTCCTGGATGATCCCATATACCACGGAGAGCCCCAGCCCGACACCCTTGCCTTTTTTCTTGGTCGTATAAAAGGGCTCAAATATTTTGGACATCATTTCCCGGTGAATGCCGGTGCCCGTATCCATGATCTCTATACCCACGGTTTTTCCCGGTTCTTTGCTGAAGGTTCGGATGGTGAGCCATTTTTTCGGAACATTGGCCATGCTTTCCACGGCATTGGAAAGCAGGTTCATGACCACCTGTTTGATCTGGTCTTCGGAACCGCGGATCAGGGGAAGGTTGTGTTCCAGTTCTTCAATGACCCGTATCCGGTTTAATTTCAGAAGATTTGAATTCAGGATCAGGGTCTGTTCGATCAGCTCATTCAAATCAAAGCGGGCAAATTCAATCTTGGACTGGCGGGCAAAGGTCAGGAGATTGCCGACAATTCTTCCGATCCGCCGGGTTTCCGTTTCCATGAGCCCAAGATACCGGCGAAACAGGTCCAGCTCCGATTCCTTGATCGCGTCTTCCTTCAGAATCCGCTGGGACAGCATTACCAGATTCAATATTCCGGCCACGGGATTATTGATCTCATGCACCACGGCCGAGGACAATTTCCCCAGGGAGGCCATTTTGTCCTGGTGAAGCAGCCGCTCATGGCTTTCTTTGAGCTGGCGGGTCCTCTCCTCCACCATTTTCATGAGATAATCCTGGGTCTTTTTTTCGTCGGATTTGCGTTTTGTGATATCCCGGCTGATTTCAATGAATTTGGAGATCTTGCCCTTCTTCTCCCAGATGGGAAAGATGGTCAGTTCCGTATACCTGGGTTTCCCGTCCATTGCCAACCGGGTTAATTCCGCCCGGCAATGGCGCTTTTCCCGGATGACCGTTTCCAAGGGGCATTTTTCATGGCAATTGCTGCTCTTGCGGGTTTTCTCCCGGAACACCTCATAGCATTTGCGGCCGATGACATCCTCCCGCTTGCAATTCATATGTTTTAAAAATGCATCATTGGTTTTAAGGATTTCCCTGTCAGGAGAAATGATCAGGATAAAATCCCGGATACCGTTGAAAATGGTTTCCATTTCATTTTGGGGAAGATTCATCATGCCTCCGGAACAAGGGGATGGGACAATGCTTTATGTTTACCATAGGAGGCCCAGGTCCCGCAAGGGGTGCCGGGAAATAAGACTGGGCTGTGGTAAAATCCTGCAGGGCCGATCCCACAGTCCTGCCAACGGTTTCCCATAGAATGGTCGGGTTCCGGGGGCATCCTCTGCTGCATTATCCCACACCTGCGAATGTTCACCCGCTTTTGTCCCTGAACCCGCCGGGTTCCTGAAAACCCCTTTGAAATAAAGGCTTCCACGGTTTTATACCGCAAAAGAGAGGACCGGCATCCTTTTTGCTCTATCTTGTTCTTAACAGAAGAAAAAATGAATCAACACCCAACAAGGAGGCCCCAAATGACACAGACCACTAAAAACAAACCATCCCGGCAAGCCATTGCCAAATCCCAAACCCCTTCCCGGTCCGCCCGGCCCTGCATCTGGACCCAGGCCGGTGTGGCCCCCAACAAAGACTGTACCCATTATCATGACTGCACCACCTGCAAATACGACACAGCCATGGAAAAACAGGCCGCCGCCGGAAAACACCTCTCCTGGCAGGAAGCCTTAAGAAAACGGGACAGCCTGGACAGGACCTGCCGCCATACCCTGACGGGACGGGCGGCCCACAGGACCTGCGCCATGAATTACAACTGCTTTCGATGTGATTTCGACCAATTGTTTGAAGACACCCTGTCTCCGGCCATGGCCCATTCTGGTGTTCACATGAAAGACATCAAAGGGTTCAAGCTGGCGGACGGGTATTATTTCCATACCGGCCACACCTGGGCCGGCATCGACAGCGGCGGCATCATCCGGGTGGGCATGGATGATTTTGCCTTCAAGGTATTGGGCGGCCCCGACGGATTTGACCTGCCCCTCATGGGCCAGGAATTGAATTCGGGAAAACCCGGCTGGGGCATCAAGCGAAACCGGAACCTGGCCGATGTGCTTTCTCCGGTCAGCGGCATCATCACAAAGGTCAATCCTGCCGTGACCGCATCCCCGGGCCTGCCGGAGCAAAACCCCTATGAAGACGGCTGGCTCTTCACGGTTCACAATTCCGATCTCAAAGGGGCCGTCAAGCACCTCATGGCCGATGAAAAAAGCATGGGCTGGCTTAATGGGGAAATCACCACCCTGGAAGCGATGATCGAAACCGTCACAGGCCCCTTAAGCACCGACGGCGGTCTGCTCATGAAGGATGTCTTCGGCAATCTTCCGGCCCTGGGATGGGAAAATCTGACCCGAAGATTTCTGAAGTCTTGATGAACTCTAAAATAAAGGAATATTGTCAATGAACCTGTCATTATTACAAGAGACCACGCCCGACTGCCTCTGGACCCAGGCAGGCGTGGTCTCCCAAAAAAAATGCCGCCAGGAATTCACCTGCACCCTATGCCGGTTTGAAAAGGCCATGACAAGGGTATGCCGGAACAATGAACAGCTCAA
Organism: Desulfobacula sp.; assembly: GCA_023701135.1. Lineage (GTDB taxonomy): Bacteria > Desulfobacterota > Desulfobacteria > Desulfobacterales > Desulfobacteraceae > Desulfobacula. Next base: position 93,476 of record JAMPXP010000007.1, on the reverse strand, counting down.
GGAAAACGGCCTTTCCCCCAAGGGGCGGACGGCAGACTTTGTTTACTGGACGGACCGGCTCCTGAAAATGCCGGTATCCAAACGGCCCTGCATCCATCACATGAAAGGCCATATCGATTTCAAAACCTGCACAAAGGCCTATCATTGCATTGACTGCGAATTCGAACAGTATTTCTACGACCAGTTCAAGGTCCATACCGTATTAAAACCCGTGGATTTTGAAAACATCCACGGCATTTCCCTTCCCGGCGGATATTATCTCCACCCGGGCCATACCTGGATCAAAATCGAAGACCAGGGCATGGTCCGCATGGGTATTGATGATTTCAGCGCACGGCTTTTCGGGAAATTCGACGGTGCGTCCATCCCCCTCATGGGCAAAAAACTGAACCGGGACCAACCGGCCCTGACCCTTACCCGGGAAGGGCACAAGGTGTCCTTTGCCTCTCCGGTCAGCGGCGTGATTGTGGATGTCAATCCCCGGATTTCCGCAACGCCGGGCCTTATCAATGAGGCACCCTATACCGACGGATGGCTGGTCCTTCTCTATTGCCCGAACCTGAAACAGGATCTAAAACACCTTTTGTTCATGGAGACGTCGCGAGAATTTTTGGACACCACCGTAAACCGGCTCTATGCCTTTCTTGAAGAGGAGGCAGGCATCAAGGCCGCCGACGGCGGAACACTGGTACCGGATATTTTCGGTAATCTTCCGGGCATATCCTGGGACAGGCTGGTTAAGGAATTCATCGCCCAAGGGCCCTGACGGCGTCGGACAGAAGCACCTTGCAGTACCGGCAGAATTGATCGGATTTATGGTCCACATCCTCCAGTTTCCGGCAATAATGCATGATGCAGCCCGGATCTTCGCAATGCCGGAGATCAAAGGCATGGCCCAGCTCATGGGCGGCTTCCTTGACGATTCTTTCCCGGCTCTTTTTCAGGTCCCCGGCTCCGGGGTACTCCATGAGGCGCAAGATGGAAACAACCGCGGCCCTGCCCCCCAGTTGGGCCTCGCCATAAACATGGGTCAGAATCGGGATAAACAGGTCTTCCCGGGTTAGGGCCAGGACCTTGATACAGTCCAGGGGCAGCTTTTTCTCCAGCTCCCCCAGGATGGCCGTGGAAAAATACTGGTCTCTTTTTTCGTCATAGGCAAAATACAGATCCGTCAGAAGGGGGACCACCCTTGTCCTGAAACGGAAAAGGCGCTCAACGGTTTCGGCCACAGCCATATTGATCCAGTCCGGGATCTTGCCGACGGGTGAAATAAGAATCATCGCTTCCGGGTTCATGGGCATCCGTTCGGCAACAGCCTTTTTATTCCGGTTTGAGTTTGTACCGCTGGATCTTGTTGTACAGGGTGGACCGGTCAATGCCGAGGATGGCGGAACTCTTTGAAATATTCCATCCGGTCTGGTTCAAAATAGTGAAGATATGGTCTTTTTCCACATCATCCAGGGAAACATACCGGGTCTTTAATTCTTCTTCCCGGGAGGCCCCGATGGGAAGATCCAGGGGCGTGATGGTCCGGGTCCGGCACACCACCACGGCCCGCTCTATGGCATTGGACAGTTCCCTTACATTGCCCGGCCATTCATAGAGCATGAGTTCATCCATGGCATCCCGGCTGATCCGCTCCACCCCCCGGTTGACCTCCTGGGTGAATTTTTTCAGGAAATGATCCGCCAGAAGGGGAATATCCTCTTTTCTTTCCCGCAGGGGCGGCATGGCAAAGGAAATCACATTCAGACGGTAGAACAGATCCTCACGAAAGGTTCGGTCTTTGATGGCCTGTTCCAGGTTTGCATTGGTGGCGGCGATCACCCTGAAATCCGCCGTAATGGGCTGGGTCCCGCCCACCTTGTAAAATATCCGGTCCTCCAGCACCTGTAAAAGGTCGATCTGCATGCGCATGCTGATCTCACCGATTTCATCCAGAAACAGGGTCCCGCCGGAAGCCATCTCCAGCCTTCCCTTCCGGGTTTCCTTGGCATCGGTGAAGGCGCCTTTCCGGTGACCGAAGAGCTCGCTTTCCATGATATGTTTCGGAATGGCGCCGCAGTTGACGCTGACAAAGGGGCCGTTCCTGAATCTGGAATTGGAATGGATGGCCTTGGCTGCCAAGCCCTTTCCGGTCCCGGTTTCGCCGGTGATGAGAACCGATGAGGGCACCTCCCGGATATCCTCAATGAGCTTGAAAATATCCTGCATGGCCCTGGACTGGCCGATCATGCTTTCAAACCGGGTCCTTGTCTCATATTCTTCCTTTAAAAATATATTTTCCTGCTTCTGGGCCCGGTGCTGGACCAGCTTTTTGATCATGACCCCCAGTTCATCCGGGTCAAAGGGCTTTAACAGATAGTCAAAGGCATGGGATTTCATGGCCTGGACCGCGGACTGGACAGACCCGAAGGCCGTGATCATGACCACATCGATATCCGGGTATTCTTCCTTGACGCGGGAAAGCACCTCCATACCGCTCATGCCGTCCAGTTGAATGTCCAGTAGCAGGATATCAAAGCCCTTCTGTTTTAACAGGTCCAGGGCTTCTTCCCCGCCGGCCACGGTGCCGACCTCATAGCCGTCCCTTTTCAGCCACCCGGCAAGGGATTCACGGATGACCAGCTCATCATCCACGATCAGAATTCGGGTCTGTGCCATACCGATCTCCTTATCGACAATACCTTGGGAATTTGTTTTGTCATCAGAGCAGCGAATTGAGAGCAGATGGTTCAGAGTATAAATAATTCTTTTCCTAAACAAAAGAAATTTGATGGCAGACCTGCATTTTTTTAAACCCTGTCCGGCCGGGTGAATTTTCCCGTAACACAGCCCTTGTTGTTTCCACCCTGCTGTAATCCTATCGGTTTCATGGAGAATTGTTTGAATGGGCTGACAAGCATGCTATTTTAAGCATGCAGCAAATTGAATTTAAACTTTGCATACCGATGAGAACAATGATATGAAATTTTCTATTCAGGACAAGGGATTATCTTTATTGGATATTATTAATTTCATTGGAATACGGAACCACACAGTAACTTTTTATGCGAGGAATAAAATGACTGCTCTAGTTTATATGCTCCAGCCAGATCAAGTATGCATCGCAATGGATACTCTTGTTGTGAGTTCCGAGGATAAAATGCCTTTGTGTTTTCAACGTAAATTTTTGCCTCTACAAAAACAAAAGCTACTGATCGCAGGCACAGGTCTATCAAATTTTGTTAATGGATGGTTTAATTATGTTTCTTCGATAACAAGTTTTGAGGGCATTGACGATCTTAACACTATTACACCAAGTGTTTTGCAGGCTATTTCTCTTGCCGCTGGCGGCTTGGGCGAATTTACCACGACGATTTACCACTTTGGTTATTCACCAGAAGAGGCAAAATATTTGGGCTATGCTTATCGCTCAACATCTGATTTTCAGTCGGAAAGGCTTCAATATGCTTTAGGTTTTAAGCCTCAGGTTCAAATAAGACAATGCGATAATATTGAATTCCCCGATTTTTTAATTGAAATTGTTATGGAGCAACAGCGCCAAGATCGTCAGATGCCTATAGAAAAACGGGTCGGCATCGGAGGGGAGATTGAGTTTGTAGAATTGAAAAACCAGACGATGCGTATTGAAACTGTTCATCAATTCAAATCATATGAAAGCGATCGGCAAAACATAGAAAATCGTTTAAATACGTAACAAGTGGCTGTTGAAGGACTCGCTTCGCTCACCTCAAAACCATGACGTTCTCTTGCTATGACTGAATTGAATTAAAAAGTTTTTAAATGAAAAAACCAACTAATGTGTCCTGTCACAGGCAGAATACCAGGCAACCGGTAATATTTTAATCATTAAAGGGAATCAATAGAAAAATCAGGGAACCTGTGATATACTTGAAGCATGACCCGGACGGGAAAGGGCCTGTCCCGGAGTAGAGATAACCGATTGAACAGCAAGGAATATCTCCGTAATATGAAATTTCTGATCTGCGGAAAGGGCGGCAGCGGCAAGAGTACCGTGGCGGCCCTGCTGGCCGCCAATATGGAAAAAAGGGGAAGATCCGTCTTCCTGGTGGATGCGGACGAATCCAATATCGGGCTCTACCGCATGCTCGGCCTTGAGCTTCCTTTGCCGCTCATGGAATACCTGGGTGGGAAAAAAGGGTTCCGGGAAAAGACAAAGGCTGCCGGGGCCGGATTCGGCGCACAGACCCCTGTTTTTCCGGAAAACCTGAGGGCGGGAGACCTTCCCGGCGAGTGTCTGGCTGTTTCCGGCAGGCTCAGGGTCCTGTCCCTGGGCAAGATCCACCATTTCGGGGAAGGCTGTGCCTGCCCCATGGGAAATCTTTTCAGGCTCCTGTTTTCATCCCTTTCCATTGATACCCAAGACCTGGTGATTGTGGATACGGCGGCAGGCGTAGAGCATTTCGGCAGAAGCCTGGACGGATGCTGTGATCATGTCCTGTGTGTTGCTGATCCGTCCTATGAGTCCCTCATGATGGTCCGAAAAGTGGATGCCCTGGCCAGGGAGGCCGGCCTGGGCGTGTCTGTGGTGCTGAACCGGGTCACCCCGGAAATCGAATCCGAAATTGTGGCCGCCCTTGAGGGATTGAAAATTATCGGGAAACTGCCTGACAGCAGGTCCATCTTCCTGAACAATCTAAAGGGCCGGGCCCTGGACCCGGACATGGCTGAAATCATGCCAATCTGCGATACTATTGAGAAGCTCTGCTTCTAACTGATAAAGGAGGCTTTGATGTCAGAACTTTCCAACCCGCATCATCTGGTCATGGGCACACTCAAGGATTTCCTGACCGGCCGGGAAATTCCCGATACCCATGACGAACGGTACCGCCAGAAAATCGCCCGCCTTCTGGTTTCAGGCAAAGGGTTTGATAAAAAGGACATCAAAGCCGGCATTGATCTTGAGGTTGCCGTCAAAGGCAAAAAAGGGCGGCTCAAGGTTGATTTCCTGGTCCACGATGGCGGGCATGCCGTCATGCTGGTCAAATACGGACCAGGCTCCCTGGTCACCCGAAGGCTTTCCACCCTGGCCCTGTCCAGGATCGTCCTGCCTTACCAGGTCCCTGTTGTGGTGGTAACCAATGGAGAAGATGCGGAAATCATATCCGGAGACACCGGAAAGGTGACTGCCGAAGGGCTTGAAAATATCCCGGGTCTTGAGACGATCCTAAGGATGCGGCCTTTGTTTTCATTCAAGCCCATCAAGCCTGTCATTTTTGAACAGGCCTCCGGAATCGTTCTTGCCTGCGAGATTGACGGCGCCTGTCCCTGCGATTCAGACGTCTGCATCCTGCCTGAATAACCCGCAGCCTTCGGCTCTCCCACCAGATAAAAAGCAAGTCTCTGATTTTTCCAGCTTTTCTTGACAAAGGGCAGGTTCCTTCCTATCCTAGGATTAAGCAGAAAATCAGCCGTAAAGGGAGGGAACCATGAGAACCTTTCAGACCCAGGGTCAGACCTGCCGGACCCGGTTGCTGGCCTTGCTGGTCATCGGTATTGCCGCCGTTGCCGCTGTCTGTTTTCAGCGATGGGATCTTGTCCGGGACATCTATCTGACCGATTTAAAAAACATGGTGCTCAACGGCGCCATCGCGGTTCTGTTCGCAGTGGGGATCTGGCGCCTGTTCCATGCCTTTGGACGATATGACTTTGAGGAAAAACAGGTGGACAAATTCATCCGCTGCATCCAGACCGGCAGCCCTGCCGAAGATTGGGGCAATGCAGCAGCACCCCGGTCCATTATTGCCCGGCGCTATGCAGAGATACAGGAATTGTTTGACCGGCGTGTTCCCATCCACCAGGGGGCCCTGTCCGCCATCATGATGGCCGAACAGAGCGCCTGGTCTTCCTTTCCCAGGTTTGTCAATAATGTTCTGATCCTCACCGGCGTTTTCGGCACCATTGTTTCATTGATTTTTGCCCTGGTCGGCGCCGGCCGCACCCTGGGGTCTGCCGTGCCCACTGAAGGCATGGCCATCATGCTCTCCGGCATGAACACCGCTCTGACAACCACTGCCACAGCCATTACCTGCTTTTTCATCTATTCCTATTTCTACGGCAAACTCGCCGATGTCCAGACCCATGTGTTCAGTGCCGTTGAAAAGACGGTGCTGATCCATATCATCCCCAGGTTCGCCTTTGACGCCGAAACCGTCAACCATCAGACCGCCCAGCTCATCGGCCAGTTGAAGGCCCTCATCATCGAGGTGCAGAAAGGAACGACCGTTATCCTTAACACCCTGGCCGGCCTTACCACCCACAATGAAAGCCACCTGGAAAAACTGGACGCCCTGATAGCCCGCCAGGACAGTCAACTGGCCGGCACCGGCAAGGTGATCAAAGGCCTGGAGCGGTTGCAGGATGTGATGGCCGAAGGGTTCCGCCTTAAACCCGAAGCATGAGGGAGGGGGATTTGAATGCACCGGTTTGATACATTCACTGATCTGCGGGTCAACTCCGGCGATCGCCAGGGTGAAATAACCCTCTGGCCCAGTTTTACAGACATCATGACCGTGGTGCTCATGATTTTCATGCTCACCATGATTGTGGTCATCATCAAGAATACCACCCTGGCCCAGGCCCTGTTGACCAGTGAAAATCAGAAAAAACAGGTCCAGAGCCTGCTGCACGACAAAGAAAAAGCCCAGGCCGAATTGAAAATCATCCTGGCCGATCTGGAAGAAAAACTCAGTCAAAAACAGATGACCCTTCTGTTGCGCGAAGACGAGATCAGTCTGCTGCAGCAGGATCTTGAAGGTAAAATGGCAAGGATTGCCGCGGTTGAAAAAGAGAGCGCTGAATTGAAAAGCGATATCAAAGGGCTTCAGGCCGGGGTCGCTGCAGCCAGGGAAGAGGCGGCAGCCTTTGAAAAAAAATCAACTGAGCTGGCCCGGCAGTATGAGGTCCGCATCGCCGAGATCCAGGCGGCGTCGGAAAAAAGGCTTGCCGCCCTTTCCAGCGACAAGGCCAGGGAAATAGAAGACTATAACCGCAAGGTGCTGGCCCTGTTGAACCAGCTCAAGGAGAAAGAAACGGTCATCCTTGCCCTGGGCGGTGAAAAACAAAACCTGGAGATGTCCCTGGCCAAACAGCGGCAGGATTTTTCCGCCCTTGAGGAAAAATACATCCGGCTCATCCAGCCGGCCCGAAGCCCGGCCGGGAAAAAGGTGGCAACGGTTGTTTACCAGCGCACGGGCGGAAATTTCCGCATCGGGTTCAAGGGGATTGACACGGAACGGATCGAAACCCTGACCATGGACCAGCTCCACCAGCAGCTCGGGGCGCTCCGTCAAAAATGGCAGGATCAGCTTTACGTCAAGGTCATCATTCCGGAGGACAGCGGGCTGACCTATAACGAGGCCTGGACCTTCACAAAGGACATCCTGTCCCGTTACGACTACTATTTTCAGGAAAAAGCCGGGGCACCTGCCGAGGAACCACACGCCGGCCATACAGGACCGGCAGAGCCTTCACAATAATCATGATCCCATTCCTCTCGGACCGCCGGGGTCCCAAAAAAAGAGCGGCGTTTCAGATTCCATTGAAACGCCGCCCCCATTGATTGTTAGACTGACGGCTCCCGGTTCGGAACAGATTACAAAAGCCCCCGGAGCCGTTTATCGGCTGCCATCAGGCCAGGTCAAAGCGGTCAAGGTTCATCACCTTGTTCCATGCTGCTGCAAAATCCTGCAGGAATTTCTCCTGGGAGTCCTTGCTCCCATAGACTTCGGCCAGGGCCCGCAGTTGGGAGTTGGAACCAAAGACGAGATCCACACGGGTGCCGGTCCATTTAAGTTCGCCTGTGGCGCGGTCACGCCCCTCGAACACGTCCTCGTCTTTTGCCTTCCAGACCGTGCCCATGTCCAGCAGATTCACAAAAAAATCAGTGGTGAGGGTTTCCGGCCGTCGGGTGAAAACGCCGTGGGGTGACTGCCCCACGTTGGTATTCAGGACGCGCATACCGCCTAAGAGAACCGTCATCTCGGGGGCGGTCAGGGTCAAAAGCTGGGCCCGATCCACCAGCAGCTTCTCCGCCGGAACCGTGTATTTGGTTTTAAGGAAATTGCGGAACCCGTCCGCACCCGGTTCGAGTACGGCAAAGGATTCAGGATCAGTCTGCTCCTGGGACGCATCCGTGCGGCCCGGCGTGAACGGAACAGTGATATCATGGCCGGCATTCTTTACCGCCTGCTCAACGCCTGCGCAGCCGCCCAGAACGATGAGGTCGGCCAGGGACACCTTTTTTTTGCCGGACTGGGCGCTGTTGAACGCGGCCTGGATTTCCGCAAGGGTTTTCAGCACAGGCCCGGCCGCCTGGTTCACGGCCCAGTCTTTCTGGGGGGCAAGGCGGATACGGGCCCCGTTGGCCCCTCCGCGCTTGTCGGAACCGCGGAAGGTGGATGCCGAGGCCCAGGCCGTGGAGACCAGTTGGGAGACGGAGAGTCCGGAAGCCAGGATCTTGGCCTTGAGGGCGGCAATATCCCGGGCGTCGATCAACTCATGATCCACCGGGGGCACCGGGTCCTGCCAGATGAGGTCTTCTTTGGGGACTTCCGGGCCGAGATAGCGCGACCGGGGACCCATGTCACGGTGGGTCAGCTTGAACCAGGCCCGGGCAAAGGCCTCTTGCAAGGCCTCCGGGTTTTTGTGGAACCGCCGGGAAATGGGCTCATAGATGGGGTCAAACCGGAGAGCAAGGTCTGCCGTGGTCATCATGGGCGCATGCCGTTTGGACGGATCCTCGGCATCGGGCACCGTGTCGGCGGCGGCCGGGTCCGTCGGAATCCACTGCCAGGCTCCGGCAGGGCTTTTCACCTTTTTCCACTCGTAGCCGAACAGGGTATCGAAATAGGCATTGTTCCACTGGATCGGGGTCGGGGTCCAGGCGCCCTCGATACCGCTGCCGATGGCGTCTCTGCCCTTGCCGGTGCCGAAGCTGCTCTTCCAGCCCAGGCCCATTTCTTCAATGGGAGCGGCTTCGGGTTCGGGACCCACATGGGTTGCAGGGCCTGCGCCGTGGCATTTGCCGAAGGTATGCCCTCCGGCAACCAGGGCAACGGTCTCCTCGTCATTCATGGCCATGCGCGCAAAGGTCTCGCGGATGTCCCTGCCCGAGGCCACGGGGTCCGGATTGCCGTTGGGGCCTTCCGGGTTCACATAGATCAGACCCATCTGGACCGCAGCAAGCGGGTTTTCCAGATCCCGTTCACCGGAATAGCGTTTGTCGCCCAGCCACTCGCTCTCGGCGCCCCAGTAGATGTCTTCCTCCGGCTCCCAGACGTCTTCCCGGCCGCCGCCAAAGCCAAAGGTCTTGAACCCCATGGACTCAAGGGCGCAATTACCGGCCAGGATCATGAGGTCGGCCCAGGAGATCTTGTTGCCGTATTTCTGCTTGACCGGCCACAGCAGACGCCGCGCCTTGTCAAGATTCACATTGTCGGGCCAACTGTTGAGGGGGGCAAACCGCTGGGTGCCGTTCCCTGCGCCGCCCCGGCCGTCACCGGTCCGGTAGGTCCCTGCACTGTGCCAGGCCATGCGGATGAACAAGGGTCCATAATGGCCGTAATCCGCCGGCCACCAGTCCTGGGAATCGGTCATCAGAGCATAAAGGTCCTTTTTAAGGGCTGTAAGGTCAAGTTTCTTGAATTCCTCGGCATAGTTGAACGTCTCGCCCATGGGATTGCCCTTGGGCGGATTCTGGTGAAGAATCTTGAGGTTTAACTGATTCGGCCACCAGTCACGGTTTGAGGTGCCGCTGTCGGCCGTGGGTTTGTGGATTTTGCCGGTTACCGGGCATTGGCTGCTTTCATTGGACATATGAACCTCCTCATGCTATGGGTTGTGGAAATAAAATACTATATGATAAACGTTATCAACTGAAGGCAAAAAAATATATTAATCTTTTTCTGCCGAGCAATTGCTGCAAATACCGAAAAAGTCCAATCGGTGATTCAAAATTTTAAAATCCGTTTCTTCGGCAATTTCATGTTGCATTTCATCCAGACTATCCAGATCCAGGTCGAGAATCTTTTTGCACTTGACGCAGATGATGTGGGGATGGGGATAAGGCTTATTCCCATCATACCGGTTGCTTCCGTCCGGGAATCCCAGTTCAAGCAGTTCATCAAGTGATTTAATTAATATAATATTTCTGTATACCGTGGCAAGACTCATGGTCGGAAAATCTTTTTTGATCCGGGCATGAATATCCTCAACACTGGGATGGCCCTCGCTCCTGGCCAGAATTTTGACAATAGCCAGCCGCTGGGGCGTCATCTTGTGGCCGTTATCCCTTAATTTCCGGAGGATGGTGTCAAATCTTTTTTGATGGTCTGCCAATTGCCGTTCCTTTATGATAAACAATAATGATTATCAATTAACATCTATTTCCCTTTAAAGTCAAGTCCTGTTTTAATCATACCCGAATCATCTTTGCATGGCCCTGGACTGGCCGATCATGCTTTCAAACCGGGTCCTTATCTCAAGGCAATGCGTTGAAAATTATTCCTGTTTTGATGAGCGCAGCAGATTGAGAACCAATGCCCTGAGTATAAATAATTCTTTTCCTAAACAAAAGAAATTTGATCATTGGCCGGCATTTTTGTCCATGGAATTGATCTAAATCAATTCCTTTTGGTTCCCAACGGGATATGGATATCGGCATGACCTATTTACAGGGAAGCAATGAATGAAACCATATCCTATTCAGGCAAGACCATGGGTTCAAATCCTGTTTTTACTCGTGGTGGTTTTTATCGGGGCCAGATTTTACCTGTTTGTTTCCTGCATTGAAAAAGGGGTGACCCCGTATTTTGAAAGGCCTGCCGGAGTAGAGGCTTTTTTGCCCATCGGCGCCCTGGTGAGTCTGAAACACCTCCTGTACACAGGAACGATCAACAGGATACACCCTTCCGGGCTGGTTCTTTTTCTGATGATCAGCTTTACGGCGGTTTTGGTCAAAAAAGGATTTTGCAGTTGGGTCTGCCCCGTCGGAACCCTGTCGGAATATGTGTACAGGGGCCGAAGGCCCCTGTTTCAAAAGCATTTTCAAATGCCGGCCGTTGCCGATATCCTGTTACGCGCCTTGAAATATGTGATCGCCGGGTTCTTCATGTACCAAATTTTTTATAAGATGCCCATGGACGGCATTGAACAATTCATCCAAAGCCCTTACAACCGGTTTGCTGACATCCACATGCTCAAATTCTTTACCCGGATGTCTGCAACCGCCTTTACCGTTCTGATGTCCCTGGTTGCATTGTCCATCCTTTTCCGGCATTTCTGGTGCAGGTATCTGTGTCCCTACGGCGCTTTATTGGGAATCATCGGGCTTGCCGGCCTGGGCAAAATCCGCCGGGACCCTTCCCATTGCACCGGCTGCGGCAGATGTGAAAAAAATTGCCCGGGGATGATCCCCATCCAACAGAAGACCGTTGTCCATTCCCTTGAATGTTCTGCCTGCCTGACCTGTATTGAAAGCTGCCCGGAAAAAAAGGCCCTCAAATTTACAGGTTGCGCCGGCAGATCCTCTTTGCCGGCGGCCGTTATGGCCCTGGGGTGGATCCTGTTTTTCAGCAGCGGCATTACCCTTGCCATCGTGACGGGTAAATGGCAGAATGAAATTCCGGTTCAGGCGTATATAAGCCATGCCGTTTCCATGAACCGGGAAGTCAATTCCATGGATCGAATGGATGGAATTGACCCTGAAAAAATGCAAAGGATGGCACTCATGATGAAACGGCTGCAAGAAGCCCGCAAAAATGATCCGCAACAAGGGAAGGGAGATTAACAACATGCCGATTCCGGGTAACCTTTTAACCACCGCCATGGCCGTCATGCCGCATACCAATGTGGATAAAGCTTTGGAAACAGCCCTGAGCCTTGATATCCCCTTTTGGCCCCAACTGCCCAATTACAGCTATTATGAAGATATGTATGTCCAGGCGGCCGAACATTTTCCAGGGATCCTCCTGGATATGGATAAAAGAACAGTGCGGTTTTCCATGGACAAATTTATCTCTGAATTTGAAGAGGTCATGGCCCATTTTGATGATCCTGACTATTTTGACATCAGCCCCGTCTATTCATCTGTATACCATCGCTTTCTCGGCATGGACCTGTCCGGCCGGCCGGCCATCCGGGGGCAACTGGAGGGGCCCGTCAGCTTTGGTTTCAATATCCTGGACCAGGACAAACGGCCCCTTCTCTTTGATGACAATGTCCGCCCCTTCATGTTTGAATTCATGGCCAAACGGATCAATATCCAATTGGAAAAGCTGAAGCAAAAAAACGGCAACGCCTTCATGTTCATCGATGAACCGGGCATGCAGTTTATCTTTTCCGCCCTGTCCGGTTACAGCGATCAAAAGGCGAAACAGGACCTGGACGAATTTTTCTCAAGGATTGAAGGCCCGAAGGGAATCCACCTGTGCGGGAACCCGGACTGGGATTTCCTTTTAAACCTGGATATGGACATCCTGTCCCTGGACGTTCATTCAAATGCTGACATTTTCGGGTTATCGGTCAATTCGATCAAAAAATTTCTCGACAGGGGAGGCACCCTGGTTTGGGGGATCATTCCCACAGGCTTTCAAGCCTTTGGAAAAGAAAACCTGGGGTTGTTGGCCTTCCGGCTCGAAACCCTGTGGAAGGCACTGGATAAGAAAGGAATTCCAATGGATCAGATCCTGGAGCAGGGGTTGATCTCTCCGGCCACCTGTTGCCTGGTGAATGAAGACGGGTATAAGACCGTTGAAAAAGCCTTTCAGGTGACAAAGGCGCTGTCGGAATCCTTAAGGGAAAAATATAAATTAAACTAAAGGAAACCCTGATGAAAATTCATTATCTGCAACATGTCCCCTTTGAAGATCTGGGAATGATGGAACCGGTTTTGGCCGGCGGCGGCCACACCCTGACAAGCACAAAATTTTACGGGCCCCATGAGCTTCCATCTATTCACAACCTGGATTGGCTCATCGTCATGGGCGGCCCCATGGGAGTCAATGACGAGGCGGTGTATCCGTGGCTGACCCACGAAAAAAAGCTCATTGAAGCGGCGGTCCGGCACCATAAACCCGTCCTGGGCATCTGCCTTGGCGCCCAGTTGATCGCCCAGGTTTTGGGAAGCCGGGTCCATCGAAATCAACACAGGGAAATCGGCTGGTTTGACATTGAAACCACCCGGGATATCCGGACTACCCTTTTATCCGGAGTCTTTCCCCGGCGCACCCGGGTCTTTCACTGGCACGGCGATACCTTTGATATTCCCAAAGGGGCCGTGCACATTGCCAAAAGCGAGGCCTGTGCAAACCAGGGCTTTATTTTTGAAAACCGGGTCATCGGATTCCAGTTTCATCTGGAATCCACCCTGCAAACGGTCCAAAACCTGATTATAAATTGCGGGGATGAGCTTGACGGCTCAGCATACGTTCAGTCCGAAACAAAGATGCTGGCCGAGGCGGATTTCCCCGGCATCAACAATCTCATGCACAGGGTATTGGACGTGATGACCAGGCAACATGCCGGATAGGAGCACGGTCTCATATTTTTTCCCCCGGAAATGGATGATCCTGTTTCCTGTCCCAGGGAGAGATTTTCTGATTTTTGATGATGAATTATCCTTTCTTAGATTTCCGGATTCTGCTGTCGATTTTTGCCAGCTTTCCCTCCAGTTCATGGATGAGCTTTGAAAATTCCTCTTCCCGGCCCGGCCCGATGTCAAAGGTCAGGGTCCGGGTAAGGGTTCTGTTGGGCAGGACCGGATGCATTTCCTTCACCGGTATCCCATTGTACAAAAAGGCCTGGGCCTGTTTCGGAGTTTGAAACCGCTGGTCCGGGTCCCGGGAACAGGCCGTTAAAATAAATTGCCGGAGGATTTCCGGAAGATCTTCCACCTGTTTTCCAGGGTCAGGAATGGCAAGGGTCCGCATCATTTTCATCCGTTCTGCGGGACCTTCCGATAAAAAGGGAAGCCGGCCCGAGACCATATGAAAGGCAGTCAGGCCCAGGGAAAAAATATCGGTCCTGAAATCAGCGGGTTCACCGTCCATGAGTTCCGGGGCCAGATAATGAAAATTCCCCTCCGGCTGGAAATCATCGGTTTCAATGGGACCGGCCAACCCGAAATCAATGAGTTTGATGCGGTCATTTGGCAGAACAATCACATTGGACGGATTGATATCCCGGTGCACCAGTCCTTTTTCTGCCGCATAGGCCAGGGCCGACACCATCTGGAAAAGATAGGTCAGGGCCAGGCGGGGCGGTATCTGTTTGAGCCGGCGGATGAGATCGGCCAAAGGCTCTCCTTCGAGAAATTCATAGATGATAAAAACCGTTTTAAACCTGGATTCAATGTCAAAGACGCGGATAATATTTTCATGGTTCAATCCTGCAATGATTTTGGCTTCATTTTGAAAATTGCGCATGAATTCCGGCTGCATGGAAAAATGATGGCGCATCATTTTAACGGCCACGGGCCGCTCCAGTTCAGAATGAAACCCCCTGTAGACAATGCTGTATCCCCCCTTTCCCAGGATGTCGGTAATGAGATATTTACCGATGGTCCGTTCGGCCATGGGGCCTTTGCGGTCCAGCCGGTCGGCCGTCAGTTCGGTCAGAAAGGCAAACAGTTCCGGGTCCTGGTCCGGCATGAGGTCAATGTCTTTTTTGCGGATCAGCCAGACATCCATATCGGTTTCCGCCTCCACATGGAACCCGGACGGTTCCCCGGTCAGAAGGGAAATCATGCCCACGATATCCCCTTCCCCGCGATGGCCCACCGGATAAAGCGCTCCCTTTTTTTCCACCAGTAAAATACAGGAGCCCTGCTGGATGATGCAGGCGGTCTCGGCGGGACACCCCTGGAGGACAAAGCGGGTCCCCTGTCTGATTCGTTCAGGAGTCAGGTTCCTGAAAAAAGAAGATTTTGAATAGGGCCGGACAAATCTCAGAAATTTTGTCCGGATGTTGAGACTGCCTTCTTCGGCCCTGACCTGTTTGTAAAACGGGCATTGGGTGCAGGATTCCCGTTTTTCCGCAAAACTTCCCTGAACCTTTCCGCTGCAGAGGGTTCCGGCCACGGCCCAGCAGAACCGGCCCCCGCAGGACCCGAAATTGATGCCGTCATGGGTGGTGTCCACGGCTGCCGGGCAGACCCCGGCTTTTTCGGCATTCAGGCCGCCGGGCTCCCGACCGCACTGCATATATTCCCAACAGTTTTTTTTCTTTGGCATGGGCCAGCCTATCCCGGCGGAAAAATCCGGCAGAGGTCATCTGCAAGGGTTTCATATTTTTCAAACACGGCCCTCCGGCCGCCCTGCTGCTCTTCCTCCTCCTCAAACTGCCGGGCCAGAGCCGTTTTTTCGAAGGGCAGAAGAACCTTTTCCGCCAGGGGGAAAAAGACCTTATCCTCTTCATGGATGTGGCGCTGCAGGAAAGAGACATAAACGGCCAGGTTTTCAAGCAGAAAACTGGGGGCCAGGGCCTCATTTTCCCTGTAGCCGGCCAGGGCCTGCCTGATCCCGGCAATGCTCTGTCGGCAGCATTCATGCTGGTAGCGCAAGGCTCCCATGGCGGAATCCAGCTCTCCCTGACGTTTATGGGAAAGAAGGCCGAACAGAAGGAATTCTTCTTTAAAATGATGAAACTGGTCGGCAAAACCGGAACAGAAATCCATGGCCGGTTCAAAAAAGGCCGTGGGAACCTTTTTTCCGTTTTCCATCCTTTTTCTTGCCCTCCGGAGAAGACCGAGGACCCTGAGAATCAATTGGTGTTCTTGGATCAGAGTTTGTGTGACGCCCATCATTTCCCTCCTTTTGTTTGGATCAGAACCAGAATTCAGGATATTTCCTGGACCCGGCCAGATTATTGACCATCAGGGCCACGATCAGCATGATGACGGCACCGGTGGCCACGGGCAGAAGAACATACAAAAATCCCAGGTCATGGATGCTGTCCCCCCCGATGACGGCGATGAGGGCCGTGGCCCCGCCGGGCGGATGAAGGGTGCGGGTGGCATGCATGACGGCAATGGCCGTGGCAACGGCAAAGGCGGCGGCAAACCAGGGAAAGGCATGGAACAATTGATAGGATGCCACCCCGATGACCGCTGAAAAAATATGTCCGCCCAGGAGATTCCTGGGCTGGGCCAGGGGGCTTCTGACGGCGCCGTAAATCAGCACCGCGGATGCGCCAAAGGACCCGACGATAAAGGTCAGATCTCCCTGGGAAAAAAGATTGAAGTGCATTACTGCCACTGCGGTAATGCCCAAAAAAGAGCCCATCCACGACCAGATGATTTCTGAAGCATGGACCCCCGGCGGGCAGGAGCTGCCGCCCTTCATTTTCTGAAAATATTTCATTATTATTCCTTTCCCCGGGAGGTCAGCACATGGTTTTCACAATATCGGACCGGGCAATGATGCCCACTATCTTGAGATCTTTGTCCACCACCGGCACCCGGTTGATATTCATCCGGTCCAGGATGTCGGCAATTTCAAAAACCGGGCTCTGGCCCGTTACCGTCACCGGCGGAGAGGTCATGATGTCGGCTGCAGTCAGTTTTTTAAGATTCCTGGCCATACACCCGCTGTTTTCAAGGCATAGGAGGACCATTCGCATGAACGACAGGCTCCTGTCACCGGTCATCCTGCGCAGCACATCCTTTTCCGAAATCACGCCGGAAAGAGCACCATCCGCCTTTAATACGGGAACACCGGAAATCCCGTGTTCGGCCATTGTTTTCACCACCTCGGGCAGGGGGCTGTGTTCGTGGACAAAGATGACCGGCCGGGTCATGATCTCTTCCGCCCGGACGGCCGTCTTCAGACGGGACAGGGCATGATCAAAGGCCACCCGGTACACCTCCATGAAATCGGAAGGGGTGATGTCCAGGTAGCCGGGAATTTTTTTCATGGCCCCCACAATATCCTCGTCCGTCATGGTCAGGGCGCATTCATTGAATGAACTGATTTTCATGTTTCCTCCCTTAAAGAAAGCAAGTCCCGGGTATTTTACCGGTATGTATCACGCAGAATATGCTATACAGAAGAGTAAATAATTGATTTAGATCAAATCTATTGAAAGAATTCTAGAACTTCCATAAATAAACTTTGATTTTTATCTTATCATCACGTATTTATTATTAAAAGTTACAACTGGGGTTAATTTAAGATAAAAAATGAGGACATCATGAAAATAGATGACACCAATATTGATATCATAAGAGAATTAAAGAACGGAAAAATGTCCTTTAAAAGAATTGCCGATAAACTCTCTATTACGGAAAACACAGTCCGGTCAAGGGTGAACAACCTCCAGAATGAGGGGATTCTCGACATCTGCGGCCTGGTGGATCCGGCCAAACTGCCGGGTCACCGTGTGGTCATCATCGGGATCAAGCTTTCGGAAATGAACCTGGTTGAAAAAGGGGAAGAGATCAGCAAGCTCAAAGGGGTGATTTCCGTCAGTGTTGTCACCGGACGCTTTGATCTCATCGTCCTGGTTCTGTTCAAGCGGGGGTTCGGCCTGCTTGAATTTTACACCGAAGAAATCTCAAAAGTGGAAGGGGTTCGGTCCGTGGAAACCTTTGTGGTCTATAAATCCTATAATCTGAAAGTCCCTTATATCTTTTAGAAACCATTCAAACAGTTGTCACTTTATTCTTGATCAATTTATCGGACAAATGATAAAAAAATCTATCAAACGCTTGTCAAAGTCATAATTTTTATTATACTATGGGCCTTATGAAAAACTATAAACTTAAAGAACAGGAACGCCGCAAAAAAGAAATCTACCGGATCGCCACAAAGACCCTTTGGCAGAAGGGCTATGACAAGACCACCATCCGGGATATTGCCAGAGCAACGGAGATGACGACGGCCGGCCTCTACTATTATTTCAAAAGCAAGGAAGAACTTTTGTTTCAGATCCTGGACAGCCATATGGATGACATGATCTCGGGCATCCGGAAAATACCTGCCCAGGACCTTGATCCCACGGATCTGATCAAGAAATACATCCAATACCAGGTGGATACCTTTTGCAACGACAAATACCGGACCAAATTAATTTTGAGTGACGACGACTGTCTGACCCAAGAATGGTATGAACAGGTCAAGGAAAAGCAACGGGCCTATCTTTCTTTTTGGAGACAGGCCATTGAAGCCTATTGCGTGCAAAAAGGGCTGTCTACGGAGAATATCGCCATTGATGCCCACTGCCTGGTGGGGATGTGCGGCTGGATCTACCGGTGGTATGACCCCAAAGGAGAGATCAAACCCGAAAACCTGGCCCTGAAAATATTTGAAACCTTTCTTTTCGGCCTCACCAATAAAGGAAAAATTTCTTCCCCGGAACCGGCATAACCATTTCTAATCTTCAGTTTCTAATCTTCAGGCGGAAATAAAACATGCGGAAATCCCCGGTTCTTAGGCCCCTGGGATTTCCGCATGTTTTTGTATTCATCCTTATGATGGGTTCTGCCTTATGATATTTTCAGGATCAAGGCGGCGCCGCAGTCACCGGCTGCACAACCGGTCCATAAACAATAACCGCCGCCGGCCATGACCGTCTCTTCTATACCTTCGATGATGAGCCGGGTGGCCGTCGGGCCCTGGGGATGACCGAAAATCAATGAAGACCCGTAATTGTTGAATCCAAAGGCATCCACCCCCATTTCCTTTGAAAGAAACAGATCATTCACAATGAAGGGGTTATGGGTTTTAATCACACGGATATCCTTAATGGTTAACCCGGCATTTTTCAGGGCCATGCGGGTGGCCGGGACCGGGGCTGCCGGCATATAGCCTTTGCGTTCCCGGGCATAGCCGTAGGCCACAATCTGGATGGTGACCTTGGGGTCCGCACTCCATTCCTTGGCTTTTTGGGCCGTGGTGACAAGGACCCCGGCATTACCATCGGCCGGATGGGTCTGGGCGCCAAAGCTCAGGACACCGCCCGGAATGGTCGGTTTCAAGGCAGCAAGCCCTTCTTTGGTGGAAGCCATGATACCTTCATCTTTGTCCACAAGAATGGTTTTCTTTTTTGAAATTTTCAGTTCGGCCGGAACCATATACCGTTTCTGGAAGGCCCGGTCGTTTTCCGTACCCATGAGGTATTGCTCATACCGCCGCAGCACCAGCTCGTCGCACTGCTCTTTGGTGAACCCGTTTTCCCGGGCAACATTTTCAGCCGTTTCCACCATTTTTTTGCCGGTATTGGGATCGGCGTTAAAATTGTCCATGTTCCAGTTTTCCGAAATGACCTCTCCGCCGGGGCCGTTGGGATTGGGCCAGATGGTATGGGGCCCGTTGGAGGTCCGGTCCGTTGTCAGGACATAGGGGGTTTCATAGAGACCGCTTTCAATGCCCATGGCCGCCAGGTTGATACAGGTGGCCCCGGTGGTGCAGGCCTGGCTGATGGCGATGGCGGGAAGGGAATTGGCTCCCAGAAGCGCAGCCGACCAGGGCGAGGCATAGAACTGGCGGTGCTGGCCGATGGTATTGCCGAAGATACAATAATCCAGTTGGTTCACATCAAAATTCTTTGAGGCGAACCATTGTTTTGAAACGCCTGCGGCAAAGGAGATGGCGTTTTCATTGGCCATGCTGCCCTGCCATTTGCAGAAAGGCGTACTGTAATATCCTTTATAGGGAATAAATGCTTTTGTATACATGGTGGATTTTCCTTTTTTATCTGTTTAAATGAAATTTGTGCTCTTTTCCCTCTTTATTCTCCCTTGAACACCGGTTTTCTCCGGCCCACGGTGGACAGGCCTTCAAAGGCGTCATGGGTGGAAAAAAGACGGTCCAGGACCCCCAGCTCACATTCAACGGCTTCGGGGATGGACATCTTCGCCTGTTTGTTCATGATATCGTCGGCCATTTTCAGGGCGACCATGGATTTGCTGCCCAGGATGGCCGGGATCTTCTCGGCCAGATTTTCCGGCAGGCCCGCCATGGGCTTTCCGGCAAATAGAAGATTAATGTTTTCATCGGTAAAGACCTGGGCAAAGGCCTGGAATTTTTCAGGGACGGACCTCTTCTGATATTTATCCGCCTTGGCCAGGCCCGTGATCTCCCGTACGGCTTGGCCCACTGCGGAAGGTTCCACGATTTTAGTGACGATGCCAAGGTCCAGGGCATCCTGGGCGCTCAGGCTCCGGCCCGTGAAAACATAGTATTTGGCAAGGGGGAGACCCACCCGGCGCTCCATCCGGATCATGCCCCCGAGGCCCGGCACAATACCGATGCCGGTTTCGGGAAATCCCATGGACCCGGCCTTTGTGGCGACAATATACTGGCAGGCAAGGGCCAGTTCACTGCCCCCGCCCAGGGACAGGCCGTCCAGCAGGGCAATGGTCTTCTTGGGGCTGTTTTCAATCTTCAGCAACAATTCATGGCCCTTCCGCGTGAAGGCTTCAATATCCTGAATCCTCCCGGCCTTGATCCGGTCCACAAAAAACTGGATATCGGCCCCGGCCACAAAGGTTTTCCCGGCTCCCTGGAATACCATGGACTTGACCCTGGGGTCCTTTTCCGCCGTGTCGAATATCTGGGTCAACTGCTCCACAACCGCTTCATTCAAAGCATTCATGGCATCGGGCCGGTTGATGGTGATCCAGGCCGTATCCTCTTTGACTTCAAGATTCACCACCTTGAAGGTAAAGGGCTTGCCGAGTTTTTTCTGCTCCAGCAGGGTTCTGGGCATTTTAAAGCCGGGGTATTTTTTGGTCATGGCCTCCACCACCCGGCAGGTTTCGTCGATGCCGATATGGTTCATGATCTCAAAGGGTCCCTTGCTCCATCTGAGGCCGATCTTGGCTCCGAGATTGAGATCTTCCATGGTGGCGACGCCTTCATCCACGATGGTGGCGGCCACACCCAGACAGATGCCGTAAAACCGGTCCACAATGGCTTGGATTTTTTCTTCCTGGATTTCGCCGGCCTTGAGATCCCAGTCTTCATTTTTGTCCATCTGGATTTTCATGATGTCCGGGGTGCCGTAAAAAAGGCCCAGTTCATCTCCCAGGCTTTTGGAGGCGTGAACCGCCAGGGGAATCCCGGTGACATTTAAAATTTCAAAGGAGCCCATGCCGATGCCGAAGGCCCGCTTGCTGCCTTCTTCAACGGTGGGAAGATTTCCCAGGCCTTCTTCCAGCATCCGGGCCGCCTCATTGGACGAGGGCACAAAGAACCGGTTCACGGCAAATCCGGGGGAATCTTTCACCACAATGGCGGTCTTTCCGTGACGGGCGGCAAAATCCTTTGCTTTTTCAACGGTGTCCGGGCTGGTTCCGTTATGGGGGATGATTTCCAGCAGTTTGTTCTTGGCCGGGTGGAAAAAATAATGGAGGCCGATGAACCGGTCCGGACGCTTGATTTTAGCCGCAAATTCAGCCACATAAAAACTGGATGTGTTGGTGGCGAAAATGGTTTTTTCACCACAGATCTGATCCAGGTTCTGAAACAATAGGGTTTTCACCTGCCGGTCTTCAAAAACCGCTTCAATGACCAGGTCTGCATCGGCAACGGCCTTGAGATCCGTTGTGCCTTGAATACGGCCCAGGGTCTGATCCACCTGGTCCTGGGTGAATATCTTCCGTTTCATACCGCCTTCCAGCAGGCTCTTAATGCCGGCCAGACCCTTTTCCACATATTCCGGTTTAATATCGACCAATACGACATTCATCCCTTCCTGGGCTATTTTCTGGGCGATCCCGCTGCCCATATGGCCGGCGCCGATCACCCCTATCTTAGATATCTGAGACATCCTACCTCCTGAAAATTCATGTTTTTTATTTCCGTTAAAAGCAGATCCTTTATGGTTAAAAAATCTATCATATGAAAGATTTTTATTTCTATCGTTAGTTATTTTTAAAATTGCCGCCGACCTGAACCCAGCACCCCTGCCTTTCCTTTTGCCTTACATCTTAGAGGGAAGGTACAGGGCAATCTGGGGGAAGGCGATGAGGATACCGATGCATATCAATGCAGCGATCAAAAAGGGCCAGATCCCTTTAAACATGGTCGTCAAGGGCACATCCGGAACGGCCCCCTTGATCACAAACACATTCAGGCCCACGGGCGGGGTGATGAGCCCGATCTCGAGGACGATGACCATAATGACGCCGAACCAGATGGTATTGAAATTCATGGCCTGCATAATGGGATACAGGATGGGAACCATGAGGATCATGATGGCGAAGCAGTCCATGACACAGCCCAGGAACACAAACACCACGAGGATCATGAAAAACACGGCCATTCGGGGAAGGGCCGCTGCTACAATGGCATCGGCCAGCATAAAGGGGATCTGGGTCAAGGCCAGAAAAGAGGAAAAAATATTGGCCCCGATGATGATCAGAAAAATCATGGCCGTCATATTGCCCGTGATGATAAGGCTTTCAACAAAGGTTTTAAAATTCAGTTTTTTCTTTCCCAGGGTGATGATAAAGGAGCCGAAGGCCCCCATTCCGGCGGCCTCGGTGGGTGTAAAAATGCCGAAATAGATCCCGCCCATGACCAGCACAAACAAGGACAGCATGGGCCAGGTGCCGTATAAAGATGCGAATTTGGTCTTCCAGGAAGTGGGTTCCGCCTTGGGGCCCATTTCAGGTCGGAAACGGCATTGTAAAAAAATGGCCAGGATGAAAAGAGAGGCCAGCAGAAGCCCGGGAAAAATACCGGCCATAAAAAGCTTTCCAATGGATTCTTCCGTCAGGAGACCATAAATGATGAACCCGATGCTGGGCGGAATCAGGATGCCCAGGGTGCCGCCGGCGGCGACACAGCCCGTGGCAAGTCTGAGGTCGTATCCGTATTTTCTCATTTCAGGAACCGCCACCTTGGCCATGGTGGCGCCGGTGGCAAGAGAGGACCCGCAGATGGCGGCAAACCCGGAACAGGCCACGATGGTGGCCATGGCCAGCCCGCCCCTCAAATGGCCCATCCAGTTATGAACAGCCTTGTAAATATCCTGGCTGATACCGGAAACAAAGGCAAACTGCCCCATAAGAACAAAAAGCGGGATAACGCTCATGGAATAGGATGAGCCTTCGGCCCAGGGAGACATTCCCAGGAGATTCAACCCGGCGTCCAGGTTGACGATGAGGCTGACGCCCACAAATCCGATGAGGGCCATGGCCACGCCGATATACATCCTGAAGGCAAGGAAGACAAACAACAATAAAATCCCGACAACCCCTATCATTTCAGTACTCATAGACTACTCTCTTCCCTTAATTTTTTAAAAACGATTCTGAGAACATCCCTGACCAGTTCAATGCACATGATCCCGCACCCAAAGGCTAGGAAGAAAACAAAGGGGAATTCCGGAACCGGCAGGTTCATGGGCTTATCCCCGGTTGCCATGCTTTCTAGGGCCTTTTCAAATCCCTTCCAGGTGATGAGGATCATCAGGATCAGGCTGACCGTATAATTAAACAGATCAATGAGAGCCTGGGCCTTTTTGGGAAAGGCATTGACGAAAATATCCACATTGACATGGGCTTTCTGGGCCTGGGCATGGCCGATGAAGGCAAAGATCAGGATCACGATTAAATACCGGGTAATTTCAAAAGAGCCCAGGATGGGGGTGTTGAAAACGTGCCGCTTGAACACATCAACAACCGTCAGGCCCATCATCAGAAAAAGGGCCAGGCACCCGATCCTTGCCAGGACATAGCTGAAAATGCCCGTGATATTGACTAAATTTCTAAGATTCATATGACCTCAAGATTTTTTCCATGGTTTATGGCTGGATCTTCCTTGTTCTGAAACATCAGGGGGAATCAATCCAACCCCCTGATGTTCCGGACTATTTTTCTTGGTTATCGCTTCAAGAAGGACACAAGAGGTTATTTTCCTTCAAGAAAGCCGAGGGCTGTCTTCAGGATGGCTTTTCCGGGCAATCCCTTGGCTTCCATTTCCGCAGCCCATTCTTCCCTTAAGGGGAAGGTGGACTCTTTCATTTTTGTTAGCTCGGCAGGATCAAGGATGATTTCCTCGGTCCCCTTGGCGATGGTCATTTCCCTGAAGGGTTTCTCTGCGTCATCAAAGGCCTTGCCGGCCGCCATGGACATTTTCAGCCCTGTGGTGCTTTCAAGAAGGGTTTTGACATCATCGGGAAGACCGTTCCAAACATCTTTGTTGATCACAAACATCATGGGCATGGTATACAGATCCGCCACTGTGGTGAATTTCGTGACCTCATTGAGTTTGAACACGCCCATGCCTTCCCACACCAGAACCGTTCCATCCAGTACGCCGAGCTGCAAAGACTGATAGGTTTCGGTAATGGGCTGGGCTACAGGTACGGCTCCCCAGAGGGTCAGGGCCTTACTGATGGAGGGATTGGCCGTTCTCATTTTTATCCCTTTGAAATCCGCCATGCTGCGGATGGGTTTACTAACCGTATGAAAATGGCCACCGGGATGGCCGAACAGGGCCAGCACTTTGACCTTGCTGTATTCTTCCTGGTATTTGGGTTCCTGCTGAAAGGTTTTCCACATGGCTTCGGACACTTTTTCCCCGGAGGGCGGCATAAAGGGCAGGGAAAATACCGTTGTCAGAGGGAACCGGCCGGGTGTGTAATCGGACAGGTGATAGGCCAGATCGGCAACCCCTTTTTCAGCAAGGTCGAATTGTTCCGGTGCCTTTCCAAGGGCGCCGGCAGGAAACAATTTAATACTGACCTTGCCTTCTCCGGCTTTGTTGATCTGCTCGATCCAGGGGATGATGATTTTTCCGGTAATGGTCTGTTGAGCGGGAAAAGGACTTGAGAATCTGAGTTCAATGGATTTGGCAAACGCCGTGGAAAGAGACAAACAGAAAATCCCTGACAGAACAATTAAAAAAAGACTCTTTGCTGAAACACGCTTCATGGTATACCTCCAAATTGTTGTGGTTGATCCGATTCAATACCAGCCCGGCAAATGGGTCTCCCCGGCCTGTTATTTCCCTCCGAAGGAGGCATCGGAAATGTTTATTGCTGCACTGCACAAATCCATAATAGAGGCCATTTTCCCCATGGTGACGGGCAAAAAGCCGCTTATGAAAAATTCTGCAGAGTTTAACTGACCTTCATAAAAATCAGCCTCTTTTCCCTCAACACCTTTTTCCAGTTTTTTTTCTGCAATGGCCGCCCGCCACAATAGCATCCAGGCCATAATCACATCCCCGGTTGCTTCAAGAAACGGATTGGCAAAGGCATAGGCTCTCAGAACAGCCTCCCCCCGAACCGATTCATCCATTTTTTCAGCAACCTGGCAAAGCGTGTTCACCGCTGTTTCAACCTTTCCGGAAAGGGCAGATAATGAATGTATCATTTGTGCCTCGGCAAGGGTCGTTTTTATTTCATTGATGAGATCCAGAAATAATCCCATATTTTTCATGGCAAGCTTCCGGCCCAGAAGATCCATGGCCTGGATCCCGTTGGTGCCCTCATAAATGGTCGTAATCCTCACATCCCTCAGAAGCTGCTCCACCGGGAATTCCGATGTATACCCATATCCGCCGAAGACCTGGACAGCCAGATTGCAGACGTCCACGGCCCGGTCCGTGACATAGCCTTTACCAACCGGGGTAAGGATCTCGATGAGGTTCTGGTATCTTTCTTTTTCCCTGCTGTCCTTGCTTGTCTTTTTTTGATCTTCCAGAAATGCGATATAGCATAAAAGGCTTCGCATTCCCTCGGTATGGCATTTCATGGTCAGGAGCATGCGCCGGACATCGGGATGGTTGATGATGGCCACCGATGCCCTGTCCTTTCCGGACAGGGGCGGGCCCTGGATTCGCTGCCTGGCATAATCCAAAGCGTAAAGATAGGCGGATGAAGCACAGGAAAGGGCCTGGGCCCCCACCATGAGGCGGGCCTCGTTCATCATGAGAAACATCATGGAAAGGCCTTTGTTCTCTTCTCCCACAAGGGTTCCGATACATTTTCCCCGGCCGCCCAGGGCCATGGAACAGGTGGGGCTGCCGTGGAGCCCCATTTTTTCCTCAATGCCGGTACAGACCATATCGTTTCGTTCGCCAACGCTGCCGTCGGCATTGACATGGAATTTGGGAACAACGAACAGGGATATCCCCCGGCTGCCTTCCGGCGCACCCACTATCCTTGCCAGCACCAGGTGGATGATATTTTCCGTCATGTCCTGGTCCCCGCCGCTGATAAAAATCTTGTTCCCGGTCAAAGAAAAGGTCCCGTCCTCATTTTTTACGGCCGATGTGGACAGATCTCCCAGGTTTGATCCGCATTCGGATTCCGTCAGCGCCATGGTGCCGCTCCATTGGCCCGTGTATATGTTCTCCAGATAGAGTTTTTTCTGCTCGTCGGAACCGAATTGCTCAATGATCCGGCCGGCGCCCTGGTTCAGCCCCGCCACCATGAGGAGCGCCATATTGGCGCCGATGAGGTAATTCTGGGCCATGACATGGAGGGCATGGGGCATACCCTGGCCACCCCATTCCGGGTTTTGGCAGGGTGCAAACCAGCCCCCCCGGATCAATTGGTTCCAGGCCCGTTTAAATTCAGGAGGAACCGTTACCTTGCCGCCTTCATACCGGCAACCGGTTTGATCGCCGATTTTCAGGGTGGGCAGAATTTCTTTGATTGCAAGGGTGCGGACTTCGGCCATGATCATATCCATGGTTTTCCGGTTAAATTCCGAAAACTCTTGGTGTTCACTGAGGCGGCTGACCTCAAACTGTTCGTGAAGCACAAACTCCATCTCTCTTCTGTCTGCAAGAACCTGGGCCATAAGATGGTTTACTCCCTATATTAAATTCCGGATCATTGGTTTTTATTTTTCTTTTTTCTCCAGGGCCCGGCTTTTGAGTTCCCTTTTCAATAATTTGCCGGTACTGGATTTGGGCAGTTCTGAAACGACGATAAATTCCTTGGGAACCTTGAAAGGAGACAACTGGGTTTTCAAATAGGCTTTCAGGGCAACGGGATCAATTTTCTGCCGTTGTTTGGGTACCATATAGGCCACGATCCTTTCCCCGTATTCCTTGTCCGGCATACCGATAACGGCGCATTCTTCAATCTCGTGCCGGGTATAGAGGACCTCTTCCACTTCCCTGGGAGACACATTTTCCCCTCCGGTAATGATCAGCTCCTTGATCCGGTCCACAATATACAGATACCCGTCATCGTCCAGATAGCCCACATCACCGGAGCGGAACCATCTTCCCCAGAAGGCCTCCTTTGTGTCTTTTTTCCGGTTCAGATACCCCTTCATGATATTGGGGCCGGATATACAGATTTCTCCGGGTTCATTACCGGAAAGGGATTTCCCCTTTTTGTCGCAGATCCGGATTTCCACAAGGGGGGCCGCGGTTCCCACGGACCCCACCACATGTTTGTAATAATGGTTAAAGGTCACCATGGAGGCGCTTTCCGTCATGCCATAGGCTTCAAAGATATCCAGGCCGGTTCTGACTTTCCATTCTTTTACCACCTCTGTGGCCATGCTGGCGGCGGCGGAAAAACAATACCGGACAGATCCCAGTTTCTCTTTTAAATCCGGAAGGGACAGCAGCCGGATATACACCGTGGGGACGGCATAAAGCTTGGTTACGCTAAACCGTTCGACGGCTGTCAATAACCCATCCATATTAAAGGAGGATTGGATCACAAGGCCCCCGGCGCTCAGAATGGTGGAATTCATGATATGATGCTGGGCAAACACATGGTTCAGGGGAAGAAAGCAAAGTGCCCGGTCATTCTCATTGGACCGCTCACTTCGGGAAACATTATAGGCCGAGGCCATGATATTTTTGTGGGTCAGCTCGACGCCTTTGGGCACACCGGTGGTTCCGCCGGTATAAAGGATGGCTGCCGTATCATCGGGTTCCCGTTCAAGGGAGTTAAAATCACCGGTTTCAGCTTCGATGAGGCCGGCATAGGAGGTCTTTCCGGTATCGGCAATGAGGATATCAAGACCCGGCGTATTTTCCAGGTCGGGAATCTTTTTGTCATCAGTAAACATGATCCTGGGCCTGCAGTCTTCAAGGACAGGGGCCAGTTCGCTTTGGGTCATGGCATAGGGAAGGGTCACGGCCACAGCGCCTGCCTTGAGAATTCCGAAATAAAAACAGAGCCATGAATTGGAATTGGGAGCGCACAGGGCAATGTGGTCCCCGGGTGCGACCCCCATTCGCTGAAGTGCTGAGGCGATCTTATTGGATTCGAGGTTCATCTGCCGGTAGGACAATTCGGTCTTCCCGTCCATCAAGGCAACCTTGTCCGGAAAATGAAACGCTGATACTTCAAGGTTCTTTGCTAAATTCATGTTTACATCCCCTCCTCTGCCGGGAAATAATCATTTTATGCCCATCGAAATCATCTGATTTTGACCTAACAAGCGTTAGGTTTTTTTATCGACTGTTAATCAATTATCATGGGGATTGTATTTTGTCAACACAAATTCTTTTCAAAACCTATTCTTGATTTATCTGCTTGATTTCATAAATGAATCCTCATATTGCGTTGGCCACTTCAAAGGCATCCCAGATGGCGTACATGATATTGGCCACCCTTCTGGCATCCCCTAAAAGATAGACCTGGGGCACATCAAACCGGATATCCTCGTAAAGGGACCGGTTGGAGTCGTATCCAACGGCAAGAACCACGGAATCGCAATGGATTTCAGCCTCCCCTTCCTTTGTGCCGCAGATAAGGGTTCCGCCGGCATATCCTTTTACTCTGGCCGAGGTGATGACCTTGATTCCGTTAAAGGGGATCAGCTCTTTGAGCATATCGCTGTTGGAGTGGCATAGGGGGCCGTTCACGGCCAGCAACCGATCCATCACTTCCACAATGGTCACGGTTTTTCCTTCCCGGGCAAGCCACAGGGCGGTTTCACAGCCGATGAGTCCGCCGCCCACCACCACCACTTTTTTGCCCGGGTCTGCTTTTTTGAGTAAAATCTCTTCGGCGGTGAAGACCCGGCCGTCGTCCCCCAGGGCCAGTTTTCTGGGCGTTGACCCCGTGGCAATGATGACCGCATCAAATGTATTGGACAGGATGAAGCCTTTATCAACGGTTGTATTCAGATTTACCGGCACATCCAGGGTTTCGAGCTGGTGCTCGAACCAGGCCACCAGGGCTTTGTCATCTTCCTTGAAGTCCGGGACTCCGCCGGGGATGAGGTTTCCCCCCAATTGACCAGTTTTTTCATAGAGTACGGGGTCATGGCCCCTCAAGGCCAGGACCCGGGCCGCCTCGCACCCGGCAACCCCGCCGCCCACGATCAAGACCTTTTTCTTTTTCAAGATGGGCGTATAGGCCCTCACCTTTTCCCGGGCCGCCTGGGGATTGACGGCACAGTTCAGGGCCGAATAGGCCTGGACACGCCCCATGCAGCCTTCATGGCAGGAGATGCAGGGCCGGATGGATTTCACATCCCCGGACTGAAGCTTGTTGACATAGTCCGGGTCCGCCAACAGGGGCCGCCCCAGGCTGACCATATCACAGACCTCGTCCCGGATGGCGCCCAGGGCCGTATCCGGGTTGTCCATGCGGCCGGCGCAGATGATGGGCACCGCCACATGGTCTTTCATGATCCGGGCATAGGGCATGAACAGGCCCTTGGCCTGGTACATGGGCGGATGGCTCCACCACCAGGAATCATAGGACCCCACATCCACATCCAGGGCTGCATACCCGAATTCCACCAGGAGTTTGGCCGCCTCAATGCCCTCTTCGATGTCCCGGCCCTTTTCGATGAATTCCTCCCCCGGCAGGGCCCCGGATTTAAAATCCTTGATAAAACTTTTGGGGCTGTACCGGAGCGTCACCGGGAAATCATCTCCGCAGGTCTTTCTGATTTCTTCCAGGATTTCCCTTGCAAACCTCAACCGGTTTTGGAGGGAGCCTCCGTATTCATCGGTCCTGTGGTTGAAAAAGGAAATGGCAAACTGGTCCAGAAGATAGCCTTCATGGACCGCATGGATCTGGACCCCGTCAAATCCGGCCCGCTTGGCATTATAAGCCCCTTTTCCGAACATGGAAACAATATGCCGGATTTCCTCCTTTGTCATGGGCCGGCAGGTCTTGTCCAGCCACCGGTGGGGGATGGCCGAAGCCGATACGGGCGGGTATTCCCCCATATTGGTGGGAACCGTGACCCGGCCAAAGCCCCCGGACATCTGCAAAAATATCTTTGCATCATAGGCATGGATCCGTTCCGTCATCTCCAGGGCCGTGCGGATAAAATGCACCGGGTTATGGGTGGAGCAGGGAACATGGGGCATGGCATGTTTTTCAACGGTGTTGTCCACAAAGGTCACGCCGGTGAAAATCAGCCCGGTACCACCTTTTGCCCGCTGGGTATAATATTCTATCCCCCGGTCGTTAAAGGCCCCTTCGGCGTCGGAAAGACCCAGGGGCCCCATGGGGGCCATGGCATACCGGTTTTTGATTTCCACCTTCCCGATCTTCAGGGGGGTGAACAATGGAGCGTATTTTTTCAAAGCCTGTCTCCTTTAAAAATGGAATTACTCTTTATGCCTGCCGGTCATCATACCCGGCAAGCCCCATCATTTCGGAACCCATAGCACCATGCGGGGTTTTTCCTTCATTTTCCGGGCCAATTCCTCAATGGGGCCAAAGGTCATGCACCGGGCCATGCAATGCTGGACGCAGGCCGGGTCCAGGCCCTTTCGGGTCCGGGGCTTGCACAACACGCAGAGTTCCGTGGGAAAGGGCAGATAGGTGAGATAATATTTGTCATGGGGAAGTTTCTGGACGATTTCATTGACCCGGATCCCCCCCATACCGGCGGGCCAGCCGTGTTCCTGGGCGCAGGCCACTTGGCAGGTATGGCATCCGGTGCAGTATTCATAGTCGATCAAAAGACCGAATTCCGGTGTTTTACTCATGGTTCACCTCCTCGGGCTTGCATTTATAGACCCTGCACATGGAATGCTTGATGGGCGCACCCATCCCATCCTTGCCCTGTTCATTCATGGGAATGAGCTGGTTGATATTGGATTCCCACATGCCGTAAAGGCTCGGTTCCGCCGCCTTTTTTTCCGGGAACCACCAGCCGTGAGCCGCCATAACCATCCATTCCGGAACCACCGGAGTCAGCTTGGCCTTGTACCGGGCGCGACCCATCCAGTTCTCGATCCAGATCCACTCCCCGTTTCCGATGCCGTTTCTCCCGGCCGTCAGCGGGTGGATTTCAGCCGTGGGATCAGGATCAATGTCCCGAAGCCAGGGGATATTTCTATGCTCGGTGTGGAAAAAGGCCGGGGACCGTCTTCCCGTGGACAGGATCAGGGGGTAGTCCTTGGCCAGGTCAGGCCTTGAAACAGGGGTAAAAGGAGGTTCTTCATGGTGGGGGATGGGTTCCAGGTCCCATTCCTCCCGGAGGGTGGAATAAAGTTCAAAGCGTCCGGTCTGGGTTCTGAATCCCGGTTTTTTATCGGCCCGCAAAAGCCCCCGTTCATGACGAAGATAGGGACAGCTTGAACTGCCGTCGGGCGGATAGGCCCGGCCGCCTTTGGCCTGAAGCTCCTCAAAGGTCATGCCCGAGGGTTTCAGGATATCGTCATACAGGTCGTGCACGGTGTCGAATTTAAAATCCGGGTCAAACCGCCGGGCCAGCTCGAAATTGATCTCCACATCAGGCCGGCAACCCTCCACGGTCATGACCTTGTTGATGGTCTGGAGGGGCACCCACCAGCTCCGGAAACTGTCTTTTTCCAGGAAGGTCCCTGCCGGCAGAACCACGTCGGCATACTGGGTGGTGGGCGTATGAAAGACATCCACGGCCACGACAAAATCCAGTTTTTCCAGGGCCGCCTTCCATTTTTTCGGGTCCATGCCCAGCCCCTGCATGATGCCCGCGGTCTGGATCCACATGCCCTTGATGGGATAGGGGTCTTCCGTAAAGATCTGGTCCAGGGTCATATCGGTCTGGCACCGCCAGTAAAATTTGTTGAGGGGCATGAATTTTTTGGAGCCGATACGGGGTTCGTCCAGTTCCTTGGATTTCAGGCGGATGGCCCCTTTGGTGCCGGGAAGAGCATAGGGCACCACGTCAAAGGCAAAACGGGCGAACACATTGCCGCCGGGAATATCCAGGTTGCCGGTCAGGCCCCAGAGGGCTGTAATCCCGGTGACCAGGGGCGTAAGGGCCGGGGTCATGTCCACGGCCACGCCCCAGTGGATGGCGGCGGGCTTGGCCTTGGCATAGAATACCGCAGCATCATGGATGTCCTTGGCCGGGACGCCGGTGATCTTTTCCACCTCGCTTAACGGATAGCGGCCCACTTCCTCCCTGAACACATCCCATACCGTGCGGCAAAGGACTTTCCGGCCGTCATGGAGGCCGACTTCCCATTCCCCGGAGATGGCGGGCTTCACCTCCTTGTCCCGGAAGGCGACCTCTGTTGTGTCCCAGACCACGGCTTTTCCCCGGTTCGGATCCCAGGCTGCAAAATTACCCTCGGCCCCGTCCTTTACCAGATCTTTTTCCCGCAGAAGTTTGCCCGTGTCCTTGCGGACCAGATGGGCCCCGTTGGTCCAGTTTTCCAGAAATTGTTTATCATGGAGGTCTTCACTGATAATGACATTTAAAAAGCCCATGACCAGGGCGGAATCGCTTCCGGGCCGCAGCCTCAAATGGTATTTGGACCGGGAGGCGAACCAGGAGAGCCGGGGATCAATGCAGATGATCTTGGTGCCTTTTTTCATGAGGTCGATGATCCAGTGGCCGAAGAGATTGTCCGGGCAGGTGGCGTGGATATTATACCCCCAGATGATCATGCACTCCGGAACCTTATAGCCTGGATGGGCAAATCTTTCCGGAAACCACTGGGCCGCATCAAATACGGCAAAATCGCCCTGGACCGTGATCACGGCGGCCAGCCGGGGGCCGTAACAGGCCTGGCCCGTGAGGCCGAACATGATGTTGGGGCTGCCGTAGGCATAGGCCAGAAGGCTGATCCAGGCATAGATATCCCGGCCCGTGCCCACATTGAACACCATGCTCTCGGGCCCGTAATCCTCCCGGATCTTTTTCATTTTTGCCTCGATAAGATCCAGGGCCTCATCCCAGGAGATTTCTTCCCATTTGCCCTCGCCCCGCTTGCCCACCCGTTTGACCGGGGACCGGAGCCGGTCCGGATGGTCAATATACTGGGTCATGGCCAGTGCCCTGGCGCAGAGCCGGCCCTGGTTCATGGGATGGTCCGGGTCCCCCTCGATTTTCACCAGCTTCCCGTCCTTGATATGGGCCAGAACGCCGCAGCCCCCATGGCACCCGGGACCGGGTGACCAGGTCGTTGTTTTAAAAATACCGGTTTGAGACGCCTTCATTTTATACCCTCCAGGTTCTGTTTACGAATGACCTCCGATGGTTCGGCTGTCTTTTTGTTTTGTCTTGACAACAGATGATGCTATAAAACAAATATCAGTTGAGATTTTGATAGTCAACAAATAAATAATCAATAAGTTGACTATTTATTTGTTCTGTGATTAATTGACGGTAAATTGGAATGGGTCATCATTATCTTGCCGGGGAGTTCACAAGGAGACAGAAGCGTGGGAAAAACAAATTATCAGAATGACCTGACCTTTGATGAAAAGGTCATGATGGCCATTGTAAGAGCAGCGGAAAATTTCAAACGCACCCATTCCGCCATTTTCAAAAAATACGGGCTGTCCTTTCCCCAATACAATATTTTAAGGGTCCTGGAATCTTCGGATCTGGGTCAGAATAAAATCAGCAGCGTGGGAAAAATCATGCTGGTGCCCGGTGCCAATATGACGGGCCTTGCCAAGCGCCTTGAACGCCAGGCGTTCATCCTCCGGAAACCCGACCCCCATGACGATCGCGTGACCCTGCTGGCCATTACGGACAAGGGAAAGACCACCCTGAAACTCATCGAAGAAGAAAAAGACCAGGCCATTGACCTGATCTTAAAGGATTTTTCCGAACCGGACAAAAAAGATCTCCTGGAAAAGATCAAAATCCTTATCAAGGCCACCACGGCCCTGAACAAGGAAATGTCCCGGTGACAGACACCAGGGGAAAACCCTTTTCCATTAAAACCCTATTCTTATCAGGAGGCCCATGGAATTAACCCCGCAACAAAAGGACATGCTGGCCGGAAAGCAGGGGGACGGCGTGAGAAAGGCCATGGACATTCTTATGGCCTATGGCCAATGCTATGATGCCCAAAGGCTGATCCCGGTCACCAGCGTCCACATTGCCGGCAATTTTCCCGTTCTCCTGGACGAGGGGATAGACTGGCTGGAGGATCTGGCCCGGGGGGGAACACGGGTGCGGGTCTTCACCACCAAGAATCCCGAAATGTATGACCCGCTCCAGGCCGATGAAATGAAGGTCCCCATGCGGTTCAGGCAGCGGCAGGGACGGATTCACGATGTATTACAAAAACTGGGTATCGTTCCGACCTATACCTGCCATCATTATCTGGCGGGCAATGTGCCCAGATTCGGGGATCATATTGCATGGGCCTCGTCGGGCAGCCAGGTCTTCGCCAATTCCGTCATCGGTGCAAGGTCCAACCGGGACGGGGACCATGTGGCCCTGGCCGCCGCCATTGCCGGGGTCATCCCGGAATGGGGCCTGCACCTCAAGGAAAACCGCAGGGCCGATCTGATGGTTGATGTGGGGGAACTGGATCTGGAATCTTACGGGCCCGAAGATTTCAAGGCCCTGGGATGGTCCCTGGGAAAAAGCATCGGCGCCCGGATTCCGGCCTTTATCAAACTGCCTCCGGACCTGCACATTGAAAAGATCAAAGGCCTGCTGTACACCCTGACGGTGACCGGGGCCATGGGCATGGTCCACCTGGTGGGAATCACGCCGGAAGCCCCGGATACGGAGACAGCCCTGGGGAAAAACAGCAAGCCCATTCCCACCCTTTCGGCCCTTCCGGAAGATGTGGACAAAGCCCATGGGGAAATCTCCTCCGCCAGGTCGGATAAAGTGGATCTGGTGATTTTCGGGTGCCCCCAGTGCAGCATCCAGGAGGTTCAGGAAATCGCCGGGCTCATGGAAGGCGAACAGGTCCACGCAGACACCCAATTCTGGATCTGCACCTCGGCATGGGTAAAACTCCTTTGCGACAGGATGGGCCTTTTAAAGGCCTTAACACGGTCCGGGGTCCGGGTGGTGAGCGACGTGGGCGCCGCCGACGGCCCCCACCTGTACCTCAAGGAACAGGGGGTGAGGGTGATTGCCGTCAATTCGGCCAGGGCAAGCTATTATGCCCACACCCTCTTCGGCATGGAAACCTGGTTCGGTTCTACAAGAGAGTGTGTCCTGTCCGCCATATCCGGAAAATGGGAGGGAAGAAAATGATAAGACTCAAAGCCAAACCCGTCACCCGGGGCCTGGCAGAAGGCGAGGCCCTGGTCAGCCGCATGGCCATCTCCTTTACCGGCGGCATGGACCCGGAATCCGGCATCATCCGTGAACCCGGCCATGACCTCTACGGCCAAAGCGTGGCTGGGAAAATCCTGGTATTTCCCACGGGAAAGGGTTCCACCACAGGCTCATGGCAATATTATGCCGCCTTTAAAAGAGGGTTTGCCCCCAAGGGGATCATCAATGAAAAGGCCGAAGGGGTGGTGGCGGTCAGCGCCATCATCACGGAGACGCCCATGGTTCATGGGCTGGAAAAAAATCCCGTTGATCATATTGAAACCGGCGATTTTGTCCGCATTGATGCCGACAGGGGCTTTGTGGAGATTATGAAAATCTGATCTTTTTTATTGATTTGTCCGGCGCATTTCATTAGGTATAAGCCAAAATAGAGCTGAACCTGCAACCGTATCAGAGGTAAGATGAAATGAACCGGCTATTGAAGATCTTCCTGCAACATTACGACCCCCGGGAAAAAGAAGTCTGCCTGACGGCGAGATTTGCCCTCATCGCCATTCTCTGCGCCCTTCTCACCATATCGGTAACCATTGTGTATTCAAGCTGGTTCCGCGGCTTGGGCAGCATCATTGTTCTGGCCCAAGTCTTCGCCTTTATGATCATCCTGGTTGCCCTGGGCCTCCTGGTAAAAGGAAATTACCGGGCCGCGGTTCATCTCCTCTTTTTGACCGGTTTTTCAACCATATGGGCCGTGATGTTTCTGGGTTCAAACCGTTCCATCGTCACTAAACTAGATACCATTGTGTTTATCATCGGCCTTATGGCTGCCCTGCCGGTGGCCGCCAAAAGCCGAAAACCGATATCGGCCTATTTCGCCTTTAATCTATGCCTGTTTTTAATTTTTAATTATCATTTAAAAAAGACTGCAAGTCTTGGTGCTGATGCGCATTTGGATTATTTCCTGGATAATCTGGTGGTCATGACCTGTGTGTTCCTGGCCTCATTCAACATCTTCACCATACGGCAAAAGGCCTTGACCTCTTTAAAAGAAGAACTGGATAACCGGAAAAAAACGGAAAAAGAACTCCTGGAAAGCAGACACCAGCTTTCCGTTCATCTTAAGAACACCCCGGTGGGTGCCATTTCCTGGGATACGGAATTCCGGGTGAGGGAGTGGAACCCTTCTGCTGAAAGTATCTTCGGCTATTCGAGGGACGAGGCCATGGGAAAACATGTTGCAGACCTGATTCTCCCTGAAGATGTCCGGGAGCAGGTGAACCTGGTGTTTCAAAACCTGCTGGCCGGCCGGGGCGGGGAGCGGAACATGAATGAAAACATCACCAAAAGCGGGAAAAGAATCCTTTGCGACTGGTATAACACGCGCCTGAAAACCATTGACGGCAAAATCATTGGCGTGGCTTCACTGGTCAATGATATTACCGAAAGAAAAAAAACCCAGGAGATGATGATCCAGTCCGAAAAAATGATGTCCGTCGGGGGCCTGGCCGCCGGGATGGCCCATGAGATCAATAATCCCCTGTCCGGTATCATGCAGAACGCCCAGATCATCCATAACCGGCTCACCCGGGATATCCCCGCCAACCATGACACAGCGGAAGAACTCGGAACCTCCATGGCCGTCATCCGCGGTTTTATGGAAAAAAGGGGGATTTTGAGGCAGCTTGAAAATATCCATCAGGCCGGCCGGCAGGTCGCTGAAATCATAGAGAATATGTTGAGCTTCTCTAAAAAAAGCGACCTGAAAAGAAAGGAAATTAATCTGGAAGATCTGATTGATACCACCCTGGACCTTGTAAAAAATGATGTCAGCTTTAAAAAAAAGAATGGGTTTCAACCCATTGAAATAATAAAAGAATACAATCCGGATCTCCCCGGAATTTACGGTGAAAAAAGCAAAATCCAGCAGGTATTATTTAATCTGGTTAAAAACGCTTCCCAATCCATGAATTCAAAAACCTATGCCAACGACACCCCGAAACTGACCATCCGCCTTAAAAAGGGGCTGACCCAGGTTCATATTGAGGTGGAGGACAATGGGACGGGGATGGATCCGGAGACATGCAAACACGTTTTCGAACCCTTCTTTACGACAAAGGGCCCTGAAAAAGGGACGGGACTGGGCCTTTCCATTTCATATTTTATTATTGTGGATCACCACGGCGGTCAAATGGAGGTGGATTCAACCCCTGGAAAAGGCTCTCTGTTTACCGTCAAACTCCCCTTCAGATCAAAAAACAGAACCTGTTGACAAGACAAAAACAGCATGCTATGGACTGATAATCGAACGTTAAAAAAATCTAACGTTTGTTTAGTCTAAAGGCGTGATTTATTTCTTTAATTCTTTCATTTATGGAGGGTGCCAATGAAGTTCAAAACAGGGTTTGCTTTATTTGTTGTTTCAGTTTCAATTGCCTTGCTCCTATCCTTTGCCGGCAATGTTTCTGCCAAACCGATCGAGATCAGTTTCAGCAATATGTTTCCCCCCTCGCACATCCATGGCCAACTGGGCCAGGAATATTGTGATGAAATTGAAAAACGCACCAACGGAAAAGTGAAAATGACCTATTACCCGGGCGGTTCCCTTGTGGCCGGGGCCAAAACCTACGGAGCTGTTGTGGACGGCATCACCGATATCGGGTTTTCCGTGCTGGGATACAGCCGGGGTGTTTTCCCCGCCCTGGAAGCCATAGACCTGCCCGTGGGATATAAGAACGGCACCCAGGCCACCAAAATCATCAATGCCTTTTACGAAAAATTCAAACCCAAGGAACTGGACAATATCAAGGTCATGCTGTTCCATGCGCACGGCCCTGGATTGATCCACAGCCAGTCACCCATCAATACCATAGAAGATATCAAGGGGATGAAAGTCCGGTGTTACGGCTTCAGTGTAAAGGTCATCGAAGCACTGGGCGCAGTTCCCGTGGCCATGGCCCAGAACGAAGCCTATGAAGCCCTGCAGAAAGGCGTCTGCAACGCCACCCTGGTTCCCATGGAAGCCCTGAAAGGATGGAAACAGGCCGAAGTCATCAAATTCACCACGGAAACTTACAGCATCGGCTATACGTCGGGTCTCTATGTTTTCATGAACAAAGACAAATGGGCATCCCTGCCTCCGGATGTTCAGGCTGTTTTTGAACAGGTGAATAAAGAATTCATCCCCAAATTCGGCAAAGCCTGGGATGACAGCGATATCGCCGGCCGCGAGTTTACCCTGCAGTTGGGCAACAAAATCATTCCCCTGTCCGCAGAGGAAAATGCCCGCTGGGCCGAAGCGGTCAAACCGGTCATCGGAAAATGGGTTAAAGAAGCCACTGAAAAGGGGCTGCCGGCCCAGGAATACGTAGATTTTCTCCAGGAGGCCGTAAAAACCTATTGATCCATCGTTGAAACAAGCGGCAGCGAGTTTCCGCAATAATCAGGAGCTGGTGATTGAGTATGTTTTATGAATTTGAAAACAAGGATCATGGACTGCCGTTTGACCCATTCAAATCATGTGTGGTGCCCCGCCCCATCGGCTGGATTTCCACCCTCAGCCCGGACGGGGTATCAAACCTGGCCCCTTACAGCCAGTTTCAAAACCTGACCTTTGATCCGCCCTATGTCATGTTTGCAGCCAACCAGAATACACGGGGTGAGCGCAAGGATTCCACCGTCAATGCCGAACGGACCGGGGAATTTGTCTATAATATGGCCACCTATGACCTCCGGGAGGCCGTAAACCGGTCTGCCCAGGAGGTCCCCTACGGGGTTGACGAATTTGAGCTGGCCGGGCTGACAAAGGCCCCCTCAATCCTTGTCAAACCCTTCCGGGTGGCCGAATCTCCCATCCAGTTTGAATGCCGGTACCACCAGACCCTGAGACTGCCCGGCAAAAGCCTCATGGGGACCGTGGATATCATCATCGGCCTGGTGGCGGGCATCCATATCAAGGATGACTGCATCGGAAAGGACGGAAAAATCGATATCCTCAAAATCCGTCCCATTGGGAGGCTGGGATATTATGACTATACGACAGTGGATAATAAATTCGAAATGGTCATACCGGGCATGAATGAAAAACTCCTGGCCGGCCTGGAAGGCGCTGCCGGAAAACTGAATAAACCCTAACCCTTTTTGACGAACATCGGGGATACCTGCTATGAAACTCCTTGAAACCGGCATCAATGGGCTGGTCCGGTTGATGTATTATATTTCCGGCCTGGCCATTGTGCTCATGATGCTCATTACCACCACAGACGTATGCTTACGCTTTTGCGTCACCCTGTATAAGATTTTTCAATGGGAATTTCTTTCAACCTTAAAACCCGTACCCGGAAGCTATGACCTTGTGGCCCTGTGCGGTTCGGTGGCCGCCGCCTTTGCCATGGCCCACACCACGGTTCAGTCCGGCCATGTCGCCGTCGAACTGCTGGTCCGCCTGCTGGCCAAAAAAAAGCAGGTATTCCTAAAATTCATCACCGATACCCTGTCCGGAATTTTCTTTGCCGTCCTGGCCTGGCGATGTGTCCTCTATGCCCGGGATCTAAAAGAAAGCGGTGAGGTCTCCATGACCATGCAACTGCCTTTTCATCCCTTTGTCTATCTCCTGGCCTTTTCCGCCCTGGCCGTGACCTTTGTGTTTCTGACGGCCATTATCAAAGACCTTAGAAAGGAACCCGGCAAATGAGTTTAACCACCATCGGCATTCTCGGTATTATTATTCTTCTGATCTTTTTGTTTTCCAACATCCCCGTGGGTTTTGTCATGGGCATGATCGGCGTCCTGGGCTTCAGTTATCTCAAGGGCTTTGGGCCTGGCCTCAGTATCCTTGCCAAGGATTATTTTGAAATGTTTTCCTCCCACAGCCTTACGGTCATCCCCTTGTTCATGTTCATGGGCCAGATCTCGTTTTATTCGGGCATCAGCCGAAGGCTCTATGATTCGGCCTATGTCATGATGGGGGCCCGGAAAGGCGGGCTGGCCATGGCCACGGTGGCGGCCTGCGCCGGGTTTGCCACCATCTCCGGGTCCACCAATGCCACAGCGGCCACCATGGCCACGGTCACCATACCGGAAATGAAGCGCTACAAATATGATATGGGACTTGCAGCAGGAACCGTCGCGGC
Source organism: Desulfobacula sp. (assembly GCA_023701135.1). Lineage (GTDB taxonomy): Bacteria > Desulfobacterota > Desulfobacteria > Desulfobacterales > Desulfobacteraceae > Desulfobacula. The sequence continues at coordinate 52,958 of JAMPXP010000007.1, read as the reverse complement.
AGCCGGAAGCCTCGGAATCCTGATTCCTCCTTCCACCATATTTATTGTCTACGGGATTCTCACCGAGCAATCCATTGGAAAATTATTCATGGCCGGGATTCTTCCGGGCATTTTATTGTCTTTCCTGTTCATGATGGCCATCCATCTCCGGGTCAGGAAACATCCGGAGATGGGTCCGGCCGGTCCGAAAACAACGCTTATCCAGAAAATAAAATCCCTGTCCGGCATTTTTGAGGCCCTGGTGATTTTCAGCTTTGTCATGGGCGGTTTGTTTTTCGGTTTTTTCACCCCCACGGAAGCCGCGGCCACCGGCGCTTTTTTTACGCTTCTCGTATCCGTTGTCCGGCGGCAATTGTCCTGGCAGAATTTTTTAAAATCCATTGCCGACACCACCCGCCTGAGCTGCATGGTCATGGTGATTGTGGCCGGGGCAACGGTCTTCGGCCATTTCATGGCCGTCACACGGATTCCCTTTACCCTGTCCCACTGGGTCGGCAATCTGCCCCTGCCCCCCATGCTCATCATGATCGTGATTATCACCATCTATATCATCGGCGGATGCTTCATGGACGGGTTCGCCCTGATCATGCTCACGGTGCCCATTTTTTTCCCTGTGGCCACCACCCTGGGTTTTGATCCCATCTGGTTCGGCGTCATCATCGTTCTGGTTGCAGAGATGGGGGTCATCACCCCGCCGGTGGGCATAAATGTCTATGTGGTTTACGGGGTTGCCAAAACCATCCCCCTGGAAACCATATTCAAAGGAGTAGCGCCTTTTCTCATTGCTCTCATTATTTGTAACCTGCTGCTTCTTTTATTTCCCCAAATTGCCACGTTTCTGCCGGGGTTGATGTAGACCTTATGGATTCCGGATAAAGGGGAGGATCGCATCCATCACCTTGTCCGGATCTTCCATCATGAGAAAATGGCCGAGGCCCTCAAGGGTCATGAAACGGCATTCCCTGATTTTTTCCGCCAGCTTCAGGCCGGCCTGCTCGTAAAACAGGGTTGATTTTTCTCCCCGGACAATCAGGACCGGGATACGGATGAGATCGGCAAACCGCCAGGTTTCAAATGGCACGGATTCATAGATTTGGGCTTCAAATTCCGGCCGGCAGCAGAGTTCCCAGGTGGTTGCAGACTCCTGTTCAATGGCTGTATCCACAAAGGCCCGGACAAATTCGGGTTTCCAGGATTTGAACATGCCCTTGCCGGAATAATGGTCCAGGGCCTCTTCCTTGGAAGCGAATTCACATTTTTTCTTCCGGGTCGTGCGGGGAAGGGGGTGATATCGGTCAAGACCGGTGAATCTGGCCAAGGCGCAGAGCCGGACAATTTGGGGGGGCAGAATAATGGGGTCCAGAAGGATGATTTTTGAAAACAGCCCCGGATAAAGGGCAGCCGCCGCATAGGTAAAATAGCCGCCGATGGAATGGCCGATGCCGATGACCGGGGGATGGGTAATGCCGAGGACAAGCTGTTCCAGGTCCTTTACAAATAGATCCCAATTTTTGACCTCAATGGTCTTCTCCTTTGTGGAATAGCCGTGACCCCTTAAATCCGGGGCGAAAATTTTCAGATCATGGCCTGAAAGGCTTTCCAGAAAAGGAAGATAGGTCCCGGCGCTGAGGGAAAGCCCGTGGCAGAAATGAACCTGGGGCCCGGATTCCCCCCGCACATGGTAATGGAAAAATCCCTGGCTGGTGTTGATGAAATTCCCCTTGGTCATGGTATATTGCATTTTATCTTACCTCAATGGTCTGATGGTCAGGTCCTTGCCAGGACCAGGGCGTCCACCCGGGCCGCGCCGTGCCTTAAGAGCGCTTTGGCGGCCTCGTTGCAGGTGGCACCGGTGGTGAACACGTCATCCACAAGCAAAATATGTTTTCCCTTTATACGGTCCTCCCGGACAATTTTAAACGCATTTTTCACATTTTTTCGTCTTTCTTCAATATCAAAGCCGGTCTGAGACTCTGTTTTTCTGATGCGTACCAGGGACCTCAAATCCGTGTCCCAGGACGGCAGACGCCGGAAGGCCTGATAATATAATGTCTTAAAATTCCGGGAAAGAAAATAGGCCTGGTTGAATCCTCTTTTTCTCATCTTGCTCCTGTGCAGGGGCATGGGCATAACGAGATCTATGGGCAGGGTTTCATAATATTGCAGAAAGGTCTGAAACAACAGGTGTTCAAGGGGCTTTGCCATGGCGAATTTTGAATGGTATTTGAATAATTGAATGGCGTCCCGGACGATCCCCTTATATTCGGCCGCAGCCCTTACCCGGCCCAGTTTTAACGGTGTTTTCAAGCAATCACCGCAGACATGGCTTTCGCCGGTTTTGAAACGGATGCCGCAGGAGGTGCAAAGGGGCGGAACAATGGGAGAAATACCTTCTTTTCCGCAGGCATGGCAGAAACAGGATTCCAGAGTATGGGACCGGTTCCGGTCCTGTTCCGTATAGACCCCGCATTTCATGCATTTTTCAGGGAAAAGAAGGACCTCAACCATCCGGAAGAGGCCGGACTTTAGTTTGCCAAAATTATTTTGGAATCCCATTTCTCTGCCGAAGGACCTCATACATGGCAATTCCACCGGCCACCGAGGCATTGAGCGAATTGATCCGGCCCTTATGGGGGATGGACAGGAGAAAATCACATTCTTTTTTAACCAGGGGTCGGACTCCCTTGTTTTCCCCGCCGATGACCAGGGCCGTGGGACCTTTCAGGTCCGCATCAAACAAAGACCTGTCCCCGTCCGCATCCAGGCCGAAGACCCATACCCCTTTTTCCTTCAAGGCCCTTAACAGGGCCGCGGTATTGGTGATCATATAGATATCGGCATGTTCCATGGCTCCGGCCGAGGTTCTGGAAACCGTTGAAGAAGGCCCGGCCGACCGGTCCTTGGGAATTAAAAGATAATCCACTCCCGCCGAAAGGGCTGTCCGGATGAGAGCACCGAGGTTGTGGGGATCTTCAATATTTTCCATGACGAGGATAAAACAGGGACTTGTCTCCGGGCCGACCCTGTCCACAACGTCCATGGCGCTTTTCACGGGAAAAAAAGAGGTCCGGGCGGCGATTCCCTGGTGGTTTGAAAATTCCGTCATCTTGTCCAGGATTGCCGGATCAACCGGTTCAACCCTTATCCCGCGCTCTTTGGCAAGGATTTCTATTTTTTCCATGCGGTCCCCGGTTTTTTTTCTGGACATGAGGATGCCGGAAAAGGTCCTTTTCCCGGCCCTCAAGGCCTCGTATACCGAATGGAACCCGAAAAGCAGGTCGGTTTTATCCTTCATTGGCCCATCTCTTTTTTAAAAATAGAACAGAATTCTTTTTTGGCCCTGTCCAGATCATCATTGACCACCACATACCGGTACCGGTCCTTTTGATCCATCTCGGCCTTCGCATTGGCCAGGCGCTTTTCAATGACCTCCTTTGAATCCGTGCCCCGGTTCAACAGCCGTTGGGATAAGGCTTCAAAGGACGGGGGCAGGATAAAAACGGAGACGGGGTTCAATCCCGACGCCATGATCTGCGCAGCCCCCTGGACATCTATGTCCAGAAGAAGGCTTTTTCCCCACAAGAGACAGTCTTCCACAAAGGATCTGGAGGTGCCGTAATAATGGTCATGGACCCTGGCCCATTCCAGCCAGTCGCCCCTGGTAATTTTTTCTTCAAACTCGGCCGGGGTGATAAAAAAATAATCCAGGCCCTCCTTTTCATCTCCCCTGGGCGGCCTGGTGGTATGGGAAACGGAATAGGAAAGATCGGCAAATTCCTTTAACACCTCCCGGACAAGGGTGGTTTTTCCCGCCCCGGAAGGGGCCGACACAATAAAAAGCTTTCCCTTACCGGCCATGGGCTATTCTTTCTCCTCATCCCCGGTTGTCAAAGATTCAAACCGTCCGGAAAGGGTCTCGGCCTGGATGGCGGAAAGAATGACATGATTGCTTTCCGTAATAATGACGGCCCTTGTTTTTCTCCCATGGGTCACGTCAATGAGGCGTTTTTCCTCCTTTGCCTCGTCCTTGACCCGTTTCATGGGGGATGAATTGGGAGACAGAATGGCCACCACCTTTTCCGCCACCACCGTGTTTCCAAAACCTAAATTTAAAAGCAGTTGTTCCATGATGTTATCCTGTGTCTGTATTATTCAATATTCTGTACCTGTTCACGAATCTTTTCAAGCTCTGATTTCAATTCCACCACCTGGTGCGACAGGGATGCGTTCCCGGCCTTGGACCCGATGGTATTGAATTCGCGGTTGAATTCCTGGATGAGAAAATTCAATTTTCGCCCGCCGGGTTCCCCGGATTCAAGGACTTGTCTGAACTGCTGGATATGGCTGTAAAGCCGCGTAATTTCCTCTGACACGTCGCTCTTGTCGGCCAGGATGGCCGCTTCCTGGGAAATCCGGACCGGGTCCAGGCCCTCGGCATCGGCCGACAACAAAGCGATCCGTTCCATGAGGCGCTGTTTATAAACCAGGGGGATGCCTTTGGCCTCCATTTCAATCTCTTTTACCTTTGTTTCAATATCATCCATCCTTGAGGTGAGATCGGCATAAAGATTCTTTCCTTCCTGTCTTCGCATGAGATCCAGAGCTGCACAGGCGGTTTTCACACAGGGGGCAACGGCCTGCCAAAGACTCTCCATATCCGCTTCTTTCCTGGACGGGACAATGATATTCCGGGCCGCCAGAAGCTGATCCAGGGTAATATCCGAGGAAAGGTTCAAGTCCTCTTTTATTTTTTTGAGGGCCTGGTAATAGGAAAGGGCCCTGGGCGTATCCACGTCAAACTGCTCCAGGTCCTTTGCCTCATCCCGGATGGAGAGTTTGATCTCGATTCTCCCCCGGTCATGGGTTTTGGCAATGATTTTCCGGATATCCTCTTCCAGGGCCTGGCAGGATTCAGGACAATGGCAGGCCAGGTCCAGGGTTTTTGAATTATAGGACCTCAGCGTGACATCGGCCGTAATGGCGCCGACGGTATGGGTGGCCTGGGAAAAGGCCGTCATGCTCTTAATCATCTGTTTTTCCTTTTTCCGCCTTTAAATCGAGAAGATATTTGTCCCTGACCTTGGATAAAAACGAAATCATGCTTTCCGAGGCATAATCCGGATAGGTCCAGGGCAGGGTTTTGAACCCGTCTTTTTTTGAATACATCAGGGTCAGGTCGGCGTAGATCCCCTTGCCGATATAGATCCTGTGGGAATATTCCTTGCCCGTGGCCAGGATAAACCGGGAAGACACCAGGTATCCCGGATCAATATTGATGCTTCTTTTTCCGGCAACGGTAAAGGCCTTTTCAATCCCATTGGTCTTTTCCTTGATCAGGGCCAGGTCCTCCTGGGAGACCAGGGGTTTGAACACAAACACCTTCCGGAACAGGGGAGATCCCATCTCCTTGTAATAATAGTCGGTATAGGCAAAGTCCAGCCAGCGGCTGATCATGTCCACGGGCCCGAATTCCTTTTCCAGAAAAGGGAAGAGAATTTCAACCAGACTCTTTTCGTTCATGATGCAGCCGACCACCAGCTTGGCCGGCTCCGGATGTTTGGGAATGCTCATATTACAGCGGCTTTGCCTCGTCAATGAGCATGATGGGGATATCCTCCCGGATCTCATAGACCAGTCTGCAGGCCTCACAAACAAGCCCGTCTTTTTTTTCGTTCAGATGGATATCCCCCTTACATTTGGGGCAAACCAGGATTTCCAGCAATTCTTCGGAAATGGCCATGATATTCTCCTTTCATTCTTCGTTTCCCTTGACCGACTGCAGGGTCTGGAGTTTAAAATATTCGCCCTTCAGGGCCATGAGGTCGTCATGGGTGCCCTGTTCCCGGATGGACCCCTCTTTGAGCAGGATGATCCGGGAGGCATAATCTATGGTGGAGAGCCGGTGGGCGATGACAAAGGTGGTCCGGCCCTTCATGAGGTTTTCCAGGGCCTTCTGGACCAGCCGTTCGGCCTGGGAATCCAGGGCCGAGGTGGCTTCGTCCAGGATCAGGATGGGGGCATCCTTGAGCAGGGCCCTGGCAATGCAGATCCTTTGTTTTTCCCCGCCGGACAGCCTGGAACCCAGCTCGCCGATGACGGTGTCATACCCCTTTGGAAAGCTCAGGATAAAATCATGGGCAAAGGCGGCCCGGGCCGCGTCTTCGATCTCCTGATCCGTTGCCGCCATCCTGCCGTAACGGATATTGTCCCGGACGGTTTCGTTAAACAGGATGGGTTCCTGGGTCACAATGGAAATATGATCCCGCAAGGATTTGAGGGACAGGTCTTTGACATTTTTCCCCGCAATGCGGACGGCCCCTTGAGTGACATCATAGAGCCTCGGCACCAGGTTCACCAGGCTGGTCTTTCCGCCACCGCTCATGCCCACCAGGGCCAGAACCTCTCCCGGCGCCACCTTTAGATGGATATCCTCCAAAGCTGGTGCTTCCCCCGGATGATAGGCAAAGCCCACATGGTCAAATTCTACATCCAGTGCCCTTCCGGAAAGGATTTCCGGGTTTTCCCGTTCCAGGATGGATGATTCTTCTTCCAGCACGTCAAAAATACGGGCCGCCGCCGCCGCCCCTTCCTGGATGGTATTGTTCAGCCGGGACAACCGTTTCACCGGATCATAGAGCATCATGACAGCGGTCAGGAATGAAAAAAAAGTGCCGGGGGTTGATGTGCCGGTGATGACCCGCATGCCTCCGAACCAGATGATAAAGGCGATGCCGAGCCCCCCTAAAAATTCCATGATGGGGGATGACAGGGCGTTGGCGGTTATCTTTTTCATTTCAAGCCTGAACAGTGCTCCGGTTTTTTCCTGAAACCGCTTTTTTTCCAGGGCTTCAAGATTGAAAATTTTGATGATTTTACTGCCGGTAAAGGTTTCATGCAGAAATGAATTCAGATCCGCCATGGTTTCCTGGGAACCGGTGGAAAATTTTCTGACCCTCCGGCCGAAGAGAACAATGGGGTAAAAGGCCAGGGGCAGGACGATAAAAGCCCCCAGGGCAAGCCTCCAGTCCCGGTAAAAAATCACGAAAAGAAAGGCAATGACCGTGAAAAAATCCCTGAACACATTGATGACGGCATTAGAGACCATGCCTTTGACAATGTTCACATCATTGGTGATCCGGGACATCAAAACCCCGGTCTTTTCCTTGTGAATAAAGGCGATGGGCAGATCGGTGATTTTCTCATACAGGCTGTTCCGGAAAATCCGGATAATGGTTTCCCCGATATGATTCATCAGGTATTCAGACCCGTAAGAACCTATCCCCTTGAGAAAAAAAACAAGGACTGCCGCACCCGGAATCAGGAGCAGCATCTCCCGGTTCTTGCTGATGAAGATATCATCCATGACCGGCTTGACCAGAAAGGCCATTGCCCCGTTGGCCCCGGCCACCACAATCATGCACAGCGCCGCCAGGGCAAGCCTTTTCCAGTATACGAGAACAAGGGAAATAATCTTCTTTTGCCTGTCTGAAGAGAGTTTCGGGTTTTTTATGTTCATAGGCCTTTATTTAATAAACCATGGGGGATTGTCAATATTTAAAAAACATGAGAGCATAAGCCCCCATGACAAAGAACGCCTTTATACTCAATTTTTTCAAACTTTACAACCTGATCTGGAGGCTTGCCCTCCCTTTTCTGAAAAGGAACCCGCGGCTCCGGCAGGGATTTGAAAAAAGAATCTCTTTTTCCCATTTATCTCCGGCAGACCTCTGGGTCCAGGCCGCCTCCGCAGGGGAAGCCTATCTTGCCGTCACCCTGCTGCTGAATTTAAAGCCCAGGGCCCGCCTTAAGGTGCTGGTGACCACCACCACCACCCAGGGAAGGGATATTCTCGCATCCGGGCTGACCCCGGACCGGATCTCCCCGAATATGGATCTCACCATCGCCTGGTTTCCCTTTGACATGCCGGATATCATCCGGCAGGCCGTGGCCGTCATCTCTCCCAAAGTCCTGGTCCTGCTGGAAACGGAACTTTGGCCCGGCCTTCTGTATGGCCTTAAACAAAAAGGGATAAAAATCATCATGGTCAATGCCCGGATGTCAACAAAAAGCTTTGGCCGGTACCATAAAACCAAATGCTTGTGGAAATACCTGGCGCCGGATCTCATCCTGGCCATTTCCGATCAGGACCGGCAACGGTTTCAAAAAATTTTTGAAACCTCAAAGATCCGCACCATGTCCAATATGAAATTTGAAGCCATTGAAACAGACCCCTCCTCTTTTAGATCCGGCCGGGATAATGTTTCGGATATTCTTCCCTGCCCCCTGCCCCTGACCATTCTGGCCTCTGTCCGGAGACAGGAAGAAAAACAGGTTTTTCTCATGTTAAAAAAAATATTGGAATTGTTTCCCCATCAGGTGGTGGCGATTTTCCCCCGGCACCTGGACAGGCTCAGATCCTGGGAAAAAAGACTTTCCCGCCTTGACCTGAAATTTTATTTAAGATCTGATCTGTCCTCGCCCATAACCGGTCCAGGCGTCATATTATGGGATGTCTTCGGCGAATTAAAGGCCGCCTATGCCTTTGCCGCGGTGGTCTTTGTGGGCGGCAGCCTGAAACCCCTGGGCGGCCAGAACGTCATTGAACCGGGTATTCATGGGGCCGTCACCGTCATCGGGCCCTATTACGAAGATTTTGCCTGGGCAGCGGATGATATGATTGAAAAAGGACTGCTCCTCCGGGAATCATCCTGGAAAACCGTTGCCCGGACCATGGTCACAGCCCTTGACCACCCGCCGGACCCGAAAACGCAAAAAGCCCTGGTACAGAGCCATATCCAATCCAAAAAAGGAGGCGTTCGCCAGGCCTGCCATGAAATTTTAAAAGCCTTTGACCTATTGCCCTGACTTGTATATAATAAATTCCATCCATTTGAACAGACCCCTTCGTATGTGTTTTGCCTGTTTTACCCCTGATGTTATTTCTGCCTGACCGGATTTTGTGTATATCAGCACCCGGATCTTTGTCCGGTGCTATTCCATCACCCCAAAAAAGGAGGCATTATGGAAAGTCATACCCTGTATTATGACACGATCACCCGGTTGACCACGGCCATTTCCCAGTGCAAGGACCCCGAGGAGGTGGCCCTGATCACGGCCGAAGCCGTCAAAACGGCATTCCAGGCCAAGGGCTGCTCCGTCTTTCTGGTGGACCGGGAAACCCGGGAACTGGGCCTTGTGGCATCCTCGGGCCTGAGCCGGGAATACCTGGAAAAAGGCCCCATCCATTTCATGCAGACCATTCAGGAAGCCAAGGATGCTGTTCCCATAGCCATATATGATGTCATGGATGATCCCAGGATCGAGTATCCAAAGGCGGCCAAAAAGGAAGGGATTTCATCCCTCTTGGGTGTGCCCATCATCAGCCGGAACAAAATCATCGGAGCCCTGCGCATCTATACGGCAAAACCGTGGGAATTTTCCTTTAATGATATTTCCATGGCCCAGGCCGTGGCATTGATCTGCGGCATGGCCATGGAGATGTGCCGGATGCACAAGGGCTATAAAACCAGTATTGAAATCCTGAAAAACATGAGGGGAAAAGATTCCTATACCTCAAACAAATGGACCCCCTTTGAAGGGGTCCCCAAAAGCGTGGGCCAGTCCATCTGTGATTATTGAAAGCCACGGGCTTAACCTTCCAGCCGGTGCCATCCCCGGACCGGCTGGAATTCCCGGATCAGATATCGAGAACCCCGTCCATTTCATGTTTTAAGGACCGGTTCATGAGGCGTTCAATGGTTTCTTCAACGGAAAGATTTTCAAAAAGAACGGCATAGACCTCATTGCAGATGGGAAGATCAATGCCGAGCTTTTTTGATAAATTATAGACGGACCGGGTTGTTTTCACCCCTTCGGCCACCATTCTCATTTCAGAGATGATCTCCTCCAGCTTCTTTCCCTGGCCGATCTGTTTGCCGACCGTATAATTACGGCTCAGCTCCCCGGTGCAGGTCAACAGAAGATCCCCCACCCCGGCCAGACCGGACAGAGTCAAGGGATTGGCTCCCATGCGGGTCCCGAGCCGGTTCATTTCCGTCAGCCCCCTCGTGATCAGGGCAGCCCTGGGATTCAGGCCCATATTCATGCCGTCGCAGATCCCTGCGGCAATGGCCAGAACATTTTTCATGGCCCCGCCGATCTGGGTGCCGATGGGATCATCATTGACATAAACCCTGAAGGTGGGGCAGGAAAAAATCTTCTGAACATATACGGCCACTTCCCGCCGGGTTGAAGCGGCCGCAACCACCGTCGGTACCCGGTTGGCCACTTCCTTGGCAAAGCTGGGGCCGGAAATCACGGCAATATTTTCCTTGGGCAGAAAATCAAGGATCTCTTCAAGAATCTGGGTCATGATCATATGGGTCTGGTTCTCAATTCCCTTGGAAGCCGTCACCACAACCGTATCCGGACCGATGAACGGTTTCATCCGGGTTGCCGTATCCCGCATGCAATGGGAAGGTACCACCACCAGGACAAGGTCTTTATCCTTTACGGCGATCTCAAGGTCATTGGTGGGGATAATATTTTCCGGCAGGCGGATATTGGGAAGAAACACCTTATTTTCCCTGTCTTTTTCAATCTGCTCCCGGACTTCGGTCTCAAACACCCATAGATCCAGCCTGAACCCTTTGTCCGCCAGCAATTTGGCAAGGGCGGTACCCCAGGCACCGGCACCCACAACCCCGATACGGGTTTTTTGTGTATCGATTGTCCTCTCCATGCCCCACCCTTCCCCTTTAGGTCTCATAAGACCTTGATATTATAGAAAATAAACTCCGAATCAAATACAAAAGGTGGTTATACACCATATCCCTTAAAGGATCAACTCATTTTCCTTAAGATCGATCCAGACCCCGTCCGTCAACGGTTCAAGGTCAGCGGGCTTCAGCTCAAACACGGCATTGGGAGTGCCTGCGGCGGCCCATATCCGGTCATATTGCCTCAGGTCCGGGTCCAGCAGGGTCACCAGCCGTTCATCATGGCCCACCGGCGGAACACCGCCGATGGCAAAGCCGACACGGTCCTTGACAAATTTGCCGTCTGCCTGAACCAGGGTCCGGCCCGTGGCCTGTTTTATTTTTTCAAGACCCACCCGGTTGATGCCCGAGGCAATGACCAATATTGGCGCGTCCAGAGCCTTGTCCTTGAAAACCAGGGATTTGGCAATCTGCGCCGTCGTGCATCCCAGGGCCTTTGCCGCATCCTTTGCCGTCCGGGTGGAATCGGGTAATTCTCTGACCACAAATTCAAAACCTTTATTCCGGATATGGTCCTGAACCTTTTTGGCCTTGCGGCTCAGGGGGTCCTTCATTTCAGTCTCCGCCATTGGAATTCCTTTTCTATTTCACGGTAAAAAAAGGGGCAACCTGGGCCTTTTTCACCTCTATCTTTTCCCAGACCTTACCCAGAACATAGGGTTCCTTTTCCAGCCAGTCTCGATCCAGAGCTTCCCTGGAATCAAACTCACAAATGATAAGGGAGCCGGCCATTTTACCTGCCTCATTTAATATGGCGGCGGCATAAAGCCACCGGCCGGTGTCCGTCATCTCTTTTCCCATGGCAAGATGGGCCTCCCGGGCCGCCATTCTCCGGTCCAGGGCTTTCAGATCCGTTCCATCATAACCGGTTACTATAAACTGCATAATGCTTTTCCTCCTCAATTTTTCAGCGTTGGGTCGCTCGTTCAAGAAGACCATTGATTCTTTCGATATATTCCTGATTCCGGCAGGGTTTTGACAGATGATCCAACTGGGTATCATTGCTCTTCAACTCTTTGACCGATTCAAGAAATTCAATATTGCCGGAGATGAAAAGAATGGGAAGCCCCTGGTTCCTTTCCCGGATCTGCCGGTAGATGTCCATGCCGGTGATATCCCCCGGCAACATATAATCCAGGCTGATCAGGTCGTAATGATTCCGGTCCAGAAGATCCAGGGCGGCCCGGCCGTTTTGTGCGATGTCCACGAAATGCCGGCAGGGATCATCGGTCAGTATCCGGTGCTGGACATCGAAAATGGCCGGCTCATCTTCAACGATGAGAATCTGTTTCCCGGTCTGGGGTTCCGATTTCCGGATATTTTCTTTTTCGTCTTCCGTTAAATGCTTTTGGATCACAGGCAGGCAGACGGTAAAACAGGTGCCGGTTCCAAATTCCGACCTGACCCGGATACTTCCCCGGTGCTGGTCAATATATTTTTTTACATTGGAAAGCCCGTAACCGGTTCCCTTGATGTCTTTTCCATAGGAGCCGGCCGTATCTCTCCCCCCTTTCAGGGTAAAGGACGGATCAAAAATAACATCCAAATGCTCTTTTGGAATGCCGCACCCATTGTCCTCCATTTCAAAGCAGACCTGACCTCCGGAAATATAAGTACGCAAGGTAATCCGGGGATGGGCCCGGGTGCCGAGAGCATGCACCGCATTCTGGAAAAGGTTTACCATGGCATGCTCCATCATTCCCGGGTCTGCAAGGATGTCGGGCAGGTTGCTGCCAAATTCCTTTACAAGGGTGATGCCCTCCAGTTCCTTTTTCATGAGGTTGACCACCAGCTCGATTTTTTCATTTATCCGGATATATTCCTGCCGGGGCTCCTGATCCCTTGCAAAGGCAATGAGATTCCGGGTCAGGTTCCTGCCGCGCAGGGTCTGGCCGTGGATCAGTTCAAGGGCTTTTTTAGTTTCCTCTTCCTTACAGGCCATGAGGGCCAGTTCTGAATGGCCCATGATGACCCCCAGGATATTATTGAAATCATGGGAGATCTTTCCTGCGATCCGGCCCACCAGGGCATGTTTCTCCTGGTCTAGGGATCTGTGCTCGACCAGGATCTTTTCCCTTTCGGCATCGCGCTGGGCCGTCATATCCCGGACGATTCCGCTGATACTCGCGACCTTGCCGTCCATAATATCCAGGGGCGCCTGGATCGTATGAAAGGTAAACGCCTTTCCATTGATATGAAGGGTGAGAATCTCGCTGACCCTCTCACCGTTGAAGGTCCTATTGTCAACCTCAGTAACGATGGCGGCATTGGCCGGGTCAAATACATCTTCCGGTGTTTTTCCGATGAGATCTTCCCTTCGGCAATTAAAAAATGCTGCCATGGCCGGGTTCACAAAAGTATATCGCCGGGTAACGTCTTTGCAGAAAATGGAATCCTGGGCCGAGTGGGTGATGGCCTCATATTTTTTTTCGCTCTTTTCAAGTGCGTGAAGAGCTTCAGCCCGTTTTTGAATCATCTGATTGGCAAAAACCGCTATGTCTTTGAATTCTTCAAACTGGAGATCGGTTGGATCAATGGCGGTTTCCTTTAAAGAAGCAGTTTCAAAAAAATTAGCGAAAAGCCTGATGCCGGACTGAATTTTATGGGCCTGGTGCCGGGTCCACAAAAAAACCAGAAGGGACATCACCGCCATGACCATAAAATATAAGCCTGCCTGTTTTAAGAACTCTTTATACAGGGCCTTTTCTTTTAAGAGAATGCTTTCATCCACGGTATCCAGATAGACCCCGGCGCCGATGATCCATTCCCATTCCGGAATGCTTGCCACATAGGACAGTTTGGGAGACAGCGTTTCCGAATCCAGTTTCCGCCAGGAATAGGATACAAATCCGCCTTCCGGCGCTTTTGCAGCCTTATTCTGCTCCTGGATGATTTTAATCCCCCTGGGGTCGGTCAGATCCCAGACGGTTTCCGTCCCCCTTGTGATTTTTCCGTTGGTAAACAAGGGCCGGCCCCCGTAAACGCTCCCGAAAAAATAACCTTCCTTTTCAAACCGGAGGGTTGCTATCCTTTCCAGGGCCTCTTCCTGGATTTCTTTTTCCACATCTTCCACATATTCCCCGGTCCCGATACCCCAGCCATAGGGTTCAAAATATTTCACATAGGCTATTTTCATATGTTCCGGGCTGGTTTCCCCCGGCTTGGACCAGGTATAGGAATAAAACCCTTTGCCCTCCGCCTTTAATAAGGCGATCATATCCCGGACCACAAATTCGCCCCTGGCGCCCCGGACCTCCAACATGTTTTTGCCTTCCATTTCCGGCCGGTCGGCAAACAGTTGTTCAATTCCGTCCATGTCAAAGGCAAAATAATACCCGCGGCCCCGGCTGAACCGTATGGGCCGCAGGGCATCCCTGATCATTTTTTTTATTTCATCACCGGATTTTATATCCTTGTTTTCAGCATGGATATTCATGGCCACGGCACAGGCCTCATCCACACGGTCCTGAATGGAGGTTCGAAGCCTTTTTTCCGTCTGATGCCTCATATACCGGACATATTCCAGCACGTTCTGAACCTCGGACTTCAGTCTTTCCTTTTCTTTTTCAACAAATTTATCCTTGATGGCGGCGGAGTCTTCTTTAAAGGCAGTATATTCATTCTGAATCCATAAGAGATAGAGGACAGCAAAGGAAATAAAGGTGACAAGGAGCATATTCTGCAACAACAGTTTTTTGATACTGACCATACGGGTGTTTTCTCCTCACGGGATACAAAGGGCTGCCTGGGGTGGGACCGGGGCATCATCCAAATCATATTAATTTTTGATTCCCTTATACCACTTTTCCGATCCGGGTGTCCAATCTTAAAGAAGAATCCTTTTTCACCCGGGGCAAACGATTTTATGTTGACAAAGACCCGTTTACAGTTTACGTAAACGTCAAGTTTTGCATTGATCCCTTTACCGGCTGAAAGGACACAACCCATGCCAGAAGACAGGAAAAATATGACCGGCAGCTCCATCTCCCAGGTTGCGGACGAATTGGACATCAGTACCCGGACCATCCGGTTCTACGAGGAAAAAGGCCTGATCCAACCCAGGAGAACCACGGGAAACCAGCGGGTGTATACCCCCCGGAACAAGGCCAGGCTCAAACTCATCATCCGGGGCAAACGCTTTGGATTTTCCCTGGATGAAATCGCGGAAATGATCGGCATGGCCGATGCAGACCCCAATGAACTGGAACAGATCGAAAAAAGCCTGAGATACGGGGATGCAAAGCTCAAGGAAATACGGGAAAGAAAAAAGGAACTCACGCTTTTGGAGCAGGATATTCTTGCCGTAAGGGACAAACTCATCAAACGGAAGATGGAACTTGAAACAATGGGAACTTCCACAACAAAAGGAGAAAATGAATGAACATCATCGAACTGATGGATGCCAATGCTGCCAAATACCCGGAAAAAATCGCCCTGTGCAATATGGACACAGCCTTTACCTTCCGGGAGGTCAGGAAAAAAAGCGAAGAGGCGGCGGCCTGTTTCCAGGCCCTGGGAATACAAAAAGGCTCTCCGGTGGCCATCATGAGCCAGAACAGCTTTGATTTTGTCTTTTCCTTTTTCGGCATCTTAAAGGCCGGCGGGGTTGCCGTGCCGGTGAACCATAAGCTGACCGCGGTGGAAGTGGATTATATCCTTGAAAACAGCGGAGCCTCCCTGTTTTTGTTTGACGGCAGCCTGGCCAAGGTAGCCCTGGGTCTGTCCGGGGAGATCCGGAAAATATCCCTGGACACCCTGACCCAGGATCTGCCCTTTTTAAAGGACCTCATGGACAAGGCCCCGGTCTTTGCCCCGGTCCCCATCCGGGATGAAGACCGAGCTGAAATCCTTTACACCAGTGGCACCACAGGCAAGCCCAAGGGCTGCGTCCACACCCATCAAAGCGTGGTATCGGCCGGCATCACCGGCGCCAAAGCCATTGGCCTCACCGAAACCGATATCATGCTCATTGCCATGCCCATCTGGCATTCTTCGCCCCTGAACAACTGGTTCATGGGCATTACCTATGCCGGCGGGGCCAGTGTGCTGCTCCGTGAATACCATCCTTTGCACTTTCTGGAAGCCATTGAGAAAAAGGCCTGCACTGCCTATTTCGGAGCCCCCATCTCCTATCTGATGCCCCTGCAGATGATCCCCCATTTTTCCAAATTCAACCTGTCCTCCATGAGGGCCTGGATCTACGGAGGCGGCCCCATCGCCCCGGAAACCGTTAAAAAGCTCACCCAGGCCTATCAGTCGGACCGGTTCTACCAGGTCTACGGCATGACCGAAGCAGGCCCCACCGGTACGGTTCTCTATCCTGAAGACCATCTTGAACACGCCGGTTCCATCGGCAACAAAGCCCTGCCCGGAGCCCAGATCAAGGTCATGAAAAACGACACCGCCCCGGCGGGCACAGGAGAAACCGGAGAGATCTGGCTCAAGGCCGACTCCATGATGAAGGAATACCTGGGCAATCCGGGAGCCACAACAGACGCCTTCCATGACGGCTGGTACAGGACCGGAGATATGGCAAGGGTGGAAGAAGGCGGGTTTCTATTTATTGTGGACCGGATCAAGGACATGATTGTCACGGGCGGGGAAAACGTCTATTCCAAGGAAGTGGAAGACCGGATCATGGAGCATCCCGCCATTGCCGAAGCCGCCGTCATCGGGGCGGCCCATGCAGAATGGGGGGAAACCGTCTGTGCCGTCATCGTTTTGGCCAAGGATGCCGATCTCACCGCAGAGGCCCTGGCAGAGTTTCTCGCCCAACGGCTGGCCAAATACAAGATCCCCCGCAAATTCCATTTCGTCACCGAACTTCCCCATACGCCCTCGGGGAAAATCATGAAATACAAACTCAGAGAGGAGCTTTCACATGTTTGAATATCTTTTGAACGCCCAACAAAAAAAACTCAGGGATGAGGCCCGGGACTTTGTCAAATCCATCCCCCGAAAAATGATCCTGGATATGGATGCCGATAAAATCCAGTTTCCCAAAGAATTTTTACAGGAAGCCGGGAAACGGAACCTCATGGGCTGCCGTTACCCTGTAGAATGGGGCGGCCGGGGCATGGACTGGGTGTCCACCTGCATGGTCATGGAAGAAATCGGGAGACTGGGCTATATCTTTGCCTGCACCTTTGGGGTGGGGGCAGAACTTGTCTGTGACGCCATTATTCTCCACGGCACCGATGACCAGAAGGAAAAATATGTCAAGCCCCTGCTCCAGGGAAAAATATTTGCCGCAGAATGCCTGACGGAACCCAGGGGCGGATCGGATTTCTTCGGCACCACCACCACGGCCAGGGACATGGGCGACCATTTCCTGGTCAACGGCCAGAAACGGTTCATCGTGGGTGGAGAAGGGGCCGACTATTTCCTGGTCTATGCCCGGACCGACCCGGCAGGCGAGCCTCATAAAAGCATTTCCTGCTTTATCGTGGACAAGACCGAAGGGGTCACCACCGAATACCTTTACGGCCTCATGGGCTGCCGGGGCGGCGGCGCGGCCCGAATGGTCTTTAAGGATGTGCGGGTGCCGAAAGAAAACCTTTTGGGCCGGCTCAACCAGGGGGTGGCCGTGTTCAACACCATGATGATTCCCGAGCGCCTGGGAACGGCGGCCATGACCATTGGCGCGGCTGCCCCGGCCGTGGATGTGGCCACGGGCTACACCTCCAGGCGCAAGGCCTTCGGGCGGCCCGTGGCGGAATTCCAGGGCGTCTCCTTCCAGGTGGCCGAAGCCGTCACCCTGCTGGACGCCTCCCGGGCCATGATCTATGCCACGGCCAGGGCCGTTGACGAAAAGATAGACGAAAAACAGATCCGGCGGCTGGTGTCCCAGTCCAAAAAATTTGTCACCGAATCCTGCCAGAAGGCGGTCCACAATGCCATGCAGGTCATGGGCGGCATCGGCTACACCAATATTTATCCTGTGGAACGGATATTGCGGGATCTGCGGCTGGCCTCCATCTGGACCGGGACCAACGAAGTCATGGCCATGATCATTGCCAATGAATGGTACAAGGAATATCTTCACAGCCGGAAAACCGGCGTCCTCCGGGACATGGAAGCGGATGCGGCCGAAGCCGGGGCAAAGGATGAGAAAATTTTCGAATAAACCCCTTTAAGCCTTGCCCCTCCTGGAGAAACGATTTTTTCCGGGAGGGGCCTTTTCATTTTGGCCGGCCGGTCATAAAAATTTGATTTTCATCCCCTGATGCAAATGCTATAAAACCGGCAGGTTTCTTATCATTAACCAACGGAGCCGGATAAAAAATGAGCTTTAACCCCTGGTATACAAAGGAAAAACGGCTCGAACAACTGGAAGACCATGTTTCCGCCACCCGGACGGCAAGATTCGGGTTTACGGCCTATGCCGAAGCCGATAAAACCCGCCGGGTCAATCTTCATTTCAATACCATTGCCTCCCGGTACGATATGATGAATACCCTCCTGAGCGCCGGGATCCATTATGCATGGAAGCGAAGGGCGGTTGAAATGCTGATGATCCGGCCGGGGGACAAAATCCTGGATGTCTGCGGCGGAACCGGGGATATGGCCGCTTTGTCCGCATCCAGAACAGGAGATACGGGTATGTCCCTTGTCTACGACATGAACCGGAAAATGATCCAACAAGGGAAACAGAAATCCATGAAAGGGGTCACCTTTGTTCAAGGGGATGCGGAATGCCTGTCTTTTCCGGATGAGTCCTTTGATGCGGTTTCCATAGGCTTCGGAATCCGGAATGTCACCCATCTTGAAACCGGTTTCAAAGAAATCTTCCGTGTTTTAAAAAGCGGCGGCAAAATGTGCTGTCTGGAATTTTCAAAACCCGATAACCCCTTTTTCAGGTTTCTTTACGATGTCTATTCCTTCAGGATCATGCCCTTCATCGGCGGGATCATGACCGGCTCAAAGGAGGCGTATACGGCATTCCCGGAATCCATCCGGGCCTTTCCCCTGCCCGATGAGCTAAGCCTGATTTTAAGGGACATCGGTTTTAAGGAGATTATCATCCGAAAACTGACCAATGGCATTGCCGTTATTCATTTGGCGCAAAAATAAGGAAAAACGATTGACAATTAAAAACCGTTTTTCTAAATTTGAATCTGCGTTTGTATCCTTTATGTGTTTACAGGCAAGGCGGCGCTTCAATCCAAAACCGGGTTTGTTCAAACGACTCAATGAACTGGAAAAATACATGAAAATTTATCAGCTCCATGATAACGGGATGCATAATGGATAGGCGAACCTTTATCAAAACCGCCGGACTCGGAAGCGTTGCCGTTGTATACGGCTGTAAGGAAGGCTATGATAAAAATATTTTTTCTCTGGTATCGGCCCCTGAAGATTTTGTAACCGGCCAGGCCCGATGGTATGCCTCCACCTGCGCGGAATGCCCGGCAGGATGCGGCCTGCTTGCCAAAAACCGTGAAGGCCGCCTGATCAAGCTGGAAGGAAATCCCGCCCACCCGGTCAACCAGGGGAAGCTCTGCATCCGGGGACAGGCCGCCCTGCAGTCTGTCTATGACCCGGACAGACTGATGACGCCGCAGCTCAAAACAAACCAGACCTTTACACCCATTTCCTTTGATCAGGCCCGTGAGCTTCTGAAGGAAAAAATGGAAGCCTCCTCCAAATCAGGCAGCAACCGCATTAAATTTCTAACGGGCATCACGTCCGAACCCCTTTCCGCCCTGTTTTCAACTGTCCTGAAATCCTTTGGTTCAAGCCCTGCCGCCATGTATGAACCATATGCCCACGATTCGTTGCGGGCAGCCCACAAGGTCTTATTTTCAAAGGGCATCCTTCCCTCTTTTCATATGGAAAAAGCGGATTTTATCCTGGGTTTTGGGGCGGATTTCATGGAGACCTGGCTTTCTCCGGTTGAATACATCCGTAAATTCAAATCCATGCACGCCGTAAAAGCGGACGGCACAAAAGGGATTTTCATCCATGCCGGCCCATACATGTCTCTGACCGGGGCCAATGCGGATAAATTCCTTCCGGTTGCGGCGGGCAAAGAATATATGGTGGCCCTGGGGCTGATCCGCCACCTGCTGGAAACCAAGACCCATGATCATCTGCCCGGCTGGTTTTTAACTGAACTCAAGGCCCTTACAGCAGGCTTCGATGCTGCTACGGTTGAAAAACATACCGGAGTCCCGGCAA
Organism: Desulfobacula sp.; assembly: GCA_023701135.1. GTDB lineage: Bacteria > Desulfobacterota > Desulfobacteria > Desulfobacterales > Desulfobacteraceae > Desulfobacula. The sequence goes on along the minus strand of JAMPXP010000007.1, from coordinate 33,000 downwards.
AGGATCAGGGCCTTCTGGCAGAATCCCTGCTGTCATCAAACCGGCCCCTGGTCCTCGGGTCATCGGGCCTCACAACGGCAGAGGCCTCCTTTGCTCTGGACATGGCCGTGACCCTCATGAACCTGATCCTGGACAAGGATCTTTCCCTGTATGATTTTGAGAACCGGCATGCCCTGGAAAAGGTGATGAGCGCAAAGGAGACCGCCGATTTCTTTAGAGCCGCCGCCACTGACGGCACAGACCTTTTGTTCATGTATAACACCAATCCTCTGTTCACCTTTCCCGCCAATCCTGATCTGACTGACATTTTCAATCGCAGGGATATATTCAAAATCAGTTTCTCAAATTTCATGGATGAGACATCCAAAGCGGCGGATCTGGTCTTTCCCGTCCAACTGCCCCTGGAGACCTGGGACAGTTATGAAAGCCGCACCACTTGCATTTCAACCCTCCAGCCGGCCATGGGACGGCTGACCCAGGCCCCTTCCATGGGAGATGTCTTTCTGTCGCTGCCGGGCCCGGATCAGCAGTTTGAAAATTATTATCTGTATTTTTCACATTATATGTATGCCCGTATGGAGAAAAAAGGCGCAGCCGATTTCATTGAAATGATTCAAAAGGGCGGGATATTTCCTTCCAAGGAATCCCAAACCACGATTCCCGCCCTTGATCCGGAATCCATCGGGGCGCTCAAAAAAGCCATTGACCGGGTTTTGGCCTCTGAAAAAGAGGGATTGCGCTTTCTGGCGGTTCCGTCTCTCCGGCTGTATGACGGGCGGGGCGCCAACAAGTCCTGGCTCAATGAAATACCTGACCCCGTGACCCAGATTGCCTGGGAAACCATGGTCATGATCCACCCGGCCACCCTTGAAGCATACGGGTTCGGGCATGGGGACCTCCTGAGCATCGAAGCCGGAAACCGGTCCATCCAGGCACCGGTCTATTCCTACGAAGGCGTCGCTCCCGGACTGATGGTCATGCAGATGGGCCAGGGACACCAGGCTTACGGCCGGTATGCCGAAGGATTCGGAGCCGGCCCCATACCTCTTTTTTCAGGTGATCTGAACACATCGGATTTCCTGTCCTATCTCATCACCCCCGACTCGGTGAAAAAAACAGGTTCAGCATCCCCCCTTCCCCAGACAGACGGCAGCCGGTCCCAGCATAACAGAAAAATCGCCGTGTCCATAATCGCAGGCCATGGGGATGACCATGGGGAAAAGGCGGGCCTGGACATGGACCGGTTTCCCTTGACCCTTCCCACAAAAGAAGGATACGACAAAAAAAGGGATGTCTATCCGCCCCACGAGCACGAGGGATACCGGTGGGGCATGATCGTGGACCTGGACCGGTGTGTGGGATGCAGCGCATGCGTGGCGGCCTGTTATGCCGAGAACAATATCGGCGTGGTGGGCAGAACCCAGATCACCAAGGGCCGGGAAATGGCCTGGTTGAGAATCGAACGGTACCAGGATCAAAACTTCGAGGAACGGCTGATCTTCCTTCCCATGATGTGCCAGCACTGCGATGCGGCCCCCTGCGAATCCGTCTGCCCGGTGTATGCCCCCCATCACTCCAAGGAAGGACTCAACAACCAGATTTACAACCGCTGCATCGGCACCCGGTTCTGCGCCCAGAACTGTCCGTACAAAGTCCGGAAATTCAACTGGTTTGACTGGGAACGGCCCAAACCCCTCAACCTCCAGCTCAACCCCGATGTCACCGGCCGGAGCAAGGGGATTATGGAAAAATGTTCTTTTTGCATCCAGAGAATAAAACAGGCCCATAATGATGCCAAAAATGAAAACCGGGACATCCGGGACGGGGAAGTTGTGCCGGCCTGCGTACAGACCTGCCCTGCCGATGCCTTGACCTTTGGCAGCTTTGAAGATAAAAACAGCGCCGTTTCCATCCTGGCCCGTGATCCCAGGGCTTACCAGGTTTTGGGCTATCTGAACACCAAACCTGCCGTGATCTATCTGAAAAAAATAGTGAGGGCCTTATGAAACGTCAACCGGGGGGTTTGCAACCATGTCTCCATTGACCTTTGAAACCATCAATACCACGGTCCTGAACACGCTTTCCCGCCCGGGAAAACTTTACTGGTGCGTGATTGCCCTGCTGTTTGGCGGAGTGGTCCTGGGTGCATCCTGCTGGGCCTACCAGGTACTGGTGGGCGTGGGCGTGGCCGGCATGAATACTCCGGTCCACTGGGGCACCTATCTGATCAATTTCGTTTTCTGGGTGGGGATTGCCCATTCCGGCACCCTGATTTCCGCCATCCTGTTCCTCTTTAATGCCGGATGGAGAAACCCCATTGCCAGGGCTGCCGAAACCATGACCGTCTTTGCCGTCTGCATTGCCGGCCTGTTTCCCTTCATCCACCTGGGCCGGGTCTGGCTGGTGTTTTACATGCTGCCCCTTCCCAACGAACGGACCCTGTGGCCCAATTTCCAATCCCCCCTGATCTTTGATGTCATCGCCATCTCCACCTATCTCACCGTGAGCAGCCTTTTCTGGTATACCGGGCTGATCCCGGATCTGGCCATCATCAGGGACCGGTCCCAGGGAATCCGGAAAAAAATCTTCAAGACCCTGGCCCTGGGATGGTCCGGCAAAACAGGCCAGTGGATGAGCTATACCAGGGGCTATCTCCTGTTTGCCGGCATTGCCACCCCCCTTGTCATCTCCGTCCACAGCGTGGTTTCCTGGGATTTTGCCTTGAGCGTGATACCGGGATGGCACACCACCATCTTTGCGCCGTATTTTGTCGCCGGCGCTATTCATTCAGGTCTTGCCATGGTCCTGACCCTGAGCATTCCGTTAAGAAAAATATTGAAATACGAGCCCCTCATCACCATGGATGTGCTTGAAAGCATTGCAAAGACCATTGTTTTTACCGGCATCATCGTGGGCTTTTCCTATGCCACGGAAGTCTTTATCAGTTGGTACAGCCGGAACATCATTGAAATGGAAACCTTCCGGTGGCGGGCCTTTGGCGATTACGCCCCGGAATACTGGATCATGGTGGTCTGCAATACCATCATCCCGCTTCTCTATTTATCCAGAAAATTCAGAACCCACGTCGTGCCTTTGTTTATCATCTCCATCTTCGTCAATATCGGCATGTGGTTCGAACGGTTTGTCATCATCGCGGGCAGTGTGGCCCATGATTTTCTTCCCAATGCCTGGGGCCTTTACCGCCCCACCTTCATCGAGGGGGGAATCATGGTGGGCGCCTTTTGTCTCTTCTTTTTTCTGTTCCTGTTGTTTGTCAAGCACCTGCCCTCGGTTTCCATGACTGAAATGAAAGAAATGATCCATAAAACGGAGTAATTCATGAGCACGGATGCCGTCATTGTCACAGGTCTCTTTAAAAACCGGGAAGAAACCCTGGCCGCTGTCCAAAAGATACAGGAACAGGGCTGGCAGGTAAAGGAAGTGCACAGTCCCATTCCCGACCCCGAGCTGGCCCGGGCCCTGGGAAGAAAAGAAAGCAAGGTGGGATGGTTTACCCTGACCGGCGGGATCATTGGATTTTTTTCCGGATTTTTGCTTGCCGTGTTCACGGCCACCCGGTGGAATCTCATTGTCAGCGGGAAGCCCATTCTTTCCTGGATCCCGTTTTTTGTCATCGCATTTGAATTGACCATCCTTTTTGCCGTTTTCGGCAATGTGCTGGGGATCTTAACCCAGGTGGGACTGCCGGATAAAGACTATGAAAAAAATTATGAACCGGAAAGCTCAGGCTCCCTGTATGGCATCCAGGTCGCCTCGGCGCCAAAGGATGTTGCCGGCCTTAAGGATCTGCTTCGCCGCACAGGGTCTTTGAAGGACCATAAGGAAACGATATGACGGACACCGTATTGAAAGAGACTCCGGCAGTCTGGAAAAAAAGTGTTTTCATCCTTCCCGCACTCATTGCAGGGGCAGGCTTTCTGTTTTTCATTGTTTCCGCCCTGGCGGCCCACCCGGAAAAAGCCTGGCTGGCCTATCTGGTCAATTTCTTGTTTTTTACCCTCCTGTCGGCCGGGGGGCTTCTCTTTTCAACCCTCATGCATTTTACCAGGGCCAGATGGAGCCATGGCCTTGCCTCCGTTGCAGAAGCATTTTCCGCTTTTTTCCCGGTTTCCTTTCTTCTCTTCATCCTTCTTTTCATGGGACAAAACCATGTGTTTCCATGGCTGGGGCAGGACCTTCACGGCAAAGAGATCTGGCTTAACGTTCCCTTTTTATTTTCCCGGAACGCTGCCGCTCTTCTGATTCTCTACGGCCTTGGATTCGGTTATCTTTATCAGGCGCTTCAATTCAGACTGAAACATGCCCAAAAAAATACCCGGCTCAAACAATTTTTATTCAACCGCTTTGAAAAAGCCTCCCGTTCGCCGGAAACCATCAAAAAACGGATGACCCTGTTTGCCGGCTGGTATATGTTCGCCTTTGCCCTGGTTCTGGCCCTGATCGGATTTGATTTGGTCATGGGCATGGACCCCCACTGGTATTCCACCCTCTTCGGGGCCTACACCTTTATCAAGGCCATCTTTGCCGGGTTCGGGGCCATTATTCTGCTGGCGGCCCTCCTTCACCTGAACCCGACCACCCCTTTCTCCCTTTCGCCCTCAGAGCTGGGCAAGCTCAGCACCCTGTTTTTCGGCTTCAGCATTGTATGGGGGGATTTCTTCTATTCCCAGTTCGTGGTCCTGTGGTACGGGAATATCCCGGAAGAAACCGCCTATATCATCGAACGCACCATGACCGCACCCTGGAACGGGTTGGCCTGGACCGTATTCCTGTCCTGCTTTATCATGCCCTTTATCATTCTGTTAAGCCGGAAAATCAAAGAATCCTCCTGGTGCATGGTCTTTGTCAGCGCATGGGTTCTGGCGGGTTTGTGGATTGAACATTTTCTCCTCCTGGGTCCCTGTTATCTGCACCCCGGACCCGGCGCCTTTCCCCTGGGCGTCAGTGAACTGATCATCAGCACCGGATTTCTGGCCCTCCTGATTTTAACCCTTTTATTCTATTTCAAAGAATTTCCCGAGGTGCTGGAAAAGGGCTCAGGGGAGGTGGTTCAATGGAAATAAGTCGGTTCCGGTCCTTTATAGCCTGGGTAAATCAAAACAAAATCCAATTGATGGTTGTCGGCAGCCTGATTGTTTTAATCTCCCTGTTTGCCTATTTTTATTATATCATGCCCCATGTGAACGCCGGTCCCCTTCAGCCCATCCCCTTCAGCCACCGGCTCCACGCAGGGGACAAAAAAATCGACTGCCGGTTCTGCCATTCCTATGTGGACCGGTCCGCCCACCCGGGAATTCCTGCGGTTGAGAAATGCCTGTTCTGCCACAAATATATCATTGCAAACCATCCGGAAATCAGAAAAGAACATCATTATTTTGATACCCAAACCCCCACGCCGTGGAAAAAGGTGTTTTATGTGCCTGAGCATGTCATGTTCAACCATGAACGCCACATCAAAAAAGAGGTCCAGTGTGAGTCCTGCCACGGAGATATTTCAGGGACGGACAGACTTGCGCGCCATGAATTCAAAATGGGATTTTGTATAAAATGTCACAGGGAAAAAAAGGCCAACCTGGACTGCTGGCTTTCCTGTCACAATTAATAAAGGAGTATTTGTTTTGCCTGAAAATCCGACCCGACCCGCCACTGCCGCTTATCTGACCGCCAGGGGATTCTGCCTGACCTCCGCCGCATGGATGATGATGGCCACTCTGGTGGGATTTATAGCGGCCCTGGAGCTGGTGGCCCCCGATCTGACCGCCAACATTTCCTGGCTCCTTTTTTCAAGACTGCGGCCCATCCATGTCAACCTGGTGCTCTTCGGGTTTGTGACCCCGGGCCTCCTGGCCGGCGCCTTTTATTTTGTCCCCCGGTTGCTGAGGACCGAACTGTACAGTGAAAAACTGGGAATTGTGACGGTTATCCTCTGGAATATGGCCCTTGTGGCAACGATGGTCACGCTTGCCGCCGGCCTTACCCAGGGCCGTGAATATGCCGAAATGATCTGGCCCATTGATGCCGGGATTGTGACGGCTTTCTGTCTGATTTTCTTTAATTTTATCATGACGGTCAAACACCGGAATGAAAAAATTCTCTATGTATCGGTGTGGTATGCTCTGGCGGCGGTGGCCCTCACCACCTGCACCTACTGCCTGGGCAATGTCGTCTGGAAACCGGATTCAGGCTCGTTGACCGGCATTCCCGATGCCATTCTCCTGTGGTTTTACGGGCACAATGTATTCGGGCTTTTGCTGACCCCGCTTTCCGCAGCCGCGGCCTATTATATCATTCCCCAGGTCTGCCGGTCCCCTCTTTACAGCCACACGCTTTCCCTCCTGGGATTCTGGTCCCTGATTGTCATCTATACCCATATCGGCACCCACCATCTCCTGCAGGTGCCGGTTCCGACCTGGCTCAAGGTGGTGGCCATTGTCGACAGCATCGCCATGGTGATCCCGGTCATGGCCTTTCTCATCAATATCTGGTACACGGCCAGGGGAAAACTGGGACTCATCCATGGGGATATCGGCGGAAAATTCATTTTTACCGGGACCATCATGTATTTTATCGTCAGTATACTCGGCTCCCTCATGGCCCTGCCCGATGTCCAGCGGGTCACCCATTTCAACCACTGGGTGGTGGGCCACGCCCATATCGGTGTCCTCGGATTTTCCGGGATGATTGCCCTGGGAGGCCTTTATTTCATTATCCCGAGAATAACGGGGAAACCCCTTTTCAGCCTGTTTCTGGCGGATCTCCAATATTGGATGATATTGATCGGCGTATCCGGTTTTGCCATTGTGCTGACCATTTCCGGACTCATCCAGGGCCATGCCTGGCTCAACGGAGAAACCGTGTACCGGGTTCTCTCCGAGATTCACATCTACAATATTATCAGGGCCGCCCTGGGCCTGCTGATTTTTCTATCCGCCGTTTCAGGGTTTTATAATATTTTCAGATCAGTTTTTTCAAATCCCGGAGAGAATCCATGAAAATGACTCCTGCGGCTGTGATCGCCGGCAGCCTTCTCATTCTTGCGGCAGTGGTAATGGTGGTCATTATTCTCCCCTATGCCGACACGAGCAAAACCATCCCTTCGGATCTGTTCAGAAACCGGACACAGATGGAGGCAAAGGGCCGCGACCTCTATATCAGCAACGGATGCGTCTACTGCCATACCCAATCCATAAGAGCCATCGATTGGGACTTGGGTGCGGAAAGAATTGCCGAAGCCGGGGATTATATCAAGGACCATCCCATCCTCCTGGGCTCCCAGAGAACAGGCCCGGACCTGTCCCAGGAAGGTGGAGAACATCCGGATGATTGGCACCTGGCCCATTTTATCAATCCCAGAAGCACAAGGCCCCTGTCCATCATGCCGCCCTTTCAATTTTTGAACAGGGACAATATCTCCCTGTTGACCCGGTATGTACAGGGTCTCGGCATGAAGGACGCCGACAGGCGCATGGAAAGGCAGACCCTGTGGAAACAAAGAGCTGTTGAGGCCTATACATCGGGTGTGGATCAAAATGTTGAATGGCTTCACGCCCATGTCCCCGAGGGCTGGCGGAACCTGCCCACCCCCTACCCGGCAACGGAGGCTGGCCTTGCAAGAGGCGAAAAAATATACCAGGATTTCTGCTTCGGCTGCCACGGCCCTGTGGGGGACGGCATGGGCCCGGCCCAACCCCATATTTATCCGCCGCCTTTGAATTTTACCATTCTCAAGGGCCGGAAAATCAGCGGGGGGATTATCTATTACCAGATCATGAACGGCATTACCGGAACGGCCATGCCCTATTTTAAACGGGAATTGGAATCGGAAAAAATCTGGGATGTGGGAAATTATATTGCAAAATATTTCATTGACCAGATTGATGCCAATACGGAGCCCAGGGGAATTGACGCGGCCTATGAACCTTAACCCTTTTGGAGAACAATAGAGGAAAATACATGTACTATCCCTATTTTCTGGCATATATCCTGACAGGCGTTTTTATCGGCATTGCCGTGTTTCTGTGGGCCCTGAAAAACGGACAGTTCTCCGACCAGCAGCGGGCAAGGTTTCTGGCCCTGGAAGAGGTCCGGCCCGAAGTTGCGGCAACCTCCCATGGGAGTGGATTTCAACTCTATTTTATTTTTTACCTGGCCCTTGCCGGTGTTGCGGCAAGCTTTGCCCTGGTGGGCTATGCACTTTTTTTCCAATAAGCGGATATCGTGAGGCATTGACATGAGATTTTTCGAACTTTTACATACCCAGCAGGTTGCAGCCCTGATCATCTGCGCCGTCATTTTTTTAATTCTTTTCGGCGTGACCCTGTGGGTCCTCCCCCTGTCCGGACCCAGGGCCAGGGCCCTGAACATTAAAGCCATCCAGCAGTTTGCCGACGGCATTGAAAAAGGAGACGGCCCCTTCCCGCTGATCCTGGCCCTGATCATTGCCGGTACGATTTTGTGGGCCCTGTTTTATATTCTGTTTTACGGCTTTTCGGAGGTAATTTTATAACCCATGAACCCGCTGAAAATGAAAGAATCCATCTTGCGCACCTGGCTGTGGATCATTGCATTGGTCGGTATCATCCTCGGTGTCGGGTATTTCACCTTTATTGTGGTATCGGACAAGGGAAGACCCTCCTGGGATTACCGGCCCGTGAAAAGCATCCCCTCGGAATCCCCCTATGGGACCTATCCGAAAAACCCCCTGGGTCAGCATGTCAACGAAAAGGAGGGCCGGACCCCATGAAACAGGCACTCTTTCTTGCCGTTTTTGCATTGATCGCCGGAACAGGCGTCTATACGGTCATCACCCTGTATGACACAAATCTGAAAGCCGGACGGATGTACCAGACCCCCGTGGTCCGTCCCCATGAGGAGCCGGAGCTGCTCATGGATAAGCGGGCCGTTTCACAAAAAAGCGAGGCCCGGACCAGGGAAAACCTCGCCAACCATATCCTGCCCCCGGCCCTGCCATGGCCTGAAGACCTCATCCTGGCAACGGGGAAAAAAGAGTATACCGCCTTCTGCGCCCATTGCCACGGGCCCCGCCTGGACGGCCTGGGAACCGTGGGACAGAGTTTTTTTCCCCTGCCCACGGACCTCACCGGAGAAAAGGCAGTAGGGTTAACGGATAAGGAATTGTTCACCGTCATCAGTTACGGCAGCAAAAAAACCCCTGCCCTTGCCAGCTCCATGTCCGTTGAAAGCCGTGAGGCCGTTATCCAATATCTCCGGTTCATGCAGAAAACCGGCCATTGATCCGATGCCGAGCCATGCAACATGCCCCTGCCTGAAGGGCCGGCAATGAAAACCGTCCTGCCCTGCAAGCTTTGCGGCCTTCCCGTCAAAACCCAGGCAGACCCGGCAAAGGATGTGTTCTGCTGCAACGGCTGCAAAATGGTCCATGCCATGCTCATGGAATCCCAGCAGTGCAAAGACGCAACGGATTTCAAGGACACCGCCCTTTACAAACAATGTGTGGCCGCAGGTGTCATCCCGGACACCTCGAGGCAGGAACCGGCCCCGGAAGCGCCGTCCGGCCCCTTTGATTCCGATACCCTCCTGACCTTCCATTTCCAGGTCAAGAATATGTGGTGCCCGGCCTGCGCCTGGGTCCTTGAAAACGCCCTCACCCGCTCCAACGGGGTGACGACAGCCTCCTGTAATTTTTCCAGCGACAGGGGAACCGTCCGTTATGATCCCGTCAAAACATCTCCGGATAAAATTTTTACCATCATTGAAAAACTGGGCTATAAACCGGCCTTCCTTGATCAAAGGTCCAGGACCGATACAAGGGAATTCGTCCGCCTCTTTGCCACCCTGTTTTTAACCATGAATGTCATGATGCTGAGTTGGGCCGTCTATTCCGGATTTTTCACGGACCTGTCGGCCCGTTCCGTTCAATTGCTGGCCTGGCCTGCGGCCCTCATGGCGTCCGTTGTCGTGTTCTGGGGCGGTTATCCCATACACAGGCGGACCCTCAGCGGCATCAGATCCGGCTGGACCGGCATGGAGACCCTGATTTCCACCGGTTCATTATCCACCTATGGCTACAGCCTGTTTCAACTGTCCAGGGGCAGCCTCCATCTTTATTTTGATGCCTCATCCATGCTGATCCTCCTGATCCTGACCGGCAAAATGCTGGAACAGAATGCAAAAAACAGGATCAGCCAGGGCCTGGGAGCCTTTTTCTCCCTGGTTCCCCAAAAGGTCAGGATCTGCACCGATGCATTCCCCAATGGGCGCTATGTTTCCATCAAGCAATTGTCCAAAGGGGATCTTTTCATGGCTGAAGAGGGGGAAATCCTGGCGGCCGACGGCGTTGTCACCCAAGGCGAGGCCCTCATTGACGAATCCTCCGTCACCGGAGAGGCAAAACCGGTCCGGGCCGGGCTTGACGACAAGGTCAAAAGCGGGACCCGGATAATTTCGGGAAAGATTCAGGTCAAAGCCAAGGAAGTGGGCGAGGACTCCATTCTCGGCCGAATGCTCAAAATCATGGAAAACAGCCTTTCAAGCAAAACCGCCCGGACCAGACGGTTTGAAACCCTTTTAAAATATTTTGTCCCCACGGTCATGGGACTTTCCGTGGCCACCTGTTTTTTCTGGATGCTCTTCGGACTGCCGCCCCATGAAGCCTTCAACCGGGGAATTTCCGTCCTGGTGATTTCATGCCCCTGCGCCCTGGGCATCGCCATACCCCTGGCCCTGACGGCCGGCGTCTCCGCCGCCGGGAAAAGGGGCATCCTGGTCAGGGATTTTGAAGCCTTTGAACGGGTTGAAGGCCTGGATACCCTTGTTTTTGACAAAACCGGGACCCTGACAACGGGCAGGCTTGAAGTGCTGGGCATGGAGACGGAAAATGGGTTTCCCGAAAAAAAAGCCTGGCAGATGATTTTGGCCATGGAACAGGCCTCGGACCATTATATTGCCCACACCATCAGGGCTTACGGCATGGCCAAGGGCATTGAGCCCCTTGAACTGGAAAACCTCACCCACCATCCCAACGGGATCAGTTGCCGTTTCCAGAATGAAACCTATCGCTTCGGCAGCATGGATTTTGTCCAAAAAGAAAACAGCGCCGCACCCTCATCCCCCGCCGAACAGGGAGCCCAGATCATATCAACGGTGTTTTTATCCACAGATGATAAAATCCTGGCAGCCGTCCGCCTGGGTGATTCCATGAAAGCCGGCGTCACATCCCTGGTTGCAGACCTCCATAACATGGGATTCACCAGTTTTCTGGTTTCCGGGGATGCGGAAAAAACCACCCTGGCCGCCGGGGCCTTTGTGAACATCCCGGCCCAACGCACCCGCGGCGGATTGCTTCCCCATGAAAAGGCCGGTTTTATCCAGGAACTGAAACAATCCGGCAAAAAAACCGCCATGGTGGGAGACGGCGTAAACGATGCCCCGGCCATGGCCCGATCGGATCTTGCCGTGGCCGTTCATTCAGGCCTCAATCCAAGTGAAGGCGTTGCCGCCATTACCCTGATGCAGGAGACCCCGGTCCAGCTCCTTGAATTTCTATCCCTTGCCAAACGCGTGAATCAGAAGGTCCGGCAAAACCTCTGGTTTGCCCTTGCCTATAATGTCATCACCATCCCGGTGGCCGCCGCCGGCCTGCTGAACCCCATCATCGCCGCAACCGCCATGCTTCTCAGCAGCCTTTCCGTGACATTCAACACCCTGCTGCTGGTAAAAAGAGAATCGAGAAACAAAATCTCCGACTGAATTACCGCCCTGTCTCATCTCAAAAATTTCATCAAAAAAATTTTTCGGGGAAATCACTTTTGGCCTTGACCGGTTCAAGCTCAAATTTTTGTTGTTTCTTCATATTTTCCATGTTATCGGATACAAACATCGGGATACGGAAAATTCAACGCAGGATTTTCCGGATTTGTCGGCTTATTACCGCCATAGATTGAAATTTTTCTATTGTATATAGGCAATATATAGAAAGCTTTCCATCTATTTAAACTGTTATGGTTTCGAAGAACTGAAAATATTGGTTAAGGGAACAATTATGACTTTGAGCCATGGAGGAATACTGTTCGTCATATTGGGTACGATATGCCTGGCTTTCGCAGTCAAGATCGAGAACAAATACACTCTTTCTGCAAGAAGCAAAGAGGATAAGAAATATTGGAAAAACATCGTAAAGAGAGCAGAGGACGGTTCGTACCGTGAACCAACTATCGTCTATATTGACAAGATGCTTTTCAATGTGGGGCTCGTTTGTGTAGCAATAGGAAGTTTAATGCAGTGGTAAAGATAGTAAGAAGTAGAAAAATCCATAACAACGCAGTCCAGTGGACATCCAGGGCCAGCGCATTTTTAAAAGTTTGTCTGAAGTTGGAATTAATCGTTTTTTAACAAGTTCAGTGGAAGCCCTGGCTGCTCACTGACCGCGGGCGTTATGCGCTCATCAGAGAGTCAAGAAATCGGACACTCAAAGGCATCGTGGAATGATTCTATCAAACATTCTGTATCGAACCTACTTCATCAAGGCCGAGCAGTATGGAACTGCTTTCGCACTAGATGTAGATGGTGTGGAGTATGTTGTAACAGCGCGCCACCTTCTGGATGCATCGAAGAATGGCTTCTTGCTGAAATTGTTCCTAAAGGAGCAGTGGCATGATTTACCAGCGATAGTTGTCGGCCACGGTCGGGGTGAAATTGACATATCCGTTCTGAAGATCCCCATTGCCCTCGCCGGGCCAACGGTCCCGGTTAATCCGACCGTAGCCGAACTAATATTGGGCCAAGATATGTATTTCCTGGGGTTCCCATACAAGATGTGGAGTGATGGCTGCGGCATTATGGGAGGCCGTCCGATCGCTTTTGCAAAGAAAGGCACCGCATCATCAATTGGCTTTGGTGATCCTCAGGTCATTCATGTCGACGCCATAAACAATGAAGGATTCTCTGGAGGGCCACTGTTCTTCTATCCGGCAGGAAAGCCAACCGAGGTTCGTGTAGCCGGAGTCGTGTCAAAGTATCGTATAGAGAACGAAATCGTAGTTGATGGCAAGGGGAACAGGACCGATATGTCTGTGCCGTACAACACCGGATTTCTTATCGCTTACGGAATCAAGCACGCAATTGACATTATCAAGCGGAGTGTGAGCACATAACCATTCGCTGCAGGTGCGATGGCCCTGACGGGGCCGAGGCCTGAGCTCAAACGTTCGGCATAGAAATTATGTATGTTGATAAACTATACAAATATCTCCCATTTGATGGTGACCTTAATGAAAAGGCTCACCAGAAAAGAAAAATTGGATTTGAAAAAGGTGAAATTTGGTACTCAAAGTCGAGAAATTTAAATGATCCTTATGATTGCAGGCCTGTTATTACAATAAGCGATGAAAGCATATCGGAAATAATTGGTTTGCTCTCAAAAGAAGAAACTGAATTTTTGAGGACCAAGATAAAATTCGATAAAATAGAAACGTTAATTTCAAAAATTTCAAACCCTCAAAAAATCAAATATGGAAATAGTATTGTTGAGCAATATATGATTCGCCATGCATTCACATCTTGGATTTATTACCTTCAATCATCTAAATTGGCGAATATCGGAATTTTAAGTCTTACAACTAAAAATAATAGTATTTTAATGTGGTCTCATTATGCAAAAAATCATTCAGGTATTTGCATAGGGTTTGAAAGGAATAAAGGAAATCCCCTTGGATCTAACAGGACAAGGAAAGTCAGGTATTTGAAAAATAGACCCAAACTTTCACTCTTAGAAACCATGCACGAGAAATTCGGAAAAGCTGATTTGATGTTATTCAGGAAATCCTATCACTGGAAAGAAGAAAACGAATGGCGTATTTGCCAACCAGAAGGAAACAAGACATATCCATATCCTGGTGAGTTATCCGAGATAATATTTGGTGCAAATTTTCCTCCTAAAAATATGAAAATTGTAAAACAGATATTTGGAGATCGAGTTAAGTATTTTATGGCTGAATTAGGCAATGATTATGAAATAATAATCAAATCAGTGCCGAACGATGTCCTACACTCGGACGGGAATTCCGCTACGCTCCATTCCCGCCGGTGAGGGCTGCGTTAAAAAACCCCACAATGTGTCTATGACCAGTCGATAGTGTCCCTGAAAACTCACCAAACACTGGTGTTTCAAGTGTCGGGGATTGGGAAGATCCGGTTCGGCAGTGTTTTTGATAAAATTGAATAGGCTTTTGAGAAGGGAATGATTGCCGGCGAAATATTCATGATGATACCCTCCTTTAAAAAAGCGGAAATTTATCCGGGCAGATCAGGACTAGGGTATTATAAAATCTTCCACGAAGACAGCCAGGGGTTCTTCGGGGTCACCCATAGGAGAGGGATTTGTATTCGCCGTTTTTCAAAATCTGGAAATGATGTATATTGTTTTTTATTTTACAGTTTAAAGGTAAGGGGAATAATGACGGACGGACAGAACAGGGCGCATATCAAACCAGGACAAACCGTTTCCATTGTCCTGAAAAAAGACCAAAAATCAGGAGTGTTGACCCAAGGCAGGGTAAAAACCATTTTAACAAAATCGCCTTTCCATCCGCATGGCATAAAGGTCCGATTGGAAAATGGCCTGGTCGGAAGGGTTAAGATTATTCATATTTAAAATTCAGGTCCGTCATGTATTTCAAAATCACACATTCGGCTATTTACAACTGGAAAGGCTCCGGGACGGAGCGAGAGCGTAATGATCCGAGCCTGATGGATTCTTTTTGCCATTTGATAATCGCCCATGAAGCTACTACAGAAGACAGTTGGGTGCTTTTGATAGACCAGGGGGATGATACCGGAATATCGGCAACCAACTGTATTGAATATATTATCCCCAGAATTTGTGAGGAATTCACTTTGGAGATATCTCATTTAAGGGCTTTTGAAGTTTGGCCGCATCACAAGCACGACCCGAAATTAAAATACACCGAAATTGTGATATCCGATGTAAAATTTGATACCGATGGCGACCGGGTTCTCCGAAATTCCTGGAAGCCTGTAGAGAAACAGGATGCCGGGATTTTGGAGCAGATCATTGAAACGGTGGGGGATAAAGTGATCCGGGAGGAATAAACCGCCCCATCTCCATTGCAGCCGGGAATGGGGCGGATGGGATCACGATATATCAAAGCGGTTGCGGTTTACACACATTTTCTGCTTTTGCGGCGCTGCGTCCACAGCCTTCGCAGTAATGGGTGGCCGGTTTGATTAGTGCAATATAGGCCTTTGGATCTTTGACCTGCAACTCTTCTTCTACATGGGCGCATAATGTTTTCTGTTTCTCATCACTCATGGTTTATCCCTCCATCTTGGGTTAAGGATTTCATCCGTGTTTGTGCCGCCTGAATTAAGGATAGGAAATCATGTTGAGCCGTGCGGCAGGAATTAAGAATAAATTAGACATGATGCCGTACATGTCAAGCGACCCGCCATGGCTGTGGTCATGGCGGAACCGGTTTTATTCAGGAGCCGGCGTTTTTTGAACCACCTGCAAGAGCCTATTCCGGTGCCGGCCTGCAACAAGCATCAAAAAATTGATTAAACCATATCGATCATGATATCGTAGCACAAAATAAATCGATGAAGGTATTGGCATGCAATCAGTAACCGGATCACCCAAATATCAAATTGTTATACCGAAAACCGTCAGGGAAGCATTAAAGATTCATCCGGGCCAAAAAATGCAAATTATTGAATATGCCGGTCGCATTGAACTCATACCGGAACGCGACATTAAAGAACGTCGTGGATTTCTCAAAGGCATTGACACTGAATTTTGAACATTCCCACAAATAAAAAAGAAAATGCGCCTTAAAGGAGGCTGTCATGAACCCGATACATACGAAACCGCATAATCCTGTTCTCTATTTTTCCCATGGCGGCGGACCATTACCCATACTGGGCGATTCCAGCCATGAAAAAATGATTTCTTTTCTTAAACATCTCCCTGACAAACTTGAGAAACCAGAGGCCATCGTTGTCATAAGCGCCCATTGGGAAGAAACAGTGCCTGCCGTCATTGGGGGAGACACTCCGCCGTTATTTTACGATTACTATGGATTTCCAAAAGAAGCCTATTCTATAAAATATCCTGTTCCGGGACATCCTGTTCTCGCCAAAGAAATTCAAAAATTATTTTCAAAGGCGAATATACACTCAAATATTGATTTTAAGCGCGGTTTTGATCATGGCGTTTATATCCCATTGAAAATAATGTATCCGGAAGCAGATATACCCTGCGTTCAAATATCATTAACCAGGGGATTGGACCCTGAACAACACATTTTGATGGGAAAGGCCCTTAAAGAATTATCCAAGAGAAATATTTTAATCATTGGGTCAGGATTTTCTTTTCATAATATGGGCGCATTCACTTGGAATAATGAAAACATACCGGACAAAAACAATGATGAATTTCAAGATTGGCTTATAAGGGTATGCACAGGTAAAGGCCCCTATAAAGAAAAAGAGAAACAATTAATTGAATGGGAAAAGATGCCAGGTGCCCGATATTGTCATCCCAGAGAAGAGCATTTACTGCCCTTGCATATTTGTTTTGGTACTTCAGATGAACCTGCCGAAGTCATTTTTGATGATTACATATTGGGCAAGCGGTCCATTGCTTTTCTATGGGAAAATAACAGGAGCCATTTTACCCCAGGATAAGCCGCTGGGGATCGCATTTTTCCCGCAGGATCTGAAGCTCGTACGCTGTCGGCGGCGCCACTTCCTTTGCCCGTGATACATCAATCTCAAAGCCCATGTTGTCGAGGATCTGTTGAGGGGTTATCCCGGGGAAAAAGCCGGTCAGAAACATCTCTTTTGTGGTTTCATCAAAGCCCATGGTGGCCATGTTGGTGACAACGGATGCCGGTCCTCCGTCGGGAAGCCCGGCTTTTTTCCGGCCGTCCGGGCCGTCCAGCCAGCCCGGGCTTGTGATATAATCCAATTTCTGAACAAATTTGCGTTTTTCATGCTGCATAAAGGTGATGGTTCTGCCGACAAACGAAGCCACGTCACAAGCGCCGCCGCTTCCGGAAAACCGGACCTTTGGACTGAAATAATCCCCGATGGCCGTTGAATTCAGGTTGCCGTATTTATCAATCTGGGCCGCGCCCATGATGCCGACAACATGCGGCCCTGTAATCCGGTTCTGCATGGTTGCGAACGCATCGGCCAGATTGCCGTTTACCGATGTCCAGAACATCACGCGGGAATCGGACACGGCAAGGGGAACTTCTTCAAGAAGGGAATCGATGGCACCGGTTTCAAAAAAAATAACACTGTTGGGGGCGGATATGTTTTTTGCAGCCATGGCGGCAAGCATTGAAATACCGGTGCCGCAAAAAACGATGTCGCCGTCCCTGATTTCCCGGGCGGCCGCAATTGTCATAAGCTCTTTCAAGGTATAATCCATCTTCATCTCCTGTCCAGCCCGACGGCATAGCCGGTTCTCTGATCCGCCCGTATCGTATCGAGCCGATCCTTTCCTGCCTTATCCAGCAGCGCCTGATGGTCTTTTAACCCATGGATGAACTCCTCAAGGTATTTTTTGTAAAGCATGTCATCTTCGGCATATCTGCGGTATTCATTGAGATAACCGGGGTCATAGTCATAATAGCGGTAGCAGGCTGTGGGATAGGCGCCGCCCGGCACATGAACCACGGCATCGACACAGAAAGAGGGGATCTGGTTCTGATCCGGATTGGCTTTAAGATCATCCGGCTCCACCAGCTCCTCGCAGGTCACGATCACATGCTGTGCGGATTTGACCTGCTCGATATCCGAAAAAACCAGGCCTTCCATCCGCACTGTCCCCTCCCTGTCCGCCTTCTGGGCGTGGATCAGGGTAACATCGCAGTTAATGGCCGGAACCAGAACCAGTTTGGGGGCATCTCCCCATGAGCCAAACGGATTCTCCATCACCGTCAGTTTCTGATCCGGAAGCCTCGGATCTGCGGCACGCATTTTGGCAGAAAATCCCCATTTTTCCATGATATCCGTGCCCAAGGAAGAGCGCGTCGGCAGAAACGGAACGCCCATGGCGCCGGCAAGAAACCTGAGCGTCATCTGATAATTGGAATAATCTTCCACCACAATGTCGCCGGACTGGACCGCTTTTTTAAACCGGATACAGGTCGGGGCAAAGCGTCCGCTTCCGGCATAGGCAATTTCGAGCCGGGACACACAGCCTGCGCCGATCAGTTCATCAACACCCTGTCCGTTTGAATGGGCGTAGAGATGAATATTGTTGATCCCCTGCCGGATGATCTCGTAGACGGCCGCCATGGGATTCCGGCTGACGGTAAAGCCTCCGATGGACATATGGCATCCGGCTGCCACATATTTTTGGACCGCCTCTTTCAAACTCATGGTTTTATCGTTACATATCTTCATGTCATGGCCTCAATCTCAGGTCGGCTGGGTTCCGGATGCCGGTTTCAATTTTTTTGCGTCGGTCCAGTTTTTTATCATAAGCATGCCGGAGATCACCCCGGCAACCCAATTCATATTCGTATGCGGGTAGAACAGCAGCACGGCACAGATGCCTGTAATGATTCTCTCCGGAAGGGAAAGCGGTTTTACAAAATATCCCACCACTGCCACATTCAGAAAGATGACGGCCATAATGGAAAAAAGAAAACGAACCGCAATAAAACAGAAGGCCTCAAATCCGTGCAGGGTCTGAAGCACCGGAAGGATCAGAATAGCTGTTCCACTGAAGGAAAGAATAAAGGTCAGGCCGATAAAATATTTGGGGAGCGCCACCCGGGCCGCGAACACACCGGTTTTTATCGGATCCGTGCCCATGACCGAACTGGCCGCATAAGCGGAAAGGGCGACCGGGGGTGTGACTTCGGCCAGCACGGCAAAATAAAACAAAAACATATGGGTTGCCAGAAGGGCCGCATCTTCAGGAATGCCGTTGAGCATGGCCAGTTTCTGAATGGTCGGTGCGGTCAGGGCCGAGGTCAGGACATAGGTGGCGATGGGTGGAACGCCCATGCCCAGAATCAGACTGAAAACGCCTGTAAAGAGCGTGGCCAGAAGAATACTGCTGCCGCTGATATCCATCAGGATGATGGAAAACTTGGATGCCAGTCCGCTGATGACCATCATGGACATGATCATGTTGGCGGCAATGACGGCGCTGGCGATGGGCAGAAGACCGATGATTCCCTCTTCCAGCGCTTTTATCAAATTCCCGAAGGGCGGCCTGAGGCTGGGATCGGCATAGGCAAAAACAACAAACAGAAATGTCGCGGCCGTGACCGTAATATTGATGGAAAAGCCTCTGTAGATCATCATGATGATGAAGAGGATGGGAATGAAGACATAACAGTAGCGCAGGAAGTACGAAAAATTGATCAGCGTTGAAATTTCCAGTTGCGGCAGTTTCTGCTTTTTAACATAAAGCTCATTATATACGACAATTCCCAGGAGATACAACAGCATCGGGCCGATGGCCATGACGATGATGGATGAATAGGGAATGGACAAAAGCTCAACCATGATAAAGGAAATGGATCCCATGACCGGCGGTGTGATATAGGCGATTGACCCGACGGTGGCGATGACACCGGCAGCCACCAGCTTGTCATATCCCACCTTTTCAAACAGCGGCTTGGTCAGGGTGGCGACAAACTGCGTGTCGGCTGCCCCTGAACCTGAAAACATGCCCATCAGGACGGCCATGATGGAGCAGGACCGTCCGGGAGATGCCGGGCTTCTGCCGACAAACAGCAGGGCAATGTTTGCGATGATCTGGCCGAAATTCATGCGCGTGACAACCGCCCCCAGTGTGGTAAAATAGATCAGATACTTGAGGGAAACGCCGGTAATGGATCCGAAAATGCCGGCCTCGGTTTCGCAGTACATTTTTCCCAGCATCATGTCCAGATCAAACCCCGGATTGGAAAAGAGACCGGGAACATAGTTGCCAAAGAGATTATACAAAAGAAAGATCATCACAAGCGTAGGCATTATCGGACCGCTCAACCTGAAAATCACCCCGAGAATCAACAGGATCTCACTGAAGGACATGACCATGTCCCAGGGCTCCGGCATGACGGATCGATAAATCAGTGTCTGGTAATTTATCAAGAGATACACAAACGGCAGGATGCTGAGCAGTGCGCATGCAATGTTGGACTGTTTCTGCAAAGCCGGTATCAGCGTCGGCAGCATGGTGCAGACCCAGATGGTGATGCCGAACAGCTTCAACGACATGGGCAGGTCCAGTCCAAGAAATTGGATCATCAGCACAATGGTCATGACGGCAAGCGGTATGCTGCCGAGTTTATGCCGCGGCTTGATTCGAACAAAGCTGAGCAGATATCCCAGAAGCGCAACCAGAAAGACATGGGCGGCCCGTTGGACCTGGGTCAGATCCAGAAGGGAGATCCGCAAATCGGCCAAGGGCGTGTAGGGATGAATAACCAGATAGAGATGATAGAGCGTTCCGATAACAGCTATGACAGTTCCCAGTTTGCGGATTACAGCGTCCATAACAAATTGACCTCCAGGCAGCCATCTTGAACAGTAAATGTATAAAAACCCATTTTTAGAATGATTCCTTTCATCGAACAGAGCTTCAACGGATTGGCGGACTCTTCGGAAACGGCCTGATTCAAATCATAAACACCATGGGAATAATAAGCCTCGGTCGTTTCATCGGTTGAAACAGAAAAATTTTGAAATTGGCCGTTTAGGGTGAACCGGATCGTAACCGGCTCACCGGTCACCGAATTCACAAACGAAATAGTGCCCGTCTGCCAGCGAAAAAAGACTGCCAGACGGGTTTCATTTTCGGTTCGAATCATGGCGGGCTTGACCCACAAAAGCAATATGACCATCGTGATCCCGAAGACCGCTGCAAACCGTTTGCGCATTCAGTCTGCTATTGGACCAGGCCTTTTTCCCTGAAATATTTCACAACGCCGGGATGAAAAGGAATAGCCGTCTTGCCGACAAATTTGGCCGAGCTTTCCAGTGTGGTATCCTTTGCGGGTTTTACCGAAGCGCGAAGCGTTTCGAGGTTTTCAAAAACCGCTTTAACGGTTTTGTAGGCCAGATCTTCAGGCGTTGAATCCGGGCAGACAAACATGTTCCAGAAAGCCAGGGTCGGCGTATCGGAAGCCGTTCCATAAACGTCCTTACCGATGATCAGGTTGTCGGTCAGGCCCGAGAATTCTTTCATAAACGCAGCCACACCGGGATCGGTTTCCGGAAGCGGTACCAGAACGAGGTTGAGGCCTTTGCGTTTGAGGGTATTGGACAGTTCGACGATGGAACCGGTGGGCAGGCCGCCGGACCATACATAGGCATCCAGGGTGCCGTTGCTGAGAGCCTCATCCGACTCCTTGGCCCCCAGTTTCTCCCATTTTTTGAATTTTTCAGGATCTATCTTGGCCGCTTTCAGCAGATTGAGAGCCGTAAATTCCGTTCCGGACCCGGGCGCGCCGGTTGAAACGCGTTTATCCTGTAGATCCGACAGTTTGGCAATTCCGGATTTGTCCGTTGTGACAATATGAAGATAATTCGGATACATCATCCACATGATGCTGGCTTTGGCCGGTTTTTCCGCAAATTTTTCATGTTTGCCCGTAACGGTGAAATAGGCCGTATCCGGCAGAACCGTGGCAAAAAAATAGGTTCCCTTGGCCGTATCTGTTTTATCCCGTATCAGAAGCATGTTATCCACGGATGCGGCAGTCTGAATAGCTGTTGAGGAAGCCACATTATTTTTGCTCAGTATTTCGGATATCTGGGTCCCGTAATAATAATATACGCCGCCGATTCCACCTGTTGCAATCACCACCTTGTTGTCTTCTGCGTAAAGATTGACCGTGATTAAAGCAAAAAGCGCCAGTGCCATGGTGACAATTTTTTTCATATTGCTCTCCTTTTTTTTTAAATTTAGGTCATTATCTGCCGTACTGCCAATTCGTATACGGTGTGCAATTGCACCGTGTCAAGAATTATCTTTGAAAAAGCATTATCCTTTGTGTAATGGATTTTTTGTAACAAATGGCGAAATGGCGTTATGTTTTAATTCTCAAGCCGGGGAGGCATTTTTTGTTAAGGTTGTTTATTTGATCTGGATTAATGAATCTTTCAATGGATGGATATTGAACCGGAAAGAATTTGAAAAAATCAAGAGGAAGTGTCAAGAATCTTTCTTACTGAAGCTGCCAGTTCATGTAAAAGAACCGGTTTCATTAAAAAATCTTTGATTCCGATTTCCCTGAACATATCCTGGTCTATTCTATCACTATAACCTGTGCAAAGGATTACCGGCAGGTTTGGCCTCAATTTTTTCACCTCTTTAGCAAATATGTCTCCCGGCATATGAGGCATTGTTAAATCACTGACGATCAGATCGAACTTTTCAGGTCTTGCACGGACAGCTTCAAGTGCATCAATCGAACTTGCTCTTGTTTCCACCTGATATCCAAGCCCCTCCAAAAACTCTTTGCCAAGATTCAAGAGAAGCTCTTCATCGTCCACCAGGAGAAGGCATTCATTCCCGTTCGGAAGGCTTTCAAAGGTTTGCGCAGGCTCTTCCGACGTGGTCTCTTCCATGGGAAAGAGCACATGGAAGGTGGTTCCCACATCTAACTCACTGTACACCCTGATGGCTCCACCATGGGACTTTATAATCCCATGAACTACGGATAAGCCCAATCCTGTGCCTTCTCCACTCGCTTTTGTGGTGAAATAGGGGTCAAAAATTCTGGTGATGGTTTCCTTATCCATACCGTGACCGGTATCAGCAACTATTAATTTTAGAAATCTTCCTGGGATAAGTTCCGGAAAACTCAGGCAGTCTTTATTGGTGATGGTTATACGCTCTAACAAGACTTCAAGAGTGCCTGCTCTTCCCTTTTTTTCAATCGCATGATAGGCATTGGTACACAGGTTCATAATGACCTGATGAATCATTGTTTCATCAGCAAGAACAAGGCCCAAATTGGGTTTGATATCTCTTTTTATCTCTATGGTCGACGGAATTGACGCCCTGATCAAGTCAACGGATTCCATGATCACCCGGCTCAGGTCTATTGGCGCTTTTTTCGATTTCTCTTGCCGGCTGAAAGCCAGTATTTGATTCACCAATCTTTTGGCACGCTGTCCTGCGGCTATAATCGGCTGGAGATATTTGTGGATCTCATCTCGTGAATGGAGTCTGAGTGTAGCCAATTCTGCATATCCAAGCACGCCGGACAGTATGTTGTTGAAATCATGGGCTATACCGCCCGCTAAAATCCCAAGAGCTTCTAATTTCTGGGTTTTCTGAAGCTGTTCATTGGCTTTATCTTTTCTTTGTTGCTCACGTTTTTGCTCTGTAATATCCTTAAAAAAACAAATGGAAAACTCTAACCCGTTATATTGATGAGAATTGGCTGTTATTTCAACTGGAAACACGGTTCCATCCTTGCGTCTATGCATTGATTCAAACGTGAATACCTGTTGGGCCTGGGTAGTATCCCATATCTCTCCTATTTCTCCTTCCGAAAATGAGGCATCCAGTTCAAAAATGGTCATATTGCATAATTCTTCTTTTGTGTATCCAAGGCAGTTGCATGCCTCCTCATTTACATCAAGTATCCTGCCGTCTTTGCCACCTTGCAGTATGGCGGTAGCGCTTTTTTGAAAAATGAATTGTTTTAGAAGCGCGTCAGATTCCAGTTTCCTTTTTTCTGTAAGATCCTCCATGAACGCAGCCGCTGTTGGCTTCTCATTATCTTCTATCCAATAAGCGCGTGCTTCTATGGGAAACAAGACGCCATCCTTCCGTTTACAGGTGTCAAAGTAATGGAAATAAAATTGTTCACGAAGCGTTTCCCAGAATTCGGCCCATCTTTTTTCAGACAGGTTGGGGCTGATATCAAAGATATTTTTTGTAAGAAAATCTTCCGGTGAATAGCCAAAAATCTTGCATGCAAAAGGATTTGCGTAAACAATCCGTTTATCAGGGGTAAAATTGATATAGCTTATGGTGGCCTTCTCAAGGCTCCTTCTTGATAAACTTATGTGATTATGGGGATTGACTGGCTCTTCTTGGGATTGCATAAATGCTCCTGCGCTCTTTAATATTTCATCTTATTGGCCAACCCTAAAATTTCATCATACACCAACACAACTCCCTATTGCTTCATTGATATTTTTGCAGATCATATTTTTCAGCCAGCTTGATCCGTTCCCCGGCCGGCAAGGAGGTGATATATTTTCTCCAACCCGGACACCATCCAGCATGCCATCTCCATATCCGCCCTAAAAACGATGCCGGATTGTTATCATATTTGGCCCTGAAAGCGCAGTTGCTGCAATTGTGTTTTGCCATTTGGCGTTCTCCCCTTAAGGATTAAACTTGTATTGGTAAATGGGATATTGGACATCGGGGTTAATACCGGATCCCCTTGATGACAAAATAGATGCCCACCCCCACCATGATGACGGACCCGGCTTTATACAGGAGCTGCCGTTTTTTGAACCACCCTGCCCCGGCCAGCCTGCCCACGGCAAAGAGCGCAGGGACTGTGCCCAAGCCGAAGGCCAGCATCAGAACCATGCCTTTTATAAATCCGCTGTACCCGTCGGGCGCTTCCATGCCCGCCCGGGCCGAGGCAATCAGAACCGTGTACACCGGGCCGCAGGGCAAGAGACCCAGGACCAGGCCCAGGGGAAAATAGGCCAGGGTCGGCTTTAACCCCGTAAGCGACCCATATGCTTTGGCGAAAAACGTCTGAACGCCCGTTCCGCTCTGGAAACAGGCAAGCTTTGTCAAGCGGCCGCTCATCATCACGCCCATGAAAATGATGAGAATACCGGAAAAGACGAGCACCCCTTTTTGAATGGAAGCGATGCCGGAGGTCACCATGGCAAAGGAGCCGGTCACCCCCATGATGCCGCCCAGAAGGGAATAGGTGGCCACCCGTCCGGTATGATACAATACCTGGGGCCAGAATGTATTTCCGGCCGTAAGGTTCAGGGACATGGAGATGACGATGGGGCCGCACATGCCGATGCAGTGACCGAACCCCACCGTAAATCCGGTGGTCAGGAAAACAAGGACCAGCGTATCGCCGGATAGATCCATCACCCGGCCTTAGTCATAGACGACATCGAAAACAAATTCCGCATCACCTATTCCCGGGAGATGAACCGTTGCCTGCCATAGGGTTCTGCCGCTGGGGCACCGGACAATGATACCGGTTCCCTGGTAAAGGCCGGTGTCGGTCATTTTCAGTTTAACCTGGTTGGGTCCCATTTTCATTCCCGGCATGCCCAGATCGATGACCGGCGGCCCGGACAGGTTCACGCCCTCCGCCTTCACCTCAAAGGTCAGGTCTGCCATGGCTTTTACCGGTTTGGGCCGGATATCAAAGGTGATCCTGCCGCCGGCAACCTGCCGGACGCAGGGCTGGTTTTGGATGTCACAATTGATGATGCCTTCTGTTTTGCCGTCCGAGGCAAAGGCGGCGCCGGCCGAATAGACCGAAAACATCAGGACGAAAATACTCGAAACCAAACAGGTGCAGACCTTCATAAAATGGCTCCTTTACAGAAATAAGGCGATCAATACCACGCACAACAGAAAAAAAGGATAATAGCTGGCCTTGTTGAAGAGATTCATGGCCGCCGGGTTTGCCCCGGTTTTCATGAGCTTCCATGCCGGCAGGATCAAAAGCAAAAGGGACCCTGCCCCAAAAAGCAGATACAACCATCGGAAATGAACCGGCGAGATAACGAACAATACAATCATGATAAAAAAGGAGACGGACAGCAGGCCCATGATCACGGAGCAGGAAATGCGTCTGCCGAACACCAGGGGGAATGTCTTTGCATTGACCAGCCGGTCTTCATCCATATCCGTATAATCATTGGGGATATTCTGCCCTCCGGCCTCCCATAGAAAAAAGAAGGCAAACAACAAACATAAAAACAGGGCATCCGGGGTGCCGTCCACGGCAAAGACCGCTGCCACCGGGCCTGCCGATTTTACGAATCCGTTGACGATGACCCTCAGATAACTGATCTTCAACAAAAAGCAGTACACAATTTCAAGCAGGGCGCCGGATAGGAAGATCAGGATGCAGACCGGATTGAGATAGAAGGCTCCCAGCAGTGCTGCTATCGACCAGAACCCGGTCCACAGGGCCGCCGATTTAAGGCTGATGACGCCCTGGGCAAGGGGATGCCGGATGAGAATGGAATCCAGGTCGGTTCCGGCTTTGGCAGCCGGGAGGATATTTTTTTTATCATCCCTGTACCCGGCAATATCATTCAGGGCATAGACGGCGGTATATCCGGCAAAAACCGTTATTATCCCCACCACGACAACGGCCGGATCAGGAAACCGCCCGAGATACAGCAGGGCGGCAAATACAGGCGCCATCATATCCAGCACGCCGTGATGGGTTCTTGATAGGGCAAAAAAGAAATGGAGTTTCTCCGGAATCACCGAGTCATAAAGGGCCATTACATATTTCAATCATCCAACTCCCGAAAAAAAAGCAGCGCTCGACCGCAATGCATCCTTAAGATAAGGGTTGTAGACAACCGGACTTTTTAGTAAAAGATTACAACACTATCATGGAACCGGCACTGCTATGTTCAGTCATGGGAAAAACTATAAACAGATCAGGCGAAAACTTCAAGAACTTATTCCGGGGACAGGATTCGATGCATGGAATGAAAGACAATATCTCGTTACGGGAAATTGAAAAATTCAATCAATTTTCAACGGATTGGTGGGATAAGACCGGCCGGATGAAATCCCTTCATGATATCAATCCCTTAAGGCTTGCCTACATCATGAAGAAAACCAACCTCAAGGGGAAACGGGTGCTGGATGTGGGATGCGGCGGCGGTATCCTGACGGAAAGCATTGCCCGGCAGGGGGCCGTCACCTTCGGCATCGACGCATCGGCCGATATGATAGCCGTTGCCCGATCCCACGCAGAACAGTCCCTCCTTGACATCCGATATCTCCACACGGACATCGAACATCTGGCCCGGTCCGGCGAAAAAAGCTTTGACGTGATTCTCTGCATGGAACTGCTGGAACATGTGCCCAGCTATGAATCGGTCATCCTGGCCTGCACAAAGGTCCTGAATCCGGGGGGCATGGTCATTTTTGCCACCATCAACCGGAACCCCCTGGCCTTTCTCCTGATTGTCCTGTGTGCGGAATATATCCTGGGGCTTCTGCCCAAGGGAACCCATGAATACGGTTCCTTGATCAAACCCGGGGAATTGCTCCGGGCCTGCACTGAAGCGGGATTGAAAAATGTCGATATCACCGGGTTTTCGTATAACCCCTTTACCCGCACCTATTATTTCTGCAAAAACGCAATGGTCAACTATATGGCCTGTTTCAAACCGGTTTGACCGCTTCCCGGTCAGATGCGCCTGAAACGGAACCGAGGTTCTTCAGAAAAGAGATCCCCTCCCGAACCCTATCAAAGTCCATTTCATGGAGTTCACAGGCTTGCCCGATACCGGCCGGCATGGTAAAGGTCAACCGGCCCCCCAGATGCTGGCGGAACTCTTCAAGCCCGTTTTCGATTTCAAGCCGCCCGGCCCCATCCCGGCGTTCAAGGTATGGGCTCCAGACCGGCAGGCCACACCGGATCAGGGCCGTGAGAATACGGTCCAGCTCGGTTCGGGAAATCAAGGCCCGATGCCAGGCATAAACTGAATCCAGGGCAATCCCGATGGAAACCGCCTGGCCGTGGCCCAGGGAGAACCCGGACAGCATTTCGATTTTATGGGCCGACCAGTGGCCGTAATCCAGGGGTCTTGAAGATCCTGTTTCAAAGGCGTCTCCGCTGCCCGCGATATGTTCGAGATGGAGCGCGGCGCATCTTTCAATGGTTTCTTCTATGGCGTGCTGATCCCTTTGTTTGAGCAAGGCGCTGTGGTTTTCAAGAAAGGAAAAGAAGTCTGAATCGCGTATCAACGCAATCTTAAAGGCCTCAGCCACGCCGCCGATGAAATGATCAAAGGAAAGCGTTTTCAGAAAATCAAAGTCATTGATCACGGCGGCGGGCAGATAAAAGGTGCCGATACAGTTTTTCCGGCCGTACTGGTTGATCCCGTTTTTAACACCGATACCAGCATCGTTCTGGGCCAGGGTGGTGGTGGGTATCCGGATCAACCGGATGCCCCGGTGAAAGATGGCGGAGGCAAACCCGGCCATGTCCAGCAGGGCACCGCCGCCCAGGGCAAGAATGAGGCCGTGCCTGTCCATCCCTGAATCGTTCATGATCCTGGTGGCCCGGTGGACATGGTCCCAGGAATTTTTTACGCCTTCACCGCCGGGAAATATCTCAGGGTCCCGAACCAGATGAAAAATATCCTTGTAATGCTCAAACCACAGGGTGATCCGGCTTAAAAGCCCGGAAGACGGGTCGATCAGCCCGTCATCCATAAAAACCAGGGTTTTTGGGGCACCGGAACGGGTTTCCGCACCAAGGGCTTCCATCAGGGTCTGATTGTTGATGTGGAACAGGTCCCGGGTAAAACAGACCGGGTAATGATAGGACTGGGCAAATGTAAGCGGGATGACGGTCTGTCTGCCATTACCTGCGGAAAGATTCATTTCAGGGTTCATATTTAAACGGGAAAACCGTATTTTTCCATGACGGGTTTTAAATGTTCGATGCTTTTCAGGCCTGCTTCGCAGGGGGTTTCCGTATAGGGGTAAAGTTCAAGGCAGATATCCTTTTTGTATTCAAAGGCCTTGAGCCTCTTGAAAAACGCGTCATAGTCTATGGCCCCGAGCCCGGGGATGAGATGATGGTGCTCCCGTGTGGACGCAATATCTTCGATATGAATATGGCCGATTTTATCAAACAGGGTTTCAAGGGCCTCTTCAGGCGCCTCACCCACGCAGAAGAAATGGCCCACATCAAAATTGACGCCCAGGTTCGGGGAGGTCATGTCATTGATAAAGGATGACATCTGCCGGCTGTTTTCGATTAGGAGACCCGGTTCCGGCTCAATCAGGATGGTGATACCCAAGGTTTCGGCTTTGGGGATGACGCGTTCAAGTCCCTCCCGGAACAGGGCCAGGGACCTCTTCGGGTCCGCCTCAACCGGCGGCCCCCCGGGCGGAACCGAAATACAGGGGCAGCCTAAAAAATGCGCCAGGTCCAGGCAGTTCAAAGTGTGATCAATCCGTTCCCTGCGCCTTGATTCATCCTTCTCTATCCAGGACGGCAGCCAGGTATTGCCCACGGCAAAAAGCGTGAAACAATTCAGGTTCGTAATCTTTAATTCCAGGGTGTCTACCAATGCTTTAAACTTTTCAAGATCCTGCAGGTTCATATCGGGAGGATACAGGTGGGGTCTGTCACACATGATTTCCGCCCCCCGGAACCCTGTCCGGGCAATGAGTGTCAACGCCTCGGCAAGGGAATGTTTGACAAAAGCATTGGTGCTGTATGAAAATACCATGAATGAAACGCCTCCTTTTATCCCCTTTTATGGTTGGTGTTATTCATTACGTTTAAGGCCCGGACAAGTCAAGGAAATTTGCATATCCGGAAGGGGATGCGGACCCTGTCAAATCCTTTAGGCGAGGATATTCTGAATATTTATTTGTCTTTCAGTGCAATCTATTGTAGGCTGATACCCGTCAACCGGACCGTGTCCATCTACCGTTGAAATTTACAAATAAGATCAGACCTTCGAAAGAATTGTCTTGGGGATATAATGAAGCCTAAATATTTAATGATGTTTTTATTCTGCCTGCTGGGTTTTTGCCTTTACCTGTTTTATATGATCTATTCCGAGGCAAAGGAAAACGCCATCACGGAACTGAACAAGATGCAAAGGGTTCATGCCGGGCAGGCCCAAAGGAGCATTGAATTTTTCTTCAGCGATCTGATGACCTACCTCACCAAAATTTCCCGGTCTGATCATATCATCCATCTTGATGAAAAGGGAAAAAATGAGCTGGATTTCAGTTTAAACCTTTACCCGGATATCATCACTGCTGTTACCCGCATGGATGCCAACGGAAAAATCTCGTTCACCACCTCCCATACTCAGGATCTGACAGGCCGAGATATCTCAGGCCAGAGCCATGTCAAAAAGATCCTGGAAACACACCAACCCGTTATCAGCGATGTTTTTGACGCTGTCCAGGGATATCGCGCCATTGCCCTGCATGTGCCGGTGTTCAAAGCTGAAGAATTTTGGGGGACCATCGGGGTTCTGATCAATTTTTCAGCCATTCCCAAACGATTCCTCCAGAATATCCACCTCGGGGAAAGCGGGTATGCCTGGATGGCAAGCAAAGACGGCATCGAAATCTATTGTCCCCTTCCGGGGCATATGGGACAATCGGTTTTTAAAAACAGCCGGGACTTTCCCGGTGTGATTTCCATGGCCCACCGCATGGTGGCCGGAGAAGAAGGGGTGGCCCATTACCTGTCCAGCCGGGTCAAGGATGGGCGCCTGAAAACGGAAAAACACCATGCCGTATATCTGCCCGTTGCCATCATTGACAGCTTCTGGACCATTGTGGTGGTTTCAAGCGAGGATGAGGTATTGGCAGGCTTAATCAGCCTCAGAAACAAGCTGATCCTGGTGGTCTGCCTGCTCTTGTTCGTCACTTCCCTTTTTTCCTATTCCGGCATGAAGGCCTGGGGCATTGTCCGGGAAGCGGCAAAGCGGAAGAAAGTCGAAGAAGAGCTGGCGGAAAGTGAAAGAAAATACAGGAATATTTTTGAAAATGCCGTTGAGGGCATTTTCCAGAGCACCCCGGAAGGAAGGTTTATCACCGTTAACCCGTCCTTTGCAAAAATGTTCGGGTATGCGTCACCTGAAGAGCTCGTCAACAGCGTTTCAGACATCTCAACCCAGTATTACGTAAACCCCGAAGACCGGACCCGGTATCGGCAAATCCTCCGGGAAAAGGGCTATATCGAGCATTTCGAGTTCAAGGCCCGCTGTAAAGGAGGGTCCCATATCTGGGTGTCCAACAGCACCCGGGCCTATTTTGATGAGGCCGGGAAAATCATCCGGTATGAAGGTACGGTTCAGGATATCACCACCCGCAGGCTGGCAGAGGATGCCCTGCGCGAATCCCGGCAGATCATTGAAGGCATCCTCCAGTCAGTGCCCGTGAGAGTCTTCTGGAAGGACAAAAATCTTGTTTACCTGGGGTGTAATTCAATATTTGCCCGGGATGCGGGATTCTCGGATCCAAAGGATATCATCGGAAAAGACGATTACCAGATGAGCTGGCAGGAACAGGCTGACCTTTACCGCAGCGATGACCGGGAGGTCATTGAAAGCGGCCGGCCCAAATTTTTCATTGAAGAGCCCCAGACCACCCCCTCGGGAAACTCCATCACCCTGTTAACGAGCAAGGCGCCCCTGCGCGATGCCAAAGGGGAGGTCATCGGTGTCCTCGGCACCTATATGGACATCACCGAGCGCAAGCAGGCGGAAGCAGAGCGGCTCATCGCTCAAAAAGCGGCTGATGAACACGGAAAACAGGCCCTCGTGGGCCGGATTGCCGGGAAAATGGCCCATGATTTTAATAATATCCTGGGCATCATCATGGGCAATACCGAACTCTCCCTGATTGACTGCACGGATGACCGGATGAAGAGTACCCTTGAATTAATATACCAGCAGACCATCCGGGGCAAAAACCTGACCAAAAACCTGGTGGCCTTTGCCAAGGACCAGGAGCCCAAGCAGGAATTTTTTCCCATCGACGAAAAGATGGACCTGGTGATCAATCTTCTGAAAAAGGATCTGGAAGGCGTCACCGTCATCCGGGAATACGGCCGGGGCATGCCTGATCTTTTAGCCGATCCGGGCATGGTGGAACATGCCATGGTCAACCTGATCCAGAACGCCATTCACGCCACCAGCCTTACCCCCCTGCCGGAGATCATCATCCGGACCCATTACCGGGACGAGATGATTTTTATTGAAATTGAAGATAACGGCTGCGGCATTCCCCCGGAATCGCTGGGGGACATTTTTGAACCTTCCTTTACCCTTAAAGGCACCAGGGATACGGCCGGCATGTACAAACCCGGTATCCGGGGAACCGGTTACGGCATGTCCAATGTGAAAAAATATATTGACCAGCACAAGGGATGTATCGAGATTCATTCTGAATTGAAAAAAGGGACAAGGGTGACCATTTCCCTGCCCGTCACCAGAAAGACATTGACCGAAGAAGAAATCAAAGAAGTGAAAAAGGAAACCCTCTGTTCCGGGAAATATATCCTGCTTGTGGAGGACGAACCGGCCATCTCCGATGTCCAGTACCGGATACTGACCCAGGACCCCCTGAATCACAGAGTGGATATTGCCGGAAACGGCCGGATCGCCATGGATCTGCTGGACAGAAATACCTATGATGCCATCAGCCTGGATTATCTTCTTCCCGGCCAACTCAATGGCATGGATGTCTATCACCATATCCGGAAGACAAACAAAACCGTCCCCGTGCTTTTTATCTCCGGCAATATCGAATTTTTAGAGTCCGTCAGAGCCCTGAAGCAACAGGACCCCCATACGGATCATCTCTCAAAACCCTGTAAACATATGGACTATATCAGCGGCATCAATAAGCTGCTGGACTTATTTCCATAGTTTCCCCCTACATTTTTGAATCGCCATCCAGCACAGTCTGCACGGCAACAGGATCATAGGGCCTTGAGACCAGGGGGCCGGACTTCAAAACAGGGATCCGGCTTGTGAAATCCGGCTTTTCTTTCCTGTAAAGAATGCCGATGGGAATCCTGTCTTCTCCTTGCCGGGCCAGGGCTACCCCGAATATTTCATAAAATTTAAAAAAAAGACTAGCAAAACCTCCGAAAGTATTATATAATTCAATTGGTTATAAGGAATTAAAACGGAGGTTTTGCCATGACAGTTTGTACCACAAAAACCATAGGATTCGCAAGATGTAAAAACCGT
>JAMPXP010000006.1 GCA_023701135.1 Desulfobacula sp. | reverse complement strand
GAGTGTCGGCTAACACTATCGCCCTTTTCATTTTTGCCAAAATAATCCGATTTTACCCGGGCAGTATAATTTGAAAATTTTTAAAGTCTGTCAATTTAATTAGAAAAAAACAGGCGGGGTTCGGTTCATTTTTTTGCGAAATTTAACACATACCAATCGAAAAACATCTGTTCTCGGGTGTCGGCACCGAATTACAGAACATTGACAGCGAAATAATGAATTCAATTTTAGCCCGTCTTCTGGAAATGGATATTGTGGGCATGCCTGTTCATGACAGTGTGATTGTTCCGGCCCAGCACAAAAATGTTTTAGAAACGCTAATGGTTGAAGAATACCAAAAACACAAGAGATTAAACGGTTTCAAGCCCGTTGTTGATATCAAATAACGACAACTTAACTGAAAGGGGGTGATGTGAATAGATTTTAAGGGCGGTGGTCTAAGGCCACCTATCCAAAATCCACAACGTCTTCACTTAATTGAAATGATGAAAGACTGGGAAACACAGCCAGAAAATCTGTGACTAGGAGATTTTGAAAATCCTCCACAAACCGGTGGAAAGGCGGCCGGTTCAACTGAAGACGTGGGGTAACAGATTGATTGAAAATAATTTAGGCAAAAGGATGACGACAATTGAACTTGCGGATTATTTGAAGATAAATCCAAAAACCGTAAGAAAGTATTACAGCAAATTCGGTGGAATACGCTTGGGTCGCCAGTACATTTTTTTTGAAGGGAGGGTGTTAAATGCCATATCAAATGAAGAATGGGAATTGGAAAGCCCAAGTGAGAAAGAATGGAAAGAGAAGAGAGAGGACATTCGAGACGAAGAAAGAGGCAATAGCCTGGGAAAGCCAGCTCCGGTTGTCGGAAGAAGGCTGGGAAGAGAAGACCGGCATAACCTGTTTACTTGATTGGGCAGAGGCATATTTAGATGATTGCCAGGAAAGATATGTCCGGAAAACCTATGTTGAAAAAAGATCTGCTTTTAAGCGCTTGTTCAAAAAAATTGACCCGCAGATGGATGTTGAAAAATTAACACCTGCCGAGGTACGGCCCCATCTCCTGGGAGAAAAAAAGACAAGGAGCGGATACGCTTCCAATAAGGACAGGAAAAACCTTTTAGCCGGTTGGAATTGGGGAATAAAATTCATGAACCCGCCATTGCCCAAAGAAAGCCCTTTTGATATCCAAAAAATGCCGGAAGAGAGGTCTCCGAGGTATATTCCACCAGAGGAAGACTTCTGGAAAGCCTTTGAACAGGCCCAGGGTCAGGACCGGGTTATGTTACAGGCTTTAATTTATCTGGCGTGTAGGCGTGGAGAATTGTTCCGGCTGAAATGGGAGGATGTTGATTTTGAAAAGAAACGTGTCCGGTTATGGACCCGGAAAAGAGAAAACGGAACCTTTGAATGTGAATGGCTTCCCATGGTAAAAGAACTCTTTGACGGTTTATCATGGTGGAAAAACAGTTGCCCGGTAAAAAGCGAGTTCGTTTTTGTCTGTCTAGATCAGAAGCCTTTCTGTATCGAGTATTATGGTGGCCCATTTAAACATCGACAGCATTTCATAAAAAGGCTCTGTGAAAAAGCAGGGGTTAAACCATTTGGCTTTCATTCGATAAGACACCTGGCTGCAAGCATTATCTATGGCAGGGGCTTCTCTTTGTCGGTAATTCAAGATATTCTTCGGCACAAAAGCCCGACAACAACAAACAGGTATTTGAAAAGCCTTGGTGTTGAAAATGCTCGTGAAGCACTTGAATGTTTATCGGTAAGCAGTTCCAATAGGGAGAATAGGGAAAACGACCTCCCAAAATCCATATTTGGGGGCCACTAAAAAGAAAAAGCCGTCCGGAGGGCCGTCAGCCCTCCGAATGGTTTCTATAAAAACTTGTAACGTATTGATTTATTTGGCGTCCCCAAGGGGATTCGAACCCCTGTCGTCGCCGTGAAAGGGCGATGTCCTGGACCGGGCTAGACGATGGGGACGCAGTGTCCTTTTAATTGGTGGGCCGTGCTGGGTTCGAACCAGCGACTCTCTGCTTAAAAGGCAGATACTCTACCACCTGAGTTAACGGCCCATGGCCAACCAAAAAACAGGTGATATCTATATGATCTGATAATAATTGTCAACTCTTTTTTAAGCCGGTTTGTTTTTTCCCGGTTTAAACCGTTTCCCGAAGAATTTCCGCATCAGCCGTTTCAGCCACGTTCTCAATGGGAACAAACCGCCCGTTCCGGGCCGACGGGGTCAGAAAAGAATTCAATTTACGCTCCAGAAGTCTCGGGTGAAGCTCGTCGGAAATGGCAAGCATCCCTTCGGTGATCATCTTTTGAAGAAACAGTTCTTTTACCGTCCTCTCCCGGATATTGGATGCAAAGGGAATGAACAGAAAATTGGCAAAAACAATCCCGTACAAGGTCGAAGTCAGGGCCACAGGAACTGTTTTCATGATAATGACCGGGTCGCCGACACCGGCCAGCATTCCGATGAGGCCCACCACACTTCCGACAAGGCCGAAGGAGGGTGCCACATCGGCCATGGTTTGCAGGACCCGCCGGGTTTCATCCCGTCTCATCCTGAAAAAATACATTTCAGCGCTTAACACTTCCCGGATCTGTTCTTTTGAGCACCCGTCCACCAGTAGCCCTATGGCCTGTTTTAAAAATGCAATGGTGGTTTCGTCTTCATCATCCTGAAGGGCCAGGACGCCTTTTACCCTTCTTTTGACGGCAAGGTTCACGAGAATTCTCACAACCTCTCCAGGCTCTTTTGTTTCCCTTCCATAGGCGGTCCTGAGCACCTTAAAGAGAATTTCGATCCGATCCATATGATAGCTTAACAGCGTCGCCCCCAGGGTTCCGCCGATGACGATCAGAAACCCCGACAGGTTTATATACAATCCTGTATTGCCACCCAGTTTAAATCCGATAAAAAACAAGGCCACACAGATCATCAGTCCAAAAATATTTTTGTGTGTCTGTCTTAAGAATAAAATCTGTTCCGGTTTCAGCATATTGCCTCCTCTTTATTCGGAACCCTCACTCATGGAAAGGGTTGTTCATTGGGTTTTGTTTTCATCAAAACGAGTTCAACCCTTCGGTTCAGGGCCCGGTTCGCTCCTGTATCATTGTTTTTAACGGGTTGAAGGGATGAATGGGCGCTGACAAATATCCTTTTTTCATCCACTTTTGTCACTTCCGTAAGATATCTTGCCACCATGACCGCTCTTTTTGAAGAAAGCTCCCAATTGGTCGGGTAGAGATCCGATCGTGTCGGAGCGTCATCGGTATGGCCCACCACATTGATCATAAACTCATTTTCATTGAGCACCCGTGCGATCTGGTCGAGCTGGTACCGGGCGCCGATTTTAAGATCCACGCTTCCCGGATCAAAGAGCAAGTCTCCGGCCAGGACAATTCTCATGGCCCCGTCCTTCATCAATTCAGGGGAATCAAGCCCGTCCATCATGATATCGGCCACGGCCTGCCGGGTCTGGTCATAAACGGTTGACGGATTAGACTCAAGCCCGATATTTAAAACATTGTTGGATCCACTCTCCGAGATTTTGTTTTTACCCGGGCCGTCTCCGAAAAAAAGTTCTTTGTTGCCGGCCTGAAATGCATACATGACAGCAAAAAAAATAAACATGGTCATCATCAGATCCGACCAGGACACCGACCATCTGTTCGTCTCTTTTTCCGAGGGATAGGACAGGATCTCATCATAAAAACCGGCCATATCGTCTCCGGCCGTATAAGCTGGTGTTTCTTTCATATCTTTGAATTCCATCATTTTCCCTACAGATTTTTAGTGCCTTTTCATTAAAAAAAGCTGTCGGTCTTAATTCGATCGGACCAAGCCCTGATTTCCTTTAGCCCCTGTTCAAAGACATATATAAAATTCAGGGCCATGGCCAGACCTCCAAGAATGTGTGAATAATTTTCCGGCCATATTCTTTCTGCCATGAAAGAGCAAAATGTATACCATGGCCAAAGGGTGATCAATAAATCATCGGGATGAGACGGCGCTTTTGATATGACGGCAAACCATTTTTACATCATCTTCCGTCATTGCGGGAAACAGAGGAAGGGTGAGAATTCGTTCATATGCATCTTCTGCTATGGGGCAAAGACCCCTATGGGTGTTAAATGTTTTTTGATAAAAAGGATGATAATGGACCGGTATATAATGAACATTTACCCCAACGCCTTCATTTCTCAAAAATGAAAAAATTTCCAGCCTGTTCCTTTTCAGG
The DNA here is from genome assembly GCA_023701135.1 of Desulfobacula sp. Lineage (GTDB taxonomy): Bacteria > Desulfobacterota > Desulfobacteria > Desulfobacterales > Desulfobacteraceae > Desulfobacula. The sequence goes on along the minus strand of JAMPXP010000006.1, from coordinate 215,759 downwards.
CGGTCAAGATCCAATTTTACCACATAAAGATGATAGGCATGGGCAATAAATGCCTGCTTTTTTAAAGGGGCAATGCCGTCCATTCCTTCAAAAAACCGGTCATATTGATTTGCAAGCCTATTTCTCCTATGAATCCGGGATTCAAGTTTTTTCAACTGGCTAATGCCCAGTGCGCATTGGAAATCCGTCAACCGGTAATTAAATCCGGGCATTTCAATTTCATAATACCAGGACTCTGCTTTTTGTCGTTCATGGAGATCCGTATTGATCCCATGATTCCTGAACGATTTAACTTTTTCAATAAGCTTTTTGTCGCTGGTAACCACCGCGCCCCCCTCACCCGTGGTGATATGCTTGACCGGATGAAAGCTGAAAACCGTCAAATCGGCGCAGCTTCCCGAGGGAGATCCCTTATAGGCGCCACCGATGGAATGGCAGGCATCGGCAACCAGATAAAGCCCGTGCTTTTTTGTAATCTTTGTCAGCGCATCATAATCGCACATCTGTCCCGCATAGTCGACGCTAATCACGGCCCGGGTCTTTGCGGTTATTTTTTCTTCAAGCTTATCAGGGTCCATCAGCAGTGTGTCCGGATCGACATCAGCAAACACCGGGACGCCCCCCTGGTAAACCACGGCATTGGCAGTGGCGGCAAAGGTGATGGGCGGCACGATCACTTCGTCTCCGGGCTTTATATCAATGGCGGCCATGGCCGCATGAAGGGCAGCCGTGCCGCTGTTAACTACACCTCCGAATTCTGTATGGGAAATCTTGGCCAGCTCCTGTTCAAATTCCTCGACCTTCGGACCTGTGGTAAGCCAGTCGGAAAGCAGGACATTCCGAACCGCCTCTAAATCTTCTTCGTCAATATGGTGCCGGCCATAGGGTAAAAAACCTTTTTTATTTTCGGAATTGGTTTTCATAATGAAAAAACTTAACTTTTTTTGTTGGTTATACTATTTAAGTAAATATGGATTTCATATACCATTGGTGACTAATATCGGCAAATGAAATGATAACTGAATAAAAACCTCACCTGAGGGCCAGGCAACCCCTCTTTTTATAAAGGGCGACAGGGATTTTATATGAAAGAAAAGATCATCTGGCTGATTCAATCCAACCAGATTACACCCGTTATTACAGAGTTTCTGCAGACCCTTCAAAAAAGGATGGAGAATTATATCGATCTCATATTTATGGTGCCGGAAACCTCATCTGATATCCTTGCCAATATACAGGGCCTAAAGCCTGTTTCTTTCAAAACCACCACCCGGACGGCCGTATCTTCATACCCGGCCTACCTGTCAAAACGGGAGGCCTTGGGCAACAAGACCTTTACCGAAGGCTTGTCCTTTGCCGATACCCTGCTGCTGGATGATCTGGGCAGTGGGAACGCCCAGGAGACCCTCCTTGGCCTGAACCCACCACCCGGCACCTGTGGTCTGATTCTTCAGATCCCTACTCCCCTGGGCTCCTCGGAAATAGAAGAAAAAATATTTCACGCCGCCGTTCTCTGGGCAAGGAAGGCCGGAATCCCGGTCATCGGGTATGAGCTTTTACCCCTTGATACCCGATGGACCCTTGCCCCTTCCCTCCCTGACGGCATCATTACCCGGCATCATGAGAGTTATGCACATCTAAAAGGTCAAATTCAACACAATAACATCTGGCTTCTCCCCATCTATGAGGCAGCCGTTTTTTCTTCAGTTTCCACCAGCTTCACCCTGAGCGGAGTGAAGGCTTGTTACCACTATAAAAACATATTCTCCATCCCCTCTACCCGAACCGTTTTATACCTTCCCCACAATGTGGCCATGGTCCATGAATACCAGGACCTGATAAAAACCCTTCAACCCATGGGGGACAAACTCCATCTGATGTTCAGCATCGGCAAGGACCAGGTGAGGGGGGCCTATTCTCAAAAAGAAACCATTGAAATAGTTTATGAAAAAGAATTGAAACAATTTGCTTCCCATTCCTTCCACGAGGCCAATCATTTATGGGAGATGATGATGGCCGACGCTGTTGTTGCCTGTTCAGCCTGCTTCAGCACGGAGGTTGCGGAAAAAGACATTCCCTGCATTATCTTCGACCCTACGGCTTCTCCCATGATCAGGGGCCATAAAAAAAGGGTGAGCACCAGGGAAGCCCTGGTTGATTCCGTAAAGCAGGAGATTGAAGGCCATCGGTATAAAATGGAATTTGCAGATATATTAATGCTGCTCACAAAAACAGGAAAACGAAATGGCTGATTTTTGGCAAAACAAAAAAATCATTGTGTATATTGCCCTCCCCCATCATACCCGGTTCATTTCCCCTGTCATGGAACGCCTTTCCCGCCAGGGCGCTGAGATCCTTTATATTGTCGGGCAGGCCGAAAGATCCCAGGAAATCACGGCCGTCAAACTGGGCCTGAATTATTCCCATGTCTTTGATTTTGTGACGGACCAGGACTCGGATGACATTCAAACCAATTATCTGCAGTTAAGGGATGTCCTGTCCGGCCATTTAAAACATCATTTTCTATTGGGCAGTTCTCCTTTAACCGTCATCGATAAAACCCTGTATTCAACGGCTGTTGAATACATCGGATTCAGGAACCTGCTGAAAAAAGAAAAGCCGGATCTTTGCTTCGCCCTGCACGAACTCAACCGATGGGGGAAAATATTCGCCTTCTGGTCCAAAAAACTGAATATCCCTGTCATCACTTTTCAGGAAGGACTTTATTACGGCCTTGATTTTGGATATACCGGCCATGTGCAGTATACCACCCTGAACCTGGTCTGGGGGAAAAGAATCAAAAAAAAGCTCACGGATTTCGAAGCACCGGGGGACAGGATTCTGCCCGTGGGCAATACCCATCTTGCCAATGAAATTGAATATCAGAGGAAAAATGCCATCCGGAAAAAGAAAAGGAAGCAATACCGTTGCAAGGATAGTTTTGCATTGCTCCTTCTTATCTCAGGTGAAATTCCATCCGTACGAGAATTGTATCCCCTGTTTGAGTCTGTTGCCGACAGCACCGGAACCTTCCTGTTTATCAAATTTCACCCCATCACCCCCCTGGACCAAATGAAGAAATGGGTATCATCCATTCCGGACAATTATACAAAAAGGATCAGGGCTTTTCATGATGATGAGAATACCTATGATCTCATGTCCTTAAGTGATTTATGCATTCTGGTTCAACCCAGCACCACAGGGCTCGAAGCCCTGGCCTTAGGCAAACCCCTTGTCCATCTGGATGTCAGGATGAGGGACAAACTTCCCTATTCATTTACGGAATTTAAGGTGGCCGTCAAGATGACCCCGGCGGAACTGGGCAAGGCCCTCTCGCAGCATACGGATTTCAGCAGAATCATCCATCCGGACGATGTCAAAACCTATCTGCAAGCTGAACTTTCCGAAACAGACACCGCCATTGAGAACGTCATCAATATTTCGGAAAAGCTGATTCAAGCAAGCCGGGAAAAAGATCCAAAACCGTTCCAAACCGCCGTGAAAGCGGACAAAGACTGGTCCATGGTGGTTTTGCTTTCCAATGGTCCCGAAAATGTTCTGGCCCAACTGGAGGCCCTTGCCATAAATTCAGAGAATGAAGGGACCTTTGAGGTGATCCTCATCGAGCCCGAGGATATGTCAAAAAAGACCTCGGATATTCTGGATACACTAAAGGGGGATGTCCTGCGGCTGGCCCGGGAATCCGGGATATCAAGTTTTGAAATGATGAACCAAGCCTCACAAAAAGCCTCGGGCAAAACCCTCCTCTTTCTGGGCAGAGACCTCCTGCCTTTACCCCGTTGGCTTTACCATCTTAAAAGAGGAATCAAACAATACGGTGTGGATACAATCCTGGGAGCAAAAATCACGGATCAAAGGGGAAGCCTTGTTCACGCAGGCATGGTCCTGGACAAAAATCATTTCCCGGTATCTGCCTATAAACACCTGGCTTCAGACTTTCCTCCGGCCCTAAAAGAGCGCTCTTTTAAAATGCTTGACCATTTTATCTGTATCCATAGAGCTTTTTTTCATGAATTGGGCGGGTTCCGGGAAAAAACAGGAAAGTTTGCATTTATGGATATCTGCCTTCGAGCCGATTATAGAAAAAAGAGGGATACCTGTTTTTATATACCGGATGCCGTTATGGTATCGTTAAACGACAATACTGACCTCTTTAACCCGGATGATTCCATTTATTTTTTTGGAAGATGGCAGGGGGTTCTATGGGAGAATCAAGAGGCCCTTTACCAGACGGACAAGATTACAAAAGCGGACCTGGACGCGGCACGCATGGCCCAGGCGATGAAAACGGCCAGCCTTAAATTCTGATAATAATAATTAAAAAAAGGATTCAGACGCAATGTTAAATGATAAATCCATACTGATCACCGGCGGCACAGGGTCTTTCGGCAAAAAATTCACGGAAACCCTGATCAAGAACTACAAGCCTAAAAAGATTGTTATTTTTTCCAGGGATGAACTCAAACAATTTGAAATGGCCCAGCAATTTGATCAGGACTGCATGCGCTATTTTATCGGGGATGTCCGGGATAAAGAAAGACTGACCATGGCCATGAACGGCATTGATTATGTCATTCATGCCGCAGCCCTCAAGCAGGTTCCGGCTGCCGAATACAACCCCACGGAATGCATCCGGACCAATATCACCGGCGCTGAAAATGTGATCCATGCCGCCTTGTCCAACAATGTAGAAAAAGTGATCGCCCTTTCCACCGACAAGGCTGCCAACCCCATCAACCTGTACGGCGCCACCAAATTATGCTCAGACAAACTGTTCGTAGCAGCCAATAATTTTGCCGGTTCCAAAAAAACCATTTTTTCTGTTGTGCGATATGGAAACGTTGTGGGCTCAAGAGGTTCGGTAGTGCCTTTTTTTCAGAAACTCATCCATGAAAAAAAAGAGTCCCTGCCCATCACCGACGAAAGAATGACCCGCTTCTGGATCACCTTGCAACAGGGAGTTGATTTTGTCATCAAGAATTTTGCCCGCATGTCCGGCGGTGAAATCTACGTACCCAAAATCCCTTCGGTCAGGATAACCGACCTTGCCACGGCCATGGCCCCGGACACACCCCAGAAAATCATCGGCATCCGGCCGGGGGAAAAGCTGCATGAAATCATGTGCCCCTGTGATGATTCCCATCTGACCGTCGAATTCGAAGATCATTACATTATCTTACCCTCCATCACCTTCCGGGACAGGAAAATCGATCCGGATATTAATCATCTCGGAGAAAAGGGCTCTTTTGTCCAGCAGGGGTTTGAATACAATTCCGGCACCAACCCTTGTTTTCTAACACCCCGGGAAATACTTGAATACAATAAAAAAATTTGAAGTATAACCATCATGACCCTGGAAAAAAGAGCAATGAATATCGCTATTATCCCGGCAAGGGGGGGAAGTAAACGGATCCCCCGGAAAAACATCAAGCTGTTTTGCGGCAAACCCATCCTTGCCTATTCCATTCTGGCCGCCCAGAAAACCCAGCTTTTTGACCGGATTATTGTCTCCACCGATGACCGTGAAATTGCCGACATTGCCCTTGAATGGGGGGCGGACGTCCCTTTTATGAGGCCCGGAACTCTCTCAGATGATTATGCAACCACCATCGATGTCATAAAACATTCCCTGGAATGGTTAAATAAAAATGACAGAATTTATGACCATGCCTGTTGTATTTACGCTACTGCCCCCTTTGTCCGGGTCTCGGATCTGAAAAAAGGACATGACCTATTAAAGAATGAGGGTATCAGTTTTTCCTTTCCTGTTACAACCTTTCCCTCTTCCATTTTTCGGGCCTTGCAACTGACTCCGGATAACAGGCTAAAGATGTTTCAGCCGGAACATCTGAATACCCGGACCCAGGATCTGCCGGAAGCCTACCATGATGTCGGACAATTCTACTGGGGAAAAGCCTCTGCCTTTTTGAAAAATGCCTCCATTTTCAGTGAAATTTCCGGCCCCGTCATCATCCCCCGGTATCTTGCCCAGGACATTGATACACCAGAGGACTGGGAACAGGCGGAACTCATGTATCAGGCCCTTTATCACAAGGCAGATCAATGAATCATTTATTCATCCGTTCGGATGCAACCCCTGCCATGGGGACCGGGCATGTGATGCGGTGCCTGGCGCTGGCCCAGGCCTGGAAAAAAAGAGGCGGGACAGTCACCTTTATCACCCATTGCCCAAGCCCTTCAATTTTAAAACGAATTGGATCTGAAGGATTCTGTCTCATTCAGATGGAAGAGATATGCCCCTCTGCCCAGGACATCCAAAAAACCTTGAAAATCATTCAAGGCAAACAGTCCCCTCTCAGTCAGGATTCAGAAGGATATAAATGGGTGGTTCTGGACGGTTATCATTTCACTTCCGACTACCAGAAAGCGATCATGGAATCCGGATTCAAGCTTTTGGTCATCGATGACTACAATCATCTTGACCATTACAATACCGACATCCTGCTTAATCAGAACATCGGGGCCCATCATTTTAACTATTCCTGCCTACCCGGCACTGAAAAATTACTGGGAACAAAATTTGTCATGCTCCGTTCCGAATTTTTATCGGCCAAAAAGACCAGAACCCTTCCCCAAAAAGCCAAAAGCATACTCGTCACCATGGGCGGCTCAGACCCTGACAATATCACATTACAGATTCTGCAAGCCGTCAATCAAATAGATGATCCTGAGCTTAATTTTCGAATCATTGCAGGCCCCGGCAATCCCCATATCACAACTTTAAAGGCAGCGATTCAAAGCAACGGCCATACTCATTTGATTGATCATGCCGATATGCCGGAATTGATGGGTTGGGCCGATCTATGCATCACCGCCGGAGGGAGCACCTGTTGGGAGCTTTGTTTTTTTGGGGTGCCATTTTTGGTCCTCATCATCGCTGAAAATCAACTCAACACAGCGCTCGGGCTTGCCCATGCCGGGGCTGCCATAAATCTTGGCAAAAAAGAATCACTGATACCCCATGAGATCAACCATTGCATTTTGGCAACAGTCAATGATATCAAAACAAGGCAAGGATTAAAAAAATCAGGGGTTAATTTAGTTGACGGCAAAGGAACAAAACGAATCATCAGGCAAATGCTTGTTGGGAAAATGATGATGCGGCCTGCCGGATTCAGGGATGCTGAGTTGTTATTCAAATGGGCCAATGACAAAGAGGTCCGTTCATTCTCCTTTAACGCTGATCCTATCTCATGGGAAGAGCACCTTGAATGGTTCAGCCATAAACTAAAAGATAAGAATTCATGGGTATTCATTGCAGAAAACAATATTGGAGAACCCATCGGACAAATCAGGTTCGAGGGAAGGGATGGCTGCGTCAAGATCAGTTATTCTCTGGATAAACGATTCAGAGGTCTGGGGCTTGGAAAAAATCTTCTTGAGCTTGGCCTTCAGACCATTCGGACAAAACTTCAAAACCCCTGCCTGATGCAGGGGTTTATTAAAAAGGACAATATTGCATCCAAAATGAGTTTTGAAAAAGCAGGCTTTACATCCATAAAAAATCAAGCGCCTGAAAACGGATCAGACCATATTGCCTATCAATTAGAACTATCGTCGTTAGCTTCACAGGAAAAACCATGAATAGCATCATCATCAATAAAAGAATGATCTCAGCCGGCAATCCCGCCTATATCATTGCTGAAATGTCGGCCAATCATAATAAAAATTTTGATAAGGCCGTCAAAATAATTGAAGAAGCCAAAAAAGCAGGGGCTGACGCCGTAAAATTGCAGACCTATACGCCGGATACCATTACCATGGATTCCGACAATGAATGCTTCAAGATAAAAGATACGATTTGGAAGGGAAAAACGCTTTACCAGCTCTATGAAGAGGCTTATACCCCCTGGGAATGGCAGCCCAAATTAAAAAAAATTGCCGACTCGCTCCACATAGACCTGTTTTCAACCCCCTTTGACAACACTGCGGTAGATTTTCTTGAAAAAATGGATGTACCCGCATACAAGATTGCCTCCTTTGAGCTGGTTGATCTTTCGCTGCTCAAAAAAGTAGCTGCAACAGGAAAACCGGTGATCATGTCCACCGGAATGGCCAGCCTTGATGAGATAAGAGAAGCGGTCAATGCGCTCAAAGAAAACAACTGTCATCAGATTGCGCTTTTAAAATGCACATCAGCCTATCCGGCATTACCTGAAGAAGCCAATCTAAAAACGATTCCGGATTTATCCAAAACCTTCAATGTCCCGGCCGGATTGTCCGATCACACCATGGGAAGCACGGTTGCTATAACCTCTATTGCTTTGGGGGCCTGTATCATAGAAAAACATTTTTGTCTGAACCGGAAGGATTCAGGCCCTGATGCATCCTTTTCCATGGAACCTAACGAATTTGCACAAATGATCAAAGACATAAGAATTGCCGAAAAATCCCTTGGGAAAATAAGCTATGAACTGACAGAAAGCCAGGAAAAAAGCAAAGCCTTCCGGCGCTCCCTGTTTGCTGTTGAAAACATTAAAAAAGGGGATCTGTTCACAGAGAAAAATATCCGGTCAATCCGACCGGGCAATGGTCTGCCGCCTAAACACCTTGAAGCAATCCTGGGGAAAAAAGCAAAAGCAGATATTCAAAAGGGAATGCCTTTGGTTTGGGATATAATAAAATAGCAATCACATCTTGCCAAGCAGCCTTATTGTCGCATATGGGCTATCTTTTCATGTACAATACCAAATTGCTGTTCTGTTAACTGGTCTGCCAATGCCTGTAGAAAAAACCGTTTGCTTTTTTCATCATTTGCCTGGGCGTAATAAGCAACAACAATATCTAATGCCTCATCAATCTGATCCACAATTAAAAGAATTTGAATCAAATTCACTGCAGCTTCACGATAGGAAGGCGTCTGATTCAAACATTTCACCAGATGGTCTATTGCGTTTTTAATTTCCCCCTGGTTAAACAAAAATATACTGTAATTATTCAATATTTTTACATTATCCGGAAATTGGTCACACATAAATTGAAACCAGGCAGATGCTTTTTCACTCATCTGATTTTCAACCAGGAACGAAACATATTCAATCATATGATCAATTAATTCATCCTGCTGATCATATTCTGCAGCCGATGTCTCAGAGATACGGGGTGTTGTTGGCGCGGAAATTTGTTCCAATTCTGCTTCAAGCAATCTTGCAATATTCTGTGAAACATCATCCGTAGGCTTACACCATGTTTTAAATGCCTCAACCTGAGCTTTCCATACAGAGGCACCAGGATTTTTTAAAGCACTCTCCAAAAGAGGTTCAAGTTCTTCTTTTGTATCCGCAGCCGCTGCAAGTCCCAATTCCCGGTAGATAGTCGTATATTCTCCCTCCGGGGTTTTTCGGCATAGGGGGTCCTTTCCTCCAAACCGCCAAAATTCGATTACCGGTTTTCCAACTGCCAGCGCATCAAGTATACCCGAAGACCATCCTGAAATGACAACATCAGCCATCGAAGACAATTGAAAAAGATGCAGCCCGGAAACAAGACAACGCTGTTTGTCATATGGCGCAAGCAATTTGAACAATTCTCCGATATCCTGTCTGGGATGAGGTTTGATCAGCAATAAAGAATCATCATATTTAAATACAGCGTCCGCAATTGATTTTACAATATAGTCATAATCCGGTTGGCTTAAATAATGAGGATGAACACCACGCGATATATAAAAGAAAACCTTACCGGCCTTCTTTGAGGCCTTAAATTCCTGCGTCGAATTCAATTTTGGATCATTTAAAAACATATTCAGATACCAGGTATCATAACGTGGTGTCCCCAATGTCCTGATTTTTTTTATATCAACAAACTCGGACCAATAGGGGATATCGTTTTCAGAGCCCAGAAGAAAAATATCATGCTTACTATAAGCATCCGGGTCTTCACATATTGACATCGAATCGGTATCCATTCTAGAATAAATATGGCAGGAATGAGGATAGCTCACCAGCAGTGCCTTACTGCACCTGTTTGATATTTCCAGCTTATATGAAGCAAATTCATCGTTATTATAATCTTTAAAAATAATTTTGACCTTTTCAGGGTCAATATCCCGGAAAAATATAGAATCCAGCTCCTGAGAAACCACATTGAGTGAAGAAATTTCTGAAAATTCTTTAAAAAGTATCGGATTGGTCTGCATGAATCGATCGAATATCAGTTTATGCCCGAAAACGGTAACCATTCGGAAATTATCATTTCTCTGCATAAACGCTTTAATTGCAGGCAGTATCCAGTCAATTTCGCCTGAAGATGTTGCCACAATTAAAACGATAATCGAATTATCTTTTGTGATCTTTTTATCCATTATACCACCTATGTTTTTTCCTGCTTTATCTGTTCTGGGGTCCCGGCAAATATTGCCTCAATACAGCCATCTGATCATCATAAATATTATTGCTTTTTTCTTCATTTGAACCACTGCTTGTCACCAGACACCAGACTTCCTCATTTTCCTCACCCCAGACACGAGGATATAAACCCGCAGCCTCAAGGGTGGCAAACAATGTTGCTCGACAATAATAATACGGATGAACTGCTCTGAAATAATACTCCCACCAATTATCATAATCTCGCAAAACAGTCCGTGGGTGCATCATATCAGGAACAGCGATATACATCATTCCATTGGCTGCCAGTGCACGCTTCAGCCTGCCAAGCGTTTCGATGGGAGTCAGTAGATGCTCAACAACATGCCGCATAACCATAAAATCAAATTTACCCTTATAGCTCTCTAACCAGGGTCCATCCACATCACTGTCAACCAGAACGGCACCGACGTCTTCTGATAAAACCCGGCGACACTCGGGGGATGCTTCAATACCATGAATCATTATATCCGGCAGTTGCTTTTTAAGGTATTTCAGTCCATATCCTGAGCCGCTTCCAACATCAAGGACGTTTTGTATGCTATGCCTGTCTGGAAAATGATTTTTTGTTCTGGACCAGATTTGCGCCATATGCCCAATAACGCCCTCGATTCCGTAATCGGGTTTAAGCTCCAGGCGGTACAGATCGTCATAGTATTTCTCATAAAACTCTCCATAGGTCCTGTCACTCCAGCGAGGGTTTAAAAACACCAACCCACACTTACAGATCACCGGATGAATCTCATAACCGAACTGACCTTGCCTCATGGGTTCACCATTTAACATCAATGGCTGAAAATCAACGGTTTCGCCACATAGATGACAGTGAGTGCTTTGCCATTCAATATTGCTAAATTTTCCCATGTATGAACCCTTTACGGTCTGCTGCCATTTTTGGATTCAACTTCAAAGATCCAGACTTGTCTATCCAGTTCTCCCTGATCTTTTTAAGTATTACATCCGGATGATCAAGGTCTTTTTCATTCCTTATTTCTAAACACGAATAAGGATTATCGACTTTGAACACCCCTATATTTTCTCCAAAAACATCTTCAGACCTTATGAACTCCGGACGTGTCACGCAACACAGCCCTTTGTAGCTTAAATATACGGGACGCTTATACTGTCTTGGAACAAACCCTTCATCAATCCGTTTCATTTCCCCATCTTCCTCTATCCAGATAGCATTACTTTCAACCCTTGCCGGCAAAATGGTATCCAGCCCTTTATAAACCAGCCGATCAATCATATTATCGATCAGCCCGTCATCACGGAAAGGATACGTCACTTCAAGCAGCACGACAATATCCGGAAGTATCCCGGTTTCTTCCATCTGGTGCAGTGTATATTTATATACTTTTTCAAGACCAACATAATCTTTTGACAATTCCTGATCCCTCAAAAACACCAGATCAGCACCCATTTTCTTGGCAGTCTCAACTGTCTGATTGTTATCTGATGAGACAACCACAGAATCAATAAATTTCGATTTTCTTGCGGAATTTATCGCATACTGCAGCAGTGGTACATTGCCGATTTTTCTGGACTTCCCCTTTATTGGAATAATAGCGGCAATATTCATATCCTCCAGCATGGTCATATGATTTTTCTCATAGGTATTTCCGCTGAGACTTTCCATAATATTGACCACATTTGTGCACCGCTGGATATTACCATCCTGATGAATACCATGATAATGGTAGACACTGGCCGAAGGCTCGTAGACAATTTTATACCCGTGGTTTAATATTTCCTGGGCCCAGACCCGATCCTCAATATTGGTCACCTTGTCATCAAAAGGGAACTGATCAAGGACAGATTTTCGAATCATGGAATTGGCATTATGAAAGAAACTGTCCTTTTTCTGTACCCTGCGTTCAGGACCGAAAACAAGCATCAAGTCTCTTTTGTCCGCAGGGGATGTAAACGACAACGGCTCCTGCCTGCCATAAACTCCCGCAACCTCTGGATCATCAAAATTAATCAGTAAATTTCCCAGCCAGTTTTCGTCAACAGGAATACAATGACCGGACAGACAGACGATGAATTCTCCTTCTGCCTTGGCAATTCCAAGATTTAAAGATTTGCCGGGTATATAATTCTGGCATTGCACGATTTTTTCAACCGGGAATTGTGCAACCTTTGCCAGCGTGGAATCTGTGCTCTCGTTATCAACAATTATTACCTCAAAATCCTTGTGTTTTTGAGCAAAAACACTTTTCAGGCATGATGATATCCATCTTTCCTCATTTTTTGTTCTAATAATCAATGATGCTTTCATTGTATTCTCTTTTCATCGAATAATGCCGACAATTCAGACCCTGTCAATCTTTTCCGGACAAGGGATCAACCGATCTGCACCCACCCGTTGTTTTCAGCCAGGCTTTTTTCTGAGGCCTCCAAAACTTCTGATATGCACAAGGAAGACTCAAAAGTCGCCCGAAGCCCGGCCATGTCTGAGACTCTTTTTATACCATTAATAATATCGGCCGAATCCTTAATAAATTGCAGGATACTTTCAGGTCCATACCCGTCAATCTTCAAATGCTTCCCGTCAATATCATTATAGAATTGACAAAAATAGGGATTGATCTGCTCACACCCGAGACTGTCGGTTGTCAGGGTGACCCCCCTGTCCTTCTGGTCACTGTGATACCTTCCTTTTGTACCGATGACCTCCAGGCGCTGATCTGACATGGCAGTAGACGTATCCGGATCGATCCAGCCGGTAAAATGAGAAGAAAGAAACGTTTTTTTGTCTTCAGGCAACTGCCACTCAATCAATGTCTGAATCGTATCAAACGTGTCAATCCCTCTGCCGGACAGATATTTTTTCATCCCCACAGACATGACTCTCAGTGGCGCGGCATGGGTTAAAAAAGCAATGAGATCCACATAATGCACCCCAAGATATTGAAAAATATTGGTCGTATCCACCCAGCTTCTGAAGGTGGTTGTTGGAATAATTTTACGCTGGCTATAATTAATCCTGAAATGCAGCAATTCTCCTAAAGTCTCTTTTCGGATCAGATCCAAAAGTTTGAGATTGGACTCGTCAAAGCGTTTATGGTATTCAACACACCCGTAGACCTCATGTTTATTCTTAAGCGCAATCAGTTCTCTGTTCTCATCAATGGTCGATACCAGCGGTTTCACTACCTGGACATGGACCTTTCGTTCAATCAAGTCCTTTGTAATATTAAAGTGCAGGTTGTCCGGCACAGAAACGATTGCCCCGCAAGGCCTTGAAATTCTTTTGAGTGCTGCCAAATAAGCTGCGGGATCATCTTCATTTTCCGGATAAAAACGAATATCCGGTGTCATCCCCGTCATCTTCATGAGTGCTTCAGACTTTTTCCTTGCAAGAGCCGCACTTTTTTGGGTCGCCGCTGCAAGATGAATGGTCTTAATCCATCCTTTACGCCAGGCTTCAAAAGCAGTTGGCAGGATCGTACCGTACCCCTGTGTCCCTTTTCCGCAGACATACATTCCGGCCCCAACAATAAGCAAATCAAACGGAAGAAAAGTTTCCGGCCCCATTCTATCTCTCCTTGACAACTGAATCGTACTCAACCTGATCCGCAGATCCGTCTGCAAGTGATTTTAATACGAATTCAGCCAGTTTAAGGTCTTCTTTTCGCTTAATAATGATCGAACTGAGCTTGCTTACCTTATAAAATCCCACCCTGCCGACAAAAAAAGCATGCTTTTTTTTCTCATATGAATCGGAAAAGACTTTTGTCCTCCACATCATCACTGAATACACAAAAAGTTCCACCGGCGTCAAATCCTGTGTCTGTGCAAAAAGTTCATCAGTCCTGTAATTCAGAGGGCAATTGTCAAAATTCGCATGCACCTGCTGATCAAAAACCGTGACAAGGCTGTCCAGGTTCTCTTTTTGAAAATAACGGACAACATCATATATTTCCTGCCCCGTCTGCAAGGGAGAGGTCGGGTTCACCCAGGCAACCACGTCGCTTTGATGATTTTTTATGAAATCATAAACCACATCATCTGATTTGGTTGTTGAACTGCCTAAATGTTCGGGGCGATGATAAAAGTCAACCTCGTATCGTTCGGCGATTTCATTGAAAATAATGTCATCTGCATTGAGTAAGATTCTGTCAAATATCCCTGATGATTTAGCCGCCTTAATCGCATAGGATATCAAAGGCTCTCCATTGATCAGTGCCAGATTTTTTTTTGGCAACCGGGTACTGCCGATTCTGGCTGGAATCATGGCGATGATGTTTTCTTTTTTATCCATCATTTTTACATCTCCACACCAAGCTGGTATTTTTTATTCAGCACCTCAAACTCTTTGAACTCATTTTCAGTAAGCGGTATTCCTTCGATATTTCTGATCGAAAAACGATTTTTTTCAGGGTCTCCGGCCACCATGACCGCCTGTGCCGGATCAAGCGGGGGTTCATTTCTCAATTCGTTTATCATCGCAGCCATTCTTTCTTTAAAGATATCAACATCTATAAAAGCGCTGATATTCATTGCGCTCACAAAATGCCCCAGATACCTTTTATTTTCAAGGTTTTCAAACATCTTGGATATATGAGGTCCATAAGGCATCCCGGTGAGCATGCTGCACAAAACCTCAACCATCAAGCTCAGCCCATAGCCTTTATAAGAACCCACCGGAAGCAGCATGGTTATTTCGTTGGCATTTGTTGTCGGGATACCGTTTTGATCCGTACCTACATTTTCAGGTGCTTTTTCTCCCCTTTCTCTGAGCTGACGAACCGCATTAAATGTAATGATGCTGGTTGCCATATCCAGACAGAAAGGACCTTCTCCCTTGACAGGGGCAGTAAAACAGACCGGGTTATTCCCAAGGAAACTGCGCTTGCCATGAGTCGGAATGATCAGCGAATCAGAATGGGTGTAGCTTGTGCCGATCATGTCATGTTCTGCTATATCTATCGCAAAATAGGCGGCTGCACCGAAATGGGTGGAGTTTTTAACCGCAACATTCCCTGATCCATATTCATCAGCCATCTCAACAGCAAGTCTGGCTGCTTCCATTCCGGAAGCATGCCCGAAGGTATGATCTGCATCAAGGACTGCAACCGTGGGCATTCTTTTTTCCACAGAATAGGATGGGCGAACATTGATCCTGCCTGACCTGACGCCAGCCAGATAGTGATGAATCAGCCTTATGCCATGGGAATCCGTGCCCCGAAGTGATGTAAAGACAAGCCCCTGGGCCACATGCTCGGCCACCTGCTCTTCGGCATTTTCCTTAAGCAATGCACCTTTAATTATCTGTTTTGCTGCAACTCCACGGATAGTCCTCATTACTGTCTCCTTATTTTCAAAAATTCTATATCTGTATTCTGATTTTGCCCATATTCAATAGCTGAAAAATATCTCTTGTATTATTTTCAATTAATCCAATGCATCCTTATGAAGCAGTTTATGTCCTGTAAAATGAATACATCTTTTGCAAATCCCCGGGAGTGACCCGATATCCTGTGCCAGCATGGCTTTTCGCAATTCATTATACGCCTTGCCCTTCCATATAGACAAAAGATCCGAATCATTGATATTGCCCATGACGTTCTGTCCAAGAATATCATAGCAGCAGATGATTACATCACCATTGGAACGAACCGACATTTCTGTGAAAAGCATTTTACAAAAGTTTTTTTGAGGGCCGGTCTCCAGACTAATGTTCTTTAATGAAGATTTATTGAAATCCATGCCCGGCCATTCCATGGCATACGTACTTTCAATGATAAAGCCTGAAAAATCATTCGCCAGGAAATTCGGTGTAGCCGGATTTTCAGGATCATTCCAACGCTTTATCTGCGTATTTGCAATGACAATTTTAGCATTGGGCAGATATTTTTTTAACATTTTAGTATTTTTCAAAACAATAGCGTAATCAGACCCTTTTCTGACAAGATTATTCTCTTCCGGGGATCGACCGTCAATCGAGATAGATATCACATCAATATTTGTCTTTGACAATTCCAGGCATTTTTCTTCATCCAAAAGCATGGCATTGGTATTAAAAAAAGTCCGAAAAACACGAGTTTCCTCTTTAATGCGTTTACACATCACAGGCAGATTTTTATTCATTAAAGGTTCTCCGCCTAAATACAGCACCGCATCATTTATAATTTTAAAAGATTTTATCTGATCAATTATTTTATCAAAGGTTTCCATTGTCATGACTGCTCTGTCTGTGCCATTATAATTCGTCCCTGTGGGACAGTGTTGGCAGCGGAGATTACACGCACTTGATGCCTCTACTCGAATACGCAAGGGCCCCCCCCATCTCAAAAACATGTTCATTTTGTTCTATCATTTTCTTATACGCTGCAATCAACAACTGACGATCTTCTATCCTGTCCAGCAACATACTCATGTTTATATGTGCAGCACTGAAATCAGGTTTGATTTGAATGGCCCTTAAAAAGCATAAAATAGATAGAATAGCCTTGCCTTGATCAAAATAAAGGTTCCCCAATTCAAAAAACGATTTGGCATCATTCGTGTCTGAGCAGATAGCAGCTATATAACAATTCACTGCATCATCGATTCTTCCCATACCCCATTGAACAATTCCCATATGATAATGGAGTGAATGATAAAACGGATCAATTGCAGCCACCTGATTATAATACTTGGCAGCATTTTTTAAATCTTTTTTCCTGTGGAAATCTAATGCCATATTAAAGATCTGATCAATTTGCTTTGGCGAACTATTATTGCATAGTTTCAAATAACACTCCTTTGGGGGATGTCACCATTTACTCTTGATAATTCAACCCATCTGAAGAAAATCAATTCTGACAGGGATATTGGACTGATGTAATTCTTCTTTAATCTGAGCCGGCGTATACTGTGAAAAATGAAAAATATAGGCGGCCGCCAGTGCGTCGGCGCCATTTTTAATGGCATCAAACCCATGAGCCGGCTTTCCCATCCCTCCGTTAATAATCACAGGGATCTTGAGCTTATCCTTAAATAAACCCAAAAGTTCCAGATCATACCCTTTTTGAGTGCCTTCATTATCCACAGATGTCAAAAGAATCTCTCCGGCACCCATTGCTTCGTACTCTTTTGCGAGCATCAAAGGATCGATATCCATTAAGCCTTTTTTTTTATTGAAAACACGGTACTGTCCATTCACTTTTTTTGCATCAATAGAACAGACAATACATTGGGACCCGAATATTCTGGAAGACTGCCTTATAAATTCGGGATTCTCGATTGCCTTGGAATTAATGGATATTTTGTCTGCTCCGGCATTCAACACCTTATAAATACCGTCAATATCTTCTATCCCCCCGCCGATGGTCAACGGCATGAAGCATTCATCTGCCATATCCGAAATAATTTCCGTATTGATCTCTTCATGTTTCAAACTGGCATCAATATCCAACACGATCAACTCATCGACATTCCGTGCATTATACACACGTACCGTTGCCGTGGGATGCCCTATTGTCCGGAACGAATCGAATTGAATACTTTTAACCAGCTGCCAGTCCTTGAGCAACACACAGGGTATTAATCGATGCTTTAACATAGATCCATCATGTGGTCAGTTTTGCAAAATTTTTTAGAATTTCCAACCCGAATTTCTGGCTTTTTTCAGGATGGAACTGGCAGCCGAAAATATTGTCTCTGTTCACTGAGGACACAAAATCAATTCCATAATTTGTCAAGGTTGCAGCCCCCTGTGTACCGGATTCAAAATAGTATGAATGAACAAAATAAAAATCGGTCTGATCCGGAATCTTTTCAAAAAGAACATTCGGGTTGGTAATCGTTATATTATTCCAGCCCACATGGGGAACTTTTAATTTTTCAGAACTGAACCTTACAACATCCCCCTTAATCCAGTTAAGGCCCGGAGTTTCTTCCATCTCATAGCTTTTACTGCCTAAAAGCTGCATGCCCAGACATATGCCAAGAAAAAACTTTTGTTTTCCGATCACTTCTCTATTTAAAAGATCAATCAGGCCCAATTGTCTTAAATTATCCATCCCCTCTTTAAATGCGCCCACCCCGGGCAATACAATTTTATCGGCACGTTTAATGATGTCATGATCATGTGTGATAACAGCGTCTGCCCCTATTTTCTGGAAGGCTTTTTCCACGGATCTTAAATTGCCCATGCTGTAATCAATAATGGCGATGGTATTATCTGACAATATATTCTTCTTTCCTGATGAGTGACCCGTCAATATCTTTTAAAAATTGTCTGTTCTCATCTCTTTTAAATATTTTCTTGTTGGTAAAAGAATCCATGATTTTCTGTAATTCTTCCATCGTAAACCCGGTGTAATTTAAATATTCTGCAATGGCCTTTCTTGGCGGGATCCCGTCATATTTATTGACCAGCCGGACACCTTCCTCCCGACTGATATACCCCAGCCTGATATCCAGGCAGGCATTATCTGTGGCCCGGCCAAAACCATACTTTAAATATTTAAAATAATCATGCAGATGATTACTGTAACAATCCAGATTTTCAAAATTCTCATAGGTGGTCTCAACAGGCCGGATGGTCGTTGAAAAGCCACGGCTTCTGGATGTTTTTAAAATCTCTCTTAAATCCCACTTGAAATAATATCCCAAGAACAGTCCGGTGATTCCAACTCTTTTGATATCCTCTTCTTCAGGATAAAAATACAAAGACAAATCACGTCGGGTTATGCCATCCACCCCGATCATATCAGAGATTCTGTTTCCCAAAAGGCCTCCGAACTCTTCTAACCACTGCCTGTCCAATGTATTCCGGTTTTTGCTTGCAGCAGGACCTCCATACTCTATCTGAGGACTCTCCCCCCAGATAATCAGCGGGATATTAAATTTGATCGCAAAATGAGGAACCACGGTAAAAATACCTAGATGATTCTGCCACTCAGGATCTCCAACCCTTTTTACGGCTTCCTTGGCCAGTTTTTTATATACCACGGGATTTCTTTTGATATGGATTAAATCAACACCCAGGCTGTTTAAATTTTTCAGATTTTTACGCCCAATTTTTGTGGGTATGGTGGGTTCAAAACAGACACATAAGGGATTTAATCCCAATTCCAGAACTTTAATAACGATATATGTTGAATCTTTTCCTCCGCTGACACCGATAACGCAATCATAATCATAATTTTTCTTATATTTGGCAACGATGGATAAAAATTCGTTTTTTCTTTTTTCCCAGTCAATCCTATCATCTTTAGCCATCTGGGAACGACAAGCGTCGCATACCCCTTCATCATCGAAATGAAGGTCGGGTTTGGTATCAGGCATCACACATTGGGTACAGAATCTCATTTCATTCCTCCTAAAACCACCTGTAATTTATATCCCATCAACCGCTCATTTAATTCATTCTCATTAATCAGGTTTGGAATATCCGTTTTATTGTCAATGCTTCCCTGATAAGGATCTTCATAGTTAAGATAATTGTTGATCACCCCTATCTCCGGGATAACCGTCCGGATGTCCAGTATTTTCAAGCCGCATTTGTCTGCAAGCCGCCTTATTGTGCTGACGCCATACAGATTAACATGTTCAAGCCCATCGAACATATTACATTTTTCCTGTAGTATCCTGGCAGCCAATGCATCAGAACTTGGGATCTGTAAAAATATGATCCCTTTTTTGAACAACAATTTTTTCATCATATTCAAATAAAAACCGCCATCTTTGATATGCTCAAACACATCCCATAGAGTTACGGCATTGAATTGAGCTTCAAAGGTTATTTTATCCAGAAGCTCGTTATATACTATGTGACCTCTTTTAGATGCAATTGAATATTCCCCGACATTTAATTCAACACCGTAGGTTGTCCACTCCCTTTCCCTGGCAATATTAAGAAATATGCCTGATGAACATCCTATATCAAGAATACTTCCTTTAGGCGAATATCTTTCAATACTGTCCAGCCCGCTATTATACAATTTTTCGTAAAAAGGATCACCGTCTTCAACAAGTTCGGCCTGGACGGAATGGTTTTTACCATAGTAATCATTAAGCGCCTCATCAGTAAAAACCGGGTTGATATACACCATACTGCAGCTCAGACATTTGACATACTGCCCGCCTTCTTTTGCAAAGAGTACGATATAGTCATTCGTACCGCATACTGGGCAATTCCTGCTTTCAAGGAATTGGGGTTTGAACAGGCCATTTTCAGGATCAATATATTTTTTATGGCTGGCAATACTTGCATTCCATAATTTCTTTCTTTGATTATGCAGCTCTTTCACTGTCTGACTCATCATTTTTTCCTTTATATTATGATCCATTGCACGCTTATTGAACAGATATAAAAAACAGAATAGCAAATATTGTTCCATATATTAACATAAAAAAGCCTGAGGGACTATTTAAACATAAAGAACAGGGGCATAGAAAGTTAAATGATTAGGGGGCAGCATAAGCAAATCTCCATTTGATGGATCTAATAGGAAAATTTTTCCTTCCATTATTTCTTCAATTTGTTCATAAGTCCATTTCTTTTATTGACAAAGCCAGTTCCATGACACTATAAATTTCACACCCATGCCTAACTAAAGGAAATGTATTGATGGCGTCTTTCGACCCGCCCGAAATGAAATCCCATGATGGAGTCAATCTGCCCGGAATCACCATCAGCTCTCCCTGTTTTCTGGCTGAAACTTCAAGGATCGCCATTGTGGAGCATGGATCTATTTCAATCGGTAAAGGTCTTGGTTTGGGAGAATATTCTAACATCCTGACCTATGGCGGAAACATCAGGTTAGGAAACAATGTTTCCATACAGCCGGGATGCATGATCTATGGACATGGAGGACTGACAATAGGCAATAATGTCAGCATCGCAACACAGACGATTATTGTTCCTTCAAACCATAATTTTGAAGATCGGGATGTACCGATCAAACTTCAGGGCAATCGAGGCAAAGGGATTATTATCGGCGATGACGTGTGGATTGGCGCAGGGTGCAGGATACTAGACGGGGTCACCATTGGTGATGGTTGTGTTATCGGAGCCGGCAGTGTTGTTACCCGCTCAATTCCTGAGAATTGTATTGCTGCAGGAGTTCCGGCAAAGGTCCTGAAAAAACGAAAAGAATCCAACATTGCAAAAAAAAAGATAATTGCAGGGCAGACCCCTTTATTTCTGCTTGTTGTCTCTTCTTTTCGGGAAGTCGACTGGATTTTATCTGCTTTATTCAAATTCAAACAAAAAAATCCTGAATATGAATTAGTAACTCTTTTTGAAAGCCAGGATATCTATAATTTATTTTCAAAGAACAAATTTCTCTTCAGACAATTTCACAAACTGTCTTCCATTAGTTTTGTACCTGAAGAAATTGACAGGTTTTTTTCAGAAGTGCCCGGTCAGGTCAAAATGGTCTTAAAAGATTTCGGTCCAGACGATTCTGTACCTTTTAAAAATATTTTGTCCCAAAAATGCCCGAACGCACTGATGGTTAATTTCCCCAATTCTAATCATATACATTCCAACAAGAACCGCCAGGCTGTGCAAAATTGTAAATTCCCTGACGCATATAGCAAGCATGATATTTTTCTGGTGGGTTCAGAATATGATATCCCTTTCTGGTCTCAATATGTTAACGCAAAAAAAATAAAAACATATGGATGCCCGAAATACGACTCATGTTGGATTAAAGAAATCCTGGATGATTTTGAATTTGTCAAAAGTGAAGATTACCGCTATTCCAGAGCTGCAAAAACCGTATTTCTTTTTATCTATGAGAGGCCTGACCCCCAACACCCTAAACAGATTGATTACGAGACCCTTTTTCGATCCTTTCTTGATGTTGCCGGTAATTTTAAAGATGCTTTATTATTCATAAAAATTCACCCCGGACAGAGTACTCAGGAAATAGTGAATGTTTTAAACGATTATAAACCCATACCCTGGATCATCTCAGAACGACATCTTCTTCAGTTGTCCCATATTTCAGATGTTGTTATCTCCGGGTATTCTTCCGGCATCATGGATTCACTTGCTGTGAATAAACCTGTGATTGAATTCCAGGGATTTTACAAGACAGATCCCGAGTCCATGAAAAAACAGGACGGTTTATACTCATCCATATATCAGGAGCTTCAATTGTCTGCCCCGGCACAGACAAAAGAAGACCTTCATAAAATGATTGAGTCTGCTTTGAATGATCCTCAAAAAGGAGCATGGAAGGCCCAGCAAAAGGCATTTAAATCGATCTGTAAACCGACTGATTCGGCATCTAAAAACATTGCTGAATGTTTGACAGACATGTTAAAATAATCATCCTTGTCTATTTCAATTTATCGTATTGCTTATACGCCTCTTTTGCTGCCTCATGATTTCCTAATTCTGTATAACAGTCACCAATTTCTTTCAACGCCAGAGTTTTGTCAGGCAGGGCTATGAAATACTGTTCAAACGCGAGGATGGCACCATCATAATCTTTTTTCATCTGAAGATTTTTACCCATATTATACCAGTAAACCGCATACTCCTTATCTATATCAACTGCGGTTTTTAAATACCGCACGCCTGAATTTAAATCCCCAACGATAAAATTGATATCTGCCAGCGCAATATAAATATCCGCGCTGACCGGTAAGATGGATAGCGCGTCCTGATAATGAGTTAAAGCATCTTGATATTTTTGCTCATCTACTAAAATTTTACCGTAATCAAGATAAAAACTTTTCAGTATATTCTCTGTCAAACAGCCGGAAACCTCTTTTTCAGTTGCAATTAAATTCATCCATTTTTCTAATAGACCTTTACTGGACTCAGGCTCTTTTTCAATCTTCTTCAAATCATTTTGGGCAAATTGTTTTAATTGATTTTTTATAGCAGCATGTCCGGGACAGCGCTTTAGCCCCTTTATAAGCAAAGCATAAACAACTGCAATGCCAAAATCCACAAGTGTGCTTTCAGATTTTGCAAGGGCACAGTAATAATCTGCTATGTCATTACGGTTTTTATCAATTTTTTGTGCAAATGATGCATCATCATCCAGAGCTGACTTAAATCGGATATCTGCATCTTCGTAATCTCCACGGGATAAGGACACAATACCATAATAATACTGTACCAGTGCAGATTTCTGGATCCCTGGATCACATTTTTCCAGCATTTTTCCAAGCAGCACATAGTTTCCTGAATCTGAATAAAGCTTTGCAAGTTCAGCGATACTTTTCAGATCTGTTTTGTCCTTTTCAAATTTTTCCCGGTGCCGTTTTTCATCACAATAATATGTCACCAATTCACTCAGTTGATTTTTGAATCCTCCCAGATTTTTCGTCCTGATTTTGTTTATTTTGCCCATTCGCTCTATGCTTCTTAAAAGCCATTCAAGATATTTATCAGGAATCCTTTGAATCTTTTCAAGCTCTTTTATCTCTCTTTCGTTTTGCCGCAAGCCATCCATGGTCATTTCATCAAAAATCGGCCAAATTAAACTCGCATCTGCTTTTTTAGAAATTATATCAAGGTCGCTAATTTTCTTTTTCAATTTCTCGGGTAATCCTTCAAAAGAAACAAATCGTTGATGACTCTTTTTCAGCCGGCCCAATTTTTCTTTAAGCTGCCCAATCAGTTTATCTTCTTTTTGTATTATATGCTCGAGCTTTAAAATTTCTTTTATAGACGATTCAATAGACTGGACCGGACTGTCCTGCTTTTGTGCATGATCAATCTCTACCGTCACCGGATCAATGCAGAATTCATCAATGGCCCTGACAAGCGGCATGGGTTCAGCGCCTTCAATAAAAGCACCGCCTTCGGTTGAGTTGATCACTTTGACGTTTGATCCTTTTATCATTATTTCAAATCCGTGCTTATAACCATGCATTTGCCTGCTTGTGGGAACCTTGGGATCAACATTTCCCTTCACCCACATCATATCTCTCTGGCTGTCAAACATTTTCTTGACAATTTCATCACTGCTGAGGACTACATTTGAAGAATGCCCCTTGCGATTGGGGAAGGCCAGGTCCTGACCCACAAAGATAATGGGGTCACATCCCATTATCTGCGCGGAAGTAAAATTCAGATGCGCAACCGTGCCAACCCCTCCTATCGCCATCCGCCCGCCAAAAGAACGATTAATCCAGTTTTCCAATGCATTACTACCAAAGGCCCAGAAAATATTATCTGCCGGAAATTGTTTGGTAACCGTATCCGTCACCCATGACGTACATATCAGGTTAATTTGATGACAGATCGGATCAGATGCCTGGCCTGCAATTTTTTCATAGGTCAGGGGGTTGTAATCAATCGCGGTAATAAAATCAGGTTTGACACCATGTTTCAAAAGGCCGGGCAATGCCGTGTCCACAGAGATAATAACCGCTTTGCCCATCGCTTTTGCAATCTGATCGATGTTTTTGTCCAGTGAAGGACCTGCTGCAACAATTATTGCCGGGATTCCCTTGAATCTTCCTGCCAACTCTTCAAGCTTTCTGTCATGGTGAATTGATGTCAGATGTTTAAGCCGGTTTTCAAAAAACGTCTTTCCATGGCGCGTTTTAGTAGCGCCATCCGTATTAAACGCATTAATATAATCAAACACCCGGGCAGACAGATCTTCATAGTCTTTATTCACACTGAAACATGTCACCAGATTCAATGTATGGATATTTTCCAGCATCAATGCTTTGTTTACCGGCGCCATGATCAGTGCCAGATTATCAGGGTTTCCCAGACAGAGTTTCACACGCTTATCTGTAAAAACATCTGTTAAATCCATATTCTCAAGGGCATGAATGAAAAAATCCATATTCAGCTCAAAAACAACGAGATACTGGATCTTTTCCCTTTTCCTTAACAGTTCAAGAACTGAATAACCCAGCCCCATACCAAACATCAGCACGATACCGGTTGAATTTTCTTTTACTATCGGAAAAAACTGTTCAACTTCGGCGCCAGGATCATCCTGGTTATGAATAAAAATCTCTTTATTTCCATCGACTTTGACCTTTAGATTCAGTTTCTGGTTTTCGGAAAAAACAAGTTCAGTGTCCGTTTGTTTTTCCTGGACCCTGGAAACCTGCTCAAATGCATCCGGGAAATTTTTCCTCAACAGTGACAGATTTTTTTTAAGAAGGATATTATCCGATTTCGCCATCGATCTCTCCATTAAGAATAGTATGCTGAATAATGACAGATTCAATATCACAATACTGACAAAAAAACGCAACCCCAAATTATTCTTTAAAGAATCCTCAGATTAAGTCGATACTACTCATTAGACATAAAAATATCCGTGAAAAGGAGGTGAAAAAATACAAGCGGAAATGTTTTAAGATCATCAAATCAAATGCCCGGGAAAGGATTCCCGGGAATAAACCCCACATGGAGGAATACACATGGCTCTAAGAATTAACACCAACGTGGCAGCACTCAACGCCCACAAAAACATGATCAAAACCGACAATTCCCTTTCAGCTTCCCTTGAAAGGCTGTCATCCGGACTCAGAATCAACAAGGCAGCAGACGATGCGTCGGGCATGTCCATTGCCGATTCTCTGCGCTCACAGGCGATGGGTCTTGGTCAGGCGATCAAAAATGCCAATGATGGAATCAATATTGTTCAGACAGCTGATGCTGCGCTGGATGAATCCATCAACATTATTAACACCATTAAAACCAAAGCTATCCAGGCGGCTCAGGATGGTCAGACCACAGAATCACGGGCTGCCATTCAGTCGGATATTACCAAACTGATGGAAGAACTGGATATCATTGCTAAAACAACCGCATTTAACGGCCAGAAACTTTTATCCGGTAATTTTGTTGATAAAAAATTCCAGATTGGTGCTTACTCCGGTGAAACCGTTAGTATTTCCATCGCTTCAGCCGAGTCTACCAAAATTGGTCATGTAACAGCCGGCAAACTTTCTCTGGCAAATGATGCCCCGGGAACTGTTGAAATAGCTATTTACAGCAGTCTTCAGGACAAAAACTTTGAACTCCAGGCAACTGAAGTCGGCTATACCAATTCCAGGGAAAACAGCATGGCAGCAGTGGCTGATTCCATCAACAAGCTGTCTGATGTCCTTGGTATCACCGCAGCCGCTGAAGTAAAATCTTCAACCAGCAGTTTCATCGGGGCGGGCACCTTATCAGAATTCTCCATCAACGGCGTCACCATGAATGGTGTCAATGTTGCGGAAAGCGACACTGATGGTTCCCTGGTTAAGGCTATCAATTCAAAGACCTCACAGCATGGCGTTCTGGCTACAGTAAGCGCAGAAGGCCAGTTAACCCTTAAATCCACTGACGGCCGCGCCATTGAAGTCAAAGCGGATGATGCCGGTCTGCTGTCGGTATTTAAAGGCCAGGATCTGTCAACCGTGGGTCATATCAACCTGACCCAGAACGGCTCCAATGATATTGTCATCACCAATAAAGACGGCGGTGATGTCGTCACTCTGACCAATAACATGGATATCCTGAAATCTGAAGAATTTACCTCTTCTGCGACCGCTGCGGTAGGCTCTAAAATCAGTAACACATCCGTTATCGGCGCCGGCTGGACAACCAACCAGGATATTGTTGCAAGTGCAGCTTTCTCCTCTAACATCATCACATCAGAAGCGACAACCCTTGCTGCCGGTTCTGTAATTGGCAGTGGTTCGGTAGTTGTTTTTAACGGTACTGTGAACGCAGATGTGACCACCAGCGGGACTTCCACCAGTTTGACCGCCCCAAGTACAATGGCTATATATTCAACCATAGCTTCCGGCAGTATTCTGGGCATCGGCACCGAAATCGGTACCGGCGTGACACTTAAAGGACTGTCCATTATTAATGCCACGGGCACAACCACTGCTACCAATGATATCGCATCCGGTTCTGTACTGGCTGCCGGAACCGTGCTGGCTGCAAACACAGAACTGTCCGGTATGGATGCTACCATAATGCAGACAGACCCGACAGTTGGCGACAGCACCCTGATCTCCGGCACTACACTTGCTGCCGGAACAATGCTTGCTGCCACAACAGTTCTTGTCAGCGGTACCTTTACTGTAGAGGCAACTGGTGCCACAACAACAAATAGTACTGTCGGCAGCGGAACTATTCTGGGGGTTGGTACTGTTCTTGGAAATGGAACTACTCTTGAGGGCAACGATATTGATGTTATCCAGACATCAGCGACCACAGCGACAAGTTCAATCGGTTCAGGGTCAGTAATAGCGGCCGGTTCTGTTCTCAGAGCAGGAAGCTATGTCGGTTCAGGCGCGGCTGAAGGGATTACCGGGCTGGACGGAACCACCTATTCCGGTACATTGGCTCAGGATGTTGTACTGAGAGATAACGCCACCTTTGTCAGCGGTTACGGCAGGATCGCGGCCGGCAGTACCTTTGCCAATGGAACCAGTTTCCATTCAGGATCAGTGATTTATGGGGATATGACCCTGGCAAGTGATATAACAATAGGCGCTAGTGGTCAAACCTTAAAAATTGGAACACAATTGGCCGGCGGCTCAAGCATAATCGGGAATGCTGGTGTGAAGATCGGTACGGACATCACCCTGAGAAATGCTGCCAGCATACGAGAGGACATAACACTAAAGACCGGTTCTGTTCTGGCAGAAGGAACCTCGCTGATTCAGGGTTCTAAGATCGGTGCAGACATTACATTGGCGACTGCGTCCACCCTTGATGCGAACAAGGCCGTTGATGCCCTAGCAGGTTCAATCATAGGGGAAGGCTCAAGTCTCCAGACAGGATCAAAAATAAACACCAATATAACCCTGGCTCAGGCGTCAACCCTTGGTGCCGACACTTCGATGAAAAATATAACACAGGAAGTTGTTCTGGGCACGGGGTCTGTTCTTGCTGAAGACAGTGTTATCAGACAGGGATCAACCCTTTACGGACAGGTGAACATCGGAAAGAAAGTCACCTTCAGCAAAGATCAGTCCATCGGGGTCGGATCCACCATCGAGCTGAATGATTCCTTTATCAAGGCAGGCTCCACCGTTGGTGGTGAAGCAACCACAAGGCAGGACATGAATATTGTCAACGGTGCCTTCACACTGGGAGCCGGCACAAAACTGGCAGGCGGTTCAGCATTGGCCAACGGATCAACCATTGGCGGAACAATTACGCTTTCCAATGCTGAAAAAGTTGCCACCGGGACCCAGATGCAGCTTGAGGCAGGCTCATCCCTTGCTGATGGCAGTGTTATCGCGGCAGGTACGTATCTGACCAACAATATAACCGCTGCTGATGGAACCGTATATGCTGCAGGGAATATTGCTGAATCTGATATCACCACAGGCGGTGTAAATGTTCTGAGCAATGCAATGACCCTGAAGGCTGGTTCTGTGATGGCAGACGGAAGTACCATTGCAGCAAATGCAGGCGGCATTGCAGCAACTGCGCAGTTGAGTGATTCTTCAACCGTAAGGCTTTCCGAAGTCAATGTTCTGACCCAGGAAAGCGCACAGATCGCTATTGCGGTTGCAGACGCCACCCTGAAGGATCTGGACAAGGTAAGGGCGGATCTGGGTTCTGTACAGAACCAGTTGACCTCCACCATTGCCAATATTTCAACCACCAAGGTGAATGTTAACTCTGCAGAATCCTCCATCCGTGACGTTGACTTTGCTGAAGAAGCCGCCAACTTCACCAAGATGCAGATCCTGGCCCAGGCCGGTTCCTTTGCCATGAGTCAG
This sequence comes from Desulfobacula sp., assembly GCA_023701135.1. Classification (GTDB taxonomy): domain Bacteria; phylum Desulfobacterota; class Desulfobacteria; order Desulfobacterales; family Desulfobacteraceae; genus Desulfobacula. Next base: position 186,681 of record JAMPXP010000006.1, on the reverse strand, counting down.
GCCAATGCCAGCGCCCAGACCGTTCTGAGCCTGCTCCAATAACCTGGTGAAACAAGATTAACCTCTTCATTCAGGCAATAGCCTGAATCGACAAAAGCCCCGGAAGAGATTCCGGGGCTTTTCCTCTTTTTTTCTCATGTTTTTTATGCCATGATCCGATAATGATATATAAACCTTAACGGAGAAGCAATATGGCAGGAGCAATCACAACATTAGGCCTCGGCTCGGGTCTGGACCTCCAGGATATACTGGACCAGCTCAAGGAAGTTGAAACCGCCCCCATCACGGCCAAAAAGAATCAGAAGACTGAACTTCAGGCAAAAGTGGATGCCTATAACAGTTTAAATGTGAAACTGTTCTCAATGAAATCCAATGCCCTCTCTCTTTCTCTGGAATCGAATTTTTTGAAAAACACCGTCTCTGTTTCTGATGAAACGATTCTTACGGCATCGGCCAATGACGGGATTGTTCAATCCTCCCATTCCATTGACGTCACACAGAAGGCGCAATACAATTCCTGGCAGACAGCCGGGGTTTCAAGCGCAAGCAGTATCATCTATGACGCACCGCAAACAGGTATAGGTTCCAAAACGGAATCCGTGACCACGGAAACCGGAACCATGACGATTCTCTATGGTTCCCTGGGCAGTCAAACGGAAATCAATGTCAATCTTAATTCGGGCATGAGCCTGACCGGGATTGCGGAAGCCATCAATGCGTCAACAAGCAATCAAAACACAGACGGTGACCCGCTTGTTACGGCCACGGTGGAAAATAACGACGGCGAGTATTATATCCGGCTGGCTGCAACCTCGGGCGGAAACGATGTCGATTCCCAGGTCAGCGTCGAAGGCTTTGATTATGTCATGGCCGATACCACGATTTCCATTGCTCTGGCCGACACGGAAGATCCCATGTATCTCAGTATTGCACCGGGAACCAGCTACCAGGAAATGGCCAACGCCATCAACAATGCCTCGAATAATCAGGGCGTCACGGCTGCCATTGTGGATACCGGCGCTTCGGAAAACGCCTTCCGCCTGACCCTGACCTCAAAGTCCACCGGAGAGAGCCATCGCATCAGTATCCAGAATCTGCCCATGACGGAAGTGGCCGGTGCAGATGGAGAGTCCCTGAATGCCATTTTCAAGGTCAACGGCATCGAATACCAGCGGCAGTCCAACGACGCCATTACCGATGTGATTTCAGGAGTAACCCTGAATTTGAAAAAAACCGGGGAAACCTCCATCGGGGTTCAAAAAAACCTGGAATCTGTTCAGGAAAGCATTATATCCCTTGTCAAGGGATTTAATGAACTGATCTCAGAAATCAAGGGATCATCCACAGAAAGCGATTCGGAAACAGACGACACGGAAAATCCTTTGGCGGATTCCTATGATACAAAAAGTCTTTTATCCAAACTCCAGGCCCTAGTCACCGCCTCCATTGATACCGGGTCCGCATATACAAGCCTTGTGGATCTGGGCCTTGAAGTAAACAAAGACGGCACCCTGACCCTTGACGAAACAGCGCTTGAACAGGCCATGGCCTCAAACCCTGAGGCTGTCCAGTCTCTTTTCATCGGCGATGCCGATGAAGGCATTACAGGGCTGGGAGATCTCATTAACGATGAAATCCTGAACATGGTCGACTCCCAGGGAATCGTGTCTACGGAAATTGATGAGGCTGAGACCCGGATCGAAAGGCTGGACAAGGACATCCTGGCAGCCACCGAGCGAATGGATAAACGATATCAAATCATGACCGCCCAATTTATAAAACTGGATACCTATATCAGTCAGTTGAATAGTGAATCCAGTTTTATGCAGTCCATGATCGATTCCTTTGGCAACAGTAAAGAATAACTTATACCGGCGGCGGCAGTTAACAGGCGGCCGGCAAAAATGATAACATGTCCGGGAACGAAATGAAAACGAACTATCCAGGAGGGGTAAATGGGAGCATCGGCTGAAATTAACAGATATTTGAACAATCATTATGAAGGCATGGATCCTGAGCAATTGATCCTGATGCTTTTCAGAGGAGCTATAGACCGCATCCGCCTGGCAGGGGAAGGAATTGAGGAAAATAATATCCAAAAACGCGGAGAAAATCTAAGCAAGGCCATTGCCATTGTTTCGGAATTGAACTCATCGCTTGACACAACCATGAACGATGAAAGCACCCAATTTTTAAGAGGCCTTTACTCAGCCATTCTTACGGAACTGCCCAAAGTCTCCCTGACCAATGATAAGGAAATCCTCAGGCGCACCCACGCCTATATCTCAAAACTTAAGGAGATATGGGAAACCGAGGTCATGGACAAGGGTTCACAAAACAAAAAAAGAGCCGGATCAGTTCCAAAACAATATGGCATGGGTGCGGGAAAAAATATCTTTCATTCCATTGCCGTATGATATAAAGAAAGGGTTTCAATATGAAAAAAATTTTTCAAGACGTCAAGGAGGCCTTTGACAGGCTGGAAAGAATTCAAACCCATCATATAGCCTCCTTTGATGCTGAACCCATCCCGGACCTTGAACTCCAAATCCTTGAACGAAAAAAAGAATTGGATCTGTTAAAAGAAAATGTCGATCAATGGCTGGGCAGGGACACGGATATGAATGACGATACCAAAGCCGCGGCCAATTATTTTACCGAACGAATCCAGACCCTCTTGAAGCAGAACGAAACCCTTGAAAAAAAAGTAAGAGTATATAAAGATCATCTTCAGAAAAGCCTGAAAAATCTGTCAAGAGGGAAACAGGTGATTGGCGCCTACGGTTCCCCCTCCTCTGTTTCCAATAGACCCCGGGCCATCAATATAACAACACATTAATATAATAAGGAGAAAATGTCATGAACATCAACACCAGCACAGCCGTGAAAGAAATGTCGCCGCTCGAAACCGGCGCACCCTCCAGAACCGGTACGGCTGAAAATATTCAAATTCGTCAGTTACCTGGCCGGGCCAAAGAAGAACAAAACCAGGTATTGTCCACAAAAGAAGCAAAAGAACTGACCCTGGAAATGAATGAAATCATGGATGATCTTCAGACCAGCTTAGGGTTTTCCATTCGCGAAGAGCTGAGCAGTCAGATCATTGTGGAAATAAAGAACAGGGAAACCAATGAACTGATCAAACAGATCCCGGCTGAAGAGCTTTTAGATATCAGACAAAAGATGAAAGAGTTCACCGGTCTCATTTTTGACCAGAGCGTTTAACCTTCTATCCCCTTTCAGGAAGGTTTTAAAACATTATATTGATAAGAATAGACGGGATCGGAAATAACCACCTGGACGGCTTCATTGTTTTTTGAATTGATTACCAGGGGACCCATGAGGTTTGCCGTAATTTTTTTATTTTCCTTTTCTCCGGATATATTCACCACCACATAAACCAGCAGGTCCTCCTCTTTTACTCCCTTCCAGTTTCTATCGTTGATAAATTTTTCCAGACTCAGCCGGTAATCGGGCTTGAACACCAGAGGATTCATGATCACCAAGGCAAGATTGGGTTCCTCTATGGACTGGAACCAGGAAAACGGTTCGGTTTTCTTATCCTCCAGAAGAACAAACCGCTCAAATCCGGGAAAACCCGGCAATCCCTCCGGCATCTTTAAAATCTTTTGTTCATCAATCACAATCTCGCCAAATTTTCTGGTATTTATTTTCACCCTTTCTACTCCTTGGTAAATCTTTTCTTTATCAATTCTGCTGCGTCCGAAATATCAGTCCATTCTTTTGAAGCAGATTCAATATTCTCCTTTTGGATCTGCTCAAAAACCTCCATCCTGAGAATCGTAACCTCTTTCGGCGCATCAATCCCTATTCTCACATTGCCGCCTTCGATTCCAAGAATACTGATAACGATATGATCCCCTATCTTGATCTTTTCTTCTGGCCTTCGGGTCAGGACAAGCATATGATGTATCCTATTTTAAATAGTCCACAAGACTGACATTCAGTATTTGTGAAGTTGACGCCAAGGCCGCCTCGTAAGCTGTTTTGATATTCTGGAAATTCATAAGAGCTTCTATTATGTCGGCATCCTCGATCATTGAGCGCCTCTCTTTGAGACTCAGGGTCACCTGGCTGGTGATGGTTTCCCTGACTTCAAGCCGGTTGTATTTCATCCCCACATCCACAATCCTGGAGGTCATATTGTCAAAATTGGTCTCCAGCCTTCCGATGGTCCGTTCTATCCCATCGGTGTCGTTTTCCGTCAAATATTGTTTCAGATCCATGAGGGTATTGAAAATCCCCCATTCCACATTCCGGGTGCTGGTCAAAGGTTCTACCACATCATCGGCAAGCGAGTCAAACCCCAGGATGGAGCCTATACTTTCACCTGAACCGCCCAGCGTAACCGGAGCATTATCACCGGTTTTCCATTGAAGGTGGAATTCGTCCAGCCGGGTCCCGTTTTCCTTGATGGTGAATTTTTGGGTAACCTCATCCCAGGCCACGGTATAGTCAACGGCATTGCCGTTTTTACGGGACTCTGCCTCCATGGCTTTTTCCACTTCCCGGGCCAGTTCTTCATGGCTGGTATAGGTCTTTTGGGCAATGGAAGCCGTCAGGTTGTCGGATGTCTTGCCTGAATTGGTGCTTGCAACCTCCTGGAAATCAATCTTATTATTGGATGCATCAATGGTGATATTCACAATGGACTCGTCACTGATGGAGAATCCGACCTTATCATCATTGGTAGCTGCAAACCCCAGCATATCTGCCGCATTGGTTGAAGGATTATCCCCGCTGTACCAGAGAAGGGAAAATGAAGCGATATCAGCATGCCCCCCTTCTTTAAAAACAAATTCGCCTTGAACGGCATCATAGGAAACTGAATAATCAACGGCATTAAAGGAAGCAGCCCGCATCTTTGTCTGAATCAAAGCCGCCACATAATCCGGGTTCGTATAGTCCCCTTCGGGAATCTGGATACTGGCATTGATGGTATTGCCGTTTTCATCGGTCTCGGAAAAATCGATCCAGTTGTTTGTCTTATCAAAGGTCATGATGACCGGGTCGGCGCTTCCGGCATGGGACACCGATCCTGTATAATCCACTTCCGGGCTGTATCCCAGGGCCTTGGCAAGGGTTTCACTGGAAGGCCCCACGCTGTTCCAGAGCAGCCCCATTTCCAATAGATTCCCACTGATATCTGCAATGGTGAACCGGTTGGTTCCCGCATCATAGGTAACGGAATAGTCTGCCGGCGGAATATTGGCCGTTGCCGCATCCAGAGACGCTTCAATGGCGGCCGCAAAACTGGTGGCATCCCTATAGGTCCCTGCGGCCACCGTGGCCGTTAAAACAGCGCCGGGAACAGCTAAAAGATCTGTCTCCTGAAAACTGAAGGTATTGTTGGTATTATCCAGGACAATGGTCCTGTCCAAAACAATATCGCTTGAAGGATAAATGGTCTTATCGTCCACAGGATAAAAGCCCAGGGTGGAAGCTGCATTGCTGAGACTCCATTGCAGGTGCAGCTCATCCAGGTCTGTTCCGTTTTCCCTGATTTTGAACCGGCTGGTCTCGGGATCATAGGACACATCATAATCAATGCTGTTGGGGCCGCCTGCACTGGCCGCCTCCATTTTGCTTTCAATGGCCTTGGCGAGGCCGGCCATATCCGCATGGGTAATATCGGCACCCGTTGTATTCAGGTCTATGGTAAAGGTCGTAGCCCCGCCGGTTGAATTGACTTCCTGAAAAACAATCTCATCATTGGCGCCGTCCGTGATGACCAGTTCGGTAATGTATTGGGCCTGATCGTCCGATACCGGCGGGGCGGAAATGGAATTGTCCCCGTTAAATCCGATTTCGTTACCGACGCTGAGATCTCCTTTGGCTGTAATAATCTCAAATTCGATATAGTCTCCGACATTGTTCACCGGCGCATCCAGCTTGATCGTAATATCAGGGGTGCCGGATTCATCCAGGTCGATTTCAACATTGTCCGCTGTGCCTGTAAGGGTTGACGGCGTGATGACATAGCCTGGATTGTTCAGCACCGTCCAGGTATTATTGCCCTGCCAGACCAGCTTAAACGGGTCTGTTCCCCAGGGCTCCGGCGTCCCTATGGTCAGGGCGGTTTCATTGACGCTGATGTGGATGTCATCCGGGTCTATGGCAGGGCTTGCCGCGATATTGTTGATATAGGCTTCCCCCCCGGTCTCCCACATGAATTCCGTCTTGAGATAGCCCCTAAAAGATCCGCCTTCTCTTATGGCATATGTTTTTTCGTCACTATTGTATTCAACTATATAGGTCGCACCGTATCCGCTTTGTGAAGAGGCTTCATTCAAAGCATTTCTCACCGCGGTCTCAAGCGTTTCAGCCGTATATAACCCATCGGGAACCGTGGCGGTGAGGACGATCTCCGACGCAGATCCGTGTCCGTTGTCCTCTTTAAATACAATTTTATTATTGGTGGAATTGATTTCTATTTCCTGATCCCAGAAAGTTTCGTATCCGTCCCGCCCCACCTGTACCCCGGAGTTTTGATCGGTCCGGATTTCAAAGGGGGTGTTATTGCCCTGGTACACCACTTTTTCCGGATTGACGGATGTGTCATGGCTGAAGGGAATGACATTGGTATCCGTGCCGCTGAAGATATAACTGCCGTTGACCTGGGTATTGCCCAGGGAAACGATCTGCTCAAGAATGCTGTTGATCCGCTCAACGGCGTCCTGGCGCTCATCCGCCGTTGCGGAATCATTGGCAAGCCGAAGCACATCCGTCTTTGCATCCAAAATCAAATCGTTTACACTGTCCAGGGAACTCTCAGCACCCTTGAGCCAGGATTTGCCCATGGTGACATTGGTTTGAATCTGGTCCAGGTTCCCGATGGAATTTCTAAGGGAGAGAACCTGGCTCAATCCCAATGGATCATCGGATATTTCATTGATTCTTTTCTGGGTACTGATAACCTCATTGGCGGTTTGCAACCGGCTGGTGAGGCTGCCCAATTGGTAAGAGGCATTCACGTAGGTGGAAATGGTAGGGACCCGCATCTTAATTTTCTCCTGTTACCGGACCGAAATAAGGGTATTCATCATCTCATCCACGGTGGTCAGCAGCTTGGAGGCTGCTGAAAATGCGTGCTGATATTTGATCAGCTTGATCATTTCCTCGTCCAGGGAAACGGCTGAAACGGAATTCCGCTGTTCGGTCAAATTGTTTACCATAATATCGGCAAATTCTTTTGAACTTTTAATGCTCCGTGATGTTACCCCCATGGAAGAGATCATCTGGTTATAATAATTATCAAGGGTGGCGCTGGTGGTATTGGATTGGGCATCACTTCCCCTCTGAAAGGTCCAGAGTTTGAAGGTTTTGTCCTGGAATTGGACATCGGCCATGGCAAGGGCGTTGGAATTGTCTCCCTTGCTGATTTTACCGGTTTCACCGTCAACGGAGGCTGCGGCAATAAATTTGGTATCTTTGAGATCTTCATTGATTTCCATGGTCATGGAGTCTGTCCCTTTGAAAAAGACATTGATGCCGGCAGCGGCGGCAAGACCGGACGAGGAGGATGCATCATCGGAAAAAGCAAACCCGATATCGTTGGCACTGTGTTTTGTGAAATCCACCTCAATATATCCTGACCCAGAAACGCTTTCGGAAAAGCTGATTTCCATATCTGCCAGGCCGTCTCCTGAAAAATCGATCCCAAATCCGTCATCATCCCCGCCCTCCGGTATCAATTGAAGTTTGCCGCCGGTGGGATCATTTAAAACCCCCCAGGACCCTGAGGCGGACCGTTCAAAATGAAGGCTCGATGCTGCAAAGTCAATGGCGCTCCAGTCCGTCACCGTGACGGACGCATTGGCTTCGTTAAATCCGTTCTCTCCTGAATATTGGATATTTTCCAGGGAATAGTATGACCCGGATGCCTCAAATTTAAGCCTGTTGTCCGAGGTTGCCGAGGCTTTCAGACCCGGTGCTTCCCGGTTAAACTGGTCTGCAAAGGAATCGATGGTCCAGTGCCAGTCGGAAAGGGTTTCTCCCGTCGGTTGCCCTGCGCTGTTCAATGACGCCGGGAGCCCTGTATCCCCTGTGGTGATGGTAAACACATCCCCGGAGAATAGGGTTCCGTCGGAAAATTTCAGGGTCATGCCGTCCACAACCACTTCCACCGGCGTCTGAGGCGTATAGGGGGGATCATGGCCTTCAATGGTAAAGGTCCCTGTGGTAACGCTGTTGGACCACTCAACGACAAGGAGTTCTTCTCCTTCGGCAGGAAGCTGTCCCACCTTGCCGCCGGAAACAATTTTAAACTGATAGATATCATTAATGCTGTTGGCCCGGCCGGTGATTCTCAGATCCAGGGAATCGGGGTTTCCCAAGGTATCCGTATTCACGGTCAAGGTATTGCCGGCCACAAGGCTCCCCTTTGAGATATCAAAGGACAGGGTTTCAATCCCGTTTTCAACAATGGTCACCCGGCCTTCATCCTCAACGGTCAGCAAACCCGACGCACCGGTTCCGACACCGTCTTTATCCAATCTTTCCCAGAGGATAACCCCTTCATCACCATAGAGGCTGGATGTTGAAGAATTCCGGTAAGGCATTAACGGATCTGCATCCAGAAGGTCGTTTTCAGGCTGGTTTGATCCGGTTCCGGTTCCGGTTTTCACCCTCAATCGGGCATTATTGTCCAGGGAATCGCTGAAATTGGTAATTTCAATGGGATCATCCAGATCCTTGTCCTTGATGATGGAAACGGAACTTGCGGTTCTGACGACCTGGTAGGACCCGTTTATCCCGGCAAGGACCAAACCCGCATTGATCCGGGTCTCAAGATACTGGGCAAAGGCAATGTCCGAGGTTCCGCCGACCGCCGTGGTGGTAAAGGTAATGAGCGCCCCATCCACTTCGAATGAAATGACCTCGCCCCCGGCCGTGGACAAATTAGTGAAGCCCCCTTCTCCGCCCAGGGTTAGAATCGAGCTTCCCGAGTTTGCGTTCATACCGGAAAAAAGCCCTCCGGACCCTGCTCCGGAAACATTGGATTGCGTGGTCATGCCGGAATCAAGCAGGATGGTTAAAGTTCCGGTAATCACCCCGGATTTATTTCCGCCGGCAAAGGACCCTTCCCGGATGGTGACACCGCTACCGTTGCCGGAAAAAACAAAGGTGTCCGTATCCAGGGTGTCTGTATTGGCAACCATGGTGTCGGCGCCGTCAAATGTCAAGGTGGCATCTCCGGGGATGGTGGTGCCGGCCAGGGCAGTGACGGCAACCGTGGGATTGGCGGCAAGCGTGCTGACATTGTCCAGGGTGATATCTGATCCGTCCGTTGTTCTGATGACCACCGAATTGGTGGATAGATCATTTTTAACGGTAAATGCCTGGCCCTCAAGAGCAAGACCGGCTGCTGAATAAAACGCCGCCGCCACGGCAGCGCCGTCACTGGTATCCACACCGGTCAAATCCACGGATACCTGGATACCGTTGATGTCAAAATCAAGGGTATCCCCCGGATTAAACCCGGTAAAAGCGGAGAGGCTGATGCCGGCATTGTCCTGGACTTCAAAATCCTGAACCCCCAGGGTTCTGCCGGAACTGCTGGTAATGTCAAGGCCTTCTGCAAACAGGTCATTATCCTCATTGGTCTGATTCACAGCTTCCACGGCGGATAAAAGCGCTTCCTCGAACTGCTCCTGCAGGGACCCGGCTTCGGAATCCCGGATAAAGCTCTGCTGCTGGACAATACCGTCCACATACAGAGAGAACCGGATTTCATCACCATCTTCGGCATTGGCTATTCCGGCGATATCAAAAGAGATGCTGTTCTCGGAAGCATGGGCCGTGAGGCCTTCAACCCGGTTCAAGGCCTCGGCTAAGGAAGCGGCAGACCGTTTTGCATCCCCGCCCACATCTTTTATCTCGATTTTTGTTGTGCCTGTGGGACCTCCATAAATCATAAGGGTCTGCTCGGCAATGGCCCGGTCAAGGGTGACGGATGTTCCGGCCGTGGAGCCCCATACCGTGGCCAACCCGTCCCCGTCCGATTCACTGACCAGTTTATCTCCCAGGACGGCATCATCCACAACGGTCAGTCTATAAACGGACTGGACCCCGCCGGGCGCCGTCCCCTGCCAGTTGGAGATCGCAGCTTCGGATACGCCCATATCCATAGCGATTTTGGTATACTGGGTATCAACCGAGGTGGTGTCTTCCATCCACATGACAAAATCCTTTGAAAAATCAATCTTGTCTCCAAAGGCATAGCTGGTCAGCCATCGTCCGTCATCGGTGGCATATTCCCCGGTCATGGGTTCTGAAAAATACTCAAGGCCCACACCCTGGGAATGTTGATAATTAACGGCCCAGATCATCTCCCGGGCGAGTTCATCAAGTTCTGCCTGATATTTGGGAATGACTTCATCCCTCATGACCAGAAGGCCGCCGATCTTTCCGCCCGATATCTTATCGGAAATCATCAGGTCCCCACCGGAAGAACTTTCCAGAACGACTTCTTTGTTTTGAACGGATACGTCATAGGTATCCACACCGTTGACGATGGTGAAACTATTGGCAATATTAACAATGAGGCCGCCGTCGGACTGCTCAAAGGTATCAATATCAATCAGGGTCCCCAGCTCGTCCACAAACCGGTTTCTTTGATCTCTCAGGTCATTGGCGCTTCTGTGGATTTCAGCAGATTGAATTTCACCGTTCAAAACCGCAATTTTGGAGGTGAGTTCATTGATCTGCTGAACCCCGGAAATAATATCCGCATTAATATCCTGGGACAAATCCCCCATGCTCAGAATTGTGCTCTCAAACACGGAGGCCATCAGCTCCCCGTTTTCATAAACCGCCACCCGTTCGGATGATCCTTCCGGATTATTGGCAAGGTCATGCCAGGAACTCCAGAATTCCGTGAGTACACTGGAAATGCTTGTATCCGAACTCTCATCAAAGAAACCCTCCAGAACCCTCATATAGGATTCCTGCTCTTCAAGGGAGGCCTGGGTTGAAACTGCATTGGTCAATCGCTGTTCAAGCAGTTGATCAACGCTTTGCTTGATCTGGGAGGTATCCACACCGGTGCCGAAAAGGAACCCGGCGTAAAGCGCAGGCCGCATGTTTTTCTGGTCTGCATTCTGGACGCTGTAGTCCGGATTATTGACATTGGCAATATTGTTTCCAGTGATATTCAACCCGTATTGCTGGGCTGCTATTGCGGTTTTTGCGATGCTGAGGGTAGAGGAAAGTCCTGACATAATTTACACCTGTGCGTGAATCAGACGGTTTTTGCCGTTATTGTGCGAGGCTGTCCCTGAAGGGTTGTAGCCTTTTCTGTCGGCATCCTCCAGCACGGTTGAAAAAACCGAATTGATAATACCAAGGGATTCATGGATATAGTTTTTATTGTCCGAAGCCAGCCGGGCGATCTCTTTTTTACAGGTATTGACGGCCAGATAAATCTTTTCCAATTCAGCTTTTTTTTTCGATGAAACCGCCATCCATTTTATTACGGAAGTCAGGTTAAAGGATTGAGTATCCCTATCCGGGCCCAAAGATTCTTTGCCCAAAAGATGAATTATTTTTTGCCGGGCATCTTCAATCCTCAGTATCAGCGATTTTTTTTGAGATACGGTAACCCAAAGAGAATCAACGTCCATATTCACAATATGGGTCTTCTCCTGTTCGAAGATGCTTTGCAGCTCTTGATACAAAAAAAGCTTTTCTTCAAGTAATTTTTCAATTTTTTGGGCAATTTTTTCCATTGGCCTCTCCTCTTAGCATTATCGGTATCTGCCGGCTCAAGCTGAATATCAGGATGATTCAAAAAGGGAATAATTTTCCTCTATTTCACCCGATCGAGCTTTAATTTATATGGAAGAGCAACAATTATGCCATGGAAAGATATTAGAAGGGGAGCCTGTGGACTAAAGGGATTTTTTCAACTGTTCGTATAGCATTTCTTTGATGCCGATGGCGTGATGGGTTCTGGATAAGGATTCTGCAAGATACTCGTCATACATGGATTTATAAATACTGGTACTGTTGGATTCACCCAGAAGCGCATCCCCGGGTAAGGATTCCCGCATGGTTTTGATCATGGTATTTAAAATAATGGCTTCAAAGCCTTCACAGGCTGTTTTTAATTCTTTTTCCTTTACCCTTTGTTCGGCAAGGCTTCTTCCCTGACTTTTGACTTTGGAAAGCTTTGCAGCGGCCAGGTTCTGATTGACGATATCCATATCCATGAAATTTTTTCCTTTACGCTTATAAGATGACCAGCTCTGCCTGGAGGGCTCCGGCAGCCTTGATGCTCTGAAGAATGCTGATAAGATCCCGGGGTTTTACCCCCAAAGAATTCAATCCCTGGACAAGTTCTCCGATGGTGGAGGTTCCGGGCAGATTCATGACGCTCTCATTTTTTTCCGGAGGGCCTGCAATGGTCACGGAAAGATCTCCATGGGCAATGGCAACGCTGGATATGGTGACATCGCTGCCGAAAACAACGGTTCCTGTTTTCTCATTGATCACCACTCTGGCTACGGCATCGGGTATGACGGTTAAGGTTTCAATGTCTGCGATAAAACCTGCCACATTCTTCTGCCACATTTTTTCCGGCACATTCAGATTCAATGCACTGGCGTCAATGACCTGGGCCACCCCTTCTCCGATGGAGGCATTGATGGTGTCGGCCATTCTTTTGGCAGTGGTAAAATCCGGCTGAAACAATGACAAGGTAAGGGTTTTTTTCCCATCCAGCTTGAAAGGAATCTCCTGTTCCACCGAAGCGCCGTTGGTGACCTGGGCCACCTGGAGGTGGCTGTTCCGGTCGTTGGCTCCGCCTGAAACGGCAAGGGTGACCGGTCCCTGGGCAATGGCATATATCTCCCCGTTGACACCCTTCAGCGGTGTGACCAGCAGGGTTCCGCCCTTCAGACTCTTGGCGTCACCCAGAGAGGAGGCTGTCACATCGATCTTGTCGCCGATTCTGGCAAAGGGAGGGATATTGGCCGTAACCATTACTGCTGCTATGTTTTTAACCTTGAGTTGATTGCTGTCAACAAAGATATTCATCTTCTCCATCATATTGGCCAGCGCCTGTTTGGTGAAACCGACCCCATCCTTGTCTCCGGTGCCGTTCAATCCGACCACCAGGCCGTATCCAATGAGCTGATTTTCACGGATTCCTTTAATGGCAGCCAATTCTTTAATCCTTGCCCCATAAAGATCCGAAACACACACAAACCCAACCATAAATATACAAATTATGGCATGAAACATTCGATTCACCGGCATGACGGATTCCTTTCTACCAGGGCCAGATATTTTCTATAATCCGGGTTCCCCAGCCTGGTTTTTGTTTATCGGCAAGAGCACCTTTTCCATAATATTCAATATTTGAATCGGCCAGATAGGTTGATTTTACCCGGTTGGCGGAAGAAATGTCCTGGGGCCTGACAATACCCGATACGGTGATATACTGGACCTCATTGTTCACCTTCATGGCCCTTCTGCCAAAGAGGCTTAAATTCCCGTTGGGCAGGACTTCGGTGACCCGGGCGGCAATGGAAGCGGTGACCTGGCCGGATCGGTCGCTTGTGGCTTCACCCGCAAATGAACTTGAAAAATCCGTACCCACCATCTGCGTCAGATTGGCCGGGGGATTGATGACCTTGCCCGTCAACCCATTGAGCACCGGCATCCCGATTCCCATTTCCGTCTTTCTTGAACTTTCGGTGTTGACATCCATACTGGATGTTGAATTCTCAATGATATCCACAATTACGGTGTCGCCCACATAGGCGGCCTTGGAATCTTCAAACAGGGAGGCATTTCTAACCCATAAAGATCCTTCCGACGCATGGGGAGAAGAAAACTCCGGGGCGAGAACCGGTTGCGCGGAACCTCCCTCCGGAAGAACAAGGCCTGTATCATTTGTACTGGAACCCAGGCATCCTGAAAACACGGCACAGAAAACAAGGGCTATGAAAAAATAACCGTTTTTTATCTTAGGTTGTAGCATTTAATATATGACCTCCACCTTGGATTTATCCTTTATTTTACCCCTGATGATCTTTCCGGAATTTAGATTTTCAATCTTGATCACATCATTTTCGAACCCGTCTTCTCTACAGATCCCTTTTGTAACAATTAAAAGGGTGTCATTTTGGGCAACAAGGCTGACAATATCACCCTTCTGAACCAATGGAGGAGAGACCACAAGGCTTGTCAAGATACATTCCCCCTGCCGGACAGCTGCGGCAAGCTGCTTTCCCTCAATGGCATCAATGGATTGAATATATCCGTCACCCAGTTCAAAAATATTTTTCTTTTCCGCGTATATGCTTTCCCTTGAGAGGATCTCTCCCTTTTCAAAGGCATGCCGGGCCAGAAGCACTGTTTCGTAAAGGGCAACAAGGCCTGTAACACTGACCCTGTCTGCTTTCTTTCCATTAATGACAATATTCACAAAGAGCGATAATTTCCCGTTTTTATCGACCATATCCTCTGAATCGGAAAAAAAACGCATCTCTCCCGAAGGATAGGGCTCAAGACCCCTGACATTAAATGTGATCAAATTGAATTCTCTGTTTCCGAAACTTTCTGAAAGCTGTTGTTCAACATATTTTCGGATATCCGAGGCTGAGATCTGTTCCGACCCACGCTTCACATAGATGCGGTCCGGGCAGGTGATGATGGAATCCGCCGGCAGGTATCGCTCACGCTGAATTGCAGATATAATTTTCCCTTTGTCAATGGACCTTATTTTACCGGGTTTGGGAGAAAGCCCGAAATCTATCTTTCCCAGCGTTTCCCTTAAAAACCCATCCACTTTGATATCTGCAATATCCTGAAGAAAAACACGAGAGGATTGAACTGTGCTTGTCTCTCTTACGGCAATCTCTATCCCGGCAGGGTTCATTGACCCGTCGTCGGCCAGAAGATCCGTCAAAAACCCCTGGCAAATAAAAGCCAAACCCGTTATAAACAGGCTCAAAAACCCAAACCATATTGGAGAAACCCTGTTCATTTATCGCTTCAATCCTGTGGCTGTGCCGAGCATGGAATCCGCCGTCTGAATCGATTTTGAATTGGCCTCATAGGCTCTCTGCCCGGATATCATGGACACTATTTCTTCAACCACGCTCACATTGGACCCTTCAAGATAATTGTTCACCACGGTTCCCAATCCCTCCTCACCCGGAGTTCCTTCCGTTGCCGGGCCAGAACCTTCCGTGGCTCTGAAAAGATTATTGCCCACTGCAAAAAGCCCGGAGGGGTTGATAAAGGTACTGATCAATACGTTTGCCGTGGCCAGGATGGTTTCATCGGCCCCATTGGCCGTCAGGGTGCCGTTGTCCTGAAGGGTCACGGTTACCGTCTCTGCCGGAAGGGAGATCTCGGGCTGAAGACGATCACCTGAGGGAGTGGTCAAAAATCCCTCACTGTCCAATGTAAAATTGCCGGCCCGGGAATATAGATCCTCATCCCCGTGTCTTATCCTGAAAAAGCCATTGCCCTGGATGGCCATATCCAGTTGATTATCAGTCTGGATATAATCCCCCTGGGTAAACAGTTTCTGTATCCCGGCGGGTTTGACGCCCATGCCGATCTGAATTCCGGAAGGGACCTGGCCTCCGCCCGGAGTTGTCTGACCTGCAACCTGCATGGTTTTGTACATGAGATCTTCAAAATTGGCCCTGGATTTTTTAAATCCCGTGGTGCTGGCATTGGCCAGATTGTTGGCCACCACATCGGTCTGCATCTGCTGGGCGTTCATACCTGTGGCGGCTGACCAGAGTGATCGTATCATTATATGTCTCCTATTCTTTTATCTGAGTTTACCCACGTCATTGATGGCTTTATTATCAACTTCATCAAAGGTCAGGATGGATTTTGTAAAGGTTTCGAACATTCTGTGATAATCAATCATGCGAACCATTTCATCCACAACCTGGATATTGGAATTCTCAAGGGTCCTGTGCTGGACAACCGTCTGCTCCACCTGGATTTCATCCGTGGTCGGGCCCTTATACGACAGAAGGTTCTCTGCCTCCCGTTCCAATTTCCGCTTATCTTCAAAGGTCACAATGTCAAGGGTATCAAGTATTTCTCCGCCAAGGCTGATTTCACCGATCTGATTGATGGACAGGGTCTCTTCCATCTCTTCCCCGGCAATGACGATGGCGCCTCCCTGGCCCAATACAGGGTTGCCGTTCTGATCTATCAGGACCCCGTTGATATCCAGGGAAAAATTACCATTCCGGGTATACCGGATCCCCTCCGGAGTTTCGATTTTAAAAAACCCCTCGCCGGATAAAGCCACATCCAGGGCATTGCCTGTTGCCTGAAAAGAACCCTGGGAAAAATCTTTATTGACCTGAGCCTTGAATTTAAGATCGAAACTGATGGTATCCTTTTTAAATCCAATGGTTTCTGCGTTGGCAAGGTTGTTTGAAACCGATTCCAGCTTTCTTTCCTGCCTTAAACCGCCTTGGACAGGCCGGGTCACCTCAAGAATCATTATATCTCTCCTGCAAAGGATTATTGCCGCAAAAACACCAGTCAATGTGGATATTGCAATATGGATGCCATTGACGATTTCGAATTATCCCGGAAAACAACAGGGGCCGACCCTGGAAGGCCCAAGGTGACAGAAGCCCTTCAAACCGGCTCGCATCGGTTGTTTATGATAATTCGGCACCATAATGAACAAAAGCCGATTTCTTTTTTCCCGCCAAAAGTCCAACAGGAAAACAGAATAATAATTGACAGTACTCAGAAAAATTTTCCTAGCGGCTTCAAAACCCTGAATAAAAAAAATCCTTGCATAAAATCCGTTTTAACGTTAAACACAGACTTTGCTTCCTGGAAAGAAACACCAGCTCCTGGGAAAAATCACTGTAAAAAATAATTTGGAAATTTGTATATATGATATCAGAGACGACTGACCAGAATAACGATCAGAAAAGCATGCCCATCCATATGGATTATTTTTGCCCCTTTTGCGGCACAAAACTTTTCAGGGGAAGGGTGTCGACCCTTAAGATGGTATGCTCAGGTTGCAACAAACTTGTCCTGATCAAGGACATTGAGGATCATCACAATATATCCGATGCGGCCGGCGGCTATTAAGCCTCTTTCCATACAAAAGCTGCATGTAAATTTTGATCTTTATCCGGTGTTTTATCCGATTCTTTATCCGATTTTTTATATGGGCCGGCGTTTGGAATTCAGGGAATAGACAAAGGCCAGTAGTTCTGCAACGGCCGCATAAATTTCTGAAGGAATCTCCTGATTGATATCAAGGGAGGACAAGACCTCCACCAAGTCAGGATCATCCTTAATGGGAATATCATGTTTTTTCGCAAGTTCAATGATTTTCTCGGCTACCTTGCCCTTTCCCTTGGCCGCCACCTTGGGGGCACCATCTTTTTTCCGGTCATATTTTAGCGCGACAGCCTTCTGGATATATCTTTTTTCCATTTTTCAAATCACTATATTTAAAACCCTGTCAGACTCGCTTTTTAACAAGGAGTCTATAAAATCAACCGGCTGAAGCCGAATCTTATCTCCCAGGGCGCAATCAATTTCATGAACTGTATAATCAATGGCCTTGAGTTTCTCTCTGAGCTCGGGAATCATTGAACGGACATATTGACATGTATCTTCATCGTTCAAAAGGAAACGGCCGGAGATTTCTTTTTTGAGGATTGAAAAATCCGCCCTCAACGGTCCCAGAAGAGTCATATCCAGCAAAAAAGAAATCCGAATGAGCCTGTCGGCAGAGCCTTCTTCCTTGTTTTTTTTGCCTCCGGTATCGATGAAAAGCTGGCCAAACCGGAAAACCTCTTCATTGAAAACAGGGAAAGGCAAAAGAAATCGTCCTGATTCAGAGCTGTGATGGTTTAAGATCTGAAAGTTTTCCAGGGTTTCGGAAAATGAAGCGGCCATGCTTAGGCTTTCCGAAGGATTGGGTCCGGCCATGAGCAATTCTTTTTGGATCAAGGCCTTTACATCCTGATTGAGGAGAACAAAAGACGTCTGCTTCAAGTTGGGTAAAGGCATCTGCTCTTGCAACAGTCTTGCTGTTTTACTCTCCAGGGTCAGGCCCATTTTTTCAATGAGTCTAGGTAAAAACAAATGGTCTGCTTTGCCGGATTTTAATGCCAGCTCGTGGAGAAGATTTTTTACCCGGGGGATGTGGATGCGGGAGACATCTGCCAGGGCTTCATTCCCCGGAAAAAACCGGATCAAAGACGAAATCTGTGGGGTTGTTATCTTCTGGGCCGGCCCCATGAATTTTAACAGAACCCCTTCTTTTTCCTCAAGAACCTTGAGCTGAATTTCCTCCCCAAGCTTCAGCAACATGGGTGTTTTTGCTGTAACCGTGCGGTTGTTGATCAGAAGGCGGGCGCTGCCCTCTGGGAGCAGCTCCAGAACTTTTGCGTGGACAACCTGATCTTTGACAAAGAGGGGAAGCGCATTTTTTTTGGTTTCCCCTTTCTGGATAACAATCTCGGAGGACGAAACATGGATGCCTGAGATCATCTGCTGTTCTTTTCCATTTCCAGGAATTTTTTCTTCAGGTCCACTACCAGTTGAACCTCACCCCTGGGTATGGATAATTCCTGGGCAATGGTATCAATATCATAGTTCTGATGATACATTTTAAGGATCTGATGCTGCTGGTTTTCCAAGGTGCCTGCCGAAACCTCCACAGCCCCATCCCTTGAGAGATCTGCAAGGATCCTGCCGGATTCGGCCTGCCTTTCTTCGATTTTTTTCTGCATGGCATCGGCCCGGGACAACAAAAGGTTGATATTGATGATCCGGGAATCCAATGCATCATTCAAGCTCTTAATGAGTCTTTTCTTATCCTTTATCTGCTCGTCAAACTGAATGGCTGCCTCCCTGGAATCCTTGACCAAGGGCTCCAGCATGTCCATGATATCCGACGCCGTGTCCGAGACCGGATCATTTTCTTCCCTTTCTTTTTCAAAAGTGGCTTGAAAGGCTTGTTCAGTTAGAAATCCGTTCATTTTCCGGATAAGTATGAAAACGAACAAAACCAGGGAAAAATTGATGAAAAAAAGAATCGCCACCCAGAATTCAACTGAAAATAATTTAATCATATGATGGTGTCCACAAGCTTTCCCGTTGCATCGGGGTCCTGTTCCAGATCTTCCCGCCTTTTCTTATTTTTATGCTCTTTTTTCCTTTGTTTTGCGACCAGTGATTCTTTCTCTTTTTTCAATTTCAGCCGTTCAGATTCTTCAAACTCCTGAACCGTTGAGTTTTTAAGGACTTCCCCGGCTTGCTGGAGAACAGCCGCCTGTTCCGGGGACGGTTTGGGTGTGGTTGTCGGATGGGTTATTTCCTGAGCAACCCCGGACTGCTGAATGACCAGATTGTGACCCGGTATGGTTGTCATCCTATCTCCCCTCAGCTGATCTTAAATGATAGAAAACTGACCCGGCTGATGGAATCTCCGGGCAATGCCGAACGCAATACGGTTTCAATTCTGGAAAGAATTTCCTCTTCTGTAATATCTTCCTGTTTCTCGGCAACCAGGCTCTTGCCGATGGCGTCATAAATCAAATCCCGGTAATAGGACAGGTTCTTCCGGATTTCCTGAGAGGCTTTCTGATCGGCATAATCAATGGAGATATCGGCGGTGATATAGGTCATTTGTTTTGAAATATCAGGTGCCAATATGATAAAATCCTTTAAAACCATATTGCCTGAATTTTTATTTTCCACCAATGGCTTGGCAGGCGATTCGACAGTATCAATCTCGACCTCTCTTTGCGGGCTCACCGCAGGCGGTTGGGAAGTGCTCACAATAACCTCCTCAGGTTTCTGACCACTTGAAAAAAAGAGAAAATAGCTTATGGGCACTGCAATTCCGAGCAGAACCAGGAAAGAGGCAAAGGCCAGAACCAGCTTTTTTTTGATCCGGGGAGATCCGGCTTTTTTCTTTTTCGATTGCAGGGTGACTTCATCCTCTCCCTGAAGGACGACCTGATCTTCATTTTCATCTTCATCTACGCCCTCATCGTCCGCTTCATTTCCGATTTCCTCATCCTCTTTTTCTCCGGTTTCACCAGAGGGTTCTTTTTCAAAGAGGTCTTCATCAAGGCCGATATCCATACCCTTGTCCATGAGATCCCCCAGGACATCTTCGTCCTCCTGGTCCGCCGCCATGAGGAGGGTATCAATATCATCCTGGGAAATGAGAACATCATCTTCGGCTTCCTCATCATCATCCGGTTCTGAGAGAAGTGCATCAATATCTTCCTGGGTGACATCTTCCCTGTCATCGTTCAATTCAAGAACATCCGTATCAGATCCGGGTTTTAAAAAATCTTCCGTATCCGCGTCGGATATGTCCAAGGATATTGTATCGGCATCGGATCCAGGGCTGCCGGCTGATTCTGTTTCAGCCGGTGGTGTTTCATCGGCAATAACCGGATCAGGGATCAGGGTGACATTTTCCATCAGTTTGTCAAGGGCGGCCTGGGTAATGAGGCAGTCCGACACACTGTCGGCCTCGGATTCGTTGATGACGAAATCATCCTGACGTATCGTGCCTTCCTCTTCATTTTTTTTATCCTGGGCTCCCATGAGGGCTTTAATATCGTCCTGGGACAGCTCTTCAAAGTCTTCATCCTCGTCAGGAACCGGAAGGCTTTCCCCGGATCCGGGGTTTGAATTCATCAATTGGTCGATATCATCCTGGGAAATGAGTTCCATTTCGCCGTCTTCCGTCGCTGACGCATCCGGTTCACCCAATGAATCCGCTTGGCCTGATACATTTGAATTCAGGAGGCTGTCGATATCATCCTGGGAAAGCTCTCCCAATTCATCCGCCAGGTCACTCTCCTCGGCCATTTTATCCTGGGCCTCTTCACTGGAAGAGGATTCCATAAGCCTGTCAATATCATCCTGAGAAATTAAACCGTCTTCTTCGATTATCGGGTCGGACATTTTGCACCTCTTTATTTAAACTCGTCCTCGAGCCTGGCCTTCATCTTGAGCAGAACCGCGGAATGAATCTGGCAGATACGCGATTCGGTCAACGAAAGCACCTCGCCGATTTCTTTTAAGGTCAATTCATCGTAATAATACAGGGAAACCACCATCTGTTCTTTCCGGCCCAATGTCTTGATGATCTCTGCCATAATCTGTTTCAATTCTTCCCTATCAAAAGAATCGGCCGGGGTCTCTTCTTCCTTAATGCCGGATTGAAACCTTGTTTTTGACCAGGTATCATTCTGTTTTGTTTTGATGAACTCGTCCAGGCTCAGAACAGAAGCCCCATGAATATTGGTCAGCATATCATGATACGTTTCAAGGGAAACGTTCAGCTCCCTGCATATTTCCTCATCCGTGGGCGATGCGCCTTTCCGCTCTTCAATGGCTTTAACGGCCCGTGTAATGTCCTGGATCTTTTTTCTCATGGACCTTGAGTAGGTGTCCATGCTGCGCAGTTCATCCAAAATGGCGCCTTTGATCCGATACTGGGCATAGGTTTTGAGGCTGACATGTTTGGAAGGATCGAATTTATCCACGGCATCGATAAGGCCCAGGGATCCTGCAGACACCAGTTCACCGAAAAAAACGCTGGAGGGAACGCGCATGGCAAATCTTGAGGCAATATGCTTTACCAGATAGGCATACTCAACAATGGTTTTTTCCCGCCATGGGTTGCTCTCTGTTTTATTTCCCCGGTTCTTGGTTTGCATATAACGCCGGTGTGTCCTGTCAGGTTGTGGTTTGAAAAACCCTGCTCATAAAAAATGTCAGATTCCCGTTGGAATTGTTTTTTAACGGCCGCCTCGAAAGGCTAACGGCTATTTCATGGATGGCCCGGGCAGAAGCCGAATCCGGAAAACGATCCATGACCAGCCCCCTTTTCTGAACCGATTGCTGCAATTGTCTGTCAAAGGGAATATGACCCACATATTCCAGCACCACATTTTTTAAAAATTTATCCAGGGCGCCACTCAGGGAACCATATACTTTTTTGGCCTCGGCCTCGGAATCGACCATGTTGACGATCAGTTTAAAATATTTTGTCCCATATTCCCGGGACATGACCTTCATCATGGCATAGGCATCGGTAATGGAGGTGGGCTCGTTGGTGGCGATGACCACACAGTCATCACAGGCTGAATTAAAATATAATACATTGGCGGAAATCCCGGCGCCGGTATCCACAAAGATAATATCAGCTTGATCCGCAAGGCTTTCAAACTCCGTCAGAAGATTGAGTTTTTCACCCTCTCCCAATTGGGTCAGGTCTGCAAACCCGGAACCGCCCGGAAGAATCTTAATCCCGTGTTCCGATTGAACCATGACTTCTTTCAAGGTTTTTTCAGAATTGATGACATGCCTGATATTGAATTCAGGCCTTAAATTAAAAATAATATCGATATTGGCAAGACCGACATCGGCATCAATAATCACCACCCGTTTTCCCATGCGGCTTAGGGAAACGGCTGCATTGGCAACGATATTGGTTTTTCCGACGCCTCCCTTTCCGCTGGTAACGGCGATCACTCGCGGAAGGACGGTGGGGCCGGATATTGCCGTTGCATTCCGTCTTGAAAACGCCCGGTCTTTCACAACGTTTTGAAGTCCTTTTGCCTGATTCAACTTAAATTATCTCCTTTGATCCCTTCCCGAGAATGATCTTGAGCAATTCCTGCTTATCGGGCACCATCAAATCCTCAGGGACCCTCTGCCCGTTTGCAATCAAAGAAACAGGCAATTTAAAATCATTGATCTGGTCCAATATTTTACCACATCTTCTGGTTTCATCAACCTTTGTAAAAATTACCGTATCCGGACCAAATACTGAAAAAGCAGAGGCGGCTTCCTGCATAATAATCGATTCAGAGGTAACACTCAAGACCAAATGAGCAGAAATCCTAAAATCCGCTTGAATCAATTTCAATATTTCGTCGATCCTCTGTTTATCAAAATGGCTGTGCCCAGCCGTATCAATAAGGACCATATCCATGGATTTCATCCGGTCCAGGGCGCAGAGAAGATCCTGGGCGCTGAAAGCCGGTACGCATAATAACCCCATGATGGACGCATAGGCTTTGAGCTGTTCAAAAGCGCCCACCCGGTAATTGTCGATGGAAATCAAGGCCACCCTCATTTTTCTCTGAAAGGTCAGCATGGCGGCAAGTTTGGCAATGGTGGTGGTCTTGCCCACGCCGGTGGGGCCGATAAAGGCGGCTACATGGGGAACTCCGGAGGTATTGTCCCGGCAGAAATAATCCCGGACGGCAACGCGGCTCAGGCATTCCTTCATTACATATTTTTTAAGGGATTTGATTTTTTCCTGTTGATCCGCCGTGTTGTCCATGGAAACGCTTGCCTTCTGAATAATGGCGCCGGCAAGGGTTTCACTGACGCCGGCCCTGAGCAGGGAGGCAAGAACACCCACGGACTCAAAATGATTGCAGACCATATTGTGCATCCCGCTTCCAAATCCGGCAATGGAGATCATATCCTTGATCTGGGCGATATCATCCTGAATGGCCTCCATCAGATGCCCCCTGTCTTTTTTGTCGTCCTTTTTCGGGGGAGGGACGGCGGCCTCCACTTCAAACATTTCCTTTGCGTAGGGATCGGAGAGCTTCCGTTTGATTTTCCGCGTACTCAGGATCATGGCATCTGATCCCAGCTCTTCTTTAATGGTCGCAATGGCTTGCTGAATATTCTCGGCTTTATAAACTTTCCTATTCATTCTTCAAACTCACCTTTCCGATTGCCTGCAGGTTAATACCATCCACTATTTCTGCATGGGACACCACAAAAACAGCGGGCAAAGAGGACTCTATCAATTTTCTGAGATGCCTTCTCAGGCTTGGGGTTGTCATAAGCACAGGCTGAGTATTGGCCACCACCTGCCGCTCCACTTCTTTTATCACAGCCTTTATGATTTCTTCCGACAACCTCGGGTCCAGGGCAAGATAGGCACCATGATCCGTATGTTTAATATTTTTGGTTAAAATCTCCTCCAGGTTCCGGTCAAGGGTCAGGATATGCAGTGCCTTGCCTTCCTGGAGATAGGGGGCAATCATTCCTTTGGCAATTCTCTGCCTTACATATTCGGTCAAAAGATCCGGATCCTTTCCCACCGGGGCGAAATCGGCAAGGGTTTCCACAATGGTCAGCATATCCCGGATGGAAATTCTTTCCCTTAACAGGTTCTGAAGCACCTTTTGAACCACCCCAAGCGATAGCAGACCGGGGACTATCTCTTCCACAGCCTTGGGATTTGTCTTGGCCAGATTGTCCATCAGATGCTGGACATCCTGACGGCCCAGAAGGTTGTGGGCATTATTCCGTACGATCTCCGTCAGGTGGGTGGCGATGACGGTGGAATTATCCACTACGGTATATCCGGCAAACTTGGCTTCTTCCTCCCGTTCCGGGGGAATCCATTTGGCCGGAAGATGGAAGGCCGGCTCAACCGTGTCAATCCCCTCAATTTTCTGGGCCATGCCTCCGGGGTCCATGGCCAGATAATGATTGACCATTAGCTCCGTTGATGCGGTTTCAACCCCTTTGATCATCAGGCGGTATTGGGCCGGGCTCAGATTGAGATTGTCCCGGATATGAATGGGGGGGATGATAATGCCCAGTTCCGTGGCAAACTGCCTCCGGATGGCCCTGATTCTTCCCAGAAGCGTCCCGTCCTGTTGTTTATCCACCAGGGGAATCAACCCATACCCGACTTCCAGCTCTATGGTATCCAGATTTAAAAGATGATCCACATCTTCAGGAGCGCCGGTTCCCTCTTCTTCTGTTTCCACCTTTGCCCCTAATCTTTTTTCTTCCTTTTTCACCTCATCCTCCCTTAAAAAATACCAGGCCAGAGTACCGATCACCAGGCCCAATGTCATAAAAGGAAGTGTCGGAAGGCCGGGTATGAGCCCCATACCGAACACGATCACGGCCCCGATAAAAACCGGAGTTGCGCTAGAAAAAAGATGTTTGGCAAACTCTGCCCCCATTTTCATCTCAGAGCCTGATCTTGAAACCAGGAGACCTGCTGCAGCCGAGATGAGAAGGGCCGGTACCTGGGACACCAGACCATCCCCAACGGTGAGAAGTGTATAGACGGTCAACGCCTCTTTCATTTCCATCCCCTGTTGAAGCACACCGATAACAAATCCACCCACAATATTGATGATGGTAATGACAATACCGGCAATGGCATCTCCCCGGACAAATTTTGAGGCGCCGTCCATGGCCCCATGGAATTCGGCTTCCTTTGCAATGGCTTTTCGCCTTGCCCTGGCCTCATCCTCATCGATCATGCCGGCATTAAGATCCGCGTCAATGGCCATCTGCTTTCCGGGCATGGCATCCAGGGTAAATCTGGCTGCAACTTCGGCAATCCTGCCCGCACCTTTGGTAATAACCAGAAAATTGATCAGAACCAGAATCGCAAAAATTATAAATCCCACCACATAGTTCCCGCCCACCACAAAACTGCCGAAGGATTTGATCACTGCACCGGCCGCAAGGGGACCTTCATTGCCGTGTAAAAGAATCAGACGGGTGGATGCCACGTTCAAGGAGAGACGGAACAGGGTCAAGACCAGAAGAAGGGAGGGGAAAATGGCAAATTCCAGGGGAGCTGTGGTATACATGGTGGTAACCAGCACAACGATAGATAAAGAAATATTCAATGCCAGAAAAAAATCAAGAATGATGGGATGCAAAGGCAGGATCATGGCCAATAAGATTCCGATAAAAGCGAACACCATCAGAATATCGGATGATTCTTTTTTGATCCCTGCAATAATTCCGGTTAAATTCATTGCCATTTGCACTCCAGGTGTTTCAAATCAAACTTTGACACAAATCGCCAAATTCCTGCCGCCGCCTAAAGTTTTTTCCCTTTTAATTTGTAAACATAGGCCAGCAATTCCGCAACGGCCTGGTATAATTCCGTCGGAACCTCCCCGCCGATATCTACACTGCTATACAAGTTTCGGGCCAATTGTTTATCTTCCACCAGAGGGATATCATTTTCCCTTGCAATCCTCCTGATATTCTCGGCCACGGGCCCGGCTCCTTTTGCAAGCACCTTCGGAGCATCCATGGTCTTGCCGTCATATTTCAGGGCAACGGCCAGACGGGTCGGGTTGGTCACCACCACATCCGCACGGGGAACATCGGCCATCATTCGTTTCCTGGCCGCCTGGTGCTGGAGTTGCCTGATCCTGGATTTTACCAGGGGATCACCCTCGGTCTGCTTGGTCTCGTCCTTGACTTCCTTTTTGGTCATTTTCTGTTCTTCCAGAAATTTCCATTTCTGATAGGCATAATCCAGTATGGCCACCACCAGCATGAACAGGCAGACCTTGACAAAAATCCAGAACGAGACCTTGAGCATGTATAGAAGGATGTATCCCACACTGGTGTCATAAAGAAATGTTATGGGAACCAGTTCCGCCTTGATGGCGTTATAGGCCACCATGGAAATAACGCCCACTTTTATAAGGGTTTTTAAGAATTCCACAACGGCCCGTGAGGTGAATTTCTGCTTAAACCCATTGATGGGGTCCAGCCTGGACAGTTTGGGTTCCAGAGATTGCCAGGATATTGTGAAACCGACCTGGGCAAGATTTGAAACCATGGCGGCCAGAACAATGACCCCCATGACAGGGATACACATGAGGATGATTTTTTCAGTGTGATAGGCCAGCAATCGAACCACTTCAAGCTCTGTCAACAGGGGAATTTTTTTAAAATCAAGGTTAAATTGTAACACGCCCATCAGCTTGTGATAGATATTAAAAGCGGAAAAATACAAGGCAATGGCGCCGGTCAGAAGAACAAAGACGGAAGGGATTTCAACACTCTTTGCCACCTGTCCTTCTTCACGGGACTTGGACAGTTTCCGCGACGACGCGTCTTCGGTTTTCTCTCCGCCGCTTTCCGAATCTTCAGCCATCTTCTCTTATCCCCCGCCCATATAAAAAAGAAACCACATCAACAAGCCTCTTAATTCAGATACATAGGTCCGGGTCACGATGACGACGATCTGAAGTGTAAGCCCGAAAAGGGTGAGGCCTGTAATAATCTGAAGCGGGAAGGCCACGATCATGACATTCATCTGGGGAGAAAATTTTGCCACAAGGCCGAAGCCCACACTGACAAAGGACAGCGCAACAATTACCGGGGCGCCGATTTTTACGGATAATACAAACAGTTGGGCACCGATCTCGATGACCTTTGCCGGCAAGGCCCCGTGCATCATGAAAAACCCCACGGGAACAATTTTAAAGCTGTCAACGGCCGCCAGAAATATAATATGATGGCCGTTTAAGAGAAGGAAAACAACAATACAGACCCAGTATCCAAACTGATCCATGATGGAAACATTGGCTCCGGTCTGGGGATCCAGCACATTGATCATGGCATATCCCATCTGGAAACCGATGATCTGACCTGCAAGCTGGACCGAGGCAAAAAACATCCGCATGCACAGGCCCAGGGTCACCCCGATCATGGCTTCCGCCAGAATCAAAAGTCCGGTGGACACAACATTCATGGGAAACCTGGACAGATCGATTTCCACCACTGAATACACCAGCAGGGAAACCACGAGGGCAAATCCCATTTTCAGTCTATCCGGGAAAACCGTTGACGAAAATACGGGCAGCATGAAGAGAAAGATGCTGATCCTCAAGAGAACCAGCATGTATGCCCTGAATTGATCCGGATCGATGACATTCAGAATCTCCATCAAGAACTCCCTATCTGATATAAGCCGGTATATTTTCAATCAGATGAATGGTAAAACTTGTGATTTTTTCCAGCATCCAGGGAGCGGCAAACAAAAGTCCGATGAAAACCGCCAAAATTTTAGGAACAAAGGTCAGGGTCATTTCCTGGATCTGGGTAACGGCCTGGAAAACACTGACCATAAGCCCCACGGCAAGGCCGAGACCCAGCATGGGCATGGAAAGAAGAATCGTCAGGGTAATGGCCTCCGTTGCAAGTTCCACCACAAATTCAGGAGTCATGATTATACTCCGAAACTTTTCAGAAGTGATCCGCAAATCAAATGCCAGCCATCCACCAGGACAAAGAGCATGAGCTTGAAGGGCAAAGATATCATGACCGGCGGAAGCATCATCATACCCATGGCCAAAAGTACGGAAGCCACCACCATATCGATAACGAGAAAGGGAATATAAAGAATAAAACCGATGATAAAAGCGGTTTTCAGTTCACTGATAACATAGGCGGGAATCAGCACCAGTAAAGACACATCCTCCCTTGTTTCCGGCTTTTTCATATCCGCCCCTTTGACAAAAAGGGCGATATCGTTTTCCCGGGTATTGAGCAGAAGGTATTTTCGAATGGGTACCTGGGCCTGTTCAAAAGCCTTGTCATAGGTCAGTTGACGTTCCAGATAGGGATTCAGGGATTGTTCATAAACCTCCAGAGCCACGGGTTTGATGATAAAAAAGGTCATGAACAGGGCCAGGCCCATAATTACCTGGTTGGGAGGGCTGGTCTGAATCCCCATGGCCTGACGCAAAAAATGGAAGACCACCACCAGTCTGGTAAAGGGGGTCATGAGAATTAGGATGGCCGGGGCCAGGGCCAGGATGGTCAGAAGGGCGATAATTTCAAGAACCACCACAACCTCTTCCGGGGTTTTGGCGGTTTCCACATTCAATTGAAGGGATGGAATGGGGAAGGTCACGGCAAAGACAGAGGGGCTTGCCAGCATCACAAGCAAGAGAACGAGTACCATAAGCTTAAGACGGACGAGATATTTATGTGTTGATGTCTTCATTGATTTTTGCTTCCCGATTGCCGAGCTTCCGGCTTAAAAAATCTGAAAACCTGAAAGGGGCTTTCGGCTCATGGGGTGAGGGGTCAATGGGGTGATCCACGGAAGACAGCTTTGTAATATTCTGCGGAGTGACCCCCAACAAAAGAATATCTCCCATCACGTCCACCAGCACAAGCTTCTCCTTTGCAGAAAAATGATGGACCGACATGATCCGGATATGATCCTTGCCGCCCTTGAAATGGTTCAGGGTTGAAAATTTTTTGATCAAATAGAATACCAATATAAGAACCGCCAGAACCAAAACGAGCATGGAAAATGTTCTGGCAAAGGCCACCCATATCTCCGAAGGGGTATTCATTCTGCCGATGCCAGAGATTTAACCCTGTCAATGGGTGTGATGACATCCGTGAGCCGGACACCGAATTTTTCATTCACCACAACGACTTCTCCCCTGGCAATGAGTTTTCTGTTGATATAAACTTCCAGAGGTTCACCGGCAAGCTTATTCAATTCGATAATGGACCCCTGCCCCAATTGAAGAAGATCATTCACCAACAATTTTGCCTTGCCGAGTTCCACCGAAAGTTCCAAAGGGATATCCAGAATAAAATCAAGCTCCCTTTCTCCCCTGGCTTCCGTCTCATCCACAGTTTCCCGGGATTCATCCTTAATGCTTTCTTCCGTCATGGTTACCCCTCACAATCGGTTATGATTTTTTCGTTTACCTGAAATGCCTGGAATCCTCTTTGTACGCCTGCATAGCCTTTCAATTTCGCGAGCCCGTCCACATAGCAGATCAAGGGATCGCAGGCGTCATTATCGAGTTGAATAATATCGCCCTTTTGCATATATATCAGTCTTTCACCTGTAATTTCCGTTTTACCGAGTTCTATTCTCAAAACAACTTCTGATTCAAGGATGACCTCCCGGATCATTTTTCTCCAGTTGGTATCGATTTCTTCCACTTCGGCCTGGACACCGGAAGACAATTTATTTCTCATGGGTTCGATCATGGAATAGGGATAGCAGACCACCAGATTTCCCGCCGACTGCTCCAGTTCGATCTCAAACCGGGTTACAAGAACCAGGTCCGTGGGAAGGACAATGGCGGTAAACTGGGGATTCATTTCCGACCGGATCAGGGTCGTTCTCACCGGTTCAATGGGCGCCCAGGAAGCTTCGATATTTTTCAAAACCGCCACCACGGCTTTTTTGATCATAACTTCTTCGATATTGGTAAATTCCCGGCCCTCCACCCTGGCTTTACCAAGGGCCTCACCCCCGAAAAATGTATCGATCAGATTGTACACCAACTGGCTTTCAAGGACAATCAGGCCGTGGCCCCTTAACGGTTCCATCCTGAACACATGGAGGCTGGTCGGAACCGGAAGGCTTCGGACAAATTCCGAAAATTTCAAGGTATCAAAGGGATTGGCGCTGACATCCACATTGGTTTGCAGCAAAGAAGAAAGGGTAGCCCGGACCTCTCTTGAAAGCCTCTCGTTGATAACGTCAAAGGTCGGCATTCTGGCCCGGACAACCTTGTCCTGACTAGTAAAATCATAGGCAATAATGCCGTCAATTTTTTCAGGCTTGGCTTTATCCTTTACCGCTTCAACTTCACCTGAATCCAATCCGTCGAGTAGACTGTCAACTTCATCCTGGGATAGTATTTCGCTCATAGATTCATCACTGCATTAAAAAGTTTGTATAGTAAATATTTCGGATCACGGTTTCAGGAAAAATTGAATTTATCCGTTTGAGCAGATCATATTTAAGCATGATTTTCCCTTCCGGATTTCTCAATTCCAGCCAGCTCATTCCCTCTACCTGAGTTGTAACGATTTGCCGGATCTTGTCTTCCACGGCATGAACCTCATGCTTATAACGGCTGTCGGTCAGCTCCAAAGACAGGTTTATACTGATAAGCGTCATGCTTGAACCGTTCTTAAGCCGGAGACGTTCAAAGGGCGCCAATGCAACAATATCTTCAAAAACAGCCGGGGCGATCAAGGGAGCAGCCGCTTGGGAAGCTTCTTTCTTCTGAGTATTCTGGTCGCTTTCAGGACTTTTGCCGAGAAAAAACAGGGTTCCGGTTATCCCTCCGATTAATAGAATTATCCCGGCTGCCGTGATCATAACGACTTTTTTTGAGCTGAAAAATGTCTTACCAAGCCCCTTTATCCTAACAGACACACCTGCCGCCAGCCCTTTGATCCGGCTTTTTCCCGTCCCGGCCAAAGGGGATTCAAGGCCATCGTCGGACAGGTCTGCATCAGGATCATTTTTCATTTCTTTCAGGGTTTTTGCGGTCACAGGATCTCCTGATATTAATGGATTATCTGCCGTATCCCAAAGATTAGCAATCCCTGTGCCAGGGATGCCATATTTTTCATGTTTTCCCATCACCGGGATGGTAAAACGGCTTTAGAGCCCAGTATAAATTCACTGGCCCTGATTTGCAAAACATTTAATTTATTTGAAGGGGCGGAGTTTAATCAAGAATATGGGAACCCGGTAAGGATGGAAAAAAAAAGGTCTGTCAACGGGGCCGGTATCCCGTCAGAAAGCTGACAGGGGAAACCCGGAGTTCATATCCGTGCTTCCCCTGTTTGATCTCTCGTTTAATTACCGTTTCATATTAATGACCGTCTGCATCATTTCATCCACAGTGGTCACTGTTTTTGAATTGGCCTGGAATCCTCTCTGGTTGACAATCATGGCCACAAATTCTTCGGAAATATCCACATTGGACATTTCAAGGGAATTGGGTGCCAGGGTTCCGAGTCCGTTTTCACCGGGTTTATTGGTGATGGCTCCCCCGCTTGCCCGGGTTTCCCGGAAAAGGTTCCCGCCCTCACTGGAAAGGCCGTAATTGTTTAGAAATTTAGCAAGCCCGATCCTGAAAAGAGGGATCAACTGCCCGTTGGAATAAATACCGGTCAGGATTCCATCCGAGGCCACATCAACCCCCTGGAGGTCACCGGCGGCATACCCGTCGGCATCCTGGAAAATGGTGGAGGAGGATTTGGCGTACTGGGTGGTGGATAGGGAATCATTGACGAAATTGATGCCGTCATATTTGGTTCCGATATCGAGCTTGATATCGGTTTCCGTGGTGCCGAATTCCCCGCCCAGAAAATCCACAGTAAACTCATAATACCCGGTTTTTTTAATCTCATCCTTTGAAATTTCCGTCCAGGCCGTGGACCCCTTGATGTCAAAGGAGATGACACTGCGGTCATTGTAGGGGTGGGTGCTGGTGCCGTATTTTAAGGGATCGGTAAAGGAAAATACAATATCCCGCTTGTCTGATTCATTGCCGGACCCGTCAAGGTCGATGACGGCTTCGGTCTGGTCTCCCTTGAGGGTGGCATCGGGATATTCAATGGGGATACTGTTGGGGTTGGTGGTAAATCTGAAACTGTCGTTGGCGCCGATGGTGCCGCCACCGGCCGTGACATTGAATTCAATATCATTGGTCTGGTCGGCGTCAAAATCAATGGCAATCCCCGTGGCAAAGGACCCGGTGGTACTCAGGACGGCATTGGGATATTCCAGGGGGGGAGACGGGTCAATCTGGAAGGCGATGCTCTGTCCCGCAGCCGTTGTCAGGGCTGATCCAAAGGTATACCGGATCACGCTGGTACTGGCCGTATTGGTGGTTTCCCAGATCTGGAGCTGAATCTGGGTATTGGAACTCAATGCCGTGTCAATGGCAAGGCCGGTGGTGCCGCCACCGGCGCTGGCAGCCCAAGAGGTACCGTCCCAGAACAGGCTGACACTGGTTGCCGTGCCTGCCGTATCAGTGGTGGCCATGGCCCCCTCACCCTCATTGGAAGAAGCGGAGATGATGCTCAATACCGGATCATTGGTCGGTAAAAAAGTAAAGGTTTCATTTACAAAATCCGCATCCTTCAAGGGCAGGTTCCAGTCCCAGCCGCCGGTACCTAGGTTGAGTCTTGCGTCAAATATCAGGCTGATATCGGCGGCCACCATGGTCATGTCCTCAACATTGGCATAGGTGAAATTCACGTCGTTGATATCGACATTGGCGGGATCATTGGTGGAAACCCCTGTCACCAGGGTGCCGGCTGAATAGGCCGAAGCCGGGTTGCTCCAGTACCACCGTTCTGCAACGGGATTCCATACTATGCTCAGGTCGGAGGAATCCTTGGTCATCACGCCCGGGGCATTGATTTCAAGGGTGGTATTGTCATTGGCGGCATCGCCGAAATAGGTCAGTCCTTCAATTCCCTGGATATGAAGACCGTTTTGATTATTGATATCAAAGCCGATATTGTCTGTGGCAACGGCTGGCTGGGCCAGCTTGATTCTCAAATCCGGCTCCACATCGGCTGCATCTTCCGGGGTCAGGGTCAGATAGATGTTCTGATTATCGGAATAGACGATTTTGGCATTGCTGTAATTGGGCGGCAGGTCAATGGCTGTGATGAGGCCGTCGTTGTTCACATCGGTGAAAGACCAGGAAGAACCGTCAAATTCAAGGCTGAAGCCATAGCCGTCCAGAGGTAAGGCATCATAATCGGCAATCTCATAATCAACATTTTCCGCGGTATTGACCCCGTTGGCCGTGAAATTTCCAAGGCGTCCGGTGAATTCACTCATGGTAAAATCCAGGATGTCCCCGGAACTCTGGGAAAACTTGATGGTCCCCCGTGCCAGGAGGCCCTTGGAATCGGTATTCTGGACCAGGTTCCGGTTGTCTTCTTCCGGATTCATGGTCACGATATATTCCCATTCCGTCCCGGATTTTTTATCATAGGTAATGGTAATATCATGGGTGGAGCCCAGGGAATCGTAGGCTTTGACAACGGTCTGGTATTCATAGTTTCCTGAAGCGATATAGGGGGTATCTCCGGAATCCCATACATTGGAAAGAACAACCGCCTTGGATAAGGCATCGGCATCCAGATTGGTGATGGCGGTGACGGTTTCTGTTTTTTTGGGCGGGCTGGTAAATTCCGCCAGCACAAGATCGGTGATGGAGCCCACATCCTCACCGGTCTCATCATCCAGGTTCCAGCCCTGAACCACATATCCTTCCGGGTTTACGAGCTGTCCCGACTTATCAAAATAAAAATTGCCGGCCCGGGTATAAAACATATTGTCGGAATTGGACTGGCGCATGATAAAGAATCCGTCACCGCCAATGGAGAGATCCGTTGTATTGCCCGTGGATTCAAAGGACCCCTGGGCAAAATTCTGCGACACATCCCCAACAGCCATACCGCGGCCCATCTGGGCGGTACCAGCCTGGGTTGCCACATTTTCATACAGGGTATCGGCAAAGGTGGTTCGTCCTTTCTTAAACCCGATGGTATTCAAATTGGAAATATTATTACCCACCACCTGAAGGGCATTTCCCATATTCTTCAACCCGCTGGTACCTGTAAAAAGTGAACTTGATAACGACATAATTTCTCTCCTAATTATTTAAACACAAACGCATTGATTTTTCATAAGCAAAAGGCGTCCTCTTAATTGATGCCGGTAATGGTGGACAGGGAAACCAGTCGTCCGCTGTCTTTCATGACCAGGTACTGGCCTCCGTTCACGTATTTAATGCCCGAGACCTCTTCGGATACAGGGGTTTTTGCATAGTTTGAATCCGCCTTAACTGTATAATAATACAAACCGTCCTCTGCCTTGTAACCGGAATCGGAGAGCCCGTTCCATTCAACCTTGTTTTCTCCGGCAACGGTATCTTCAGCAGGCACGGTAATGGTCTTGACCAATTCATCATAAACATCGTAAATATTGATCTTGACCTCGTTCTTTGCATCCAGCTTAAAATTAAGTTCATCACCGGATACGTCACCGTCCTCCACCAGGATGATGGGGGAATTGGAGGTCACGGTTTTTCCCAGATAGGTTAATGCAGATTCTGATTCGCCGGAGGTATCAACATTCGAAACCGCCGTCACCGAATCGAGATCAAGAAGGATGCCCTGGACCACCAGATAGGCTTTGCCGTCATTATAAGCGACGCCGCTCACCGTCCCGGTAATGCTGGACGGCACCTCCTTATATCCTGAACCGGTATTGGCCAGAACCGTATAGGTATAATTCCCGTCTTCAACCGCATCGCCGTTGTTGTCTGTCCCATCCCAGGAAATAAGGTGGGATCCTGCGGTCTGCTGCCCGGGATAAAGGGTCTTGACGGTTTTTCCGTCGGCATCGGCAATGGAGACCATGACATCGGCAGCCTTTGACAGATTATAAAACCCGCCCGAGACGGCTCCCTCATCCACGGTCATGGTATCCACATTGCCCGTGACCTGCTTCCCGATATAGGTCAGGGCATCCCCTTCTGAATTTTCACCAAATGAAGCGGCAAGGCTGTCCATGGAATCATTCAGATTGATCAATTGCTCAAGCTGGGAAAATTGGGCCAACTGGGCGGAAAAATCCGTTCCGTCCATGGGGTTTAATGGGTCCTGGTTCTCAAGCTGAGCCACCAACATGGTTAAAAATGCATCCCGGCCCAGGGCGTCTTCCTTATTTGTTTTTTCCGTATCGCTGGATTGATAGGAGTTTGTGATCTTTTCCAGCGAACTGTTTCCCGTAGATGAAATCGTCATGATCGTTTTCCTTTATGCAACATAGTGAAGTGACCCATCCGGGCCCAAAGAACTCAGAAGCCCTGTTGGATCATCAGCGCTTATGCCTGCTATTGAGTCAGCCGCCAACTTTTCTCTTCTTTGCTGACGTTTGCTTGAATTTCCTGCCTGGTCCCTGGCATCGGCCATGGACTGCTGAAAATTGCTGTTCATATCCACATCAAACCGTTCAAGGGTCACACCGGAATTTGAAAGCGCTGCCCTGATATCGTTGATATTGGACATCAGTATCTCTTTAGCGGCCTGGTTGTCGGTGATGATATTGATTTTCATATTGTTGCCCGTATTGTCTATGGTCATCACCAGGCGTCCGAGCTCAGGCGGTTTTAACTGAAGCTTTAAAATGCTTTCACCCTGATGGATGGCCTTGACAAGGCTTTTGCTCACCTGTTGGGTCACATAGGCCGGCAGATCCTTTAAAGCGGGCTTGGCCCGCAATCCATTCGCCGTGGATTGCGTATCCATGCTCTTTGCATCGGTACCCAATCCCTGCAGGGGATCAATGGTTTTTGTATTTTCTGTTTTTGATTGTTTCAATGCCTTTCCGGCTTCCTTTTGAAAACTCTCAAGTCCCACCTCACTGTTTTCCTCCCGGCTGAGAAAGGCCTCAAGATTTTTATACAGATCCTTCAGCTTTGTGTCAGTCCCCGGCACCACGTCCTTGTTCACTGAAAAAAGACTGTTGGCAGAGGTGTTAGAGCCCTTTTGATCGGGCAGAAGCAACCGGTTTTCAAATTCATTTTTGATTTGTTCATAGGAAAATCCAAACCCCGGCAATTTTTCCGGCGATTTTACTTGTTCAAGGCCCTTGAACAGCGCATTCATAAGGTCAGGCATTTTTTCAGAAACCGATATTGGATTTTTCTGATCAGCATTTCCAGAGCCCCCGGGCCCCTTAGATAAGCTGTCTTCCGGGGACATTTTTTTTTGAAGGTTTTCAAGCGCATCCACAAATTCAGCCAAGGAAAGCGGGGCTGAGATTTCCTCAGCCTGTTCCATTCCCAATTGTTTCATCAGATGCTGATAATTCTGATCCGTTTCAGGGGTTTTAAAAGCGGTCTGAGTTTGAAAAGAATACTTTTGAAGGCCTTTCAACTTTTCGATGACGACATCAAGGCTGATGCCTTTTTCACCCTTGTCTGCTTCAGCCAGGATGTTCTGAATGTCTTCTTTTTCAATTCCCAGGGACGTCAGAATGGATTCGAGAAACGGAAGGGCCGAGATTTCAAGAAAGGTTTCAGTCTGAGCTTCTTCTTCGGTCGTTTCTTCAAGGGGAAGGCCGGATAATTTGCCCATCAAATGATCCAGGGTCAGTTTTCCGGCTTTTGCCTTTTCTAAAAGTCCGGAAAAAGCCCCATCGATATCGGTTTCCTTGAATCCTGCGGTTAAAAGCATTTTTTTTACGGCTTCAAGGCCGTCAGCATCAATGGAAAAATTTTTCAGATCCCCCTTTGACAGCTTTAATAAAATTCCTTTTAAGGCGGAGACAAACTCGATTCCTTTTTTCTGACCCAGATTTCCCAAAAGGGGAGCAATACTTGAATTTGAATTCTGGCCTGCCTGAACAAGACCTGAAGCCGCATCTGAAGAGGAAGCAGTCTCCAGAGAATCCAGCCTTTCAACCTGCTTTTGGAGATGGGTGGCAAAAACCGGCTTTTGGGCCCCGGCACTATTGGCATTCAACAACTCCTTTGGGATATCCTGGTGGATCATCCCTAAAAATGAGCTGCCAATGTCTGAAAACATGAAATTCATATCATACCTGTCCTTTGCTTTTCGTTGACAGATAACTCAGCAATAGTCATGCCATTGGGCCATGAATAGAATATTGATATATTAATTCAGTATGTTAAAAATATGATGGGGTATAATGAGCGGTTATTTCAAGATGGTTTTGGAATATATTTCCCAACAAAAGAGATGTCATGGGAAAATATTACCGGATGGGGGGAGGCAGGCAGAAAATACGATTCCCCGAGCTATTGCTTTCGTTTAAAGGCAAGACGTTCGCTGATTTTTGCCGCTTTTTCACTGTCTACAAAGGCTAAAATCTCTGAAGCGGATGCTTCCCGCATTCTCATGAAGATTTCCTGGGCGACTTCGAGATCCATTTTATCGACAATTTGAGCTGCATTTTTGGGTTTCATGCCGGCATACATTTTCACCAGCCTTCCGATCTTTTCTTCATATTCAGCCTCTTTTCCCAATTCTTTCTGTGTTTTTTTCCGTTCCAAAAGCGCGAGATCATCTTCGATCTGCTTTTTCAAGGCGGCCAGGTTTTCAATTTTCTCGTCAATCTGCTCTTTAAATAGATCCAGTTCTTTTCTTTCCTGTTCCATGCTTTTTTGCTGCTTATCAATCATGGTTTTCTTTTCTTCCAGGCCCCTTAATACCACTTTGGCGGGGTCCGGACATTCCGGGCATTCCGGACATGGGGGGGGCGTGGTGTCCTCGGAGGCGGCTTCACTGCCGGCTTTTTCTTTTTTTCCGGCAGGTTCTTCCTTCTTTTCCGGGGTTTTCTTTTGTTCCGGTTTCTTATCCTCGGCAAAGGCGGATTTCCCATGAATGGGCAGAAGACCATCCTTTTCAATCCA
Organism: Desulfobacula sp.; assembly: GCA_023701135.1. Classification (GTDB taxonomy): domain Bacteria; phylum Desulfobacterota; class Desulfobacteria; order Desulfobacterales; family Desulfobacteraceae; genus Desulfobacula. The sequence goes on along the minus strand of JAMPXP010000006.1, from coordinate 148,609 downwards.
TGTCCCGAAACAAAGGGACAGGATAAGGCAGGCGCCCAAACAAACGAATTTTTTATTCAGATGCTTCATGGGATATTTTCCTTGCTGTCTTTAAGGATGAAATTTCATCCAGCTCTTTTTGCTCTGCTGCAAGCATAATCTGGTTATATTCGGTTTTTAACCGTTCACGGTAAATTTCCATAACTTTTTTATCAATGGTCTTCTTTTTCAATACCAGCAATTTTTCCTTCAGGATTCCGGATAGCTTTATCTTTCTAAATTTTTCCTGTTCCATAAAAGTTTCCACGGCATCCAGATAATCCCGGGACTGCCTGAACTGAGCAGCGCTGGTCCCCTGTTCCAGCTCAGCCTCAATCCGTTCCAGGTGCTGATCCCGGGTATGCTTTAAATTCTTGATCTGGTTTTCGCACAGGACAATGTCCATCTGGGCCTTGGCGGTATTCTGTTTTGCAATCCGTTCCAGGTATTCCCTGTAATTGAGCAGTGGCTGCAGCTTAAAGGCAAATCGTTTCATTTATCCCGCCTATTTCCCCGGCTTATCCGGTTTTTTAATCCCCAGCGCCTGCCTCAACCCATCCAGGCTGGACTGGATATCCACCCGCCGGTTCATATCCTGTCTTAAAAATTGTGTGATTCCGGGCATGAGTTTTTTTGCCTCATCCACATCAGGGTCCGACCCGTCAATATAGGCGCCGATGGTAATCATGTCTTCCGCGCCTCTGTAGGCGGAAATGACACTCACGGCTTTGTTCCTCAATACCACATGTTCCTTTTGGCTCACATCCCGCATAACCCTTGAAACGCTTGCCAAAACATCAATGGCTGGATAATGGCCCTGATTGGCCAAGTTCCGGGACAGAACAATGTGGCCGTCAACAATGGATCGAACCGTATCGCCCACCGGGTCGTTCATATCATCCCCCTCCACCAGAACCGTATAGATCCCTGTAATGGATCCCCCGTTTTCCATGTTCCCGGCCCGCTCCAGAAGAATCGGAATCTGGACAAAGAAAGAAGGGGTATAGCCTCTGGAGGTGGGCGGTTCTCCGGCGGCAAGCCCCACATCCCTGGAGGACATGGCAAACCGGGTAATGGAATCCACCATCAAGAGAACATCTTTCCCCTGGTCCCGGAAATATTCCGCAATGGTGGTGGCAAGATAAGCCCCCCGTATCCTTACCAGGGGGGGAGAATCAGAGGTAGCCGCGACCACCACCGCTCTTTTGAGCCCTTCTTCACCCAGGGTGTCGTTGATGAAATCCTTGACCTCCCGGCCCCGCTCCCCGATGAGACCGATCACCACCACATCGGCACTGGTATGTTTCGTCATCATGCCCATGAGGACGCTTTTTCCCACCCCTGACCCCGCCATAATGCCGACCCGCTGTCCCTTTCCCAGGGTAATCATGCTGTTGATGGCGGCAACACCCACGTCCAATGCTTCTTTGATCGGTTTTCGCTCCATGGGGCCCATGGGTTTTCCATAAAGGCTATAGGTTTTTGTGTATTCGATATTGCCTTTCCCGTCAATAGGGATTCCCATACCGTCGACAACTCTTCCCAGCAGTTGATCTGAAACGCCGATTTCCTGGGTGGCCATAAGCGGAATAATCCGGCTGCCCAAGCTGATTCCCCGGATGTCCCCGTAAGGCATGAACAGGGCTTTTTCTTTTTTAAACCCCACCACTTCAGCCTGAATTTCCTTTCCCTGATCGTTCAGGATGCTGCAAAGGCTGCCGATGCCGAGCCCCAGGCTGTCTCCTTCGGCAATCAGTCCGATAACCTGGGAAATCCTTCCCTCGGGATGCATCAAGACACACTGGTCAACGGCCTTTTCATATTTTTCAAACTCTATTTTTTCAAGCAGATCAAACCTCATCTACATACCCGCTTTTTGAATGGCTTGAAAAATGGCCTCCAGCCGTGATTCCGGGTCCGATGAAATGGATGCGGTCCTGGTTTCGATTCTGCACCCCCCCTTGTTAACAGACGGATCGGATTTTACCGAAATGCTTTTCAGGGATTCTACCTCATCAAAAAACTCATCCTTGATCATTTCAATGTATTCATAATCTTCTTCAGATATGCTTAAGATGATTTCTTCAGGATTGACCAATGCTTTTAAGGACTCCAGTATCATCTGTTTTACAATGGCGTCATTGATTTGAATATGGGCCATGACTGCTTTTTTCGCAATCTGCTGGATCAGGGAAATAATCCTGGCCTCATATTTATCGACCAAAAGATCAATGGTCTGATCCGCCATGGTCAAAGACTCTTTAAGGGTATCCAGCATTCCGGCGGCCTTTTGCCGGACATCTTTTTCCCCTTTGGCTTCTCCTTCTTTGTATCCCTCTTCAAATCCCTTTTTCTGCCCCTCTATCGCCCCTGCCGCCTCCCCTTTTTGAAATCCACCGGCTTCCCCTTTTTGAAATCCATTTTCATACCCCTCTGGTTTTCCCTTTGCCATTCCCTCTTCAAACCCTTTTTCAAACCCATCCCGGTAGCCTTTTTCTTCAGGGGTTTCTTCAGGCTCCTGAGATGCTTGATCCATAGACGCCCCAGTATCAGAAACCAAAGCATCATTTTCTTTATCCGGACTCTTTTCCTTTATTTTTCTGGGTTCAATCAAGGGTTTAAAAACAATTTCTTCCCGTTTCCGTGTTTCATGATAGACCGCTTCAAAAGCGTAAGGTTCTACTTCCTCAAAGGCCGGCGGTTCGAACAAGAGCTTGAACCGGGACAAGTCCGGCTCTGTCGCTTCATTTTTATTCATGATTTCTTTGTTAAAGATCTCAAGAGAGTTCAAATCCATGGGTTTGAAACCCTCTTCTTCATTAGACAAGGACATCATCTTTTCCTTTTCCAAGGGTTATCGTTCCATCGGCCTCAAGCTCTTTGGCTGCCCGAACAATAGCCTGTTGGGCCTCCTCAACTTCGGTCAGGCGGACAGGACCCAAGGCATCAAGGTCATCCTTAAGCATTTCACCGGCTCTCTGGGAAAGATTGGAGAAGATCTTATCCTTCATTTCATCGGTGGCCGTCTTCAACGCATAGGTGAGCTGCTGGCCTTCAACCTTCTTCAACACCTCTCTCATGGCCGTATCATCAATACCGGTAAGGTCTTCAAACACAAACATCAGGTTACGGATATCATTGGCCATTTCCGGGTTGTCTTCTTCAACATGGGCCATGACAGCATCTTCCGTGGCCTTGTCCACGCCATTGATAATATCCACCAGGACCTGAAGCCCGCCGGCTTTCCCTCCAGGCCCCACGGCCCCGGAAAGCTCCAGCTTCAACGCCTTGTCTACATCCCTGACCACATCTTCGGAAATCTGCCCCAATTTTGCAATTCTCATGGCAATATCCCCTTTTAATTCCGTGGGCATGGCGATCAGCAGCTCCGATGAAATTTCAGCCGGCATGTGGGCAAGAATCATGGCAATGGTCTGGGGATGTTCTCCGACCACATAACCGGCAAGGGTTCCCACGTTGACATTCCTGCTCCAGATAAAGGGTTTATCCTGTTTTTTCTTTTCAAGATCCTGGAGAATGGCATTGGCTTGTTTGTCTTTCAACGTATTCTTGACCACATTTCTGATAAAGGATTCATTTTCAATGATCATTTTTGACTCACCCTCAAATTTTTCAACAAATTCAAGGGAAACCGCCTTCATTATCTCCGGGGTAATGTGATCAATGGATGACATTTCATAGGCAAGATCGGAAATTTCCTTTTCATTCATTTTTTCAAATGCCTTGGTGGTATATGCTTCTCCCATGGACATGAGAAAGATGGCGGCTTTTTTGGGTCCGGGGATATTGGAAGGGTCCAGAACATCGGCCATGACTATTTCTCCTCTCCTTCACTGATCCAGCCTTTCAGAATATTCACCGTTTTGAGAAGGTCTTTTTCAGCATAATATTTTGCTTTTTCATTTACCGGCATATTCATCAGATAAGACACCTTTTCCTCTGGATTCATTTTCTTCAAGAATTCTTCCCTTTGATCTTCCGTCATCATTTCAAGGTATTCTTTCTGCTGTTTGGCATCCATTTCAATAAATGCCGGCGGTTTTTTCTCATCTTCCAGCAGGGCCAGGTCCTCAGGAGACGGAAGCGCTTCCCTTTCCATGGTGGTCTTGATTTCCTTGACGGTCTTGACAATGGGGCGTATGACCAGAAGGAATAAGGCAACAACAATCAAAAGATTGGCAATCAGCCTTCCGTATTGTTCCTGAATCTTTTCCAGCCCCTTAAGCCCGGGTTCGGCCTCAATTTCAGAAATGGACGCAAAAGGAAAACATTCCACAGATACCTGGTCGCTTCTTTCTTCATTGTATCCCATGGCTTTGACGACAATGTCCTGAAACTGCTTCATTTCTTCGGCGGATCTAGGAACATAGGTCTTTCCCTGGTTTCCGGTTTCATCTGCTTTGATCTCATATTTCCCATCTACAACGGCTGCCACGGAAAGACGGGTAAGAACGGCCATGGGTTTTCTAACCTCCCTGACCCTTTTGCTGATTTCATAATTAAAGGTATCATCGCTCTTATTGGCCAGCTCCTTGTTCTGTTTTCCCTGAAGGTTTTCATCTCCCACAATGGGGTTCACCGTGGATGGAATCGGAACTTCCTCGGATAGCCCGACAACTTTTTCAGCCCTGTTTTTCCGGCTGCGGACAAATTCGCCTCCCCTTTCAAAGGGATCAAAAATCTCCTCATTCATATCATCTTCGGAAAAGTCCATTTCCGAAGTTACCCGCACAATGGCCTTGTCTTGTCCCACAATTCTTTCCAGCATGGTCTGAATTCTTTTGGTCAGATTTTCCTCAAACCTGATTTTATGCTGATACTGGGCATCCGCAAGATTCTCGGCCTTTATTTTTGCTTCCTCTTCTTCTGATTTTCCTTCAAAAAGAATCCTGCCCGCCGTATCAACAATGGTCACGTCTTTGGGTGTCAAATCCTGAATGGCACTGGCCACCAGATGGGCAATGGCCGTCACCTTTTCCTTGTCAAGATCGGAGTTCAATTCCAGTAATATGGATGCAGACGGCTTTTTAACCTCTTCAACAAAGACGGAGTCTTTGGGCATGACAATCATGACCCGGGCCGTCTTCACTTCATCAAAGGCGGTTATGGTCCTTGCCAGCTCTCCCTGAATCGCTCTTGTTTTATTGATATTCTGAACAAAATCCGTGGTTCCGAACTCCGTCTTATCAAAAATTTCAAAACCGACATGACCGCCTTTGGGAATACCGTCTCTTGCCGTTGACAGCCTGACATCATATACCACAGCCTCCGGCACCATAATCGTTGTCCCGTCGCCGGTAAGCCGGTAAGGGGTATTGGATTCCTTGAGTTTTTCAACCACAAGGGCGGCGTCTTCCTTTGTGAGTCCGCTGAAAGCAACCCTGAACTCTGTTTTATTGGCCCAGATAAACATGGTGGTGAATCCGGCGACAAGGGCCATGATAAGAATCCCCAGGGCAATCTTTCGGGATAGGGGCATTTCCCGCAGGGTCGTAAGGATTTTCTCAATAACAGGATTCATAAACGGTTATCTCTCCCATTTTATACTCGCCGGCATTATATCTGCATTCTCATGACTTCATTATAGGCCGCCATGACTTTGTTTCTGACCTGGGCCAGAATTTTCAAGGAGGTTTCAGCCTTGCCGATATTCATCATGCCTTCATGAATTTCCATTTCACCCTTAATGACTTTTTCAATGGAATCATCTGCTATGTGCTGTTTTTCATTCACATCCAGGACGGCAGCCTTTACCCGCTCAGCAAATTCAGGGTTCCGGCGGCTGATTTTTTCCGGAAGCGGCTCCGTTTTTAAGCTGATCCTGTTGATCCCTTTCATGCCGGTCATCATCGTTTATCCTCCTGTTATTTTCCGATTTCAAGTGCCTTCAATATCATGTCCTTTGTGGCGGAAAGAGCCGTTGCCGAGGCTTCATAACTTCTTTTGGCCACCAGCATATCGGCTATTTCCGTCAAATGATCCACATTGGGCATCCGGACATACCCGGTATCCGGATCAGCGTCCGGATGGGCCGGATTGTATGCCAGCCTGAAATCCTCCTGGGATCTGATGATCTGGTCCACATTAACCCCTGTTCCCTTGTCCGGTTTTTTTTCAGAATCAAATTCAATGGGGGAAAGCTCTATCCCCCATTTTTCCTGTTTTTCCTGTTTTTTTTCAACCACGCTTTTAAATGAATCAATGTCCTCGGCCTTAAAAACAACCATTTTCCTTCTATAGGGTCCGCCCTCTTTGGTTCTTGTCGTATCCACATTGGCAAGATTTTCCGCAATCACATTCAGCTTTGTTCGATGGGCGGCAAGGGCGGTTCCGCTGATTTTGGATGCGTTTAAAAGATCCATGAATTATCTTCCCCCTTCATCAATGGAATAATGCAGAATTTTCATTTTCCGTAACAGCAATTCCGTTGTTGTTCGATATTTTATATTGTTCTCCATAAGATTCATCATTTCCGTATCAATATTGACCGAATCAAGATGATAGATATCCACTTCTTCGCTGTTCATCCCGTTCATGGAAAGAGTTTCATTCTCTTCCGAAGACAGATGTTGAGCATGGGTTTTATCCAGATAATCAGGTTCTTTCTCGCCCATAAGACGCTTCAAGGTTCGATTAAAATCAAGATCACTGGGCTCATGGCCGATGGTATCCATATTGGCGATATTGCCGGTTATCAGATTATGGCGCCTGGCTGATACATCCAGTGCGTTGCTGATCACTTTTGTCGTGTGGCCAAAGATTCTTGATTCCGCCATTTTCCCCCTATAGGCAATATATTATTCGGATAAAATACAAATACTATTTTTATGTGGAATCTGCAAATTGTATGCCTGAATTTCAGATCAGATGTTTTCTTTGTATTCGTTAAGCTTGTTTCGAAGGGTCCGGACGCTGATGCCCAGAATTTTTGCTGCATGGGTCCTGTTGCCCTCTGTCTGGTCCAGGGCTTTATAGATCATTTTTTCTTCCATTTGCCGAAGTGAACCCGCCTCGGTTTCAGCATCACCGCTCTCTGAACGAATAGGATGCAGGTCATCGGATTCCGGAGTATCAAGCATCAGGTTTTCCGGTTCAATCAGATCCGAATCGGCAAGGAGAACGGCTCTGTGAATTATATTTTCAAGTTCTCTGACGTTTCCGGAAAACAAATGGGCGTCCAGGATGGCACTGGCCTGTTTTGTCAAGCCTTTGACATGACGGCCGTCAATTTTACAATATTTTTGAATAAAATACAGGGACAATATTTCAATGTCACCCCTTCGATGTCTTAAAGGCGGGATGACAAGGGGTATCGTATTCAGCCGGTAAAACAGGTCTTCCCTGAAGTCACCATTTTCCACGGCTTCTTTTGCATCCCGGTTTGTTGTGGCAAGTACCCTGACATCCACTTCAACAGGCGCGATTCCACCCACCCGGTCGATCTCTTTTTCCTGAAGCACCCTCAATAATTTTGCTTGAAGATGGAATTGCATTTCCGTGATTTCGTCCAGGAACAGGGTTCCCCTATGGGCCAGCTCAAATTTTCCGATTTTCCTTGAAATCGCCCCTGTAAACGCTCCTTTTTCATGACCAAACAATTCACTTTCAAGAAGGTTCTCAGGCAGGGCCGCACAGTTTACGGCAATAAAAGGTCTATTCACCCTGTCGCTTTTTTCGTGGATATATTTTGCAAAAAGCTCTTTTCCCGTGCCGCTTTCCCCCTGAATCAAGACAGAAGCGCTTGATTTTGCGACTCTGTCGGCAAGGGATAGGAGCTTTTGGATATCCTTATCCTGGGTAATGATCTTGACCTTCCGGGTCTGGGGAAAAAGGATAGGTTCCGGTTTTTCCTGCTTTTTCTGTAGCGCAAGGGCTCTTTTAACGCATAAATCAAGCTGTTCCATTTCAAACGGTTTGACCAGATAATCAAAAGCGCCCAACTTCATAAGGGTTACGGCATGTTCAACCACAGGCTCTGCAGTAATCACCAGAGTTTGGCAGGCAAGGGCTGATGCATTTATTTTTTCTAAAAATTCAATGGGAGAAAAACCAGGGGTTGATAGGTCCGCAATGGTGATATCCGGTTTTTTTTCAACAAGGCAGGAAAAGGCCTCCGATCCTTCAGGCGTTGTGTCCACAAGAAAGCCGAGATTCTCAAAAAACCGGACATATTCCATTCTTTCTTTTGGATTTTCAATGATAAAAAAAATCTTATGCCCCGGCATTTTTGGTTTGCTTTCCTGTCCTCCTAAGAGTTCTGAACCGTTTCTGCCAATTCAAGTGTATTTAATCGCTGTTTAGCAAGTCTTGCCCAGACTGAATCATAAGACGCCACCACCTGCTGGAATGCTTCTTTGGCCTTTAAAATAATATTGCCCTTCTGATAGGCATCCCCAAGCAAAAAACCCAGATTCGCCTTTTCCTGATCATTATTGGAAAGATTTAATGCTTTCTGATACGAATCCGCTGCGTTTACATAATTTTTTAAAGCAATATATGATTGCCCAAGCTGTTTATAGGCCTCGGTCAGCAATTCATAATTCTCACCCGAGGCCAAGGCGATTTCTTTTACCGCTTCTTCCCGGAGATCTGAAGCTGTTTTCATATCTCCTTTTTTTTCATATACGGATGAATGCGAAAGGAGGATCGTTCCTTTCTCGATATGGTCTTTGGATATCTTATGGGCTTCTTTAAACTTGTCGGAAGACATCTGAAACTCTTTTTTCTCGAGATAGATATGCCCGGCCCGGATTAATGTCTCTATCCGGTTTTCATTTTTTGGAAATTGGCTTGAAAATGCGTTCAGAATTTTTATGGCATCATCGTCCCTTCCGGATTCATCCATGGCCACACCCAGCCCGAAAAGCAGTTCAGGAGGACGTGAAGCCCTGTCATACTGTTTATAGGCACTGATCAGATGATTAAAGGATTCATCATATAATTTTGCCTTAAGATATGAAAGACCTACGCTCAAAGCGATTTCTCTGCTTCCCATTCTGTCGATCCTGGGGTGCTCCAGCTCATACCGGTTCAACACCTGGGTAAATTCATTTGATTTCAACTGCTTTTGGAACATGGCCTCATAGGCTTTCTGCATCAGCTTTACCGCCTCATACCGGAGACCCCTCGGATGCACCAACAATAAATCTTCTATTTCCTTTATGCATTTGGCATAATCGCCACTGGCTTGATAGATTTCTGCAAGGCGCATCATGGCCACCCTGGAATATGAATTTTCCGGAAATTTCTTTTTTATCATCTCATAAATATCAATTTTTTCCTGGTCAGACTTCATATGCCGGGCGAGACCGATGGAACTGGCGATATAACCTTCAGTGTCCGGATATTTTTCCCGGACCAGTTCATATATTTTTACCGCCTTTTCGCCCTTATTGTCCATCCCATAGGTATCACCGATTTTGCTTAATATAATGTCCGGATCTTTCACATCAGGATAAAGGTTCAACAAACGGCTTAAGACTTCCCTGGCTGTCCTGGTTTGCCCGATTTCAAAATTGGCATCTCCCATAAGCAGGAGTAATTCATGGGTCGTATAAACCTTGTCCGGGGTGGATGCCACAACATAATTTAAAACCGACAATGAATCCAGATACTGGCGTTTTTCATAAAGAGCTCTGCCGTATCCAATACCTGCATCGGGTATATAACTGTTCTCTACCGTATCCTCAAAAACCTGCTTAAAATACGTCAGGGCTTTGTCAAAAAATCCTTTTTTTTCATAAAGAACCGCCAGATGGTAAATGACTTCGGGAAGTCCCGAGTAGTCGAGGTAATCCTGTTTTACAATATTGAAATATCCTTCGGCCGCAGCGTCATTGTTCATGAGTTTCTGAATAATGCCGATGGCGGAATAGGCATAGGGAACATACGGAGATTTGGGATAAGATACCAATGCATCCTGATACATCCGTTCCGCCTTTAAAAGCTGGGCGAAATCATCCGTTTTCACTGTTTGCAAAAAAGCATAGGCTTTCAGGAAAATAGCCTTTTCAAGGCAGGTGGGGTTCCCCTGGGCAATATACTGATCCAGAGTATCAAAAACATCTTGATACCGTTCCCTTTTCAAGAGGAGAAGGGCATCTGCTATCAGATTTGAACCACATCCCGTGCCGTCCATAGCCCTGATAAGATCGCTGATGTCCCCCTTATTCCCGCTTTGCTCTCTTTTAGGCGGTACATAGACCGGAGGGACCGCTGCTTTCTCCGGTTTTTTCGATTCTAGGGCTTTGACCGCTTTTTCAGTTTCCTTAATTTTTGAAACACCGGCATCATCCTCTTCTTCTTTCAGGCCCATTTCAGCCTTTGAAAGACTGTCTCGGTCTTTATCCGACTGGGCAACCTTGCTTTCAGAGATTTCTTTTTCTTCAGGCAAAAGAGGAGCATTGCTCTTTTGAGGGAGAACATCCTCGGTTTTATTTTTTTTCCCGTCTTTTTCAAGGGTGAGCACAAAGCTTGAATCTGCTTTATTAAACTCGGACTGCATATAGTCGTAGGGGCGGTGACCGGTCAACAGAACGGCAATCACATTGCCCTGCATTTTTTCAACAGCCACCTTCTGCACAAGGGATTGCTCCTGTTCATTGATCTTGAATCCCTTTCCCAGAGTCACATTGGTTAAGGCGATCAAAACTTCTTTTTTCCCAACCCGAATCACTTTAACGGAAATATTGCGGTTCAGAAAAATCTTCACCGACAAAGGGTCCTTTTGTATGTCGATTTTATGGATCATCGCCGGTGCGGCTGACACCTTATCAGGGCATAGACAAAATAAAAGTAGTGATATTACAAAGACCTGTAAAATTTTAGCTGTTTTTAAGCTGGATCGGATCATCATCTTTACTTTGCATTAACCTTGTCGGTTGATTTCATATCATTTACGGATATATCAATGCAGATATACCCAATAGATATTCTAAAAGCAAATAATATGCCATATCAGGACGTTCTTCGTATTATAGCAGATCAAGCCCGGGTATTAAAGCTGAAAATCACAATTGCTGATTTTGTTTTTCGCTTTGAGGGGAAATTCAGGTCAATTTTGGAGGACAAGGCTGTCAAAAAAATGACAAAAATCTTTAAAAGATCGGCCCGTCGCTTTCCGGCAGAATATTCATTTTCTTTATCTTTTCCACCAGTGTGGTCCGATTTATCTTCAGGATTTCGGCTGCCTTTGCCTTTACCCAGCCCGTCTGGTTCAACGCATAAAGAATCAATGACCTTTGGTATAAATCCACAGCCTCATTGAATCCGACTTCATTATTAAAAACAGCGGCAACGGAAGGAGGCGTGCTCTGAAAAGAAGTTTCGGTCATATAATCCGGCAGATCATGAAGCTCAATCGTATCATTTTCAACAAGGACCGATATCCTTTCAACGAGATTTTCAAGCTCCCTTATATTCCCGGGCCAGTCATGGCGAAGCATGGCCTGGCGGGCGCCTTCGGAAAAAATTTTTGCTTTGTATCCCGGCACCCGTTGAACCAGGATGTTCTGGAAATGATCAACCAGAGGGAAAATATCTTCTTTTCGTTCACGCAACGGAAGGATGTGAATGGGGATGACGTTCAGGCGGTAATACAGATCCTCCCTGAACAACCCTTGCGTCATGGCTGCCTGAAGATCTTTATTCGTAGCAGAGATCACCCTGATATCCACTTCAATGGTATTTGTCCCGCCGACCCGCTCAAATCTTCTTTCCTGGATGGCCCTTAATAATTTAACCTGAAGGTCAGGGCTCATGTCTCCAATCTCATCTAAAAAAATGGTGCCCTGATCCGCAATTTCAAAGCGGCCGATCCTAGATCTCAGTGCACCGGTGAAAGCGCCTTTTTCATGGCCGAACAATTCGCTCTCAAGCAATTCACCGGGAATGGCGCCGCAATTGATCACCACCAGGGGCCCCTTGCACCTGGAACTGTTCCTGTGTATGGCAGATGCGATCAATTCCTTGCCGGTTCCGCTTTCCCCTGTGATCAGCACCGAGGAATTGGATTTTGATACCTTTCGGGTCGTTTCCAGAACTTTTAATAATCCGTTGCTGACACCGGCTATTCCAAAGCGATCGAATTCCGACATATTCCGGACTTCACGGATTTCGGACTCAAGTTTTGAATCAGATGTCGGAGCAACTATCATTTTAAAATCTTTTCCAGCTTGTCGGAAATCGCTTCAGCCGTGAAGGGTTTTACCACATAGTTGGATACCCCCGCCTGAACAGCCTCTATGACGTTTTGTTTCTGAGCCTCGGCAGTGACCATTAGAAAAGGAGTCCTTTTATACTGATCGCTGGCCCTGACTTTTTTTAAGAGTTCAAGGCCGGTCATCTTCGGCATATTCCAGTCTGAAATAATCAAGTCAATGGTCTGGCCCTGCAGTATTTCCCATGCAGAGGTTCCATCATCGGCTTCCACAAGATTCTTAAACCCTATTTGTTTTAGAATATTTTTAAGAATCCGGCGCATGGTAGCAAAATCGTCAACAATCAAAACCTTGATGGATGTGTCCATTGCCACGTTTTCCTCCTTATATAGATTACAACATCCTTTCTATCGTTCAAAACACACCTCGATTGTAAAATCACCGTTTCCCGTGCTAAAGGGAATAGCAATCTTAGGCCCGTCCGTATGATGGGTAATGCTATGGTTCCGTCCGGTTACGACGGAAGGGATGGCCGCTTTGAATACTTTTCCGGCCTCTTCAAGCTCCCTCCTGGCCTGGCCCGAAATCATATTGGTCAATTCCCCGACCGCGTCTGCGATTTCATGATTCAGTTCCGTCATGGTTTCACCAAACATGTTGGATACCACATTCAAGATACATTTTTCTTCAAAGGTGACGGAAATCGTCCCATTGGCAACCCCTGTCAGACCCAGGATACCGGTAACGTCTCCGACGGCGACATTGTCTTTTTTCAAATAGGGTTTACCGGCACTCACCGTTACAAAGGCCATGGTTTCCAAAACATTAATGGTTGCATTGATAAAAGGATTGATCAGTGTAACATTCATTGATATATATCCATATCCTTTGCCGGCATCACATCAATGCTCAGATCGAACCATCGCTGCTGTTATAATAAACAATATTTTTCAAGTGGGAATAGGTATCCACATCCATGGAATCAAAGATAATTCCCATACCGTTATCCGTTCTCCGGACAACCGTCCCCTTCATCTGCAATTCAATTTTATCTATTCCACCGGTGAGAAAGACATTCACCAGGCATTTTGTGCCGGGAGCAAATTTTTCTTCTGCGCCGGCAAAAATTCCCTTCAGACTCAAGTCCTTTGAACTGCCTGCCAGCCTGACCTCTTTTCCATCTGCCTGAATCAATATCTCAATTGAAGTTGAAAACCCGACCCTGGAATGTCTTCGTTTTTCATTATCATTGGGAACGGCCATTGTAGATTACTCCATGCTTTTTGAAATTATGCGTTTCATTTTATTTATTCAGATAACACATTTAAATCCAGGTCTCAAGCCATTAAAAATCATCCACCAGTTCCTGATCTGCAACCTCCAAGAATGCTTTCACAACTTCAGGGTCAAATTGTGTCCCTGAATTCGATTTTATGATCTCAATCACCTGATTTCGATCCATTTTCTTTCTGTATGCCCTCTCCGATACCATGGCGTCAAATGAATCTGCAACACATAGGATTCGTGCAAGTTTAGGAATTTCATCCCCTTTTATTCCGTCAGGATATCCTTTGCCGTCAAAGCGTTCATGATGATGCCGGATAATCTCCATTTCGCGGTCCCATAGGCCCAGCTTGCTGATGATATCCGCACCGATGACAGGATGTTCCTTGATCTTCTCATATTCCTCTTCCGTCAAACGGCCGGGCTTTAAAAGAATATCATCCCGTATGCCTATTTTTCCGATGTCGTGAAGGCTTCCGGCAAAATTGATAATATCCAGTTCTTCCTCTGTGCACCCCATCTCTTCTGCGATCATATGCGCATATTTTGCAACCCTTGTCGAATGCTTTCTTGTATAAAGATCTCTCACCTCAAGGGCGGTTACAAAGGCATAAAGCGTTGAAAAAAGATTATCATAGATGTTTTCATATAGGGCGATATTTTCAATGGCGGAAGCGGCCTTTTGGGTAATAAAGCTCATATAATAGACATCTTTTTCGTTAAACTGTTTTTTTTCGCTGAATGAAAAGGCGCTGGCAACACCGAAAATCTTGTCCCGGATTTTCAACGGCACAATCATCAATGAAGTGATGACATCATCAAGGCGTTTATTTTTCCCGGAGCCTGAAATCAGGCAAGGGTTATGGTCCGTACTTAAAACATCAAGGATAAACTCATTGGCTGCTTTGGACAGATCCCTCCCAAAAAGGGAACGAACGGCTTCATTCTCAATGCCGCAGTCGGAACTGGCCATCTGCACCAGAGATTTGTCCTGATCCGAGTAGATATGAAAAAAAACTTTTTCAGCATTTAATTCTTCCACACCCAGATCCACTACCTTGCTGAATATACCATAGCTTGAATCCGTGGACGAAAAGTCCTCCATCACCCGGTTCAGGGTATTGACTTCTTCAACCCTTTCCAAAAGCTCCTGGTTCAGGCGGTTTAACCGCTCCTGGCGACCCACTTCCTCTTTTAAAATCAGATTTTCAACAAAAAGTTCGCGTTCCCGTAATATCCTTTTAAGCGTTAACTCCATCTGTTCCAGATTAACGGGTTTTATCAGATAATCAACAACACCGTTTTTTAAGGTCTGTATGGAATTTTCCAAAGAGGGGTACCCGGTCATGACCACGACGGGAAGTGTATTTTCAATCTCCCTTATTCTTTCAGCAAGTTCAAGGCCATCCATCTGGGGCATATTGATATCCGTAAACACACATCCGATGTTTATCCGCTTTAAAATCTTGAGCGCCTCAACTCCGTTGCAGGCAGTGTAAACCTCATACCCCTTTCTTTGAAAATACCCTTCTGTTACATCTAGAATCCCTTCTTCGTCGTCTACAACCAGAATTTTGATCGGGTTAGGTGTCATCATTGCCAATTTTTGCCTTTGCTGAATGATAAAAAATGTTTTGTAAATGTATCTCAACCCTCCTATTTTATCAACAAAAATCATCCCCCCTTGCCAAATTATTGACACCAAACGAATATAGTTCGAAAATATATAAAATTTTCAAAACAATATTCTTGACAAATTAAATTTCAAAGAATAATTTCCAATTATCTTGAGAAACAAGATAATTGGACCAGAGACTGAGATGAGGAAAAAATAAATGGATAAAATCGATCTACAGATTCTGCAGATTCTGCAGAAAAAGGCCCGGGTTCCCAATGTGGAGGTTGCAAGGAATATCGGCATGGCACCTTCAGCCGTGCTGGAACGGATCAAGAAACTGGAAGCCCAGGGCATCATTGAGGGATATGAAGTCAGACTCAATGCAGATATGTTCCATTGTTCAATGGTCGCCTTTATCCAGATCAAATTGAATTCGCCTGCACAGCTTGCAGAGACCGGTAAACATCTTTCCGCCATCGAGCAGATCCAGGAAGTGCATTATCTTGCAGGAGAAGACTGTCTCATGATCAAGCTAAGGGTGGCAAACAATGCCGAACTTGAAATGATCTTACGGACAAAAGTCGCATCCCTTGATGCTGTAAAAGACGCAAAAACCTTGATAGCACTCTCTACTTACAAAGAAAGTGCAAAAATCCTATTACCAGAAACCCTTGATTAAGGAAAATATAACCCATGCCCATGTCAGATTCATACAAAAAAAGACTTTCAGCCATTCTTCCCCGGATTGTTGACACCTTTGGGACCCCCTTCCACATATACGATGAAAAAGGAATCAAAGACACCTGCCGGCGGCTTAACGCATCCTTTAAGGAGATAAAGGGATTCAGGGAATATTTTGCCGTCAAGGCCTTGCCCAACCCGTCCATCATGAGAATCATGCAAACCTTCGGATTCGGATTTGATTGCAGCTCTGCACCGGAAATCGAATTGTCCAGACAGCTCGGAAGCAAGCCTGAGGATATCATGTTTACCTCAAACAATACCAGCATTTCCCAGTTTGAAACCGCCCTGGCCAATGGGGGCTGTATTTTGAATCTGGATGATATTTCTTTGATTACAAAACTGACAAAAATCCCTGACCTCATCTGTTTTCGGTATAACCCGGGTCCGCGGCGAAAAGGCAATAAAATCATCGGAAACCCCGTGGAAGCCAAATACGGGGTCAGCCATGATCAAATCATTGATGCCTATGGATTATCCATGGAACTGGGTGTCAAACGGTTTGGTATCCATACCATGCTGGCGTCCAATGAATTAAATTATGCGTACATGGTGGAAACCGCAAGCATGCTGTTGGAAATTGTTGAAATGGTATGCAAAGCACTTTCCGTCACCTTTGAATTTATCAATATCGGCGGGGGCCTCGGCATTCCCTATGCTCCCGACGCAATTCCCTTTGATATTGACGCCATGGCCCTGGAAACCACGGATCTCTTCCGTAAATTTGAAAGTCGGAAGGGATGGGTTCCGAAACTCTATATGGAAAGCGGGCGTTATATTACAGGACCCCATGGTGTGCTGGTCACTTCCGTCATCAACCACAAAAATATTTACAGAAAATATGTGGGTGTGGATGCCTCCATGTCCGCACTCATGCGGCCGGGGATGTATGATGCCTACCATCATATCCATATCCATGGGAAGGATAATTCGCCTGTACTTGAAAAAGTGGATGTGGTGGGCGCCTTGTGTGAAAATATTGACAAATTTGCCGTTCAAAGGGAACTCCCCCCCACGGTTGAAGGGGATATTCTGGTGATTCACGATACCGGTGCCCATGGCCATGCCATGGGATTCAATTATAACGGCCAGTTAAGGCCCAAAGAACTGCTATTAAGGGAAGACTCAAGTGTTGAACTTATCAGAAGGGCTGAAACCATGGAGGATTATTTTTCAACCTTGAAATTTGAACCTGCCGTATGGCGGCCATAATCCGCCGGCAAAGGTATTCAATCTTTTTTCAGGAGGATCGGATCAGCTTATGACTTACTGCATTGTTCTGACAACCTGCCCAACCGACGAAGAAGCAAGGGGACTTGCCTTAAAATTAGTTCAGGAAAAGCTTGCGGCCTGTGTCCAGCTTTCCGCAGTCACGAGCATTTATCCCTGGAAATGCGAAACCCACCATGAGCCTGAAATCAGGCTCATGATCAAAACAAGAACCGGCCTTTACCCAGCGGTTGAAGACTTTATCCGGCGGAATCACAGTTATGAGGTGCCGGAGATCGTCCAGGTTCCCGTCACCCATGGGTCCGATGCATACCTTGCTTGGATGGACGAAAATACCATTGAAATTTCGTGACCCGCTGAAACATTGCCTTATCCCTGATTCAGCCCGGTCCGGAAATTTTTAGGGCAGGCCGGACCATATTTTCTTTTCAAAAACTCCCCCATGGAGATCAGCAGGTCTGCAAATTTTTCCACACCGCGTCTTTGAAGACTTCCATATTCCTTCCGGGCGAATCCGACCATCCTTATGTATTCTGCTTCTTTTTCCAAAGCGGTCTGGTATTCTTTCACCTGAAGTTCCAGAAACATTAAATTTACAGAACTCATCTCACCCTTCCTTTCAGCCTCCTTATTGAAAATTTCCCAAGCCGCTCAGCCCGGAATCCCCCGGGGGATGGCGCAATATTTCTTTGACCGTATCGGCCAGGATTTCAATCCCTTCCACTATTTTTTCAAGGTCCGACCAGGCAAAGCTTAATCTAAAATGCTTTACAAACCGCTGATCAATATCAAACAAGGGGCCGGGCAGAAAATTGATTCCCTTGTCGATGGCGGATAACAATAATGCAATGCTGGAATATCCTTCCGGAAGGGTCACCCAAAGGGAAAATCCCCCTTTGGGGGTTGTCCAGGTCACTCCTTCGGGCATCAATTGCTTCAAGCACTCCAGCATCAGGTTTCTTCTTTCAAAATAGATGCTTCTGATGCGCAACAGGTGCTCATTATATTTTCCGGAATGGAATAATTTTGCCACCATCCCCTGCATCAGGGGCGGGCAGGAATGATCCATAAGCCTCTTCAACTTTGTAAATTCCCGGATGCGTGAAACAGAGCTGATCATCCAACCCACCCGCAATCCGGACATCAGTGTTTTTGAAACCGAACTCATGATGATGGTCTGCTCCTCGCCAAGGGAATTATAAAAACTTTTGGGAGGGGTTCCTTCCAGCCTCAAATCCTGGAAGATTTCATCGGAAAGAATTACAGCCTTATTTTTCCTTGCCCATTGAACAAGCGCTTCATGGCGGTCCGGGGCCATGTCCGTTCCCATGGGATTATGAAATTCCGGACACACATACAAAAGAAAAGGCTGGCCGGTAAAATGCTCCAGATATTCAGGAACCGGCCCGAACTCATCTCTCGGGATGGTATCCACCCAATTGCCGTGAACTGCGACGGTTTCTGTAATCCCCTGAAAACAAGGGGCTTCACAGATGACAGGCAGCTTTCTCTCGGCTGCATCCAGGGCCACCAGTGTGGCTGCCTGCTGGGACCCGTTTGTGATCAAAATCTGATCCGGTGTAATATGGACCCCTTTCCCGGCATAATGGGATGCGATTTCCTCCCTCAGTTCAATGAGGCCCTGGCAATCCAGGCTGGTGATATATTTTTCATGGTTTTCCGTCAGTGCATCCTTTACCATGGCTTCAAAGAAACCAGGCTCATGAAGCCCGGGGTCTGGGATGCCTTTTCCAAATGAGATCAGATTCCCCTGTTGTGCCAGAGTCATCAATTCTTTCAGTCCGTCTGAAATCCCTCGGCGAAGCCGACGAGCCGCAAATTTAAGCTCCGGCCTGGATTGTGAATTCCTAAAGACATTAAAATTTTCCTTAAAAGAAATGATGGATGCATTCCCGTTCATCTGTTTTTTAGCCTCAAAATCTTCGATAAATGTCCCTCTTCCCACATGGCAGGTTGTGAAACCCTGTTTTGAAAGATCCTCAAGGGCTCTTCGGATTGTGGCCTGGGTGACACCCACATCCTTGGCAAAACAGGCTACGGACGGGAGCTTGTCCCCGGGATTCAGCGTTTTGTTCAGGATAGCCTGCTCAATGCTGTCCCGTATCTGAGCATATAGGGGCTGGTCTGATTTTTTATTGATTTCAATTTTAATCATAGGATCTCCATAAATTAATATGGTATTAATATGGTATTAATTTAACGGCGTCAATAAAAAAATCAATCTATCGCCTGCCATTGTCATCTTGAGGCCCCAAAACCTGTTTTGACAAATATGGATCCATTTTCAACGGATTTGATGACTTGAAGGACAAATCTCTTGTTTTTTTCTGTACTTTCACGGAAAAGTATTGAATAATCTCTCCAATTGGTAATTGGTGCGGTCTTTATTCCCTTTGACAGGAGACATTGGATGAACCTGAAGGATATTTGCCCTGAAAAACTCTTAACCCCGGAAGAGAGTGTCAAAAAAATCAAAAACGGCTCCAGGGTTTTTATCGGCACGGGATGCGGAGAGCCCCAGCGCCTGATCAAAGCCATGATTGAAAACCCGTCCATTCAGGATATCGTCATTTATCAAATGCTTTCTTCAACCCTGGCGCGCTATGTCAATGATGAAAATTTTCTTTCACGGTTTTCCATTAAACTGTTTTTTATTTCCGTTCTCATGCGGCAATCGGCCTTTGAAGGCAAAATAGACTATATCCCGGTCTATCTCTCCCAGATCCCCAAGCTCTTTGAAAACCATGAAATCGGACTTGATATTGCCCTGATCCAGGTCAGCCCTCCGGACGATCACGGCTTTTGCAGCCTTGGCATTTCCGTAGACATTACCCTTTCCGGCATGAACAATGCCGATGTGGTCATTGCCCAGGTCAATCCGGAAATGCCGAGGACCTGGGGTGACGGCATGATTCACATGGACCGGATCGATTACCTTGTCGAATATCCGGAACCCATATTGGAGTCCATGCCGGGTATCAAAAACCAGACCGTCATTGAAAGGATTGCCCATTATGTAAATATGCTGGTGGATGACGGCGCCACCCTGCAGATCGGATTCGGCCACCTGCCCGATGCGATCCTTCCCTATCTTTCCGGTAAAAAGGATCTGGGCATCCATACCCAGGTCATTACAAACGGATTTCTGCCTCTTTTCAAAGCCAAGGTCATTACCAACAAAAAAAAATCCTATCTCAAAGACAGGGTGATTGCCTCGCTTTGCATGGGATCAAGGGAATTATATGATTTTGTGGACAACAACCCCATCTTTTATTTCAAATCATCGGAATTTGTCAACGACCCCAATGTGATTGCCAATAATGACAATTTCATCTCCATCAGTTCCGCCCTTGAAGTGGATCTGACGGGCCAGGTCTGTACCGACTCAAAAGGATATCTGTTCTACAGCGGCATCGGAGACCAGGTGGATTTCATCCGGGGATCTTCCATGTCAAAGGGGGGGTTTTCCATTATCATCATTCCGTCCACAGCCCAGGACGAAAAGATATCCAGAATTGTCCCCCACCTGAGTGAAGGCGCAGGTGTGGCAACAACCCGGGGAGATATCGACATCGTTGTAACCGAATACGGCATTGCGGAAATGAGAGGGAAAAGCATCTACCAGCGGGTCATGGAGCTGGCCAGAATCGCCCACCCCAAATTCAGAAAGAATCTGATAGAAGAAGCAAAGAAGAGAAGATATATCTTTGCAGATCAACTGCCGCCCACCACCCAGGATCTCCTCTTTCTGGACCGGTATTTATATTCAAAAAAACTGGCCAACGGCAAAGATATCGATTTTCGGCCCCTTTTACCATCCGACGAATTTGAATCCAGAAATTTTTATTATTCTCTGCAGGAAGATTCCATCTATTACCGGTTTTTCAACAAGCGCAAGGTATTTTCAAGGGATATGCTTCAAAAGCAATGGGCCGAGGTGGACTACCGAAGAAATATGACCATTATCGGACTGATGCAGCTTGGGAAACGAAAGCAGATTGTCGCCATCGGCTCCTATGCCGAAGCTGATGAGGATTCCGCCGAAGTTGCCTTCCTTGTCAAGGAGAAACTTCACGGCATGGGAATCGGGTCTTTCCTCCTGGACATCCTCGAAGGCATTGCCAAAAAAAATAATTATAAAAAATTTGTGGCCACGGTCCTGGCCGAAAACCGGAAAATGATCAATGTATTCCAGAAAAAATATCCGACTGCCAAATTCTTAAGAAGCTTAAGCGGTGAGGTCGATGTTGAGATGGATTTTGAAACCGTCAAGGAGCCGTAAACCAAGTCTCTTTTCTTATTGAGCAGGCTTTATCGGCTTTTCTTTTCTCGAATTCAATTCCGGAAAATCCCAGTAAACATATTCACTGATCTTGTGATCGGCCGTCCCTTCCTTCTGTCTCACGTCTTCAAGTTGCCGCAGCTCAATCCGCCGGATCTTTCCGCTGACGGTTTTGGGGACTTCCGTAACAAATTCAATGATTCTTGGAATTTTGAATTTGGGAAGGATGGTGAGGGTATGCTTGAAAAGTTCCAAAGCCAGTTCCCTGGATGCCGGATACCCTGAATTTAATATGACATAGGCCTTAACCAGTTGATACCGGTTCGGATCAGGTGCGCCGACAACGGCGGCCTCCATTACGGCAGGATGTTCGATCAAGGCGCTTTCCACTTCAAAGGGCCCGATCCGGTAATCCGATGATTTGATAACATCATCGGCTCTGCCTTCAAACCGCCAGTATCCTTCTTCATCAAAGGATGCCCGGTCTCCGGTATAATAAAAATGATCCACAAACACGGAATTCATTTTTTCGGGACTGGCAATATATTCCAGGAATAATCCCTTTGCCCGCCATTTATCCAGTTTGACTGCAATATGCCCCACCTGCCCTGGCTCACGGATTTCGTTGCCCTCATGATCCACCAGGGCCATATCATACATGGGCAGGGGAAAACCAAAGCAGCCGGGTTTAAGCCGGCCGGCTATCCAGGGCGGATTTCCGATCATGGCCGTGGTTTCCGTCTGGCCGTAAAAATCTCTGATTTCGGTGTTGGTAAATTTTTTCCATCTTTCGATCACGGCGGCATTCAAAGGCTCCCCTGCACTGACCGATTGCCTGATGCGCGAGAGGTCAAAAGAATCCAGGTTCATATTGACAAACATTTTCCAGGCTGTCGGAGGGGCACAGAATGTGGTGATCCCATATTTTGAAACGGCATCCAGATATTGTTCTCCGTCCAGAACGGAAAATTTAAACCCAATGGTGACGGCGCCCACGTTAAAAGGGGCAAAAAAACTGGACCAGGCCCATTTTGCCCATCCAGGTGCGCTTAAATTGTGATGAATATCATCGGGTTGAATACCGATCATGACCGTGGTTGACAAATGGCCCAAGGGATAGGAAGCAGCCGTATGGCCGACCCTTTTGGGAAGACCTGTGGTTCCGGATGTAAAAAAGCAGAAAAGGATATCACTGCTTTTGGTTTTTGCAGCTTCCGCCTCTGTTGATTCGCTTTCGATTGCTTCAAAAGGTATCCACCCGTCTTTTTGGCCCAGCACCAGCTTGACCCCGGGGGGGGTGCCGGTCTGTTCAAGGGCCTTGTCGATCAGGCAGGCGCCCTTCTCATCGGCCAGGATCGCCACCGGCGGATAGGTTTCAAACCTGAATTCCAACTCTCTTTGCGTCATTGTGACGGCCGTCGGCACCATGACGATGCCCGCCTTAATGCAGGCAAGGCAGGCAAACCAGTTTTCAGGCAGAACAGGGCTCATCATATAGAGATTGTCCCCTTTTTTTACTCCTGACACCGATAGAAAATTAATGAATTGGTTGGCCTTTTGCAGCATTTCCTTATAGGTAAAGGTCTTGACCTCGAGGGTATCCAGGTCCGTCCAGATCAGGGCCTTTTTATCGGGATTCGTATGGACATGAAGGTCTTCAAAAATTTCATCGGCCCAGTTGAAGTATTCCGGTGTCTTGGTTGAATTAAGCCGTTCAAAAAGATCTTTGGCTGAGGTTTCCTTTTCAAGGGCTTTTTCCATCATATTGATCCGGATGACTTCTTTAAAAAACGCTTTCATGCCCGAAAACACTCCTTGCAATCTTAAGTTAAACTTCTATATAACACAGGCTAAAATACTTGGTGTATAGATTATCACCGTCAGGTTTGTCAAAGTCTTTTTCAGACCGGGACAGAATATAACAGAAACCAAACCGGATTAAATTTTATGAAAACCTCCCCCATAAAGATCATCCTTGCGCCTTTACAGGGCTTTACCGATATCACCTTCCGCAATACCTTTGCCCGTCATTTTGGGGGAGTGGATGAAGCCATGGCGCCTTTTATCCCCACCATGGGCAAAAAGAAACTGAAACTCTCAAGGCTTAAAGATGTATCCCCTGAAAACAACCAAATTTTCACCATCCCCCAGATTCTAGGAAATAATGCCGAGGATTTTATTTTCCTTGCCCACCATCTCCATGACATGGGGAACCAAACAATCAATTGGAATCTAGGCTGCCCCCATGCCAAGGTGGCCAATAAAAACAGGGGCTCCGGTCTTTTAATGTATCCGGAAAAAATTGATGCCTTCCTGGATCATGTTTTTCCCAGGATCTTAACCGGCCTTTCGGTTAAAATAAGATTGGGCCGGCTATCAAAAAATGAAATTTACTCTCTTTTGCCTGTATTTGACAAATATCCTCTGGATGAAATCATTCTTCATCCTCGAACCGGTATACAGATGTATGAAGGGGATCCGGATCATGATGCCTTTGCTGAGGCCCGCCTTTTAAGCCGGCATCCCTTTGTTTACAACGGAGACATAAGGGATTTAACCTCGTTTCAAATCCTTTGGAAAAGATTCCCGGATATCCGGGCCTTCATGATCGGCCGGGGGCTTCTCGCAAACCCGTTTCTGGCGGAAGACATAAGGGGACTTCCATCAAATGAAAATAAGATCAAGCGGCTGAGAGCCTTCCACGAGGATCTTTTTCTAGGCTATCAAAGAATTTATTCAGGCCCGGCCCATCTGCTCGGGCGAATGAAAGGATTCTGGAGCCATCTTGGACCCTCTTTCAGAGGGAAAGGCAAATCTCTGAAACATATTCTGAAATCGGAGTCCATCACCCGGTATAAGGAATCGGCTGCCGATTTCTTCACGGAAGGTTCTGAATTTCTATATTGAATTTTACAGAGATCCTGATTCCATATCAACCCTGAGATGACATATTTTTCGGATATGATCCAGGTATGAGTTCATCCCCTTGAAAAAAATATCATTATGGTTTGCCCCTTTGATTTCCAGGAGCGTTTTATCGCTCGAACCGCAGGCTTCAAAAAGGGCTTTGCCTTCTGAAAACGGAATGATATGGTCAAACTCGGCATGGATTACAAGACAGGGCTTTGCAACGGTCTTTATTTTATCAATATTTTCATTCCCCTGCCCTTCCTTGAATCCAATACGATCAGGGTCAACACCCAGGGTTTTAAGCAAGGGGGAAATCCGGGCAAAGCCGCTTTCAATGATCAGGCAGGCGAATTCATTCGCCCTTGTGGCACCCAACTCAACGGCGGAAGCACTTCCAAGGGACCTGCCCATGACACACAGGGGGCCTGTCAGTTTATTTTTCTGCATATAGGCCGATACAAAATCAATAATCCTGTGACAGTCCTTTATCATGGATGCGACCGTAGGGGTTCCTGTAGACCGCCCATATCCCCTATAATCCACCACCAGAAAATTCAAGCCCAGATCATTGTAATACTTTCCGAAATCATCATAATCCGATACGATTTCACCATTGCCGTGGAAAAAAAGAAGCACAGGCCCACCCTGATGAACAAAATGAAAAGAAGCTCCCAGATCAACTCCTTCATCCACCCGGATAAGAATGTCCTCCCGATTGGCCCTGCCCGGTCTGTAACCATTTTCAGACCGGGGATGAAAAAGATATCTTAATACCCGGGGCTGATCCAGCACTGAATAATCTTCATTTTTCCATGGATTCATAGATCCTCCTGTTCAGGATTTGTAATTATTTTGATTCCGGGCCCCTGACCAAGGTCACCCCTATTCCCAACATTGAAAGAACAACACCCGTTATCATGGCCCGCTGAAAACTGAGCAAAAAAAATGGTTCCAATACCGTTGTATATTTGTCAAGGTCTGCACCATGGGTCAGGGAGGAAAAGGAAGCTGAAAATATCAACCCGGCCAGGGCCACCCCCATGACCATGCCGATATTTCTTGCCGTTGCAACGGCACCCGAGGCGGTGCCCCGCCGGTAAGACGGAATGGAACTCATGATGACGGTATTGTTGGGAGACACATAGAGGGCTGTCCCGATGCCGGCAAGACCAAGCCGCCACAGAAGCGGCAGGACCTCCATGGACGGCTCGACGGTTAACAGGGAAACAAGAGACAGCATCAATACACTCATGCCGATGAGACAGAGCTGCCGGGAGCCGAATTTATCATACAAAAAACCGGACACAGGACTGATGACCAGCAGAAACAAAAACGGAACAATCATGATGAAACCTGTTTTTGAAGCAGGAAACCCGCATGGATAGGTCAGATAAAACGGCATCAGAAAGACCATCACAAAAAGGGCAGCAAACAAAAGGGCGGCCCCGATCACAGGAAACAGAAACAACCTGATTTTCAAAAGC
This sequence comes from Desulfobacula sp., assembly GCA_023701135.1. Lineage (GTDB taxonomy): Bacteria > Desulfobacterota > Desulfobacteria > Desulfobacterales > Desulfobacteraceae > Desulfobacula. The sequence goes on along the minus strand of JAMPXP010000006.1, from coordinate 122,842 downwards.
GCCATATCAAATAAGGGATATGGGGTCCGGGATTCATTCACTGCAAACCCGATACCGGCCAGAATGGATATCACCGCGCATGAAAGGGCCGGAAGGGAAAGCACCCCCCATTTGGACAATTGGGTCATGAAAAGGATAAGACCGGATAAAAGAAGGATCAAAAGAAGACTTCCTTTTATATCCATGGGTTCGCCACTGCCGGCGGCAGACGGAATATCCTTTAAAATCACCATACCGCCAAGGGTGGCCCCCATGCCGATGGGAATATTGATATAAAAAATATACCGCCATGAAAAATATTCAAGGATGATGCCGCCGACAACGGGTCCAATGGTCAGCCCTGCCGCCACCACGGCACCGATCATGCCCAGCGCCCTTCCCCGTTCCCGGACCGGAAAGGCATCCACCAGAAGGGCGGGAGAACACGCCATCAGCATGGCGGCCCCAACCCCTTGCAAACACCTCGAAATAATGAGCAAAAAAACGCTCCCGACCAGGCCGCACAACAGGGAGCCGGCTACAAATACACTAAACCCGGTCACATACACAGGTCTTCTGCCCTTGATGTCGGAAAGCCGGCCAAAGGTTAAAAGCAAGGCAGAAACCGTCACAAGATAGATCAAAACCACCCACTGGATGGTCTGGATTTGGGTCTGCAGATCCTTCATCATAAAAGGAAGCGCCACATTGACGATGCTGGAATCCAGGGTTGACATGAAAATGGATGTCGCCACAAGAAAAAATATCTGCCATTTTTTTTGATGAACAAAGACCATGTCTGCATTCCCTTCTTTCTGTTCTGAAAAGATTATGTTATATCATACCGGTTGACAAGAAAAATCAAACTGCACCGAGGGAAACATGGCTGATATCAATGATGTTGTTCTTTTATACCTTGAAGACACCCCGGTGTCCTTTGCAAGAATTGAGAGTATTCTGCCCGATGCTAAAAAAGACTGGTTCCATATCCGGCTCCTGATGCTCCAGATTCCTTTGCAGGTGGTGTCCTGGCTTTTGAAAAATGACTATATCAACGGTCATGAATTCTTTATGAACGGCAAGAAAATGAGGCTGGAAAAAGTTGAAAGCCCTGTGGAAGATTTGCCGGTTTCTTCTCCGGATTTCCGGAACAATCCAAAGACCGGGAAAAAATCCGGGCCGGAAGATAAAAAACAGGGCCGGATCATCTCTTTTTCAGATTTTAAAAAAAATCATGAGCCCGAACCCGGCTAAAATTCTATCTGCTTCACGAAGAACCGATATCCCCGGCTTTTATATGGACTGGTTTATGGAACGCATCCGGCTCGGATGCTTTGAAGTCAAAAATCCCTATACCCGGGTGGTTAAGACGGTTGAGGCGTCAAAGGAATCCGTTCATTCCATCGTGTTCTGGTCAAAAAACTATGATGCATTTCTTCGTATGAAAGCTGGTGAAAAGCTGAATCGGCTTGGATTCAACCTGTATTTCAATTTCACCATCAATTCCGAATCCCCTTTGCTGGAACCGGGGATTTTGCCTTTGTGCCAAAGGCTTGGCCAGTTAAAAACACTTGCCTCCCTGTTCGGGCCCGAGAATATTGCCTGGCGCTTTGACCCCATCTGTTTTTACAAAATGGAACCGGATGGATGCGAAAAGGATAATCTTTCAGATTTCGCCGTCATTGCCGGTGAGGCCTCAGCCCTCGGCATCAAAACATGTGTGACCAGTTTTCTGGACATGTATCCTAAAATCCATAACCGGCTGGCATTCTTATCCCGTAAAAAAGAGGCCGGTCCTATTTTTACAGCCCCGTCCCCGGCAAAAAAATTAGAAGTCATCCAGCGGATGGAAAAACATCTTTCAAAACTGAATATGCGTTTGTCGCTTTGCTGTGAAAAGGAATTGGTTTCCGGACTGGGTTCAGACACAATGATTCTTGAAAATGCCTGTGTGGATGGAAACCTTTTAAAAAGGAATTTCAAAGGGGATCCTGAAACCCGAAGAGATTATGGACAGCGTTCAAAACAAGGGTGTAAATGCACCCGGTCCATCGATATCGGGTCCTATGACCAACATCCCTGCTTCCATAACTGCCTTTTCTGTTATGCAGCCCCGGATATGGATAACAAACTCAAAAAAGATAAAATATCTTGAAAATAAAAAATATTCAAATTCACGGAAAAACATTTCTCGCCCCCCTTGCCGGGATTACCAACCTGCCCTTCCGCCTTCTTGTAAAAGAATGCGGCTGCGCCGTGGTCTCTTCGGAAATGGTCAGCGCCAAGGGATTTTTTTATAATTCGGAAAAAACCATGCGGTTAATATCTTCAAAAGAGGAAGAGCAGCCCTTATCCATACAGATTTTCGGGGCTGACCCGGAACTGATGGCAGACTTTGCAAGAGCGATCCAGGAGATGAAAGCGGCCCACATCATTGATATCAATTTCGGATGCAGTGTGAAAAAAGTGGTAAAACAAGGGGCCGGGGTCGCCTTGATGAAGCAACCCGAACTTGCCGGGGCCCTATTGTCTTCCATCCGGAAGGCCATCGACCTGCCCCTGACCATCAAGATCCGTTCCGGATGGGATGCATCCGGACAGGATGCGTTCAGGATCGCACAGATTGCCCAGGATGCCGGGGTCGATGCCGTGATTCTCCACCCCAGGACAGCCGGCCAGGGATTCAAAGGCAAGGCCGACTGGAATCTCATTACAGAGATGAAACAAAGGCTTTCCATTCCGGTAATCGGCAACGGGGACATTACCTGTGTTGAAGACGCCCATAAAATGCTATCGGTCACCGGCTGTGATGCGGTGATGGTGGGAAGAGCGGCCTTAAGCAATCCCTTTATTTTTTCCCAGATTGATGCCTTCCTTGAAACCGGAAGCTATCCGGTTCCGTCCCGCCGGCAGATATTCGGCGCCATGGCGCAGTTGACCCGGAGCTATATTGATTTTTTTGGTGAAGAACCGGCCTGCAGGATGCTTCGGGGCCGGTTGTCATGGTTTGTCAAAGGTATCCCCGGGTGTTCTTCCTTCAGAAAAAGGCTTTCCGCCATTGAATCCGGCGATCACGCCCTGTCCCTTATCAGAGAGTTTGAGACACTTACAGGTTAGCCCTTTGCCCCTTTTCATACACGGCCGTGGCAAGGGAGCTGATCCCGCCTCTTGGCGTGAATTCACCGGTGACCTCCATGCGCAAAGGGCTTAATACCTGGACCAGGTCATCCAGAATCTTATTGACCACATGCTCATAAAACATCCCGACATTCCGGTACTGGAGGAGGTAATATTTCAGGGATTTAAGTTCCACAATGGTTTGGTCGGGCCGGTATCGTATGGTGATACAGCCGTTGTCCGGCAGGCCCGTCATGGGACAGACAGAGGTATATTCGGGCTGTTTGATGGTGATGTCAATGCTTCTCTTGGATTTATAGGCATAGGGAATGGGTTCAAGGATGTCTGCTTTGACAATACCGGGGTCTTCAATCCGGTAACTGGTTTTATAGGTTTTATTTTCAACCATCTTTATGCTGTCCTCTTTTTAGGATTAACGGAAAAATTTCTTTTATCATAAAAAAATCTGTGTTTCAAATGAATAAAACAGCGAAAAGGCGCTTGTTTGTCGTCATTTGGAATTCGTAAAAAAAGCTTGACAAAAATCTTTAAAAAAAGGATAAATACGCAGCTTTTCCGTTGGCGTTAATCTGAAAAGCCCTGTAACTTTTAGTAAATTCGATAAGTTGCAAAATCCAAAGTTATCTTTTGTCAAGCTTGGCATCACCAGTTTTGGCATTTTAATACCCCAAGGAGGATATGAACCAAATGAACGACTTCTTACAAAGCCTAAGAAATGGCCAGGCTGAAAAACCGCGTACTCCCAAAACACGAAAAAACTATGATAATTCCTATCATTATACCACCCAAAGATTTAATTCCTATGGCGGAGGAGGATACCAGAACACCCGAAACCAGAATGTGAAAAGACCCCCTATCCCTGCCCTTCAGGGTGGAAACGGCCTGCCCGTGGATGAAGCATCCGTCACTGCCATGCTGGCGGACGCTGTTGAAAATCTCAGCAACCACATTGAAACCCTGGCAAAGAATCAGGATTATTTGATCAATATCCAGGAAAGAATGGCCGATATGATGGAACGCCAGGCCATTGCCATCGAAAGGATTGTCGATCATCTGAACATTGCTCCCGGACCGGATGCTGAAGAACCCATGGAAGAAAATGAACCCGCCGGCGCTTTCGAGCATCATTATGTCACTCTGCAGGAGCCTGATCCAATCGAGACTGCGCCAGCACCGGCCGCCCCTGCCGAGCTTGAAAAACCCGTTATTCGCAAAAGAAAAAAACTGATCCCTCAAAAAGCAGAAGAGACCGTCTCAGCAGACAGCAGGCTTCTCGGCAGGGATGCCGTCATGGATATTATTCACACCATGCGCAGCCAAGGTGCCACCTTTGATCAGGTTGCCGCCCGCCTCATCGAACTCGGCCAGCCCACCTTCTCAGGCCGCGGCGAATGGCATGCACAGACCATTCACAGGCTTTGCAACAAAAAATAAGCATATCCGAGATCATAACGAATAAGAGCCCGGGGAAACCATTTTTTCCGGGCTCTTATTTTTCTAAGGACTGCATATATTCGTCCCACTCTGAGGGGAGAAGTCTCTTTTTTTTCGTATTGCAGGCTTTGCAGCAGGCAACCACATTAAATTTTTCCGTCCGGCCGCCCCTTGAAAGGGGTATGATATGATCCATGGTCAGTTCCCCGGGAGGAAAGCTTTGTTTGCAATAATGACAGATCCCTGAGGAGCGTTTCCGTTTCCACCACTGGCTTGATCTAAGCTTTCTGGCCTTCTCCCGCTCCTTTTTCAGAAAAATGTCATCTGCGAACCCAAAAGGCTGATCCATGGTGCTAATAACCGAATTCGGAGAGGATCCTCTCGTTATCAACCCAGTTCCGGGTTACTTTGACAAACAGTTTCAAAAGCACTTTTTTCCCAAGCATTTCTTCAATGTCTTTTCGTGCTTTTTCCCCGATTTTTGCCAGCATGGCGCCTTTTTTTCCGATAATGATGCCCTTCTGGGAATCCTTGATCACATGGATGCTGGCATGAATCAGGATGAGTCTTTTTTCAACGGTAAAGGCATCCACCGTAACAGCGCTGGAATAGGGAATTTCCATCCCGGTCAACCGGAATACCTTTTCCCGGATCATCTCCTTTACCAAAAACCGCTCTGATACATCGGTCAAGGTTTCTTCAGGATACAGCCTAGGGCTTTCCGGCAATGAACTCTCTATTTCCTTTAAAAGATCTTCCACCTGGACCCCTTTTTCAGCCGAAACAGGAACGATGGCCTTGAATTCATGCAGTTTTTGAAATTCCTCAACCAGGGTATAGACCTGATCTTTTTTCACCAGGTCGATTTTATTCAATGCCAGAATCACTGTTTTTTCGATGGTTTTCAGTTGGGCCAGAATCAGTTTTTCCGCCGTATAATTCCTTGAAGCCGCATCGATCATGAACAGGATCATATCCGCATCTTCCATGGCCAGGATGGCCTGGTCAACGATTCTCCGGTTAAAAAGGCTTTTGCTCCGGTGTATTCCCGGGGTATCCATAAAAATAATCTGGGATAAGGGCCGGTTGACAATCCCCAGAATCCTGTCCCGGGTGGTCTGGGGTTTTTTGGAGGTGATGGAAATTTTCTGCCCCAGAACCTGATTGAGGAGGGTTGATTTTCCGGCATTGGGAGCACCGATGATGCCGACAAATCCGGATCGGATATTCTTTTCGTCTGTATTATTCATTATTCCAATCCAATAAATTCATGATTTCCTGCAGCACCCGATCCCTTCCCAGTTTTGTCTTTGATGAAAAGAGGATGGCGCTGCTGTTTTCCCTGTTCATCAGGGCACAAATGGCGGTAAGCCTTTTCTGTTGCTGTGTTTTTGACAGCTTGTCAGATTTGGTCAATATCAACAGATAGGGCAGTTCATGGCCTTCCAGCCATTTGACCATATCGAATTCTTCTTTTTCAGGGTCCCTGCGGATATCGATCAACAGGATCAATCCCAGAAGATTCTGCCGCTCGGAAAGATAAAGATTGATCATGGGCTGCCATTGAGATCGGATTTCTCTGGACACTTTTGCATATCCATACCCTGGAAGATCCACAAAGGAGAGGTCCCCATTGATCAGAAAAAAATTGATAAGCTGGGTGCACCCCGGCTTTGCACTGGTTTTCACCATATCTTTCCGGTTCATCAGGGCATTGATCAAAGAGGATTTCCCCACATTGGATCGTCCTGCAAAGGCGATTTCAGGAAAATCATATTCCGGGTACTGGGACGGTTTGACCGCGCTTTTAACAAATTCGACGGTTTTAATGATCATTGTTTTTTTAAATAGCCTTCCACACGGTCCAGACCGGTTTTCAAATTTTCCATGGAATTGGCATAGGAAAATCTCAGATAGCCTTCTCCGTTTGCACCGAAATCAATTCCCGGCGTCACCCCGACATGGGCTTTTTCCAGGATATCAAGGGCAAGGGCATAGGAGTCCGTTGAAATATGTTTGGCATTGACAAAGACATAAAAGGCGCCCGTGGGTTCCGTCACCAGGCCAAACCCCATCTGCCGCAAGCGCTCAATCATGTAAACACGGCGACGGTTATAGGTCTCCCGCATGATTTGGGTTTCTTTATCCGAATGGGCCAGGGCAGCGGCCCCTGCGAGCTGAACAACGGAATTGGCGCAAATGAAAAAATTCTGCTGCAGGACCTGCAGGGCCCGGACAAATTCCGGGGGTGAAATGAGATATCCCAGACGCAGGCCCGTCATGGCAAACAGCTTTGAAAACCCGTTCAACACAAAGGCTTCATTGGTAAACTCCAGGATGGAATGTTCTTTTCCTTCATAGACCAGGCCATGATAGATCTCATCGGAAATCATATAGAGATGATTGGCCCGGGCCACCTCTGCGATCTCTTTCATCCTGTCCCGGGGAATGACGATTCCGGTAGGGTTGGCCGGGGAATTGATAAAAATCGCCTTGGTTTTTGGGGTAATCCTTTTTTGAACGGCATCGGGTGTAAATATGAAACCCTCGTCTTCATAAACCGGAACCGTCACCGGAACCCCCTGGACATAGGTGATAAAATTGGCATAACAGGCATAATGGGGGTCGGAAATGATGATTTCATCCCCCGGATTCACAAGGGCCGAAAACAAAAGCAGCATGGCCGGGGAAGTTCCCGAAGTCACTAGAATCCGACCCGGGTCAATAACCGTGCCGTAGGTTTTTTGATGATAGCCGCTGATGGCTTCTCTCAGGCGGATATCGCCGAGACTGTGGGTATAATGGGTCTGATTGCTTAAGAGCGCCTCTATACCGGCGTTGTTGACACATTCCGGCACATTGAAATCCGGCTCTCCGATTTCCATGTGAACCACATCAATTCCCGTTGCCTCCATTTTATGGATTTTTTCCAGGATCTCCATGACAATAAAGGGGGTGATATGATTGCATCGCTTTGCCGGTTCCATTAGAGCACCTTATTCAACGGATATTCAATGATGCCTTCGGCACCGGCCTTCAGGAGCTTTGGGACAAGATCCCGAACCAGCCCCGTATCCACAATGCTTTCAACGGAATACCAGTCTGAATTATACAGGGAAGCGATGGTGGGGGCATTCAGGCTCGGCAAAAGAGAAACCACCTTGGCGATTTTATTTTCCGGCACATTCATTTTGATACCCACCAGCTTTTCAGCCAGGAGGGCTCCCTGGAGCAGCATGGCGATCTGTTCTATCTTTTCCCTTTTCAGGGTGTTTTCCCAGGCTTTTTTATTGGCGATCAACTGGGTATTGGTCTGCATCATCTCATGGATCACCCTTAAATTATGGGCCTTGATGGTGCTTTCGGTTTCCGTGATTTCCACAATGGCATCGGCCAGCCCTGAAACAATCTTTGCCTCGGTGGCGCCCCAGGAAAATTTCACATTGACCTCAATATTCCTTTCCTTGAAAAACCGGGTGGTGAATTTGACCAGTTCCGTTGAAATGGTTTTCCCGGCCAGATCCTCAAGGGTTTTGATGGAGGAGTCATTGGCAACGGCGATCACCCACCGGGCCGGCCGGTTGCTGACCTTTGAATATACCAGATCCGTCACCACATGGACATCGGATTCATGCTCGGCTATCCAGTCAAGACCAGTCAACCCGGCATCAATGACCCCGCTTTCCACATTGATGGACATTTCCTGGGCCCGGCACAGGGCGCATTCAATGGAATCATCGTTGATATCCGGGAAATAGCTTCTGCCCTCCACACTGATTTTCCATCCGGAGCGCTTAAAAAGATTGATGGTTGCGTCCTGAAGACTCCCCTTGGGAATTCCCAATTTAAGTATTTTTTCCATTATTTGTATACCTCATCCGGGTCAAACACGATTGACTCCGTTATCTTTAGATCATTTTCTTCCACCTTTGAAAAAAAACAGCTCTTATACCCTTTATGGCAAGCTGCGCCACCGATCTGCTCCACCTTTAAGAGAACAGTATCCAGATCACAATCCACTCTGACTTCCTTAACAAGCTGAAGATGGCCGGATGTTTCCCCTTTTATCCATAAAGCTTTTCTTGACCTGCTGTAATAGGTGGCCTTTCCGGTTTTCAGGGTTTCCATAAACGCCTCTTCATTCATATAGGCCAGCATCAGGACTTCTCCGGTCCTGTAATCCTGGGCAATGGCGGGAACCAGTCCATGTTTTTTTTTAAAATCAAGTTTTATCATGACATCCAAATAACTCCCCCTGCATTTTGATATTTAAAACTGAATTAAATAACCGATATTGTTCAAAAAGTCAATTTTTAAAAAACAGGCTCGGTTTCATAGGGGTTGCCTTATAACCGGCAATCTGGTAATAACCAAAAAAATATAATATTTAACTGGGCATTATGGCTAAAATTAAAAGCAAATCCGAGGTAATCAAACAGAGGGGCAAGAAAAAAGAAACCCACCTCCTGCTTTCCTTTCTGAAATGGCTGTTTGTTTTTTTCATTCTCTCAGGTCTGCTGGGGGCCGCCGGTCTTGCCGGCCTTTATTCGTATCTGAATCAGGACCTGCCCAAGATCAACACGCTCAATGATTACAGGCCGGCCGTGGTAACCAATGTGTTTTCAGATGACGGCAGGAAGATCGGTGAATTTTTCGAGGAGCGAAGAATCGTCATCCCCCTGTCTGAAATGCCGAAAAACCTCATCAATGCCTTTGTTGCCGCAGAAGACTCCAGATTCCGGGAACACCCCGGTATCGATATCGTCTCCATCCTCCGGGCATCCCTGAAAAACGTCCAGGCCGGCGGTATTGTCCAGGGAGGGTCCACCATTACCCAGCAGGTGACCAAATCCTTTCTCCTGACCCCGGAAAGAACCTATAAGAGAAAACTCAAAGAAGCCATTCTGGCCTACAGGATCGAAAAAAATTTTTCCAAGGATGAGATTCTTTTTCTTTATCTGAACCAGATCTACCTGGGCCACGGCGCCTATGGCGTGGAATCGGCATCGGAAAATTATTTCGGAAAACATGCAAAGGACCTTAACCTGGCAGAGTGCTCCATGCTGGCGGGCCTTCCCCAGGCGCCGAGCAAATACTCTCCCTTCAGTTTTCCGGACAAGGCCAAGCAGCGGCAGATTTATGTGTTAAACCGCATGAAGGAAGACGGCCTTATCACCAATCTTGAGGCCACGGAGGCCATTAACCTGAAACTGGATATCAAACCGCGGAAAAACTGGTTTATTGAGAGTGTACCCTGCTATACGGAACATGTCCGGCGGTATGTTGAAAAAAACTATGGTAAGGAGGCCCTCTATCAACAAGGGCTTCAAATCCATACCGCCGTCAATATTGAACTCCAGAAATTCGGAACCCATGCCGTAACCCAGGGTTTAACGGAACTGGACCGGCGCATGGGATACCGGGGCCCCCTGAAAAGCATTCCCGGGCTTCAGATCGAAAGCTTTTGCCGGGAAGTGTCGGAAAATATCGGCAATTCAATCCTGGAAAACGGAATTCCCTACCAGGGAGTTGTTCTCAGCGTTGACGATGACCATGCCGTCACCCGGGTCAGGGTCGGGGATCTTCAGGGCATCATCAAACTGGAAACCATGACCTGGGCAAGAAAACCTGATCCGGAACGTGCCGATTATGAAGCCAAAATTAAAAAACCCTCCCAGGTTTTCAGACCCGGAGACGTCATTCAGGTAAAACTGCTCAATGATTCTGCAAAAAACGATGCCCTTGAATTCACGCTGGACCAGGAACCTATTGCGGAATCTGCCTTGTTGAGCATTGAAGCTGAGACCGGCCATGTCAAAGCCATGATCGGCGGCAGGGATTACAAAACCAGTCAATTCAACAGGGCCTACCAGTCCAGGCGCCAGCCGGGGAGCGCCTTCAAACCCATTGTCTATGCCGCAGCCCTTGATAAGGGATATACGGCCGCCACCGTCATCATTGATTCCCCCATTGCCTTTGAAGATCCTTACAGCGATAATATCTGGAAGCCCAGAAATTACGGGGAAAAATTTTACGGTCCCACCCTTTTTCGCGAAGCACTGGCAAAATCCAGGAATATCATCACCATCAAGATCCTCCAGGATATCGGAATCGATTATGTGATCGATTATGCAAAACGACTGGGAATCACTTCGGAAATCGGCCGGAATCTATCCATCGCCCTGGGTTCATCCGGCGTTTCCCTGCTTGAACTTGTCAATGCCTATTCCGTATTTTCCAACCTGGGATATTTTATTGAGCCTGTCTTTATAACGAAAATCGAGGACAGAGGCGGGAAATTGCTGGAAAGCTCTCAACTCGTCCGGAAGAAAGTCATTGACATGGGAACGGCCTATATCATGACCAGTCTCCTGGAAAGCGTCATTAAAACAGGAACGGGAAAACGGGTTCAGGCCCTTAACCGGCCCGCCGCAGGGAAAACCGGAACCACCAACAACCTCCATGATGCATGGTTTGTCGGGTATACGCCCAGATACACCACCGGTGTCTGGGTCGGACTTGACCAGGAAGCCCCCCTCGGCAAAGATGAGACCGGCGCAAAGGCCGCTGCCCCCATCTGGCTCGAATACATGCAAAAGGCCCTGGAAGGAAAACCGGTTCGATCTTTCACCGTACCGGAAGGGATTGTCTTCGCAAAAATTGATGCCAAAACCGGGCTTCTGCCCAATAAAAATTCCCAGGAAACCATTTTCGAATGTTTTAAAGAAGGCACTGTTCCGACAGCCTCATCTCCTGAAGCGGATACGGCAATTGATCCTGACGAGCTTTATAAGGAAGGCATCTGAAAAAAGTAATGAATCATCCTTGGATTTTCTTTTTCAATTCTTCTATAAGCTTTTCGTAATTGTCTCTCTGAAGGATTTCATCAAACTGGGACCGGTAATTCCCCACCAGGCTGACGCCTTCGATGACAAGGTCATAGACCTTCCATGACCCGTCTTTTTCCTGGTACAAACGGTAATCAATGGGGATTTCGATTTTTTCGGTGACGATTTTGGTATTGACCTGGGCTCTTTTATCGGTGATCACCTCTTTCAAATATTCAACCTTTTCATTGGTATATCCCTCAATCTTAGAGATATAGGTGTCTTCAAGAAGTTTCCCAAACAATTCAATAAATTCTTTTTTTTCGTCATCGCTCCGCTCCCTCCAGTGCTTGCCGAGACACAACTGGGACATTTTTTCAAAACCGAATTGTTCAAAAATCACTTTGCGAAGTGTTTCTCTTCTTTGCTGGGTGGCTGCTTCTCCCTTTAAAGAAGGGTCTTTTAAAATTTCAATAATTTTACCAATGGTCACCTGCAACTGATCCTGTACAGATGAAGCAAAGCAGGGGTTCACAGGAAAAAAAATACATATTGCACAAAAAATAAGCGCTGCCGTTTTAATTTGTTTCATCGATTCCTCCGGACATGATAGATATATTGGGGTTAATTTCCGCGCAATTCCTGGTAAGCGCCTGCTGTATCGGCTTTTATGCTGAATACGGTGTTGAGTTTGGTCAGGGTAAGGGCATTGAGGACATTGGCGCCGAGTCCTGTCAGGATAAATTCCCTTTTTTCCTTTTTACTCCATTGAAGCCCTTCCACAAGGGTTGCAATCCCGGAACTGTCCATGAAAGACACGCCTGTAAGATCCACAATAATTCCCTTGACCTTTTTTTTAAAAAAAGGCAGGAGTTTATCCCTCAGGTCCGGGGATGTGAACATATCCACCTCGCCTTCAACCATGACCATCCCGATATTGTCGTTGATCCTGCTTTTGATTTTAAATGTCATAATCGGCTATTTTTTAAAAATATATTTACTGACCAGTTCTTCCAGGCTGATGGCTGATTCGGTATCCATCAACGCGCCTTTATCGCCCACCAAATCTTCTGATCCGCCGGGAGATAATTTAATAAATTTGTCGCCAATGATCCCTTTTGTACGGATGGATGCAATGGTATCATCGGAAATCCGGGTTCCTTTTTTGATTTCCATTTCCACCAGGGCTTCATTTTCCTCAAGGGTAATTTTTTTAACCTTTCCCACAGGCACACCGGCGATCTCGACCGAGGCCGCCACCTCAAGGCCTTCGATGGATCCGAATTTTGCGCTGACCACATAGGTATCGGAACCGAAAAGATCCACACTGCCCAGCCGGACGGACAGATAAACCAGGCAGGCAATGCCTGCCACCATGAAAATCCCCACTGAAATCTCTGTTTTTTTACCGTACATGGTCAATAGTTTAAATCCTATAGCAATAAAGATGTCAAGATATAATCCACAATCAGGATGGAAAGCGAGGTCAGGACCACTGTATTGGTCGTGGCCCGGCTGACGCCTTCGGTTGTGGCATCTGCCGTGTAGCCCATGAAGGTGGCGATCCAGGTGATGAGAAGTCCGAAACAAAGGGATTTGATGATACCGCCGTAAATATCCCTGAAGGTGACCGCGGCTGCGAGCTTGCCGATATAAGCGCCTTCGCTTACCCCCAAAAGCTTTACACCGACCAGATAACCGCCGGCAATGCCGATGAGATCAAAAAATGCGGTCAGCAGCGGCAGGGAAATAATCCCGGCCACCACCTTGGGGCTGACCACATATTTCAAGGGATCAACCGCCATCATCTCAAGGGCGGGAAACTGGTCCGTGATTTTCATAATCCCGATCTCGGCCGTAATGGCAGACCCGGCCCGGCCGGATACCATGAGGGCACAGAGGACCGGTCCCAGTTCCCGGATGATGGAAAGGGCCACCATAACGCCAAGGGCTGCTTCTGCGCCAAACTGGCTCAGGGAATAATAACCCTGGAGGCCCAGAACCATGCCGGTAAAAAGCGCCGTCACAAAAACAATCAAGAATGATTTGGACCCGATAAACTCAATCTCCTTGATGAGGCGGGATATCCTGAAAGGCGGCAGAAAAGCCTGAAGAATGGCTGTAAAAATGAATATCCCGCTTCTGCCCAATACCTGGATGCGATATAAAGTGAAACGGCCAAGGGATGCTGCGATTTCCAAATTCTAAACCCCTCCTTTAATCATACAAGATTTCATCCAGGTAGTTTTTTGCTGTCCGGGCAAAGGGGATAGGTCCCTCCGGCGCCCCCTGGATAAACTGTTTCACCCGTTCATCGGTGCTGTTTCGAATCTCATCCACTGTTCCATTGGCTATGATTTCCCCGTAATACAAGAGAATGATATTGTCGGCTATCTTAAAACAGGAGTCAATATCATGGGACACCACAATGGATGTGATATTCAAGGCTTTGTTGAGATCCTGGATGAGCTTTCCGATGACCCCGGTGGAAATGGGGTCCAGGCCTGATGTGGGCTCATCATAAAAAATAACGGTGGGGTCCATGACCACTGCCCTGGCAAGGCCGACCCGTTTCATCATCCCGCCGGAAAGCTGGGACGGCATCAGATGCTCGGTTCCTCTCAGCCCGACCATTTCAAGCTTCATGGTCACAATGGTTTTAATGATATTATCCGCAATTTTCGTGTGCTCCCGCAGGGGAAAGGCGATATTCTCAAAAATAGTCATATAATTGAACAGGGCAGATCCCTGGAACAGCATACCCATTTTTTTCCGAATTTCAAATAATTCTTTCCGGCTGAGGGTGGTCAGATCTTTTCCATCAATATATACGGCTCCCTCATCCGGTTTTTCAAGGCCCGTCAACTGCCTTAGAAGGGTGCTTTTCCCGGAGCCGCTGCCGCCTAAGATGACCGTAACCTTGCCTCTTTCAAAACGACAATTGAGATGATTGGACGCTGTAATGCCGTCATACCGTTTAACAAGATTTTCAACTCGGATCATAAGATGGAATCCGTCGCTTTTGCAGTTATGCGTTTTTTGCCCACCATAACGTACCAAACTTATGGTGTCAACGGGAATTGCAAGGATTGACAAACCTTAAAAGGCTTTATATAAAATCCGGTATGAAAAAAAATATTCCGGAATTCGTGCCCACCGATCACTCAACAGACCTTAAGTCCTGCATCAACAAAGTCGAGCGCCTGTCCAACTGCATTGAAATCGCCAATCTGATCAATTCCGAACTGTCCATCGGAAAACTGCTTTCCAATGTCATGACGGCCACGCAAAAGGTTTTTCTTGCGGAATCGGCCAGCCTGCTCCTGGTCGATGAAAAAACAGGGGATCTAACCTTCCAGATAGCCCTTGGCGAGGTCGGAGACGATATCAAAGAATTATACCGCCTGAAAAAAGGAAAGGGTATCGCCGGTCTGGTGGCCGAAACCGGGATACCTCTCAACCTTGAAGATGCCTATGAACATCCGAATTTTTCTTGTGAGGCAGACCGGAAAACAGGTTACCGGACCCGCGCCATGCTCTGTGTTCCCCTGAAAATCAAGGGGGAGATCATTGGGGTGATCCAGGTGATCAACAAACAGACACCTCCCTTTGCCTTTACCAGTGAAGAACTTGAAATGCTGATGACCATCGGCAGCAGCGCCGCCGTTGCCATTGACACGGCCCGGTTGCACCGGATCATCCTTCAGAGAAAAACCCTGGAGCGGGATTTGAAGCTGGCCAGGGAAGTCCAGGAAAGCTTTCTGCCAAAGGATCTGCCTGTTATTAAAAATTGCAGATTTGCTGCGGTGAATCAGCCGGCCCTTGAAATCGGAGGGGATTTTTACAATTTTTTCAACCTGCCGTCAGGCAAACTCGGCATTGTTCTCGGGGATGTGTCCGGGAAAGGGATTTCCGCCTCTTTGGGCATGGCCCGGCTGACCAGCGATCTCCAGTATTATACCCTTGTGTATCCGGAACCCAGAGACCTTCTGACAAGGATAAACCAAGTCTTATGCGGCCGGGCCAAAAGGGGCATGTTTGTAACCCTGATTTATCTTTTGCTGGACCCGCAAAAGAATCGTCTTCAAATGGCCAATGCAGGCCATCTGCCGCCTGTCTATTGTGATCAAAACGGTCCCAGGCTCCTGGGGGACGAAGGGAAAAAAGGCCCGCCCCTGGGCATCCTTCCGGACGCCGAATACCATGAGGAAACGTTTGATCTTGAGGGAAACGCCAGTGTCACCCTTTTTACGGACGGCGTGATTGAAGCAAAAAACACCTTGTCAGAGCTGTTCGGATTAAACCGGGTTTTAAAGGTCATCAAGTCCGGACCCAATGATCCGGAGTCCATCTGCCTGGGCATTACAAACGCAGTGGACCGGTTTGCCGACACCGAAGGCAGGAGTGATGATTTAACCCTTTTGACATTTTCAATACATTAACCCTTTTTAGGGGGTTCGTGATTTATGGCATCTGATCACATTCACATCCGCATTACGGCTCACCCGGCTAATCTGAAACAGATCCGGGCCATGACCGCCAAGGTCGCTGCCGCCGCCGGACTCGCTGAAAAAGAGGCCGGCTCCGTCATTCTTGCGGTTGATGAAGCCTGTTCCAATATTATCAAACACTGCTGTAAAAATGATCCGACCCGAAGCATTGACGTCACCGCCACTCTTGACAGGGATTCTATTTGCCTTGTCCTTGTTGATAATGGAAAGCCCTTTGATATCGATTCGATCAAACCCAGGGACATCCGGGAGATAAAACCAGGGGGGCTGGGCGTTCATATCATCCGGCAGGTCATGGACGTGGTGGAATACAGCCATACCCCTGAAGGGCTGAATCAGGTCAAACTCATAAAAAAGCTAACACCTTGGAATTTTTAAAAAAATTATTCTCCCGACAGGATCATCAGGGTCAGATCATCGGACCGGGGTTCCAGTTGGATTCTGCACTGTTCACGGATAAACGCCGTCTGCTCGTCAAGGGACAGGTTCCGGGACTGAACCAGCCAGCGTAAAAATCCCTTTATCCCCAATTGCCCTTCAAGAATTTTTGACCCGGCTTTTCTCAGGCGGCCTTCCGTAAACCCATCGGTATAAAGATAAAGCCTCCTGTTTTTCAGGGAAAACCGCTTAGCAGGATGGAGGATGCCCGGCAATACCCCCAGGGGAGGATCAGTAGCTTCAACCCGGATGATCCCCTTCTCATCCACAAGGAAGGGGGGCGGATGGCCCACGTTCAGCATCATAAGGTCTTTGGACCCGGGATCGAACCACCCCCCCACAAAGGTCACAAACATTCCCCTGACGGCTGTTTCACACAGTTCATTGTTCATTATCTCTACAACCGTGCTGATATCCGTTACAACCCTGCACAAACAGCGAAACATGGATACGGCTTTTGCCATGAGCAAGGCAGCTCCCGTTCCTTTGCCGGACACATCGCCAAGGCAGAAATAAATTCTGCCGTCTTCTTTTTGAAAATAATCAAAAAAATCACCGGACAGATAAGAGGCCGGTATATTAAAGGCCCTGATACCGCTAAAGAGGTTGCCCTCAGGCTGAAGGCGCTTCTGAATTTCCCGGGCTGCGTCCAGTTCTTTTTTGAGTCCTGAGGCATATCCATCCCGCTCCTTTAAAGACCGCTGGAGCCGCCAGGTCAGTTCCTGGTAGCTGATATTGTCCTCGACCAGTTTTTGGCCTGCCTGTTCCATGATCCTGTCAAACCCGGGTTGATTTCCAAGGGTCAGGCTCAATACATTGGAAATGTCCATTACCAGGTCCGGCAGACTTGACAATAGGGACGCCACCTCATCCCCGGTTAAGCCGAACATCAGCCCGGCTTTTTTTTTCAAACCCATCAGGGCTCCGGATTTATCATGGCAGGTATAAAAGGCATTGCATAAATCCGACAGATGCAGCATACCGCTGAGAACATCTGTTCCTTGCAGCGGAATCGGCACTTTTATCCTGGTTTCAGAAAACAGGCGATGATGATGATCCATGGCAAGCACATAGGATTTCGGCAGATTCCACTGATGGGCCAGGAGGGCTCCCACACTGTCATGGCCGGCATGGAAGAGTTCCGCTTCCATTTTATGGCGGTCTTCGGGCAGAAGAGCCCGCAGCAAAGGCCACCGGTCGGCTTTTTCCGGCTCCATAAAAAAAAGAACCAGCAATCCGATATCCTGGAGCACGCCTGCGGTAAAAGCCTCTTCAACAGACCCCTTTACGAGGATTCCAATCTGGCGGGCAGCCACACCCCTCCGAATCGAGTCTTCCCAAAAGCTGTCGCCATCAAACCCGGGAATCTCTTTTTTAGAAAGCGCTTCTTTTACGGCAAAACACAGGACAAGATTTTTCAGGCGGTCCAGACCCAGGGCCACCACCGCTTCGGAAATGGTCTTGATCCGGTGGCGGAATCCGAAAAAAGCGGAATTGACAAGACGCAGAAGCTGGGCCGTCAATGCCGGGTTTACGGATATGAGACGGCTGAGCGTCTCCATGGAGACGTCCTCACGCAGGACATATTGAATCAGGTGCATGACCTGTTTGCCGGGAACCGGCAGGTCCTCAGGCTCAAAATCCTTATAAAAAACAGTCATGCCTTCTCTTTATTGGAACCTGGCCGTCAAGTCAAGAATCCGGGAAAAAGAAACAGAGCGATCCGTCTTCATGATAGTCGCATTTTTGCAATCTCTCTCCTGTTCCCAACCTTATCCCGTCTCCTGGGATTATCATAACTATTTTAAATCATTTATTAATTTCCAATCATTGATAGAACCCGCCTCCATGGCATGGCCTTTGCTTTATGTCCACGGTGTCCATGTTTATGAAAGGAATGAGAATGCAACCGGATCATCGTGATTTTTTAAGCTCCCATTCATTGCAATATATTGAAATGGCCTTGAGCACTGACAGAATTGAAAGAATTACACGGCCGGACGGATACGGAAAAAGAACGGGCGAATGCGGAGATACGGCTGAATTTTTTCTGATCTGCAAGGACAATATCATTGAATCGGTCTCCTTTTATGTGGACGGCTGTATGAACACCACTGCTTGCTGCAATACGGTTGCCAAGCTGTCCATGGGAAAAACCGTTGAAAGGGCATGGGAAATCAGCCCCGAAGAAGTGATCCGTTTTCTGGAAACCCTTCCTGAAGACCATTTCCACTGCGCCGAACTTGCCGTTGGCGCCTTTTATCTCGCCTTGACGGATATCAACCGGAATAAGCCGGAAACACCAAAGGATTAAAGGAGGTCCTCTTTATATGAACCAGATACTTCTCGTGGGCCCTGAAAAAAATAGGTTTAAAGACCTTACCGCTTCATTTTCAGAAAATCAAATCACCACCCTATGGACTGATACGGCTGGAAAAGCCCTTGCCCTGGTTGCCGGAAAAAAAATTGATCTTGTGATCATTCACGAACAGGTGCCGGACATGACGGCCAAGAAACTGGTGGAGAACCTCATCACCCTCAATGCCATGATGAATTGTGTGGTCCTCAGCGCCATGTCCGATGAGGATTTTCATGAAGCCTATGAAGGGTTGGGTGTTCTGATGCGGTTTCCCCTGATACCGGGCAAAGCGGAAGCCAAAAAACTTCAGGATCACCTGGCCCGGATCAGCCGGATCTCGGATCAGGTAAAATCCGTAAAAGGAGCCGGGAACAAATGATTATCAGCGTTGCCAGCGGCAAGGGCGGAACCGGAAAGACCACGGTATCCACCAACCTTGCCCTATCCATCGGCCAGGGAGTCCAGCTTTTTGACTGTGACGTGGAAGAGCCCAATGCCCATCTTTTCCTTCATCCGTCCATCCATAAAATAGAACCGGTCATTGCCCCGGTGCCGAAAATCGACCTTGAAAAATGCAGCTTCTGCAAAAAATGCATGGACATCTGCCGGTTCGGGGCCCTGGCCGTCCTCAAAAAAAACGTCCTGGTCTTTGAAAACCTCTGCCATTCCTGCGGCGGCTGCTTTGAAATCTGCCCTGAACACGCCGTCCTGGAAAAGGAAAGATCCCTGGGGGACATCGAGCACGGGACCGTTAACGGCATTTCTTTTATCGACGGCCGGCTCGCCATCGGCCAGGTCATGGTTCCCCCCATCATCAAAAAGATCCGGTCCTATACGGACCCGAACATGATCACCCTCATTGATGCGCCGCCCGGAACCTCGTGCCCGGTCATCGCCGCCATGAACAAGGCGGACTTCATCCTCCTGGTGACGGAACCCACGCCCTTTGGCCTCCATGACCTGAAACTGGCCGTTGAAACCGTAAAAATCCTGGGCATTCCCTGCGGGCTCGTCATCAATCGAGTGGGCATCGGCAATGACGCCGTGAACCAATATGCAAAAAAGGAAAATATCCCTGTCCTCATGGAGATTCCCTTTGATAAAAAGATTGCCCAAATTTATTCCAGAGGAGAGATGATCGTAGATAAAATTCCTGAATACAAGGACAAATTCCTGGACCTGTTTAAAAAGATCGTGGCCCTCGTTGAAAAAAAGGAAGGCAGCAAATGAGAGAACTGGTGATTTTAAGCGGAAAAGGCGGGACCGGCAAAACAAGTATTACCGCAGCCTTTGCCTCCCTGGCCAAAAATATGGTCCTGTGTGACGCCGATGTGGATGCAGCGGACCTTCACCTGATCCTGAACCCTGATTTTAAAGAGACCATGGAATTCAAAGGCGGTCATGAAGCCGTCATCAACCCGGATCTCTGCACCCAATGCGGCCGGTGCATGGAGGTCTGCCGGTTTGGGGCCGTGAGAGATTCCTTTGAAATCGACCCCATCGACTGTGAAGGCTGCGGGGTCTGCGTGGATCTCTGCCCTGAACATGCCATTGATTTTCCGCAAACCGTATCCGGCCAATGGTATATTTCCGACACCCGGTTCGGTCCCATGGTCCATGCCCGTCTCGGCATTGCCCAGGAAAATTCCGGCAAACTGGTGTCCCTCATCCGGACGGAAGCCAAAAAACTGGCCGCAAAAAACAATCTGGACCTCATCCTGACCGACGGCCCTCCGGGCATCGGATGCCCGGTCATTGCCTCCATGGGCCAGGCCACAGCCATCCTTATCGTTGCAGAGCCCACGGTTTCAGGCCTCCATGATATGGAAAGGGTGGGCCGGCTCTCAAAACATTTTAATATCCCGGCTATGGTCTGCATCAACAAATATGACCTGAATCCGGACCAGGCGCAAAAAATAGAAGACCTGGCCCAAAAGGCCGATATCGCGGTGACGGGCAGGATAAATTTTGATCCGGCCTTTACCGAGGCCATGATCCAGACAAAAACCATTTTTGAATACAACCCCGGTTCACAGGCCGCTAAAGAAGTCCGGCAGATCTGGGACAGAGTCCTGTCCCTGCCGGTTTTCAATACCCCTGCAACCCCAATCCTCAATCATTTATAGGAGTCATCAAATTATGAAAAACGGTAGAATTGCAATTCCTTCAAACGGCCAGGGCGGACTAAACGGAACAAGAGCAGGACATTTCGGCCATTGCGACGTGTTCACCCTGGTTGACGTGGAAAACGGCGAGATCAAAGAAGTATCCATCCTTCAGAACCAGGAACACGTCCAGGGCGGCTGCATGGTCCCGGTCAACCTGCTTTCCGAAAACAGGGTCAGCGCCCTGGTGGTCGGCGGCATCGGCATGCGGCCCCTCATGGGATTCCGGCAGGTCGGGATCAATGTATACCACGATGATCAGCGCGTTGAGATCGAACCCGTGGTAAAGGATCTCATTGCCGGCAGACTGTCTGAAATCAAGAATGACCAGGTCTGCGGCGGTGGCGGCGGACATTAATCCGGCCATAAGGAGGGCCATAAAATGAAAATAGCAGTGACCTCCCAGGGAAAATCCCTGGATTCCCAGCTTGACCCCAGGTTCGGCAGGGCAGCGTACATCCTTGTGGTGGATACGGAAACCCTTGAATTTGAGGCCTTTGACAATGACACCAATAAGAATGCCTTTAAGGGGGCCGGGATCCAGGCTGCGGCCATGATCAGCGACAAGGATGCCGAAGTCCTTTTGACCGGCTTCTGCGGCCCCAATGCCTTCGAGACCCTGAACGCCGCCGGGGTAAAAGTGGTGAGCGACCAGAGCGGCCGGGTCATTGACGTGATTCAGCGATTCAAACAGGGCGGGGCCGTTTACGCCCAGAGCGCCAACAAAGACGGCCACTGGTAACGGCAAAGGAAGGAATACATGCCCCTGTATGAATTCAAATGCGCGGACTGCGGCAGCCTGACGGAACTCCTGGTCTTTGGAACCGGGGACCAGCCCTGCTGCCGATCCTGCGGCAGTTCAAACATGACCAAACAGATGTCGGCCCCCTCCTCCATGTCGGGGCCGGTCAAAAATACCGTGCCCGGGTTCAAGGATACGGCCTGTTGCGGGTCTGCGCCGGGCAAGGCCCAAGGCTGCGCAGGCCCGGGATCTTGCTGCGGGAAGCAGTTTTAACCATGGACCGGCTGCCCGAAGAAGACCTTCATTGTACAAGCCTTGCGGCGCGGACGGTTCAGGAGGCCTTGACACATTATATGTCAGGCCTTGTAGCAAAGGCAAAGGAATGAGCTCAAAAATGCAATTAACCGATATTTTACCCATTGAAAAATGGAGCGACCTTGAATCAGACCTGGTCACCCTCTATCACCTTCAAAGCTCCGTATTTAATGCAGGCGGCATCCGGATCACCAGCAACAAGCACTGGTCCAATTCACTCTGCCCGGTGATCAAATCCCTTGATAAGGGCCAGAGTTACATCTGCGCCGTGGCCCATATGAATCTGTCAAACCAGGCCCGGCAGAGCAAAAAACCGGTTATTGAAGAATGTGATGCCGGACTGCTCAAGCTGGTTGTGCCGGTTTTTTACGATGATGAATTTCTGGGTGTTGTCGGCGGATGCGGCCTTCTGCCCCATGAAGGCGAAGTGGATGCCTTCAGCATCAACAAAATAACCGACATACCGGAAGACAAAATCAAAGGCCTTGCCGTTGACATCCCGACCATGAGTCTTGATAGGGCCAAATCTGCCTGCGACTATATTGAAAGCCGATTGGAAACCATTGTTCAGACCTATGCCAACCTTGCCAATTGAGAGATTCAGCAAAGGACAGCCAGGCCATATACCGTTATGGGGAAAGACTCCCGAAAATCGAAAAACCATCCATGGAAATGATTCTGGACACAAGCCGGCACTGCATTGAAACCGCTTCCAAAAAAGAGTATGAACGACTGATCCAACAGTATTTTAAATTCTGTTCCTCTGGAAAAGAAAAAAGCATCCTGGAACAAAGGATAGATGCCCTGGCCTATCTGCTTAAACATGCTGATTTTCCCAACCTCAGAAACCAATATCATGCCATGGGGCATTCCGAAATTGCATCTATCCTTGTTATCCCCCGGAGCCTAAAGGACATGCATATCCGCCTGAATCAGGATATCGTACACCCGGCCTGGAAAAAACCATAGAACCATAGAACCAAAAACCTATTTTCTTTCCCTTCATTATCTGAAATAATCATCCTGTTTTGATTTTGAATCAAAGGTCGAATTTCGTTGCGGCCAAACTTTCAAAGGAGCGCTTATCATGAAATTTGAACAGGTGATCGTTGAAAAAAAAGAAAATCATGTCGCCGTCCTGACCCTGAACCGCCCGGACAGCATGAACACCTTCAGCAGCCAAATGGCGTCGGAACTCAAAGAGGCCCTATGCGAACTGGATGCCGATCCCTCCGTCCGGGTCATCCTTTTAAAAGGATCAGGCAAAGCCTTTTGCGCCGGGATTGATGTCAATGAGCTGGAAGGCAAATCCGGCGTGGAATACCAGAAATGGATCGAGCACATGGAAGCCCCGCTGGTCACGATTTCCAAAATCAAAACCCCGGTCATTGCCCAGCTTCACGGGGTGGCGGCGGCCAACGGCATGGGCCTCATTGCCGCCGCCGATCTGGTCATTGCCGCAGACAACGCCCGCATGGGCCTCACCGCCATCAACGTGGGCCTCAACTGTGTCGGACCCGTCCTCCCCGTGGCC
The DNA here is from genome assembly GCA_023701135.1 of Desulfobacula sp. Taxonomy (GTDB): domain Bacteria; phylum Desulfobacterota; class Desulfobacteria; order Desulfobacterales; family Desulfobacteraceae; genus Desulfobacula. Next base: position 99,400 of record JAMPXP010000006.1, on the reverse strand, counting down.
AGGTGCGTGGGCCGGAAAAAAGCCCTGGAACTCCTGCTTTACGGCAAGCTCCTCAAGGCGGAAGAAGCCCTGGCCCTTGGGCTGGTCAACCGGATTGTCCCAAAGGACGAACTGGAATCCCAGGCCCTTCAATGGGCTGAAGAACTGGCCCAGAAAAGCCCCATTGCCGTTCAGATCGCCAAATCCGCCTTCTACCAGTCCGAAGACATGAGTTATGGGGATCAGTTTGCGTTCATGAACGAGGCTTTTGCCCGCCTTTGCACGACCCATGACGCCAAGGAAGGGGTCAGGGCCTTTTTTGAAAAACGCGTCCCGGTCTGGCAGGAAAAATAAAGCCCGGCCAAGCCCTATTTAGACGCAGCCGGATCAAAGGGCGGATAATCCGTATACCCTTTTTTTCCGGGCGTATACCAGAGGGACATATCGTCAAACGGGGCCAAGGGCCAGTTGTTTTTCAGGCGCAGGGGCAGGTCCGGATTGGTAATAAAGGGACGGCCGAAGGCGGCCAGGTCTGCCTCCTGTTTTGAAATCCGCTCCTCGGCAGATTCCTTGGTATACCCGCAATTGCCCATGATCAGGCCCTTGTAAACGGATTTGAACTCGGCCAGGGTCATGGGTTCCCCTTTCCCGTGGAAACCGAAGGCCAGGCCGTCCATGATGTGCAGATACGCCAGGTTCATCCGGTTCAATTCTTTGGCCGCATAAAGGTAGATTTCCCTGAAATCAGGGCTTCCCATATCATTGAACACCCCGTTGGGGGAAAGGCGGACCCCCACCCGGTGGGCCGGGAAAACCATTAACACCGCTTCCAGCACCTCCCTTAAAAGCCTGAACCGGTTCTCAAGGCTGCCGCCGTAGGCATCTGTCCGGAGATTGGTTTTTGAATCCAGAAACTGATTGATGAGATAGCCGTTGGCCCCATGAATCTCCACACCTGAAAACCCGGCCGCTTTTGCATTTTCAGCCGCCCTTTGGTAATCTTTGACAATGGTCTTGATTTCATCCGTTGCCATAGCCCGGGGAATTTCATATTCTTTTTTCCCCTTGGGGGTGTGAATCCCGTCGCCATTAAGTTTTACGGCCGATGCGGAAACCGGCAATTCACCCCCATGGAAATCACTGTGGGATGCCCGGCCGCAGTGCCAGAGCTGAAGAAACAGGAATGACCCTGTCGGGCCCACCCTTTGGGTCACTTTTTTCCAGCCATCCGCCATCTCGTCCGTATAAATTCCGGGGGACCCCATCCAGCCGATTCCCTGTTCCGAAACCACGGTGGCCTCGGTAATCAGGAGGCCGGCAGAGGCCCTCTGAAAATAATATTCCGCCATCAATTCGTTGGGGATTCTTTTCTCCCCGGCCCGGCCCCGGGTCATGGGCGCCATGACGATCCTGTTTTTCAGTTCCAGATCTCCCATTAAAACCGGTTCAAACAAATTTTTTACCTTCATGTTCACCTCTCCTGTTAAATATTCTTCAGACCACCCCATAGCCCATAATGATGTGCACTCTCAGGACGAATACAAGATCAGAAGCCGGGTGCAGGGAGCTAAAATAAAGTCCTTTCCCGGCACCATCTCTTTTCAAACAGGGAAAGGATGATTAGTATCTTGGATAATAAACTTTGAATAAGGGGGGGAAAATGAAATTTTCAGGTATCGCCGTCATACTCTTAACAGGATTTTTTTTTCTTTCCGGCTGTATGATGATGTATCCGGGGGATCGCGGCCGTGAGGAACCGCGGCCGGGAAAAAACTATCACAAACCAGGCCCCCCGCCCCATGCCCCGGCCCATGGATATCGGCACAAGCACCCGGACGGACATGAACTCGAATATGATTCAGGGCTGGGGGTTTATATTGTGGTCAGGAATCCGGATACCTATTTCGATAACAATCTGTATATCCGGATGTATTCCGACGGCCGATGGTTTGTGTCTGCAAGCCTTGACCGCGGCTGGCGACCGGCATCCGAAGACGAGATCCCCTACAAGCTGAAAAAACACAAAGACAAAAGCAAACACAAAAAAAATAAAAAACCCCATGATGATTAAAACCATTACCCACAAGGAGGTCCCATGATTTCACAGAAACTGCAGGACGCGTACAATCAGCAGATCAACCGGGAATTGTTTTCCGAATATCTTTACCTTTCCATGGCGGCCTATTTTAATTCCGCCGGGTTAAAAGGGTTTGAAAATTTCTTCCTGGTCCAGGTCCAGGAAGAAAGAGCCCATGCCATGAAAATGTATGAATTTGTCAATGAGAGGGGAGGACGGGTATATCTAAAGGCCATTGAAGCTCCGAAGACCGATTTCAAATCCGCTCTGGACGTATTTGAGATGGCCCATGACCATGAAAAGCTGGTGACAAGCCTGATCAACGCTCTTATGGACCTTGCCATCAAGGAAAACGATCATGCCGCCCGGATCCATCTCAACTGGTTTGTTGAAGAACAGGTGGAAGAAGAATCCTCCATGGAAACCATTGTGAATAAATTAAAACTCATCAACGGTGAAGGCCACGGCCTTCTTATGCTGGACAATGAACTGGCCCAGCGGGTGTTCACCCCTCCGCCGGCAAAATAGGAATTTGGTCCATAAACAAAGCGGCCGATATCCTGCGGTAAAGGATATCGGCCGCTGAAAAGGTGTCTCAAATTTATCCGAGGGATGCCGACAATTGATCTTTAAACAGATTTTCCGTTATGGCACCCATGAGGTCATCGATCATCCGCCCTGCCTTTTCAAGGGCGCTGTAGAGTGATGTGTCCCGGCCGCGGTTTTCCTTCATTTTCCCCAGATGGTGTTTGAAAAGATCCCCAATGGGGTCCCGGGCCTTGTCCACCAATTTTTCATCCAGTTGCTCAATCTTTTCAGCCATCCTGTCAAAGAAATTTTCCATACTGCCTGTGGTGTCGGCCTCCATATCCGAGGTCGCTGCCTCAATTTCCGTTGTCACGGCATAGGACCTGGTATGGGTGATGTCCGCAGAATAGGCCTCAATCGTATCATACCCCCCCATGGAAAGAGCGGCGGTAAGGGCATCATCCATCTCCCCCGCCTTCATCTCGGCAATGACCCCGTCAATTCCTTTGACAACGGCCTCAATATCCAGGAGTTCTTCCTCGCTTAAATGTCCTGAAACGGAAAAGGTGAAACTCTCCCCGGATTCCAGGGTGATTTCCCGTTGATTCAGGGCCGTGGAAACCGTTCCGGCATCGGTTTGCAGCACTCCCCGGCTGTCGTACATATAGGCGTCCAGCTTTGAATAGGTATTGGATGACAGCGTCACCAGATCCCCCTCCCTGGTTTTGATGGTCAATCCGGCATCAAGCCGTTCATAGGCGCTGTAGGACTGCTTTTTCACATAGCTTGAAAACTGGGAGTCAGACAAGGCGCTCTGCCTTAGTGATGGGCCTGCCGTTAAGGACCCGCTCTGAATGCTGCTCATGGTGATTCTCCTTCATAAAATCGGGAATCGAGTTGGATTCCGCATAATATGTTTATCGGCAGTCACAAAAATATATTAAAAGAATTTATTTATTGACGTCCTATTTATTGATATAAAATTCCGGCTATATGAATCTCCGGAGATGCAAAATGGATGGTTTTCCCTTTACCCAAAAAAAATTTTTATCCCTTTCCCTTGAAAATCAGAACAGGCGGCTGGTCCAATGGCTGGCCGGATTCTATCAGAAACTGACCACCAACCGCATGGATTCGGCGTCCTTGGCGCTTTTTGCCCGGCAATACAATGACATCCTGGCCTGGACCGGGATGGAGGCTTTTATTACGCCCACCACCGGCGACATGCGGGCGTGGATGGAATGCATTTCCGACCGGATTCACCTTCACCGGTCGGCCCCGGGCCGGGTCCTCCGGGATCATGACCTGCTTGAGCCGGTGCGGATTGGGGATGCCGGCCGGTCCCCTGTTCCCGGGAAGATCAACTGCCATATGGCCCTGGACGGAATCCGGAGCCTTTATAATGTGGGCTCCATTTTCAGGATATGCGAGGCTGCCGGATTTTCCTCCCTCATCCTGGGCCATACCCTGGGAAAGGACCATCCCGGAGTCCGGAAAACCGCCATGGGGGCGGAGAAATGGGTGGACCAGGAAATGACGGTCGACCTGGCCGGATGCCTGCTGATAAAAAAAAAGGCCGGGTTCAGGATCATCGGCATTGAAACCATGGAGAAGGCCCGGGCCTTTCACGAGTTTCCCTGGCAGGACAACACCATCCTTGTCTTCGGCAATGAGGAGTACGGGATCTCATCCCATGTCCGGGAAACCTGCGACGATTTTGTGCATATCCCCATGTCCGGGAAAAAAAATTCCATCAATATTGCGGCCGCCGCCGCCGTCATCTGCTTTCAGGTGGCGGCCGCTGTTTCCATCTCAAGCCGGCAGCCTTCGACTTCAATGACATCCCCGGGATAGATCTTCTTCTGCTTTCGGGTTTCAATTTGGCCGTTCACCCTTACACGTCCCTCGGCAATCATATGCTTGGCTTCCCCGCCGCTGGCCGCAAGATTTTCAAATTTTAAAATTTTATGCAGTTCAACCGGTATCCGGGTCAATTTGACGATTCTGGTTTCCATGGTCTCCTGTTTTCAAAGGGTCCGGCCCTTACCCTCATGCCCCGGAGGCATTCCGGCCAAAGGTAAAAGGCCTTGCAATCCCCTAAGGATACCTATATTAAGTTCAAAAAGATATCATCAAGGGGGCTTCCTATGAAATTTATGAAATCGATTCTTGTTTACGGAATTTTTCTTTTCCTGGTTCTTCCGCCCCGGGGATTCGCTTTCCAGTCCAAGACCGAATATACCCTGTCCGGCCAGACCATGGGCACCTTTTACACCATCAAATTCCTGGCCGGTAAAAACGAGGACCTGGGTTCCCTGCAGACCCGGGTGGATATGTGCCTCCGTGACATCAACAAAACCTTTTCCATGTTTGATCCTGAAAGCCGGCTCTCCCTGTTTAACCGGCAGGAGATGGGCGCGGAGATGAAGGTTCCTTCGGATTTCTATGCCGTGCTTTCAACGGGACAAAGGCTGTATCAAATCACCCACGGGGCCTGGGACGGAACAGTGAAACCCCTTGTGGACCTCTGGGGATTCGGCACCAAAAAAACCGAAAACAGAATTCCAGGGCCCGAAGAAATCCGTCTGGCCCTGTCCAGAACCGGGTTCCACCATATAAGGTTCCTGGAAAACCATACCCTGGCCAAGGATGCCGACCTTACCCTGGATTTAAGCTCCATTGCAAAGGGATACGGTGTGGACGCCCTTGCCTCTCTTTTCCGGGCCTCGGGCATCGGGGATGTCCTGGTCGAAATCGGCGGAGAACTTTATGCAGCAGGGACAAACAAGAAAGGAGAGCCCTGGTCCGTGGGCATCAGCAGACCCGATAAGGACAATTCCAAACAGGACCTGTATCAAATCGTCCGGCTCAGCAACCAGGCCATTGCCACCAGCGGCAATTACCGGAATTTCTTCGAAATGAACGGGAAAACCTATTCCCATATCATCAACCCGAAAACCGGTTTTCCGGTGGACCATCATATTGTGAGCGCATCGGTCATCGCAAAGGACTGCACCTTTGCCGACGGGCTGGCCACGGCCCTCATGGTCATGCCGGCGGAAGAGGGCCTGAACCTGGTCAACGGCCTTGAAGACACCGAATGCCTGATTGTGGAAAAAAAAGAAGGGGTCCTGGAAAGCCATATGTCTGAACATTTTCACCGCTTCCTGGCCCAGTAACGCCTTACCGCCCCGGAATATAGCGCCTGCCCTGGAAGGTATCTCTTGCTTCAAGCAGGTCCTGGATCAGATTAAAGGTTTCCCGGTACCGGGCCGCCCACAGGGGCGCCCTCAGCTCGTCCGGGTGGGGATCTCCCGTGATCCGCTGGATAATGATGGGCTCCGGCAGCAATTCCAGAAAATCACAGACCATCTCCACATATTCCGCCTGTTCCATGGGCCTATACTCCCCTCGCTGCCAGAGCTTTTCAAGGGGGGTTCCCCGGATGACGTACAAGAGGTGGATCTTGATCCCGTTGATGCCGCCGTCGGCCAGGGTCCGGGCCGTCTCCAGCATCATTTCCCGGTTTTCCCCGGGAAGCCCCAGGATCACATGGGTGCAGATCTGAATGCCCCGGTTCCGGGTGAGATCCACGGCCCGGGCAAAATCCCGGAAGGTATGGCCCCGGTTGATGCGCGTTAATGTCTCGTCGTGAACCGACTGGAGCCCGTATTCGATCCAGACCAGATGGTCTTTGGTATAGGTTTGGATCAGGTCCAGCTTTTCCGGGTCTATGCAATCGGGCCGGGTGCCGATGGCCATGCCCACCATGCCCTCGCAGGAAAGAGCCTCGTCATAGAGGGCCTTCATATGGTCCACCGTGGTATAGGTATTGGAATAGGACTGGAAATAGGCCAGGAATTTTTTGGCCTTATATTTTTTCATGCTCCCGATTTTCCCGGCCTCGATCTGCTCCCGGATGGACAGGCCTTTTTCCGATAAGCCGGACCCCGAGCCCTTTTCATTGCAGTAGATACAGCCCAGCCGGGAAAGCCGCCCGTCCCGGTTGGGACAGGACAGCCCGGCGTCAATGGAAATTTTCTGCACCCGCTCACCGAATAAGTCCCTTAGATAGGCGTTGTAATCCGAATACCGCTTTTTTTTGTCCATGGTCCTGTCCCGTAAAAATGAATGGCCTTTTCAGGCCCGCTTTCCCTGAACCTATCATTTAATCCTGTCCTTATAAAGCCCTTTTTCACCCCCGAGGTTGACCAAATCCCCGGGCAAGGATATACTTTGCCGCCATGAATTCAGATACCCAAGCATATGATGTCATTGTCATCGGCGCCGGTCATGCCGGATGCGAGGCCGCCCTGGCCTCGGCCCGCATGGGATGCGCCACCCTTCTTTTGACCATTGATATGGATAAGATTGCCTCCATGCCCTGCAGCCCGTCCATCGGCGGCATGGCCAAGGGGCAGTTGGTCAAGGAAATTGACGCCCTGGGCGGCCAGATGGCCAAGATCACCGATTCTTCCGCCATCCAGTACAAGACCCTGAATACCAGCAAGGGCCCGGCGGTTCATTCCACCCGGACCCAGAACGACAAGGGCCTGTATTCCAGGAATATGAAAGCCGTCATCGAGCAGACCCGACACCTGGATTTAAAACAGGCCATGGCCCATGAACTCAGGATCGAAGCGCAGACCGTCACCGGAATCCTGGATCAGACCGGGTTTGAATATTCGGCCAAAGCCGTTGTCATTGCCACGGGAACCTTTCTGCAGGGGACGGTTCATATCGGGGCCACCAAAATCCAGGCCGGAAGGGCCGGAGAATTTTCATCCATCGGCCTTGCCCGGAATCTTGCCGATCTGGGCTTCAGCGTCGGCAGGATGAAAACCGGGACCCCGCCGCGGCTCCATGCCGATACCATTGATTTTTCACAATTTGCGGTCCATCCTTCGGACGAGGCCTTGAAGCCTTTTTCCTTTTCCACAAAAGCCGTCACCAACCCCATGGTGCCCAGCTATATGGGCCGGACCAACAGCAAAACCCATGAAATTATCCGGCAGAACCTTCAGCATTCGGCCCTCTATGGGGGGCATATCAAGGGCCGGTCCGCCCGCTACTGCCCTTCCTTTGAGGACAAAATCGTCAAATTCCCGGAACGGGAAAGCCACCATGTCATCCTGGAATACGAGGGTCTTCACACCAAGGAAATCTATGCCTCGGGCCTTGGCAACAGCCTGCCCCTGGAGATCCAGTACCAGGTGGTCCGGTCCGTCAAGGGCCTTGAGGCGGCAAAGATCATGAGGCCGGCCTATGCCATTGAATATGATTATATCAATCCCCTGGAACTCTTCCCCACCCTTGAAACCAAAAAAATCAAGGGCCTGTTTTTTGCCGGGCAGATCAACGGCACCTCCGGTTATGAAGAAGCCGGTGCCCAAGGTCTCTGGGCCGGGATTAACGCCGCCTGCTCGGTTCAGAAACGACCTCCCTTTGTCCTGGACCGTTCCGAAGCCTTTATGGGGGTGATGGTGGACGACCTGGTAACCCGGGGCACCAACGAGCCCTACCGGATGTTTACCTCCAGGGCCGAATACCGGCTCCTGCTCCGGGAGGACAATGCCGATTTAAGACTCTCCCGCATCGGAAACGGGCTGGGCCTTGTGGATGACGAGGCCTTGAAATTCTGTGAGGATATACAGAAGCAGACCCAAAGAGAAATCCATCGCATCAAAACCCTCGTGGTCAAACCCACGGAAGCCGTCAATGCATTTCTTCTGGAACGGGGCACAACCCCCATCACCAACGGGGTCAAGCTGGAACAACTGCTGAAACGGGCCGAACTGGATTATGCCTCCCTCAAGGCCCTGTTCCCGCCGCCGGACCCGGTGCCGCCAAGGGCCGAGGAACAGGCTGAAATCGAAATCACTTACGAGGGCTATATCCAGCGCCAGCAGAATGAAATCAAAAAATACAAGGATCTTGAAAGAATCCGGATACCGGAACATTTTGATTATACCGCGGCCCCCGGCCTTTCCAATGAATTAAAGGAAAAACTGCGGCAGATCCTGCCTGCATCCCTGGGGCAGGCCTCCAGGATCGACGGGATGACCCCGGCCGCCATTTCGGTTCTCATGGTGGCCATTTCAGCCTTTCAAAACAGATCAAAAACTTGACTTGAAAGGATTCAAACTTACTATAATAAACAAAAATAAATGAATTGGATTTATATGGGTAAAGGAAATCAGCTATGGCCGATGATTATTACAAAATTTTAGGCATTGAAAAAAATGCCGATGCAGCGGAAATTAAAAAAGCCTATCGAAAGCTTGCCATGAAATATCACCCCGACAAAACAAAGGGGGACAAATCGCTGGAAGAAAAATTTAAAAAAATCAGTGAAGCCTATGCCGTCCTGAGCGACCCCGAGAAAAAAAGCCAGTATGACACTTACGGGTCGGCCGGTTTCCAGCAGCGGTTTTCCCAGGAAGACATTTTCCGGAATTTTGACCTGGGTGATATTTTAAAGGAATTCGGCTTCGGCGGATCCATGGGAGGGGCCTCCTTTGGAAGGGGCGGACGGCAAGGCGGTTTCTCCGGCATGGGCGGCAACCCGTTTTTCCAGGGTGGCGGCCAGGCCGGTTTCAGCCAGAGGCAAAGACCCCCGGCCAAGGGGAAGGACATTGAATACGAGATCCCCCTGACCCTCCAGGAAATCATGAACGGCACCAAAAAGACCATCACCATCAGCCAGGACGGCAGCACCAAGGCCATTGAGGTAAATATCCCCAAGGGCCTGACCGAAGGCAAAAAAATCCGGCTGGCCGGAAAGGGAGAGATGAGCCCCAACAACGGCCCGGCAGGCAACCTCTATATCCGGGCCAGGCTTATCCCTTCAGACGGCATTACGGTTGAAGGCAATGATGTGCTGGTTTCAAAACAGGTGCCCCTCACCGGCGCCCTGCTGGGGGACACGCTGGAAGTGACGGCTCCCGGCGGAACGACCCTCAGCCTGAAGGTCCCGGCCGGCACCAACCATAAAGCCAAAATGCGTATCCCCGGCCGGGGGATTCCCCAGATGAAAGGAGATGGTTGCGGCGATCTCTTTGTGGTGGTCAATATCACCATGCCCAAGGAATTGACGGCCAAGCAGCAAGAGATTATCCGACAACTTCAAAAAACAGGATTATAACCCATAATATGCCTGAATTCATTCCCCTGATATCTGAACAGGACATCCAGGATCAGATTCAAAAAACAGGTCAACGGATTTCCCTTGACTATCAAGCAAAAGATCTGGTGCTGGTCGGGATACTGAAGGGGTCCTTTATTTTCCTTGCAGACCTCTCCCGGAAAATCACCATTGACCACGAAATCGATCTCATCGGCGCCTCTTCCTACCAGGGGACGTCCTCCACCGGCAACCTGGTGTTTACCAAAAAACCGGACCTGAACCTGGAAAACCGGGACGTCCTTCTTGTGGAAGATATCGTCGACACCGGCCAGACCCTTATCAAAATCATTGAGTCCATGGCATCCTTAAACCCCCGCTCCATTAAAATCTGCACCCTGATTGACAAACATGAGCGGCGTAATGTAAAAATTGATGTGGATTATTCATGTTTTTCCCTTGAAAAAGGGTTTATTGTCGGGTATGGACTGGACTATAATGAAAAATATAGAAACCTTCCTGCCATCTATGACCTGAAGCTTTAGAAAAACTTTAGAATAAGGGGAGCCCAATGATTATTACCTGTAATAAATGCTCAACCCGTTTCACCCTTGATGATTCTCTTGTCGCAGAAAACGGTTCAAAGGTGCGTTGTTCTGTCTGCAAAGATATTTTCACAGCCTATCCCCTGCCCCGGGAACCGGAACAGCCCGCTGCCCCTGTGGCGGATTTTGATTCCGCCCCGGCCCTGGCCGACATCCCTGATTTTGAAATGGAAGACCAGGAATTTTCCTTTGACGAGAATGAATTTGATCTGAATGGCGGAGACGGTGAAAACGAACCGGATCAGGACCAATTTGAATTTGAAGCCGATGACATTTCAGAAGATATTACCATTGAGGCGGATGAACATCAGGACACCGACTTTGACGGAATTGAATTTGAATCCCTGAAAGATGAGCCGGAAGACCTCACCCTCGACATGGATGAAATCGAACCCGACCTCAAAATCGAAGAGGATACCGATTTCCTGGAAATGGATTTTGATGACCCCGGCCCGTCCGGGGAAGCGGAAGGTCCCCCGGCAGAAGAAGACGTGACCAAAAAAGAAGATGATGAATTCGAACTGGAATTTGATATGGAAGAGGATGACGGCCTTTCCATTGCCCCGGACGAACCCGGCCTGGACATCCTTGAGGAAGGAGAGACCCTCACCCTTGAGCAAACGGATTCTGAAAAAAATTTGGATGAGCTCTCCCCGGAAGATGATTTTTCAGAATACGACGCCGTCCTGGAACAGGACACTGAACCGGATGAGACGCCGGATGAGGAAGACCTTATCGGAGAAGAATCCGTCGAAGAAGAACCGGATCAAAAAGACCCGGTAAAAGAAAAATCCCTCCTGGAAAAATCCGCTCCCTTGATGGACCTGCCTGAAAGAAGATCCAGACGGAAGAAAAAATCCGTTCTCAGCCTGCCTGTTCTACTGCTGGTGCTGATCTTCTTTTTGACGGCCGGGGCCTATGTGGCCAGCATCATGACCGGATACAAAATTCCCCATCTGTCTGGTTTCAAGGTTCCTTTCCTTGAAAAATACCTGGGCCATGCGGATTCAGCCGCCAAGGACGCAAAACCGGTCCCCAATGAAAGCAGCGTGAACGGCAGATTTGTTTCCAATACCGCCTCCGGCACCCTGTTTGTGATTACAGGTCGGGTGGACAATCCTTCCGGCCTTGTCTTCAACCATATTGAAGTTCAGGGAACCTTATCCACCAAGGAAATCCCGGCGGCTAAAATCCAAAAGGCCTTCTGTGGGAACATCATCACGGAGGAAATGCTGAAATCCGGAAAGCTTGCCGAAATCATGAAGCTTCTGGAAGTCAAGGAAGGAGCCCATAATTCCAATATGAATATCAAACCCGGGGCCGGGGTTCCCTTTATGATCGTCTTTTCAGACCTCCCTGAAAAACTTCAGAATTTCAATGTCAAGGTGGTGGGATTTGAGAAAGCGACAGGGAACTAAAAATACATATTGACAATAAACGTTTTCCTGTGGTAATTTTGCCGGGTTTTTGGTTCATGGCGACGTAGCTCAGATGGTCAGAGCATGCGGCTCATATCCGCAGGGTCCGGGGTTCAATTCCCTGCGTCGCTACCAAGCTTATACAAGGGCCGGTACTCATGGTGATCCCATGGTGACCGGCTTTTTTGTTTGGGATGCCGTGTTTCCGGCTTGACGGCAGGTCAAAAATCGATTATTCGCTTATCCATGGAGCAGATTCTTAAAAACATCTACCATGTGGGCGACAACGAGTGCTCGGTTTATCTGGTGGACAGCGGCCAGGGGCTGGTTCTCATTGATGCAGGCATGGACCTTGACATGATCCTAAGGATTAACGACCACGGGCTTCGGTTCGAGGATATCCGGCACTGCATCCTGACCCATTGCCATATCGACCATACCGCTATCTGCGCCGCATTAAGCCGGGAATTGCCGGACCTCCGGTTCTATGCCCATGAATCCGACGCCGTTCCCATTGAAGAACCCGGCCGTGACGGGCGGACCGCCGCCTCCTGGTACGGCCTGACCTATGAGCCCGTCAAGCTGTACCAACGATTCCAATCAGACACGGTTCTCAGGATAGGCGCATACGATTTCCACTGCATCCACACGCCGGGCCATACACCCGGATCAATATCGGTCCTGGTTGAATCGGAGGGCAAAAAGGTTTTGTTCGGCCAGGACCTCCACGGCCCCTTTGATCCGCATTTTTTATCCGACCTGGAGGCTTATCAGCGGTCCATGCAAAAACTGCTGAATTTACAGGCCGATATCCTGTGCGAAGGCCATTACGGCATTTTTCAGCCGGCCAGCCGGGTCAGAAGCTATATTGAAGACCACAAGGGCCGGAACCGGCCCTGAAGACCATTTGTAACCCATACATAAAGGACATCCCATGACGGAAATAACATCACCAATGGACATTGCCAAAGAGGCAATGGAAATCATCAAAAAAGGCGCTTTTCTCACGGTAAAAGCAGGCGACGCCGTGAACACCATGACCATCGGATGGGCCACCATGGGCCATATCTGGAGAAAAGACGTGCTCATGGTGGCGGTCCGCAAATCCCGCCACACCTTTGGCGTTATCGAAAAAACAGATCATTTCACGGTGAGTGTTCCCACCTCGGATTATAAAAAAGAGGTCCTGTTCTGCGGAACCAAATCCGGCAAGGACTTTGACAAATTCAAGGAATGCAACCTGAAAACCGTCCCCGGAAAAACCGTGGCCTCCCCGGTCATTGATATTCCGGGCTATCATTTTGAATGCAGAATCGTCTACAAAACCGCCATGGACCCAAAATTTCTGGATGCAGCCTATGACGGCAGCCTCTATTCGGACAAGGACTATCATACCCTGTATTTTGGTGAAATCACCGCCTGTTACAAGACGGAATAGGCCTGTCTTCCGGATACTGGGGGCCGTTTAACAGTCAGCATCAATCTCCGGGCTTTGGCGCAGACCCTTACATTTGATGGGCTTTTATCGGCCCAATTTGGGATGTATAAAGATGCTTTTAAAATTTGCAGGTCGAAGAAATCAGTGATATGGAATTTATCGATCCACTGTTCAATTGATTGGCCGGATATCATTCGAAATCCTGGGAGATACAGGTCTGTATAATTATTTGTTCAGCCAAATAAATTTGGCCTCGGTCAACAGGTGATCCGGCGGCCGATTAGCCAACAAGGAGGGTAGCTTAGCTATGGCATCTGATAATCAGCATATTCGTGATTTCCTCACCTACTATTGCCTCCTCAACAGTTCGCCCGAGTATGCAGTTCTCATCAAGGGATTATGGGGTACGGGTAAATCATGGTTCATTCAGGAATGTCTGAATGAACTGCAGAATAAAGGCCAGGGGCATCTCTATGTCAGTCTCTACGGAGTCACATCAGTTGAGGACATCGAAAGCGAATTCTTCAGGCAGTTGCACCCGTGGCTAGCTTCTAAGAGCGTAAAACTGTTAGGAATGCTGACTAAGGGTTTACTTAAGGCAACGGTAAAAGTGGACATTGACAGCGATGGTCAATCAGATGGAACCCTTACAGTTGGCGTTCCGAACGAAAAATTCCTTGATTCACTGAAATCCGCTGAAGGGAAAGTGCTGGTGTTCGATGACGTTGAACGATGTGCAATCCCAATCTGTCACCTCCTCGGATACATTAACAAATTTGTCGAACATGGTGAATTCAAGGTAATTCTCGTCGCTAATGAAAACGAGATTGTGGAAAGAGAAAAGATAGACGAATCAAAGTTCAGTGCGTACCGACGAGTTAAAGAAAAGCTTATTGGGAAGACTTTTGAAATAAAGCCAGAAATAGCACCAGCTCTCAGCCATTTTGTCGTTCAGCTTCAATGTGAGAAAGCAAAAAAGGCGATTGATGAGAACAAATCACTTGTAATTCTGCTTTATCACAGCTCAAGCTACAGAAATCTCAGAATCCTGAAGCACGCACTATGGGATTTCGACCGTCTTTTTGTAAAACTTCCCGACGACATTACAAACAATAAAGCGTTTGTCTCTCATTTCTTGACCTTGTTTCTCGTCTATTCTTTTGAGATCATGAGCGGCACAATCTGCTCCAATGAAATCTCAAAATTCAGGAGCAGTCTATACTTTTCTATAGGGGTGAGGAAAAAAGAGCCCAATCCATATCAAAAATACCTGGATGTCAGGACAAAATATACCGGTGTCGATTTGTACGACACTATATTTCAAGAATCCCTTTGGCAGTCCTGGTTTGATGAAGGATTCATTGCATCTGCGGAGATCGAAGCGGCTATCAGAAACAGCAAATATTTTCAATCTGAAAACCAGCCCAATTGGGTGAGACTATGGCATGGAAGGGACTTGCCCGACTCCGATTTTGAGAATGTCTTGGAAAAGGTGGACTCTGAATGGCGGGCCAAGACATACACTGAAATAGGTGTGGTCAAACATGTGGCTGGTTTACTCCTTTGGCTTTCAGATATTGGCCTGTACCGTGAATCTAAAGGTGAAATTTTTGCGTTTTCCAAGCAGTACGTAGATCAGCTTAAGCAACATGGACATCTATTGCAGCAAAATACCAGACGATTGTTTGCATTAGATACTGAATCATGGGGTGGCCTTGGCTTTCATTCCAAGGATGATGACATGTTTAAAGGGCTTATCAAGTACATTTCGGACAAAGAGGAGGAAGCCGTCCTTGAAAGCTACACATCCGAGGCCAAAGATCTTCTCCAACTAATGAAGGAAGACACGAACAAATTCTGTAGGTCTTTGATTCTATGCAACCACGAGGATAACAAATTTTCTGAGGTCCCAATACTTGCCTATATCCTTCCCTCTGACTTCGTAACTGCTTTCCTTGAGCTAACCCCGGATCAGAGAAGAACTGTTGCGTATGTTTTTGATGAAAGATACAAATTCCATGGATTCAACGGGAAACTTACCAGTGAGGTTGGTTTTTTGAAAGAGATCCTTTTGCTCTTAGAAAAAGCAAAGACACAGCATAGTGGTAAGATGAGTGAGCACACAATCGGCTTGGTTATCGATGAGCATTTGAAAAAAGCCGTGACGAAACTCGAAGCACCACAAGTTGGCGGCTAATAACATTCCTGCAACACAAAAACCTAAAAACGACACAACCGGATAACCTAAAGACCGCTGGACACAAAAACCTAAAAATATTCAATTTTAATGGACGGTCATTCCACTTGACACCCGGAATCATTATATGACCGCCCTGGAAGAAGCAAGCTTAAGAAAGAATATAGAACCGTTTTCCGGATTTTTAGCCGGCCTGGTCCAAAAAGGGTAAGGAATATTCAACACCCAAAAGGGCTTTTTTTATCCCCCCTTGACAATTCCGGTTTAGAACAAAGTTTATGGGTGATATTTTCGGATCAATGATGGGATAAGGAGGCCCTATGCCGGGTGTGTATGAAATTTATGTAAAGGATCATTTTGCAGCAGCCCATGCGCTGAAGGGCTATGATGGGAATTGTTCCAACCTGCACGGCCACAACTGGATCATCGAGGCCTATATTCAGTGCAGAAAACTGAACAAGCTCGGCATCGGCATTGATTTCCGGGATGTGAAAGGGGTTTTAAAGGATGTCTTAAGCAAGCTGGACCACACCAATCTCAACGATATCGCCGAATTCGGGGCCATCAACCCGACATCGGAAAACCTTTCCAAATTCTTATTCATTGAACTCTCGCTGCGCTTGAACACCGAATCGACCAAGGTTAAAAAGATCATGGTATTTGAAAGCCCCGGATGCGGGTCTGCCTATTGGGAGGAATAAATGCGGCTGAATGTCTGTGAAATTTTTTACAGCCTCCAGGGGGAATCCACTTTTTCCGGCCTGCCCTGTATCTTTGTCCGGCTCTCGGGCTGCAACCTCAATTGTTCCTGGTGCGACACCCGGTATGCCGAAGAAGAATGCCATTCCATGACCCTGGAACAGATCCAGGACAAGGTCGGGGCCTATAACTGCAACCTGGTTGAAATCACGGGCGGGGAACCCTTGCTTCAGGAGGCGACCCCGGCCCTCATCGCCCTGCTCCTGGAAAAACACTACCAGGTGCTTCTGGAAACCAACGGCAGCCTCAGCATCCAGCACGTTCCGGAAGCCTGCATCAAGATCGTGGATGTCAAATGCCCATCCAGCAAAGAATCCCATACCTTCTTACCGGAAAATCTGAATTATCTCGGCAAAGAGGATGAAATCAAATTCGTCATCGGCTCCGTGGAAGATTATGAATTTGCCAAGGCCATGATTGAACAGAAATTAAGCGGGATGCCCCAGAAAAAAATCCATCTGTCCCCGGTTTTGGGGCTTATCGCACCCGAGGCCCTGGCCCGGCGGATCATTGAGGACAATCTTCATGCAAGGCTGTCCCTGCAGCAGCATAAAATCATCTGGACCCCGGACCAGAGAGGAGTATAACACCCATGCCGGATAAAGCCATTGTTCTTTCCAGCGGGGGCATCGATTCCACCACGGCCATGGCCATTGCCAGATCAAAAGGCAGGGACATCTACAGTTTGAGCTTCAGATACGGGCAGCGACACTCCGTTGAGCTGGAGGCTGCCGTAAAAATCGCCAAGGCCCTGGGCGCCAGGGTCCATAAAATCATTGATATTGATTTAAGGCAGTTTGGCGGTTCAGCCCTGACCGATGAGATACAGGTGCCCAAACACGGCCTTGTCAAAGACCTGAAACAGGACGAGATCCCCGTCACCTATGTCCCGGCCCGGAATACGATCTTTCTTTCCTATGCCATGGCCTGGGCCGAAGTTTTAAAGGCGTCCGCCATTTATATCGGGGTCACTGCCGTGGACTATTCCGGCTACCCCGACTGCCGGCCCGAATTTATCTCGGCCTTTGAGAAAATGGCCAACCTGGCCACCAAAACAGGGGTCACCAAGGAAACCCTCCTGAAGATCGAAACCCCCCTGATCCATCTGTCCAAGGCCGAGATCATCAAGATTGGACTGGGGCTGGGAGTGGACTACAGCCTGACTCTTTCCTGTTATGATCCCGATGAAAAGGGCCGGTCCTGCGGTTTCTGCGATTCCTGCCTTCACCGGAAAAAAGGATTTGCCGAGGCCGGGGTGGCGGACCCGACCTCCTATTATTCCCTGGGCAGCGCCTCGGCATAGATTTCCACCGGATGCTTCACCCGGACGGGCTGTCCTGTTTTGGCCAGCATGTCCGAGATCTGCATCATGCAGGCCGGGCAGGAGGTGGCCACGATGGTGCACCCGGTGGCGATAATGTTCTCTGCTTTGATTTGACCGATCCCCGTTGAGAGATCATAGTGCATGAGATTGAAACTCCCCCCCATGCCGCAGCAGGCATCACTGTTTTTCATTTCCCGGAGGTCATTGCCCGAGGCCAGGATGACCCGGCGGGGTTCTTCAAAAACACCCAGGGATTTTTTAAGATGGCAGGGATCATGATAGGTGATGACCTCATGCTTTTTTCCGGAATCGGGAACCGCCGCGGACAGGTCAAAGCGTTTGTCCATGAGCCAACTGATGTCCACGGTTTTCTCGGCCAGGGCCTGGATCTTTTTGAACAATTCCCTGTCCTTGTCCTTCATCAGGGCGGGCCATAATTTGATGATGGTGGAAGAACAGGTGGCGCAGGCCGTTACCAGGTAGTCACATTTTTCTGCGGAAAAAAGATCCACATGGTGGCGGACAAGGGTCTCAAAGGTCTTGAGGTCCCCTGCGGCCAGGGCCGGTATCCCGCAGCAGCCCTGGTCTGCAGGGATAAAAATCCCGGCCCGGAAATGGTCCAGGACATCCACCACGCTGTGGCCGATACCGGGAAAGGCCTTGTCAATGAGGCACCCCACAAAAAAGGCCACCTTTACCCCCTTTCCTTCCTTCCGGACATCCTGGTGGTGAAGGCTCCGGTTAAAGGCGGTTTCCGTCAAGGGAACCAGGTGGCGGTGCCGCAGCAGAGGGGAGGCGATCCTGGCGCAAGAAGTGCCCTGGGCATTGTTCTCCTCCCGGAAAAAGATCTTCTGGAAACCAGCGGCCAGGTTCATGAACCCGTTGAACCGTTCAGGACTGGATAAAATTTTTTGAAACAGCAGTTTTTTTGTAAAGGGAAGCCCCAGGTATTGGGCAATGATGGCCCGGGCCCGGATGAAAATGCCCACCGTATCCACCCCGCTGGGGCAGCCGTGGGCGCAGGACCCGCACAAAAGGCACCGCTGCAGACGCTCGCTGACCCCTTGAGCGTCCTTGAACAGGCCGTCAATCAAGCCGTTAATCAGGACCAGCTTTCCCCTGGACACATCGGCTTCCTTCCTTGTCCTTTCAAACAAGGGGCAATGGGCCTGGCACATGCCGCAGCGGGTGCAGGCGGCCACTTCTTTTTCCAGGCGTTTCACATCCCGGGCCAGCTTTTGCATCTTATCCAAAGGAATATTCCGCCGACTGCCGGACCTCGTCTTTGATTTGCCGCTCATGGAGGCCCAAAAGATAAAGAAGGCCGTCCAGACCAACGCTTGAGATAGCATTGGAAGCTTTCTGACGGACCAGGGGTTTGGCGTTAAAGGCGACCCCCAATCCTGCGATGCTGATCATGGGGAGGTCGTTGGCCCCGTCCCCTACGGCAATGGTCTGTTCCAGGGTTATATTCTCCCTCTGGGCCAGTTGCCTCAGCAGGGCAGCCTTCTTCTGGCCGTCCACAATTTCCCCCACGACCTCGCCCGTCACCACCCCGTCCCTGATATCCAGCTCATTGGCAAACATATAATCAAAGCCCAGCTTTTCTTTAAGGTATTCCCCCACAAAGGTGAAACCGCCGGACAGGATACCGAGTTTATACCCCAGGCCTTTGAGGGTTTTGGTAACCAAATCGGCCCCGTCGGTGAGGGGCAGGTCCTCTGACACTCTGGCGAGCTGTTCCTGGCGGATCCCTTTCAGCAGGGCCACGCGTTTTCTGAAGCTCTGCTTGAAATCCATTTCCCCCCGCATGGCCGCTTCGGTGATCCTGTCCACCTCTTGACCGGCCCCCACAAGTTTTGCCAGTTCCACAATGACCTCGGCCTGGATCAGGGTGGAGTCCATGTCAAAGACCACCAGCTTCCGGTTTTTCCGGTAAATATTATCCACATGAAAAGAGATGTCTATCCCGGTTTCCTGTGAAATCTCCATGAATTTTTTCCGCATCCCGATGATGTCCAGGGGTTTTCCGCTGACGGACATTTCCACGCAAGCCCTGGGATTGGTCTGGGGCTGTTTCAGGGAAATCCGGCCTGTGAGCCGGTTGATGCTGTCGATATTCAGTTGATTCTCGGCAATGATGGCGGCCACGGCCGAGATCTGGCGGGCCGAGATGGTTCTGCCCAGAAGGGTGATCACCCGCCTCTCCTTGCCGTGGTCGTGGACCCATTTTTCATAGTCCTGGCTGTCAATGGGGGTGATATCGATGTGGAGCCCCATATTGTGGCCTTCAAACAGCATGTCCTTGAAAATGGCGGAATAATCCAGGGGATCCGGAATTTCCGCCAATATCCCGAAGGAAATATGTTCATGGATGACGGCCTGGCCGATATCCAGGATGGTGACCCCGTATTCCGCCAATATCCCTGTAAATTTTGCATCCAGCCCTTTCCTGTCCCTGCCTGTAATATTGATCAGTACAACCTCACTCATTGCCGATACCCTTTAATTTCCACCCTTAAATTCATTTCTTATTAAAATCTTAAAGGCAGAATAGCGGTTTTCCGAACTCTTGAGCAGTTTCATCTCCGCTGTAATTCTGCCTTTACCCTTATATTTTAGGTACTTATATCTTTGCTTGACCCGGGTTGCAAGTCATTTAAGCGCATTTTTAAAATTTTTATCCGACAGGGCTTTTGTTAAAATTTTTAATGACCATATCATCCAGGCTGCACCCGGCATGGTCTGCCACGACCCGGCATTTGGCCTTGAACAGAAAGAAGATCCGGCTGTCAGACAGATCCAGGGTTTCAAAATTGCCCTGGCCCTTGGAAATGATCAGGTCCGCCCCTGTGTAGATCCCTTTAAAATCCTCCGAACAATGGTCAAGGATCACACCCGGAATGGCGGCCCCGGTATCCGTCACCTCCACCATGCCGGTCAGACCGGCGTATTCCGCATCCTCCAGGGTGGCGTCATTCTGGGCAGGGCCTCCCCGGACCGCATAAATGATTTTCCGGCAATCCAGCTTCTGCAGCAGGAGCCTGTCAAACACGATTTCGCCGGCATTATCGGCTATCCACAAAATCTTGTCCGCTTTTTTACAGGCTTTTTCAAAGGCAATTCCGTCTCCGTTGATGTCCATGGCCAGGGCCTGGTCAATGGTATCCAGGACCTTTTGCCGGCCCACCCGGGCATGGGTTCCGAAATCAATGATATTGCCTGCAATACAAAACCGAAGAGCCGTATCAAAGGACGAAGCCATGGCTTTTTTCTCAAGAGCCGGAAAAAGAGACAAGGCAAAATCATTGTATTTTTTCTTGAGCCGGGCATAGGGGTCGGCTACACCGGTGATTTCCCTGACGGTCCGGCCGATATACAAGGCCATGAGCGGCGGCGGATAGTTCATATCACAGGAGATGAGTTCTTTGAGCACTGCCTTCACCACCTCGCGCTGAAGCGCTTCGTCATCTGTGGCCAGCCTTGCCGCATCCAGGCTGCCCCTGGCAATACAGGGCAGGCAGTCGTTCTGCATTTTCATGAATATGTTTATACCCTTTTGATTTATTGACAATTAAAAATTTTACACATATATCTTGCTCTATGTTTTTAAATCGGTCAGGCCAAATAGGCCATATTAAATATCTGATGCCCTCATTGCAATGAATTTCAGAAATATCATAGATCCCCGTTCCCTGTCAGGCACCGGATTTTTGAGCGTGTTGGTCACCATCCTGATTATTGCCCCCACCATCGGCTCTTTCTGGATCTTTTCAGAATATCATAAACAAAAGGACGAACTTGTCAAAATCCGGGAGCAGCATACGGCCCTCTATAAAACCAGGTTGCAGGATGACATCAACAATACCATCAGTTTTATCGAGTACAAAAAATCAAGCACGGAAGAAAGGGTGAAAGCCCTTGTCCGGGAAAAGATCCAGGATGCCTACGCCCTTGCCTCCCATATCTACGGCACGGATAAGAATACCGTGCCGGAAGACGTCCTCAAATCCAGAATCATCGAAACCCTGAGAACCATGAAATGGGACAACGGCAAAGGCTATTTTTTTATCTTCGACCATAAGGGGGCCACTGTTTTAAACGCCGATATCCCGGAAATGGAAGGCCATGATATGCTGGACATGAAAGATATGGAGGGGAATTTTGTGGTCCGGGATATCCTGGCCCTTGCCCGGAAACAGGATCTGGGATTTTACCCGTACCGGTGGAGCAAACCCGGCGCCTTGGGCATCGACCACCTGAAAATCATTTGTGTGAAAAATTTCGAACCCTTTGACTGGGCCATCTGCGCCGGTTTTTATGTGGAAGACATGGAAGAAACCATCAAGGGTGAGATCCTTGACCGGATATCACAACCCTCGGCCGATAAGGACCGGTACACCTTTATTCTTGAAAAGGACGGGTTTTGCCTGAGCCACCCCCTGGACCGGTTTCACCGGAAAAATGTAATCCGGGAAACGACTCCGGAGATCGGGGCGGTCTATCGGGAATTAATTGATATCGGGGTGAAAAACGGCATGGCCTATGTTGAATACCCTGTTGAAAAACCGTCCACCGGTGTGATCGCCACCAAATTAACCTATGCCGTCTTTCTCAAGGATTTTGAATGGATCATGGGAACAGGGGTATATCTGGATGATATTGAAAAAATCATTGAAATGGAAAAATCAGCCTTTAATGCCGAATTGAAACGCAATATCCTGATCATCCTCTGGTTTTCCTTCCTTTTGGCCATCCTTTCGCTCATCTTTGGCTTTTTCATCACCAACCGGCTCTACCAGGGAATGAATCTGTTTACGGATTTTTTCCGGAAAGCCGCCGTATCAGATATCAAGATCAATGAGAGCCTTTTGATATTTAATGAGTTCAAACTCTTGGGAAAGCTTGCCAACCAGATGGTGGAAGACCGGATGGTAAAGGAAGAAAAGCTGAAAAAGGCCATGCAGGAAACCGTGACCGTCCAGAACATGTTGAAAAACATCACCGATTCCATGCCTTCGGCCCTCATCGCCATTGATCAGGACATGAAAATCCTCCAATGGAATAAAAAAATAGAAAAAACCACCGGGATTTCGGCCAGGGCCGCCGAAGGACGACTGCTGACGGATCTGCTGCCTTTTACCTCCGAAGAAACCGAAATGATCGAAAAGACCTTCAGGGACAGCATTCCCTATACCCAGACAAGGGTCATGGAAACCCCTGAAAAGGAAAAGCGATATGAAGATATAACGGTATACCCCCTGGTCACCCATACTGCCAAGGGTGCCGTCATCCGGATTGATGATACCACGGAAAAAATCAGGATCGAGGAAATGATCATCCAGTCGGAAAAAATGATGTCGGTTGGAGGGCTGGCCGCAGGCATGGCCCATGAAATCAACAATCCCCTGTCCGGCATTATCGGGAATACCGATGTCCTGAAAAACAGGCTCTTAACCAACCTTCCGGCCAATGAAACCGCTGCCACAGATACCGGCATCCGGTTTTCAGATATCAAGGCCTATGCCGCAAGAAGAGACCTTCCCCTGATCCTTGACAATATCCGTCAGGCCGCCGGCAGGGCCGCCGGCATCGTCAGCGATATGCTGTCCTTTTCAAGAATGAGCTCTTCTGCTTTTTCCTGGGCCGACCTTGCCGAACTCCTGGACAAGACCATTGACCTCGCCTCCGCCGGCCATGATCCTAAAAATAAAATCAATTTCAAGACCATCAAAATCACCCGGGTTTATGAGAAGGACATGCCCCCTGTCCTGTGCGACGGCAGTAAGCTTCAACAGGTCTTTTTAAATATTCTGTCCAATGGGGCCCAGGCCATGAGTGAAACGGACCGGCCCCCTGAATTTACCGTAAACCTCAGCCGGGTCGGCGCCCAGGCCGTCATCCGCATAGAGGACACCGGCCCCGGCATTCCCGATGGTATCCGGAAACGGATATTTGAGCCTTTTTTTACAACCAAGGAAATCGGTGTGGGAACGGGCCTGGGCCTGTCCGTGTCCTATTTCATCATTACCAACCATCATAAAGGCAGCCTTGAAGTCGAATCGGAGCCGGGCAAGGGAGCTGCCTTTATCATCCGCATCCCCGTCGAACCCGCCTGAACCGGCGGCCGGGGATTATAGAACATCGCCGTTTTCCTGCTTTTTCACCTGCAGAATCAAGAGGGCTGAAACAAGATAAAAACAGGCGAACAGGGTAAAGACAACCCTGAAATCAGACCCGGTCCCATCAAGGATGAGCCCCGAGACCCAGGGGCCCAGGAATCCCGCACAAAACCCATAGGCGGTAAACACAAGACCGAAAACCTTTCCGAAATTTTCAAGCCCGAAGACTTCCGTCACAAGGGGCGCCGACACCGTAAACATAGCGCCAAAGGCAAGACCGATGAAACAGGCAAAAAAGCTTATGGCATAAAGATTTTGGAAATGGGGCATCAGAAAATAGGCCCCGGCCGCCATGAGGTAGACCGTCATGAGGATCTTCTGTTTGGGATACCGGTCCGCCAGCCTGCCGCAGACCAGACGGCCCAGCCCGTTCAAAATATTAAATGCCGTCAATATATAGACATATTGGGTGACGTCATATCCCAACTGCCCGCCAAAGGAAGAAGACAGCACAATCAGGGAAACCCCGGCCGCCCCGGCCAGGGCCCAGGTACACCATAAAAACCGGAAAGGGGAAAGGCTGATGGTCCGGACCAGGGACAGGGTGGAAACCGGCGGGCCGTTTTGCGCGTCTCCTGTTCCGGGAAGCTTGATCAGAAGAGCCACCGAAGCCCCCAGCAAAACAGAAACGAGGGCTGAAAAATAAGAGGTAAAGGCATAGCCTTTTGAAACCAGAAAATATGTGAAAACAGGAGACATGACGGCGGCCGAACCGCCAAAGGTCAGGTTCAGAATCCCGGTGACCAGCCCCTTGTTTTCCGGGAACATTTTCTGATACAGGGTCAGGCAGGGGATATAGACAAAGGCGGTAAAAAAGCCTTCCCAAAAGGCCCAGATATACACGTCAATGATGGAAGATGCCCGCCCCACAAAGACCATGGCGCCTGAACAGGCAAGGCAGCCGGTAAAAATCATGAAACGGGCCGGGATTTTTTCCTGAAGCTTTCCGGCCAGATACATGGAGAACCCGGTTCCGGCCAGAATGAAAAACATGAGCCGGCCGATCTCGGCTTTATTGACCTGAAAGAGGGTTTGCCATTGTGAGGCCATGACGCCGGGAAATCCAAACACAAAGGAGCCGGGGAAAAAAATGGTCAAACAGCCGAAAAACAGGATTATTTTTTTATTTGAAAGGAGAGGCATAATTTTTTCAGTTCTTCGTTCCGGTTCAGGCGGGGGTCATCCAGGACCCGTTCCAGGAGCAGGGCTTTGATTCTTCCGATTTCGGGCGAGGGAGGGATATTCAAGAGACCGGCGATTTCATGACCGGAAATATCAAGGCTGTTGACGTTTAAGGCCTTGGATCCATCCATCTCAGCGAGGAGCCGTTTCAGCCGTATCCGGATCTCGGAAAGGGTATAGGGTCTTTTGGCCAGGTTCCCTTTTTTATCCGCTATCCGCATCCGCATAAAATCCCGGTGGGAAAGGCCGTGGCCATCCAGCAGGGCCAGGAGGCGACGGACAGCCTTAGGGGTGGTAGCATCGGTCAGGGGCCGCATATGGGTTTTGATCAGGGCCATGATATATTCCCTGTCCTGCACCGAAAACCTCAGGTCCATCAAATCTTTCAGCACCGCTTGTGTGTGGTTTTCATGGCCGATAAAACTGAGGGCCCCGTCCTCAAGGACGGCTGCATCGAATTTCCCGGCATCGTGGAGAAACCCGGCCAGTCTTAGAACGGGAAATCTTGCCGGCAAGGCATCCCCCACCAGCAGGCAGTGGTCAAACACCGTCTCCCGGTGATGGGGGCCGCCGTCAAGGTCAAGGCAGCGGTCCAGGCTTGGAAAAATATAAGACAAAAGCCCGGTGGTTTGAAGTGACCTGAAAAACAGGGACGGCTTTTCCAGGGCCATGGCCTTCAGGATTTCACGGCCGATCCTCTCCTTTGCCGTCCCCCGGAGCAGGTCTTTGGAAACCTGCAGGGCCTCCAGGGTGGGAAGGGAAAAAGATCCTTCCATGAGGGCCAGGAACCGGCAGGCCCTGACCATCCTGACCGGGTCTTCCGCTATTCTTTTCAAAGGATCCTGGGTGAACCGGATGATCCGGTCCCTGATATCTTTTTGCCCGTTAAAGGGATCAATGATCTTCTTTGAAACAGGGTCAAGGGCCATGGCATTGAAGGTAAAATCCCGCCGGGCCAGGTCCGACTCAGGAAAGCCGGCCGCATCAGCCCCGGCCCGGCCCGAGGACACCTCGATGCCGTTGATGATGCACAGGGGAAAGGATTTGCCCACTACCCTGACCTTTTGATCTGAAAAAACCGCCTGGATGTCAGGAATGGATGCCCGGGTCAGGATATCGATATCACCGGATGGTCTATGCAAAAGCATGTCCCGGACCGCGCCCCCGACCCAATAGGTTTGGAAGCCATTATCCTGAAGCCTTTTGACGATGAAATCCGTTTTCTCCGTCATTATTTCAAAAGGCCCTGGGTCAGAACACCGGCCAAAAGAAGAACCGAGATAAGGGAATTGATGTGGAAAAATGCCGTATGGATATGGGTCAGATCGTCGGGCCGGACCAGGTAGTGTTCGATGACCAGAAGAACACCGATCACGGCCAGGAATATGAGGAAAACCGGGTGCATGCCAAATCCGGGATACATGGCTGACAAAAAGAGGAAAGAAACCCCATGCAACACAGCGGAAATTTTCATGGCTTTTTCCGGGCCCATGACGGACGGCAGGGAAAAGAGCCCTTCCTTCTTATCAAAATCAATGTCCTGGCAGGCATAAAGGATATCAAACCCGGCAATATAGGTCAAAAGGCCGAGACTTAAAAAGACAACCCCGGCGGACAGGGTTCCGGTAATGGCCACCCAGGCGCCGATGGGGGCAAGGGATATGGCAAACCCGAGAAAGAGATGGCAATACCGGGTGAACCGCTTGGTATAGGAATAAAAGAACAAAAAAAACAAAACCGGGAAAGACAGGATAAAGCATAGCCGGGACAGCATGGCGGCACTCAGGATAAATAGCAGGGAAGATGCCAGGACAAACCCATAGGCTTCTTTTTTGGACAGGGCATTGCTGGGGATTTCCCTGGATGCGGTTCTTTGGTTTTTTTTATCTATCCCGGCATCCACAATCCGGTTAAATCCCATGGCCGCCGATCTTGCCCCCACCATGGCCCCTAGAATCCAGAACAGGGCCCAAAAGGAAAACGGATGGGTCTCAAAGGCCAATACCGCAGCCGATAAGGCAAAGGGAAGGGCAAACAGGGTGTGGGAAAACTTGATCATCCGGCCGTAAACCAGGACTTTTTCTTTGATATTTTCAATCATCGTAATTATTAAATCTCTCTTTTTCAGGATGAATAGATGCCATGGGCAATGGTTTTGCAATTGGGGCAAACCCCGCCGGGAAGCAGACGATTTTCAATCCGATATCCATGGCGTCTCACCAGAAGGGTTTTGCAGGACCTGCAAAGGGTGTTTTCCGACGAAAGGCCGGGCACATTTCCCGTATAAACATAATAAAGGCCTGCCTTTTGGCCTGCTTCAAAGGCCGTCATAAGACTGGATACCGGGGTGGACGGTCTGTCCGTCAAGCGATAGCAGGGATGAAACCGTGAAATATGCCAGGGGGTTTCCGGGCCAAGATCCCGGGCAATGTATCCGGCCATGGCGGCGAGCTCTTCCGGGTCATCGTTGAGCCCTGGAATCAAAAGGGTGGTCAGCTCCACAAGAATCCCCAGGTCCAGCATGTGCCGGATATTTTCCTTGACCGGCGCAAGGCTTGCCCGGCAATAGGTCTTATAAAACCCTTCGGTAAAGGCCTTTAAATCCACATTGGCCGCATCCAGATAGGGTGAAATCATTTCCAGGGCCTTTTGACTCATATACCCGTTGGTGACAAAAATATTGTAAAGACCGTTTTCCTTTGCAAGCTTTGCCGTATGAAAAGCCAGTTCAAAAAAGACCGTGGGTTCCGTATAGGTATAGGCGATACTCTCGCATCCGGTCCTGAGGGCTTCCTGCACAATCTCTTCCGGAGCCGTCTCCCTTCCCTGGATCAGGCCGCCGG
This sequence comes from Desulfobacula sp., assembly GCA_023701135.1. Lineage (GTDB taxonomy): Bacteria > Desulfobacterota > Desulfobacteria > Desulfobacterales > Desulfobacteraceae > Desulfobacula. Next base: position 71,745 of record JAMPXP010000006.1, on the reverse strand, counting down.
TATCGGAAGGCATCTGGGCAATATCCGAGTTCTGGCAGAAGGCGCATTTAAAATTGCATCCCACCGTGGCAACGGAATAGGAAAAAGACCCGGGTTTTAAATGAAAGATGGGTTTTTTTTCAATGGGGTCTATGCTTTTGGCGATGAGTTGGGGATAGACCAGGGATAAAAGCCTGCCGTCCCGGTTTTCACGGACATTGCAGATGCCTCTTTTCCCCTCGCGGATCACACAGGCATGCCGGCAGATGCCGCATCTTACGGATTTATCGTTGAATTTTTCATAGATCAACGTTTCCATTTCTAGGACCTCATGCGGGTGGCAAGACCGGTGGCAGGGTTATAGGCGTTCCGCTCCCGGACCTTGAGGGTCAGGGCCTTTGTCCTGAATTTCGGAACAGGCTTGATCTTCATACCGATCATTGTTCCGAAGATGGATTTCTGAACAATTTTATTGCGTTCAATCCAGGCGGCCGTCCGGCTGCCGGCAAAGGGGAACTGCAAAGTGGTTTTCCATTGGACCGGGACATTGCCCAGCATCCCGTACAAAAGCCGTTTCAATTCCCAGATGCTGAAAAAAGCGGCATGGGCATAGACGCCGGGCACAAAAAAACCCTTGACCCGCCTGGCCATATTCAGGGGTGCATACCGGTTGAGAGCGCAGATCACCACCCTGTCCTTTGCAACCCGGCAGGCTTCCTCAATGGCTTTGGCCGGCCTGTCCATGAATTCAAGACTGGTAAAAAAAAAGGCGGCGTCAAAGGAATTGTCGTCAAAGGGCAGATCCTCACCCAAGCCTTTGTGAAGATCCACCCGGGTTGTGAATTTTTGGGCGGCCAGATCCAGCATATGGACGGAAGGATCGATCCCGGTCAGATTCAGCCCTTTATCCAGAAGCGGTTCAAGGCTGATCCCGGTTCCGCAGCCGATATCCAGGATCCTCTGGCCCTTTTCAGGCGCCAGAAGGCTCATCAATAAATTGATTTCAAGGTTAAGGCAATACCGGTTTCCGGCCTGGGAAAACCAGGCGTCATAGGATTCTGCATCCTTAGAATCAAAACTATAGCCCATGGTCTCCTAAATATTTTTTTTCACCTTTTCCATCAGCCCTTGGATGGCGAGTACAGCCGGAGAATCATCGGGCAGATCCAGGAGAGACCGTCTTTCCATATCAAAATCCAGCAGGTTCTGATCATCGGGAATGGTGCAGAATATGGGAACCCCGATCCGTTCCGCCTCTTCGAGAAAGGCAGGACTCAGGGTTTCCGGCGCCCGGTTGACAATGAGGCCTTTGTGCCCCACAGACAATTTGAGATCCCCCAGCATGTCATTGATCCTTCCCACGGCCCTGAGCCCCCTCAGGGCATAGTCGGTGACCAGCAGGAGCATATCCACCCGGCCGCTGGTTCTCCTGCTCAAATGCTCCATCCCGGCTTCATTGTCCACCAGCAGATAGGTATAATTTTTCTCCAGTTCATCGGCAAACCGGTTCAGGATATTATTGACCATACAATAGCATCCCTGCCCTTCCTGGCGGCCCATGACCAGGAGGTCAAAGGCCTGGTGCTCCACCAGAACCTGGTTCATGAGCATTTCAAGGTATACGATTTTATCCATGCCCGAAGGCACGCCCTGGGGATCTTTCATAAAATCCTCACGGATATCGCCAACGGTTTTTTCAATTTTCAATCCCAGGGTTTCCCCGAGATTGCTGTTGGGGTCTGCGTCGATGGCCAGCAGCGGTTCTTTGTGATGTTTTGTAAAATATCGGGTAATCAGGGCCGAAACCGTTGTTTTACCGACTCCGCCCTTTCCGGCCAAGGCTATAATTTTGCTCATATCAGCTCCACATTTTATTATTAAATATCATGCTTGTAACATAACGCCATCTATTTAAAAAGCAATGAATGGCCGGATTTATTTTCTTTTCCTGAACCAGTCCTTTTCCCCGTAGAGTTCGGTGAGGCAATCCGGGCAGATCCCGTGGGTAAAGACAATTTCAGAATGTTCCTCCAGGTAGGAATCCACCTGTTTCCAGAACCCTTCATCATCCCTTATTTTTTTGCATTTTGAACAGATGGGCAAAAGCCCCCTTAAGATCTTGATTTCCACATGGGTTCTGATCCTGGCCAGGAGTTCCGCCGTATTAAAGGGTTTGGTGACATAATCCACTCCTCCCAGGTCAAATCCCTTGACAATATCCGTTGAATCGGTTTTTGCCGTGAGAAAAATGATGGGGATATGCCGGGTGGCAAGGTTGGCCTTGAGCCGACGGCACACCTCATACCCATCCATCTCCGGCATCATGATGTCGAGAAGGATGAGGTCCGGCTCGTTCTTTTTAACAAAATTCAATGCCTGGGAACCGCTCTGGCCCATTCCCACTTCATATCCGTTATCAGACAAGAGCTTACCCAGGAACTGAAGGTTCTGTGGATTGTCATCCACGGCCAATACCAGTGTTTTTCGGGTTTTCATCGCATCAACTCCAGACTTATGATCGAGCGGTTGAATCATTTATGATCTGCCTCACCTGCCGCACTATTATAGGGTAATGGTCCAGACTGACAGGCAGTTTTGCCATATCAAATTTTCCGGCCTGCCGGGCCAGGCGATCGGCATACCGGTGAAGATAGGGATATTCAAATTTCTCTGCCAGGGTCTTTAAAGCATCTGCAAAAATCAGAATTGCATCTATCACCATGGCCTGTTTCAGGTCGCTCCACATGGTTTTTTCAATGATTTCAAGCTCTTCATTTAATTGCTGCAAACGATCCATGGCTTCGGGCGGGAAATGGCCGGCGCCCTTTCCCAATGCCTGCTCCATAATCTCGTCGGGTTTAAGGTCAACATGCTTGAGGAAACGCTTCAGAGAATTAAAAAGGGTTTCCTTTGACACGGGTTTTTCAAGAACAAGATCACAGGAGTCTCTGTCCGCCGGGGAGACATTCCCAATGGCCATCAAGGGGACGGTTTCTCCGGCCGGGCCTGTTCTAAAGGCCGATAGCGGCCCTGAAAAAGAATTCCCTTCGGAAATATTCCATATGATCAGATCGATCCTTCCGGATTTCAGGATGTCAGGCAGTTTTGAAATATGATCGGCAAGGGTGACCTCAACATCATAGTTTTCCAGGAAATCAGACATCAGGCAGCGGTTGGCTTCCACCGCATCCACCAGCACGATGCAGGCCTTGCCAAAATAGATATCCATGGCCTTGACCCCTTCCGGACCCGGACCGGTCAGGCAGGCCTGCTCAACCTTTCTGAGATGGATGAGGAACCGGCTGCCCTGGTTCGGAACGGATTCCACCGTAATGGCGCCGTTCATAATTTTTGCCAGACGGTTTGCAATGGTGAGCCCCAGGCCCGTCCCCCCATATTTATTGGCATCCTGGTGTTCCTGCTGGGAAAAAATATCGAAGATGGCCTCTTTTTCTTCCTCACAGACCCCCATGCCCGTATCCTGGACCTGGATCAGGAGATCTCCATACCCTTTTTTCACAGCATCGGCCCCATAGTCCACACTGAGGTGAACCCAGCCTTTATCGGTAAATTTCACGGCATTTCCGGCCAGATTCACGACAATCTGCCGGAGCCGGTTCTCATCCAGGATAAGCGTGTCCGGAACCTGGGGTGAAATATCCAGGTTAAATATCAAGCCTTTCTGCTCGGCGATCTTTACAAACATCTGGTTGATCTCCAGAAACAACTGGCGGATATTGAATGCCTTGTAATGAATGGTAAATTTGTCCGACTCGATTTTTGAAAGATCCAGAATATCGTTTAAAAGCGCCAAAAGGGTCTTGCCGCTGGAACGGATGGCTGAGATATACTCCTGCTGAGTCTGGTCCCGGATTTCTTTTTCAAGGGCCTTGGAAAACCCGAGGATGAGGTTTAACGGGGTCCTGATTTCATGGCTCATATTGGCCAGAAACTGGGTTTTGGCTTTGTTGGCCGTTTCGGCAGCCTCTTTTGCCGCAGTGAGTTCACAGGTTCTTTCCATGACCATGGCCTCAAGGTCATCCCGGGCCCGGATCAAATTTTTTTCAACGATCTTCTGCTGCTCCAGCACTTCAGACCGCATCCTGTCAATGAACCGGAGCTGTTCCGAGATCTTCCTTTCCCGGGCCAGTTTTTTTTCATAATTTTCGGTCCTTAGCCTGACCGCAAGACCCAGAATCCCGATCCCGGATACCAGATAGACCAGGATCATCCACCAGGTTTTCAAAGGATGGGTGGCAACGGTTATGGAGATGGCAGCCCCTGTTTCATTCCACACACCGTCATTGTTGGACCCGAAAAGGCGCAGCACATAACGGCCGCCGGGGATATTGGTATATTTGCCGTACCGCCTGCCGGCGGTATGGTTCCATTCTTTTTCAAATCCTTCCAGAATATAGGCATACTGATTTTTTTCCGGTTGTGAATAATTCAAAGCCACAAATTCAAATTCAAAAAAATTATCTTGCCAGTCCAGGTTTAATTCCGTCAAGGTATTGGGGACGCTGCCCTCTGAAAGGTTTTTATCTCCCTGACGGATGGATATCAGGGCCACGGGAGGGATATGGGAATTGTCCTGAATGTTTTCCGGATAAAAGGCATTTACCCCGTTCAATCCTGAAAACCACATCTGGCCGTCACGGGTTTTTAAGGCACTGGTGGGGTAAACACTGAAATTATCCCCCTGAAGCCCGTCGGCCTGGGTATATATTTTTACGACGGCTTCATTTTTGATATCAAATTTGATAAGACCCGCATCCGAACTGAGCCATAGATTCCGGTGGTCATCCTCCAGTATGGCCTTGACGGATCTGGTGGTAAAGCCGTGGGCCTTGCCGTACCTTTTGAATTCACCCGTTTTCTTATCAAACCGGTTCAGGCCGCCGTCATCGGTGGATACCCAGAAATTGCCAAGGGTGTCGATCAAGCAGGCCCGGACGGTATTTCCGTTGATGGTGGAGGGATCGCCGGGGTCTGTCCTGAAATGCAGGAATTTTTCCTTTTCCCGGTCAAAAAGATCCAGGCCTCCCCCCTGGGTGGGCACCCAGAGATCCCCGTCCCCATCCTGGAAAAGGCTGATGACATTGTTGACGCTCAGGCTTTGGGCATCATCGGGATGGTTGATGAATTGCCTGAACCGGCCCGTGTCTTTTTCAAACCTGAAGAATCCGTCGGTTTCGGTTCCAAACCAGAAGATATTGTCATTGAGCCGGTCCTGGATCATCCCCCGGGCCACGGCTTTTGCATGGGGATTTTTATATTTATTCAAAAATTTCCCCGTATCCGGGTTAAATATCCCGTGGACCCCGTCATTCATGGCTACCCAGAGGTTCTGATCCTTGTCTTCCAGGATGGAGAATATATAATTATTGGTGATTCCTTCCGGATTCTTCGCATCCGCCACATAGTGCCTGAATTCCTTTTTTTCCCTGTCATAGCGGTTCAGGCCCCCCAGTTGAGTTCCCAGCCAGATACGGCCCTTGCTGTCTTCCAGGATGGTGGGGACCACATTTGAACTCAGGGAGGTCTCATCATTTTTCCGGTGCTGGAAGAGACTGAAAGCCTTCATGTTCCGGTCATATTTGTCGATGAACCCCGTATTTTCAACAATCCATAAGATCCCGGCCCGGTCTTCAAAACAGCTCATGACGATATTCCCCCGGATGGAATCCGGGTCCATGGGATCATTCTTAAAAAGGGTAAAAATTTCTTTTTCCGGATTGAACCGTTCCAGCCCGACGGCATGGGCATAGGACCGGCCAAGCCATAAATCACCGTTCCCGGCCTTTGTAATGGAATAGACTTCGTTGTGGGCGATGGTTTTCGTATTCCTAGGGTCGTTCATATACCGTTTGAATGTTTGGGTGGCCCGGTCAAACCGGTTCAGCCCCCCAAGGCTGGTTCCAATCCAGAGAATCCCCTCATCACCCGGTTCAACAGCATAGACCCGGCCCTCCCCAATACTGTCATCATCGTCTGGATCATGCCGGAAATGGATGAATTTGTTTGTCCGCCCGTCATAGGCATCCAGGCCCGTTTCGGTTCCGATCCAGATGACGCCGTCGGGGCCGGCAATCACCGTCCATATGGAATTATGGCCCAGGCTGCCGGGATCATCGGGGTCATGCCGAAAATTTTCAAATATTCCTGTTCGCTTATCATACCGGCTGAGGCCCGTGGCGGTACCGATCCAGAGGGCTTTGTCCCGGTCCTGGGCAATGGTTTTAGGCGCCCAGTTAAACTGGTCTCCGGCAAGGCTGGAAGCAATGCCGGGGTCGTGTTTATAATAGGTAAAGGAATCGGTTTTTTTATCAAATACATTCAGGCCCCCGCCCATGGACCCGATCCAGAGCAACCCCTCATCATCCTCAAAAAGTCCGGGGGTATAATTGGAGGATAAAGAACCCTCCCCGGCCTTATAAGATACCAGTTCATAGCCGTCATACCGGAGAATACCGTTTCCGCATCCGATCCACAAAAAACCGTCCCGGTCCTGAATCAGGCTGTTGTTATAGGCGTTTGTATGGATGGGGTGCTGAAACCGCAATACATCATCATCGGCTCCGGCAAAGGAGGATAAAAGACAGAAAAAAATAAATGCAGATATCAGCTTTTTCATCGAAGAATCGTAATTTCGTTAAAATTTGGTTTTTCTTAACAAACCCGGAAAAAAGAAGCAATCAAAAAGCGATCAAAGGCTTATTCCGGTTTTTCGAAACCGAATTCCGATTTAATATTTCCCAAATCGCAGGGAGAGTTCGTGATATTTTTTCAGCTTTTCCCGGACCTTACCAAAAACCGTATCCCTGGGATAGCGGAAGGCTTTATCGGGTTTTCCTGCGGAAACACCCGTCAGGACTTCTATCCCTTCTTCAATGTGGTTGACCCTGTAAAGGTGAAACTGATTTTTGGAAATGGCCTCCACCACATCCGGCCTCAGGACCAGGTTTTTAACATTGGCCCCGGGGATCATGACCCCCTGATTCCCGGTCAGGCCTTTTCTTGAACAAATATCAAAGAACCCTTCAATTTTCTCGTTTACCCCGCCGATGGCCTGGATTTCCCCTTTCTGGTTCACGGACCCGGTGGCGGCGATTTCCTGGCGGATGGGAATGTCTGAAAGGCTTGACAGAACGGCATAGAGTTCCGTGGAAGAGGCGCTGTCCCCGTCAATGCCCTCATAGCTCTGCTCAAAGGTAATGCTGATGCTCACGGACAAGGGATAATTCCGGGCAAACATCCGTCCCAGGTAACCTGAAACGATCATGACCCCCTTGTCATGGGTCTCACCGGAAAGATCCGACTCATGTTCCACATTGACGATGCCGGGTTCTCCCATATAGGATTCTGCGGTGATCCGGGTGGGTCTGCCAAAGGCGATATCGCCCATATCATAGACGGCCAGGGCATTGACCTGGCCCACGACCTCGCCCTTTACATCCATGAGAACGGACTGGTCCTCAAATTCTTCCATGACCTTTTCTTCATAGAGGTTATGGCGGAACCGGTGCCGGCTGACGGCCTTGATCACATAGTCCTTTGAAACCAGGCGGGCCTTGTCTTTTTTGGCCCAATACTCCGCCTCCTTTAACAGTCCGTGGATATGGCCGAACCGGAGCGAGAGTTTGCGCTGATCTTCGGCAAGCCTTGAGCCGTATTCGATGACGGCCCATACCCCGTCCGGAGAAAAATCCAGAAGGTTTTCGGTTTTGCATACCCTGGCGATAAACCGGGCGTAATTGAGGGCATTCTCAGGGGTGAAGGGGGTTTCATAATCAAAATCCGCCCTGACCTTAAAAATTTTATTGAACTGGGAGTCGGCACTCTGCAACACCCGGAAGGGTTCATACCCGCCCACCAGCACCACCTTTACATTCAAGGGAATGGGGGCCGGTTTTAAGGAAGGCATGCCGTAATCGGCCTGGTCCGGCATGTCTTCAATCTGGAGCAGGGAATCCTGGAGGGTTCGTTTTAAGCATTCCCATACCGGCAGGTTCATCAAAAGGGGTTCAATGTTCAGGATCAGATACCCTTTATTGGCTTTTAACAGGGACCCGGCCTGGACCATGGTAAAATCCGTCTCAAAGGACCCGGCCACCGGTTTTTTTTCGATCTTTCCGAAGAGGTTCTGAAAACTTGGATTCGGTTCAAACACAACGGGGGCCCCTTTTTCCCGTCTCCGGTCCACCAGTACATTGACCTGGTATTTTTTGACAATGGCCCCGGTCATGTCCGACAATTTTTGGCCTTCGACCTCCGCCGGTCCCCTGACCCCTAAAAACAGGGCGATATTATGGATGATATCTTCCTTGACTTTCTTCAGATAGGTCTGGATACCCTCGCAGTCTTTAAAATAATATCTGACCGGATCAATCTGCTCTGAAATCATCCGGCCCGTCATATCTGCGGCCTGATCCTTTAGAAGGGTTTTCATTTCCTCGTTCAGCCGGTTGATGTCCAAAAGGGCCTCCTCCAGTTTTTCCTGGATCAGGGCCGCCTTTTCTTCGATTTCCCGGCTGGCGGCCTCATCAAGACTCCCATAGGCCTCCTCAGACATGGGCTCTCCCTGGCTGAGGGGAACCACCTGGTAATCCGCCTCAGCCTTGAGAATGGTCAAGCCCTCCTGCAAAGCGAGCTGGTCCACTCCGTCCAGGAGCAATTTCTGGCGGTTTGCATAGTCTTTGTATATCTTTTTCTGGTCTTCCTGAAAAGGAGCGGTTTCAAACAGCTCCGGTATCCGGGTTTTGATCACCTCCACAAACCGGGCCATACTCTCACTGAAATACACGGCGGAACCGGCAGGCATTTCAATGGCCACGGGGCAGTATTCATTCTCAAAATTATTGACCAGGCAAAGATCCTGGGATGTTTCATCGCCGGCGGCATGCCCGTCCAGAAGCTCCCGGACAATGGAAGATTTCCCGGTTCCGCCCACACCGGTCACAAAGATATGATACCCCGGCCCCTTCATGTTGAGTCCGAAATCAATGGCTTCAATGGCCCGTTTCTGGGCGATGACGCCGGTCAGGGGTTCAAGTCCGGATGTATCTTTAAAATCGAACAGATCAAAGGGATATTGCTTACAAATATCTTCCAGCGGAATCCTGTATTTGCCCTCCATTTTTTTCTCCTTAATGGCAGCACCCCGAATCGCAATCGCAGCCGGATCCGCACTCATGGGAATCGGGTGCAAGGCCGGTTTCTACAATTGTGATATCAAATTCAAGGGTTTTCCCGGCCAGGAAATGGTTGATATCCATGCGGACGACGTCTTCCCGGATTTCAGCAACGCTTGCCGGAACCGGCCGCCCCTCCGGGTCCCGGAGTTCAAGCTGCAACCCCTCCACCAGGGGGATGTCTTCGGGAAAATGCATTTTCGGGACATCCACATACAGCTCTTCATCCCGGATGCCATAACCGTCTTCGGGTTCGATGACGACAGTCTTGGTCTCCCCTTGTTTCATCCCGATCACGGCCTGGTCAAAACCCCGGATCAGCATGCCTGATCCCACTGTGAATGTCAGAGGCGCCTGGCCCTCAGAGGTGTCAAATATTTTCCCATTCTGAAATTTGCCTGTATAATCAACGGATATGGTATCGCCGGATTGAATGGTCTGTGTCATATGGTCTCCTTTCTTTGCCCTGTTTTATGGTTCAGGGGATTCATAAAATTCATACCCTATAATATCGGGCCTGCCCTGTCCACCTGAAATATTGATATGACTCTTCCACGAGATAGAGTCGCAACAATGCAACGGATAAGATCCTCTTTATGCTGAAATCGGATCGATAAAAACACCCTGAATAGATATAAGGTTCCGAAATTATTTATCATACAAAAATTTCTCTTAACTTTTTCGTAAAGGCATGGGCTTTGCAGCAAGGCCCCTAAGCCTGGTCATTAACCTGTTAATATAAGGAGAAGAAATGGAAAAAATACTCATTATCGGCTGCAAAAAAGCCATGGATGACGTCTGCATCGGATGCAGCAGATGTCTGGTGGGATTCAACAGAAGAGAGGGCGCTTTTGCAGCCTACAAAGACGATGATGCCCAGATCATGGGGCTTTTGAACTGCGGAGATTGTCCGGGTGCCACCATTGTCACCCGCCTGGCCCAGGTGAACCTGTGGAATAAGCCCATGGCGGAAAAAGTCACCAAAATCCATATCGGCCCCTGCATTACCGATCATTGCCCCCATAAAGATGTGATCCTCAAAAAAATCAAGGCCAAGGCCGGGATTGAGGTGATCGAAGGCGCCCACCCCTATATCCCTCAGGATATATTCAAATAAAAAGAAATTGATGCAAGTCACGGATATATACCAAAAAACAGAAGCACCCTTGACATTATCCATCGGTTGCAAGGAGAATCTCTTTTATAATTGAAATATCACCCCCCTCCTGGTAGGGTGGAATATTTATGATTGATTTTATAAAGGAGTATGTTTATGGCCTATGATTTTAATGCCGCCGAAGTCTTTGACATGGCAATTCAGATTGAAGCCAATGGCGCTGCCTTTTACAGGAAAGCGGCCGGTCTGCAGAAAGAGTCGTCCGATCAACACTTTCTGGAAACCATTGCCCTGATGGAAGACCGCCACAAGGCGGATTTTGAGGAAATGAAAAAACAGGTATCGGACCTGGAAAAATCACCCACGGTCTTTGATCCCGATGATGAACTGACCCTTTATCTTAAAGCCATGGCCGATGCCCATGGCGGTGAAGGAAGCCCGGATGTCCTGGAGATGCTGACCGGCCGGGAGACCATGGCCGATATCATCCGGATTGCCATCGGCCTTGAAAAGGAATCCATCCTGTTTTACCTGGGGCTGAAAGACATGGTTCCCCCCAAACTGGGGCGGGACAGGATCAACGGCATCATTGAGGAAGAAAAAAAACATGTGGCCCAGCTCAGCGGGTTTCTGAAAAAAGCAAAAAAAATCTAATCCCATGCCACGGCATTATGGCTGTTTTAACGCCTTCATGAGCCTTAAAACAGCCAGTTCCTTGGCTTTGGCCTCGACCTCTACGGTGATGTCCATGGACAGCTAAAGCTTTGGCAGATCCCGGATATCAATATAATCGTGGTGGTGTCGGGGCGCCCCGGATTCCCATCCCTTTTCAGGAGAAGACAGATGAAACAGGGGCTCCCGGTTCCAGGTGGCGGCCGCCTGCGCCGTTGCCTGTTCCAAGGTGAGCCCGTCCTTCAGGCACCTATGGTGATGGACATCATAGGTCAGGGGGATCTGCATATCCTCGCACACCGGGAGCAGATCCCGGGGAGAATAGCTTTTGTCGTCATTTTCCAGGGTCAACCGTTTCCGGACCGGATCAGAAAGCATTTCAACGGTTTCCCTCAGCCGCATCAAAGCAGAGGCTTTATCCCCGTACACCCCACCGGCATGGATATTGATCGCATCGGCATTGACCCACCCGGCCACCTCTGCCTGGTATTCCAGGTCTGCGACGGAACGGGCCACCACATCCGCATGGGGGGAAGACAGAACGATAAACTGATCCGGATGAAAGGTGGTCCGGATATCATGGTCCCGGCCGAATCTGCCGCAGGCCTTGAAGGTATCCATGATGGTTTTTGCATCGGGCAGGTCCGACACCTCATAGCCCAGGTCCGGATGGGTTTTTAAGGGCAGGATCTGACTGTTGATCCGAAAACAGCCAATGCCGTTTTGCCGGCAGAACGCAAGAGCCCTGAACAAACTTTGGGCATTGGCGAGACAAATCTTTGATAACCGCTCCCGCCGCTCTGCCGGGGAAAATTTTAAAAGAAATCCGGCCGTTGCTCTGCCGAATCTGATGGGCTCTTCCTTAAATATACAGCACAGGCCGAACCGGATCATCCCTGTATCCTTCTCTTTGGAGAGCCTGTCATCACCAATATCAGAAACCTCCCTGAATTTCCACGACCTTCTGAAATTGGGTGACCAGAACATACCGGTCCACGGTCATGCAGACCAGGGCTGTTGTCTTTAAATCTGAAAACGGTTTAAGATGGGGGTGCCGGTGAAGGTACAGGTCCAGATATTGTTTTTTTTTCTCATGCTCAGGGATTACAGCAATTCCAGTGGCCGTGACCGATGCAGCCCTGTCAATATCCTCTTTTTGGTTGGTGGTATCATTAATCAAAACAGCCACTTTGGGATTATGGATCAGGTGGTCGTATTTGCGTGTGGTATTGGGGGTTAAAAAGACGATTTCTTTCAGATCAGGGGTGGCGGCAAAGAGCACCAGGCTGGCATAGGGCTGGTTGTCCTTCGAGGTGGCCAGTACGGCCAGGCTCTGGGAATCAAACAATGCCCTGATCTGATCCCGTGTTTGGTTTTCAGCGTTATTCATGGGCCTTCCTTTCACATGATGAGGTATTTTCCGGCAGGTGGCAGGATCGGTTGATTTTGGGGGTAAACCGTTGAGGACGGCTTATCATTCGTGCACCGGAAGCCTTGACAATCCCCTTGAGCATATGGGCAAAAACATATTGGTGAAAGGGGTATAGTATATACCAGTAGGCCATGCCGAATAATCCCCGGGGCAAAAAACGGGATAAAAGGACCAATTCGCACTGGTCCTCACCCACCGGGTTCAGGGTTATTTCCAGCAGGGCCTCACCCGGGGTTTTCATTTCTGCCAGGAGCAGAAGACGGCACGGTTTTTCCATCTCCAGGACCCGCCAGAAATCCAGGGCATCCCCCACCTGAAGGATTTTTTTCGACCGCCTTCCCCTTTTCAGGCCGGGTCCGCCGGTAAATACATCCAGGATTCCGCGGATTTTCCACAACAGATCCGCCGCATAATATCCGGTTTCACCGCCGATCCGTTCAATAAACGGCCACAGATCCCCGGCCGTTCCCTTTATTTTTGCCCGGTATCCGCATTTGAGAAGGGTCCCTCCGGAAAAATCAGAATCCCCGACATGGGTCCACTCCGGATAGATCAGAACACCGGCGTCGTTCCAGCAGGTGTCCACCTGCTCCTGCTTTACCCAGTCCAGGGCCCGCCGGATGGCCTCCCGGCAACCGATCAATTCCTGGGGGATAATATCCCGGATAGTATTTTCCGTGCATACCGTGGGCAGACTCAGGCCTTCGGCCAGGGGCATCGCAATGGAAGCCGGTACCGGGGTGACCAGATGAATCCACAATGAACTGAGCCGGGGTGTCAATACCGGTACCGGGATCATGATGGGCGAAGGAAGTCCGGCCTCCTCGGCAAAGATCCGGAACAGATCCCGGTAGGCCACCACATCCGGGCCGCCGATGTCAAAGGTCTTCCCCCTGGTTTCAGGATGTTCCAGACACCCCTTCAGGTATCCGAGGATATTGCTGACGGCAATGGGTTGGGTGGGCATGCTGACCCATTTGGGCGTGACCATGAGGGGCAGTCGTTCGGCCAGGTATCTTAAAATCTCAAAACTGGCGCTGCCGGACCCCAGGATCATGGCGGCCCGCAGAACTGTAGCAGGAACAGGGCCTTCCAACAGAATCCGGCCGACTTCATTCCGGGACACCAGGTGCCGGCTGATATGTTTGTGATGAATATCGCCCAGGCCCCCGAGGTAGATGATATGCTCCGCCTTTTCATGGGCCGCGGCCTGCACCAGGTTTTCCGCGCCGATCCGGTCCGCATCCCGGTATCCGCCCTTCTGGGATATCATGGAATGAACCAGATAATAAATGGTCCCGCACCCTTTTATGGCCTGACGCAGCGACGCAGGATCGCCGATATCGCCTTTGACCCGCTCCACCTTGGGGTCCCGGGCCCAGGGGCGGCCGGCCATTTTCTCGGTGGAACGTCCCATGGCCCTGACCCGGTAACCGGATGCCAGCAGCAAGGGGATCAGGCGGCCGGCCACATAGCCGGTGGCGCCGGTGACCAGAACAGGTTTATCCCTCATAATTTCCTCGCATCATATGCCCAGTGCAACAAGGCCTGTTTTTGTTTTCTCCGGCAATTTTCATCTTTCGGAGCACAGTTTTTTTTAATTGCCCCCACGTGACGCGGCGCAATGGCTTTCCATCTTTTGATCTGCCGCTCATCTTCTCCGGAAATCCGACGCCCCATATAATACCGGCAATACCATTGAAACCATCCTCGAGGATCTTCCGGATATATCCATCCCTTCTCAAGCCAGACTGATAACGGCAATGACGCATTGATCCTGAAATAATTGAATTCAGCATTATGACATTCAGGACAAAGCTTTGCTTTTTTAAACCATTCTTTGGGAAATTCGTCTTTGCAATCCGTCATATATTTCCCCCCAAAAACGCCAAGTTCCAACATTTGCCGAGGGGTTAACTCCGGGCGGAAATCTTCATGAAAATTCTGACCAACAGATTCTGTCAAAATATAAGAATACCCATTTTGCATTTTGTCGTGCACCCTTATTATTTTCATAAATCTTCCCTCTCTTCTAATTTATACCATACCAGAATAGGAATGATAAATCTATCCGCCTGAAAAAAGCAGGCGATGTTAAACTCAAATTATTATATTCAGGTTGAAAAAACCGAACCAATCCATTACCATCCATTGAGGCACACCATACTTTTTTTAGAGGAGGCCCCATGCTCACCCCCATTACCATCGGTATCAGTTCCTGCCTTTTGGGCAACAATGTTCGGTATGACGGAGGTCACAGCCATGACCGGTTTTTAACCGATACCCTGGGAAGGTTTACCCGCTATATCCCGGTCTGCCCGGAAGTGGAATGCGGCATGCCCATCCCCCGGGAGGCCGTGCGGCTGGTGGGAGATCCGGATCATCCACGCCTGGTCACCCGAAAAACAGGCATCGACAAAACCCTTCAGATGCAGGACTGGATAAGGACCAAATTGGAAATACTCGAACAGGAAAACCTCTGCGGATTTATTTTCAAGGCCAAATCTCCCAGCTCCGGCTTATACCGGATCAAGGTGTACCAAGCCGACGGCAGTGTTAAACATACCGGCAGCGGCCTTTTCGCCCGGGCCTTTGCGAAAAGATTCCCCAGGATACCGGTGGAAGAGGACGGACGGCTCAATGATCCGAAACTCAGGGAAAATTTCATCGAAAGCATTTTTACCCTGAAACGCTGGCGGGAGCTGCTGGCGGAAAATAAAACCCTGGGGGGCCTGGTGGATTTTCACACCCGGAACAAATACCTGATTCTGGCCCACAGCCATGAGCATTACAAAAATATGGGTAAACAGGTGGCCCTGGGCAAACAGCAACCCCTGAATCAATTGTTTGACGAATATGAGGCCCTTCTGCTGAAGGCCTTGACCATTAAGACCACCTTGAAAAAAAATATCAATGTGCTCCAGCATATGCTGGGATTTTTTAAAAAAGACCTGTCCGCCTTTGAAAAACAGGAACTGATCTCCATCATGGATCAGTATGGGGCAGGCTATGTTCCGCTCATTGTGCCCATCACCCTGATCCGCCATTATGTGATGAAATATGACCAGCCCTGGCTCAAGGTTCAGACCTATTTAAACCCCCATCCCTTTGAACTGAAATTGCGAAATTAGTTAAAAATAAGATCATTGACAAGAATGGTTTCCGCCATTAGTATGTTTGTTATTAATAATTCAATTAATTTTTTCACGACAGCCATATCTCCTGATGATCATAGGGTATTTTTATGACTCGGGAAAATCGTTTGGTATTAACCCAAAATAAAGGAGCATGTTATGGATGTATTGGATTATTGCAAAGGATTGGAAAGTGAATTAACGGCCTGGAAAGCCAAAATTTACGATGTTATCCGAAAAATGGACAAATTGCAGTCCGGCGACAAGGAAAAGGTATTGCCCCATATCCAGGGGTTCAATATCATCATTACCGAACTTGAAGATAAAATCACCTCCCTGAAATATGAATGTCCTTCCGAGTGGAGCCCGCAGAAAAAAGAAATTGACGATGCCCATATTGACATGCGGTCCAAATATGAAGAAACAATGGAAATGATTGGCAAGGCTGCGCCGGTTTCTATTCCCGGTTAAGTGGTCATATGATTTTTTTATCTTAAAGGCAGCCGGCAAGGATCGGCTGCCTTTTTTTTATGGTGCTGAATCGGGTTTTAAAGATGAAAGAAACAGCTTCACTGGCCATTATCGGCTGCGGTCTCACCGGTACGGCCATGCTTTATCAATTCATCCGCATGCATCAACGCCAAAGGGAAAAAGGGCAGCGTCCAAAGCAAGCTATCCGCATCCTTGTCTTTGAGCAGACCCAATCCTTGGGGCCGGGGCTCCCCTATGGCCGGGACCAGGTTTTTCCTTTTCATATCACCAATATGCGGGCCGGCGATATGAGCATTGACGCCTATTGTCCCGAAGATTTTACCCATTGGGTGTCGGCCCGTGAAACCGATCTGAAAATGCAATATCCGGAACTCTGTGAATGGTTTTCAGAGGCAGGAACAGATCCCTCCCTTAAAGCCTTCCCGCCCCGGATGGTGATGGGCGAATATCTCAAGGACCGGTTTAAAACGGCTGTACAACTGGCTCAGGAACAGGAGGTCACCCTGATGATCCGGAAAGGCTGGGAAGTCATAGACATCCAGGATCAGGGATCACACCTCAGTCTCTTTGCCCTGAACCGGGAAGCCCGGGACCTGGAAAGCTTTCCAACAGAAAAGGCACTGCTTGCAACAGGCTACTGGTTCGACCGGCCCATGGGGCCCGGCCATTTTCCCTCTCCCTGGCCGGCAGGGGCCTTGACGGCACAAATCCCCCAGGGCGAAAGGGTTGCGGTCATCGGAACCAGCCTGAGCGCCATTGACGCCACCCTGACCCTGCTCTCGGACGGCCGGTTCACGAGGCAGGAAAACGGCTCCCTCAGATATCTGCCGGCAGCCAATTCCCGACGAGTCGCCCTGTTTTCACGGAAAGGCCTGTTGCCCAAAGTCAGGGGCCCCATGGGAAATCATCAAAATCGTTTTTTTTCCAAGTCAGGGATAGCGGAATTAAGGGCTCAAAAAAAGGGCCGGCTGGATTTGGACGATATTTTCGGGCTGCTCCGGCAGGAACTGGAATCTGCCTATGGAAGGCCCATGGATTGGGAAGCCGTGCTGCGCCCTCACAAAGATCCGGCGTCCATATTGAGAGAAGATATCCGGCAGGCGAAAAACGGGGATACCCCTGGGGGGGATATCCTGTGGCAGACCCTGTTGTTCCAATCCACGGAAATCCTGAAAAACCTCTATATCGAATCCTCCCCTGAACAGCGCCAAAAATTTGATGACTATAAATCCGTTTTCATGGCCCATGCCGCCCCCATTCCCCTCATGAATGCGGAAAAAATGCTGGCCCTTCTCGAATCGGGCCTGTTGACCATCCACCGGCTACAGGGTCCGCATCGATCCGTGGACAGCCCGGACAAGCCCGGTTTTGAATTCCAGTATCAGGATCAAGACAACAGGATTCTGAGCCGAACCTTTCGGTTTGTCGTGGACGCCAGGGGGCAATCCCTTTCCTATGACCATAACCCCTCTCCCCTGGCAAAACATTTACCGGCATCGGGCCTTGTCCGGCTGGAAAACAAGGGGATTCTGATAGACCCTGAAAGCTTCAGGGTTATGACAGGAACAGGTGAAGGGGAATCCTTTGCCTCGCCGCGGCTCTTTTGCGTCGGCATCATGAACCAGGGGCAGATCATCAATGCCAGCATGGCCAGGGAATGCGCTTTGTCCACCCATAAGATTGCCTTGGGAGTGATCCAGGACCTTTATGAAACCCAAGCGTGAGGGAGATGGTGACGATGGAAATCAGGCTTTCGGATATTGATAAAACCTATGGCAACAGCAAGGAAAAGCAGGTTATTTTTAAGGATATGAACGCCCGGTTTCCTTTTGGCAGCATATCGGTCATCATCGGAAAAAGCGGGGTTGGCAAAAGTTCGCTGTTGAACCTGATCAGCGGCATCGACCTGCCGGACAGCGGCAGCATCCACATCGGTGATGCTGTTCTTTCCGAAATGAAGGATATCCGGAGAACCATTTTCCGGCGCCGGCATATCGGATTTGTCTACCAGTCCTTCAACCTTATTCCTGTATTGACGGTCCTTGAAAATGTGACCCTCATCGCAGAGCTGGACAAGGCTCCCAAAGCAAAATATCTGAACTCCGCCCACACCCTTCTGAACGCTGTGGGCCTCATGGATCGCAGAAACGACACCCCGGATCGGTTATCCGGCGGAGAGCAGCAGCGGGTGGCCATTGTAAGGGCCCTGGTCAATGACCCGGATATCCTCCTGGCCGATGAACCCACCGGGAACCTGGATGTGGAAACCGGTAAAATCATTCTGGAACTCATGACGGATCTGGTCCGGCAGCGCCATAAAACCTTGATCATGGTCACCCACAGTGCCGATGCCATGGCCTATGCAGACCATATCTACGCCGTCCGGGACCGGGGCCTTATTCTCCGGCAAAAGGATCAAGCCCTTTCATGATGTCCCCGGCCCTCCTTCGAATCAGCCTGAGAATGGGTAAAAAACGGCCATTCACAACCCTTCTACTGGTATTCGGCATTGCCCTGGGGGTTGCCGGTGTGGTGGCCATAGACATTGCCAAACAAAGCATTGCCCGTTCCTTTGAACTATCCACATCCAGCCTCACGGCTGCATCCACCCATCAGGTAACGGGCAGTGATTTTTCCATCCCCCAGGCCCTTTTTACCGATATCCGGACCCAGCTCGGGATCAAGCGATCCGCACCCATCATCGCATCCCATGTCAAGGTGCCCCGGCTGGACAACCGGACCCTGACCCTCATGGGGATCGACCCGTTTTCAGAACAATATTTCAGAAAACAGGCCGTAACCGTATCAGAAGATTCGAATTCCCTTGATATTTCAGATCTTTTAACCCGTCCGGCCGGGGTTCTGATTTCAGGTGTCTTTGCTGAAAGTCATGGCCTTGCCCCCCATGACAGCCTAATCTTGTCCTTTGGCCGGCGGGAAGTTCAGGCAGAGGTCATCGGATTTCTGGATGACCGGGATACCGATTCGGGCAAGGCCCTGTCCGGAATTATCATCACCGACATATCCACGGCCCAGGAAATCCTGGGCATGGAAGACCGGATCACCCGGCTGGATCTGATCCTGAAAAATGACGCAGAGATTGAAAACATCCGCTCCATCCTGCCCCAGGGAACCTTTCTGGTGGAAACAGACAGGCAGAACTCAGCCCTGCGCGGGTTGTCATCCTCATTTGAAACCAGCCTTTCCGCCTTTTCCATGCTGGCCCTGTTCATGGGAATTTTTCTAATCTACAATACCGTGTCCTTTTCCGTTTCCAGCCGGAAAAACCTGATGGGAACCCTCAAGGCCCTGGGCGCGGACCACAGGGATATTTTCAAAATGGTGATGCTGGAGATCATGGTCTATGCCCTGGCCGGCTCCCTTCTGGGTGCAGGGCTCGGCATTATCTTGGGCAAAGGGGCTGTTCAGGCGGTCTCTGCAACGGTTTCGGATATGTATTTTGTATTGACCGTGACCCAGACCCATATCACTCCTGGAACCCTTTTTAAAGGCATTCTGGCCGGCATTGCCGCATCCTTTGTTGCATCTGCTCTGCCGGCCCTGGGCGCTTCCCGGACGGTCCCCATCACCCTGATGCAGAGATCCGCCCCGGAAAAAAAACTGAAACGCTTTATTCCCGGGTTGACCCTGACCGGGGGAGTTATGATCCTCAGCGCTGCCGGTTTTCTAACCACCTTCCATATTCACCCGGCCATGGATTATGTTTATGTGTTCCTGATTTTTGCCGGATCATCCCTTCTCATCCCCGCCTTTATTCTTTTTTCGGTAAGGCTCCTGCTGGCAGTTTTTGCCAACCGCACCCCTGCCATGTTCAGGATGGCCCTCAGGAATATCACGCGATCCCTGAGCCGGACCAGCGTCATGACGGCCTCCCTCATGGTGGTGACCGCCGTATATATCGGCATTGACCTCATGACGGCCAGTTTCCGGTTTTCCATCATGGACTGGGTGGACGGTCATATCGGGGGGCATATCCATGTCTCGTCCGCCGATGAACTGCAAAGGGGCCTGGACCCCGGCCTGGTTGAAAAGATTAAGTCCCTTCCCGAAATTTCAGACCTGTCTGCCTATAATATTCACAG
Source organism: Desulfobacula sp. (assembly GCA_023701135.1). Classification (GTDB taxonomy): domain Bacteria; phylum Desulfobacterota; class Desulfobacteria; order Desulfobacterales; family Desulfobacteraceae; genus Desulfobacula. The sequence continues at coordinate 51,622 of JAMPXP010000006.1, read as the reverse complement.
GATTTATTCTCAAACCTCGGGTGAGGTGCATCTGTTTTCCTATGTCTCGGACCGGTCCGTCAAACACTGGTCATGGACACAGGGGCCGGAAGCCCAACTGGAAAACCGGCTCCGGGAGGGAGGGATTTTTGTTTCGGAAATCTTTGCCCGGAAAAACCAGGTCAAGGCCCAAGCCGGTTCCCAGGTGATTCTGGAAACCCGCCAAGGCCCTGTGAGGTTTAATGTTGCCGGAATTTTCCGGGATTTTTTCATGGGCGTGGGAAGGGTCATTGTCAGCCGGGACACCATGAAACAGTACTGGGGGTATGATGACATCACGGCCCTTCAACTTTTTCTTCATAACAGAACCGATGTTGAACCGGTCATGGCAAAGATCCGGGAATTTATCCCGGATACCTCCCTGGTGGAAGTGATTTCAGGAGAATCCATCAAACAAAACATTCTTGAGGTATTTGACAAGACCTTTGCCATTACCGCGGCCCTGCAGGTCCTGACGGGCCTTGTGGCATTGACGGGCATCCTGAATTCCATTCTGTCCCTGTTACTGGAACAGACACGGGAAATCGGTATCCTCCGGGCCTGCGGGGCTGAACCCCGGCAGACAAGGCGCCTGCTGCTGACGGAATGCTTTTTCAACGGATTCATCGCCGGGACGGCCGCCCTTCCCTTCGGCCTCTTTCTGGCCTGGGTCCTCATTGATATTGTGAACCAACGGTCCTTTGGCTGGACCTATGATATGGTCCTGAGCCCGGGTATTTTTATCCAGGCCCTTGTTTTTTCCAGCTTTACGGCCCTGGGCGCCGGTATTTTTCCTGCCGTCCATGCCGGAAGAACCGACATATCAAAAGCCCTGCACATGGAGTGACCTATGAAAAAAAACTTTATATTTTTTGCCTGGATCTTTTTTCCGGCTGCCCTTATTTCGGTCCTGGCAACGGCAGGATGCAGCAGAGCGCCTGAACCCGAAGGGATCAATATCGTCCGGGCCCTGTCTGAAACCCTTCCCAATGATTGCTTTCAGGCCGCATCCAGGCCGGCTGATATTGTGTTCCCCCGGGATTCAGGTCCCCACAACGCATTTCGAACCGAATGGTGGTATTATACAGGGAATCTTGAAACCCCTGAAGGCCGTCACTTTGGATATCAACTGACCTTTTTTCGTCATGCCTTCTCCTGCGAACCGGCAGCAGGCCCCTCAAAATGGCGAACCCGGCAATTGTATTTTTCTCATTACGCCCTGACTGACACAGAGTCCGGCCGGTTTTATTCCAAATTTCGCATGAACCGGGAGAGCCTTGGCATTGCCGGGGCCCAAGCGGCCCCCTACAGGGTCTGGATCGATGACTGGCAGGTCCGGGAAAAGGACGGGGGTCTATTCTTAGAGGCTTCTGATGAAGGGCTCCGTCTTGATCTGACCTTATTCGCGGAAAAACCGGTTATCCTCCAAGGGGATAAGGGCTTCAGCAGAAAGGGCCCGGAACCATTCAACGCCTCCTATTATTATTCCTTACCGGATATCAAAACCTCCGGTAAAGTCGAAATCAATGGGACAGTCTTCTCCGTCAGAGGCCGGTCCTGGTTTGACCATGAATGGAGCACCAGCGCCTTAAGCGCCAGCACCTCCGGATGGGATTGGTTTTCGATTCATCTGGAAGACGGGCGAAGCCTTATGCTGTGCCGGATCAGAAACCGGGAGGGCATCTCCAACGGATTCGGATTCGGCAGCCTTTCCCGTTCAGACGGTAGGGTCCGTATCCTGTCGGAAACAGAGTTTCAACTGACCCCCACCCGATACTGGGAAAGTCCTGCCACAGGGAAACGCTACCCCCTGAGCTGGGAGATATCCATTCCTTCAGAGAATCTGTTTCTCCTGGCAACCCCTGTGATCCAAAACCAGGAACACACCCATATGGTCACCTATTGGGAGGGGGCGGTCCGCTTTACCGGCAAAAGAATAAAAGGGTCGGGCTATGTTGAGCTGACCGGGTATTAAATCCTGTTGCCGGTTTATGGAGATCAGGCCGGTAATTTTTTCAATGAAGAAAAATCGCCGTTCAACAATCAGATTTGTATGATTCATGTATCATCCGGGCTATGTTAAATTTCTTTTGCAATATCCGATTTTTTCTTATAGTATTTTGGTGCATCAATCGTGGATTAATTCCAGGATAAAGCCCGGCCTTGATTCAAAACACCGGAATAATATTTCTCAAAGGATTATTGATGATAAGACTCGCGCCATTCCTTTTTTTACTCTGTTTTTTTATCGCAATGCCGGTAGATGGCGGCCAAAGCATTTCTCTTGCCACGGCGGACGGACCTCCGCTGTCCAATCCGGACAATACCGGTTTTCACGACCGGATTATTCAGTCCATGTTTTCAAGGATGGGAATAGAGGTGCAGATCGTCCGCCTCCCGGCTGAAAGAGCGTTGATCAATGCCGATGCAGGCATCGAAGAAGGTGTGTTTGTCCGTGTAGCCGGGATGGAAAAACAATACCCCAATCTGGTTCAGGTTCCGGAAAAGATCACTGATTATGAATTCACAGCATTTACAAAGCATGTCCGCATGTCCATAAACGGGTGGGATTCACTCAAACCATATGGTGTAGGGATCATTACCGGATGGAAAATCCTGGAAAATAATATCCGGGAAACCCGGGACCTTCTTAAGGTGGATAACCCGGAGCAATTGTTTGGGATTCTGGACAAGGACCGTGTGGACATCATTGTTTATAACCGTTACGATGGATATGGGATGTTAAAACAGCTTAACCTGAAACAAATCAGAACACTTGAACCCTCTCTTGCTTCAAGGGAAATGTTTCTCTATCTCAATATCAAACAAAAACATCTGATTAAAAACGCAGCAGATCAATTGCGGGCCTTGAAGGCAGACGGGACCTATCAGAAATTATTCAAAGAAATTATTTTACCCCTCACACCCAATTGAAAACCCATGCATAATGACTGACGCAAAAAAATCCAAATTCCCCGCTAAAAGTCGTCTTGCAGGCAGACTTGCAATATATATTCTTTTTTTCAGCTCTTTTATGACCCTCGTTTCAACAGCTTACCAGACCTATGCGGAATTCAGAAAGGATATCCGCAATATTGAAACCGGTCTGGACCAGATCGAAAGAATTTATCTAAAAAATATCGTTGCAGAGCTGTGGACTTATGATTTGAATACATTGAGGATGAGCCTTCAAGGCATATTGCAATTTCCCGATGTGAAGCATGTGGAAATCACCACAGTCAAGGGCGACAAAATTTCTGAAGGTGATCCGCCCAAGGGAAGAATGGTTCAAAAAAATATCTCTTTGTCCCGTGAACACCGCGGAACTATGATTGAGCTGGGAATGCTGACGATAACCGCGACCCTTGAAGGCATTTATCAACAGATGACCGAAAGAGGCTTAATGATCCTGATCACACAGGGATTTCAGGTCTTTTTGATCTCAGCGCTGGTTTTCTCCCTTTTTTATTTTTTTATCGGAAAACCCCTTAGATCTTTGGCTCTTTATACATCTTCTCTTGATATGAACACCCTTGATCAGCCCATTGATCTGAAAAGGAATACAAAACGGCGCGATGAGCTGGATCAGGTGACAGATGCACTGAATGGGATGAGGGAGCGGATGATGTCCGGTTATCTGGAGCTCAGACAGTCTGAATCCACCCTCAGGGAAAGTGAAATGAAATTCCGGCAGCTTGCTGAAAATATACCGGAAGTGTTCTGGCTCGGCTCCTCGGACTGGCAACAGATCTTCTATATCAGCCCGGCCTATGAAAAAATATGGGGAAAAACGCCGGAAAGCCTTTATCAGTCTCCCATGTCCTGGTTTGAGAGCATTCATCCGGAAGACGGGAAGGAAATTATTGAATTGTTTCCGGTCATCTGGCAGCCTCCCTTTTCACCCTTTATTTTTCCCGAATACCGGATCATCCGGCCTGATGAAACCATCCGTTGGATACTGGCCCGGGCCTTTCCCGTTTTTGATGAGGCCGGCACCTTGCAACGGGTTGCAGGAATTGCCGAGGACATTACGGAAAGAAAGCAGGATGAGGCGTACAAAGACACACTCCAGAAACAGCTGCTCCAGGCCCAGAAAATGGAATCCATCGGACGGCTGGCAGGAGGGGTGGCCCATGATTTTAACAATATGCTGGGCGTCATCCTGGGATATGCCGAGCTGGCACTGGAGCAGGCATCGGACAATGCTGCTCTCCATGAATCATTGAGGGAGATACAGCGTGCTGCCGGCCGATCTGCTGATATCACACGCCAGCTTCTGGCGTTTGCCCGGAAACAGACCATTGACCCGAGGATTCTGAATCTGAATGAAACTGTTGAATCCATGCTCAGGATGCTTCGCCGGTTGATTGGAGAGGATATCAGCCTGAGCTTTGTTCCGGGTGAGCACTGCTTTCCGGTAAAAATGGATCCATCCCAGATTGATCAGATTCTTGCCAATCTGTGTATCAATTCTCGAGATGCCATTGCCCAAGCAGGCTACATTACCATTGAAACCAGCGGCGTCGCTTTTGACAGCACATACTGTGAGGATCATCCGGGCTTTTCTCCAGGCACATTCACCCTCCTGGCAGTGAGCGACAATGGTTCCGGGATGGAAAAGGAAACCCTGGCCAATGTGTTTGAGCCCTTTTTCACCACCAAGACCCCGGACAAAGGAACAGGGCTCGGGCTGGCGACCGTTTATGGCATCGTTAAGCAGAACAACGGATTTATCAACGTCTACAGCGAACCTGAAAAAGGGACGACATTCAGAATTTACCTGCCATCCTGTCAAAAAGAAGAGATTTCATATGAGAAAAAGGCTGAAATATCTCTGGAAAGTAAAGGCAAAGAAACCATTCTGCTGGTTGAGGATGAACCTTCAATCTTGAAGATGGCCACCATGATGCTTCAACGAATGGGCTACATGGTTCTGCCGGCTGATTCTCCAAAGAGAGCCCTTGAGCTGGCCGAAAGCTATAGCGAAAAAATACATTTGCTGATAACCGATGTCATTATGCCTGAAATGAATGGCCGGACCCTGGCCCGGCAGATTATTTCCCTCCACCCTGATATCAAATGTCTGTTCATGTCCGGGTATACGGCCAATGTCATTGCCCACCACGGTGTGCTTGAAAAAGGGGTTTATTTTATTCAAAAACCTTTTTCAAGGGAGGGCCTGGCCGGTAAAATAAAAGAGGCTCTCCTTTAAAACCAGTTCATCGCAGGTGCACTTGCCTGATGTGTCATTTGTTATCCGCTTAAAAGGGCAGCACATCCCCGGATTTCGGCACAACCACATCATGGCCCCTGCTTCTGAGGGTTTGGGCAAAGGCGGCACTCTGGGAGGCCTCGCCGTGGACGACGGCGATTTTCTTTATCCTCAGATTGGATTTTGTAATAATGCTTTCAAGTTCATGTTTATCCCCATGGGCGCTGAATCCGCCGATTTTCTCCACCTTGGCGCGCAAGGGATAGGTCTTCCCCAGGATTTTCAGCTCGGGCGGGTCCTGTTTTTCATTTTGCGCCATGGCCTCGCCGAATTCCTCAATCCGCCTGCCCAGGGTGTTTTCCGCCATATATCCCACCAGAAGAATGGTGTTTTTCGGATTATGCACCTTGTACCGGAGATGATGCAGGATTCGCCCGGCCTCACACATGCCCGATGCGGAAATCACCACATGGGAGGATTCATCCTGGTTCAGACGCATGGATTCCTCCACGGTCTGGACAAACCGGATCTTGTTGAAATAAAAGGGGTTGATGCCTTTTTTCAGAAAGGCTTCATGGGTGTCCATGTCATAACTTTCCAGATGTTCGCCAAAGACCTGGGTCAGGTTGGAAGCCAGGGGGCTGTCCACAAACACGGGCATCCTCGGCACCTCTTGTTTGTCATACAGCTCATGGATCATATAAATCAGCTCCTGGGTCCGGCCAAAGGCAAAGGAAGGGATAATAACGGACCCTCCCCGGTCAAAGGTCTCGATGAGGACTCGTTTCAGGCTTGGTCCCAGATCGGCCACGGGATCATGTTCCCGGTCCCCGTAGGTGCTTTCCGTAATAAACAGATCAATATCCCGGTCTTCCTCATCAAAGACCAGGGTCGGGTCCTGCAAGATGGGTTTCCCGAACCGGCCCACATCTCCGGTATAGAGCACCCGGTAAGTCCTGCCGTCTTTTTTGATGGTCACCAGAGAAAAGGCCGATCCCAGGATATGGCCGGCCACATAAAATTTCACCGTGGTGTCCTTTCCGATGGTCACCGGATATTTATAGGGATACCCGTCGATAAAACCCAGGGATTGCCGGGCCTCCTCCATGGTATACAGGGGTTTTATAATATCCAGCCCGTTTTTTTTCTGAAGATTGTTGATGGACTCGTTGTTGAGGTCATAGGCATTTTTTTTCAGGAGCTTTTTGATATCGCTTTTTCCCCTCTCGGTAATCTGCTTTTTGGTATTGTTCTGTTCCTGCTGGTATAAAAAGGATCTCAAAGATTTATAATTCAAATACTGGGCGTCGGACTCCTGGATATGGCCGCTGTCCATGAGCATATACTGAAGGGCGCCGGCCGTGGGCCGGGTGGTGACGATTCGTCCTGAAAAGTCCTTGCCGGTCAGTACGGGAATCCGCCCGGAGTGGTCAATATGGGCATGGGACAACACCATATTGGTAATGTCTTTTCTGTCCAGAGGAAAATTTCTGTTTTTATCCGTGCTTTCCTTACGCCTGCCCTGATACATCCCGCAATCCAATAAAATCCGGTCCGCTCCCGTATTCAGGAGATGCATGGAACCGGTCACCTCACCTGCCGCACCATAGAATGTCACATCCATAATGATCTCAATTCCTTTTCAGTTTTCCGGAAGTATACGATCAACATCCGCGTCTATTTAGTAAATACCTTTTTCAACAGGTCCGTGGTCCGCTTGGCAGGATTCTGGCGGATGGCCGCCTCTTCCTTTGCCATATAATAAAAAATGCCGTCCATGCCCTTTTCAACCACGTGATCCGTCAAATTGGCCTTGGCATCCGGCACAAAGGGAATGGCCTTATATTCTTTCATGGCATCATCATAGGCCTTGACCGCACCCACACCGGAAAGGCTTTCTTCGACGACGGGCTTCATTTCCCGGGCCAGTTCAGGCGTCATCTTCCCTTTAAAATATTGGGTGGCCGAATCGTCAGGGCCGTTCAGGATACCTCTTGCATCCTCCAGGGTCATGGCTGCAATGGCATTCCAGAACAATTGCTTGGCCTTGAGCGTTGCAATTTCCGCGGCCCGGTTCAGTTTTAATTCAAGATCCTCCAGAAGGGAGGCCTTCCCCACCTTGGAAAGAACGGATCTGACCTTATCCAGGCCGGCCGGCAGGGGGATATGGATACTGGAATCCTTATTGAAGCCGTCTGTAGTTCCCAATTGAGTCACCACATTCCCGGAACCGACCTTCAGGGCTTCTTTCAGACCGGCCCCGATTTCATCGGTACTGAGGCTGCCGGCCTGATTCCCTGTTCCCAGGGATTTTACCAGATCGCTGCCCTTATTTAAAAGGGAGGTATTGGCCAAACCGGTTAAGGGCAAACCCACTACCACCAGGGCCAGAAAAAACAGGCCCCTCATCCGTGCCAATCTATGCTTGAATACAGTCATATCCATCTCCATCCTTCCTTGTTATTTGCCAAAACCCGGCAACAGATCTTTGATCTGTTGTTTTACATCGGGCTGGGGGGGTTTTTGTTCGGGATCATTTCCTCCGCCCAGAACCTGTTTTTTCAGTGTTTCCGGATCAAGGCCGGTACCGGTGCCCAGCATTCCCTTAATATCCGGCCGGACCTTGGGAGAAGAAAAGGAACCCGTGATCAGAACCGGCACGGTCAGGCCTGAACGCGCCTGGGTATCCCCCTGGCCCTTTAATGTGGCCACCAGTTTCGGATCAATTTTTAAATCCAGGGCTTCGGTGGCCAGATGGGCCGTACCGCCGGCCGTCACCCGCATCAGGGGGGATGAAAGGCTGGTGCCGTCAATCCGGATAAGACCGTCTTTGGCGGTAAAGGGAATTTTAAATTCTGCAAAATCCGTTTTCGGCTTTTCTGTTACCGCTTCTCCTGCTCCCAGTATTGATTGAAGGCTCCTGACCGTATCGGCCAGGTCAACCCCGATGACGGCCCCGTCCGTGAAGACAAACTCCCCCTGACCGGTCAAGGTCTTTTTGACGGTTTCAGGGGTATCCCCAGTCATGGAAAGCCCAAAACCTGCTTTCAGGGTTCCCTCAATCCATTCTTTTTTGACCGTATCCTTGATCAGGGGACCGGCCTGGATTCCCTTGGCATCCACATTCATTTGGGTTGTCGGGTCATCTTTCTGCACATTGACCTCAACCTTTGATAGGATGCTCCCCTGATAAAGGTCCAGGGTTAACGGATCAACGGTAATGACCCCGTTTTTCGCCAGGACATGAACCATTAGTTTTTCAACGGTTGCGCCCCGGGCTTTCAGTTTTGCAATGGTCATCTTTCCATCCAGAATCAGTTTTCGCAGGGGGCCGTAGTCTGTTTTCTTGGCTTTTGAACCGGCCGATGCCGGGGCCGACGATGACGGCGTTTCTTTTTTTGCTTTTGCTTCCGGCAGATACCGGTCCAGATCGATATGGTCCAGTTGGACATCAAATTTTACATTCGGCAGGGAAAACTCTTTGGCATCAGCGGAAAAAGTAAGCTTTGAATCATCCAGAACCAATTCCCCGGAAGACAGGGAAACGCTTGTCGGGTTACCCTTTGCTTTTACGGTCAGCGCCAGTTTCTCCAACACTCCCGGATCTTTGGATTCCAGAGGAAGGGCCTGATTCAACGCCTGGGCCAGTTTTTTCGGAGAAAAGGGAGCCACCTGGATATCCAGGTCAAATCCCTGGGTAGCCACGGGATCGGTCAGGCTTCCCTTGATGTTGACCTCCAGTTGGTCCATTGCTTTTAATACCAAATCCAACGGGACCGTTCCCTTGCCCGGATATTTGCCCACCGGGCCCACACTGCCTTCAAGGAGAACCGGCTTGCCGTCAAGCTTGACGCTGAAGGAAATGCCAACGGGTTTTTCAAAACTGATGCCGGAGAGCTTCAGGTTCAGATCCGAGATTTCCTTTTTCAGACCTGCTCCGGCATCACTATAGGTCACCCGGCCGTTTATCACACTAAAGGAATCGATATTCAGAGCCTCCAGCCCCAGGGGAGAAGGCCCGGTTTTTTTCCCCGGGTCTTCTTTTTTTTCCTCACCCTTTCCCAATCCCTCCCAGTTGGCCCGGCCGTCTTTCATTTTTTCCAGATAAATTTCCGGGCTGTCCAGGACAAAGGTTTTGACTTCAATCCGTTTGGACAGCAGCGGCATGACCTTGAGCCTGACTTCAAAACCCTTTACGGCCACCATGTCTTTTTCTTTAAAACCGTCCGGATTTCCCAGACGAAGATCCGTGAGCCTGACCCCCACCCAGGGGAAGACGGACACATCCATGTCGTCACCGAAGGTAAAGGTCCGCCCGGTGGCGGATGCGATTTTTTCCTGGATCACCGGCTTGTATTTTTTAATATCCATCACCCTGGGAATGATGAGGGCGGCTGCGATGATCAGCACCAGGAATACACCGCCGATGATGCCTGTCCATTTCATTATGCCTTTCATGGGACCTCCCGAAATAGTGTGGGTAATGATAAAACCAAGGCGCCTGCCTAAAGGACGGCCAGGGCTGCGTTGTAATCGGGTTCGTTTTTGATATCGTCCACCAGTTGGGCATGAATCACCGTATTGTTTTCGTCCAGAACAATAACAGCCCGGGCGGCCAAGCCGGCCAAAGGCCCGTCCATCATCAGAAGCCCATGGGTTTTAGCAAATTCGGGATTGCGGAACAAGGAGCCCGTTACCACGTCCTTTATGCCCTCAGCCCCGCAAAACCGCTTGTGGGCAAAGGGAAGGTCAAAGGAAAGGCAGATGACCTGGGTGTTTTTCAGTTCCGATGCCTTTTTATTAAAGGTCCGGACCGAGGTGGCGCAGATATCGGTATCAATGCTGGGGAAGATGTTTAAGATTTTTCGTTTGCCTTTGAAATCGTCCAGGGAAATGACGGACAGATCCTGTTTGACTGCCGTCAGTCCTTTGATGCTGCTTTTTTTTCCGGGGAATTCACCTGATAGTTTTACCGGGTTTCCGGCAAGTTTTGTCTCGGCCATGGGATGTCTCCTTTGTAAGGGTTTAAGGATTTACGCTTCTTTTTATTATACTAATGGCTTGATCGTTTTTTTCAAGTCATAGCTTATCAGAATCGCTTTTTTCAGGAGACTATCAACCGTAACAAGGAAAGAAACCCTGTTTTTATTCCATGTGTGCTTTGGCTGTCTGCAGCGCCAGGTCTTTATCCTTTGTAAACAGATGCCATTTCATTTCTGAGGAATGAATGCCGGCCTTCTTGTCCTGGCCCCGGCTGTAATACCAGCGCCCAAACCGTTCGACCGTGGAAAAGGGATGATCTTCCGCACAAAAGTATCCGCAAGGCTTATACTCTTCAAAAAAAAGAATTTCATCCGGATCATTATCATAAGAAATATCTGCCGGTAATTTGATGTGCGACACATCTATTTTCTCTGCCGTTTTTTTATCCAGCCACGTTGAAATTTTCATTTGAGTCTCCTTACAAAATATACAAAGTATTTCGTCATTCTCCCCGGGATCTTGTCCTAAAACGAAACGGCCAGGGTCAGGGAGCCGATGGTCTGGCCCTCTTTCTGACCCTCAAACTGTTCGGTTCTGAAAAGATGCCGGTAGGTCAGTTTGAACAGGTTCATGCTGAAGGAAGCCCCCAGGGAAAGGTCTGCCACCAGCGGTTCTTTTTCAACACTCGGGCCGTCCCGCCAGGTGTTGCCGTCAAGAAATATGTCACGCAATACCGCCTCCACCTGGGAGCTGATAAATATATGGGCCCCCAGTGAGGTTATGCCGGATTTTGAACCTTCGATAACCGGCGCACTGACCCCGGCTCCGGCGCGGATCACATCGGATCCAAAATCTTGTGGAATATGATACCCGAAACGGATTTCTCCTCCGGCGCTGGTGGATGTCCTGACATTTCCCAGGGTCAATCCGGCCCGGGAAATCAGATCATAACTCAAAGCGTCAAATATTTCCATACTGTGCAGCCGCCATTTGCGTTGCCAGGACAACCGGACTGCCGGTTCATTCTCAAGCTGGTTATCCCACCCTTTGGCAGTGGGAATATCCCTTAAATCATGAACCGTGTTCTGAGCCCATTCAGATTTGGAAGCGGGACCTACAACACCCACGACTATTTCAAGGGTGTCCAGTTTGAGATGGGTTTTGCTGTGCAGGGCCAGTCCGCCATAAAGAAAACCGGCATAGGGCCTGTCGTTTTCAAGCCGTGTGGTGATCTGGGTGTCTGAAGGCGTATAGATCTGCTGTCCGAATATCACACCGACATTATGAACGCTTGCCGGATTACCGGAAAAAGGAATGGCCTTGATCGTCGGAATGGACCATTTCGGAAGGCGATTGTCATCTTCATACTGGTTCAAATCCTTTGAAAGCCAGGTCATCTGGAAGGCATTGGTATAGTATTCATCCGTGCCGCCGAACAAATCATTTTCATAAAACAACTGAAGGGTTTGAAGTTCAGCAGGATTTATGGACCATGCCCGGGCCGGAAAAAAAACGGTACAGGCAATAAGGCACAGATACCAAAAGCATTGAATGATCCTGCGGGCACTTTCGCGCCATGAATATTGGAATTTCATTGCATCAACCACCTTTTTTTCATAAGCCGGTAGGCCATGAAAAAAGTTAATAGTCCGACGAAAAACAAATAGATCCATGCTGAAAACAGGGCTGTTATCCCGGTATGATCCAGCAGGATGGATTTGACGGATTCAAAAAACGGGTATGAGGGTAGAAAGGGCGCCACCGTTGATAATTTTTGTGAAAAATCAGACAGGGCCGACGGAAGCAGATGGGGCAGATAGAAAATAACCCCCAGGGTTCTGGCAGAGGCCTGGTTGCGGCATAAAAACCCCAGAAAAATACCGTAGGAACTGAAACAGAAACTGCCAACGCCGATAAAGGCGAAATATGCCAGGGCATTTCCAACATCAAATCCGCCCATGAGATGAAGGAACAGGACGGCGATAAAAATTAAAATCATGCCCAGAAACAATTTGGCCGTGAGCCACTCTATTTCCCGCATGGGCGTCTGCAAAAGCGCCAGAAGTATTTTCTTTTCCTTTTCTTCGGCGATTTGTGCAGGCATGATGATAAAGCTTACCAGCAACGCCAGCATGAGTACCCAGGTCGGCAGGGTTTGTTGCTGAATCCCGCCTTCCTGAAGGGGTTGAATGTCGGAAATCCAGTTCATATCATGCCCTTCCACTGCTCGTTGCAAGGCTGAAAAGCCCTCCACAATGAAAAGAGATAAAACAGATTCTTTTTTTAGAACCACCAGGACCAGGCCGGGCTTTTCTTTTTCAGGCCTTAACAGCAGGCCGTCGATTTTTTTTTCCTTTAACTGTTTTTTCCCTTCCTCTTCATTGGGAACCCAAAGAACCGTAAACAGGGTATCGGCCGATTGCACGGCATCAAGAATAACAGGCGCATAGGGTTCAGACTGGATCAGCCCGATCCTGGTTTTTTGAATATCAACCCCGGCTTCATCCACCAGCATCAAAGAAACATAAACAAAAAAAGGAATGAAAAGAATCAAAAAAATGGACTTGTTCTTGAATGAAATGGCCAGATCGTTCAAGGTTAATATGATTATGTTTTTTATCATCACTGATACAGCTTTTCATGTATTTCGGATTGAAAATACGTTTGGGGAGACCCATCGAAAACCATATCTCCCTGATGAAGCACAATAATCCGGGTGGCCAGGGTTTTGATCTCTTCAGGCCGATGGGAAGTAAAAATGATGGTTTTCCCTGCCCGGTGGAATTCGGTCAACAGCCTGTAAATCTCCTTTGTCATGTCAAAGTCTATCCCTGAGGTCGGTTCATCAAAGAGAAGCACGGGCGGGTCCGCCAGAAGGGTCCGCCCGATGCTCACCCGCTGCTTTAACCCTTTTGACAACACCTGTACCTTATTATTGCGAAAGGCCAGCAGATTAAAGGCCTTTAAAATTTCTTCAATCCTTTGAAAAGGAATTTGAAACAGCCGGGCAAACAGGCGAAGATTATAACCAACGGTAAAAAAATCGAAAAGGTTCGGTGTTTCCGGAACAAAACCGATTTTTCTGACAACCGCCAATCTGTTTTTCAGATTCACGCCGTCCACAAAAACCTGGCCCTTGTCCGGGATGAGCCAGCCGGCCAGGAGTTTTAATAGAGTGGACTTACCTGCGCCGTTGTGTCCGATAAGGGCAATCAATTCCCCTTCTTCCACCTCAAGATCCATGGGCAGAAGACCCCTTTTCTCTTTGTATGTTTTTGTAAGCTGCTGAAGCTTGATCTGCATAAACTTTTCTTTTCCGGATAAAACCGTGATGACTTTGACCGGATTTGTCAAAGTCATCACTTCTGATATAATTTAATTTTTTTTAAATCAGGCTCTTATGTCCGCTGGCTTAAATAAATAATCCCGAACACCAAAGCGACCACTACCAAAACACCAATGACCAGTCCCATTTTTTTCTCCTTAAAAATTAATGTATTATTTCCACGTCCGATTCACATTCATAGATCGACGACTTAATAGAGTAATTTGCAATTAGCTTGCCACTGTTTTCTATCCTCTCCCCCTATCCGCCCCTACTGCACCGTATAAAGCTCCCAGGGCACAAATAGCCGGTTGTCACCGGGCTGAGATTAGATGGAATTCACTTATGATAGACGCGGAAAAAGGATTCATCGGGAGATCATATATGGCCCAGTGGTCTTATATGACCACTGGGCCCTTGGAAAGATTGAGGGGCTGGAAACGAATAGAACTTACAGAATAAAATCCGTGGCCAGGAATTTGCTTTTATGATCCTGAACAATCCGGGTGATCATCTTTTTATTCGCATCGGTGTCTTTGGCAGCCACCAGGGTGCGGATGGAAAAGACCCGCAGGGCGTCGGATACGGAAAGGGTTCCTTCCGCAGAATCCTTTCGTCCGGTAAAGGGGAAGGTGTCCGGTCCCCGCTGGCACTGGCTGTTGATATTGACCCGGCAGACCTGGTTGACCAGAGGGTCAATCAGATGGGCGATCCGGTCCGGGTCGGTTCCGAAAATGCTGACCTGCTGGCCATAGTTTGAATTGATCATATACTCAATGGGTTCTTTGATTCCATCAAAGGCCAGGATGGGAATCACCGGTCCGAATTGCTCTTCATGATACACCCGCATGTTTGAATGGACCGGATACAGGACGGCAGGGAAAAAGAAACTGCCGCAAACCGTTGCCCCTGAAGGGTTGACAACCTTGGCCCCCTGAACAACCGCATCCGACACCAGTTCCGTAAGATAATCGGTCTTGCCTTTTTCCGCCACCGGGGTCAGAAAAACCCCTTCCTGCCAGGGCATCCCAAAGGACAGGCCATTCACGGCAGCCGTAAAATGATCCAGAAACGCATCGGCAATGGCGGATTCCACAAAAATGATTTTGATTGCCGTGCACCGCTGTCCGTTAAAAGAAAGGCTGCCCAGGACACATTCTCCCACTGCCCGGTCAAGATTGGCGTCTTTGAGGACAATGGCGGGGTTCTTGGCCTCCAGCCCCAGCACGCAGCGAAGCCGGTTGGGGTGGGGATGCTGTTTTTTCAGAGCATTGGCCGTCCTGCTCGTGCCGATGAGCCCCAGCACATTGATCTTGCCCGAGGCCATGAGCGGGGGAACCAGCTTTCTGCCCTCGCCGTAAATAATGTTCATCACCCCTTTGGGGAAAACCTCACAAAAGGCCGAAAGAAGCGGCGCATACAGGAGTGCCCCATGCTTGGGCGGTTTTAAGACCACGGTGTTGCCCATGATAAGGGCCGGGATAAGGGTGGTAAGGGTCTCGTTGAGCGGATAATTGAAGGGCCCCATACAGAGCACCACCCCCAGGGGGGCGCGCCGGATCTGGGCGATGATGTTTTCTTCAATGGAAAACCGGGAAGAGATGTGATCCAGGTCTTTCAAGGCGGCCAGGGTATCGTTCATGTATTGAATGGTCCGGTCGAATTCTTTTGTTGAATTCTCCAGGGATTTGCCGATCTCCCACATCAGAAGCCTCACCACCCGGTCCTTTTCCTCCATCATCCGGAAGATGAACCGTTCCATGTGATCAATTCGGTCTGCCACGGACAGGGTAGGCCAGACGCCCTGTCCATGATCATAGGCAGCCGTTGCCGCCTCCAGGGCCTGCAGCGCCTCAACCTCGGTCAAGAGCGGATATTCGCCGACAACAAAAGGTTTCAGGCCTGCATCTTCAACCGTCCGGACCGGGGAACGCACTTCCTGACGCGGCCCCTCCCAGACATGGATCTCACCGTTGATGAGATACCCTTTCTGGATAAAGGGGATATCCTTTAAAAGCGCTTCGGGTATCTCCCCCGCCCGGGGAAACATATTATTGATTTTTTCTGCCAATTCCATGATCTGTTCCTTCCCTCAAAACTATGGTTCAATTTAATCCAGCTATTTCAGAATCGATCTGCCGGTTTGTCAGCCCGCTTTTCGCTCACCGGATGATCGGAACAGCACAACACGCTTCTCTGTTCCCTTGGCTTTATACATTGCCGTATCGGCATTTTTGAAAAGAACATCAGCCGTATCTCCATCTGTGGGATATATGGCAATACCAATACTGGCTTTTATGGAAAGGACAATCCCATTAACCTCGCAGGCTTCGGCAATCCGATGTATCAGCTTCTCTGCAAGGCGAGTCACGTCGGCTTCTTGCTTGACTTCGAACAACAGGCATACAAATTCGTCGCCTCCCCAGCGACTGACGATGTCTTCATCGCGTACAAAAGACGTTAAACGATTTGCCACCATCACTAACACCTGATCTCCCATATCATGACCATAAGAATCGTTAATATTCTTGAATTTGTCGATGTCAATAAATAGGACGGCGAGTCCCCAACCGTGCCTTTTTGCCTGGATCAACCCGTGGTCGAGACCCTGTTGAAATGAGATACGGTTGGGAAGACCCGTGAGTGCGTCCTGAAGCGCAATTTGTTGCGCTTCTTCCGTTTTTACCTGGGCTTTTGATAAATCGTCGCGCGCTTCGGCCAAATCCGTCTCCGTATCAGCAAGTTGGGATTCGATCATGATTCGCTCAGCTATTTCTTCGGCGAGTTGGACGTTCACCAGCTTCAAATCCTCTGCGGCTTCTGCAACCTTCTGTTCGGCATCTTCATTCTGAGTGAGGGCCTGTTTCATAATCTGAACAGAGACCTTTTCTTGCTTTAGAATTTCATTTACCGATGTAAGTTCACCGGCAGCCTTCTTGACGGTTTTTTTAATTTTCTCATTTTTCTTAAGCACGCCTCCAAGCGAAGCGCTCTTAGCGGACACTTTTTTTTTCAAATTTTTTGATTCCATAATATTTTTCTTAAATTTTCTGCCAATTCCTGATCTGTTCCTTCCCTGAAAACTGCGGTTCAGGTTAATCCACCTATTTCAGAATCGATCTGCCGCTGCATGCTTTCATGACCTGAGACGTCTTTTGGAAGACATCGGAAAAGGTTAAAAGGCCGATGATCTCATCCTTATCAAAGACAAAGAGCGCGTCATGGCGATTCATCACAAACAGATGAAAGCATCTGAGCAGATTGTCATCTGCATGAACGGATTGTCCTTTGGACGGTTCCTTCATAAAATCCCTTATTCGGATGTCTTTGGCTTTGTGACAAAGATCCTTGAATGGATTCTCCCATAGATTGTAGTCTTTTTCCATACTCTTCCAGATATAATCGAACCCAAAGCGGGTCAGGGTCTCCTCGGCATTGACCCTGCCGTAATTGGTTTCCAGCCCCCGGAATAAATCAATGGGTGAGAGTTTCCCAATAACTTTTCCTTTCTCGTTTTCGACCAGCAGGATTCTTTGCTCGGATTCTTTGGCCATATATTTTTGCTGGGCCTTCTCCAAAGCCGCCAGCGCGTCGAAATAATCCGCCTGGTCGGATATCCTTGGGAATCTGTCCGTCAAAACCATGAGGTCACGCACTTTCATTTTATCCATATGGCTATCTCCCTTTGTGAATTAAATCTTCTTTGGGGCATTCCTTAATGGTGATGCTTTTTAACGGGAGGTTGATCCATCCAGTATCCATCAAGATTGTAATGTCGATGTAATCCAGTCTCATAATCACGGGTCAGTAAAGACGCTTCCGTGTATTCCGGTGATTGCTTGATGCTCTCGCAAGTGAGGTTGACAAACACTTTTGACTCCTCCCAACTGATGTTCTGTATCCATCGGGGGGAAATCAGAACTTTTTTCCCGGGCCACCAGTTCCGTGTATTGATGATGAGATAACGAATGGCCCATGTCTCATCATCAATGATAAAATCCTCCACATGACCGATCTCTCCATCCGCTGCCTGGATATGATGATCACTCACGGCATGGGTGCTGCGGAGGTGGGGGTCCCATGGTTTTTCATTGATGATGGAGTTTCTCCATTGTTCACGGTCACGTATGATATAAGGCTCGGCCCCCCACAAATATGGACCGTTCCAATAGATGGGCCATCCATAATACCCGAAAAAGGCCTCTTCATATTGTTGCGAAACAGGCTTGTCACTGTTTAAAGAGGGGCTGTCCTCAATCTGCTGCCGGGTTAAATCGATGTTGATGTGTTGCGCTTCTTTATTTATGGAGAGCAGGGCATAGGGTGATATCAATACCTGTCTGCCCGTAAGCCAATTGCCTGTATCGGCAACCAGATAGCGGATGGCCCAGTGTTGGTCGTCAAAGTAGAATTCCTTGATTTTGCCAATCTCTCCGTCAAGGCAATTCAATTTGTAACCCTTTATTGTTTTGACTTTGTTTAGCATAATCGTACTCCTTTTATCCTTTTGGGGTCATTATTTTTGAACCTTATTTATCGAACGGTTTCCCATCAACCCCTGAAGATGATCGAGCAATCTTTTTTCAGGGGTTCCGATCATAAGGTCCTGGTCGGACAGCATCACTATTTTCTCATACTCCGGTTGGGTGATGATGTTCTCATGGATGGCTTTTTCAATCATTGACGTTAATCCTGAATCCGGTTGGGTAAATGTCATCATATTTTCCTTTTGGCCAAGCACCTTGGGCCCTTCTGCTTTCAACGGTTATCCGGTCATTCATCCGGGCAAGTGCGCATCTCAAATTGCGGTTTCGGCAAGGCTGAATTTTTTACAGCCTGGCGCAATGCACTGCGAAGCCCTTCTTCCAGTGCAGGGTGATAAAAAGGCATGGACAGGATATCCACCGTCCGCATTCCAGATCCAATGGCCCAGGCAAGAAGGTGGGCCAGGTGCTCACCATGGGGCGCAATCAACTCGGCTCCCAGCAGCAGACTGTCGGTTTTACGGGCATAGAGCCGGACCTTACCCTGGTTCTGTCCCATCATCACGGCTCTTCCCTGGTGTTCATAATCCGACTCCCCGATAACAAACTCTATTTTGTCCCGATTCAGTGATTTATGGGATGCTCCAACCACCGCAATATTCGGTTCACAAAAAGTGATGCCGAGATAAATGCGTTTTTGAAAGCCGGTGACCGTGGGGGCCATTGCATTATACCCTGCAATCCGGCCCTCATCAGCGGCTTCATGCAACAGGGGGCGGAATCCGTTGGCATCTCCGGCAATAAAAACCGGCAGGTTTCCAATTTGAAAGGTGGTCTCATCAAACCCAGGCAACCCGCGGTCATTCAATTCCACACCCAGGTTTTCCAGTCCAAGACCGTCCAGAACCGGACGCCTGCCCACCGCCGCCAGCACCCGGTCCACATTCCAGGTCTCATTCTCGAAGCCCACGGTGAGGCGGTTGCCGGTCTCACCCACAATTTGCAGTGGTCCAATCCGGATAGGCATTTCTTTTGATAAGGTCTGAAGAACATAATTTTGAACGTCCGGGTCCGTCAATCCGCCGATGGCTTTGCTCCGTGTGATACAAATGACGTCGACCCCCATCCGGCTGAGCGCTTGAGCCATTTCAACACCCACCGGACCGAGTCCGAAGACTGCCATTTTGCGGGGAAGGGTTTCAAGCTCAAACAATTGGTCGGTATCGATGAGATATTTTGCATATTTTTGCCAGGATTCCGGGATAACGGGTTTTGAGCCCACAGCAATAATGATCTTATCCGCATGAAGGATCTCATCTCCGAGATCAAGGGTATTGGGGTCAATGAACCGGGCATGTTTTTGTATCAGACGATCTCTCCACGACTCCATATCTTTTGTTACACCGCTGACGAACCCATCCCGGAGCCGACGGACATGGGCCATGACCTTTGCACCATCCGGTAAGGCCGGTTTGGTATCTTCACGATTCAAGGCTTCAAGGCCCTGTTGGGAATGATATGCATTTGCAATGGCAATCAAGGATTTGGAAGGCATGCACCCCACCCTGGCGCAGGTGGTTCCCAGTGTCCCGCCGTCAATCACCACATAATTGTCCGTGTATTTAGAGATTTCTTCCCGGGCCGTTAGTCCGGCTGTACCGGCCCCGATAATAGCCGCATCATATGTTTTTTTCATCATTTTCCTTTTCGGTTAGGTCAATCCGGGTTTTCCGGGGCCGGTTTGAATCTAATCCAGCCCCTTGTTGCAATATATCGCATAAACTGAACGATTCTTCTGGCCGCCTCATCAATGTCGTCCCCGGTCTTTTTGCTCTGGATGCGGATGATATCCAGGATGCTTCGCGTTCCGTCCATACTGAGCCATGCCGATGAAGAAAGCTCGTCCAACTCAAGATCTGAAACCGGCTCTTTATTCACAAGCCTGCCCATGAGCCGTTTGACAGGATTAATCTCGAATTCCAGAACGACCTTATGAGAATACGTCACTTTATATTTGCGATGCAGGATTTCGGGTACATAGAGGATAAAATGATAATCGTCCTTTGTCTGGTTTTCTGGACTCATTTTAGCTACTCCTTTCTTACGGCATATATAAACACCCAGATGGAAAGCAACAGGAACATCACAAATGCCGTTAGATTGCTGTTTGCAATAACCGGGAACAGTTTAAGCCCAAAGGCGATATCCGTTCCAACGGCGGCAAATATCCCGATGACAATACCCACGAGAGCGTCTCCGGCCACAAGCCCCGACGCCAGCAAAATGCCCTTTTCAACGGCCCTGTCCATTTCAACATGGGATTCCTTTTCAAATGCCTTGCCGTCTTTTGCAGCCTTATCCTGTTCGATGGCCTTGTCCTCTCCTTTGGGGACGGACTTCGTTTTTCGCTCTACCATTTCTCTCACAATGCCTCCGGAAAATATGGCAGCCGTCAGACCGATGGGAAGGTAAATACCCAGAGCAACCGCAAGAATCGGAATTTTGGCCATAAAGCAGAATACGGCAAGGGCCACACCGATAAATACCAGGGTCCACGGCAGCTTGGCCGTCATGATGCCTTCAACGATCATTTTCATCAGCGTTGCCTGGGGCGCGGGAACAGCCGCATCTCCGATGCCATAGGCCGAGTGCAACAGGATCAGGGTGCCTGCCGCTGCAACGGACGCCAATGAAAGCGCGAGAAACATGCCGAGCTGAACCTTTTTAGGCGTGCCGCCGATGATAAAGGTGGTCTTAAGGCTCTGTGCCGTGCCGCCGGCTACGGCAATGGCCACGCAGACAACCCCGCCGATCATGAGTGCGGTTTTGATGCCGGGATCTCCGGTATTTCCCAGAAGCTTCAGAACCGTCGTGATGATAAGAAGGGTGGCAATGGTCATGCCGGATACGGGATTGTTGGATGCGCCGACAAGTCCCACCATTCTGCCCGATACCACGGCAAAGAAAAAACTGAACAGGACGCCGAGAAGGGAGCCGACCCAACCACCGCCGATGACGGGAACAAACCAGGTCAATAAAAACCCCAGCACGGCCGCTGCAATGACCCAGGTGAGAGGTGCTTCAAGGTCCATCCGGCTCACGGTTTGGGTGGTATCCTTTTGCATTCCCGTAATTGCCTGTTTAAAGCTGCTGATAAGGGTGGGAAGAGATTTCACAAGGGAGATGAAGCCGCCGGTTGCAACGGCTCCGGCGCCGATATATCGAATATAACTGGACCAGACGTCAAATGCCCCCATTTCCGCAATGGGGATTGTGGAAGGAAAAAGAGGCGTTGCCATTTGCGCACCCAGAAATTTAATCAAGGGAATAAGCCCCAGCCATGCGATAACAGATCCGCCGAACATCAGTACGGAAGTTTTTGTCCCGACGATGAAGCCGACCCCCATCAGGGAAGCAACGGTATTGATACCGATCATGGTTCCCTGGTAGGCATGGATGGTATAAGATGCACTCTCGCTCCAGAATCTGAAGCCGCCGGAGAATATCTTATACACGGCGCCAACCCCCATCCCCAGAAGAACGGTCCTGAATCCGCCGCCACCCTCACTTCCCGTAACCAGAACCTCTGCTGCGGCCATGGATTCCGGATAAATGAGCTGACCATGCTCTTCAACAATCAGATATCGTCTGACAGGGGTGATGAAGAATACGCCCATGACACCGCCAATGATGGTAACGATGACCACCGTCATGATGCTCAGGCCGAAACCCAGGAGGATCAGTGCCGGGAGAACAAAGATGATGCCGCCCGCAATGGACTCGCCCATGGCGGAAAGAGAGGCGACCATGTTGGCTTCCAATATATTATTCCTTCTGAAAAGTCCTTTCAGAAGGCCTGTGGCCAGAATAGCGCCGGGGATGCCTGCCGAGATGGTCAGGCCTACCTTGAGGCCGAGATAAGTATTGGCAGCGGCAAATATGAGGGCGAAAAGGATACCGATAATGATGGAATATCCCGTCAGCTCAGGCATTGCCTCTGTCGTTGGAATATAAGGCACATACTCGTCTCCGGGCGCACCCCCGTAGGCGGCTTTGGACAATTCATATTTTTTGGCCGTCTGGTTTTCTTTTGCCATGATGATCCTCCTGCCTTATTTTAATTTTGCGAGGACTGCCTTTAAGAACACCCACATATTGGCTGTCGAACTGATGCTGAGATACTCATCAGGCGTGTGGACATTATAAAGGTTCGGCCCGAAACTGATCATGCCCGTATCCGGCAGTTTTTCTTTGAGCAGCCCGCATTCAAGCCCTGCGTGAATGGCCCGGATCTGGGCATCCCTGCCAAACGTCTCTTTGTAAACACTCAGGCACAGATCCCTTATCCGGGAATCGGCTTCATACTGCCATGCAGGATACTCACCGCTCCGGGAACTTTTGGCGTTGACCCGCTTTGCCAGACTTTCAAGCCCGCGGGTGATTTCTTCCAGTATGGAATCAACGGAACTCCTCACGGAAATGATGATCTTGATGGATTTTTCCGACTGTTCAAGTACGCCGAGATTAAGACTGCTCTCCACGAGATCTTCCAGATCCTTGCTCATGGACTGAACGCCATCGGGCACAATCAAAAGGAAGTCGATCAGTCTTTCCGTAGAGACCCTGTCCAGTTGCGTCGCAACAGAGTCAACAGAAGCAACCGACAGTTTGAGATCCGGGTCTACGGCAGCAAATTCCTTTTTCATCTCCCTGAATAAATCCATTACCGCGGCTTTGATTTTTTTAAGGGTAAGGACGTCCGCAGCAACCGTCACCTGGGCCTTTCCCGCGATAGCGTTATGTTTGGACCCTCCGGAAACGGCAACAATCTGAAAATCGCCTGCTTTTCTTGCCGCATCTAGGATTCTTCCCAGAAGTGCAATCGCATTTGCTCTTTGCCGGATGATCTCCAGGCCTGAGTGCCCGCCTTTCAAACCTGAAATTTTTATGCAAAGGCCCTTGCCTGAGGATTCCTCCCAATCCGTGTCGAATTCGCTGGTCAAAATCAACCCGCCGGCGCAACTGACAAAGAAAAACCCCTCTTCTTCCGCATCAATATTCAAGAGCGTCTTTCCCGTGAGATGCTCTGCTTTTAAGGCAGCCGCACCATACATACCCGTCTCTTCTTCCGTCGTGACAAGAAGCTCGACGGGCGGGTGGGGAATGTCCTCTGAATCCAGTATGGCCATTCCATAGGCCACGCCGATTCCGTTATCTGCGCCAAGGGTTGTGCCGGTTGCCCGCAAAAAATCTCCATCTATCTTTAAGGAAATCGGGTCCTTAAAAAAATCATGCCCGGATTTTTCTGATTTTTCACAGACCATGTCCATATGGCCCTGAATAATCACCGGAGGCGAGGTTTCATATCCGGCGGTTCCCGGCTTTTTGATAATGATGTTCAGCGCTTTGTCCTGAAAGACATCAAGCTTTTTCTCTTTTGCAAAATGGACCAGGTAATCGCTCACCTGCTTTTCATTTCCCGAACATCTGGGAATTTTGGTCAATTCTTCAAAATAATGGAAAACCGGTTCTGGATTCAATTTTTGCACCGGGCTTCCTTTTTTGGGGTCAATTATTTTTTTCAACATTATCATGCCTCCACAGCTTTCCGATGCCCCAGGCGCACAGGCCGAAACCGAGGGCCAGCGCTGCAACGGCGACGGCCTGATGACCGAACAGGTCCGTCAGGGTGATCCGGCCTGCATTGGTGGGATCGTATAAAACAGGGATCAGCATCTCGTGCAAATGGGCGAAAAGAGCTGCGCCGGCCAGACCCCCCAAAAGGGCAAAGACCGCATCCAATCGCCCTTCGCCGGCAGCCGCCCAGGTGGTGCCGGGGCAGTACCCGGTCAGCCCCCAGCCGATGCCGAAAATGACTGCGGCAAGCCCCGTGGCAACAATGCTGGTGGGCAGAGGCAGGATACGCCCCACGCCGACGGACTGGAGCCCGAAAAGGCCCACGGCAGACAAGGCGACGGCCAGGACCATAAACCGGGGGATATCCGCATCCAGCATCAGGTGCGATCGGGCCATTCGATGGGCGTCGGTGGCGCCCATGCGCTGGATGACAAATCCAAAGGCAATGCCCGAAAAAAGTCCCAGCCAGATATTTGTCATTGGATATCCTCCTTTTCTGAAACCTTGCCGAAAATCAGTCGGGCCGTGAGCATGGCCACGGCAAAAATGACAACTCCGAAATAAATACCGCTGATGGCCAGTTGCGTTGACCCGGAGATAAAAAGCCCCAGGGTGCAGCCGCCGGCCAGCCGTGATCCAAAGAGAATCAGGAGTCCGCCAAAAAAAGTGGCCGCATATCGTTTTGCCCGGCCGGCACCGAACCGTTTCACCCAGATGGGCGGCATGTCCCGCACCGGGATGTCTCTGGATGTCCGTCCGGCAATAAAACCGCCGATGGCCATGCCCAGCACAAAGGCAAAAACCCAGGAGCCGGGTCCGGGGATAGATTGGTAGTGGGCCTTGGCCGCCACATAGTCCGGTGCCGCCCACTCAAAAAAGCCTTTGAGGAGACTGACAAACCCGCTGGACGATGCCGGGGGGCCGTAGGTGGCAAAAATAAAGAGAATGACGCCCGACAGGGCAAATGCAGCCGGGACCCAATTCCAATAAGGGATGCGCTGTTTGTTTGGGTATTCCATGGATGTTATCCTCCACAGGAGGCGTACCCGCTTTTGGAACTGCTGCCGCCTCCGGATTCAGCAGTCTTGCCGCTTTTTGGGGTTATCGTTTCCCGGCTGTTGGCGGCGGAGGATGCCTTCCCCGGCAGGGTATCCCCTTTGAGAAGGTTTTCCTTTGTTTCAACAGGATAGAAAGAGCGATTATTGCCCCATTCCATCCAGGATGGCTCATAGAGCCGCACATCCTCAAAGCCCATCAGCCGAAGCACAAAATATCCGAATGATCCGCGCCTGCCCGAATGGCAGTAGGTGATGACCGCCTTATCGGGATTGAGACCTTTGTAAAGTTCCTGCAATGCCTCGTAAGGTTTGATTGCCTTGATGTCCGGGGTGGTCCAGTTGAGGGTGTAGTCGCTGTTGGTTGCGGTCGGGATATGTCCCAGCTTGAGCACCGTACCGTCCAGCCCCAGATTGGGTTTTTCACCCAGGTATTCTTCCCGGGACCGGACATCCAGGATCTGATAATAGGGGTCCCCGAGCCGCGGCATGATGTAATCCGCTTTCACCCATTTTAAGAGGTTGATCTCTTCTGACGGGGCCTGGTAGAGGACCGCCTCTGGTTTTCGGGGATCAGCCGTGGTTTCTCCGCCGGCATCGATCCAGCCGTCAATACCCCGCTCCAGCACCTTGACGGTCTTATGACCCAGCAGGTCAAGAACCCAGAAGATATAAGAACTGGTGGCGCCCCCGTCCCGTTTAACAGAATCATACAGCACCACGGTATCGTTCCGGGAAATGCCGTGTTCGCCCAGCAGTTGCTGGGCGCGCTCAATTCCCACGAACAAAGCGCCCATATTGCCGGCAGCCTCATCATACTGAAATTGCTGCCAGGGCATGTGGACGGCATCGGGGATCAGTTTACCCTCAATGTCTTTGTCCATTCGAACGTCAACAATCACAAGGCTTGCATCTTTCTTATGGGATTTCAACCATTCGCCTGTCGCCAGGAAACCCGCATTGGGATACGCTTTACCGGCTTTGCTGCCGACCGCCGAGGCTGCCGACCAGTAGACGCCGATCAACAAAACAGCGGCAATGGCCACATAACGCATTAATTTACCGTTTTTCATGTCTTTTCCGTCCTTTGGATATTTAGACGTTAATCATCCTTTCCCGGTCCCCTGTCAAATTCCACGATCCTTGCAAAATCACGGTCCGGCCCTTTATGGACCCGGTGGAACATCGGACCTTTTTTTTCAATTCGCCCCCCCATGTCATAGGTGAATTCAGAGACAGCCACATGACGAAACCAGTATCCGGTCAACACCGGTCCCGTACCGTCGTAGCCGGAATGAAAGTGCACAAACTCGTCCTGGGGCTCCGGCCGAGTGTTTCGCCATGTCTCGGGTGCTTCCCGGAAAAATATCGGGTTGATTCTGTCCCGAACGGGGATAGTGATATCGGAGGGGGGCAGCATCACCCGCACCGCCGTTCCTTCATAGAGTTTGGCGCCGTCAGGCATTTCTGAACTGTAGAATTTGTTTTCGTTAAAACAGACGAACTGCAACCGGCTCAGATCCGTGGGATCTTCGGGCCGGAAATAATACCCTACAAAGGGTCCGAACCCGATCCTCCGGCCGTCATACACCTGCTCCAGCCGGGCCATATACCCATGGGGAACGGCAACGCCGCCGACCGATGATCCATCCGGTCCATTGGACCCCATGGCGGGTTCCTGATCGGGCCGGCAACCGGACATCAACACCAACCCAATACAGATCAAAAGCACGGAAAGAGGTATTAATTTATAGATTCCGATTTTCATAAAAACCTTCTTTTGTCATGGACCGTTTTTCACGGATGCTATTGCCCCATTTTTTTCCTCTGTCACTCCTCTTTGATAATATTCACTTCTTTTATTTCAATTCTTATGCCAGATAGTCATTCACCCCCATATTTGATGATATCTATTTGATATTTATATGCTATCCAATTCATAAAAATTGGCGCCACTACTATTAATGGCCATATATAAATGGTCATAATTGACCTATGACCATTTATGACGGATTGGTTTACAGGAGAAGCAGGCAAACCCATAACTGCCAAAGAGATACAATAATGAGTAATAATACAACAGTGTCTATAAATTGAGGCGCTTTAATGGTGTATAAGATGTCATCCATTCCGGATAACATTTTGATCCATAGAGAACGATACTGATCTAATACTTCAACTCTGTCGTCAATGGCTTTCGCGGCTCTTCTGCCGCTTTCCACGGCGCCTTCAATACTCCATACCTGAGCCTGGGTCCGGGTGTGGGCCCCTGCTAAAAACAGATTTAAAACCGGAGTTTTCTGGGCGGGTAAATATGCTTGGGTATTGGTTGCGTTAACCCATTTGGGTTGCAGAGGCTTAATGCCTTCATTGGAAAATTTCCACTCATTCCAAACTTCTATCTTCACCATCGAAAAATCTCTTAACCCTCTGCCGTCATTCGCTTCTTTGATTAATTCATCAAGTGCGCCGCAACTGTAAAATTGAGCCTTAACCTCTTCGATAAATTCTTCTTTCGTGCAATGATTTACCGGCTTATGGTAAATCCTGCCAGGAACGCTGCTGATACAAGATGTGCCCGTCCAAAGGGATTTAATATCTTGCCCTAAATCCACATTTTCATCCCAGACTTGCTCTTCTGCAAAAAGGGTTAAATTAAATTCGGAATCACTTACCACCATGGCAGTTCTCATTCTTGGAAATTTAATGTGGTCGGAAAAAGCCAATCTAAAAGAGACTTGAGTGTGAGGGCCGCCGTAAATAAGCGGTTTAAACAGTCTCAATTCATCCTGCCTTTCAAGCTCAGGGGTTTCTCTTAAAATATCAGCCGTGAAAAAAGGATTAATCGATAGAATATAAATATCACCTTGAATTTTTTCTTCGCCACAAAAAGCAGAGACAATTTTAGTTCCATCAAACTCTAATTTTGTGAGTGCTTTCTCCCAAATGAATTGTACGCCTTGTTCTTTGAGGTATTTTATCCAAGGGCTAAACCAGTATTCACTACTAGGACCTTTTAATAGAAGCCAACCCATTCCGGCGCCATGCGTCCAGGCGGGACCATCTTGATCTGATTTATGTTGGTGCAGGGGTTTTGACGTGAGTTGTTTTCTGAAAAAATCACCCGTCGTCTGTAATGAAACTCTTGACCAATCCGAGCCAATCCACGGGCCAAAACAAGAGCACCAGGTTTTATAAGCCGTATCTTTTAGGAAAGGTTTCCAGGCCTGGGCTGCATTGATCGTGTCGTATTTTAGTTTACTTCTGTCATTGGAAGTCCAGGTTTTAAGCATTACATATGACCATTTAACAAACTCCCACTTGCTCATCCTGAACATATTCGGAATACTTCCAAGTCCCTTATAAAATTGGGCTTTATCGGTATCCGGGAAAATTCCGAAATCAATGGGTCGCGAGAGGGCCAAATCATAGATGCTCCCTTTTTCATTAAAAGGAATGTGCTGCATTAAATCAAAAGTATTATGATACCAAGGTCCCATGCCGTGCCAGGAATACTCTGTCGGCATGTTGTTTTGACTTAGGCGGGAACTTCTAAAAAAACCACCCGGCTGATCGATGGCTTCATACACTGTAACAGGATATCCCAATTTAGCCAATTCATGAGCAGCGGTTAATCCGGCTATGCCGGCTCCAAAAATCACTATGGATTTCAATGGTTATATCCTGCCTTCTCCTTGATTTTTATACCGGCACGACGCGCCGTATGCGCAATTCGGATAATTTCTTGCGCAATATTTTCAGGCGAAAGGATAAAATCTATATAGCCGCTTGCTATTGCACTCTCAGGCATATCCGGCTGCCCGGCTGTGTCCGGCTTTTGCGCAATGGTAACACCGCCAACTTCTTTTATACCGCCCAGCGCTGCTGCCCCATCCCCGTCCAGGCCGGAAACGATGACCGCGATCAGTCTGCCGTCCCAGTTCTCCGTCAAAGAGCGCATAAAAACCGTAATCACGTCGGGCCAACCTCTGGGTTTTGATATCGGCTTGAGAAGGAATTCTCCATCAAGAACGTGTAAATCACGCTTTTCCGGGATGATGAACACATGGTCCGGCTGGATGAGCAATTTTTCTGTAATCAACTCAACCGGCATCTTTGTGTAAAGCGGAAGAATCTCGTGGAGGTGGGTAGCCACGGTTCTCAGGTGATTAACAATAACGACGGCAACACCCATATCGTTCGGCAGATGCTTCAGTAACCGGCTATAGGCGTCGAGGCCACCGGCCGAACCACCCACACAAACGATAGGAAAATCTCTGGGTGCCATATGCGTTTTCATTAGATTCTCTTTTTACTCACCCAATACCTTCTTGATCTGGCCGCGTTTCTCCTGAACCTTTCCCTGAATTTTCTCGATTTTACCTTCGGCTTCCAGGTCAGGATTTCCGACTATTTTCCCAACCGTCTCTTTTACCTTTCCTTTGACTTTGTGCAGGGTGCCTTCTGTTTTGTCATGTGTGCTTGATTTCATGATGTTTCTCCTGTTTTAATTTTTTTATAGTCATTATCAGTCGTCCGGAGAAGCGCAAGATTTACCGATCTTCCCGGACATTGGACATCTTCAGTTCAGCGTCATGTCGTTGGAAACGCTTTTTACGCCATGGACATCACTGGCCAGTTTGCCGGCCAAATCCCTTTGAGCCGCATTGTTCGCGATGCCTTCCAGCTTGACCATGCCGTCTTTTGTCGACACGGTGATGTTCAGATTGCTGGTTGAGCGATGATACAGCAAGGTTGTTTTGACCAGGGCTGAAATGGATGCATCATCAATGGATTCTAAAACGGGGTTGGCCTTTTCAGGCATTTTTGCCGGATCAGGCGGCAGTGCTGAAGGCGCGACGGTCATCTTATTGTTAACGGTTTTAACCCCATCCACATCCAGGGCATATTCCGTTGCCAGGTCTTTCTCAGCCGTGCCGGAAGCTTCACC
Organism: Desulfobacula sp.; assembly: GCA_023701135.1. Taxonomy (GTDB): domain Bacteria; phylum Desulfobacterota; class Desulfobacteria; order Desulfobacterales; family Desulfobacteraceae; genus Desulfobacula. The sequence continues at coordinate 21,957 of JAMPXP010000006.1, read as the reverse complement.
ACGCAAGGTAATGGTCCCGTTTTCGGCAAAAACCTCAGTTGCCGTACCACTCACGTTCCGATGAAATAAAAGAGTGGTTTTCACTTTGGCCATGAGCCATGCATCAGAATAAACAGCCGGTGTTTCCTTTTTTAATTCAATCTTATTGTCCACGCTTTTCACACCGGGTTGATTCGCCGCGATCCCGTGGGCCAATGATCTTTGCGACTCTTCAAAAACCGACCCGGCCAAGGTGACGGCACCGTCTTTGGACCGGATACGGATATCTTCATCCTTTAAATAGCGTTTGAATACATAGGATTTTTTTATGGAAGATTCGATCCAGTCATCCGAGTCCGATGCAAACAGGACGATACCGGTTAAACATAAAGAAGCGGCAATGACAATCAATAAAACATGTTGTAATATTTTTCCCATGATGTTTTCCTTTATTTACCGATACGGATGCCCCGGATGGAATCAAATACGCCGAACAGATTGCCCACCCACAGGATAACGGCGATGACCACCACAATGTTCAGAATCTGCTTGATCTTTCTGTCCATGGGGATGTAATTATTCACCAGCCACAGCAGAAACCCGACAACGATTAAAATGATGACAAACTGGATAATATCCATGATAGCTCTCCTTTATAACGTATTTTTTCTTCCCATGATCAGCAGCGCTATCCCACCCACTAAAGCAAGGCCGCCAACGATGGGCGGCAACGGGATGGTCCGTGTTTTATCCGCCGTCATGGTCAGCGGACCGATATCAACGACCTTTTCTCTGGTCGTATAAGAAAACCCTTGATACCCAAGTGCTGCGACCCCTATGACGATTAATATAACGGCCAATAATATGTTTGCTTTCATTTTTCACCTGCTTTATAGAATTCATCCGGTTAAGATGAAGGGTTTAAAAAAAATTGCCGGTTACAGGACTCTACGGCCCTGAACAATCTGAACGATCAGTGCGATAACCGCCACTACCAGCAGGATATGGATAAATCCACCCATGGTATAACTGCTGACCAAGCCCAGTACCCAAAGTATTAACATGACAACAACAACTGTCCACAACATGGTATCCTCCTCTTATATTGATTAATCTCTATGATCGGACCGGCCGACACACCCCGAGGGGGGCCGGCCGGTTCCGGCTTGCTTATTTTACAACCATACTGTTCTTAACCGATGTTACCCCTTTCACCTTTCGGGCGATTTCCACAGCCCTGGCGGATGCACCGGCGGAATTCACAAAACCGCTTAATTGTACTTCTCCCTTGAACGTTTCCACATTGATCTGAAAGACCTTCAGCATAGGGTCATCCAGTATTTCCGCCTTAATCTTAGCGGTTATGACGGAATCATCCACATATTCGCCCGTGCTTTCACGTGTTCGTGTTCCCGCGCACCCTGCAATGAGAGCCGTCAGAAACAGTACGATAACCAATTGCCTTAAAAAATTCAGTTTATTCATCATATCTCCTTTGTATATTCTGATGGTTTTGTTTATTCGCTGTTAACAGGTATCCGTGATTTCCAGGATACCTGTCGACAAGCTGATCCTTATAAATTCATCGGATGAAGCTCAACACGCCGGTTCAATGCACGGCCCTCGGGAGTAGTGTTGGGAGCCACCGGTTTGGAGAAATTGAATCCCTCAAGGGTCATCCGATCTCCGCTGATTCCCCTGTTCATCAGATAGGTCTTTACGGCCTGGGCCCGCCTGATGGAAAGGGCGTCATTGTATTCTTTGGTGCCGATACTGTCCGTATGGCCCTGAACCTTAAGCGTAATCTGGGGATAAGTTTTCAAAACATCTGCAATCTGATTCAGAAAATCAAAGGCTTTGGGTTTGACAACGGATTTATCGAAATCAAAATAGGCCTCATCCACCACCCAGATACCCTGGGCATTTGTCCCTTTCAATACAACCGGGGCCGGAGTAGCCGGAGGTGCAACCGCCTTGGCTGCCGGGGCCATGGGTTTTTTGGTCAGGAAAACATCTTCGACAAATTTGGCCATGCCGGCATTTGTCAACAAATTATCCGCATTGGAGGAAAAACCGCATTTGCCGATACGGGCGATTTCATCCATCAGGACGGCCCCTTTTTCATTATCACCAATAAAGATGGGATAATAACAAAGTCCTGCGCCCAGTTTATCCTTCAAGGCCTGGGCTGCTTTCAGGGTGATGGGGGATTCTAAACTGGATTCCGGCTGACCGTCACTGATGATAATCACAGCGGTTTTGCCGGAAACAGATTTCAGTTCCTCCTGTCCTGAGGCGTCCATAGCCACAGACATGGGGCTTGTACCACCCGCTTCGGATATCTTTTTTAATTTTTCACCCAGGGCCTTTGTGGAATATTTCTCCATGCCGTAAAAAAGAACCGTCTTTTTATCGGATATTGCCGGGCTGTGGCCAAAGGACCGGAGAGCACCGTTCTGACCCAGTTCCGGCAGGGTCTGATTCATGCGGTTGACAATCTGGACGGCCATATCAAATTTTTCATTTCCCTTGTATAGGTCACCCATGGAACTGGATGCATCCAGGACAATGACAAAATTATCAATGGATGACACATAGTCGTTTGCGCTGAATGGGGTCAGGGTAAATGCGGGGATGGGCTGGGTCGCCTTCTGGGCATAGCACCCCGAAAGCAAAAGAACGACGGCCAAGGCCGTAAAGAATTTGGTACTGAAAAATTTCATGGTGGGTCTCCTTTATATGTTAAGTTTTATGATCACGGATGGTTTATATCCGTGTGATGGATTCATTCACAAACTGATATAATTCAATTAACGTGCCGGGACTTCAGTATCCGGTTTATAATCGCCGGCCCGTTGACCGGCAGGGGTGTCAGGTCGTAAAGAGTTTCATACCAACGGCGTTTAAAACTATAGAAATTAGGTCATATTCAGCCCTTGGTCATATATGACCTCGCTTTGATTGTCGTACGGTTTGGTTCTAAAAAGATTTCGATTTGCCGTGCAGTGACGATTTTCCATAGATATAGCGGTGATAGATCACATTGTGCAGAGTATTGGAACTCTGGCACATAAATTGAATATAAGAATACAGTGAATCTATCATGTCCTAAGCCATAAACATTTATCAAGCCGAATTGGGTCAGAATTCCGTTCCGTTGGATTCGCAATTCATTTTTTTAACTCCAAACTTTTAGAGAGGTTCAGCATTATGAAAAAGAAAAAGATCTGTATCACTTATTTAGTCCTTTTTATGCTCATCACCCCTATTATGGGCTGTGGATCGCACCAAGAAAGCAAAAAGGTGACCCAGGAAACCACGACGACAACCGAAACCCCTGTGAGCGAAGAGAGGCAGACCACCACCACGACGACAGTCGAAACGAAATAATCATTCAAACCGCTGCAAAGTTCAACAGCTCGCCGGGAATGGCTCTGTGAGCTTCTATAAGAAAGAACAATAAGTTCCAAAGGAGAGATTTATGAAAAAAACAATGTCATTGCTGTTCACACTAATCGTTCTGATTATGCCTTCCGTGTTGTTTGCCGAAGAAAAAACCACAACCGTCGAAAAAGTTACAACCACGGAAAGCGTGGGTACAGTTAGTCAGTTTAATCCCGACACCATCGTCATTAAGTCGGAAACCACAACATCCCCAACCCAATACCATTATACGAAGAGCACAACCTATGTAGATGAAAATGGAGCCCCCGTCTCGGTTGAAACGGTAAAGTCCGGTCAACCGGTAACGGTTTACTACACCAAAGAGGGTGACAAAATGACCGCCAACAAAGTGGTGGTTCGAAAAACCACTACAACGATCAAAGATTAATTTGTTGGACACATCATTAGAAAGTTCAGCCGCCCGCAGGTAATGTTCCTGCGGGCTTCCTCCTCAAAAGGGTCATATATGAACATGGGCATGAACATGGGTCGGATATGACCCTTTTTTATTTGATTTTTAATGATGTCTTGCAGCACCCTTTTTGCTGATTTTCCATAAAAACAGGGAGGATGGGCGGTGCTATGCAGACTATGGGAGTCCTGGCACATAAAGTGAATATAAAATTGGTCATCGTGAATCTTTAGGCGTTATTGTCTAATGTTGTGATGGGCATCGGACGGCATTCATTTTCTGTTGAGGAGTATAATCATGACAGGCATTGAGATCATTCCCGTGGAAGGGGAATCTGAATTAAAAGAGTTCATTGAACTGCCCTGGAAGATCTATGTCGCATACCCCAAATGGGTTCCTCCTCTGAAAAAAGAAGTGCGTCGGATGCTGGACCCCCTCAAGCACCCTTTCTGGGAATTTTCCCAGCGCATTCTTTTCCTGGTACGGCGGGGCCAAGAGACGGTGGGAAGAATTGCGGGCATTATAGATGGTCGTTATAACCGGTTCCATAATGAGAAAATGGGCATATGGGGGTTCTTTGAATGTGCTGATGATCCACAAGCCGCGGCAGCCCTGTTCTCTTCCGTGGAGGGGTGGGCGCATAACAAGGGGATGGCCTTCATAAGAGGTCCGCTCAATCCATCCACCAATCACGAGGCAGGATTGCTCATCGAGGGATTCGATTATCCGCCCTCCCTGATGATGACCTATAACCCGCCGTACTATTCAAGGCTGGTCGAATCGTGCGGCTATTTAAAGGAAAAAGACCTGCTGGCTTTCCTTATGGACAGCAATTACAAACTTCCCGACTGGATGGATCGGCTGGCCGGCAAGATCTCCCAAAAAAAAGGGGTCCGCATCACCCATTTTCTTCCAAAGGATGCAGACGCTGAGATTGCTCTGATCCGGCAGATCTATAATGACGCCTGGTCCGGCAACTGGGGGTTCGTCCCCTTGAGCAGGAATGAGATGCAGGATATTGGAAAGAACGTCATGGAATTTGTAGATCCGGACATGGCCTTTTTCATCTATTATGAGGATGAACCCGCCGCCTTCTGCCTGGTCTTTCCCGATATCAACCCGTTGCTCAAGCGTCTCAACGGGCGGATCGGTCTTTTGGGCGCGCTGAAGTATTTCCTGTACAAAAAAGAGATTGTCGGATTGCGGTTGTTTATGTTTGGGATCAAAGAGAAATACCGGCAACTGGGATTCCCCATGTTGGCCTTCCACCATATCTATGAGGTTGTGAGAAAAAAAGAGAAATACCGTTATATGGAAATGGGCTGGACCCTGGAGGACAATGAGGCGGTCAATTCATTGATAGAGGAAGCCGGGGCAAAAATGTACAAAAAGTACCGCATATTCAGAAAGCCTTTATCATTATCAAACGAATGGCTTTGAAGCAAAGGATTTAAACATGTCGACGGAGCATCTAAATTCCATCATCGGTTTTGTCTGGCGGCCTGAGGAGATCACCCCGGAGGTGATTCAGATGGCCCGGCAAACAGGGAGCAGCGCTATCTTCGATTTTTCCGGGGTGGAGGGGACAGACGGTCTGTCTTTCTGCTTAAGGGAAACAGACCCTGCCGGTCTTGCCAGGGATATCAAAATTTGTGCCTCTGCCTTGATGGATCCGTCTTTAGGGCGGGTGTTAAAGGAAACAGGGGTTCATAACCTCTGGGTAGAGTGCCCCCTTGGGTTTTCTCAAGAAGATACCTCCCTATTTCTAAAAAAGCTGGGAGAAATTTCGAAAAATTACGGCTGCTTTCCCATCACCGGGGACACCGATCTTGTGGAAAAGATATTAAAGGAGGACTCGGGCATCGGGCGCATCGTCCTGAAAGGATGTGAGGCCGCAGGATTCGTGAGCCGTGAGACAACCATGACGCTCTATTCCATGGCCAAAGCAATGCTGAGATCATCTTTAACGCCCTTTGATATTCTCATCTGGGGAGGCGTCTTTGTCCCTGAAGCAGCAGCGGCCTTTCTATCGACCGGGGCAGCCGGGATCATTTTTGAGAGTGTCCATTGGTTGACGGATAGGGTTGCTGTTGAGGATTCCCAACGAGAGCGGCTCTGCCGGCTCCGTCCGGATTCCACCGATCTGGTCGGCCTGGATGTTCAGGTTCCCTGCCGTCTGTTCAACAAGGGAAATTCTCTGGCATTCAAGGACATCCAGGCATACGAAGACTCGCTCTCGGGAACAACCGTCGTGGAGGAAAACCGCAAGTCCTTTGTAAACCGGGTGAATGCCGGGACCGTTCATCCCCTGAAGAGCCTTTTCAGCCGGGACGAAATCATTCCGCTGGGTGTGGAAGCCGCCTTTGCCGAGGCCTTTCTTAACCGGTTCGGGGCCGGAACCGGGGCGGCGGTGAACGCTTTCACGGAAAAAATTCATCATTTATGCAGCCTGGCTGAAGAAAAAAAGAATTGTTTTTCGAACAGCCCTGTGGCCAAAGAGATGGGAACCCTGTACCCCTTTATCCAGGGCGCCATGTCCTGGATCACGGATGTCCCGGAGTTTGCCTTACGGGTCGCCGATGCCGGCGGATTACCCACCATCGCCCTTGGCATGATGGACAGCGAGGCGCTGGATCAAAAGCTTGGACGATTGCCGGATATCATGGGGGCGCACCCCTATGCCGTCAATATGGTCGCTTTGGCGGAAAACCCTTTCAGGGGACTGCATCTGGCCTGGATAAAAAAGCATCGACCCCGTTTTGCAGTGATTGCAGGGGGTGATCTCTCCGCAGTCAGAGAATTGATGGAATGCGGCATCGATGTCATGTATATTGCTCCGGATGAAGCGCTGTTGACGCTGGCCCTGAAAGCCGGCGTCCGGTATGTGATCTGTGAGGGGTATGAAGCGGGGGGCCACGTGGGACCGCATAGCACCCTCACCCTTGCCCAAATGGTGCTGGATCTGAAGCAACGCACCCCATCCCTGTTTCAAAACTGCCGCATTATCCTTGCCGGAGGCATTTTTAACCGGGAAACCGCCTTCATGGCAGCCATGCTTGGAGCGGACGCCATCCAGATGGGTACCGCCTATCTGGCCACACAGGAGATTGTTGAAACAGGCGCCTTGGTCCCGCTTTATCAGCAGATGATCCTGAAATCACCTTTGGCGGGAACAGTTGTTTCAGGCCGGAATACAGGGCTCCGGGTAAGGTCCTTGAGGACCCCGAGAATGGAATCCATTTTATCCCTGGAAAGGGAGTTTGCCGCCGGGCGCAGGGACGAGGCGTCTTTCAGGGAGAGAATGGAAAAAATGGCGGCCGGAAGCCTTTTCACGGCTGCCAGGGGTATGGACGGGCCGGGAGAGATCTTTCTGGATGAGCAAACCTGTCTGGAACGCGGGCAATTCATGAGTGGGGCTTGCGCCGGTCTTATCCGCAGCGTCGATAATCTGGAGTCCTTTCATCGGGAACTGGCCCAGGGTCCTCTTTTTATGCATCAGCCGGTTGTGAGGCCCATGGAAACACCATTAAAAATTCCGGCCTCCGGAGTTAAAAATACATTGAAGCGGGTCTATCCCAAGCAAGAGCATCGGGAGAGGATCGCCATCACCGGCATGAGCATCGTGAATACCCTGGGGAAGAGTCCCGAGGAGATCTGGGCTGCAAGCCTGACCATGAAGAGCGGTATCACAGGAGTTCCGCCGTCACGGTGGGATCACGCACTTTATTATGACCCCCGGCCCCATATGCCGGACAAAACCTATTGCCGGGTGGGGGCTTTTCTGGACTTTCCCATCGACCGCAATGAACTGGGGATTCCGCCCCATGATTTCAGGAGCATGACCGAAGCCACGCGGATTTCCATGTGGCTTGCGGACAGGGCCATCCGGGCATCCGGCATTCTGACGTCGGATATCCCGCGGGAGAGGATCGCCGTCCTCATTTCCCAGAATTCGGGAGAAGCGGCAGGGACTCTCCCCAATATCATTATCCGGGCATATGTTCACGAGATCCTGGCCAACGTCAAAAAAGCCGTTGATCTCACACCGGGTCAACAGAACGCCATTGAACAGGAAATAAAATCCGGGCGCATGGCCCCGGACGACACCACCCTGTTGGGTCGGCTCAACTGTGCAGCCGCCGGGTTTATCTGCAAGCAGTACGGGTTCATGGGGCCCAGCCATGCCGTCTCCGCAGCCTGCGCCACCTCACTGGTGGCACTTCACAGCGCCATCCAGATGATCCGGAACGGCATCATAGACGCAGCCGTCGTGGGAGGGGGCGAGGATACGCTCAGCCATCTTCATTTTCTGGAATTTTCCGCCCTGGACGCACTTTACGGGCTGTCCGGGCGGGAAAGACCCTCTCAGGAAACCTCTTGCCCTTTTGATGCCCAAAGAGACGGAATGGTCCTGGGTGAAGGCGGCGCAATGATTGTTATTGAGCGGGAAAGCCTGGCCCGTGCAAGAGGGGCCCTTGTTCATGCCTTTGTGACCGGCATGGGAGCCAGCAATAACCATCTGGGAATGGTAGAGTCCTCCAATGTCTCCCAGCAGATGGCCATTCGCGCCTCTTTCAGGGAGACATCTTATGGGCCCGATGCGGTGGACCTGGTGGAATGCCATGCCACAAGCACCCGGCAGGGAGACCTGGAAGAGGTCCGCGCCCTGAAGGCGTTCTTTCATTCCTCCAGGCGCACCGTCCTCACTGCATTTAAATCCCAGATCGGTCACACTCTAGGCGCCTCGGGTATCAGCAGCCTCATCCGAGGGGTGACGGCCATGAAGGCGGGGATTTTCCCGCCCACCCTCAATTACCGGCATCCGGACCCGGAAATCAATCCGGAAAAATCCGGTCTTATCATCTCCCCGGAGCCGCTGGATTGGAAGAGCCGCGCCAGCGAGCCCAGAAGGCTTGAAGTCAACGCTTTCGGTTTTGGCGGTTCCAATTATGTGGTGCAGGTGGAACAAGCCATGGACGAAATGGATACGGTCATGGTCTCAACGCAAAAGGCGGCGGCGGTTCATCAGAATATGAAAGTTGTGCCGCCCCTTGCCCTGGTATTTCCCGGACAGGGAGCACAGTATGGCGGAATGGGACAAGAGCTCTATGCGTCCTTTCCCATCATCAAAGAGTGGATGGACCGGGCTGCCGCCGTTGCAGATTTTGACCTTCTTCACCTGATGTTCCATGATCAAGAAGAAAACCTTCAAAAGACCCGGTGGCAGCAGCCTGCCATGTTCGCCATGGAACATGCCGTGGCCCGGTATCTTATCAGCCTCGGCATCCGCCCGGTGGCCATGGCCGGTCACAGCCTGGGCGAATTGACGGCCTTGTGCCTGGCCGGTGTCTATTCCTTTGAGGACGGATTTCGAATCGTAAACAAGCGGGCCCTCTGCATGGATAAGGCTGCTGCCGCCAATATCGATCCCGGTGTCATGGCAGCCACGGATGTACCCCTGGATCTCTTGAAAAAAATGATCCAAGATTACAAGGATATCCACATCGGCAATATCAATTCACCCCGCCAGATTGTTTTAAGCGGCAATACGGGAGCCATCAGGGATTTTTGCCAAAAATTGAAGGAAATGGGCCATAGAACCACCCTTCTGCGCGTCAGCATGGCCTTTCACTCTCCTGCCATGCAGGTCATCCATGATGAACTTGCGGCATATATTGCAGACATTCCATTTCATCCCCCACAGATTCCGGTCATCTCCAACACGACCCGGATACCCTATCCGTCAGATCCCGATGAGATTAAAAAAATTCTTATGGCCCACCTGGAATCCACTGTCCATTGGATGGATAATGCCCAGTCCCTTTGGAATACCTATGGCGTAAGGCTTTTTGTTGAGGTGGGACCGGGGGATGTATTGAGCAATCTCATTGCAGACACACTTCCCGGATCATCCTGTATCCAGACCTGTCTTCGCTCCTCGGAGAGCAGTACCTTCAAGGACGCACTTGCCCAGCTTTCTGCCCAAGGTCATCTTAAGGAAGAAGGAGGATCAAAGGGTGTTTTCCTTCCTGCACTTAAAAAGGCTCCTGAATCGCTTCGAATCGTCCCGGCATTGGCCTTACGGCAGCAAGAACCCGGGCATGCAAATCCCATGGGACAGATCATTCAAAGGGAAATCAACCGGTTCGTGATGGAGAATTCCGGCCAATTTCTGAAGTCCAATATTCTGGAAGCCATCCGCCGGGAGCTGAACCCGAAATTCAAAGAAGGCGAGCTGTCAATTGTTATCAAATCCATGTTCGGCGGTTTTGAGCCTCCTGAATTTAGAACACCGGTGGCTCCCGGATCAGTTGAACCACCCGGGAGTGAAGATCTCATGGAGCGGCTGATTCAAATCATCATGGATGCGACGGGGTTCAACAGAGACGAGATCCAGCCCGACATGGACCTCAGAAAGGATCTCTCCATCCGGTCCAGCCGCCTTCCCATCATTATGGATGCAGCAGAACGCCAATTCGGAATCACCATCGAACTGGAGGATTTTATAGATGTCCGTACCGTAAAGGACATCGCTAAAGGGATCTCCAAATTAACGGCCGGACAGAACGCCGGCGGCCTGTATCCGGCTTCTGAGGCTCTTGACCAAAACCCCGTGCAGGATAAACACCTGAAGTCCTCAAAGGATGAGGCAAGCCTGAAGCGGCTCGTATTTGAGCAGGCAACGGTTGAATTCGAGAACGCTGTTCCCATGGAATTAGTCCCCGGCGAAACCGTCCTCTTTCTCTCGCCTGACGGGTGTGAAACGATTGCCGCGATTACAGGGGAAATCCTCAAGGCGGATTACGGGATCAACCCGTTTCCCATGGGATTTATTCAAAAAAGCTTTGATCCCGGAAAAGTGAGTTATGATATCCGAACCAAAGAGGGGGCCTTACGAGCTGTAGATAAAATCGCCGGTCTGTCTCCTGTTTCCGGGATGGTCATCACCCTGGGCCGGGGCGGACCGGTAAAATTGAGCAGCATAACGGGTGTTTCTCAGCTTCTGAAGGGATTTTTTCTCCTTTTGAAGGCATTTCTTGAATCACCGGCTAAAAAATTCATCGTGCTGATTCATTCGGCAGAGGACATTGAAACGCCTGTCGGTTTACTGGCGGAAGGGATACTCGGGCTATTCTTAAGCGCTGCCCAGGAATACCCGTCCGTCCAATTCCGCACACTGGAAATCGAGAGGGATACCGGTCTTCGCAATGCCGTGCGCAATGCTCTGGATAAAGAATGTGCAGTGGTGGAGATGATTCATCGGGATGGAAAGGTCATCAGTCCAGAGGGACGGTTAAGCCCATCGGTTTTCAGGGATTCATCCAGTCTGAATCTATGCCCCGGAGACGTTGTCGTCATCGCCGGGGGTGCAGCCGGAATCGGCTCCCACCTGGCCCGCTGTCTTGCTCCTTTCATGCCCCGCCTGATCCTGCTTGGGAGGACGCTTCTTGATCCGGGAGCTGACCCGGCAAAACCATTTGCCGAACACCCATCTTCCGGGGCGGCCACGATTGATTCCAGGGCATTGGAAATTGCCCGGACCCTGGCGGATTTGCACGCCTCAGGGATTGAGGCAGACTACCACACCTGTGATATCACCGATCCTGAAGCGGTTCAGACATGCCTGGAAGAGGTGATCCGCCGCTACGGCAAAATCGACGGGATCATTCACAGCGCAGGTATTCTCAAGGATGGTCCCCTGAGCCGCATGACCCTGGATGATTTTTCCATGGTCACGGATGTCAAATTCCTGGGAGCCTGGAATCTATTCTTATTTGCTAAAAATGCCGGCTTGAAATTTTTTGCGGGTCTTTCCTCAGCCGCCGCCATCCAGGGAAATCCCGGACAGGCCAATTACGCTGCCGCCAACCGGATGATGTCTGCCTTGCTTAGACACCTGAGCCGGGAAAACAGCGCCATCCGGTTCAAAGCCCTGATGCTTCCCCCTGTCGAAGGGGCGGGCATGGCGGATGATCCACGAATCCAGGCATTGCTGAAGCAAAAGGGGGTCGCCTACATTCACGTGAATGAGCTTGCAGGACTCGTCTGCCGGGAACTCTTTCTATCCCCGGCCGAAGACCATTGGGTGATGTTCATGAAAAAGCTGCCGTCTGTGAGGACGGTATTGCTGGATGACAGGACCCGCCCTTCTTCCGGTGGAGATCTGGATTCCGGCCTCTTGTCCTTCAAACCCGGGGACTTTCCCATGATCGAAAAGATTTTGTATCTGGACCTTTGTCGGGAGGAACTGGAAGCCTATCGGTCCTTCTTTCTGGAAAAAGATCTCTGGATCACGGACCACAGGCCTTTCAAGTTCATTAAACATCCCATTGTCTCAGCCACCATGGTTCTGGAAACCTTCATGGAAGCCGCCCGGATACTGTATCCCCACCTTCAGGTGCGGGGAGTCCGAAAAGTCCGGCTCATGGACATGATCGAATGCCGGCCGGGGGTTCCGAGACCGGCCCGGATTTCCTGCCGCAGGGCCGGTGACAGCCTTCGGGAGGTATTGTGCGAAACCTCCCTGTCAGCACAGGAGATCTCCCCGACCGGGAGATTGACGGAGCACTTTGCCCTGCAATGCAACGGCCAGGTGATCCTTGACGGCGGAGGAGAAACGCTCAAGGAAGGGTTTCTGGATTTTCCCATCCGGCCGGACGAACTCAGAACAAGGCCTATGAATCGTAAAAAAGTGCTGAAATGGTACAAAGACCGCAGTGGTCTCGGAGGCCGGTACCGGGTGATAGAATTCCTTGACGGCACAGGTCCGGGCGTCATCCGGGGCCGGACCATCTATCCGGAGACATGCGACTTTGCAAATCTTCAGAACGTAAAATACCAATATTCCCCCTACCTTTTCGAGGCGCTTTTGCAGTTGGTGTGCTGTCACATTGCCGTAACGGACCCATCAGAGCCAAGGTCCATGATTCCCCTGGAAATCGGGGAGATGCGGTGTTTCAGAAAAGTCCGGGTAGGGGAAAAGATAACGCTGGAAGCCAGATTGCGGGCGCAGGATGACAAAATTCTCACCTGGGACACCAGAGGGCTTGATGATCAGGGCGAAACCCTGATGCAGATTTTCGGGTTGCAGATGAAATGGATTTCGGACTGATCCTGAAGGGGTCAAAAAGATTGCAGATCAAAAAAATAGGAGCGGATATGGGAATGGACAATCAGGGATTCACCGTTCAAACGATGAATTTCCTTCATGAAAAAAGTCCTGTCTTCTATGCATCGCTCCCCTGCGGGACAATGGCAGGGCAAATCGGACCGGGACAACGACATCATTTGATTTCCGGACTGTGGGATCACCTTCTTGCTGTTAAAAATCCATTTTGGATGAGCAGGCCCTATGTCAATCGGGATGCTTTCCCCATCCAGGAGATCCGGGTCATCCGGGGTCCCCTTGGCAGGCCTCAACTCCTGCTGGGGGATCATATGGGCCCGGCCATCTCTTTTTGCGAGAGCGGCCAAAACCGCTGGGCGGCTCTCTGTGGAGATGAACATGATATCGGTATTGATGTTGCAGAAAGCCGTGAATTCCAAGGCAGATACCCTTTTTACAGGGTTTTTCACCCCCAGGAAATCGAGCATGTTTTGAAACCGGCCGGTGAAGATTTGAAAATGGCGGCGGCCTTGCTCTGGTCCGTCAAGGAGGCCGTTGCAAAGGCCCTGGGATGTGGGTTTCATCTTGTGGACCCGCGGCAGATGATCGTTTATCCGTCAATAGATCGAGTCACGAGGGAAGCGGCAAAAGAAAATGGTGTATATCATTTTTCAATAGAATTATCGGGAAAAGCGGCAAAACGATTTCCCATGGCTCCGGACCGGTCCTTAGGGGTGCGTTCTTTTTCCCATGGAAAAATGTGGCTTTCCATTGCCCTGTTGAATCGGCAATCTCAATGAGGAAAGATTCATGACCCTAAACAGCGAATATGCAATTGAAGTCCATAACCTGACCAAGCGTTACAAGGGTTTATCAGCGGTTGACAACATATCCTTTACCGTCAAGAGGGGTGAGGTTTTCGCCCTGCTGGGCCCCAACGGGGCAGGCAAGACCACCACCGTCGAGATCATCGATACCATCCGAAAACCCACATCCGGAAAGGTAACCCTTCTTGGAATGGATGTCACCCGGAAGAAATACAACATCATCCCCCGCATTGGTGTCCTTCCGCAAGGATTCAGTTCCTTTGACCGGATAACGGTCAAAGAGACCCTGCAGTATTACTCCCGGCTTTTTTGCTGCAGAAAAACCGATATCGATGGGCTGATAGCGATTGTGAACCTCAAAGACAAGGTTAAAGTACAATATAAAAACCTCTCCGGAGGGTTGAAACAGCGCCTCGGAATCGCGGTTGCCCTGGTGAACGACCCTGAAATCGTGTTCCTGGACGAGCCCACAACAGGGCTCGACCCCCGGGCGCGGCGCGCAGTGTGGGATGTTCTCCTGGGCCTTAAGAAAAAGGGAAAGACCCTATTCCTCACCACCCACTATATGGAGGAAGCAGAGCTTCTTGCAGACACGGTTGCCATCGTAAAAAGAGGAAAGATCACCGCCATGGGCTCTCCCGGGGAACTCATAGAAAGCAATGCCGATTACCTGGTCGTCATGCTCAAGTCTGTGGATGAAAATGTTTTTGACATGGTCCGAAAAATGGGATTTGCGCCGGTCTATGACAGCCACGGGGATATCAGGGTCCGGCTGGACCGCACAGACGATGTCCGCAGGTTGCTCAACGCGATCGAGGCCGGCGGGGCGTCTTTTACCGGCCTGGATGTCCGCAAGCCCAATCTGGAAGAGGTCTTTCTCAAACTGACCGATGAAACGCTCGTGGAAGGCTCCGCCGGTATAAAGGAGGCGCAATGAACCTGCACATCATGAATGGAGCTATCATTCGGGCCAATATCATTTGGGCCAATATCATCGTGAGCATCAAGAGCTTCTACCGCGAGAAAACAGTGGTGTTTTTCAGGCTTGCCTTCCCGGTCATCCTGATACTCGTATTCGGCACCATTTTCATGGAAAGAGACAATGAAATTTTTGAGTTGAGCATCCAGGACCTGAACCGGACACCCTCATCCGAAAAACTCGTGGAGGCGATCCGTCTCAGCAAGAGGTTCAAGATGACACCGGTTCCCCCTGCCGCCGATGCCAAGCAGTATGCCAAGGCCAATAAGCGGAATCTGATTGTCATTATTCCCAAAGACTTTGAAATGTCCCTCATGCAGAAAATGGGGTCCAACGACTTTGACACAGCCGTCAGTCTCACCCAATTATACGACCCCGGTTCCTTTGGGGTGACGACCAAAATAGGGGTGCTGGACATGGTTCTGGCCGGGATAAACCAGGAAATGTCCGGCAAACCGCCGCTCATTGTACCGGAGCCGGTATCGGTACTGAAAAAGAAATACCGGTTCATCGAATTCTTTGTTCCGGGGGTCATTGCCATGGCCGTGATGACGGCAAGCCTGTTCGGTGCGGTGAACGTCAATGCCGAACTCCTTCAGAAAGGCGTCATCAGAAAGCTTTGTACCACCCCCATCACCCGGATGGATTGGATCCTGTCAAACGTCTTTTACCAGTTCATCCTCGCGGTTCTGTCCACAGCGGTGATGTTGCTGGTGAGCTATATCGTATTTAATGTCAACCTTGAGATCAATGCCTGGCTTGTGGTGTTTGTTGCCCTTGACGTATTTTCATTTGTCGGACTCGGCATGATTCTCACCCGCGTGGCCAAGGAGGCTGAAAGTGCTTCGGCCGCAGCCGATGCCCTTATGTTTCCCATGATGTTTCTCTCAGGCACGTTCTTCCCCGTCGAGATGATGCCTGAATTTCTGCAGAAATTTGCCAGGGTTCTGCCGCTTTATTATGTGAACGAAGGACTCAGGGCAGCCATGGTCGCTGCGGACCACATGGCTGCCCTGAAATGCGCCCTGTTCATCGGCGCTTTTGCCGCTGTGGTGTTCGTTCTCGGCACCATGATCACCACATTGGGCGGAGAGACCGCATGATTTTCAATGCACGGGACAAGATCACCCGGGGGCTGTTGTCGTTGGCCAGGACCTCCCTGCCCTTTCATCTCTACTATCGCCGCCATTTTCCATTGCCCTCGGTCATCCTGATCGAGAACACTAACTGCTGCAACGCGCGCTGTGTGATGTGCCCCCGTGAGAAGCTGACCCGGAAACCAGGCGTTATGGCGTTTGAATTATTCGAGAAAATCATAAGAGAGGTGTCCGGCGCCGGACGAAAACCGGTTGTGCATCTGCACGGATTTGGAGAACCGCTGCTGGATGAATCATTAGCGGAACGGATCAGGCTGGCAAAAGCCTTCGGCATAAAGCACACCTATCTGGTTACCAATGCGTCGTTATTGTTTCCCGAGACCGCCGGAAAAATCATTGGTGCTGGGCTGGACAGGATGAAAATCAGCTTTTACGGCACCGATGATGAATCCTACAGCCGCACTATGAGAGGGCTGAATTTCAAGACGGCCTTGAACAACGTCAAGGAGTTTGTGAAAATAAGGAAGACAATGAAAAAAAAGACGCCGGCACTGATTCTTCAATACCTGCCCCAGGAAACCAATGGAGCCGCGACGGAAGAATTTAAATTCCTGTGGCGCTCCGTCCTGGATAAGCGGATGGGCGACCGCCTGAATTTCATCTCTCCGGACAATTTCGGCGGCGGGAGGAATTACAATCCTGTGGAAGGAAAAATAACGTCTGTCTGTTTTTACCCCTGGTCGGCCCTGTCCGTGCTCTGCGACGGCAGGGCAGTGACCTGTTGCACGGATTACAATGGCGTTCAGGAAGTGGGAGATGTGAACCTGCAGAGTCTCAAGGAAATCTGGAACGGGCCTGTGTTGTCCAATATCCGAAAAAACTTTGGCAAACTTGACTATAAGGGATTTTCGGTCTGTCAGTGCTGTGACTGGGTGCACAGGCGATAAAGGGAGGTGGAAGATGAAAAAAAAGATATTCTTTATATGCGGCTCCATGAACCAGACCACCCAGATGCATCAGATCTCCGGGCACCTTGGCGATTATGACCACGCCTTTTCGCCCTTCTATGTCGACGGATTTGACGAGGCGCTCAGAAGACTCGGAATGATCGAATTCACCATTGCCGGAAACAAACTGTCAAACCGTTGCCGGGACTATCTTCAGAATCAGGGTCTCCCCATGGACGAAAGGGGGCGCAATCGACCCTACGACCTGGTGGTGACCTGCTCGGATGTGTATTTGCAAAAGAACATCAGGGGCGACAGAATGGTGCTGGTTCAGGAAGGGATTACAGACCCGGAATCTTTCATGTTCCACCTGGTCAACCGGTTCAGGTTTCTTCCGCTCTGGTTTGCGGGCAATGCATTGACCGGTCTCAGTGATGCATACCGGGTGTTCTGCGTTGCCAGCGAAGGGTATAGAGACTTGTTCATAAAAAAAGGGGTCCGTCCTGAAAAAATGGTGGTCACGGGGATTCCCAATTTCGACAATTGCCGGCAATACAGCAGCAACACCTTTCCCTACAAGGGCTATGTGCTGGCCTGTACGTCTGCGCTGAGGGAGACCCTCCAGTATGAAAACCGTAGGGCCTTTATCCGAAAAGCCGTTAGAATAGCCGGACCCCGGCAGCTCATTTTCAAACTTCACCCCGGCGAAAAGGTCAGGCGCGCCACCCTGGAAATAAACCGATACGCACCCGGGGCCATGGTGTTTTCTAACGGCAACGCAGAAGAAATGATCGCAAACTGTGATGTTCTGATGACCCGGTTTTCTTCGACCGCCCTTGTCGGCCTTGCCCTGGGCAAGGAAACCCACTCGGACTTCAATATGGAAGAAATGCGTCGATTGACGCCTGTCCAGAACGGTTCGGCGGCCCTGAACATCGCCAATGTCTGCCGCCGGCTGCTCGAAAGTGAGGATTTATGTTAAGTCAATTCATTGATATTGCAGCTCAAAAATTACGCGCCAAGCGTATGGAATATTTTGGAAAGAACCCGGACGTCTATACAAAAATATATGCCTATACCCGGTCCAATCTGCTAAAGGCATTGGACTGTTACCCGTATTATCCGAAAATCGAAAAATCCAATGCCACCGAAGTCACCATTGACGGACGACAGAAAATCATGCTGGGGTCCAATAATTATCTTGGACTCACCAACCATCCCAAAGTGATTGAAGCAGGTGTGAAAGCGTTGCAGGAATATGGTTCGGGATTGACCGGCAGCCGTTTGCTGAATGGAAATGTCCTCTTGCACGATCAATTGGAAGAAGAGCTGGCGGATTTTGTTCACATGAAAAGTGCCCTTGTGTTTTCCACCGGATTTGGAACCAATTTAGGAACCCTCTCTACCCTCTGCGGTCCGGATGATCTGATTTTCAGTGATGAATATAACCATGCTTCCATTGTCGACGGCATCCGGTTTTCCGGGGCGCGAAAATGCAAATACAAACACAACGACATGCAGGATCTGGAAGAAAAGCTGGCCTTTGCAGACCCCAGATACCCCCGGTTCATTGTTACCGACGGGGTCTTCAGTATGGAAGGAGATATTGCCAGACTGGATGAATTGACTGCCCTGTCTAAAAAATACCCTTCCCGCCTGATGGTGGATGATGCCCATTCATTCGGGGTTTTGGGCCCCCATGGCGACGGAACGGCCGCGCATTTCGGCGTTACGGGAGATATGGACCTGATTATGGGGACCTTCAGCAAATCCCTGGGGTGTGTCGGCGGGTTTATTGCCGGTGAAAAAACGGTCATCGAATATTTAAAGCATAATTGCCGAACCATGATCTTTACGGCAGCCCTGCCGCCTTCCAATGTGGCGTCCGTAAGGGCAGCCCTGGAAATCATCAAGGCAGAACCGGAACGCCGTGAACGGGTGATGGAACATGCCCGATTTATGCGTAACGGTTTAAAGTCATTGGGATATGATATTGGTGAAAGCGCCACCCCGATCATTCCCATCGTTATCGGCAAAGATCTCAAGACCTTTCAGGTATGGAAAGATCTAATGGATGTGGGTGTTTACACAAATCCCATTGTTTCACCGGCGGTCCCTCAAGGCAGAGGCCTGCTGCGCAGCAGTTATATGGCAACCCATACGCGCAAACAATTGGAATTTTGTCTGGATATGTTTGAAAAAGTCGGGAGAAAAGCCCGAATTATCCGTTGAAAGGAAAGACTGTGAAACAGGAGAAAGCATCATCAAAAACGGTATTGGTTACGGGCGCATCTTCCGGTATCGGCAAATGTACGGCAGAATACCTGGCCGCAAAAGGATATCGGGTTTACGGCACATCCCGCCGGCCCGAATCCTGTCCGGAAATAAAAAATGGTTTCATGATCAACATGGATGTCCGGGATACCGCCTCTGTTAAAGAAGCGGTATCCCATATTGTTGAAAAAGAAGGCCGGATTGATGTCCTTTTCAATAATGCGGGGGTTGGCATCGGCGGCGCCATTGAAGACACATCGACGGAAATGGTGAAAGCGCTGTTTGATACCAATTTTTTCGGTGTCTATCGCGTATTGCAGGAAGTCCTGCCAATCATGAAACAGCAGTCCAACGGACTCATCATCAACATGAGTTCCATTGGAGGCATCATCGGGCTTCCCTTTCAGGGGATTTACTCTGCATCCAAATTTGCCGTGGAAGGACTCACAGAGGCCCTGTGGAAAGAGCTATCCCCGACAGACATAAAAGTGGTCCTGATCGAGCCGGGGGATTTTAAAACCGAATTCAGCTCAAACCGGCAGATCATTAAAACAGAAAAAAATGCAGATGCTTTCCAGCAGTCTTTGAATGTCATTGAGCACGATGAACAAAAAGGTCAGCCGCCGCAAAAAATTGCGTGCCTCATTGAAAAGATCATCAACACCCCCAACCCCCGGTTGCGTTATGCAGTGGGCGCGGTTGATCAGAAATTCTCCATATTTTTGAAACAAATATTGCCTAACCGATGGTTTGATCAAATCATCATGTCGTATTATAAGCTTAAATAAATCGACAGAATTGACAGTCATAATGCCAATGACGTTCCCAAAATGCTCTAACCAGAATCAAAAGGAGTCCAATCATGTACCGACTTGTGTTTTTGTCTATAATTACAGGGCTTATATGTTGGTCAGGCAATATCGATATCGGCGCCAAGGAGATAACCCTCAATGCAGGAGAAACCTACCGCCAAGGAGACCTCACCGTTACCTGTGGCTGTGACCAAGCATCGGCTGATCCAACAATCCTGGTCCTTAAAGATTGCCAGTACTGGGACGATTTCACCCAGAATTGTCTATTTGAAAAAACGACTAATGTGTACAAAAATATCGAGTGCATTGAAGAGTGCCAGTACTGGGATAAATTCAACAGTACCTGCCATTACCGGACGACATGTACGTTCTATCCGTCTCAGAAATCATTTGTGAAGACGACATGCGAAAGGTTTGATGACTTCAAAAAGACCTGCCTGCAAACGAAGGATACGAGGATCGGACGCTGAGAGAGAGCTGCGATTGAGGTTCTTCGCAATTTGTCTCCAATTGGAGACATCCTTTCTGGGTTGACCCTGTTCTGCGTGTCCCTTTGATGATCCTGTATGTATAGGATCAACATAAAAGGAAAACCGATAATGGCCACCTCCTTTTTAAGGGGTTAAAATGGGGCCATATCAACATAACCTGCTGTTAATAATCAATGTTCGTGTTGTGTTGATGGTAATTTTATCCATCTTTCAGGGAAGAAACTCTGAGAAAAATCCCTGGTAAAATCCGGCCAGAACAAAAGCGGGTCGAAGCCCCAATCCGTCACTTTCCTTTCTTGATCAAGCCAGGTAATAAATCTACGGCACAAGGGTTTAAGTCGCTTTACTACTCCTCGTCCCAAAGATAGCTTTCTGGCGACGGTAGCCTGGTTTATCCCTTTTTGGATCATGGCATAGCAAGAAAACAGTTTTTCATAAGCATGGCGGATTACCGGTAATAAAGGTGCAGGCAAAACAGAGAAGCTATGCCATGTGCATTCCGGAGATTTGCACAGATACCGTTGAACCCTGATCTCAGTGTCGTTTTGAGGATCATTTCTGGGGTAAGTTCCATTACGGACAACTAAGGTAGTTGAACAATGGCTGCAGCGAATCGGTCGTTTTTTCTTGTCGGATGGAGCGTTTTCCAATAAAGTATTTTTCATAAGCAGGGCCGGGGTTGTGGGTTGATATCATCTGGAAAATTTTATCTATACCACAATCCCCCCCTCTTATCCCCCCCAAAAGGGGGGAAGAGGATGCCAAGGCATGGGCGGTTCCTGCTGTCATTGCCGGTTTTTGGTTTTAATTGAAAATTATTATTTTTGAAAGAAGGCTTTTTCTCATCATAGGTAAACGTCTGTGCAAAAACTTGCTTGGCCTTCAGGTAAAGAAGTGTAGGAATCTACACCTTGTTCTCTCTGTTTTTTTAATGTCAAATTTTCCCATCCGGCTGGATATTCATTTTTCTTTACTTGGATTCTATATGCTGATATGGGCTTAGGGATCAAATCTTTTAATTTGCACCAATAGAATAGCCTTAAAGGCGAGAGACTAAAAATGGCACGGAAAAAGGACAATAAGACAGGGCAGCCCACTCACAACCCACTTCGGGGGGGGGGGGGCACCATGACGCCGGAACCGGCTGATATACCCCCTGCCGCCTTCTTCATTGTGGGGATCGGGGCTTCGGCCGGGGGGCTGGCCGCTTTTGAGGCTTTTTTTTCCGGCATGCCTGCCACCTCGGAACCCGGCATGGCATTTGTCCTGGTGCAGCACCTGGCCCCGGATCGCAAAAGCAGTTTGACCGAGCTCATCCGGCGGCATACCTGGATGCAGGTTTTCGAAGTCGAGGATGGGGTGGTGGTTCAGCCCAACTGCGCCTATATCATTCCGCCGGGCCGGGATATGACCTTTTTAAACGGTACCCTCCATTTGCTGGAGCCGACCGCACCACGGGGTCAGCGTCTGCCCATTGATTTTTTCTTCCGATCCCTGGCCCAGGATCAGCGCGAGCGGGCCATCGGCATCGTGCTTTCAGGCACCGGCAGAGACGGTACACTTGGCATCCGGGCCATCAAAGGCGAGGG
>JAMPXP010000001.1 GCA_023701135.1 Desulfobacula sp. | reverse complement strand
TTTGCTGGGTCATTTCTTTTTCCTTTCTGTTTGATTGGCGTTGAACAAAAAAGGAATTTTAAGTTTTGACCCAGCTTTTTCAACCCCGGTATCTCAATCTTCCGGGTTCTTTTGAAAAATGAATTTACAGAAAGATTTTTACACTATTTTTTAAAGTCCGAATTAATTGCACGGTTATAATTTATTTAATTTGTGTATGTATTTTATTGCCAACCTTCTTTTTAACTGTTTTGTAAGGATAATTCTTCCCTACCAATTTATATATCTCGACAATATCAAAAGTCGTTATCAAATAGATGCCTGTCTTTTTTTTGTAATCTGAGCAAATGAAAAAACCAATCAATGTCCCTCCAGGTATAAAAGGAACAAAATGATAGCTATGAATAAATTGGTTGCAAATATTTATTACTGACAGGGACACTTTTGTTGCTCTATCAAAGTTGAACTCATTTTCTGGATTGGCAAAAAGAGAGGTTTTGTTTCTTTCCTTATTCGGAAATTCATGCACTTGATATATTTTATTCTTAACAGAATCTGATACTTTGTTAGATTCGATAAGTTTCCGGATTGAATAAAATCCAAGGAATATTTCTTTTTCAACAGCAAAAAAGGATCTGTCTCGCCAAATTTTTTGGATTAACCTTAGCTCGAGTTTTTTTGCCAATTTTAAAAGGTCGTCTTTCCAATATTGTGATTCGTATATCAATTTCTTTCCAAAGTATAACGCCCGGCATGTGGCGCGGCGGCTTTTTGCCGTCGCTCACAAAGCCGTTGTTATGTGAATTTTCATATACAATTTCAAGGCATCAAGGCATCTGAATTCACACGAAACTCTAAAACTTGCCAGTTATCGCCATGTTTAATTATGCGGAATTGTATAGATGCTGGAGCCTTTTCAAAATTGGCTTCCGCTACATATGCCCCAGTTATCACCTTGCCTTCTTGTGTCGTGACAGACATGTTTGATTGTCCATTACTGCCTTTATATTCTTTGAGTGGACCTAACCTTTCAGAAAAGACATTAAATAGTTTTTCAATTTTCTCTTTTGGCACAATTGCAATCAACTCCGGGCTTGCTCTTTTTATCAGCTCTTGGACATCCCAGTTTTTCACGATTTGAGGAAGATTTGCATCAACGTATGATTTGCTTTCTTCATCAAGACCAGTGCCAAAATGGTTCAAAATAAAGAACCCAACCACCGCTACGACGATTAGAACTGCGAATATTCCTCCAAGAACGACAAAAATTTTCTTCATTTATTCTCCTTGGTTTATTTCGATTTATACACACAACCATTTATTATCAGGTCAATTTTCTCTGTTAAGTGCTAAAAAGGGTTATTATTAGATCAAAGCCCTTGCCTGTTCCAAACCGGTTATTTTCAGATCCAAAGATGCAGGCGGTGTTATTGGAATGCCATATCAGCATTTTTGGAGCGTGTAAATAGCTTTGATTAATATAATATTGTAAAAATCCAAGGGGTTCCCGATTCGGCGGCTTCGGGCAGGACCGGTCCTGCCGGAGTCACGCCCTCAAATTTTTATTTACCCTTGACAGGAAAAGGTTTTTAATGGATGTATGATTTTTCCGGCCAAGGGAGCCGGAAGCTTAATGTATAGGGAATACAAAATGGATATTCATTCTGTTGCCATGCAGTGTAAAGAGGCGGCCATCCTCATGTCGGCGCTTTCGGGCCCTGTCAAGGACGCGGCCCTGAAAAACGTCATCCGGGTTCTTAAGGAAGAGTCGGACCGGATTTTTGAGGCCAATGCCCGGGACCTTGAACAGGCCCAAAAAGACAAGCTGGAAGCCCCGCTCATGAAACGGTTGAAATTTGACCGGGTGAAACTGGCCGAGGTCTGTGACGGCATCGAAAGCTTGATCAAACTGGAAGATCCCGTGGGTAAAACCCTGAGCGCAACGGAGCTGGACAAGGGGCTGAGGCTGTACAAGGTCTCCCGGCCCATCGGGGTTATCGGGGTCATTTTTGAATCCCGGCCCGATGCCCTGGTCCAGATTGCCGCCCTCTGCCTGAAAAGCGGGAATGCCGTGCTCCTGAAAGGGGGGAGGGAGGCCCTTCGCACCAACCAGGTGCTGTCTTCTTTGATTTTGAAGGCGGGTCAGGAATCCGGACTGCCGGAAGGCTGGCTGGGACTCTTGGAAACCCGGGATCACGTGGACCAGATGCTGAAACTGGAAAAGGCGGTGGATCTCATCATCCCCAGGGGCAGCAATGAATTTGTCCGGTATATCATGGACCATACGAATATTCCTGTCCTGGGCCATGCCGACGGCATCTGTCATCTCTATATGGACCGGTTTGCCGATGCGGCCATGGCCGTTACGCTTGCCGTTGACAGCAAATGCCAGTATGTGGCGGTATGCAATGCCGTTGAAACCCTGCTGGTGCATGAGGCCGTGGCGAAAGAAATCCTGCCGGTCCTGAAAAGAGCCCTGGAGGCAAAGGGGGTGGAAATGGTCGGGTGTGAAAAAACCCGTGAGATCATCGAGGTTGGCGCTGCCATGGAAGAAGACTGGAAAACCGAATATCTGGATCTCAAGGTGTCCGTCCGGGTGGTGCCTTCCCTGAAAGCGGCCGTGGACCATATCAACCGTTACGGCTCGGGCCATACCGACGGGATTGTCACCCGGGATAAGGCCAGGGCCTTGTATTTCATGGACCATACCGATACGGCCGATGCCTTCTGGAATTGCAGCACGCGGTTCAGCGACGGGTTCAGGTTCGGCCTGGGGGCCGAGGTCGGGATCAGCACCAATAAGATTCATGCCCGCGGGCCCGTGGGCCTTGAGGGCCTCATGATCTACCAGTGGCGGCTCCTGGGGGAGGGCCACCAGGTGTCGGATTATACCGGTGAAGGGGCCAGGCCCTTTACCCATACCCCCATTGAAACCGATTTTGACCAGGAATAGGATATGCCGGACCAATATTTGAGTCATAGCCAGAGGATAGTCGTCAAACTGGGCAGCAATATCATTACCGCAAAAAACAGTCTGGACCTGGATGTGATTGAATCCATCTCCGATCAGATCAGCACCCTCATGGACAGGGGTCTGGAAGTGATCCTGGTATCCTCCGGGGCCCAGGCAGCCGGGCTTCGAAAAATGGGGATGAAGGACCGTCCCACCGAGATGCCCAAGCGTCAGGCCATCGCCGCAGTCGGCCAGATCGGATTGATGAAGGCCTATGAAAACAGTTTTGAGCAGAAGGGTAAGAAAGTTGGCCAGATCCTTCTGACGGCAGAGGATCTGAACAACCGGAAGCGGTATCTGAATGCACGGAATACCTTGAATACCCTTATTGAATGGAAGGTGGTTCCCATTATCAATGAAAACGACACCGTCATGATGGAAGAAATAAAACTGGGGGACAATGATAACCTTGCCGCCATGATCACCCTTCTGATGGATGCGGATTTTTTGTTTATCCTCACCGACATTGAAGGTCTCTATGATAAAGATCCGAGACAGTTTCCGGAGGCCGGGCTCATTTCCAGGGTCACCTCCTTCAGTAAAGAGGTAGAAGACTATGCCGGCCATATTCCCGGAACCCTGGGCACCGGGGGCATGCTCAGCAAGATCAAGGCGGCAAAAAAGGTGACCTCGGCCGGAATTCCCATGATCGTGGCAAAGGGAAATATAAAAAATGCCTTGTTAAGGATTTTTGAGGGAGAGAGCCTTGGCACCTATTTTGTGCCGAAAACTAAAAAACTGGCCAGCCGGAAATGCTGGATCGCCCATACCCTGGCCCCAAAGGGGAGCCTTGTCATTGATGACGGTGCGGTGCGGGCCGTCCGGGAAAACGGGAAAAGCCTTTTGCCCATTGGTGTGGTAAAGGTTGAAGGCGAGTTTGAACAAGGAGCGCCGGTGGCTTTTAAGACGGCAAACAATGAAATTATCGGGATAGGGCTGGTCAATTACCGGTCCTCCGATGTCGATCTGATCAAGGGGCTGAAAACCTTCCAGATTGAAGCCTGTCTCGGCAGCAAACACTATGACGAAATCATCCACCGGAACAACATGGTCTTAAAAGATCTTTTCTGATAAAAAAAATTACTTTGGATTTTGTGATATTGACAAAAGGATATTCTGACTTTATTCTCAAGGAAATTTTGAATTAATCAGGGATTAAGGAAGGCTTGATGGGAAAAAAGAGACTGACAATACAGGATGCGCTTGAAGAATTTGAATTTTATGATCTTTACAATGATATTATCGAATCCTATGGTGAAGAACTGGAAGATCCGAGCCTTGTCTCTGATTTATATGACCTGATTGATGAATATGAAGAAAAATATGATTTTTTTCCTGATCCGGACGGGGATTTCACCGAAAGCTTTGAGAGAAACCTGAGGGATGCCATCACCACCATTGTTGAAGAAAATGAAGAACTGTCATTTGTGGATGATGATTTTGCCGATGAGGACATCCCTGAGATCTTTGATGAAGACTTTGATGATTCAAAGGATTTTGAGCTGGACATGGATGAGGAAGATGAAGAGGATGAAGAACCCGAAGATTTCTGAATTGTTCCTGTCTCAGAGTTTGACAAATCCCGGCAGCCCCTTGATGAAATTCTGCCCCAGACTGTAGGTATAGGCCCCCTGACAGGGGATCATGAGGCAGTCTCCCGTTTCCATGCCCTCGCCGAAATACGCATAGCCAAAAACATCATGGGGGGTGCACAGGGACCCCAGAATATGGCAGGGCCTTTCCACAAGGCCGGGCCTGCTTAAATTCAATACCGGGAAATAATCGGTTTCAAACCGTTCCCAGCCGATGACATTGGTTCCGGCATCGGTGATCACCAGATCATGGTTTTTTTTGTCGATGACGGACAAGAGAAGGTGCATGGCGCTGTGGCAGATCCACCGTCCCGGTTCAAAACAGATGCAGCAGTTGACATGAGGGAAGATATGGGTTTGAACGGCAAGGGAAATCTCTTTTGCAAAGCTTTCAATGGGCGTTCCCGGTATCCGGTAGTGGGGCCGCACCCTATCCCACGGGATGGAGGTTTCTTGGGGTGAAGCGCCCTCGGGTGTTTCCGGGAAATGAAGCCATTCCCCTTCTTCCGGCCAGTATCCGCCGCCGATGTCGATGAATTCAATCCTGCTGTTGAAATCCCGCGGCATACGGGCAAGGGTCTGGCCCAGCAGCCGGATAAATTCCACCTGCCGCTCCGGCGTCAGATTCCAACTGGAATGAAATTGAAGGCCTGCAAAGCGGATATGGGTCAGGGGAGCTATTCTTTTCCAGAATTCAGGCAGCATTTCCGGCACTATGCCGAATTTTCGCCACAGCCCCTTGGGATTGGTGGTCAGGCGGATACCCACCCTGACGGGGGAAGTCTGATCCGACCCGGATACCAGGGCGGAAAGCCGGTCCAGTTCGCCAAAGCTGTCCAAAAGCAGGGTGACCCTGTCCCGGTGCTGAAGGGCAAGGCTCAGTTCTTCCTGTGTTTTCCCCGGCCCGCTGAAGATAATCTTTTCTGCCTTCAGGTTTAAGGCGGTTTTGAGTTCAATGCCGCTGGAAACATCCAGGCCGAATCCCGATTCAAGGAGGGCGGCGGAGACTTCCGGGCGGTTATTGCTTTTCATGGCAAAATAATAGGATGTCTTGTCAAAACACGCGTTAAAGGCCTCTGAAAACCGTCGGGCCCTGTCTTTTAAAACCGAAGGATCAAGTACCCATAGGGGAGACCCATGGTTTTTCAGGAGGGAGAGATAGCGTTCCCTATCCTTGAAATAAGCGGCGACAAAGCGGTGGAGCCGCTCTTTTTCAAGAACGGTCGCGGGCTGTTGTTCAGGCATGATGGGTTTTTCCCCCCTTTGGTTTCTCCATGAAAATGTCAATGTTTTTTAAAACCGCCAGGGCCTCCTGCTCAGGAGAATCCTGGTCCAGGGGGTTCATGATCACATGCCCCAGGAGCCATGAATCATAATCTTGCGGCGGCAGCGTGATTTCATGGCCCGGTTTCCGGGTCAACTGGATGGATTTGATGCGGGGATCGTCCATGAGCCGGCAGCAGTCGATTTTTTTTAGAATTCCTTCCTCTTGGGCATGAATCCGCAGGGCCACACAGGCCGGTATATGTTGGGTGTCGGGCAGGGCCAGGGGGAGTCTGGCGGCAAAATCCAGGCTGGTTTTCAGCATGTCAAAACCGGTGCATTCCTTGAGCATATGGGGCAGGCAGTCGCCTCCGGGTCTCGGGGTCATCTCGATGAGCATCACCTGGCCGTTGGAAATGATGAAATCCACCATGCATATGGCTCTTTTGATGCCAAGGGCGGCGGCCCCCCTGAGCAGGAAGTCGTGAAGCCGGTGCTCCTCTATGCCCTTGGGCAGGGAGCCGGGCAGGAGATACCCCTGGATGGTGCCAAAGGGCATTGGCGAAGATTTTATTTTTTTTGCCAGCCGGATAATCCGGACCGATTGGTTCTCAATAATAAAATCGCAACTGTATTCAGGGCCATCCATATATTCCTCGGCCAGCATGAGCCGGCCGTCGGAAACCATGCGTTGAAACAGGGGATTTCCGGTTCTATGGGCCAGGCCTGTTTTGATGTCCTCAAAGGCCGAGGCGCAGTCGGATGGGCTTTTGCAGTGAAAGACCAGTTCGCTGCCGCTGCCGGTAAAGGGTTTTAAGACGCATCCGGATTCAGTGGTATGGAAAAATTCAATGACTTCTGAAACCGAACCGACCGGAAATATCCGGGGGCACCCGATCTGATGATCCTGCCAAAGCTGTTTGGATATGCATTTGTCCCTGGCATTTTGGATGGCGCCAACGGATGGATAGTCAAGGTCCAATTTCCCGGCGATAAAGGAGGCCAGCGCCATGGATTCGCAGTCAAAACTGAAAATGGCGTCAAGGGTCTGGTTCCGGTTTTTAAGGTGGGCAAGCAGGGTCGCCAGCACCCGGTCTTTGTCGGCCAGGGAAACCAGGATCTCTTCCTCTTCTCCGGGCGGGTCTTCGGCCGCGCCCTGCCTCAGGTCCGGCTGGGTTATAAAAAGAGCCCTGCCGGGACATGAAAGCCTGATCCACTGGATATAATCGGGAGTTGTGCCGGTTACCAATATTTTATGCTGTGGCGGGTTTTCAGATACCATGGTGAAAGGACGGGATAGGGTGATTATTCAGGCCAGTCATTATCACTATCCTTTTTCCGTTTGGGCTGCTTTCCTAATTTGTTTCTTCTTTTGTAGAGCTCTTTTTCATCTTCTTCATTGAATTCTTCATCATAATAATCACGAAATTTTGGAGATTTGTGCCGCTTCTTAGTGTCCTTTTCCATGTAATCGGGGTCATAATCGCTCATGAAATATCCTTGTGAGTATCGGTTGTCCTTTCCTGCATCAAGGGCTTGCCTGTGCCTCATTGCTTGCAGTGTCGGCTTTTCTATATCATGAAAACAAAAGGGAAGGCAAACACAATGGATAAAAAATCCAGGATCTGATTTTTTAGGGTTCATTAAATATATTTTTTAATTTCGGGAGGATATAAAATTTTTAACCTGAATTGCGAATAAGTCTTTTAAAATTATGAAAAATCCTGTAAAAGATGGAGTTTAATTATTGGCAGCACCCATATGAAGTATGGGTGGATAATAACCCTAAAATGATGGTTTTATGCATTGTAGATTGAGATTTTCATGTTTATTCGGCAAGTTAAATACTCAAAAGATAATCTGGGGTATCTTGTTTATTCCGCAAGCGAGGGAATTGCAATTGATGCTGGGGGGGTAGAGGACATTCTTTTTTTTGCAGAAAAGAACGGCATCCGCATCAAATATGTCTCCAACACCCACTCCCATCAAGATCATACTCCAGGAAACCCGGCCCTGCTCAAACGAACAGACGCACGGTTTATCGACTGCAGACAGATCCATTCAGATCAGGTCCTGAAACTTGATCAGGAAGTTCTGAACATCATTCCCACACCCGGACACACAGAGGATTCGGTGACCTTTAAAGCCGAAGGCTTTATGGTCACGGGCGATACCCTTTTTAACGGGACCGTGGGGAATTGTTTTACCGGGGATCTGCTCAGTTTTTTTTCTTCCCTGAAACGGCTCATCTCTTTTCCGGACGGCACCAACATCTATGGAGGCCACGATTATGTGCTCGAATCCATGGAAACGGCAAAGGCCATTGAAAAGGATAATCCGGATATCGGGGAATACATGAGAAAATACGATCCTTTGTTGATTGTATCCACCTTGGATGATGAGTTACGGGCGAATCCCTATATACGGTTCAATGCCCCGAGTATGATAAACATTTTAAAGAAAAGGAATCTGCCGGCAAATACAGAGTTTGAAAGATTTAAATCCATCATGGAAAATTTTTGATTTAAAGATTTTGAACGGTTTATTGCCCTTTTGCCTGCCTTTCCCGGCATGCTCATGAGGGGCGGTTTTGTTAAGTGTTTTTGGGCATCCCGTAGATATTCGGGATAAATATAATAACAGATATTTTTATTCATTATTGGAGACAGCGTTAATGCTTGATAAAAATATTAAATTTATGGGTGACAGCCAGGGTGACAATTGTTTTGCCCTGGGAAGACAGATGACCATCGAGTATTATGAATGCGGGGCCACGGCCTTTCTGGATGAGGTCCGCGTGGAAAAAGCCTTGCTGAAAGCTGCAAAGGACAGCGGGGCAACCATCATCAGTTCTTCTTTTCATAAGTTTGAGCCCCAGGGTGTCAGCGGGGTTGTGGTGATTGCAGAATCACATTTTACCATTCATGCATGGCCGGAACATGATTATGCGGCTGTGGACATTTTTACCTGCGGCGACAATATCAATCTGGAGGTTGCCGTTAATTCCATGAAAGAATCCTTTGAATCCGAGAATGTCGTCATTTCTTCGGATCAAAACCGGGGAATTATTTCCAAGCCTTTTGAACAACAGAAAATCGGGGAGATCGTCAAGAATTCAAAGATCTATCCCATCTCCTGGAAAAAAGAATATGAACGGAAAAACCCCTGGGGAGTTCTGGCATCCTTTGATATTTATGAAGCTGATCCCGGGATCATCAGGGATGCCGGACGAATTGAACAGTTTGTCCATGAACTCAGTGACCTGATTGATATGAAACGATACGGAGACTGCAAGGTCGTTCATTTCGGGGAAGACCAAAAAATAGAAGGGTTCAGTATGACCCAGCTTGTTGATACCTCTTTGATATCCGGTCATTTTGCAAACGCATCCAATACCGTATACCTGGATGTGTTCAGTTGTAAATTTTACGATCCCCGCCAGGTTGCAGAGTTTGCCATGTCCTTTTTCAAGGCCGGCCATTACAAACTGCAGATTGCGTTAAGACAATAATAAGCCAACAGTGAATATAAGGCCCGGCAATTGAACCATGGTGTCATTGCCGGGCTTGCATTGTGATGGAGGATGCAATGGAAAACCAGGATCAGATAAAAGACGGATGGTTCTTTGAGACCTGCCCCCTTTGGCCGGGCATGGGATTTTCCCTTGAGATCGAAAAAATTCTTTACCATAAAAAAAGCCGGTTTCAGCACATCGGTGTTTATCAGACCCGTCATCACGGAAAAATGCTGGCCCTGGACGGGATCATCCAATTGACGGAATCCGACGAATTCGCCTACCAGGAAATGCTGGCCCATGTCCCTCTGTTCGCCCATCCCCGGCCGGAACAGGTTCTGGTCATCGGCGGGGGGGACGGGGGGATACTAAGAGAGATCTGCCGGCACGGCAGTGTCAAAACCATTGATTTCTGTGAGATCGATGAAGAGGTCATCCGGGTTTCAAAAGAATTTCTGCCAAGTCTTGCCTGCGGGTTCGATGATCCGAGAATCCGGGTCCATATCGGTGACGGCCATGCCTTTGTCCTTGAGAAAAAGAAAGAATACGACGTTATTATTGTGGATTCTTCCGACCCCATCGGACCGGGAGACGTCCTTTTTAAAAAGCCGTTTTATGAGGGGCTGAAAGCCGCCTTAAAACCGGGCGGAATCGTGGCAACCCAGGGAGAATCCATCTTTCTGCATCAGGAATGTGTCTTGCGACTTGCAAAAATCACAAAAGAGCTCTTTATCAAACAGGGGTATTCCTGTATTATGATTCCCACGTACCCGGGCGGAAACATCGGAATCTGTCTCGGATCTTTGGGGCCTGATCTGAACAAACCGGCCGAACCTGTTCCGGATCAGATCCAGGATCAATTGAAATATTACACACCTGAAATTCACGCAGCATCTTTTGTCCTGCCCCATTTTGCAAAACAGATGCTTGCGCGTCTATAGGTAAAAGAGGGCTCCCCATGTCTGAAGCATTTTTAGGCCAGGTGACGGTTAGACCTGTTACATCCGCTTTGCCGGAGGAATTGAAAGCGCTGTATAAAGATGCAGCGTGGTGGGACCCTTCCTATGACCGGGACCCGGGATTTTTAAATCATCTGGCAAAGACATCTGCCGTTTTTGTGGGCGCTTTTTATAAAAAAAAAATGATCGGAATGGGCCGGGCCCTTTCCGATCTTGTGAGTGATGCTTATATTCAGGACGTTACGGTTTTAAAGGAATATAGAGGAAAAGGAATCGGTAAAATCATCATTCAGACCCTGGTTGAAGAACTTAAAAAAAAAGGGGTGGACTGGATCGGGCTTGTTGCAGAACCCGGCACATCCGCTTTTTATAAGGAACTGGGCTTTGATGTGCTGAAAGACCATATTCCCCTGAAATATAAGGATTCATAGAATGGTTATGCCTGAAACGGTTTTGAACACCCGTCAAAAAACACAATTCCCCAAATTCAACCGGTTTGCATTAAAAGACAGGGCTCTTGTTCAGGCCTATGTTAAGCGATTCAATCCTGCTTCCTGTGAATATAATTTTTCCAATCTCTTTGCCTGGCAGGAGGTCTATGATCTTTGTTTTACCCTCTACCAGGGCAGGCTTCTGATTTATGACGGCATCAGTCAATGTGCCTTCATGCCCCTGGGGGAGGATCTTTTTCCCGAAGAACTGGTGGTTTTGGCGCTTCAACTCAAAAGCCTCGGGATTGAGGCTTCTTTCGGACTGGTTCCGCCGGAGTATCTGAAAAAATATCCTGACATTGAAGCCTATTTCAGGGTCAAAGAAGAACGGGATTATGCAGAGTATATCTATGAAGTGAAAAGCCTGTGCGATCTGACCGGGGAAAAACTGCATAAAAAAAAGAATCTGATTTCCCAATTCAAGCGATCCTATCCGGATTATCAGGTTCACGGGATCAAAGGTGACTTCAAAACGAGATGTTATTCCTTTGCAAAGGAGCTTCTGAACAGCCACGAAAAAGCATCCAAAGATCTTGTTGAGGAACTTCTTGCCATAGAAACATCTTTCCGGTATTTTGACGAACTGGGTCTGGAAGGGCTTGTCATTACCCTGGGGGAAAGGCTGGTCGCATTTTCCGTTTTCAGCCGGTTGAATGCCACGACTTACGATATCCAGTTTGAAAAATCCGATGTCGGCTTCAAAGGTGCGGCCCAGGTCATCAATCATGAGACGGCAACCTATCTCCGGGATGTCTGTCCCTACGTCAACCGGGAGCAGGATCTCGGCATCCGGGGACTGCGGCAGGCCAAACTGTCCTATGAGCCCCTGCGGTTATTCACCTCCCATAGCCTTGTCTTAAATCCTTCCAATTAGCCGTTGCTTTTAAAAAAGGCATGATTTATGATTGGACAGCCCTGTCTTGGGCATTTTGCCAGGGTGTCCCCGGCTGACTGACATAAAGGGGTTATGGAAAACCAGGAACTCATAAACAGACTTTCCAGTATTAAAAACCTTCCCACGCTTCCGGTGGTGGCGGACAATGTCATCAAACTGACCCAGAATCCGGACAGCACGGCCTTTGAAATTGCCGAAGCCATTTCCCTGGATCAATCTCTGGCCTCCAAGGTGCTGAAAATCGCCAATTCCGCCTATTACGGATTTCCAAGGAAAATTACCACCATTAATTATGCCATTGTGGTTCTGGGGCTGAACAATATTAAAAATATTGTTCTTTCAACCTCCATCATGGGACAGTTCCCGAAAAAAAATAAGACCCTGCTCTTTGACCGGCAGGATTTTTGGAAACATTCGCTTTTATGCGGGATAATCGCCAAAAAAATTTCAGAACACATGGGGATTAAAAATTCCGAAGAAATGTTCATGTGTGGTCTTTTACATGATTTCGGCAAATTGATTCTGGATACTTTTTTCCAGGAAGAATTCGTCTGCGCCCTTCAGATGGCTGAGAAGAACCACCTGACAGTAATGGAAGCAGAAAACCGGGTATTCGGGTTCAACCATTCCGGGGTCGGGGGCCTATTGCTTCGCAAATGGAGCCTTCCGCCCTCCCTGGTTAAATCCGTTGAATTCCATCACAATCCAGAAGAAACGCCCAATGCGTTCCGTACCGCCTCCATTGTCCATGTGTCGGATTATCTGTGTCAACGGATCGGCATTGGAAATTCCGGAGGAACAACCTTGCCGGAACTCAATAAAAAATCATTCAAGCTTGTGGACCTGACGTCCGAACAGATCAAGGAATTGAGTCTTCAGATTATAAAAGAATTTAAAACCGCTACGGAATTCCTTTATGAGGAAGAAAAAAAGGATGATGACAAAACCCCTTGAAAAGGACCACCAGTTTTTAACCCGCACCATTTCAAGCCTGACCGATCAGGTGGATCTGTTTGAGACCTTCCAGGATTTGTCCTTGAAAATCATCTCCCAGTTTGATTTGAAAGCCATTTTCAGCACTTTTTCCGGCATTGTCAAAGAGGTGGTGTCCTATCAGTCCATCGCCATTTATCTCTTTCATGAAGACGGGAAAAGCTTTTCCAGGGCCTATCCTCTGGAACGCCTTGCCCAGAACCACCGGGAGGCTCTTCCTGATGCCGGCATCATCCATTGGGTGATGGACCAGGGCAGGTGGACCGTGATAACGGATTTCCAGGATCAAAAGGCCACCGCCATCACCAGCATCCTTCCCATAAAAAGCCCCCGGCAGGCCGTAGGATTTCTGGTCATGACAACGGATGTCGACCCGTCTCTTTATAATCGGAAATTGACTTCCGTTCTGAATTTCCTGGCCTCCCAGACCGCCATTGCCATTGAAAACCAGGGCCTTGTTGCACGGATAAACAATTCAAACGCCTATCTGACCAATATGCTGGAAAGCATCAGCAACGGGATCATGGCCGTTAATATGAAAGGGGAGGTGACCCTGATCAACAAAAATGTCACCGCCATTCTGGGGATCAAGACCAAAAAAGTCATCAACCGTCATTATCAGTCGTTTCTGAAAGGAAATCTGAAACAGGAAATGGATCAATTGTTTAACAGCATCCGGGATAAGGGGTTTGTCATGGAGTCCATGGTCCATCATGCGCCTTTCAAGGGTATCCATATCATGATCGGCATTACGGCATCGCTTCTGGTTGATAAAAACAGAAACACCATCGGCATTATTTTTATTTTCAGGGATATGTCGGCCTCCAAGGAGATTGAGCGGCTCACGCGGCTCGATGAAATGAAATCCGAATTTGTTTCCAATGTTTCCCATGAATTGCGCACCCCTTTAAGTATTATCAAGGCCTATTCCGAAGCCTTGCTGACCCAGGTCAAACCCCAGGACCACAACACCCGGGAGCAATTTTTATCGGTTATCGACAGTGAAACGGACCGGCTTTCGACCATTGTTTCCAATCTTCTGGACCTTTCCAGGATCGAAGCCGGAAAGTTCAGGCTGGACTACAGTGTTTTTTCTTTGAAAGACCTGGTTAATTCCGTTATTTCCGTCTTTAAGGCCAAACCTTCGAACATTGATATCTTAACCGATTTCCATGAGAGCCTTCCGGAGGTTGAGGCCGACCTGGAAAAAATCAGGGAGGTTTTGATTAACCTCATTGCCAACAGCATTAAATTTTCTCCCATGGGCGGAACCGTCAATATCACGTTGGAACCCCAGGACGGTTTTGTTTCCTGCAGTGTCTCCGATACCGGCATCGGTATTCCCAAAGACAAAACCAAGCATATCTTTAAAAAATTTTACAGGGTTGACAATTCGGATATTGCTGAAATTCCGGGTACCGGCCTTGGCTTGTCCATTGTGAAGCATGTTCTGGACGCCCATAGGGGGAGAATCACAGTGGACAGCATTCTGGGAGAAGGTTCCGTTTTTACTTTTTTTCTGCCGATTTCAAGGAGCTGATGTGATATATAAAAAAAGCATACTCATTATCGATGATATGAAACATATCCGGGATATTCTCTGGTTCAGTCTGAAACAGGAAGGGTACAGGCCCATACTGGCGGAAAACGGCCAGAGGGGGCTGGACTGTCTTTTTGATAAGGAAAACCGGGTGGACCTGGTGATTCTGGATGTGATGATGCCGAAAATGGACGGCTTCCAGGTGCTTGAAAAAATCAGGACGTCCAATGACCCGGCTTCCAAAACCCCGGTCATCATGCTGACGGCCAAGGCCCAGAAAGAAGCGGTGATCAAAGGATTAAGCATGGGCGCCAGCGACTATGTGCTCAAACCCTATAAATTTACGGAGTTGCTTTCAAAGGTTCAGAATCTGATCGGGTAAGGATGATGATATTTCATAAGCTGAAATTCCGGAACAGGCTTTTTATCAGTTTTCTGATAGTGTTTATTCCCTTGATTTTCCTGGGAAGCGCCTTTGTTTATTATCAGGTCAAAAAAATACTTCAAACCAATATTGAAAAAGAATTGCAGGATTCTACCGAGGCCTTGTCCAATCTGATCCATACCTCTGCCTCTGTGTCCATAAAAACAAGGCTTCACGGCATTGCGGAAAAAAATAAAGAGATTGCCAACTATTTTTATCAGCGTTACCGGTCCGGCAGCCTGACCAAAGAAGAAGCCCTCCAGCGGATAGAAGAGATATTCCTGAGTCAGACCATCGGTGTCAGCGGGTATATCTATTGTTTGAACAGCAAGGGCATGGTTGAACTTCATCCCAACGGCCGGGTGAAAAATACGGATTTGTCCGGTTTTGAATTCGCCCGGCGACAACTGGAAATGCGAAACGGATACCTGGAATACGACTGGAAAAATCCGGGAGAAG
The DNA here is from genome assembly GCA_023701135.1 of Desulfobacula sp. Taxonomy (GTDB): domain Bacteria; phylum Desulfobacterota; class Desulfobacteria; order Desulfobacterales; family Desulfobacteraceae; genus Desulfobacula. Next base: position 385,776 of record JAMPXP010000001.1, on the reverse strand, counting down.
AGAGGGAAAGACCCAAAGCGCTTTATATGGTTTATTTTGAGCCCCTTGACTGGATCATTTCGGTCTCCACCTATCGTGAAGAATTCGACAACCTGGTGGATATCAATGATTTCAGGCAGAATATCCTTTCATATCGAACCGGCGCTACCGGATATGCCTATGTCCTTGCCGAAGACGGAACCATGCTGGTCCATCCCAGGATTCAGGGCCTGAACCTGTTTGAGCAGACAGAGTATTCCAATGATTTTTTAAAACAAATGCTTCAGGAGAAGGCCGGGAAAATACAATATTTCTGGAAAAACCCGGGAGATCAGAAAGCCAGGGAAAAATTTGTCGTCTTCAAGCATCTGCCGGAATATAAATGGATTGTGGCCTCTTCCAGCTATGTGGAAGAGATGTTCCTTCCTTTAAAAACCTTTCGAAATGTCCTGGCTTCTATTCTCATGGCCGTTGTGTTGTCCTCCATCGGCATCACCTATCTGATCAGCACCTCTGTGACCAAACCCCTGACCTCTTTAATGAAAAAACTGGAACGTGGCGCGGGCGGGGATTTGTCCGTCCGCATGGATGAGGGCGGATCAGATGAGCTGGGCAGGCTTGCCCGGCATTTTAATTCTTTTATGGAACAATTGGAACATGACCAGGAACAGATCCAGGCAGAAATCAAGAAAAATATTGATGTTCAGACTGCCCTGGTGGAAAATGATTTAAAATTGAGAAGCTTGTTCAATCAATCCTTTCAATTCACGGGAATCCTTTCTCCGTCGGGCATCCTGGAGGAGATCAACCAGAGTATTCTTGAATTTTCCGGGTGCCTGGCCCACGAGGTCATATACAAACCGTTCTGGCAGGCTCCCTGGTGGCGGCATGATCCCGCGGTACAGGAAGAGCTGAAGAAAGCCATTCAGGAAGCCTTGGAAAAGGATTTTGTGCGATACGAAACCACCAGCATTTCAAAAGACAACAAGGTCCGGGATATCGATATCTCCATTAAATCCATCCGGAACTCTTCCGGGGAAGTGGCGTTTATCATGACGGAGAGCCGGGATATTACCGAATATAAACTGGCAGCCCTTGAACGCAAAACCCTGGCGGTTCAGATGGAAAAATCCCAGAAAATGGAAGCCATCGGAACCCTTGCCGGGGGCATTGCCCATGATTTTAACAATATTCTGTCCGGCATTCTGGGCTATGCCCAGTTGGCGGAACTGAATCTTGACAGTCCTGCAAAGGCCAGGGGCCATCTGGCCCAGATTATCAAGGGCGCCCAGAGAGCAGCGGAACTGACCCAGCAGATTCTGACCTTCAGCCGGCGGACGGAATTTGAAAAACAGCCCTTAAGTTTACATCTTATCTTGAAGGAAGCCCTGAAGCTGCTGAGATCGTCCATTCCCACCACCATAGACATTACCGAAGCCATTGCATCCAAAGCAAAAGTCCTTGCAGATCCCACCCAGATGCATCAGGTGATCATGAACCTCTGCACCAATGCCTACCATGCCATGGGTGAAGGGGGAGGCCTTTTGGCGGTCCGGTTGACGGAAAAACAAATCACCGCCGGAAGGGACGTGTTTGATCAAACCATCAAACAGGGCGCCTACCTTGAACTCGAAGTGACGGATACGGGCCACGGTATGACCGATGAGGTTCTGCTAAAGGCCTTTGACCCGTATTTTACAACAAAGGACATCGGCAAGGGCACCGGGTTTGGGCTGGCCCTGGTCCATGCCATTGTTGAAGAGCATGGGGGCCATATTAAGGTGCAAAGCCGTGTGGGAAAAGGCTCCAGTTTTTTTATTTACCTGCCGGTGATTTCGGATCAGTTTGCAGACCAGTCCGGGAATATAAAAAAAGAACAATCCTATCAAGGCGGATCGGAAAGAATCATGGTGGTGGATGATGAAGAAGATATCCGGGAGATCCTTCAGGAGTTTCTGACAACGGCCGGCTATAAGGTCAGCGTATTTGAAAATGGAGCCAGGGCCTTTGAGGCCTTTCAAAAAGAACCGGATCAATTCGATCTTATTGTAACGGATATGACCATGCCGCGGATGACGGGCGGGGAATTGGCCAAAAACATATTCCGTATCCGCAAAAACCTTCCGGTTATCCTGTGCACCGGATACAGCGAGACCATTTCAGAGGCCCATGCCCTGGACATGGGAATCCGTCGCTATCTTCAAAAACCGCTCTCCAACAAAGACCTTGCCGTATCCATCAGGGAAATATTGGATGGTTCCAGATCATACCCCTAAATGCTTTTCAAGCATCTGGGACAGATCCAGGATCGAAAAGGGTTTTTCAAGGGCGGCAGTAAACCCGAAGTCCTCAGGATTTGCAATGGCGGCATCTTCAGAATATCCACTGGCCACAAATACCGGAACTTCAGCATTTATTTTTCGAATTTCCCTTACCGTTTCCTTTCCGCCCATGGCTCCCGGAACGGTAAGATCAAGGATAATGGCCCGGACAGGCAGATTTTGGTCCATGAGGGTTTTAAATGCCTCCACCGCCTGCCGGCCGTTCCTGGTGATGGAAGTGGTGAATCCCATGCTTTCCAGCATGGCTGTGAGCATTTCCGTGATCATCTCTTCATCATCCATGATGAGGATCAGTCCTGAGCTTTTATACCGTTTTTCCGGTGCGGCCTGTTCAATCGTGACGGGGCCTGCGGCGGCCGGAATAAAGGCATGAAAACAAGTCCCCCGGCCCGGTTCCGATTCCACCTCGATAATGCCGCCGTGGCGTTTGACAATGGAATAGCTGGTGGCCAGCCCCAAGCCGCTGCCTTTCTGCTTGGTGGTAAAAAACGGATCAAAAATCCTGGAAAGATATCTTTCCGGAATACCGGTGCCGGTATCGGTTATGGATATTTTCACATACCGGCCCGGTTTCAGGCTGGAGAGGATATTTTCCGGAATGGTCACATTCATGGCTGTGACATCGATACTGCCGCCTGAAGGCATGGCATGAACGGCATTAATCACTATATTTTCAATGACCTGCCCCATCTGGTTTTTGTCATAGTCGCACGTCCACAGGTCCGGGGCGATATTGAAGCTGCAGGACACATTGGAACCGCTCAAGGCAAATTGCGTGGTTTCCTGTAAAAAGGGGGTCAAGGGCTCAATTTTTTTGACGGGTTCCCCTCCCTTGGAAAAGGTCAGAAGCTGGCGGGTCAGGTTTTTTGCCCTTTCCGATGAGTTCAAGGCCCGGGTGAGATAGTCTGATATTTTAGGGTCCTTATTCTTTTTTTGGGCCAGGTCCAGGTATCCATAGATGCCTGAGAGAAGGTTGTTGAAATCATGGGCAATTCCCCCTGCAAGGGTGCCGAGGGATTCCATTTTCTGGGCCTGTTCATACTGGGCTTCAAGGGCTTTGCGCTGGGTAATGTCCGACAGGTTGACCACCATGCCGGCGGGAAGCCCGGTATCATCCTTGGTTACGGCAGCGCTTAAAAAGATATCCAGGGTGCGGTTGTCTTTGGTATATCGTCGGGTATTCATGCGCAAGGGTTTTCCATGGACATAGATTTCTTTGATTTTTTCAAAGGTATGGGCCTTCTGGTCCTCCGGCACAAAGGGAATCCGGCCTCCCTGAAGGTCTTCCAGGGTCCAGCCGAAGACTTCGGTAAAGGCCGGGTTCATAAACTGCGGTATCCCGGCCCTGTCGTACATGACCATGGGGTCAGGGTTGGCATCCAGAATGGCCCGCATGAGCTGTTCATTTTTCCGTAAGGCGATTTCTGCCGTTTTCTGGCGGGTAATATCTGTGTGGGCGCCCACGAGGCCTGTTACCCGGCCGTTGGCATCTTTAATGGAATAGGCCCTGAGCAGTATGCTGAGGACGGCGCCGTCCTTGCCGCGCATTTCCACTTCGCCGGACCATTGCCCTCCGTCCATAATGGTTTTAAATATCTGCCGGCCGGTAGTTTCATTCTTGTAGAGGCTTGCCGGCGGGTCCTTGCCAATATCACCGAACAATTCATCAAAGGTCTTATTCTGGTACCAGTGGTTGCCGTTGGGGTCTGACATGCCGATGGCATCGGATGAGTATTCCACAGCGGTTTTAAAATAATGAAGGTGCTCCTCTCCTGTTTTTCGATCCGCCATATCCGATAGGGTGAAAAGCCAACGGGAACCGGCTAAAAAGGCGGTTCTGAATTCTACGTCTTTCAGGTTTCCGGTTTTACAGGTAATTTTAAATTCATTCGGGATATCCGAAACAGCCGTGGTTTTTTTTAGGGTTTCAGATACGCTTTCACGGTAGACCGGATCAGGATAGGCCTTGATTTCCCAGTCCCGGAGACTGGGGGTATCGGTAGAATCATATCCTGTTATTTCCGTGAAATTCCTGCTGGCATAAAGAAGACGGTTGTCCTGGTCCCATACCATGATCCCCAGGGGTATGGTTTCGAGCAGGGATTTTAAGAGGTCCTTTTCCTGCCGGAGGGACTCCCGAAGTCTTTTTTCTATATCCTTGAGGCCTTGTATATGAATAAACAAAACGCCCATGACCAAGGAGATGATAAGGATCAGTATAAAGAGCAGATCGACGACGTATGATAACCGATTCAGGATAAGGGGGTCGGGGAGATATCGCGCGACCGACCTTAGGGTGTTATGGGCCATGATAAGGGCTGCCGGAAAGGCAATAGCGACAATGGCGAAAGATACAAAAAGAAGAATCCGGTAAAGGGGCCAGGCCTTTTTCATTGGGCTTGTATTTCCTTTCAAAAGGTTTTTCGCAAGGCTGAAATCAAGGCATTGTTTAACGGACAAGATCAGCATAAAAGAAAATCACGGATAGATCAATAGCAATCTTATACGGCCGGGTCTTGTAGGTCCTTTATGGATAGGTCATGGTGTCTGTTTTTACCGGCCGGCCAACCGCTGTGCTTTCCGGTCAAACCGTGCAATAAAATCACATCTCCGGCACAAGGGTTCGGAGAGTTCTCCTCTATTAAAATGGAGAATCATGTTTTTCGCCCGCTTTGAGGTAAGGATGTGTTCAAGGGGTGTGACCAGACAATTGCCCAGCACCATCTCTCCATTGCCGTCCATGCAGCAGGGGACGACATCTCCGTTGGCCAGGATTCCGCAATGGCTGCTGAGGCCGTAGCAATACCCTTTTTCGCTGCGGACCGGATGATTCAGGCAAGGCCATTGAAATTGAGTGTCAAAATGCAGATAGATTCTGTTTTGAATGTGAAAGCTTTTTTTCCATTGGATTTCTATTCGATGATCGTCAAAATCGAACAGAGACTTGAAAAACCGGAACGTCGGGGATTCGTCAAGGTCATGATAATTCCAAAACCGAAGATTGATATAGAGGTCCGGGCGGAGGATTTGGGCCTGGCTGCAAAAATCACGGATCCGGGTCAACATGTCCTGACTGTCCAGGGAAAAAGGAAGTGAATCCAGGGCATGGGCTGATATATTGATCTGCTGGATTGAATTTGGTTCCAGGAGTTTTTTTTGTTTTTTATGGAGCAGGGTTGCATTGGTGGTGATTTGAACCGGAATGTTCCATAGGGTAAAAAGATTGCAGATCTCATCAAATTCCGGATGAAACAAAGGCTCCCCCAGCACATGCAGGCAGACCGAAGAGGCAAGCTGTTTAATCTGGGGAATAATCTGGAGAATCTGATCTTTTGCCATTGTCCGGGCAGGGCGCCGGGGCGTAAGGCAAAAAGGGCAGGAAAGATTGCATACATTACCGATTTCAAGATAAATTTTTCCGAGCTTGGCCATAGTCCTTCCAAAAAACAAAAGGCTCTTTGCATGAATGCCGAGAGCCTTGCTGCTGTGTGGTGCCCAGGGACAGAATTGAACTGCCGACACGGGGATTTTCAGTCCCCTGCTCTACCGACTGAGCTACCTGGGCCCAAACAACAGAAGGCGTTATATGCTTTTTGCCTGTTGATGTCAAGGAAAAATATTTTGGGAGAGCATTGAATTCACATGTCCCCGAAAATATGTTGGACCAGGGTGCAGCTTGCAATGGAAGCGGTTTCGGCCCTAAGGATTCTGGGACCCAGGGAGCAGGAGACAAAGCCTTTTTGCTGAGCCAGACCCACCTCATGGTCTGAAAATCCGCCTTCGGGTCCGATGAGAATAAAAATCCGGCCGGCATCGTCTTTTTTTTGCAAGGCATCAAGCCTTGCAGATGCCTTTTCCCAGAAGGCCAGCTTTATATCGGAAGATTCGGGAAGGGTTAAGACCGTTTCAAAGTCCAGGGGCCTGAAGATCTCGGGAAGCCTGCTTCTCCGGCATTGTTTTAAAGATTCCCTGGCAATGGATTCCCAGCGTTCCACCCGTTTTTCCATTCTTTTGGCGTCAGGACTTGGAATGGACCGTTCGGAAAAAAAAGGGACCCAGCTTCTGATGCCGAGCTGGGTCGCATATTTGATGACCAGATCCATTTTATTGTCCTTGAGCATACCGGAACAGAGCGTGATATGAACGGAAGACTCCGTTACGGAATTCAATTCCTCAATAATCTCCAATTGGACCCGGTCAACGGAAGCGGCTGCTATTCTGGCTGAAAAATCTTTACCCCGGCCATTGGAGATTTCAAGATCAGTCCCTTTTTTCAGGCGCAATACCCTGACGATATGTTTTGCATCCTGGCCGCTTATGGTTCCCGTTGAAGGGGCCTGAAAGACATCTGGAAGGATAAATTTCTGCATACCAGACTGTTTAGAATAAACCGTCGTGCTTGTAAATCTTTTTTTGCGTAAATCCGCCAGGGAAGGGATCATCCTTATCCGGCGCGTTTTTAAAAGGTTGACACTTTGATCCGGCTTTGATATTTTTTGATGTCCATTTGAGCAGGGAAGGGTATTGTGATTAATATCTTAATAAAGTGAGGATGTTATGACGGATTGGGATAATGACGGGGCCAATGGTGATGCGTCCGGAGAAGAGATGATCGAATTGACGGATATTGTTATGGATGAGCCGGATTCCCTTGCTGAAGAAAAGATCATCGAATTGACCGACATTATTAAAAATGAAGGCACGGATCTCAATCCGGAGGTTGCCTCGTCCTTTGCCCCGACTTCGGAACAACTGGAAGCGGCGCTGGAAAAAGTGATTGAAAAACTATTTGCCGATAAAATTCAGGCCATCCTTTTTCAGGTTGTGGAACGAGTCATTGAACGGGAAATTTCAGGAATAAGGGAAAGTCTGCAAAAAGATCTCGATCAGATAGAAAATGCCTGAGGTTAAAAAATATCAGGACAATAAAAGGTAATGGGGATTCAAAGATCCCCTTTTTCATTAATATGGGTTTAGGAGTTGTGTAATGGGTGCTGATTCTCTTGATAAAGGATATGATCCGGTAGGTATTGAAAAAAAATGGTATCAATACTGGCTTGATAAGGGGTTTTTCAAAGCAGCGGACAAGAGTGACAAGATCTCTTTTTCCATTGTCATTCCGCCGCCCAATGTCACGGGTGTGCTGCATATGGGCCATGCCTTGAATAATGTCATCCAGGATATCATGTGCCGGTACCACCGGCTTTTAGGCCATAATGTCCTCTGGATGCCGGGAACGGACCATGCCGGGATCGCCACCCAGAACGTGGTGGAAAGGCATCTGGCGGAAAAGGGCCAGACCAGGGACCAGCTCGGACGGGAAGCATTTATCAAAGAGGTCTGGAAATGGCGTGAAAAATCAGGAGGGGCCATCATCCATCAGCTTAAACGGCTGGGAGCGTCCTGTGACTGGGACCGCGAACGGTTTACCATGGACGAAGGCCTTTCCGATGCGGTCCGGAAGGTATTTGTCCGCCTGTATAAGGAAGGATTGATCTACGAGGGCCAGTATATCATCAACTGGTGCCCCCGCTGCAAAACCGCCCTGGCCGATCTGGAGGTCGAGTATGAGGAAAAAGACGCCTACCTGTATTATATACGATACCCTTTTGCCAATAAAAAACAGGGTCTCACCGTGGCCACCACCCGCCCTGAAACCCTGTTCGGGGATGTGGCCGTTGCCGTCAATCCCAATGATGAGAGGTTTAAAGATCTTTCAGAGACCCTGGTGATGCTGCCGCTGACGGACCGTCTCATTCCCATTATCCGGGATGAGTATGTGGATACCGGGTTCGGCACCGGGGTGCTAAAGGTCACGCCGGCCCATGATCCCAATGATTTCACCTTGGGGGAAAAACACGGGCTGGAACGGCTCAAGGTCATTGATGACGACGGCATCATGCTGGAAGGGGCCGGAGAATATCAGGGCCTGGACCGGTTTGAATGCCGGGAAGAGGCGGTTAAGGCCCTTAAGGAACAGGGCCTTCTGGTCAGGCAGGAACCCTTAAAACACAGTGTCGGGAATTGTTACCGGTGCCGGACCGTTGTGGAGCCCTCTCTTTCCAAGCAATGGTTTGTCAAGGTGGGGCCGCTGGCTGAAAAGGCCTCCGAGGCGGTTCGCAACGGAAGAACCCGGATTATTCCGGATACCTGGTCCAAGACCTATTTTGACTGGATGGACAATATCCGGGACTGGTGTATCTCAAGGCAGATCTGGTGGGGACACAGGATCCCGGTGTGGAAATGTCCGGACTGCAAGGCCGTCATTGTTGAAGAAACCGATCCCGCGGCCTGCCCGTCCTGCGGGTCCCTTCATATCCTTCAGGAGACCGATGTGCTGGATACCTGGTTCTCCAGCGCGCTCTGGCCTTTTTCCACCATGGGATGGCCCGAAAACACAGATCTGTTGAAAACCTTTTATCCGACCCAGGTTCTGGTGACCGGGTTTGATATTCTTTTTTTCTGGGTGGCCAGAATGATGATGATGGGCATTCATTTCATGGAAGAAGTGCCCTTTAATGATGTCTATATTCATGCCCTGGTCAGGGATGAACACGGCAAAAAGATGAGCAAATCCAAGGGCAATGTTATCGATCCCTTAAAGGTCATTGATGAATACGGGGCGGACGCTTTCAGATTTACCCTGGCCGCCTTCGCCGCCCAGGGACGGGATGTCCGGATGTCTGAATCCAGGGTGGAAGGATACCGCCATTTTGTCAACAAACTCTGGAATGCCTCCCGTTTCACCCTCATGCACGTGACCCAAAAAGATACGAAAATTAATTACACGAAACTTGGATTGGCTGAAAAATGGATTCTTTCACGATGTGCCAAGACCTCCCTGGCCGTCAAGGAGGGGATTGAAACCTACCGGTTTAATGAAGCCGCTTCCGCCGTATACCAGTTTGTCTGGCATGAATTCTGTGACTGGTATCTGGAAACCGTCAAACCGGCCCTCTATGAAAAGGAAGGTGCTCAGAAACGGGACAATGCCAGAAGTGTTCTGTCCAAGGTACTGAAAGATATCCTGATCATGCTTCATCCCTTCATGCCCTTTGTTACGGAAGAGATCTTTCATATCCTTCCCTCGGCAGAGGGCTCCATCATGGCCGCCTCATATCCGTATAGCGAAAAAGAATACGAAAGCTTCTGCAATGAGGGGGCCGAAAAAGATATGGAATTTTTATCCGGCCTTATTTCAGGGATACGGAATGTCAGAAGTGAGATGAATATCCAGCCGTCCACAAAAATAAAAGTCCTGGCCTGTACCGAGGATGAAAAGGAAAAACTCATCATCGCGGAAAACAAAAGCATTATTGTCAATCTTGCCATGCTGGACAGTTTTTATTTCTGTGACAGGGAGAAGATTCCCCGCTCCAGTGCTTCGTCCGTGAAAGGAAACACCACCTGTTTTGTATCCCTTGAAGGCGTCATTGATTTTGACAAGGAAATCAAACGGATTGAAAAAGAGCTGGATAAAAATACAAAGGAGCTTTTGACCGTTCAAAAACGGCTTCATAATGAAAGCTTTCTTGAAAAGGCCCCGGAAGAGGTCCGGCAAAAAGTCAAGGACCAGTATGCAGACCTTGAAGAGAAAAATAACAAGCTCAAGGGAAATCTTGAGAGAATAAAAAAACTGAGATAAGGGGATATGAACACAACGGAAGAAATTATTCAATTGGCCCTTTTTGAAGATTCCGGATTCGGGGATATCACAACGGAATCCATCCTTTTGGAGCCATTTTTCGGAAACGGGATCATTGTTGCCAAAGAATCTTTTGTCCTGGCCGGAACAGGGGTCGCAAAACGAGTCTTCGAGCTTCTGGATAAAAATTGTGAAATCTTCTGCCCCTATTCAGATGGCGACTGTATCAAAACCGGAGACATTATTTTCAAGATCCGGGGAGATCTGTGTGCCCTTTTAAAAGGGGAGAGGGTGGCCTTGAATTTTCTGCAGCGCCTGTCCGGGATCGCAACCCTGACCCGCACCTATGTGGAAGAGCTTAAATTTCCCCATGTCCGGCTGACCGATACACGGAAGACGACGCCGGGCCTTCGAAATCTGGAAAAGGAAGCCGTCAGGGCAGGCGGGGCCTGTAATCACCGTTTGTCTTTATGTGACGGCATCCTGATCAAGGATAACCATATAGCCGTTGCAGGGACCCTTACCAAGGCCGTTGCCGCCGTCAAAAACAGGGTATCCCATCTCATGAAGATAGAGGTTGAGGTCTCGGACCTGGATCAGGTCAGAGAAGCCGTTGCCGCCGGAGCGGATGTGATCATGCTGGACAATATGAATTACGCCATGATGAAAAAAGCGGTTCAGTTTATCAACAGCCGGGCCCTTGTGGAAGCATCCGGGAATGTTTCCCTGAAGACCTTGAATAAAATAGCAGCCACGGGTGTGGATGTCATATCCTGCGGAGCCCTTACCCATCAGGCAAGATCCGTAGACCTGAGCATGCGGATCAATACGGATTAGTCGGGAAGAATATAGGTCAGTTTATTCCTGCCCGAATCCTTGGATTTATATAAGGCCTTGTCCGTCCTGCTGATAAAGGATTTGAAATCTTCACCCTCTTTGAGTTCCGTTGCGCCAACACTGACGGTGACGGATTTTTTAATTCCCGGCTCCGGCTCAAAGAGTCTTGAGCTGATATTGTCCTTTATTCTTGCTCCCACCACACAGGCCTTCTGAAGCCGTGTTTCCGGCAGGAGAATGGCAAATTCCTCACCTCCATAGCGATAGGCCGTATCCATGGATCTCATGCAGGAATGAATGACCTCTCCGATCCCCATGAGAACCTTGTCGCCTTCCAGGTGACCCCAGGTATCATTGTATTGTTTGAAAAAATCAATATCCAGAAAGAGAAGGGAAAGGGATCGGGAATACCGATCATAGCGTTTGATCTCGGTTTTTAGCTGGGAAAAGAAATGCCGTGAATTATAAAGCCCGGTCAGCGCATCGGTAATGGCGAGTTTTTCAAGTTTTTTTAAGAGCAGGCTGCGTTCTTTCTGGAGTTCTGCTTCTCTTAAGACCCTTTTGATTCTCAGATCCAGCTCTTCAAACCGGAAGGGCTTGAAAATGAAATCCCCGGCCCCGGCCTGAATCGCTTCTTCATAGGAATAGGCAGCACTGTAACCGGTCATGACAATCACATCGGTGTCATAGGTGGTTTTTATTTTTCGGGTGAGTTCAAGACCGTCCATACCCTGCATCATGATATCGGTTAAGACAATGTCGGGTTTGAATGATTCAAGGATTTTCAAGGCTTCATCTGCATTGGAAGCACTTTTGACCTCATATTTCAGGATAGTAAGATATTCTTCAACCGCTTCCATAATAGCGACGTCGTCATCAACAATCAGAATGGAGGGAATCATGAGTTTTTCTCCATGGGGGTTATGTCTCTCGCGCACGAGCTTATCTTGACACTTTACCACTCAATTGATAAATATATAAATTAAAAATTTATCGGGATACAGGCCTTTTGTCAATATATTAGTTGGGAGTGAATTTGAAGTTAAATAAAAAGAATATCAGAAATTTCAGCATTATTGCCCATATCGATCATGGGAAATCCACCTTGTCGGACAGATTGATCCAGCTTGCCGGTATTATTCCGGACAGAGATATGAAAGAGCAGATCCTGGATTCCATGGACATTGAAAGGGAGCGGGGAATCACCATTAAGAGCCAGACGGTTACCCTGCCGTATAGGGCAAAGGACGGGGAACTCTATAGTTTAAACCTCATCGACACTCCGGGCCATGTGGATTTTTCCTATGAAGTATCCAGGGCCCTTGCATCCTGCGAAGGCGCCTTGATCCTGGTGGATGCCAGCCAGGGGGTTGAGGCCCAGACCCTGGCCAATCTTTATATTGCCATGGAGCATAATCTCGAGATTATTCCCGTGATCAATAAAATTGATCTGCCCTCTGCCGAGATTGACCGGGTTAAAAGCCAGATAGAGGAGGACTTGGGTCTTGATACCGAAGATATCCTTCTGGTTTCGGCTAAAACCGGAATCGGGGTGGACCAGATATTTGAAGCGGTTGTTAAAAAAATCCCGGCGCCGGTGGTGGACCAGGATGTCAATTTCAAAGCCCTGGTTTTTGATTCCCACTATGATCCTTTCCGGGGAATCATCGTCCATTTCAGGATTTTTGAAGGCGGGATCAAAAGGGGGGACAGGATCCAGTTCATGTCCAATGACGCTCAGTACAAGGTGGAGGAAGTGGGCTTGTTTCAGATTGTCCGTCAGCCCCAGGATGAATTGGTGGCCGGGCAGGTGGGGTATTTTATTGCCGGTATTAAAAACATCAGTGATGTAAAGATCGGAGATACGGTCACCATGCCGGACCGACGATGCGATAAACCCAAGGGCGGATTCCGTGAACCCACCCCCGTGGTTTTTTCGTCCATGTATCCGGTGGCTGCCGATGATTATCCGGAATTGACCGAGGCCCTGGAAAAATTGAAATTGAACGATGCCGCGCTGATCTATGAAAAAGACAGTTCCGCCGCCCTCGGGTTTGGATACCGGTGCGGATTTCTGGGGCTTCTCCATCTTGAAGTGGTCCAGGAGCGGCTGGAAAGGGAATATGATGTGTCTTTGATTCTCACATCCCCTTCGGTCCAGTATGAAATCACCTATACCGACGGCACAGTGAAAATTATTGACAATCCGGTTCAATATCCTGATCCTTCGGAAATATTAAAGGTCAGGGAACCTGTGATCGATGCTTCCATTATCGTGCCGGATAAATATATGGGCAATGTCATGCAGCTCTGCCATGAATTCAGGGGGGTCAGCAAAAATTACCAGTATCTCACCAGCAACCGCATGGAGATGAAATTTGAACTGCCCCTGGCAGAAGTGGTATATGAGTTTTATGACCGCCTGAAAAGCGTTACCCAGGGGTACGGTTCCTTTGATTATGTTGTGGCCGGATACCAGGAAACCAACCTGGTCAAATTGGATTTCCTCATTAACGGGGAACGGGTGGATGCTTTATCCCAGCTCATCCACCGGGATAAGGCCGAAACAAGGGCCAGAGTCGCCTGCAAAAAATTGAGGGAGGAAATCCCGCGGCAGCAGTTCAAGATTCCCATTCAAGGCGCCATCGGCGGTAAGATTATTTCCAGGGAGACCATTTCCGCCTTTAGAAAAGATGTGACGGCCAAATGTTACGGCGGTGATATCTCAAGAAAAAGAAAACTTCTGGAAAAACAGAAAAAAGGGAAAAAGCGGATGAAGATGGTGGGCTCCGTTGAAATTCCTCAGTCAGCGTTTCTGTCTGTCCTGAAAAATGAATGATGTGATAACAACTCAGTGATTAAGATGCCAGGTATACGTATCTGAAGCTCCATGTAAAAACACCGCTTTTATGCCGCCATGGATGCGGGCATAAAAGCGGTGCTGTAAATTCTTTTAATTCATATATGGATGGCCAGGATGCTGATTATGACAGCTTCTCGCCATTGAACCGGCAAACTGAATTATTCAGCCTTCTGCCAGGTCTGGGTTCTGAAGAAAAAGGCAATATACCCTCTGACCATGAGTTTCCCATCTTCAACCCACATTTTACACGTATAGATTTTGCCTTCCTTGGGGTCAAGGATGGTTCCGCCGCTGTATTCCCCATTGTTTTTAGTCAATTCCTGGACAATGACCATTCCCTTTGTGGGTTTGTCTTTCCGGGGGTCGTCGGCCGGGCATTTATCGCAGGTAGGATCAGGATTATCCCCTTCTTTGATAAAAAGCTCTTTGATCTGGCCGTAAAATTTCCCGTTTTTTTCATAGATTTCAACAATGGATTTGGGTTCACCTGTCTTATCATCAATGGTCTTCCATTTTCCAACAATGGACGTGTTATCAGCAAGAAGCAGGCCGGCAGAAAGAAAGCAGAAAACGACAGAGAAAACACAAAGCTTGAGGACTTTTTTCATGATAGATCTCCAATAATTAAAAGTTAATAGACAAAACACTGTTAACTTCTTATCCTCATGCTTTTTCAGAGTCAAGAAAAATCAGATTCCCTTAGCCATAAGCAGGATACAAAATCCGGGGGTTCCCCGGTTAAGGGTTACAGGTTTTCGTGTTTCACCACCGGATGTTTCTTCAGATATTCCAGCCGATTGAGCCCGTTGATATAGGCCAGGGCGCTGGCGGTGATGATATCGGAATCCGAGCCTTTTCCCAGGGCCACAAGTCCGTCTTCCTCCAGGCGGACCATGACTTCGCCCTGGGCGTCGGTGCCTTCCGTCAGGGCGGAGATGGTGAACCGCAAGAGTTTGGATTTTGTGCCGGTAAGCTTGGAAATGATATTGTAAACCGCATCAATGGGCCCCGTCCCTTCGGTGGCCCCCTGGACCGGCCGGCCTTCGATATTCAACTGGACACTGGCCGTCGGGAAAACCGTATTGCCGGACAGGACATGGATATATTCCAGGCAGATGGTCTCAGAGCTTCTCAGGACCCCTTCATTGATGAGGGCTTCGATGTCTTCGTCCTGGATACTTTTTTTCTTGTCGGCCAGGCGTTTGAATTTTTCAAAGACCCGTTCCAGTTCATCCTTGGTCAGATTATAGCCCAGTTTCTGAATATGGTCGTTCAGGGCATGGCGGCCGGAATGTTTTCCCAGAACCAGGTTGTTCTTGTTCAAACCTATGGTTTCCGGGTTCATGATCTCATAGGTCATGGGGTTTTTCAATACCCCGTCCTGGTGGATCCCGGCCTCGTGGGCAAAGGCGTTGGCGCCCACAATGGCCCGGTTGGGCTGAACGATAATACCGGTGATCATGCTGACCAGGCGGCTGGTGGGATAAATCCGCCTCGTATCAATGGTGGTGGTCTGGGGAAAATAATTGGGCCGGGTATGAAGCGACATGACCACCTCTTCCAGGGAGGTGTTCCCGGCCCGCTCGCCAATGCCGTTGACCGTGACCTCCACCTGCCGGGCCCCGGCCTTGATGGCGGCCAGGGTATTGGAGGTGGCCAGCCCGAGGTCATTGTGGCAGTGGACGCTCAATACAGCTCTATGCATATTGGGCGTGTGTTCCATGACATAGGTGACCAGTTGGGCAAATTCCTCGGGAATGGCATAGCCCACGGTATCGGGCAGGTTCACCGTGGTGGCCCCGGCATCAATGACGGCCTCAAAGACCCTGCACAGAAAATCCCGGTCCGACCGGGATCCGTCTTCGGCCGAGAATTCCACATTATCGGTATAGGAGGCCGCCAGTTTCACGGATTTGATTGCCTGCTCCAGCACCTTTTCCGGGTCCATATTCAGTTTATATTTCATATGCAGGTCCGAGGTGGCGATGAAGGTGTGGATTCGGGGATGGGCCGCATTTCTAATGGCATCCCAGCCCCTTTTGATATCCTCTTCATTGGCCCGGCACAGGGCCGCCACCTGGGCGGTTTTCAAGGTTTCGGCAATGATTTTGACGGCCTCAAAATCCCCTTCCGAGGCGGCAGGGAATCCTGCCTCAATGACATTGACCCCGAGTTTTTCCAACTGGGTGGCGATCCTGAGTTTTTCCGCCTGATTCATGCTGGCGCCGGGAGATTGCTCACCGTCTCTCAACGTCGTGTCAAAAATAATGATCTGGTTATCGCTTGTCATAATGATATCACCTTATCTGGATTGTCTAATGAGAGTTTGTATTGAAAACTGTCGGCCAGGGCCTGCCAGCTTGCTTCGATAATGTCTTCGGAAACCCCGATGGTGGAAAAAATGCTGTTTTCATCCCGGGATTCAATGAGAACCCGGACTTTTGCAGCAGTGCCGTCCATACCGTCAATGACCCGGACCTTGAAGTCCACCAGATGCATGGTATTGATCTGGGGATAAATGGTGGTCAGGGCCTTTCTGAGGGCATTGTCCAGGGCGCTGACCGGACCGTCCCCTTCGGCTGAGGTGATTTCCGTGGTATGGCCCACCCGGATTTTGATCATGGCATGAGAATAACAGGGCCGCTCCTTGTCTTTTTCCACCACCACCCGGAAGGATTCCAATTCAAAACGGGGTGTGAACTGATCCGTGAGTTTTTCCATGATGAGTTTCAGGGAGCCTTCGGCGGCATCGAATTCATAGCCGTAATCTTCGAGATCCTTGATGCTGGAAACAATCTGATGGCCGTTCATTCCGTTTTCACCCAGGTCCACCCCCAGTTCCCTGGCCTTATATTCGATATTGCTCTTGCCGGATTGTTCGGAAACAATCACCCGGCGCTTATTGCCCACCAGTTCCGGGGCCATATGCTCGTAGGCCCTGGGATTTTTCATGATGGCGCTGACATGGACCCCTCCCTTATGGGCAAAGGCGCTTTTCCCCACAAAGGGCCTGGAATTCACCGGCGGCACATTGGCGGTTTCAGAGATAAACCTGGACAGGTTCAGGAGTTTTTCAAGATTTTCATGGGAGATACAGTCGCAGTTCATTTTCAGTGCAAGGATGGGAATGATGGCGGTAAGGTCTGCGTTTCCGCATCTCTCGCCGTATCCATTGATGGTTCCCTGGACCATGGCGGCGCCGGCATGGACCGCAGTGATTGAATTGGCCACGGCCATGGCACAGTCATTGTGGGTATGGATGCCGAAGATGACATCGGTATGGGATTTGAACCGGTCCACCATGGCTCGTGTAAAGGTTTCAATCTCACAGGGCATGGACCCGCCATTGGTATCACAGAGGACCAGGCATCTGGCCCCGCCTTTCACGGCCGCTTCAAGGGTTTGACTAGCATAGTCCGGGTTGGCCTTATACCCGTCAAAAAAATGCTCGGCATCATAGATGACTTCCCGGCCATGGCGGATGAGATAGGAAACACTGTCTTGAATCATGGCCAGGTTTTCTTTCTTTGTATTCTGCATGATGGTTTCCACATGCAGGTCCCAGGATTTGCCGAAGATGGTGACCACCGGGGCCTTGCTTTTAATGAGGGCCTGGATATTGGCGTCCTGGTCGCAGGTTTTGTCCGGCCGCCGGGTGGAGCCAAAGGCGGCTATTTTGGCATTTTTCAATTTGATATGGTGAATTTCTTCAAAAAAATGCTCGGCCCCGGGGTTTGATCCGGGCCACCCGCCTTCAATATAATGAATACCCGCATCGTCCAGACGTTTTGCAATTTTGATCTTGTCCTCGGTGGAAAAAAATATGTTTTCCCCCTGCATGCCGTCCCTGAGCGTGGTGTCGTAAAAAAATGCTTTTTTCATGGTATGTCCTGTTTTTTAAGGATAATAAAACCTGATGCCAATTATTTTCCGTTTTCCCTGGCAAGGGCAATGGCGCCGGTGGAGGCGATTTCAATGATTCCCATGGGCTTTAAAAGGGAGATGATGGCATCGTGTTTTTCCGTATCCCCGGACACCTCGATGGTATAATGGGCAAGCCCCACATCCACGATTTTGCACCGGAAAATATCGACTATTCTCAGGATCTCGGCCTTTTTGTCGGGCTGGGCATTGACCTTGATGAGGGCGAGCTGGCGCTGGACATATTTCTTATCGGTGAGGTCATTCACCGTGATGACATTGATGAGCTTGTGAAGCTGTTTTTTGATCTGTTCAATGATCTGGGGCTCACATTTGGTCACCATGGTGATCCTTGACACATTGGGCTCTGCCGTGCTGGCCACGCTCAGGCTGTCGATATTGAATCCCCGGCCTGAAAAAAGTCCTGCTATCCTTGAAAGAACTCCAGGTTCATCATCTACAAGGATGGACAATACATATCGGTTTGTTTTCATCATGAGTATCCTTATATATTAAACCAGAAGCATTTCCGTAATGGATCCGCCCGAGGGGACCATTGGGTAGACAGACTCTTCCCGGTCCACGGTAAAATCCATGACAACGGTTCCCTTGGTGTTGAGGCCCTGGGTCAGAACGGCGGACACCTGGTCCGGACTTGTGCATCGAAGGCCTGTTGCACCATAGGCTTCGGCCAGTTTTACAAAGTCCGGGGCATTTTCCATATTGGTGGAAGAATAGACCTTTTCATAGAAAAATTCCTGCCACTGCCTGACCATGCCCAGATACCGGTTGTTGAGGATGACGATCTTCACATCAATATTGGATTCCACCGCCGTCATCAATTCCTGGATATTCATCTGGATGGACCCGTCACCGGCAATATCCACCACGATTTTATCGGGCCGGGCCGCCTTGGCCCCGATGGCGGCGGGCAGACCGAAGCCCATGACCCCGAGCCCGCCCGAGGTGATAAAATGATTGGGCTGGTCAAAATGATAATACTGGGCCGCCCACATCTGGTTCTGGCCGACTTCCGTGGTGATGATGGCCTCCCCCCGGGTCAGCTCATAGAGCTTTTCAATGACATACTGGGGTTTGATGACATCATGGCTTTGTTCATATTTCAATGGAACGGCATTTCCCCATTCCCTGATCCGGGACAGCCATTCCGGCTTTCCTTCGGCAATGCCCTTTGGGTCTTTTTCTTCCATGAGACGGATGATTTCCGCCAGGGTGGCCTTGCAATCCCCCACAATGGGGATCTGGACCTCGATATTCTTATGGATGGAAGTGGGATCAATGTCGATCTGGACAATGGTGGCGCCGGGGGCGAATTTTTCAATATTGCCCGTGACCCGGTCATCAAAGCGGACCCCGGCCGCAATCATGAGGTCACAATGGCCTATGCTCATATTGGCCCGGTAGGTGCCGTGCATGCCCAGCATGCCCAGCCACAGGGGATCGGAGCCGGGAAAGGCCCCAAGGCCCATGAGGGAGGCGGTCACCGGGATATTGGCCATCCGGGCCATCCGGGTCAGCTCTTCCGAGGCCTGGGAGAGGATCACCCCGCCGCCGGCAAAGATTACCGGTCTTTCAGCCTTGCGGATCAGGTCCACCACTTTGTTGAGCTGTTTTTTATTGGGCTTGTAGGTGGGTTTATAGGATTTCAAGGAAATCTCGCCGGGTTCTTCAAATTCCACAAAGGTCTGGACAATGTCTTTGGGCAAATCCACCAGGACCGGTCCCGGTCTTCCGGACCGGGCCAGGTAAAAGGCCTCCTTAATGATAAATGCAAGTTTATCCACGCTTTTGACCAGATAATTGTGTTTGGTGCAGGGCCTGGTGATGCCCACAATATCCACTTCCTGGAAGGCGTCATTGCCGAT
This sequence comes from Desulfobacula sp., assembly GCA_023701135.1. Lineage (GTDB taxonomy): Bacteria > Desulfobacterota > Desulfobacteria > Desulfobacterales > Desulfobacteraceae > Desulfobacula. Next base: position 366,303 of record JAMPXP010000001.1, on the reverse strand, counting down.
GAGGCCCGTGGGGACCTGACCGGTAAACACCACCAGGGGGATGGAATCGCAGTGGGCCGAGGCTATCCCGGTAACGGTATTGGTAGCGCCGGGTCCCGAGGTCACTAGGGCCACCCCTACGGACCGGTTGGCCCGGGCATAGGCATCGGCCGCATGGACGGCTCCCTGCTCGTGACGCACCAGAATGTGCCGAAGGCCATTCTGTTTGGCAAGGGCATCATAGATGTCAATGACGGCCCCGCCGGGATAACCGAAAATCGTATCAACGCCTTCCGACTTAATCATCTTGATCAAAATTTGGGCACCATTCAGTTTCATGATTTTCTCCTAGGGTATATCTTTAAATACGGCGCCATTGCCGGCCGAACTGACCATCCGGCTGTACCGGGCCATATATCCTGTTTTAATCTTGGGCTCAGGTTTTTTCCATCCTGAAAACCGGGTCCGGATCACTTCTTCGGAAACGAGCAATTCAATGGTTTTGGCCGGGATGTCAATCCGGATCTGATCCCCTTCCGTGACAACGGCAATGGGGCCGCCGTCGGCGGCTTCCGGGGAAACATGGCCGATGGAGGCCCCCTTGGTGCCGCCGGAAAATCTTCCGTCCGTGATAAGGGCAACGCTTTCGTCCAGGCCCATGCCGGCAATGGCAGAGGTGGGGGTCAGCATTTCCCGCATGCCCGGCCCGCCGGCCGGTCCCTCATAGCGGATGACGATGACATCCCCTGGATTGATCTTGTTCCCAAGGATGGCTTGGGTGGCCTCTTCCTCGGAATTGAACACCCTTGCCGGTCCCTGGTGTTTCAACATCTTTTCAAGAACGGCGGACTGCTTGACCACGCAGCCTTCCGGGGCAAGATTGCCGAAGAGGACGGCCAGGCCTCCTTCCTTATGATAAGGTGTTTCAATGGGCCGGATGACCTCCCGGTCCTTGACAACAACGGTTTCAAGGTTTTGACCCAGGGTTTGGCCCGTGGCGGTCAGGCAGGACAGATCCAGCATGCCGTGATCGGCCATTTCCTTCATCACCGCCGGGATACCGCCGGCCGCATTCAGGTCTTCAATCCTGTCCTCTCCGCCGGGGCTCAGGGAACATAAATGGGGCGTTTTTTTACTGACCTCATTGATGAGGTTCAGATTGACGTCCACACGGGCCTCATGGGCAACGGCTTTTAAATGAAGGACGGTATTTGTGGAACAGCCCAGGGCCATGTCCACGGCCAGGGCATTTTCAAAGGCCTTCTGGGTCAGGATCTTGTCCGGTGTGATATTCTTTTGCAAAAGTTCCATGATTTTCATCCCGGTTTCCTTGGCCAGCCGGATTCTTTCGGACATGGGTTCCGGGATGGTGCCGTTGCCGGGAAGGGCCATTCCTATGGCTTCGGTGAGGCAATTCATGGAATTGGCCGTAAACATGCCGGCGCAGGACCCGCAGGTGGGGCAGGCGGCATTTTCAATGTCCAGGAGTTCGTTTTCCGTCATCCTTCCGGACTGGACCGCACCCACGGCCTCGAAAACCGTGATCAGATCGATTTTTTTATTTTTATTCCTGGGGTGCCTGCCGGACAGCATGGGGCCTCCGCTGATGACAATGGCCGGGATATTGAGCCTTGCCGCCGCCATGAGCATGCCGGGTATGATCTTGTCACAATTGGGCACCAGGACCAGGGCGTCAAAGGGATGGGCCATGGCCGTCACCTCAATGGAGTCGGCGATGAGTTCCCTGGAGGCCAGGGAATAGTGCATACCCTTGTGGTTCATGGCAATCCCGTCACAGATGCCGATGGTGGAAAATTCCATGGGAGTTCCCCCGGCCATGCTGATGCCGGATTTGACGGCCTTGACGATATTGTCCAGGTGCATGTGCCCGGGAATCAGTTCATTGGCCGAGTTGGCAATGCCGATCAGGGGCCGGGCAATTTCATGATCCGTATAGCCCATGGCCTTCATCAGGCTTCTGTGGGGGGCTCTGGCAATTCCTTTTGTTGCAATGTGGCTTCTCATATTCAGTTGTCTCCAAATTAAAAAAGCCGTTATCTGCCTTTTGGGGGCTGATAACGGCTTTTTTGTCTTTTCAGGCTTATGCCACTACATGCCCCTTCTCCCGGAGGTGTTAATAATCACCTCCACGATAATAAGGACAGATAGTATGTTAAGCATGTTAGTCTTCATAGTTTTTACTTAATATAAATGTAATTTATTATATATTAATTTCAAAAGTGTCAAGAAAAAAAATCCGCAATTACAATTTTTTACGGAAAATTAGATTTGACAATCAAGTTTCTGTTTCTATATAGTTTAACCTGTCATGAAGTTTCACCATGCAGGCAGAGTTTATAATTTGTCTGTGGTTCGTCTACATTAACCCGCTCGATGATAAAGTGAATTCAATGATTCAAGATTCAATTATGCTCAGAAATTTCTCCCTTTTTTTTTCAGGATTGATTCTGGTTCATTCCATCCTGTTTTTTCGATTAGGCGCACCAGGACTTTTCCTGTTCTGTGGACTTATTTTTCTGCTTATCCTGATCAATGTCCTTTATATTCAAAGATACAGTGAAATTGCGGCCTGCCATATATTGAATGCGGGCTATCTTTTTTATGTGGCCGGACTCTGCCGTCAGACAGGCGGATTTTACAGCATCCTGATATTTATGCTGTTTTTCATGCCTCTTCTTTCCTCAGTATTTTCAGGTAAAAAAGAGAAAACAGGATATACAGCCTTAACGCTTGCCGTCCTTTTTATTTTTTCTTTTGGTCAAGGATTCCCTTTTATTACGGTCATGCCCGAAGAAATAGTGAATTTAAGCTATTTCAGATTTGTTCATTTTTTTGCCCTGTTTCTTTTTTTCAGTGCATCCATTTTAATCTTTATTGCAGAGAAGGAACGGATTCAGCGGGGACTGATTCACTCCCGGGAGGAAAGGCATCAAGTCGAAGAAAATGCCAAAAAGGCCATGAAAATCAAGGATGAATTTCTGGCGAATGTCAGTCATGAGATCAGAAATCCCATGAACGGCATTATCGGAATGATGCATGTCCTTTTAGATTCCGATCTGAACGAGGATCAGAAAAAATATTCTCAGATTGTTTATAACAGTGCCAGGGCTCTATTAACAATTGTTAATGATATCCTTGATTTGTCGAAAATTCAGGCAGGTAAACTTGAACTGGATATCCGGGATTTTGATTTGGAGATTGCCATAAAAGATATTATCGCCTTACCGGAACTTCAGGCAAGACAGAAAGGCATTGATTTTTTATATTCCATCGATCCAAATGTCCCTTGCCTTTTGCAGGGAGATATCGGCCGGATTCGGCAGGTGATCAACAATCTCACAGGGAATGCGGTCAAATTCACTGACCAGGGCCACGTATCCCTTGCCATCACCCTGGAATCCGACGATCCTTTTTTTGCAACCCTCCATTTCCGTGTGGAAGACACCGGTATCGGCATCAAGGAAGACAAGATATCTTCTCTTTTTGAATCTTTCACCCAAGCGGACATGTCCATTACCAAAAAATATGGGGGCACGGGTCTGGGACTTGCCATTTCCAAACTTTTCATTGAAAAAATGAATGGGCGGGTCGGGATTGAAAGCATTGAAATGGTAGGTTCCACCTTTTGGTTTACCCTGCCGTTGAAAAAGCAGGAAGAAAAAAAAGAACATTTTTCCTTTCCAATCCAAAGCCGGGAAGGGATAAGGGTATTGGCGGTTACGGATGGAACGGATCTTGGGAAAACGCTTAAAAACCATTTGAATGAGCTTAAGATGGATTATCAGCAGGCCTTGAATGAAACACAGGCCATGGAAATGCTGACCCGATCCTTTGAAGAAAACCAGCCCTTTCCCTTGGTTATCGTGGAAGTTAAAGAATCCAATATTCTGGCTGAGAATCTGGGGCGGAAAATAAAACAGGACCAGGGGTTAAAACAAACCAGGCTTATTCTCTTGACCTCCATTGGCAATCAAGGAGATGCCAGGCGGTTTGAAGAAATAGGGTTCTCTGCCTTTCTCGGCAAACCCATCGAAAAAGAGCTTTTCCAGGACTGCATAAAAGCTGTATTATCAAGGCCCTCTGATGGTAATGCCCTGTTGCTTCCCATTATCACCCGTTACAGTATTATTGAAACAAAGAAGCATGTTCGGCGGATACTGATTGTTGAAGATATGGAAACCAATCGACTAACCGCCAAGGCCTTAATTGAAAGACAGGGATATAAAACCGATGAAGCAAAAAACGGGCTTGAAGCCCTTGAGAAATATCAGAAAAATCATTATGATCTGATCCTGATGGATTGCCGGATGCCGGGGATGGACGGATTTGAAGCTACCCAAAAGATCAGGGAGCACGAAAAAAATCATAATCTGAAATCTGTCCCCATTATTGCCATGACAGGGAATGCCTTTGACAGTGACAGGCAGAAATGTTTTGAAGCAGGAATGGATGATTTTATCCCCAAGCCGGTTGAACCTGACCTCTTGGCCCGGAAGATCGGCTTAAATTTGACGGATACCAAAGATGATAAAAGTGGATATCCTGAAGGTCTGGATGACCTTAAACGTCTTTATAAAGCGGCAGATGAACAGAAAAGGCCGGGAGAGGGGGATTTAAACCCTGAACCCGCCTTGTGTTTTAATAGGGAAAAGCTTCGGGAGAGGTTTGGGGGGGACGAAGAAACGGTTAAAGACATATTGGATTCCTTTTTTCAGGAGGCACCTGAGTTTTTGGATAAAATCAAGGAAGCCATCCATAATCAAGATATGGAAGATATTGAATCCCTTTCCCATGCTTTAAAAGGCACTGCTGCCAATGTGAATGCAGAGGCGCTGAGGAAAGCGGCCCTGGAATTGGAAATTCAGGCAAAGAAAGGCAATACGGAAATTTTTATTGAACAGTATAAAATAATAATGAATGAATACCAACGGTTTATGAGGGAAGCAAAATTATGATAAATCCTGAAACCATGTCCATCCTGGTTGTCGATGATATGAAAAGCATGCGGCTCACCATGAGAAAGATGCTACAGAATTTAAAAATAGGAAAGACCTTAAGGTTTGCGGAAAATGGAAAAGAAGGGCTTGAAATTCTTCATAGCGCAAGATGCGATATGGCTATCATAGATTGGAATATGCCTGTTATGAACGGAATTGAGATGCTTGAAACCATCCGGAATGACAAGGCGCTCAGGGACCTGCCCGTGATCATGGTGACGGCCGAGGCCGAGCGGGATATCGTTTCCGAAGTAGCGGAAACGGAAATTGACGGATATCTCTTAAAGCCTTTAACCCTTTCCTCTCTGGATAATAAGATTAAATCCGTTGTGGAAAAAGCCAATAACCCCGACCCTGCTACCAAACATCGCATCAAGGCAAGAGAGCTTGAGGAAAATGGGAATTATGACGAAGCCATTGAGCAGATCCGGATCGCGCTGGTTCACAAGCCATCCGCATCAAGGCTCCTTCGCCAGCTTGGGTTGCTGCATTTTAATATCGGGAAACCCGATATAGCGGAAAAATGTCTGTTAAAGGCAGCATCGGTCAACAGACAGGATGCCATGACCCGAGCCCGGCTGGCCGAGTATTATACCAGCAAAAATGAGCTGGAAAAAGCAGGCCGGTATTATCTTGAACTCATGAGTTTGAGCACGCGGTATTTTGATCAAGCCTTGGATCTGGCTGAAAAACTTCTGAAAAAAGGATCAAAGCAGCTTTCAATAGAGCTTTTTTCTAAAATTATCGCACTTTCCAAGAAATATATATTAATACGGGAAAAAGTGATTGAGATTTGCATGGCCAACAATGAAATCGAATTTCCTCTGCAGTTGCTGGAACAGAGCATAAAGGAAAACCCATCCAATTATGATATTGTTTACAAGACAGGACTGGTTTATCTTGAAATCGGGAATCCGGAAAAAGCCCTTGAGTATTTCCTTGACGTGGATCGCCATGTCAGGGGCCATGAGGATGTTAAATTCAATATTGCCAAGATATATTTTGCAGACCAGAAACTGCTTCAGGCAGACGATTATTTGAACCAGATTCTCAGAATTAATCCTAAACATAAAGCAGCCATCGACCTGAGAAAAGAAATTTGACGGCAGAGAGCCTTCCACTTTAATCGCCAGGAGAACTATGACCGGAAAAAAAGAGGCCAAAGCCCTCTGTCGGAGAATCGAGGGCCTTGAAGAGGAAATACGCCGGCTTAAATATAAGGAGCAGATAAACCAGACTCTTTTAGAAATCACCAATGCAGTCACCACTACCCCCAACCTCTATGATTTATACCGCTCCATCCATCAATCCCTTGATCGTCTGATTCATATCCCCAATATTTATATCTCAATTTATAATAAGGAAAAAGGGGTGCTGTATTTTCCATATTCAAAAGACGAATGTGATTCGGACTCATACCAGGAGATCCGGTCATTCATGGAGAATTCGCTCACAGGAGAAGTGATTTTGACAAAAAAACCCCTTTTTCTGGACGAGTCTGCCCTAAAAAATAGGGAAAGAGAAAACAAAATTGTGGGCACGGTTCCGAAAATATGGCTGGGCGTCCCCTTGCTGCTGGATGATATGGTGATTGGCGTTCTTGCAATTCAGCACTATACTGATCCGGATGCCTATTCAAAAAGGGACCTGGATCTTCTGGTTTCTGTTTCCCGGCAGGTTGCAACAGCCATTGATCGTAAACGGCTCAATGAAATCCTCAAGGAGAATGAAGAGCGATACAGAACCCTTTCCGAGAATTCCCATGATATTATCATGCGGTTTGACAAAGAGTTACGGCATCTGTATGTCAACCCGGCCATTGCCCGGATCGGATTTTCTCCTGCCCAGTTCATCGGGAAAACCCATAGAGAACTGGGTTTTCCGGAAGATCTTATTGAATTATGGGAAGAAGCCCTCGGAGTTGTATTTAAAACCGGTGCTACTAAACGGATTGAATTCAATCATCCGGAAGGGGTATGGATTGACTGGCTTCTATGCCCTGAATTTGATGGGGAAGGGGCCGTCAGGACCGTTATCTCCTTTGCAAGGGATATGACACAGAAAAAACAGATGGAATTTCAGAGTCTTTGTTATGATCGGATCAATAAGATCATTATCAATTCGGAAGATATGGAAAAGATGCTGAACGATATTCTGGATTCCATGCTGGATATTTTTAATTGTGACCGGGCCTGGATTCTTTTTCCTTGTGATCCCGAGGCCGAGTCTTATTCCCTTCCTTTTATGCGATACAGGCCGGACTGGCCCCAGAAAGCCGGATATTCGGTCAAGATAACAGAGGAAGCCCGGGATCTTTTAAAGGAAATTCTCAAATCCGAAGACCCCATTGTTTATGATCCCATAAGCGGAAAAGAAGTAAGGAAATACATTCAAGAGACCTATTTTGTCAAGTCTCAGATGGTGGCAGCCCTGCTTCCAAAAATCGGAAAAGCTTGGGAAGTAGGCTTGCATCAATGTTCTAAAGAAAGGGTATGGACAACGGCAGACCAATTGCTATTCAAAGGGATTTGCCGGAGAATGGCTGACGGCTTGAGCAGTATGTTGTTGTTCAGGGAATTGAGCCGGGCCAAACAGTATATTGAGAATGTCATTGACTCCATGCCTTCCGTTCTTTTGGGAGTTGATGTCCGCGGCCGGATTACCCAATGGAATTTTAGGGCGGAGCAAGAAACCGGGGTTGCAGCAAAAGAGGCTCTAGGACAGGAGTTTTATCGGTTATTTCCCCACCTTGGACAATTGTCAGATAAAATAAAAGCCGCCATTGAGGATGCCCAAATTATCGAGGAGACAAAAATACAAAGGGTCGTGGATGGAAAATCCATATTTGAAAATATTACCATTTTCCCTCTAAAAGAGATCAGCGCAAATGAAGCGGTCATCCGCATTGACGACATCACTAAGAAGCGGAAGATCGAGGAAATGATGGTCCAATCTGAGAAAATGCTTTCCATAGGCGGGCTTGCAGCAGGCATGGCTCATGAAATCAACAATCCTCTGGCCGGGATGATGCAGAATGCACAGCTTGTATTCAACCGGCTTTCCCGGAACCTGCCGGAAAATGAAAAAATCGCAAAGGAAGCCGGCACGACAATAGAGGCCATTAAATATTATATGGAGAAAAGAAACATTTTGGTTCAGCTTGGGTATATCAATGAATCAGGCAAACGGGCCGCAAAAATTGTACAAAACATGCTTTCCTTTGCCAAGAAGGCTGAAGACGGTAGGACCTATGAATATTTGCCCCGGTTAATGGACAGGACCCTTGAACTTGCACAAAATGACTATGATTTGAAAAAAAGATATAATTTCAAACACATCAGAATTATCAGGACTGAAGCAAAAGATTTTCCCCTGGTCAGGTGTGAGCCCGGGAAAATTCAGCAGGCTTTCTTTAATATCATTAAAAACGGTACAGAAGCCATGCAAGGTGCCCCTGAACAGGCGGAATTTGACATCCGCTTTTTTGTTGAAGACCGGATGGCCGTTATAGAGATCAGGGATAATGGACCGGGAATCGCAGAAGATATGAAAAAAAGAATATTTGAGCCGTTTTTTACAACCAAATCTCCGGATAAAGGATCGGGCCTGGGCCTGTCCGTTGCTTTTTTTATTATTGTGGAAGATCACAAAGGAAAATTCAGCGTTGAATCATCTCCCGGATCAGGGGCGAATTTTATCGTCAGACTGCCGTTATATGATTGATGGAGGAAGCCATAAATCCGGCACCAAATCCGTTATCAATATTTACTACGGCAATATTGGAACTGCAGGAATTCAGCATTCCGAGAAGTGCTGCTACGCCACCTAAGCCTGTGCCGTAACCTATACTGGTGGGAACTGCGATGACGGGTGCTTTCACCATTCCCGCCACCACACTGGGGAGTGCTCCCTCCATTCCTGCCACCACAATGACAACACAGGCCCCCATGATTTTTTCATGATAGGAAAAAAGACGGTGGATTCCGGCCACGCCCACATCAAAAATGGAGTCCACCTCATTTCCCATGGCCTTAGCTGTCAGCAGTGCTTCTTTTGCAACGGGAATATCCGAAGTGCCGGCGGAAATGACCAGGATTTTGCCAAAACCGGTAATGGCGGGATTTTGTTTTTTGATCCATAAAAGCCTTGCATCCTCAAAGTATTCGGCATCGTTGAACACGGGCATGATACGATCTGCTTTTTCTTTTTCAAGTCGGGTGACAAGGATGATATTTTCGGAAAGGTTCATTCTCTGAAGAATACCAATGATTTGGTCCGGAGTTTTGCCTTGTCCGAAGATGACTTCCGGAAATCCTTTTCTAAGGGATCTGTGATGATCAATCTGGGCAAATTCAATATTTTCAAAATCCAGATGCAGGAGCTGCTGTTCAGCCGTTTCGATATCCAGTTTTCCGGAAGCAATATCGGAGAGAATGAGTTTGAGGCGTTTCCTGTTCATATCAATCCGGGGCTTTCAATTTTGACGGCGAAGCCAGGAAAGTCCTTTGGAGGGTTTGTCGGTTTCGGTCTCCTCAGGTTGGGGATCTCGGGGTGTTTCACTATTCTCCCCCCGTCCGGCAGGTTTGATTTTTTCTTCAGCGCCTTGTTCTGAAAGAAATTTGGAATATCCCCATTTGTAACGGCCGAATTTGCAATAACCCTGGACATTGTTAAACCGGGCATCAATATTCTTTGGAATGGGTATGATATTGCCCTCTATGCCCGACATCAGGTATTCGGCAAGCTCCACGCTGCCACCTCCGGAGAGGATGATGGAATCTATATCCCAGTCATTTTCCCAGAGACGGTTCAAATCCGATACAATAGCGGCGGCGGCATGGGTGTAAACCCGTTTTTTCAGGTTGGAAATATTGTATTCTTTGCCTTTGATTTTGATCATTCCGGATTCGATAAATTTAAACATTCTGAATAGTTCAACATTGATATTGCTTTCCTGACGCAGTTTGCCGGCAATGACGGAAAAGCATTTTGAAATTCCGGTATCCATGGTGGATGATCCTCTTTCGATGTATTGAAGATGATCAAAAATACTGAAATCCGTGGTTTTAAAACCAATATCCACCACACCGAGTTTCTGACCCGCCAGGATTTTGTCGATAATTCGTCCCTGTTCATCAAAAATCAGGTTGAAAATCGAGCCGATGGGTTGGGGTATCACATGGATTTTATCGATGTGGATTTTTTTAATAACATCTTTTCCGTCAGGATGGTGAAAAGTAATAAGATGAACGCCTGTGATCATTTCCTTTAATCGTTTGCTGTCCCTTTTCAGGTAACCCACCGGAAGGCCGGTCACAATATGAATGGGTGCTGGTGTATCGGTACAGAGTCCGGCTGCTGTAACGGCAAGGATTTTAAAAAAATTTTCCAGTAATTTTTCCTGATCAAGGGTAAATTCCCGGATATTGGACTGGAGTTCGGCATAGCTGCCGAGAAAATAGGATTTATCATCAAGGGTAATATGAAGATTGGATGTGGAGGAGTCATCTCCCAGAACGGAATGAAACTGAATATCGGTTGCATCACCGATGATGGATTTGAATATTACGGAATTCTTGCCGTTATATGCTTTTGTAAAACCAAACCCGACATCGATTCCAACAATTTCCATGGTATTCTCCTTAAGAAAGTTAAAGTGGCGTTCATCGGATCCATTGGAGTCTTGGTGTCATCTTAGATATCATTATGAATCCTCCTGAGTCAAGGGATAATAAAGCATGGAAAACAGCGGCTGTCTTGCACTTCTATCCAAAATGGGATAAAGAGAGTAAAAATTTGATCGTAAGGGAACGCCAGATGGAAAAAGACAGGATATTTGCCTGGAAAAAAGAAAAGCCGGGACCCTTTAAATTCAACAGGGAAGTGGCCCGGGTGTTTGATGACATGTTGAACCGTTCTGTTCCGCTGTATGGGGAAAGCATCCGGCGCCAGGCGGAAATTGCTTCAGCCTATTATCAGGAAAAGAGCCGTATATATGATCTGGGATGCTCCAACGGCAATCTCGGCCTTTTGATCCTGGATCAGATGAAAGGGCGGGAATTCAGTCTGATAGGGGTTGACAGCTCCTTTCCCATGATTGAAAAATATAGCCGACGGCTTGCGCATAAAACCGGATCCGATTCGGTCGGCCTTGTTTGCGGATTTCTCGAAGATATCCGGATTAAAAATGCCTCTGTTGTTCTCATTAATCTAACCCTCCAGTTTATTGCGCCTCAAAAAAGGGATGCAGTCATAGCCTCTGTTTTCTATGGACTGAATTCCGGCGGAATCATTGTGCTAACGGAAAAAACAATTCACAGAGACCCGCTTTTGAATGATCTGGAAATCCGTTTTTATAAAAAATTTAAACTTGAAAACGGATATTCGGAACTGGAGATCAGCAGAAAAAGGGAGGCCCTTGAGAAGGTTCTGATTCCGGATACCATCGAAACCCATCAAAAAAGATTGGAGCGGGCCGGCTTTAAAACCATGGATGTTTGGCTCAAATGGTTTAATTTTGCCTCCTTTATTGCCGTTAAGCCCTAGCCTATGGAAAAATTTCTTGAGCATCTTGAAGAGTTCAAACTCCGGCATTGTCATGCAGAACTTGAATCCTTGATTCATTCAAAAAGAGAATTTTTGAATCAGGCAAAGGGAAATCTTCTAAAATTCAGGCAGGTCTTTGAAAAAATTCAAGACCATAGGCCTTCGGTCATTGATCTTAAAAACCGGGTAGTGACCATCGGCACCCCGGAGGATCTTAGCCCTGAAGAATCAAGACAGCTTTTTCAGAGCCTTGATCAGCTCTGTCCCTGGCGAAAGGGACCTTTTGAGCTTTTCGGCATCAGGATTGATTCCGAGTGGCAGTCCTGGATGAAATGGGAAAGGCTTTTGCCCCACATCAAAAACCTGAAAGGCCGCAGGATTATGGATATCGGGTCCAGCAACGGATATTATATGTTCAGGGCAGCGGCCCACGCGCCTCTGATGGTTATCGGTCTTGAACCCCAGAGCTATTTTTATTTTCAGTATCTTGTCATGCAAAAATTTTTAAACCGGGACAATGTCTTCTGTCTTCCCATTCCCCATGATGAATGGCCGAAAATACCCCGGTATTTTGATACTGTTTTTTGCATGGGTGTTCTTTATCACAGGCCCTCTCCGGTTGAAATGCTGAGATCCATTCATGAGTCCTTGAGAAGGGGAGGAGAACTGGTGCTTGAAAATCTTGTTCTGGAAACCCGGCAAAACCTATGCCTTTTTCCGGAAGACCGGTATGCAAAAATGAGAAATGTGTATTTTATCCCTGATCTTCTGGTCATGGAGTCCTGGCTTTGCCGGGCCGGGTTTAAGAATATCCGTTGCGTGGATGTGGCCCGGACCTCCCTGGAAGAACAGAGAAAAACAAGGTGGATTCAGACCGAATCATTAAAAGATTTCCTTGATCCTCACAATCCGGATAAAACCGTGGAAGGTTATCCTGCACCGGTCCGGGCTATTTTCCTGGCCGAAGCAGGCTGAACCTGATCTCTTTGGTTTCAGGGTAAGGTGACACATATGGAATGCATGTGATGGATTGCCTTTGATTAATAGGCAGGGGTCGACGGTCTGATTTTAAAGCCGCTTAAATACCAGGGTGCGGATTTATATTGCAGTTGATTTAACCCCTTGTTTTCAAGGGAATTGATGGCCAGTTGAAGCGTATGATAGTCAATTTCAATATCATCCCAGCCCAGATATTTAAGCCTTTCGTTTGCCTGACCATGTGACATTTCCGGGTCGATAAGATATGCATTGACCAAGCTTCTGATAAATCCCGGGATCAAGCACGGTTCAACCCCATTTTCAATGAGTTTATATATCAGTTTTTTGTCCACCACTGTTGCCATATCATACTCTCATTCTTTGCTGGAAAGTTTAAATTCGGGGTATATGGGCTCATCAATACAATAGTCGTCAATTATATCTGAGTCAATCCTGGTTTCTCTCATGTTTTTTGACTTTAGGATTCTACTGTCACCGGAGAACGTTATTTTTATAGGGACCCCTGAATTTGACAATCAAAAAATCTCCAAATTCCGTTTGATTTTATGGAATCCCTTTAAATTTCATTCTGAATATGAACCATATGCTTCCGGCAAAGGGCGATGCAGATATTCGAAAAATGGTATCTGTTTTATTTTTTCCACCAATGGTATGATAATATAAAATTTTGTTTTTGATGGAGGCGGAGAGATGGTAAAAAAAATATCTGAAGATGAAGGCAGGTTTTTGTTAAAATTGGCCAGAAAAAGCATCCTTCAGGAATTTGGTAACAACGGAAATGAGCTTTTGTCAACGATTCCGGAGTTATCCCGGGATTTTTTGAATCAAAACCGCGGCGTTTTTGTGAGTTTACACCAAAGAGGGGAGCTTCGCGGATGCATCGGAATTATCGAACCTTTGAAATCCTTATATGAAGGGACCATTGATAATGCAAAACACGCCGCTTTCCATGATACTCGATTCAGGCCCTTATCTCTTGAAGAACTTGATGATATAAAAATTGAAGTCAGTGTCCTATCCAGTCCGGAACAGCTTGAATACAAAGAGGCAAAAGACCTGATCAGCAAAATCAGGCCTGATATTGATGGTGTGATCATCAAAAAGAACAACCACAGTGCGACTTTTTTACCCCAGGTCTGGAAACAGTTGGAAAATCCTGAAAGCTTTTTACGGCAGTTGTGCATGAAGGCAGGTCTCCCACCTGATGAATGGAAAATGGGAGACCTCATTGTTTCAACATATCAGGTTCAATTCTTTGAAGAAGATTAAATCGTTTTTCCATATAAAAGGAAAGGGCAGGACATGGCACCCATTGATCCGGAATTATTGGATATCATTTTAAAAATTGATAATATTGATGATTTAACTTGTTTTTTTGAAGACATATTTACCCCTGCAGAACTCGATGACCTCTCTTTGAGATGGAAACTTCTTAAAGATCTTCATCAAGGCATGGCCCAGAGAAAAATTGCAGACAAATACGGCATCAGCTTGTGTAAAATTACGCGGGGATCAAAAATCTTGAAAAAAAAAGATTCAACCGTTCTGAAATTATTAAAAACCCGGCCCTAGGATAAAAGCTCAAGGGCCAGAGACGACCATAATTCCATATTGAATTTGTAAAGGGATCCTGTTTCAGACCAGGCAAACTGAAACAGCTCGGAACCCGCCTGATATTTTTCCGGGTGTGCCGTCCGGATTCTGAAAACAGCCCCAAGATGTACTTTCCCCACGTCTGTGATGTCTTCGCTGATGACGCCCATAAAATCAGGTAAATCATCTGAAGACCGTTTATCAAGTTCTTCATTTAATTCCCTTTCCATACCGGCCATGAGAATTTTTCGAAAAGGAGCGTCTTCCTCCTCACTGTCGATGGGATTGATATGGCCGCCGATTCCGACAGACCATAGGTCATGAAGCCGCTTCTCACTTCCCTGCCGGTTATACAGGGCTGTTTTTTTCATATCCCTGGTTTGAAGAACAATATAGGGAATAATTTGTTTGTATTCAGGATCATTTTCAGCCACTTTCCGATTTAAAAATTCAAATCCGGATACGGAGCAGGTTTCAATAAAAACATCCAGACTCAGAGGGACAACACTTTTCGGTTGCACCCAGGAGTCGGGCAGCAATTTTCTTTTAATGCATAATACGGTTTCCATCGCCATCATGGTTTCTCCTTGTTTCGTGAATGAGAGAATCGCCGTCTTATTATCACGTCCGATTAAAAAAATGAACCAGGACTTTTTTAAGTTTTTTGAGATTCTTTTCCTTTTGTGGTATGGGATATGGGAAAACCACTCAAACCAGGGGAAGCTTATGTTATTTTTAAACAAATCTGAAATACAAAAATTGGATCAGAATATGATTCAGGCATCCATCGAAAAAGCTTACAGGATTATGTTAAGCAAGGACTATCATATGCCAGACAGAGTGCATGTGTCGGATGGCTCAAATTCACTTTTATTGATGCCCTGCTTTTCCGGGCAATATTTTTCAACCAAGCTGGTTTCAGTTTTTCCCGAGGCGGTGAAACATGGCCAACCGGCTGTAAACGGAGTGATGGTGCTGTCCGATAATATCTCCGGGAAACCGCTGGCCATCATGGATGGGGCAGCTCTCACAGCCCAGAGAACAGGTGCTGTGGGCGGCCTGGCTGTAAAATTCCTGACGCCTGAGAAAATCAAGACAGCCGGGGTTCTGGGGGCAGGGGTTCAGGGGTTCAGCCAGGCTCGTTACCTCATGTTTAACCGAAACATAGAGACACTTTATCTTTATGATGTGAACCTGGAAATGGCAGGACAAACAAAAGAAAAACTGAAGCAGGAATTTTTCGGGGTAGATTATGTGGTGACAAAGACCGCAGCAGAACTGGTTGAAAAATCCGGATTGATTATCGCCGCCACAACCAGTCAAACCCCTCTATTTAATACAGAACCTGAAGCTATCAGAGGAAAAATCTTTATTTCGATCGGTTCATACCGGCCGGATATGCAGGAATTTCCTGATACCGTCATTGAGGCTGCCGACGCGGTTTTTGTGGATACCTTATTTGCCATGGAGGAATCCGGTGATATTGCCGGCCCGATAAAAAAGCAGCCGGCAATAAGAGAAAAAATCAAAGAATTTTCAAGTCTCTTTGAAAAAAACACCTATGCTGAAAACAGCACGATATTCTTTAAATCCGTAGGCATGGGTCTGTTCGATTTAAGTGTGTCCTCAGCCGCATATAATCTGGCCCTGCAAGCAAATATCGGACAGATGCTTGATTTTTAGAGGATAAAGATGGAGCGGGAAACGGGATTTGAACCCGCGACTTCGACCTTGGCAAGGTCGCACTCTACCACTGAGTTATTCCCGCTCAGTGAAATTTTTATTTTTCTACTTGATGAGATCGGTTTTGTCAAGAAAAGATTCTTGCCGGGGCCCTGAACTTTCCATGGAAGATATTGCGGGTGTGTTAAATTAAGCAAAAAACTTGTCCAGGGCTGTTTGAACCGGATCCGGGAAAACTAGATTGATATTGAGAGACAGATATGGGATAAAAATGAGGTGGTTGATTTTTATATTTCTTTTTTGGTCATTGGAGAAAAATCATTTCAGGACGTAACCCTTGTTTGAATGTTAAAAAAAAAGGAAGACACCTATGAATTCTCCTTTTGATGAAAAAATAGCCGACCTTCAGGGTCAGGTAAAAAAGCTTCAATCCCAGAAGGATGCTCTGTTAAAGGAACTGGACACGGTCGAAGAACGGTTTGAAAAGATGAACCAGATGTATCGGAAATCTTTTCCCATCATTATTGATTCGGTCGCAATTGGAGGGGATGTGTTCTCCGATACCTGTAAGGACCTAAGCCAGGCCCTGAAAAAAGGAGAATCCGAGGGAAGGATTGCCTATATCCTTGACCAATTAAAAACCGCTGTTCTCAAAGAAGAATTTGTTCCGCCCGGCGGAAAGCAGAAAAAAACCCTATTTTCCGTTTTTAAAAAAAAAGACCCCTTTTCTTTTATTGATGACTACAAGCAGAGCTACCATGAAGTCGTGAACACGCTTCGCTCCAATCTGGATAAAAAATATACCGGCAAACTGGATCATATTGCAGCCGGAATTAAAACAGCAGAAAACCCTTCAGATATCAGTGATATCCGCAAAACTGTTTTTGATCTGATTTTCAATTATATTTCCGATACCAACCAGGAACGGTCAAAGGTCAATGCCTTTGTTCAGGAAGTGGTCGGAAAAATTCTGGACATAGAATCCAGTATTGATGTCGGTTATCAGCATACGGACACCCTGTTTCAAACCAGCGACCATTTTGAATCTGTTTTGGAATCTGAGTTGAAGCGGTTGAAACAGACATCCGGCGTGGCATCCAATCTGGATATGCTGAAAATTCAGGTTGCAGAGAGACTATCTGTCATTGAAAATGCCCTTCAGAAAAAACAGGCCAAGGATAAGGCCATAAGGGATTACATAGAAAAGGAAAGGCAGGTTTTCAAATCCGGTTTCACAAAATTGAAACAGGACCTGGATGAGGCCACCCGTTATTCGGAAGAGCTGGAAAAAAAGCTGAACCTGGACCAGTTGACCGGTGCCTTTAACCGGCGGGCCTATGACAAAAAAATGGAAGATGAAATGGCAAGATTCTTTAGGTATGGCACTGGTTTTTCACTGCTTTTGATGGATGCGGATCGGTTTAAATCCATCAACGATCAATATGGTCATGCCATTGGTGACAAATGCCTTCAGGAAATTATAAAGCGGACCCTGCCGCTATTGAGACAGAATGATATGTTGTCCAGGTATGGCGGAGAAGAATTTGTGGTAGTTATGCCGGAAACCGATCTCAACGGCGGTAGAGAGGTTGCTGAAAAAATCCGGCAGACCATAGAAAAATTAGAATTTATCTATAAAAAAGAGAAAGTCAAAGTGACCGTCAGTATCGGTGTTTCCCAGGTAAGGGAAGGGGATAAACACCCTAAAGAGGTTTTTGAACGAGCGGATATTGCGGTTTACCAGGCCAAGGCAAACGGAAGAAACCAGGTTATTGTAAATTGAACGATTGAAGACAGGAGCTGATATGTCGTCCTTGAAGTTGAACCCCCTTGAATCTTTGCTGAACCATCCCAAAACAATCCATGTGACCTCTGATGTGAATACAGAGACCATTGAAAGAAGAGCATTTTCTCCAAAGAAGATAAAAATTTTTTCAAGCCGGTATACCCGTCTGAAAGATGCTCCGGAATTCCGGTTCGGTTTAAACATGGAAGCAGAACGGGCACTGCCGGATATCAGCAAAAACGAAGTTCAGTTTCTTGTTCCGGATGAGGATAAATCCGAGAGTGAAAAGGCAGACTTTTCCAGGTGCCGTAATATCGGTGTGGTTTTTTCAGGCGGGCCTGCTCCCGGAGGGCATAATGTCATTTCAGGGATGTTTGATGAAATGAAAAAACAAAACCCCGACTCCAGGCTCTATGGATTTCTTTTTGGTCCGGACGGGCTCCTGGATTCCAAATATGTTGAAATCACCAGCAGTCTTGTAGACGCCTACAGAAACATGGGAGGGTTCTCCATGATCAGGACCGGAAGAACCAAGATCGATTCCACGCAGAAAATGGAGGCCGCCCTGAAAACCTGTACGGAATTGAAACTGGATGCCCTGGTGGTAATCGGCGGAGACGATTCAAACACCAATGCCGCCTTTCTTGCCCAGCATTTCAAAGACAGCGGGATTAAGGTCATCGGAGTTCCAAAAACCATTGACGGGGATATCCAGGTGAAAACCAATGACGGAGAGATACTCTGTGCCATATCTTTTGGGTTTCATTCGGCGGCCAGGGCCTTTTCGCAGAACATCAGCAATTTGACCACGGATGCCGATTCCAATATCAAATACTGGCATATCTGCAAGGTTATGGGCCGGGTGGCAAGCCATTTGACCCTGGAGTGCGCCTTTCAGACCCATGCCAACCTGTCCCTTATTGGTGAGGAGCTTGCAGATTATATTGATCAAAAGAGAATTGAAAAAGCAAATGAAACCGGAATCATCGATTATAATGCATATGGCATGACCCTTCGGCATTTATCCCGGCTCATCTGTGACACCATTGTCCGACGGGCGGCCTGTGGAAAAAATTACGGGGTCATCATCATTCCGGAAGGGATTCTTGAATTTATCAATGAAATTCAGGTTTTTATCATCAAGCTCAATAAGATCATCGCAGACTACAATTATATCCATGATCATCATTTTCATTCCTCTTTTCCGACCCTGACGGACAAACTGGAATATTTGAGACGGCTGGCCCGGGGGATGGCGGATAAAGGCCAGTTCCCCATCTGGAATCTGAGGGACGACGATCTCTTCAGCCAACTGCCCTCATTTTTCCAGGAAGGGCTCCTGGTGGAGAGGGATACCCATGGCAATTTTCAGTTTTCCCAGGTTAAAACAGAAAAAATCGTCATGGATATGGTCAAGGAATATTTAAATACGCTCAAGGAGCAGGGCAAATATAAAATCGGGATCGAGCGGTCCTATTTCAACTCCCTCATGGAAAAAGCAAATATGATGCCGGATCTATATGCCAAGGCCATATTTAAAAACCCGGAGGATTCCTATCTGCTCATCAAAGAATCCATCATTTCCCTTAAAACGTTGAAACAGGCCCTTGTCGGCAGTGAATTAATTTCACCGGAAGACCCTTTGCCGGCTCCTATTCTTACAATATATAAAAAATCTGAAGCCAAGTTCAAAACCCAGACCCATTTTTATGGATACGACGGCCGGGGTTCGGACCCTACCCATTTTGACTGCAATTACAGTTATAATCTTGGAATGATCGCGTTTCACCTCATTGCCAATGGCGCTACCGGTCAGATGGCTGCCGTTAAAAACCTGGAAAAAAAATTCGACACATGGGAGCCCATCGGAATTCCCATTGCAAAACTGATGCATCTTGAGGAAAGAAACGGAAAGATGCAACTGGTCATAGAAAAGGCCCTTGTGGATTCAAATTCCAATGCCTTCAAGGTGTTCAAAGCCTTAAGAGAGGAATGGCTGGCAGCCGGATCCAACCCGGACAAATACAGACGCCCGGGGCCGGTGAGGTTCACAGGGAATTCAGAAGAGGACAGACCCATTACCCTGATGCTCAATTCCATTTAACCCGGCTATTTGGTGAAAAGTCTGTTAACGATGAGTTGACCTCGCCTTTCAATGCCGTTCCACGAATCAGGGGGCGGAGCTTTCATGAATCCATAAATCCTGTCCATATAGGATTGATAAAGCAGACAAGGACGGTTTTTATTCAGCAGGGCCATGATATGGTCGGCTTTTTCAAAATCCATGGTCTGGTAGGCACTGATTCCATTTTCAAACAGTTTGACCTCCTTAGACAATTCTTCCGGAGGGTGGCCTTCCACCAAGGGTTCATACAGATCAACCGGTTCTTCACGCCCTTTTACCTGGACTTTATCAATATACCTGCAAAAAACAGCATCCTTTATTTGATCTCTGGTGGCCCTTGAGATCAGAATGGAAGTTCCATAATTCCTGTTTGCTCCTTCAAGCCGTGATGCAAGATTCACATTGTCACCCATGACGGTATAATCAAATCTTTCTTTGCTGCCGAAGTTTCCGACACTCATGATTCCGGTATTGATTCCTATCCCGACGGAAATTTCCGGTAAATTCATCTTTTGATAGGCGTCTTGGAGAGACTTGAGTTCGTTGACCAGTTTGAGTGCCGTAGAAACGGCTTTAAGGGCATGGCCGGGTTCGTCATGGGGTGCACCCCAGAAAGCCATGATGGCATCTCCGATAAATTTGTCCACAGTCCCCTTGTTTTCCATGATGATTCGACTCATGGCGGACAAATAATGGTTCATGAAATTTCCAAGGTCATGGGAATTCATTTTTTCGGATATGCTGGTGAATCCTCTGATATCACAGAAAAAAACCGTTAATTCCTTTTCTTCGCCCGCAAGGGAAAGGCCTTTAGGGTTTTTTAGGAGCTGAGACACGACATCCGGAGCCACATAGTGGGAAAATGCCTTCTGAATGAATTTCTTTGTTTTGCCTTCCCTGAATGCATTAAAAATACTGATGATCAATAATAGGATTACCCAAGTAAGGATGGGATAGGTAATTCCCACATGGCGGCAGTTCAGGAAAAAATAATAATAATTCCACGTGATACCGGCTGAAAAGAGAACCAGGGCGCTTATTCCTCCGGCCACCGGGCCTAGAAACGATAGAATCAGCGATAAAAGAAAACCTCCTACAACAATAAAGGTGTAATTTAATCCTATTTCGGTAAACATATCGTATTCAAATGAATCGGATTGGAGAAGGTTGTCAATAATATTGGCCTGGATTTCAATACCGGGAACTGCCGTAGAAAAGGGTGTGGCCTTAAGATCAAAAAGGCCTGTGGAGGAAGTGCCGATCAGAACGAATTTATTTTTAAGAATCGGAAAAGAGCTTTGTTTCAGCACATCTACGGCAGAAATATAGGTGTAACTGTAAGCCGGTCCCCTGTAATTGAGGAAAATTTCTCCAAAACCGTCCGTGGGAATGAATCGATCGTTCATCTGTATCCCTAGAATCAATGCCTTGGGGGTTTTGATCCTATCGGACACGTGGAGGGTCACATGAGAAATTCCCATACCAATACGGAAAACTTCCAGGGCCAGGGAAGGATAAGGGATATCATCCAGGGTCATGAATAAGGGAACCTGTCGGGTAGTCCCGGATTCATCGGTTCCCATATTGATAAACCCTTCACTTTGAGCCATGGCAACGGTTGAATAATTTGCTATGGCACGATAGGCAGGGATAAGAGAAGTGTTTGAAAATGTTTGACCCTCAGGTTTAAGACCAATGGTTCCGGAGGGGAAGGGCGTCTGAGCCGTTGTCTTCAGGCCGTCATCTTTTAACTGAAAAGCGTAGCCCAGAACAGTGGGGCCAATCGAAAGGGCCTTCCCGAAGACAGCATCATAATCGAACTGTTCATTTTGTAATACTTCGGAAAGAATATCCATAGGAAGGTTACGGGTGACGGAAGTATCCAGGTGTTTGAAATAATAGGCCGGTGAGGTTCTGTCCTGTTCTGCAAATACGATATCAAATCCAATGGCCCGGGCCTGATTTAGGTATATACGGTTGGTTAAATCGGCAAGGATGTTTCTGGGCCAAGGCCATTGACCCAGGGCCTTCAGGCTTTTTTCATCAATATCAACAATGATGATGTCTTCTGAAACCGGCTGGGGGCCTCTGATATTGAACATCATATCCATGATACGGTTGTCAATGGTTCCCAGAAGGGCTGGTTTTTGACTGCTGAAACCATATTGGATCAGACAAAACAGGAGGATGAGAAAACATCCTAAACAAAAGGATGGCAGGTTAAAACGAGCCAAAAGGCGATCAGGCATATGCAGTATCACCCCATATGCCCATGGTTAACGGTTGCCTGCGAAAATGCCGTGATATTGTTTGCCGTCGGCCATGGTGGCGGAAAAATTGCCTGCGGCAGCTTCGGCGCCGGGGCCGTAAAAGGTCCCGTTTACAGCACTTGAGACGGCGCTGGGTATGGTGGCGGAAAAACCGGAGGTGCCTACATAGGCCGGGCTCGAACTGGTGACGGGCAGATTGACCTCGGTAAATGAAATACTCCCTGAAACCGGAGTGGGGGCGGTAGAAGAAAAATCAATGGCCAGGTTGGTGGTTCCATTGGTCATTCGTGTCATCTGGCTTGTATTATCAAACATGACCCCTTCTGCTTTTCCGGTATAGGTGCCGGTAAAGGAAGTCCCTATCAGGCTGGTGATGGTGGTTGAAGGGGTGGGATTGCCTGCGATCCATAAGGAGCCCGGTACATGGATATGATAATTTTTTCCGGTCACCGGCTCTGAATAGGCCGCTTCCCAGTAACCCCAGGTGGTATAGGTGGAAAGGGGAGGGGTATCGGATGCGATCATGAAATTGCCATGGGATTTAAGGTTTCCTGTATTGCCGTTGATATCAATGACAGAGGTGCCGCTGAGGGAAGCACCCATGATCTTATCGGTGATATAGACCGAATCACTGCCGCCTCCGCCGATGGTTAATCCTGTAATCTGATTCGCAGCATTTAAAAAATCCTCTCCGGACAAAGACCCGGTCAATGTGCCGGCGTCTTTATTGATGGTTAAAGCAAAATCACCGGAACTGTTGTTGGTGAAGATTCGCCGG
Organism: Desulfobacula sp.; assembly: GCA_023701135.1. GTDB lineage: Bacteria > Desulfobacterota > Desulfobacteria > Desulfobacterales > Desulfobacteraceae > Desulfobacula. The sequence continues at coordinate 343,526 of JAMPXP010000001.1, read as the reverse complement.
TTCGTATTGGGTGACGCCATGTCTTCGGCAACACCGGTAAAAAATCCTTTCCAGGATTCCGTTCCGGAATTCGTATTGGCGGTTTTACTGCTGACGATGGCTGCTGAAAGGTCTTTCCAGAAGAGTTGATCCGCTTGATTCTGAAGATTGATATCATACCCTTCCATGGCAAGGCCCAGGCCTGACTGATCCAAACCGTAAAAATGACCAAAGGTTTCGTTTCCGGTCATGGCCCTGATGATTCCGGATCCGTCGGCCCCATCAGAGCCTAAAATCCGAAGTCCTGAAATCGTTCCTGAGGCGGAAATAGTTCCAAAGCCGAATCCGGTATCGATCTTTCCCATTCCTGCGCTAATTTCTTCAAGTCCGATGATCCGTCCATTATCCCAGTTTACAATGAATTTCATATTTTGAAGGGGCTCGCTGGTGATCAAATTTTTCATTTTACCGGAATAAACCCAAATTCCGGTTGAGGGGACGAAAGAAGATTGGGTTAAGGAACCGGTATATCCAAGATCAAGCAATATGGACAAGATTTCTTGCTCCACTCCGGTGGGAGCCAAGGTTGTATTAAGGGTTGCCTGGGCGGAGGCCAGAGTTGTTTCAGTTATATCAGATATTTCATTTGTTGAAAACAAACCGAGAGGGGCACTATCGGGTGCAGGCTCTGATAATAACCCAACGGTTTCGGCAGGGCCATCGGCTGGTTGAGTCCCGGAAGATTCGGATGACGATTCCGGAGTCCCTGATGCCGTTGTGTCCGATGCCGGATCAGAAGGGGTATTTTCCGGATTTGCCGCCAGTACGGTTTCAAATACACGCAGTTCCTCCTGGGTCATTTTTCGCGGCGGCTCAGGCGCCTGGTCCGGACTTTTCACCTGGGTCCCGAATCCCGGCGCACTGATGCTAACAAAACCCATATCATTTTTGATATAAATACCCCGGCCCCCCTGGAAAACAACAGAAAGGCTTGTTCCTTTTACCACGCCTGCATACATGGAGCCTCGGATGCCGATGGTGCCTGAGGGGGTATGGGTTTTAAAATTATCAGGCGCAATGCGGGTGATGGCACCCCCCATAATTCTGAAGCTGCCTTCCTCGATCCGGGTTTCCATGGCAGAATTTTTGTCTTCGGTTTTCCATGAGTATTTTGTCAGCTTTATTTCAGTACTGCTGCCCAGTGTCATCAATGTGTTGTCGTTGAATATGAGTTGGATCCGGCCCTGCCGTGTTTTGATGGTGTCGTTTAGAAAGACGGGCGCATTGATAGACAGTACCCTTTGGATCGAATCCGTGTTTTCAGCAACAATTTCTCCCCTGAGGGCCACCACTTTCCCGATGGGCATATTCTGATCGGCAAGAGCGGTTGAAACTGTAAAAAGAAAAATAACCATAATGGTAAATTGTTTGATACTGATTTTATCACGCCTCACGGTTGCCATCCTTAAAAAGCATACAGGAGAAATAATTGGACAAGATCCTGTTCATATTCATAGAGTTCAATATTGGAAAATGCCCAGATATGCTGGTAGTTTAAATTTAATGAAGCAGTCCGGCCCGAATTGTCCGAAGACTGCCACAATATTTTTTTAAGACCGGCACCGGCTGAATGCTGGTGATCTTCACGGCTTTTATTGAAAAGGGACCCCGGCTCTGAATAGGTGGAAAACTGGTATGCATACCCGGCAGAGCCGGTCATATCGAATGGCAATTCCCGGGAAATGGATACGTTGGAACCATATCGTTTATAGCTGTTTTCATCGTCATCGGCATTTTCCCGTTCTGCTTTGAATCCCAGACTGACCCAGTTATGTTTAAACAAAAAGTTTATATCATGACTTAAGGATATGCTTTTTGCATCTTTTCCAGGGTTATTGGGGAAATCCTTTTCTTCGATTTTCAGGGCGGTACGGCCCTGAAAATACGGATTGAAACTATGGTCCAACAAGAGTTTGAACCCGAGGCTGTTTTGATATTCCGTATCGCCAAGGTCGATATGGTTGAACAGGAATCTGACCCCCCATCGGTTTTTGCCGGAAACCAATTCCGGGCCTGTATTACCCCCAATGTATTGGATATCAAGGGCATTTGTTTTATCATAGACGCCATTATAAAGGGTCGCCTCTGTTTTCCAGAAATGGTCAGACAAAGGGAAGCGGTAGGCATGCTGAATTCCAAGAGTTGAATTATAAATCCAGTCCCTGGTTTTTATTGAGGAAGCGCCTGTTAAATCGACATTACCGATAATGGTATTGATGGTGCCGACGGAGGGGGAAGCCCAGATATTGTTGTTCCAGTCAATACCGGCGGATAGCTGTCCATTCAAAAAATGTGTTTGCTCTGTCTTTTTGATATGGGCTAAAAAAGACTGGATATTATTCTTTACAGCCTCAGGAGGGTTGGATGCGAGTACTTCAAGGCAGTATTGGATGGCAGTGTTATTGGCCCCGAGCTTTTGAAAAGCTCTTGCCATTTCAAGCTTTACACGGTTTTCACGGGGTGAGGAAATCAGGATTCTTTCAAAGGCCATAATGGCCATTTCATATTGTCCGGTCTCAAAGGCGGCCCTGCCAAGATAAAAATTGAGGTCGAGATTTTCCGGTTCATGCTCAAATGCTTTTAACAGGTGATCATAGGATGCTTGAAAGTCTCCGGCATTAAATAACGCTACCCCGTCTGAAAATAAATTTTCGCCGGCAAAGGACGAGACACTGCCTGATCCAAAACCAATAAAGATGAGAATAAAAATGACTTTAAGAAAGGGCATTCTTCTTTTCATTATCTAGCAGATGTCTATAATTTTTAAAGTTGAAACTGTTTAGCGGAAAGTAGCAAACCTTAAAAAAATAGTCAACACGGCTTTTTTCTGCCTTTTTATGGAAAAAGAAGCTTTTTTATCCCTGTTTCCCGGATTTATTTTTTTCAGGCTGGTATGAACACAAGGGCTCTTCGGCAAGGTAGTCCCCGGTGGCCTCATAGGCCCTTGCCCGGCAACCGCCGCAGACCCTTTTGTATTCGCAGATACCGCATTTACCTTCTAAATGATCAAAATTCCTGAGCCGATTGAAGACGGGGGAGTTTTCCCAGACATCCTTAAAACTTTGAGTCTTAATATTGCCGCATTCTACATCCAGAAATCCGCAGGTCTGGACCCGGCCCACATGGGAAATAAAACAAAACCCGGTTCCGGCCAGGCAACCCCTTGTGACGGCATCCAGCCCATGGGTTTCAAATGTCACTTTTTTACCCTCCTGCCGGGATCTCTGCCGCAGAATCCGGTAATAGTGGGGGGCACAGGTGGCCTTTAGCTGAAGCTTGACTTTCTCTCTCTGGTCATAAAACCAGTTCAGAGTTTCTTCGTATTCAACAGCATTGATCTCGCCGTCCAGGATGTATTTTCCCCGTCCCGTCGGGACCAGCAGAAAAATATGGTGGGCTGCAGCGCCTAAAGATTCAGCCAGGTTCAGGATTTTCGGGATCTCGCTGAGATTGGTTTTGGTAATGGTGGTGTTGATCTGAAATTCAAGGCCCGCCTCCTTGGCCCATTGGATGCCCTGGAGGGCTCGTTCAAAGGCATGGGGAATCCCCCGAAAGGCGTCATGGGTTTTTGGGGTTGACCCGTCCAGGCTGATGCTGATTCTTTTTATGCCGGAATCTTTCATCTTTCCCGCGCTCTCTTTTGTAATCAGGGTGCCGTTGGGCGCCATGACCATGCGCAGACCCAGCTTTGTCCCAAAGGCGGCGATGTCGAAAATATCATGGCGCAGCAGCGGTTCTCCGCCGGTGAGAATGATGATGGGTTCTCCGACCTCCCGGATCTGTTGGAGCAATTGAAAAGAAGCCTGTGTGTCCAGTTCATTGTCATAGGGATGGTCTTCGGCCAAGGCCCGGCAGTGTTTGCAGGCAAGATTGCACCGCCTTGTGGTTTCCCAGGCCACCAGGCGAAGGATATTGGCGGATTGTGAAGGAGCCGTCTGTCCATGGGGATGATTCATCAGTCTTTCAACTCCCGGGCCACATCAAGGGCGGAATAGGTCAGAATCAAATCGGCCCCGGCTCTTTTAATGGACAAAAGGGTTTCCATGATCAAATCTTTGGCATTGACCCAGCCCATGATTTCCCCGGCTTTCATGATGGAATATTCTCCGCTCACATTATAGGCGGCAATGGGAAGATCAATTTCCGTTTTCAACCGGTAAATAATATCCAGATAGGACAGGGCCGGTTTGACCATGATAATGTCCGCTCCTTCTTCGATGTCCATGGTGGCCTCCCGGATGGCCTCATTGGAATTAGCCGGGTCCATCTGGTAGGTTCTCCTGTCCCCGAATTGGGGTGCGGATTCCGCCGCCTGCCGGAAGGGCCCGTAAAAGGCGGAACTGTATTTGACAGCATAGGACATGATGGGGATATGGGAGAATCCTTCCTCATCCAGGGTCTGCCGGATTTCGGCCACTCTCCCGTCCATCATATCCGAAGGGGCAACCATGTCTGCACCGGCCTTTACATGGGAGAGCGCTGTTTTGGCAAGCAAATCAAGGGAGGCATCATTGTCAATGATGCCGTTTTCTACGAATCCGCAATGACCGTGATCTGTATATGCGCAGAGGCATACATCCGTGATGACGGAAATCTCAGGAACCTTTGCCTTAACTTCCTGAACCGCTTTCTGGACAATGGCGTCGGAAGCATAGGCCCGGGTGGCCAGGGGATTTTTTTTATCCGGAATTCCAAACAGGATAATGGCCGGTATTCCGGCATCACAGGCATCTTTTGCCAGGCTGACAATATGGTCGCAGGAAAGCTGGAAATGTCCGGGCATGGACTCAATTGGTTTTTTAACGGATTTTCCTTCGATGGCGAACAAAGGAAGAATCAGGTCATCCCGGGAAAGTTTTGTTTCCCGGATCATCCTTCTAAAATTATGATTAGCCCTTAACCGGCGTCCTCGGTAATCTGGGAAAAGCATCAGGATTCCTCCTTTTTGATTTCTTCATCGGTTAGATAACAGGCAGGGTCGCTATCCCAGGGGTCATTGGCCACAGACTCGGCCCTGGCCCTGAAATTTCCGGCGCAGATATCAAGCCACCGGCAACCGGCACACCGGCCTTTCACATATTTCTTTTTATCCTTCAGCTTCATCAGAAATTCATTGTCCGCATTTGTCCAGATTTCGGAAAAGGGCTTATCCTTGATATTGCCAAGGCTTTTTTCCCTCCAGAACTGATCGGGGTGGACTTCCCCGTCCCAGGAGATGCAACCGATCCCCCGGCCTGAATTATTGCCCTCATTCATTTCCAGGAGTTCCAGGACTTCCGCCGCCCGTTCAGGGTCTTCATTCAAAAGCCGCTGGTAGACATAGGGCCCGTCGGCATGATTGTCCACCGTCAGGATTTCTTTGGGCAGGAGCCGGTCATGGAGATCCCGGGTCCGGTCCATGATCAAATCCAGCGCTTTTCTGGTCTCCTCATGGGAAAGGTCTTCCTTGGCGATTTCTGAGCCCCGGCCGGAGTAGACCAGATGATAAAAACAGGCCCTGGGGATATTTTTTTCCTCAAGAAGGTCGAAAATGCCGGGGATGTCTTTTACATTTCTTTTGTTGATGGTGAATCTGAGCCCTACTTTAATACCGGCTTCCTTACAGTTTTCAATGGCGGCCATGGCCTTTTTAAAAGAGCCCCGGACTCCTCTGAACAGATCATGGGTTTCTTCAAGGCCGTCAAGGCTGATGCCGACATAGGACAAACCGATTTCTTTCAATATTTTTGCTTTTTCTTTGGTAATCAGGGTTCCGTTGGTGGAAATCACGGCCCTCATTCCTTTTTTAACGGCATATTGCGCATATTCCACAAGCCTCGGATGCGTCAGGGGCTCTCCTCCGGAAAACAGAAGCACCGGGACTCCGAACCGGGCAAGATCATCGATCATGGCAATGCTTTGCTCGTGGGTGAGTTCGTTATCATAGGAAAGATCTTCTGATCTGGCATAACAGTGGACGCATTTGAGATTGCAGCGTTGGGTCATATTCCAGACCACAACCGGTTTTTTGTCCTTTGAAAATTGCAGGAGGTGAGAGGGCAGTTGCCCTGAATCCCTTGAGTATCGTAATGCATCAGAGGGTTCTACGGTGGCGCAATAAAGTTTTGAAATTCCAATCATTTTATCTCTTTTCGGATTAGATCGTTGAGATAGGTCTCATGATCTGTTAAGGCGTTTTTTGACAGAAAAAATCTGTTTTTTCCTGTTTTTTCCCGGATAAGATTGAATCCGTCATAATAGGTTGCATAAATATTTGATAATATTTCTTCGCTGGTGGCATTGTGGTTGATGAATTGTTCAATGAGAAAATCAATGGCATCTTCTTCAAAAACAATATTCAGATTATAGCTTTTGGCCACCTCCAGTTCGATTTCCTTGACCGAGTCATGGAATCCTTTGATTTTTTTAACGGCATCCTCAATCTCCATAACATTGTTGCAAAAATACCGGGCCGCCATATGACACCGGATCTCCGAAAGCGTCAGCCCGTGTTTGATGGAAAAGGTTTTCCAGTGGTCTGCCAGATAAGACAGGATATAGCTCTGATGATACAGAAACACCCGTTCATATTCCAAATTCCAATGGGTTTCATTCTTTTTTGACAACAGATCCAGGACATTTTTTTTCGGGTTCGTCAACAGCTCTCCTGTAACGGCAAACTGTGTAATGTCCCGGGAAGGAAGCTTTTCTTCAAAACTCAACAAGGCTTCTTCAACAACACTGACAAGTCCACGGGCCCCCGTGTTTTCTTTGTAGGCCTTGTGGGCAAATATCCGCAAGGCTTCGTCACTGAACACGATTTTAATGCCATAGGCGCTGAAATCAAGTCGCTTACTCAAAATAACCGGGTTGTTGGGCATTTTCAGAATCGCATAGAGGTCTTCTTCGCTCAAGGGATCCAGAACACAGCGGACAGGAAGCCGACCGATAAATTCTGATTCAAATCCAAATTCTACCAGATCTTCGGCCTTGGTCTGTCTGAGAAGGTCTTCATCCTTCTGGGATTTGATGAGATTGGAACCAAAACCGATGGTCTGCTTGGAAAGCCTTCGCCGGATGACTTCTGAAAGCCCCGAAAAGGCCCCGCTGACAATAAAAAGAATATTTGCCGTATTGACCTTCCGCCGGTTTCTTTTGCCGGTCCTCTGATAGGCTTCCAGTTCCTGCATCATGGAAACCGGGTCATGGGGAACCTTCAGGTCCACATCGGTTTCTTCCATGGGTTTTAATAGGGCTCTCTGCACTCCTGTTCTGGATACCTGGGCACCGATGACATTGGGGCTTGCGGCAATTTTATCAATTTCATCAATATAAACGATTCCGCATTCGGCCAATTCAATATCATCATTGGCTTCTTTGACCAGATCCCGGACCAGATCCTCAACATCGCCGCCCACATAACCTGTTTCAGAGAATTTGGTTGCGTCGGCTTTGACAAAAGGAACCCCTATTTTTTTAGCAATCAATTTAATCAGATAGGTTTTCCCGATCCCTGTGGGTCCCAGCATCAAAATATTGGATTTGATATTACCCGTAATTTTAGATACGCCTTCCCCGGTAACCTGTGAATGTCTTATCCGGTTGAAATGAGTGCATATTTTGGTCGCCAAAACAGATTTGGCCGCCTCCTGACGAACCACATACTGATCCAGGTAGGCAATCAGCTCCGTGGGTTTCAGGTTAAAATTGAGAAGGGCCTTCTTTCCTCTGAAAGCAGGGGTTCCCGACATTGGATCCTGTTGCGCGAGGGCAGAAGGAGTAATAATCTTTACGGTTCCGCCAAATTTCTTATTCAGGAACTCGCCCAGTTCTTTTTCTATTTTTTTTGGATCTTGCGATCGGATATCATTGTTTTCTTTCATAATGGTTTAATATAAACAAGGAAATAAATAATTCAAGGTGAATCCGGCGGTCTGGGTTTTTTTTCTTTATAAAAGGCACAGGGTTTCCCCGATGACTGAAAAACAACGACGCTGGGCAAGGATTTGCTTTTAAACCCCATGGCCTTACAGCCGTTCGGATGCTGCGAATCCCAGGTGATATAGAAGAATTCACATTTAAAGCAATTCCTTCTATTGTTTTTGCTCATCTTATGATGTTCATCCTGATCAATTAAAAAAGGCCACGAACATCAACTGTCCGTGGCCTTTATCATTTATGGTGCCGAAGGGGAGATTTGAACTCCCACGAGTTGCCCCACACGCCCCTCAAGCGTGCGTGTCTACCAATTCCACCACTTCGGCATTGAATCTATTCGATATGGGTTATTCAGTCTTTTGCTCAATCGGTGCGGCCGCTTTTTCCATCACGGAAGTCTCTGATTGGTGACCGGACAAATACGCCAGCGTCAGAGAGGTTATCATAAAAATAATGGCCACGACGGTTGTAATTTTAGTCAGAATGGTTGCCGGGCCTGTAGCGCCGAAAAGCGTCTGACCGGCACCGCCACCCAGAGAAACTCCCATTGCTGCACCCTTGCCGCTTTGCAATAATACAATCAGTATCAAGAGGATACAGACGGTGACATGGATAGTGACGATTAAGGCTGTCATATTCCCTACAAATAATATTTTATAATTTTAATGAACTTATCCGGATCAAGACTTGCACCGCCGACCAGCGCGCCATCCACATCCTTGATGTTCATCAGTTCTTTTGCGTTCTCAGGTTTGACCGAACCGCCGTATAAGATTCTTATCCGGTCGGAAAAATCTGCTGAGAACAATCTGCTCAATAAAGACCTCAAATACTGATGGACTTCATCCACCTGCCGGGTATCTGCCGTCTTTCCGGTTCCAATGGCCCATACAGGCTCATAGGCTAAAACCAAATCTCTAAGTTCATCCGGACCCAAGCCTTTTAACCCATCCGATACCTGTTTGTCAAGTATCAAAAAGGTTTTTTCTTGATCTCTTTCAGCCTCTGTTTCCCCGATACACAGAATCGGCTTTAATCCCCCCTGAATGGCGGCCCTCACCTTTTTACATGCCGTCTCGTCTGTTTCACCGAAATATTGCCGTCTTTCAGAATGACCGATAATGGCATATTCCGATCCTGTTGCCCGGATCATGGCAGCGGAAACTTCACCTGTAAAAGCGCCCTCTTTTTCAAAATAAAGGTTCTGTGCCCCGGTTTTTATGCGGCTTCCCCGAACACAGTCGGAAACCAGGGCAAGAGAAAGAAAGGTGGGCGCAATCATGACTTCCACCTTGCCCACATCGGCGCAGAGGTCCACTAGTTTTCTGGCGGTTTCTACGGCTTCAGGACCGGTTTTATACATTTTCCAATTGCCGGCAATGAAAGGAATTCGAGCCATTTTAATCCTCCTGTTTGAGTTTACAGGGATTTCCCGACCATGACGGCAAGATCGACCATCCGGGTGGAATAGCCTGTCTCATTGTCATACCAGGAAAAGATTTTGATCATATTGCCGTTGATAACATCGGTGCAATCCGCATCCACAATGGAGGAAAGCGGATTTGAATTGAAATCAATGGAAACAAGGGGGACATCACAATATCCCAGGATTCCCTTGAGGTTTTCTTTGGATGCTTTTTCCAGGGCTTGGTTGATATTTTCTTTAGTAAGGCCGGTCTTTTCCGTAATTGCCACAAAATCAACCAGAGACACATTGGGGGTCGGCACCCGGACCGACAACCCGTTCAATTTACCCTTGAGTTCCGGCAATACCAGGGCGACAGCCTTGGCCGCCCCTGTTGTGGTGGGAATCATGGACAGCCCGGCAGCCCTTGCTCTCCTCAAGTCCTTGTGGGGAAAATCAAGAATCCGCTGGTCGCCGGTATAGGAATGAATGGTGGTCATCATTCCGGAAACAATACCGAAATTTTCAAGGATGACCTTGGCAACCGGTGCAAGACAATTGGTCGTACAGGAAGCGTTTGAAATAATATGGTGAGAGGCGGGATCATACATTTCTTGATTGACACCCATGACAATGGTGATGTCCGGATTGGTCGCCGGGGCCGAAATCAATACTTTTTTGGCTCCGCCGGTGAAATGTTTTGAAGCTCCGTCCCGGTCCCGGAAAATCCCAGTGCATTCGCATACAATATCAACCTTGGCATCCTTCCATGGGATTTGCCCCGGATCCTTAAGGGCGGTAACCATTGTAATTTTGTTGTCGACGGTAATAGAGTCAGTCGTCGAGGCAACCTTTTTATTGAACAAGCCATGAACAGAATCGTATTCAAGCAAATGAGCAATGGTTTTGGTATCTGTAAGATCGTTAATGGCCGTCACTTCGAGGTCGGGATTGTTGAATGCTGCACGAAAGACCATTCTTCCGATTCTGCCGAATCCGTTTATGCCTATTTTTATCGTCATTTTTGGCCTCCTTGGTTATAATTATGATCTTTTTGTGCCTTTTAAAATATCACTGGCAAGGGAAATGCTTTTTTTACCATGTTCAACAAGAACAGATGTCAATGCTTCCATATTCATTTTAGATCTGGAATTAACCGCCCTGAACAGAATGGGCAGATTTACCCCGGAGATCACCTCAACCCGGCCTTCTTCCAGAAATGAATAGCTTAAATTGGATGGGGTTCCGCCAAACATATCCGTTAAAATAATGACCCCGTTATCTGTTTTGACATCCATAATTGCTTTTTTAATTTTTTTTCTGAGGGTTTCCGGGTCCTCCTGGATATTAATTGAAACCGCTGAAAGATGGGTTTCTTTTTTTTCTGAAATGAATTCCAGGGTTTCAATCAAGGCTTGTCCTAAATTTGCATGGGTGACCAATAGTATCCCGATCATGTTCATTTTAAATCCCGGTCAATATCTCGGTGGATCAGACCCGGATTCAATCCTTTTTTATTTAGATGTTCAAAGATATGCCTTGCAATGACCACACTTCTGTGTCTTCCCCCTGTGCAGCCGACGGCAAGGGTGAGATATGCCTTGTTTTCCCTTTTATACAGGGGAATTAAATAGTCCAGAAGATCAAAGTATTTTTCCAGAAACGCCATGGTTTCAGGATTCGATAAAAGAAAACTCCGGACGGCTTCGGATTCTCCATCAAGAGGCTTAAGTTCGGGAATAAAATAAGGATTTGCCAGAAATCTCATATCGATCATAAGATCTGCATCCTTTGGAATCCCGTATTTGAATCCAAAGGAAACCACATTTATTTTTGTCAGGCAAGCGGCTGTGCACCCGTCGTTGATTAAATCCAGTATTCTGGATTTAAGCTGATGCACATTCAATCCGGTTGTATTAATAATGTGGTGTGCCGTCTGCTTAATGGGCAGCATCATGTTTTTTTCACGTTTGATGCTGTCAAGCAGGCTTTTTTCGTTTGAGACCGGGTGCTGGCGCCGGGTTTCGCTGTATCTTTTATACAAGGTGTTTTCATCTGCTTCCAGAAAAATAATTGTGGGTGAAATCCCTCTGTCTTCAAGGGAGCAGATACCGGGTCCGTAATTGAAAATAAAGTCTTTGCTGCGCAGATCCATTACAAAAACAAATCCCTTGATATCAGGATGTTCCTTTAAAGGAAGATCAAGAAATTTAGGCAGCAGCTCAATGGGCATATTGTCGACACAGTAAAAGGAGGCATCTTCAAATGCCTGGATAGCTGTTGTTTTTCCGGACCCGGAAAGGCCGGTGATGATATAGACGCTTTGCATAAAATTTAAAAATCTTCATCCTGTTCAATGATGATGTCATAAATGGCATCCACCGATTCTGCAGTCATCAGTTTTTTCTTAAATTGATCCATTTTCAGCATTTTTGAAATCTGGGCAAGAACTTTCAGATGACCGCCGGCTGAATTTTCAGGTGTGAGCAAAAGGAAAAAAAGGTGAACAGGCTTATCATCCAGGGAGTCATATTCCACTCCTTTTTTGCTGAGACCGAATCCGATACGGATGGATTTTACCGCATCAAGCTTGCCGTGGGGGATGGCGATACCTCCGCCGATTCCCGTACTGCCGAGTTGTTCCCGTTCCATGAGAACCATGGCAATATCTTTTGCAGATGCAGATGTGGTTGTTGAGACGGCCACAGACAGTTCGTCAATGGCCCCTTTTTTGTCCAAGGCGCCAAGATCTGCAATGATGGCTTTTTTATCGAGAAGCTGGCTGATTTTCATTGAATGAATTATCCTCTGGGCTGGATTAATCCAAGCTTTCCATTGTTGTGTTTATAAAGGACATTCACCCGCTCGGTTCTGGCATTGTTGAAAACAAAAAAAGGCTGTTTGCCTGAATTCAATTCAACAACGGCATCTTCGATGTCCATGGGTTTATAGTCAATTGATTCCAGGACAATCTGATAATCGGAAATGTCCTTTACAGGCTCAGGGCCAAGGGGGATCTCATCGGCGGGTTCATTTTTAATGCTCTGCTTTTTGCCGGACATGTGTCGTTTTACTTTTTCCTTGTTTTTTTTGATCTGAATTCTGATTTTATCCATCAGGGCATCAATAGATGAATACATACTCTCAGATTCTTCCGCAGCATGAATTTTTACTTTATCACAGACTAAGGTAATTTCTGCGATATGTCTGATTTTTTCCACAGAAAGAACAACATAAGCTTCAGCCGGACTTTCCAGCATTTTATCAAATTTTTCCAGTTTTTTTTGGACATAGGATTTCAAGGAACTTGAGGGGTCTATCTGTTTAAATGTAACCGTTGTCTGCATAAAAAGCCTCCCTAAAGTTGTTTGCGTTTATTGGAGGGAAGAATATTCAATACCTTCCTGTATTTGGCAACCGTTCTCCGGGCAATCTGAAGATCCGAATCCTGGAGAATCAGCGCTATTTTGTCATCGCTTAAGGGATTCTCAGGGTCTTCGTTTTCGATTAAAATTCTGATTTTATCTTTTACACTGGCAGAGGCCATGGAATCTCCGCCTGTCCGCTCAATGGAAGAATTAAAAAAATATTTGAGTTCAAAAAGACCTTGTGGCGTATAGGCGTATTTATTGGTGGTGACACGGCTGATGGTGGATTCGTGCATTTCAATATCTTCGGCGATATCTTTTAAAATCAATGGCCTTAAATAGGCGATGCCTTTTTCAAAAAATTCCCGTTGGAATTTCAAAATGCTTTCCATGACCAGGTATATGGTTTTCTGTCGTTGCTGAATACTTTTTATGAGCCAGGAGGCAGACTGCATTTTTTCATTAAGATAGTTCTTCGTATCTTTTGATATTTTACGGCCGTCGGCTATGGCGTTTTTATAGAACCGGTTGATTCTCAATTTGGGCAGACCGTCGTCATTCATGACAATCTTAAACTCATCCCCGAATTTGTAAACATAGATATCCGGTGTTATATAGGAGGGTTCGTCGGTTGAAAAAGCCCGGCCGGGTTTGGGTTCAAGATATTGAATGATTTTTACGGCGGCCCGGACGTCCTCAACGGATATTTTTAAGGCCTTGGCTATTTTTTTGCTGTTTCTGTTTTCAAGATTTTTGAGGTGATGCAGTATGATGGAAGTAATGATGGGATTGTCTATGCCCAAAAGCTTTACCTGGATCAGCAGGGTTTCGCATAGATCCCTGGCACAGACGCCGGGAGGATCAAAGGTCTGGAGGATGGAGAGCACTTTTTCCGCAAGGCTGATATCTGCATCGCAGGCCTGGGCAATTTCTTCCAGGTCGCTGCACAGGTACCCGTCTCTGTTCAGGTTTCCGATGATCATATGACCTATTTTTTCTTCAAGTTCCGAAAAACCATAAAGCCTGAGCTGCCACTGAAGATGGTCTTCCAGGGTCTTCTTTTCGGTTGTAAAGGCCTCATAATTGGGAGCGTCTTTATTTTCCGATTCAATATACAGTTTTCCTGTGGAATTATATTCATTGATATAATTTTCCCAGTCTGTGTCGGACCTGACCTTTTCTTCAATGGTGATTTCTTTTACCCGGATTTCTTTTTCAGGAGCAAGGGGTTCCGTTTCCAGATCCGGCAGTTTTCTGTCGGAAATTTCATCCAGCCCGGCTTCTTCCAGGGCCGGATTCTGCTCTATTTCCTGTTGAATCATCTCGGCAAGCTCAAGGCGGGACAATTGAAGCAGCTTGATGGCCTGCTGGAGCTGCGGGGTCATGACGAGCTGCTGGCTTAATATCAGATTTTGTTGTAATCCAATTTCCATCTTAGAGTTTAAAATTTTCTCCTAAATAGATTTTTTTTGCTATGTCGCTAGAAATGATTTTATCGGGATGTCCTGATTCTATGACTTTTCCCTGCCCCATAATATAGGCATTGTCACAGACTCCCAGGGTTTCCCTGACATTATGATCAGATATTAAAACGCCTATTCCTTTTTTAGTCAACTGATAAATAATTTGCTGGATATCCATCACGGCCAAAGGGTCTATTCCTGCAAAGGGCTCGTCCAGGAGGATGAATAAGGGGTCCGTGGCAAGAACCCTTGAGATTTCAAGCCGGCGCCTCTCTCCACCGGATAGGGAATTGGCTTTCTGATGGGATAGCTTACTGATTCCAAGCTCTTTCATAAGGTCCATGGCTTTTTGTTCCAGGTTAAACCCGTTTTTCGGTAAAACTTCAAGTATGGCCGTGATATTCTCTTTGACCGTCAGTTTTCTGAAAATACTGGATTCCTGGGGAAGATATCCGATGCCTTTCCGTGCCCGAATATACATGGGACACCGGGTGATATCCTCTTGGTCAAGGAATACTGAGCCGCTGTCGGGTTTGATCATTCCAACGGTCATATAAAAGGTTGTGGTTTTCCCTGCCCCGTTGGGTCCCAGAAGGCCGGTGACCTTCCCCTGCTGTACTGAAAGACTCACGTCATCCACAACCGTTTTGCCGTTATAGAGTTTGATCAGATTTTTTAATACAAGCCGGGCCATCATTCTTTTTTATCAGGTTTGTCTTCAGGGTTAAGAAGGGCTTCAACTCTCTTTTGACCGTCGCTTTCAACGATCACCTTGTCCTGTTTTCGATAGAGGGTGATTTTTTTTCCGGTTACAAAGCTTGTCCCTGTAACCAGTCTCGGCGCCTTTCCCTTTAACACCAGGACATCATCAACGGTTGTATAAACAGCTTCATCGGCAAAGGCCTTTCGTTCTCCGGAGGTATACCGGACGTTTCCGGTGGAAACAATTTTTGTGATATTGCTTTGAGCCTGATTTTTCTTTTTTTTGTCCGTCACAAAATAAACCTTCATGGAATCGGCAAGAAGGATCGAGTCCTCCCTTGTGGCTTCCACATTGCCGATGAATTCCACCATGGAAGCCCCTTTTTCTGCAACCATGCTGTCTGATGTGATGTGGATGGGGTCTTCGCCAAGCCCTTGATTTTCTTCGGAATAGGCAAGGTCAAGATTCAAGAGAACGAACAGATGGATGGGGAAAAAAAGAATGATAAGCGTGAGGATGAGTTTATTGAAATTGAATATTGAAATTTTCATTGAAAGATCCCTGGACATGCCCTTTAAAAATTATCCGATTTTTATTCAAATGGATTACCATCGAATCCGCTTCAATGAAAGAGCCATTTTTTTCAAGCCGTACGCGATCATCGGAGCTTATTATATGTTCTTTTTTGTCATAATGCAACTTATCAGTTTTCAGAAAGGCCGTTACATAGGTGACCACCACATTCCCGGAAAAAGTCATGTCATGGGTTTTTGTATTCAGAGTACCGGCATCTGATGTCAGTTCAACCTTTTTCTTTTCTTTTGCAAAGAAAAAAACCGTTACCCCTTCAAGAATGGCTTTGTCTTCATTTTTAAGGAGACTGGCGGATTTGGCCGATAGTTCCCATTCCGTGACCCCGTCTTTTTTGGATATTTGTTTCAAAAGGTTTAATTTCAAGGCAGCAGTCGAATCTATTTTAAGATCTTTTACCTTAGCGGTTCCGGATAATATCCGATCGAATAAAAGGAATCCGGATACGGCAAGAATCATGATGAGCAGCAATCCCGTTAAAAGATAGGTGATGGTTTTTTTAACCGATTGTTTCATGTCAGATACTGGTCCATGATCTGTGCCCAAAGACCCTTGGCTTTGAGGATGCTTTCGCAGACCTCCCTCACGGCACCCTGTCCGCCCTTGCTGCCGGTAATCCTTTGGGAATGCTGTTTGACCTCTTCGGGCGCATCTGAAACACAAAAAGAGAATCCTACTTTGGTCATAACGGGAAGGTCAGGGAGGTCATCGCCTACAAAGGCAATATGTTCGGCAGGAATACCGGTTTCAAGGATAATTTTTTCAAGTGCGACAGATTTGTCTTTCACACCGTCAAACAATAAGGTGATGCCGAGGTTTTTGCACCGGTATCCCAGGGCCTTTGATACCCTCCCGGTGATGATGCCGACAGCGATTCCGGAATCCATCAAAAGCCTTAACCCTAATCCATCCCTTGAATTAAAGGTTTTAATCTGTTCTCCCGAGTCGGAATAGGTAATGCTGCCGTCGGTTAAAACGCCATCCACATCCAGCAATAACAAATGAATATCGGCGAGTCCCTGATCCATGGGCTTATCCAACGGCTTTTTTTATGGAAAGAAGGGTGGATAGAAGCGCTTCCATATCATTGAGCGGAAAGGAATTGGGACCGTCGCAGAGCGCTTTTTCCGGATCAGGGTGGGTTTCCATAAATATACCGTCAGCCCCTGCGGCAATGGCAGCTTTGGCAAGAACAGGAACATATTGTCTTTCTCCGGAGGAAGCGTCTGTGGCACCGCCGGGCAATTGGACACTGTGGGTGGCATCAAAAATGACAGGAACCCCCATACGCTTGATGATGGGAAGGGATCGGAAATCCACCACAAGATTATTATACCCAAAGGATGATCCCCGTTCGGTGATGGAAATATGCGGATTGCCTGTTTGTCCGGCTTTATTGAGAATATTGCGGCAGTCATGGGGGGCCAGAAACTGGCCTTTTTTGATGTTTACCGGCAGACCTGTCCGGCAGGCCGCCAGAATCAAATCCGTTTGCCTGCATAAAAAGGCGGGGATCTGAATAACATCAAGAATTTGTGCTGCTTTTTCTGCCTGATCGGGCAAATGAATGTCTGAAATTACGGGGATATCCAGTTGTTTTTTGATTTTGTCAAGGATATCCAATCCCTTGTCAAAGCCGGGTCCCCTGTAGGATCGGATGGATGTCCGGTTTGCCTTGTCAAAGGAAGCCTTGAAAATCAATGGGATATTAAGGCGGCTGGTCACCGTTTTCAGGGTATGGGCGATCTGATAGGTAATATCATAGCTCTCAATGACGCAGGGACCGGCAATAAGAAAAAAAACAGGATCGGGTCGATCCGTCAGACTATGGAAATAATTTTTCATAAATAAGCCCCAAATTAACGTTTGTGGGGCCAAGGTATCTTTAAGGACCCAAAAAGTCAAGAATGGAAAATTGCTTGATAAGTTGAGGCAGAGCTGCTATTTTACTGTAATTTTACTGAAAATTTACTAACCCTCTGAAACAATAGGTATTCCTAATGAAAAAAACGCTTGCCTCGGTTCTGATTTTGATAACGGCAAGTGTCATTGTCTACGCCCTTTTTTATCTTTTTGAAGGCAAGGCCCCGATCATTGAGACGGCATTGCCTTCCGGGTTTTTGAAAAAAGAACAGGAATTTTCCTTTACCCTGCATGATCCGAAAACAGGTCTTCAACAGGTCATGGTAACCCTTTCTCAGCAGGGGAAGCAAACCATTCTCATCGATAAGCAATACGAATCTTCGGGCCTTCTCAATCTCTTTTCCGGCTCCAAAACCCTGACGGATTCTTTTCGGGTTCCCATTGACGCCTTGAAATATGGCATCACCGACGGTGAACTTACCCTATCAATAACAGCATCGGACAATTCCCTGTGGGGATGGGGTAAGGGCAATATTTCCCATATTGAAAAACAACTGGTCTATGATTCAAAACCACCGGAAATTCATGTTTTATCCGAACAGCACAATATCGAAAGAGGCGGTTCAGGCCTCATCCTTTATAAGATCTTTGAAGAAAATATAAAAACCGGGGTTCAGGTGGGAGATGATTTTTTCTCAGGCCATCCAGGCCTTGTTGAAAATAAAAGCATATATGCCTGTTTTTTTGCCCTGAGCTATCTTCAGGGCCCGGGTACAAAAATCAGCCTGGTTGCCGAAGATATGGCCGGCAATATCACCCGGAAAAGCTTTTATCATCATATCAGAGACAAGCAGTATAAAACGGATATTCTCACTATTTCAGATGCATTTCTGGAACAGAAGATGCCTGAATTTGACCTGGGTACGAGGGAAGGCGAGTTTCAGGGCCTGGAAAATCCCCTGGTACAAAAATTTTTATATATTAATGGGGACCTTCGAAAAGAGAATGAGGTTCAGGTTTTCAGCCTTACCTCGGCTTTAGACCCCATAAAATACTGGGACGGCATATTTTCAAGGCTTGCAGGTTCCGAAAGAAAGGCCGGATTTGCAGATCACAGGATCTATCAGTATAAGGGCAGTGAGATCGACAGGGCCGTTCACCTGGGGATTGATCTTGCATCCATCGCCCGGTCCCCTGTTTATGCCGCCAACAAAGGAAAGGTCCTGTCAACGCAACCCATCGGAATTTACGGCAATACAGTGATCATTGACCATGGATTCGGGCTTTGCAGCCTTTATTCCCATCTGAGCGAGATAACGGTCCAGGAAGGGGACAGGGTTGAAAAAGAGACTCAAATCGGTCTTACCGGTTTAAGCGGAATGGCGGCCGGAGATCATCTTCATTTTTCAATGATGGTGGGACCTGTTTTTGTCAATCCCATTGAATGGTGGGATGATGCCTGGATTAAAAATAATATTATATCAAAAATTGACGCAATCAAACAAAGGCCTGATGTATAATGGCAAGGGTTTATGATGAATGATTATAAAGTAAACAGGACAATAGAACAGATCAATAAAAAAATTGCCGCCGGAGAAGCTGTCGTGGTGACAGCGGAAGAAATTATTGATATCGCACGAAGAGAAGGGGTTGTGGAAGCGGCCAAAAAAGTGGATGTGGTGACCACCGGCACCTTCTCTCCCATGTGCTCTTCCGGCGCCTTTATCAATATCGGCCAGTCCAAGCCCCTGATCCGGACCACTAAAACCTGGTTTAACAATGTATTTGCCTATTCGGGCGTGGCTGCCGTGGACTGCTATCTGGGGGTGACCCAGACCTGCGAGGATGATCCCTTGAACAAGCGCCACCCCGGGGAGTTTAACTATGGAGGAGGGCATGTCATCCAAGATCTGGTGGCAGGAAAACAGGTCCATTTAAGGGCGGAAAGTTATGGCACGGATTGTTATCCCAACCGGAAAATAGAGAAACTCGTGACCTTGAAGGACCTTCCCAATGCCATGCTGTGCAATCCAAGAAATGCCTATCAGAATTATAACTGCGCCGTCAACCGGTCCGAAAAAATCAAATATACGTATATGGGCACGTTAAAGCCGGACATGGGCAATGCCAATTATTCCACATCCGGGGAATTGAGCCCCCTGTTAAACGACCCGTATTTAAAAACCATTGGGTTGGGCACCCGTATTTTTTTGGGCGGCGCCCAGGGATATGTGACATGGACAGGGACCCAGCATAAAAAAGAGGTGGAAAGAGGGTTGAACGGGGTTCCGGTCAAACCCGCCGGCACCCTTTCCGTTATCGGAGATTTAAAGGAAATGTCTCCGGAATGGCTTGTGGGGCAGAGCATCAGGGGATACGGGTGTTCACTGTCCATAGGGCTTGGCATCCCCATCCCGATTCTGAATGAAGAAATTTTAAAATACACCTCGGTTTCTGACGAGGAATTGTTTACCCAGGTAGTTGATTATGGATTTGATTACCCGGAAGGCATTTCAAAATCCTATGGTCAGGTCAGTTATGCTGAATTGAAAAGCGGGACAATCACCCTGAAGGGCAGGAAAATTCCAACGGTTCCCTTGTCCAGTATGGTGAAGGCGCGAAAAATAGCCGATATCCTGAAAAAATCCATACTCAAGGCAAAGTTCTTTCTCACTCAACCTCAACATATGTTCTTTTAGATAAGGAAAAAAAATGGCAGAAAAAAAGAAAAGTTCTTTGCGTGAAAATATTGAAGCCATCGTTATTGCCGTAATCATTGCCATGTTCATACGCACCTTTATTATTCAGGCCTTTAAAATCCCGTCGGGTTCCATGCTGGAAACCCTGCAGATCGGTGATCAGATTCTGGTGAATAAATTTATATATGGGGTCAAGATTCCCTTTACCGACGGCAAAACCCTTTTCCCTGTCAAAACGCCTGTAAAAGGGGATATCGTGGTGTTTAAATACCCTGAGGATCCGTCCAAGGATTTTATCAAACGGGTCATTGCCACGGCCGGGGACACGGTGGAGATCGACCATAAAAAACTCTATGTCAATGGAAAGGTGATTGAAAAAGAACCCTATGCCCAATACAAGGAAAACATCATATATCCGCCGGATTTTCCGGATCGGGCCAGAGCCAGAAGAGACAATGTCCCCAAATTCACTGTTCCGGAGAATAAATTGTTTGTAATGGGAGACAACAGGGACAACAGCCACGACAGCAGGTTCTGGGGATTTGTGGATCTGAAGGATGTCCGGGGAAAGGCCTTGATCATATACTGGTCCTGGGACAAGGAGGATTTTGGAGTTCGATGGAAAAGAATCGGTGATCTCTTAAAATAAGGTAAGCGCTATGCGGTTTGAAAAAAAGGATATTCTTGACATTGAATCCCTGGAGCCCTGGGAAATTTCCATGATACTGGATACGGCCCAGGGCATGAAGGAAATTTCAGAACGGCCCGTTAAAAAAGTGCCTACCCTCAGGGGCAAAACCATTGTTCTTTTTTTTCAGGAGCCTTCCACAAGAACCAAGCTTTCTTTTGATGCCGCTGCCAAACGGCTTTCAGCCGACACCCATTCCATATCTGCGGGCACATCCAGTATCGTTAAAGGCGAGACCCTCATCGATACGGCCAAAAACCTTGAAGCCATGAAACCGGATGTCATCGTACTGCGCCATCCTTCCTCCGGCGCTCCCCATCTCATTGCAAAACGGGTGAAGGCTTCTGTCATCAATGCCGGGGACGGCATCCATGCCCATCCTTCCCAGGCCCTGCTGGATATGATGAGTGTCAGGGAAAAAAAGGGGAAGATAGCCGGACTCAAAATATCCATCATCGGGGATATTTCCCATTCACGGGTGGCCCGGTCCGACATCACCGGATTTTCAAAAATGGGGGCTACGGTTTCCATCTGTGCCCCTGGGACCATGATCCCCAAAGGAATTGAAAAACTGGGATGTACGGTGTCCCCTAATATGGAGGCCTGCATCGAAGGCTCGGACGTGGTCATGATGCTCAGGATTCAAAAGGAAAGACAGGGAAGTATCCTTTTTCCCACGGAAAGAGAATATTCAACCTTGTTCGGATTAAACCGGGACCGACTGAAGCTTGCGCAGAAAGATGTCCTTGTCATGCACCCCGGCCCCATGAACAGGGGGGTTGAAATATCCAGCGATGTGGCCGATTCCGACTGTTCCATCATCCTGGAGCAGGTCACAAACGGGGTGGCCTTGCGCATGGCCTTATTTTACCTGGTTGCGGGAGGGAGCAGACATGTTGATTCGCATTAAAGGGGCAAGAATAATTGATCCCCCCCATATGGATGCCAAAAAAGACATTATTATTAAAGATCATCTGATCCATGCCCTTGTAGATCCGGAATATAAGGATACGGAACCGGATATCCAAATCATTGATGCCGCCGGGAAGATTCTTGTTCCGGGATTGATAGACATCCATGTCCATTTGCGGGAGCCGGGCCAGGAATATAAAGAGACCATTGAAACCGGTCTTGCGGCAGCCGCAAGGGGAGGGTTTTCCGCCGTTTGCTGCATGCCCAATACAAACCCGGTGAACGACAACAGCCAGGTCACCCAATTTATCATCCAAAGGGGAAGGGAAGTCGGGCTTTCCAGGGTATATCCGGTGGGGGCCATCACCCAAGGCTTGAAGGGTGAGACCCTTGCTGAAATCCATGATATGAAACAGGCCGGCATTGTGGCCGTTACCGATGACGGCAAACCGGTTGAAAATTCGAACCTCATGCGCCGGGCCCTTGAATATTGCAGGGGATTGAACATCCCCGTTTTTGTGCATGCGGAAGACACCTGCCTTGCCGACGGCGGTTCCATGAATGAAGGGCCTTCTTCTACTTTCTGGGGAATCAAAGGCATTCCCAATGCCGCCGAAAGTGTCATGGTGGTGAGAGACATTGCCCTGGCGGAATTGACCGATGCGCCGGTTCATTTCTGCCATATCAGCACCAGGGAATCCATCGAAGCCATCCGGCAGGCCAAAAAAAGAGGGGCGAAAATCACTTGTGAAACCGCCCCCCATTATTTTACCCTGACGGATGAAGATGTTAAGGATTATGATACCCATTTCAAAATGAATCCGCCCTTGCGCTCAGAGGATGACAGACAGGCCGTCATCGAAGGCCTATGTGACGGCACCATTGATTTGATCGCCTCGGACCACGCCCCCCACAGCGTCGTTGAAAAAGATGTGGAATTTGACCGGGCCGCCTTTGGCATTGTCGGACTGGAGACCTCCCTGTCCCTGTCTTTGAAACTGGTCCATGACGGAAATTTAACCTTGGCCGAATTGATCCATAAGATGGCCAAACAACCGGCAAACCTCCTGGGCATTCATAATGATATCAAAGAAGGGAACCGGGCCGACCTGACCCTCATTGATCCGGACCATGAATATGTGATTGATCCTTCTGCGTTCGCATCCAAAAGCCGCAATACACCCTTTGCCGGCATGAAGGTCAAAGGTAACGCCTTTTTGACCATGGTGGGCGGAAAAATCGTTTATCAAAGCGATGAGCAAGGGCTGCGGGGATAATCCATGATGAGCAAAGCACACTCTATTCTGGTTGTCGATGATGAACTCAGCATGAGGGAATTCCTTGACGTCCTATTGTCCAAGGAGGGGTATCGGGTGGCTGTTGCCAAGAACGGCAAACAGGCCGTGACCATGATTGAGAAAAATGATTTTGATCTTGTTCTTACGGATATCCGTCTAGGTGACATCACCGGCCTTGAAGTCCTGAAGGAAGCCAAAAAAAAGAATCCCGATACGGTCATCATCATGATATCGGCCTATTCAACCACGGAAATAGCCGTCGAAGCCATGAACCAAGGGGCCTACGATTTTGTTCCCAAGCCCTTTGACAATATTGAATTAAAACAGACCATCCAAAAGGCCCTGGAATTAAAAACCCTTGACCAGGAAAAAGAAAAGGCTTCATCGGAACTCAAAGACCATCTGCATTTTAACCGAATTATCGGCAAAAGCCCTGGAATGCAGGCCATTTACAAACGAATCCAGCAGGTGGCTTCAACCAAGACCAATGTTCTCATTACCGGTGAGAGCGGCACTGGAAAAGAATTGATTGCAAGGGCCATCCATGAAAATTCAGACCGCAGGGACAATCCCTTTGTGGTGGTCAATTGCGGCGGGATCCCGGACACCCTCATCGAAAGCGAGTTTTTTGGTCATGTCAGAGGCTCTTTTACAGGAGCTGTGTCGGATAAAAAAGGATTGTTTGAGGCTGCCAATCTGGGGACCATTTTCCTGGATGAGATTGGTGAACTGTCACCCATCCTCCAGGTCAAACTCCTCAGGGCCGTACAGGAGACTTCCTTCAAACCCGTTGGCGGCACGAAAGAAATCGAGGTGGATGTCCGGATCATTTCCGCTACCAATAAAAAACTTGAAGAGGAAGTCATCGAGGGAAAATTCAGGGAAGATCTATTTTTCCGCCTTAACGTCATTCCCATCAAAGTGCCCCCGCTCCGGGACCGGAAAGGGGATGTGGCCCTTCTGGCCCAGCATTTTGCTGAAAAATATTCTCAAAAAATGGGCAAGGACATTGCCAAACTGTCTTCCTATGCCATCGATTTTCTGAACAAATACAGTTTTCCAGGCAACGTCCGGGAGCTTGAAAACCTCATCGAGCGAAGCGTTGCCCTTTCGTCCACCAATATCATCCTGCCGGAAAGCCTGACCATTTCCATGCACAAAAAGCGCCGCTGGGTGGAAGGCATTGAAGGCCGTAGGTTTGATCTCAATGAAGTCGAGCAGGGCGTTGATCTGGACGAAATCATGAACACCATTGAGCAGGCTTATCTGAAAAAGGCCATGGAACTTGCAGGCGGCAACAAAAGCAAGGCTGCGGAATATCTGAACCTGAGCCTGAGGTCCATGCGCTACCGGCTGGATAAAGACGATTCAATTGGAAAGAGTTGATTAAAAACAGAAGAAGGAGATGTTTGATCTCCTTCTTCTTAGGCGTTAGGTTGTAATTATAAGCGATGTTAATTACATCTGCTTTGTATAAGTTCCACCAAGAGCCTGACTCCAACCATCGGGGTCGCCAGCGGCAACGGGATTTGAAGCCTGATAAGATAATGGGCACCGGGCACTAACATCTGTTACGACAATTGTCCAAGTAGATGGTGGGCCAGCAGCAAAAGTAACTGAGCCTGTATTTTGTCCGCTAAGGGTGATAGGGGATGATCCAGGAAATGCAATTGTTCGCGCGGCGGCTACATTTGCAAAACTCACATTGCTTGGGATTGAAAAATAGTCAGCTAGTCCTGCTGCTATAGCATTTGCATCGGACTCTGCGGCAGAACAGAATGCTTTATCCCTGTATGAAATGAAGTTCGGGATGGCGATTGCTGCCAGAATACCGATGATGGCGATAACGATCATCAACTCGATCAGTGTAAAACCTTTTTGATTTGATTTGTTTAGTTTCATTTGAATCTCCTTTTTTTTGGTTAATAATAAACTTTCTTCTGGGATAGGTTTTAGCAAAAACGATGCCACCCGCTATGGTTTTATTTATATTTGAGGCAAGGCGCTCATTATTAAAGATATACAGCCTATTTTTATATTGTGATGGTTTAGATTTTTAGCTTTATTGAACTGGGTTTCAATATTTATAATTTAAATATTCCAAACTTTTGTTCCGATTTGACAAAAAATGTCAATCGATGAGTGTGTTTGAACCCTTAATCGAAACGAAAATTTCATGTATTTAAAAATAAAATGATCAAAAGTTTTTTTTATGCTATCTAATACCAGCTTTACAGAAATTTTAATTTTATAAGATTTGATATTGTTATGATGAACAGCAAAGCGCGATCTTTCTTTTCAATGGCGGGATGGGTGCTTATATTTGCAGGCTTTCTGGATGCACTCTATCTTTCTGTTTCTCATTACAGGGTCTACACGGACATCACCTACAGCAGTTTTTGTGCGATTTCAAAATCAGTCAATTGTGATACGGTTTCCCAAAGCAGTTTTTCCGTTTTGTTTGGCATGCCTGTTCCAATTTGGGGAGTCCTTGGTTATTTGTTTTTGATCCTGATTTTTCCATTTATAATTCATAAAGAAAATATAGGAAAAAGACTATGGGCTGTTTTTTTTATAACAGTTACCTTTTATTCAATTTACAGTTTAATCCTCGCATTTATTTCTACATTTTTCATCCACAGCTATTGTTTGATGTGCATTGTTTCCTATGCCATTAATTTCGTCCTCGTTTTTTATGCTTATAAAATAATAAAAGATTTGAGAGAGGGCGGAATTTTAAAATCGCTTCATAACGACTGGGTATATTTAAGATCGAACACATCCCGGCTGTTTTTCATGATAAAATTATTTTTTGCTGTCGTAATTGTCGTATGGCTTGTTTTCCCAAAATATTGGCACTTAGAGTTCAGGGAAACAACTTCAGCACTTCCTTCCGGAATCACAGAAGATGGAAGCCACTGGATCGGTGCCGAAAATCCTGATATTACAATAATCGAATATACGGATTATTTATGTTTTCAGTGCCGGAAAATGCATTACTATTTAAGAGAGTTGGTGGCGGAACATCCTCATAAAATAAGACTGATCCATCGGCATTTTCCCCTGGATATTGAATTTAATTTTGCCATAAAAGAAAACCTTCATTCAGGAGCCGGTAAGATGGCCATGCTGGCAATTTATGCTGGATTAAAAAATAAGTTTTGGGAAATGAATGATCTTCTTTTTCAGATTCATCCTTCAAAAGGCAGTATCGATTTAAATGAAATCGCTGTAAAAATTGATCTCAAACCCGAGGAACTGGCATGGGCTTTGGAGCAAAAAGAGATCCGGCTTCATTTAAAAAGAGATGTCGCTCTGGCTGTTAAGGCAGGTGTAACCGGTACGCCTTCTTATATAATAAATGATAATCTATATTTGGGCACGATTCCTTTGGATATCTTAAAATAGAATGCCCACACACAAGGCTGTGCGTTCATATTTGGATAAGTGAAAATGGAAAAAGCATCCTTTAGAAAATATAGCATTCTTTTTTTTGTACTGACCGGTTTCATTCTTACAGCATGTTTGATTTTGCTCGGGAGCGTTCCTCCTGTCAGCAGGGATGCATTAACCCACCATTTAATAATCCCCAAACTATACCTGAATCATGGTGGTATCTTTGAAATTCCCTATATTGAATTTTCCTATTATCCCATGAATCTTGAATTGCTGTATATGATTCCCCTTTATTTCGGGAATGATATTATCCCTAAATACATTCATTTTTCATTTGCAATATTTACAGCAATTTTAATTTATTTTTATTTTAAGGATAAAATAAATGGGGATTGGGGAATCTTCGGGGCTATCTTTTTTTTAACCATTCCCGTCATTATTAAACTGTCCACCATTGTTTATGTGGATTTGGGGCTGATTTTTTTTTCAACAGCTTCAATTTTGCAGATCATAAAATGGCGCGATAATAATTTTTTATTGAGAAATTTGATTTATGCGGCTATTTTATGCGGCTTTGCTTTGGGAACCAAATATAATGGTCTGATTGTTTTTTTTATTTTGTCTGTTTTAGTAGTATGGATATATTCTAAATCCAATTCTTCGGTTGCTAAAAGCCAGTTAACCGCTTTGAAATACGTCATTGTTTTTATGGCGATGTCTTTGCTGGTTTTTTCACCGTGGCTCATTAAAAATTTTATCTGGACAGGTAACCCCATTTATCCATTGTATAATGGTCTATTGAATTTTTATAGTAACTCTCATGGGTTGGGAGCCGGTCTTGTGAGCGCAACGGAACTGCCTGAAGGCTGGGGGCATTTTGCGGTCAGAAAAATCATTTATGGTGAAAAATGGTGGGAAATCGTTTTGATACCCATTCGTATATTTTTTCAGGGCGCTGACAATAACCCGAAATATTTTGATGGTATGTTAACCCCCTTTCTTTTTATTCTCCCCTTTTTTGCATTTAGCAAAAAGCAAGAAACGGATCAAAAGAGCATTTCCGATCGAAATATGTTTTTAATGTTTTCAGTTCTTTTGATTGTAATTGTATTTTTAAAACAGGATATGAGAATAAGATGGATAGGGCCTGCAATACCATGCCTTGTAATTCTTTCCGTTTATGGATTAAAAAATATATCCGGTTTTTTTCCTGCCGGAAAATTATGGGATATTGTTTGTGGTTTAATTTGTATAGGGATCATTGCCGTCAATATACCTTATCTTGCGGGGCAGTTTGATTCGGTAAAGCCATTGGATTACCTTTCAGGCAGGGTCGGTAGAATGGACTATATTAAACGCTACTGGCCCGAGATATCAACTATAGATCAGGCCAATGGAATATTGAAAGAGGATCACGTAATCTTGGCCTTGTTTTTGGGTAACCGAAGATATTATTCGAATCATAAAATGATTTTTGATAATGAAATGTTTAAAAAAACAATAAAGCATTCAAAAGAAATTGAAGATATCATTGATGGCCTGAAGCAAAAAGGGATTACGCATATGATAGTTAATTACGAAATGTTCAACCAATGGGCTGAAAAACAATTTCCGGATAAAGAGCGCTCACTGATAAAGATATTTTTTAATAAAATTAAATTCATTTATGCAAAAGATGGGTTTGGCCTTTATGAATTAAGTCTTTCTGAATAGCGGGTGAACATTTAAAAATTATAAAATCGGATTTCAGTTTGTATCAGGAAAAATATACCAATTCCAATATTATCGCAAAAGGGATGTTAAGAAGCTTTTTCAAGAAAATCGAAAAAATTTCATATCCCATCAGAAATGAATTACATACTATTCTGGAGATCGGCTGCGGACACGGATATTCGACATACGAACTTTGCAAGGTATTCGATAAGTCACTTTTGGTAGCATCGGATGTCGATCCCGAGCTTGTTCAGGACGCACAAGCAAAGAATCCGACCATCAAAATATCAACGGAATCAGTTTATCAGTTGAACCGGGAAGACGAAAGTTTTGATTTGGTCATTCTGCTGGAGGTGCTAGAACATCTATCCGACCCTCATCAGGCGCTGCGAGAATTGTATCGAGTATCAAAAAAATATTGTATTGTCAGTGTGCCGGATGAGCCCTTATGGAGAATATTAAATATGTTCAGGGGTTCCTATTGGAGTGATTTGGGCAATACGCCGGGTCATGTCAACCATTGGTCTAAAAATCAAATAACAAGATTGATGAAAGAGTATTTTAAAACGATAAAGATTGTGAGAACAATCCCTTGGGTACTTTTACTGGTCGAAAAAAACTAGCATGCCCCTTCAAATGATCAAATATGGGATGGTTACGCTGTTGAACTATTTGCTCATTCTATCTGGAACCTATCTTTTGACGGATAAAATCGGAATCGTGCCGAATTTATCGTATCTGTTTATACTTACCCTTGCATATTTGCTTCAATATTTTTTGAATACAAAATTTGTATTTTCCGTGAAGTTTACGAGAAAATCAGCATTCATGTATGTGTACTTTTTAATTTTTTTTTGGTTGTTTAATAATATTGCCTATAATTTTTTAATTGAATTTTTTCGGATTCAATATTTGATTGCCATTGGAATCAATATTATTTTTTTTGGGCTTTTGAGGTTTTTCATTCAAAAAAAATATATATTTACGCATTCAAATTTGTAAAGATGGACTCATCTGTTATTGGTTCAAAGGCTTGTGGCTATAGGGCGTAAATAATTAAAACAGGAAGGTGTCAGATTTATAAAAATCAATTGATATGTGTTGTCATTCCGGCTCATAATGAAGAGAGCCAGATTCTTAAGGTTATTGAAACTATTCCGGAATATGTTGATAAAATTGTTATAGTGGACGATTTAAGCAGTGATGGAACGGTTAAGGCCGTAGAATCCACCATGGGAAATGCGGATAAGATTGTTCTCATCAAACATGCAATAAACCAGGGCTGCGGCGGGGCTCTTGCCACTGGATACAAATGGGCCCGGGATAATGATTTTGACCTGGCGGTAAGGATGGATGGTGACGGCCAGATGAACCCTGCCGATTTGCCGGCGCTTCTTGATCCGGTGGTCGACGGTTTGGCGGATTATTCCAAAGGAAACAGGCTCTTTACCGGTGAAGCATTCCAAAAAATACCGACAATCCGCTATCTGGGGAACGGGTTTCTTTCCCTCATGACAAAAATTACTTCAGGATACTGGAATATAGCCGATTCCCAGTCCGGGTATACGGTGATCAATAAAAAGGCATTGGCGGCCATTGACTGGGATCGGATGTACAAACGATACGGCCAGCCGAACGATATCCTGGTCCGGTTGAATGTGGAAAATTTCAAGGTCACGGATGTGCCGGTTGAACCGGTCTATAATATCGGTGAAAAGTCGGGCATCCGGATTCATAAGGTCATTTTTACCATTGGCTGGCTTCTGATCAAGCTTTTTTTCTGGCGGATGAAGGAGAAATATATCATCCGGGATTTTCACCCCCTTGTTTTTTTCTATTTCCTGGGCTTTGTTTTTGCCTTATCCACCCTTGTTCTGTTTTCAAGGGTTTTTATTGTTTGGTATCTCACCGGGCATATTCCTGCCGTCAATGCCCTGGCCGCCATGTTTTCTTTTATGAGTTCAAGCCAGTTTTCCTTGTTTGCCATGTGGTTTGATATGGAAGCCAATAAACATTTGAAAGTGTGATATTTCATTTGATATGGTGATATTTAATCAAAAAGATGGTGTGCATTATGGTTCCATCTTTGGATGATAACCTGATTTTATGCCTTGTAAACCTTGTATTTCAAACATTTTTAGTATAATTCTGTATCATATTGCATTATTCTTGCAGGACACATGAATATGAAATTGCGGCTTAAAAATAAAAATTCAGGGTTTACCCTGGTGGAATTGATGGTGGTGATTGCCGTCATTGGGATTATGGCGGGGATCGCCATTCCCAATTTTTTTTCTTTTTTGCCGAAAAGCAGGCTTCGAAGCGCGGCCAGGGACATTGTCTCATGCCTTCAGGAAATGAAACTCAGGGCCATCAAGGAAAATGCAACCACCGTGATTGTATTTGACCTGGCCAATGATCGGTATACCGCCTTTGTGGATAACGGCCCCGGCGCAGCGGCAGGAAATAGCGCCCTGGATGCCTCCGAATCCATTATCAAACAAGAAACCTTGGCTTCCGACCTGGATATGTACAATACCAGTTTTGTCGCCAATACCGGCGGATTTACCGCCCGGGGCCTTCCCCGGAATGCAGGGACCGTATTTATCCGCTACAGCAATACGGATTACCGGAGGGTGATCGTGAATACGGCCGGCAATATCCGGATTGAAATGAGCGCAGATGGCGTAAACTGGAATTAATGATGATACAGGGATATCAATTACATAAAAATAACAAAGCCTTTACCCTGATTGAGCTTCTTGTCTCCATGGCCGTATTCGGTATTATTGTCGGCCTTGTCGTCAATCAATATACCAGCCAGCAGGATTCGCAGTTGACACAGAATCAGGTGGTTGAGATGCAGCAGAACATCCGGAATGCCTTGATCATCATGACAAGGGATATCCAGATGGCCGGGTTTGATCCTGAAATTTCAAAGACCCTGGGAATTGTCAACGCCGGTGACGGTTCCAACGGAAATCCGTTGACCTTTACCTATTCCGTGGCCGATGACGGCCTGGATAATGACGGCGATGGAACCATAGATGAATCCGATGAGTTCCAAACCATTCAATATTCCTTATTTGACAGTCTGGCTGACGGAGATATGGATATCGGCCGGGCCGTCGGCGCCGGGGGCAACCAGGCCATAGCGGAAAATATCCAAATCCTCCAGTTTACCTACCTTGATGGAAGCGGGAATCCAACGGCGACTCTTTCGGATATAAGGGCGGTCCGGGTTGCCATTACAGCCACTACGGATTTAGGCGAACTCAGAAGGGCGGCGGATAACAGAACGGTTACGGCCGTTATCAAATTTCGAAATATTTTTTAAATTATTCAGGAAAAGATCATGAAACTGCCAGCAATCAATATTAACCAGTCCTTTGAGAAAGAACAAAGACGAAATGGGTCTGCGGGTTTTACCCTTATTGAAATTCTCATTGCTATGGCTATTTTTTCTATTGGTATCCTGGGTGTTGCCACCATGCAGATTTCTTCGGTAAACGGCAATGCCAATGCCAGAAAACATTTAGAAGCTTCCGCCTTTGCCCAGGGCCTTATAGAATCGACACTCTCGATCCCTTTCAACAATGTAGCCGACAGCGATATCGTGAATGCGGACGGCTACAGGGTTCAGATGACCATACAGAACCAGTCTGATCTGGACGCAGACGGAACCAATGATGCCATGAGAATTCTGGTCCAGGTATTTGACCCTTCCGGGGTTGAAAGAAGCAGGATCTCTTTTTTAAAAGCAAGAAATATCTAAAATCCTAAACCGATATGGAGACGATATGAAAACGGTTGTCAATCCCCTGGATAATGAAAATGGTTCCGCCATTGTTCTGGCTTTGATCATACTGGCGGTTCTTACCATCATCGGCATCTCTGCCTCCACCACCAGTACGGTTGAACTTAAAATCGTCCGGAATGAAAAAATCCACAATCAGAATTTTTATTATGCCGAGGCAGGCGTTTATGAAGGTGCGCAGCGGATTGAACAAGAATCAAATCCTGAAGTGCAGCTCATTGCCAATACAACCGGGTATGATTGGTTGAATGATAATGCCATAGATTTTTCAACACCAGCCAATTGGCAGAATTTAGGCCCGGCCAGCGGGAATGTCAATGACAATTCCGATCCTGCCGTTGTTGATCCAACCGCTTCCTTTGCCGCCAATGCCAAAGGGGTAAGGCCAGGAAGCTCCTTGGATATGGGATCTACACGGCTGTATGAATATTCGGTATTCGGCCTGTCCCAATGGAACGGGGGGCGGTCCATCATTGAAATAGGATATTTAAGAAGGTTTTAGGAGGAATCATGAATGTGATTGCAAGAACTTGGTGCGGCTGTGATAATATTATTTTCAGATCAAGATATCTTGCCGGTGTACTGATTCTTCTCTTTGGTCTTATCCGGAATGCTCAGGGCGCCTGTATTGTGGATATCAGTGATGTTCCCATGGAAACCAAAGCCCAGTCGGCGCCATCCAATATCATGTTTGTTCTGGACAATTCAGGCAGCATGGATTGGGAGTTCATGACCACTGAAAGCGATGGCTTATATGAAGGAAAATATTATTTATACCCGGATTCAGCTTATATCAATTCAAACGACAGGGAATATGCCAACGGCTATGAACTTGATTCAACCAGAAGGCGGGAGTGGCAATCCCAGTGGTCCGGGTATAATAAAATTTTTTATAATCCCAATGCCCATTACGCCCCCTGGCCCAATAAGACCGATGCCAGCATTGATGAGCCCTGGTCCAACCCCAATAATACCACGGCTACCAGTTCAAAATTCAATATGGATGGGGAATATTTCAATATTCCCAAACATGCTGCCGTGGACTTTGTGGTTGATAACAATAATGCCAACAATGCCGCGGGAAATGTTTTTTCCTTAAACACGCCTGCTGCCTGGAACCTGACCAGCGGAAACGGATACCCCTATTATCTGACAGATTATTACCATACCACTGCCACGAACGATGCCGTCAACGACTGGGTCAGATGGACCCCGACGATCCCTTCTGCCGGGAAATACAAGGTTGCCGTCTGGTGGACATCCAATACCAGCCGGGATACCACGGTTTATTACAAGGTGAACCATAACGGCGTCACAGACACCCTGGGGCCTTATAATATGCAGAACACCGCAGGCCAATGGAATGATCTGGGTGAATTCTATTTTCTGGCCAATAACTCCCAATATATCCAGCTTGATCCGGATATTCCGGGCATGAGTACATACAGTGCCGATGCGGTTCGGTTTTATACCGAAACCATCAGTATCAAAAACGCCCATTATTTTATGATCAATGATTTAAACGGCAACGGCCTAAAAGATGCCGGTGAAGATATCTATCTGGTGAATTTTGTGGACACCAACAGTGACGGTCATCTGGATGACCGGGCCTATTATCGGTTTGATGACAATGACTCGGATGGTTATATTGATGATTCAGGAGAACTGTTTTTTGTCAGTGAAGGCTCGGTTCCAAATGGGGTAAAGGCCGGCAAATATGATGAAGACGGGAATCTGGTGGGATATGCCACCGATGCCGAAGACATCCAGAATTTTGCCAACTGGTTTTCATTTTATCGGAAAAGAGAGCTGACTGCCAAGGCGGCCGTTGCCGGGGCCATTGACGATCTTTCCTGGGTTTATGTGGGGTTTTATTCCATTAATACGGGGTTAAGACAACCGGTTCTGCCCATCCAGGTGGAAACCGACAGTATCATTATCGACAATAAGGATTCAAGGTACCAGGAAACAGGCTCCTGGGGCGAATCTGGAGCAAGCAATGAATATGAAAGCAGTTCCCGGTATACCAGCAATTCAGGCAGTTATGCCACCTGGACACCGGACATTCCGGCAACAGAGAATTATAAGGTCTATGTCTGGTATACCTATGTCAGCACGCGAGATACCAATGCCAAGTATACGGTGCATCATTCAAGTGGCGATTCTATCTTTAGGCTGAATCAGAAAGTCAATTACAGCCAGTGGGTTGAGCTGGGTGAATTTAATTTCACCGCTGGCACCTCCGGCTATGTCAGAGTGACCCGGGATGGGTCCAGCACCCAAAGTTCCACCAGTGCCGATGCTGTGAAATTTGTATCCACTAGTGGGACGGGTGTTGAAATCGATGAAACCAACAACCTCCTGTCTATGCTCTATGCCATGGATTCCAGCGGCAATACCCCCTTACGGCTGGCCCTTGACAACGTAGGCAAATATTTTGACATGGATGACGGGGATACCGGGGGTCTTGGTTCTTCTCCCTATGCTGCTGCCGAAGACGGGGGCGGATGCCAGCAATCCTTTGCCGTTGTCATGACCGATGGATACTGGAACGGATCCGATCCTTCCGTGGGTAACCAGGATGCAGATACGGCCTCTCCATTTGACGGGTCTCCCTATGCAGATGCCTATTCCAATACTTTGGCCGATGTGGCGATGAAATATTATAAAAACGATATTGCAGATTCCCTTGATAATATTGTCCCGACCAATTCCTGTGACCCTGCAAATCATCAGCATATGGTGACCTATACAGTATCTTTTGGGGTTACCGGAACCCTTACCCCGGGCAATTACCATTCCTGTCTCCTGGACGGCAGCACCCCTGCCTGGCCCAACCCCTGGGCTGGTGACCGGCAGAAGATCGATGACCTCTATCATGCGGCCATCAATGGCCGGGGCCTTTTTTTCAGCGCTTCGGATCCCCAGGAGCTTGTTAC
This sequence comes from Desulfobacula sp., assembly GCA_023701135.1. Taxonomy (GTDB): domain Bacteria; phylum Desulfobacterota; class Desulfobacteria; order Desulfobacterales; family Desulfobacteraceae; genus Desulfobacula. Next base: position 308,715 of record JAMPXP010000001.1, on the reverse strand, counting down.
AGCCCTGGTGGACGTGACCTCTAATATCGCTTCCAGAATGTCGTCCGGTGCATCGGTGTCCGTCAATGGGGATGAACTGAACACCGGTACGGTTCTTTATCAGGCCAGCTATGTTTCCGGTTCATGGATCGGTGATGTCACGGCTTACCCGATTGATGCCGTAACAGGGGAAATAAAAAAAGACGAAACCGATATTCTCTGGCATGCATCGGATAAATTGCAGCTCATCGACTGGACAGACAGGAATATTGTCTCCTATGACCCGGTGGCCGACAGCGGCATTGCCTTTGATTATGCGTCACTGAACGCCGCACAAAAAATTTTGTTGAACTCTGATGCCAATGTGGTGGATTATATCAAGGGAAAAGAGATTGCAGGCTTTCGATCCCGGACCAAAAAACTGGGGGATATTGTTCACTCCGCACCGCTTTTGCTCGGAAATACCATTTATTCCGGTGGCAACGATGGGATGCTCCATGCCTTCAATGCCTTAACCGGTGAAGAAAGGTTTGCCTACGTTCCGAGCCTGATCCTGGATAATTTCCATAATGACAGTGACCCCAACCGGAGTTTTTATAAATCTGCATATGAACATTTGTTCTTTGTCGATCTGACACCCTTTGCCAGAAAAAATGTGGATGTGGACGGAGAGGCCGGCGGCAATATCACCCTGCTAGTGGGGGGCCTGGGCAAGGGCGGAAAAGGATATTACGGCCTTGATATTACCAATGCCGATATGAAAACCTATAATTCAGACCTGGATGATATCAAAGCCATGGTCAAATGGGAATATCCCGTTGCTGCAGACGATGACATGGGGTATTCCTACAGTATGCCGATTATTGTTAAATCCAATGCAACCGCAGTTGAAGATGTGACCAAGAAAAAATGGGTGGTTATCTTTGGTAACGGTTATGGATCCACAAACGATAAAAGCGTGCTGTATATTCTGAATGCCGATGGGACCCTGCTAAGGAAAATCGATACCGAGGCGGCCGGTTGCAACGGGCTTTCAACCCCTTCCGTGGTGGATGTAAATTTTGATCTCATCGCAGACTATGTCTATGCCGGGGATCTCAAAGGCAATCTCTGGAAATTTGATATCAGAGATGCGGACCCGACCAATTGGGAGGTCGCTTTTAAAGATACCGACGGCAACCCTGCTCCGCTGTTTTCCGCACCGGGAAAACCCATTACCTCCAAACCCGACGTTATGCAGCATTGCAATTCCGGCTATGAGAACAATACCCTGATCTGTGCAGGCCACAAGGAAACTAAGGGATATATGGTTTTTTTCGGAACGGGAAAATATCTGGAAGAGGATGACCGGACGTCCACGGACAGTCAGTATGTTTTCGGAATCTGGGATTTCGGTGATGATGTGGACGATTCCGAATATCTTGGAGCGTTTACGGAAGGTGGAACCCCTCAGCTTTCCAATTTGGGTCAGGACGTTCAATTGATCGAACAGACTGAAATTTTTGGTGCCTACGTACTTGGAGATTTTTTAAGGGTTTTAAGTGACAATACACCGGATTGGACTGTGGCCTGTGATGCAACGGTTGGGCAGGACCCGGACCCTGATCCGACGATTTATCCTCCAAAGACAACGGCTGCCAATGCAGGCTGGTATTTTAAACTGCCCATTGCTGGAGAAAGGATTATTAAGGATGTCATTGTTCGGGACAGAAAATTGATATATCTCACGTTTACGCCCGATACTTCTCCCTGTTCCGGCGGCGGAAACTCCATCATCCACGAGGTGGATGCCTGCTCCGGCGGCCGGCTCACTTCGGCCCAATTTGATATTAGCAAGGATAGATTGATCGATTCCAAGGATTTGATCGATATCGGCCTGGTTGACGGCAGCGGGAACCCGATCCTTGTCGCGCCCAGCGGCATCCGAAAATCCGGAATGCTTCACAGCCCTGTCTTTGTAAGGTTTCCGGACCAGCCGGTGGAAATGAAGATTTTTTCAAGTTCTGCCGGGACCACTGAAACGGTTTTTGAAACCAATGAGCCTAAAGGGATGTTTTACTGGAGGAACAATTAATAAAAGAGGTTTAAGAATGAAGAAGCTTATCATGTGTCTTTTTTTTCTGGCAATAATGCATCCTCTTGCGGTTTATGCCGAGGAGCTGGTTCTAGATAAAATCAATGAAATTCCGGGAACGGGTGAAATCAGAAATAAACAATCCGTCCATATCGGGGAATATAACGGCAGCGGGGTGATCGATGAGGTCCATGAAAAGGAAATCATTTTAAATGATTCTTCCCTGGACCTTTCTTCATCTGTTGAAATTATGGATCTTAATGGGAGTCGGATTTCCCATAAACTTGATAAAGGCCAGTATATCTATTATTTTTTGAATGAGAAGAATCAAATCATCAAAATTTTTGTTGAAAAATGATCGATTGCAACAGGTGGACCCATGAAAACTAAACTATTATATCTTTGTCTAATCTTTTTGGGATCAATCTTGATAGCTCCTAACGGGGAAGCGCAATTTTATCAGTATCAAGATAAAAACGGGGCCTTGGTGTATACGGATGATTTATCCAAAATCCCTGTGGATCAAAGAGAGTCAGCCAGGAGATACAATTCCGCTCAAAACAAAAATGCTTCTGAAACAAAAATCGAAGCTGAACCTCCCAGCAAAACGAAAATTTTGAGTACTGACCCGGCCCCGGAAGATTTTGATGCCCAAAGAGAGGCACTTTATAAGGAAAATGAAGCGCTTACAAAGGAAAAAGATCAATTGTTGAAGGAAAGAGATACCATCAATACCCCTTCAAAACAGGATGCTTATAATCAAAAGGTAAATCAATTGAACCAGCGGATTGAAGATTATAAATTGCGGATAAAAGAATTTAATATCAAAGCCGGTCAATAATTATTTCAATAATGACGCCATTTTTCTTCTTGGGTAATGCTCCGATTTGACATTTCATATAAATAAGTTTATCTGATTACATCATGGAGCTTGAGCACAAACATATTCTTCTCGGGGTTACGGGAGGCATAGCCGCATACAAGGCTGTTGAACTCCTAAGACTTTTAAAAAAGGCCGGGGCTGATGTCACCGTCATCATGACGGAAAGCGCCAAGAAATTTGTGGGCATCACCACCTTTGAGGTCCTGTCTGAAAATCAGGTGTTATCTGATCTTTATTTTGATACGGATGCTTCCGTCAAACACATAGAACTTGCCCAGAAGGCGGATCTGGCCGTGATTGCACCGGCTACGGCCAATACCATTGCTAAGCTTGCGGTTGGTCTTGCCGACAATGCCCTGACCACCACCCTGCTGGCCGTCACCTGCCCGGTCATGGTCTGCCCGTCCATGAATACGGATATGTACCAGAATATCCGGGTCCAGAGAAATCTGGACATCCTTGAAAAGGACGGCTGGCACATCCTTGATCCCGATAGCGGGGTCCTGGCCTGTAAAACCACGGGGGCAGGGCGGCTGCCGGAACCCTGGTTCATCTTGGACCGGATGGAGGCCCTGCTGACCCGGAAGGATCTGAACGGCAAACGGGTTCTGATTTCTGCCGGCCCGACAATTGAAGCCATTGACCCGGTCCGCTATATCAGCAATCATTCTTCCGGTAAGATGGGATATGCCATTGCCAAAGCAGCCGAAAAAAGAGGGGCATTGGTTACCCTTGTGTCAGGGCCGGTCCATTTGGAATCGCCTGTGGGGGTGACCCGGATCAGTGTGGAAAGCTGTGATGAAATGGCTGCCCGAATGATGGAACATTTGCCTGATGCCGATATTATCATCAAAGTGGCGGCTGTGGCGGATTATAAGCCCGTTGATCCCAAAGCGGGGAAGATCAAGAAAAAAGAGGGTGATACCGGACTTACCCTGAATCTGGTTGAAAACCCGGATATTTTAAGGCTCATCGGTGAAAAGAAAACCAAAAACCAGTTTCTGGTGGGGTTTGCCGCAGAGACGGAAGATCTTGAAAAGAATGCGGTTTTAAAAATAAAGAAAAAAAACCTGGACATGATTGCAGCCAACCTTGTCGGAACTGAACATTCCGGGTTTAAAGCCGATACCAACAAGGTCAAATTGATTTTCAGGGACGGTTCATCATCGGATATTCCTCTCATGAAAAAAGAGCAGGTGGCAGACCTTCTCATTACCCATATTCTTGAGAAAATGAGATAATACCGCCATGAAGTCTCCTAGTTCGACCCCTCCCGGTTCAGTCAGGAGGGATTTTATCCGGATTGTAAATTGCTTTTCAACATATCTGTGTTCCCTGAAACAATCTAAGATTACCTTTCCTGAAATTTCCGAAGCTTCGGAAACCATTATTCGGGGCTGGGGAAAAGAGTTGCCCGCCCAGGCCGCTTTTTTTTTTGAGGGCCCTGAAAACGCATCTGTTTTCATAATAGACAGCGGGACAACATTCTTCAAAGGGGAAACCGGAGAATTGTTATCCCGGATTATTGCCGCCATGGGATTGTCCGCCGGTGCGGTATTGATCTGCAACAGCGATGCGCCAAAGGTTGTGGCTGAGAAAATCCGGCAAATTTCTCCACGGGTCATCATTACCCTTGGCGAAGAGGCAGGCAGGGTAATCCTGGGCTCTGAATTTTCCCTGGAGAAACTGCGTGGAAAATTTCATGAATTCGAGGGAATCCGGGTCATGCCGACCTTTCACCCCTCCCTTCTGGTGGAGCAGCCTCAATACAAACGCGAGGTATGGGAAGATATGAAACTGGTCATGAAATATGCAGGGCTTTAAATGGGTCTGAATGAATTCATTGATACGCTGAATGCTGAAAAAGGATATTCCCCCCATACCTGCCGGGCCTATAGAATCGATATTTCAGAATTTATCGAGTTTACCGCAGGGGAGGGCATCTCAAAAAAAAAGGATGCTGAAAAACGGTTTCTCAAACAATTGGCATCCATTGATAAACATTCCATCAGAACCTATCTGGCCTATCTTGTAAAAAATAAAAAATCCAAGCGGACCATTGCCAGAAAGCTCTCTTCTCTCAAAGCCTTTTTCAATTACCTGGTCAAATCCAACCGCCTGACCGCAAACCCTGCAGATATGATTCCCTTTCCGAAACTTGAAAAAACCATTCCCAGATTTTTAAGCATTGATGATGTGTTTTGTCTTCTGGATTCCATCAACACCGATACCTGGTTTGACAAGCGGAATCTGGCCATGTTTGAAACATTTTATTCAACGGGTATGCGGGTCTCGGAAATAGAAGGCATGGATATGGATGACATTGACTTCCAAAATCAAATGATTAGAGTCCTTGGGAAAGGTTCAAAGGAACGGATGGTGCCGGTGGGTAAAAGAGCTTTGAATGCCATAAAAGAATACAGGATGTCTTTGAAAGAATATTATATACCGGTTTTTGTGAATAAGCGGTTTTCAAGATTGGGGTCCCGGTCCATCCGGCGGATTCTGGATCAGATTGTGAACGCCTGCGGTCTGAATGTGCCGGTTTCTCCCCATACCCTGAGGCATTCCTTTGCCACCCATATGCTGGATTCCGGTGCGGATTTGCGGGGAATCCAGGAAATTTTGGGGCATCAAAGTCTTTCCACAACCCAGGTCTATACCCATGTGAGCATGGACAGATTAATGCAGGTCTATGATAAGACACATCCCCGGAAATAAAATAAAACAATAAGGTTGAACACATGAGCACTGAAAATTTTCACGGAACCACCATTCTTGCCGTAAAGCACAAGAATTCGGTGGTTGTGGCCGGTGACGGGCAGGTCACCCTGGGCAGTATCGTTACCAAGCATAAGGCCAAAAAGGTCCGAAGAATCTACAATGGTAAAATCATTACCGGATTCGCAGGAGCAACGGCCGATGCCCTGACCCTGTCTGAAAAACTTGAGGAAAAACTTGAAAGGTATAACGGGAGCCTGACCCGGGCCTGTGTGGAACTTGCACGGGAATGGCGCACCGATAAATACCTGAGACGGCTGGAAGCCATGATGATTGCGGCGGACAAGGATATCATGTATCTTTTGTCCGGCAACGGGGATGTGATTGAACCCGACGGCGGGGTCATCAGTATCGGTTCGGGAAGCACGGCGGCCCAGTCCGCTGCCGTGGCACTCATTGAAAATACGGATCTGGACCCCAGGACCATTGTGGAGAAAGCCATGAAGATAGCTGCCGATCTGTGTATTTATACCAATCATCACATCACGGTGGAAGAATTTAACAACCTGAGTATAGAGGATAAAAAAGAGAACCCAACCCTATGAAAGATTTAAAACCAGGAGAGATTGTCAGAGAACTGGACAAATATATTATCGGACAGAAAAACGCCAAAAAATCCGTGGCCATTGCCCTCAGGAACCGATGGCGGCGGCAGCAGGTGGATAAGGACCTCCAGGATGAAATCGCTCCCAAAAACATCATTCTCATCGGACCGACAGGCGTGGGCAAGACGGAAATCGCCCGAAGGCTCGCCAATCTGACGGATTCCCCCTTTTATAAGGTGGAGGCTTCCAAATTTACGGAAGTGGGATATGTGGGCCGGGATGTGGAATCCATGATCCGGGATCTGGTGGAATTGACCGTTACCCATTTAAAGGCCAGACAACAGGAAGCGGTAAGGGAAAAGGCCACCCGGATCGCCGAAGAAAGAATCCTGGACATCCTTTTGCCGCCTGTTTCGTCCGGCAGCCGTCCAATATCCAACAGCGTTGATGTCATTGCAGCCGGAGAAGGAGATAAGGAATCCGAAGCTGCTTCTTCCACCCGGGAAAAATTAAGGATGATGCTTCAGGAAGGAAAGCTGGATTCCCGGCAGATCGATCTTGAAGTGGCGGATAAATCCTCACCCATGGTTGAAATTTTTTCAAATGCCGGCATCGAGGAAATGGGCATCAATATCCGGGATATGCTGGGGAACCTGATGCCGAAAAATACCAAGCGCAGAAAGGTCAAAATCAAAGAGGCCCTGAAACTGGTGGCCCAGGAAGAAGCGACCCATCTGGTGGACATGGACCAGGTCAAGGCAGAAGCCATTGCCCTGGTGGAACAGTCCGGGATCATTTTTATTGATGAGATCGATAAAATTGCCGGTAAAGACAAAAGCCACGGGCCGGACGTGTCAAAGGAAGGGGTTCAAAGGGATCTTTTGCCGATTGTGGAAGGCAGCAGCGTTCCCACAAAATACGGCATCGTTAAAACCGATCACATCCTGTTTATTGCCTCGGGCGCCTTCCATGTGTCCAAACCCTCGGACCTGATACCGGAACTCCAGGGACGGTTTCCCATCAGAGTCGAACTGCACTCTCTGGGCGCCGATGATTTTGTCAGAATTTTAACGGAACCCAAAAATGCACTTGTGTTGCAGTATCTAGCTTTGCTAAGAACAGAAGGAATAGAAATTGCGTTTACCGAGGATGCGGTGGAAAAAATAGCCGCCTTGGCCGTTGAGGTGAATGCATCAACGGAAAATATCGGCGCCAGGAGGCTTCATACCCTCATGGAAAAGCTTCTGGAAGATATTTTGTTTGATGCCCCGGATATTGAGGAAAAAAAGATTGTGATTGACGCGGTTTTTGTTGAAAAGCAGTTGACGAACATTGTGGGCAATGAAGATTTAACGAGGTTTATTTTATGAACAATACTGTGGCAGACATCTTAATAGAAGCCTTGCCCTATATCCGGAATTTTTCCGGCAAAACCCTTGTGATCAAATACGGGGGCCATGCCATGGTGGACGAAGACCTGAAAAGGGATTTTGTCAACGACATCATCCTGCTGAAATATATCGGGGTGAACCCGGTGATTGTTCATGGCGGCGGCCCCCAGATCAATAAGGTTTTAAGCGCCATGGGCATCACCTCCAGATTTATCCGGGGCATGCGCTATACCGATGATGAAACCATGGATGTGGTGGAGATGGTGCTCGGCGGCAAAATCAACAAGGACATCGTGGCAAGGATCAACCGCCAGGGCGGCAAGGCCGTGGGGCTGACCGGCAAGGACGGGATGCTGATCACCGCCGCCAAGATGACCATTTACCACCAGGCGGATGAAAACCATCCGCCGGAGATCATTGATCCGGGCATGGTGGGGGACGTGGAAAACATTAACCCGGATATTATCCATACCCTGACCTCCCAGGGATTTATCCCCGTCATCGCCCCCATCGGGTTTGGAAAAAACGGTGAAACCTATAATATCAATGCCGATGTAGTGGCATCCAAAATTGCTTCAGCCCTGAATGCCGAGCGGTTGATCCTGGTCACGGACGTGGATGGGGTCCTGGATAAGAATCAGGAACTCATTTCCTCCCTGGGATCCACGGTCATCAAAGAGATGATTCTTGCCGGGGATATTAAGGGCGGGATGATTCCCAAGGTGGAATGCGCCCTGGACACATTGAAAAACAGGGTGAAAAAAGCCCATATCATCAATGGGAAGCTTCCCCATGCGGTTTTGCTGGAGCTGTTCACCGATTCCGGCATCGGCACCCAGGTTTTCCTGGATAATGAATAATTTATGAGGTTAGAAGTGGATTCAGTTCAAAAAACAGATCAGTTTATTTTTCAGACCTACCAGCGCCAGGGAAAAGCCCTGGTGAAGGGCGAGGGTGTCTTTCTCTGGGATGAGGATGGAAAAAAATACACCGACTTTTTAGCGGGGATTGCGGTTTGCGGACTTGGCCATTGCCATCCGAAAATCACCGAGGCCATATGCAGACAAGCGTCAACCCTGGTCCATGTGTCGAATTTGTTTTTTACCCTGCCCCAGGCAGAGCTTGCTTCCCGTTTGTGTGAAAAGAGTTTTGCCGACCGGGTCTTTTTTGCCAATTCAGGGGCGGAAGCCAATGAGGCGGCCATCAAACTGGCCAGGAGATATTTCCAGAAAAAGGGAGAGAAAAACCGGTTCCGGATCATCACCATGCTCCAGTCCTTTCATGGACGGACCATGGCCACCTTGACCGCCACAGGCCAGGACAAGGTCAAGGACGGATTCTATCCCCTTCTGGAAGGGTTTTCCCATGTGTCTTTTAATGATTTGAAAGCCTTGGAAGACCAATTGGACGATACTGTCTGCGCCGTCATGCTGGAACCTGTCCAGGGAGAAGGCGGCATTGTTCCGGCCCATGCCGGGTATTTGAAGGCCGTCCGGGAACTCTGCACGAAAAAAGGAATCCTGCTGATCTTTGATGAAATCCAATGCGGAATGGGGCGGTGCGGTAAACTTTTTGCCCACCAGTTGTACGATATTGTTCCGGATATCATGACCCTGGCCAAGGCCCTCGGCAACGGGTTGCCCATCGGGGCCATGCTGGCCACCCGGGAAGCCGCCACCGGTTTTGATGTAGGCAGCCATGCCACCACCTTTGGCGGCACCCCGCTTGCAACGGCAGCGGCCCTGGAGGTGATCAATATCATCGGCACCGAATCTTTCCTGGATGAAGTCCGTCAAAAGGGCCGGTACTTCAAGGAAAAACTGGTGGAATTGAAAGAGAAACATTCAAGGATTGTTGCGGTTCGGGGTGAAGGCCTTTTAATCGGTTTGGAAATTGATAAGGACGCTGCTTTTTTTGTTGGGAAACTTATGGAAAAAGGCTTTATCATTAATGGAATCCAGGATAAGGTCCTGCGGTTTGCGCCCCCGCTCATCGTTGAAAAAACAGATATAGACAGGCTTGTAACCGCATTGGACAGCCTTTTTTAAATTGGGAGAGTATTTTGAAGAAAGATTTATTATCACTGCTGGACCTGGAAAAAGAAGATTTTGAAATCCTGTTTAAACGCGCCGGCCAATTAAAAGAACGGTATGCCAAGGGCATTCTGGATAAATTATTAACCGGTAAAACCCTGGGCCTGATTTTTGACAAGAAATCCACCCGGACCCGGGTGGCCTTTGAAACAGCCATGATCCAACTGGGGGGCCACCCCATTTATATAAGCACCCAGGACACCCAGATCTCCAGAAATGAACCGGCCAAGGATACGGCCAGGGTCCTGTCCCGGTACATGGATTGCCTGGCCATGCGCACCTTTGATCATTCCCTTGTGGAAGAATTTGCAGAGGCGTCCACCATCCCGGTCATCAATGCGTTGACCGACTCTTTTCATCCCTGCCAGATTTTGAGTGATCTCATGACCATCATCGAGCATAAAGGAGGGTACGAGGGAGTTAAAATTGTCTGGGTGGGGGACGGCAATAATGTGGCCAATTCATGGGTGAATGCCGCAGCCGTGTTGGATCTTGACCTGACCGTGGCCTGTCCGGACGGATACGGCATTGATCCGGACATTATAAAAGCCGCATCGGCGGATAAAAACCCCCGTATCCGGTTTACCCATGATCCCAAAGAGGCTGTGAGACATGCCGATGTGGTTTATACCGATGTCTGGGCCAGTATGGGCAATGAAGCTGAATTGTCCGGCCGCATCAAAGTCTTTCAGGATTTTCAGGTGAATAAGGCCCTCTTATCCCTTGCCAAAAAAGACGCCCTGGTCATGCATTGCCTGCCGGCCCACCGGGGGGAAGAGATTTCCGAAGAGGTGCTGGAAGATAAAAATGCCGTTTTCTGGGATCAGGCCGAAAATAAACGGCATATGCATAAGGCCATATTGGAGAAACTGATTCTGAAAAATTAACGGCATCTATGAGCCATAGATGACACAAAGGAAGAGCCATTAACGATGAATGAAAAGCTTTGGGGGGGGCGATTTTCCCAGAAAACCGATGAGCTGGTTGAAAAATTCAATGCTTCTATAGATGTGGACAAGCGCCTCTATGAAAGCGACATTGAAGGAAGTATTGCGCATTTGAAAATGATGGCCAAAGAGTCCATTATCACCCAAATGGAAGCCAAGATCCTTGTCGAAGGTCTTTTGAAGGTAAAAGAGAAAATTGAAAACAATGAAATTATATTTTCGGCAAGCCTTGAAGACATCCATATGCATGTGGAAGATGAATTGGGAAAAGTGGCCGGTGATATTGCAAGAAAACTTCATACCGGGCGGTCCCGAAATGACCAGATCGCCCTGGATATAAGGATATATTTGAAAAAAGAGACCGGAACCATCATGGATCTTTTGGTTGAATTTCAAAAATCCCTTGTCCGGTTGGCCCAGAAATACTCAGATGTGATCATGCCGGGGTATACCCATCTTCAAAGGGCCCAGCCCGTATTATTTTCCCATCACATGCTGGCTTATTATGAAATGTTTAAACGGGATATTCAGCGGTTTGAAGATTGTTTCAAGAGAATGGATGTCATGCCCCTGGGTGCGGCAGCCCTTGCCGGGACCACTTACCCGCTGAACAGGGAATACACAAGAGAGATCCTGTCCTTTGCAAAGGTATCGGATAACAGCATTGATTCGGTATCGGACAGGGATTTTATCATGGAATTCATCTCCCATGCCGCCATTTGTATGATTCATTTTTCAAGGCTTTCAGAAGAGCTGATCCTCTGGTCTTCTTCGGAATTTTCCTTTATCACCATTTCCGATTCCTTTACCACCGGGTCCAGTATCATGCCCCAGAAGAAAAATCCGGACGTAGCAGAGCTTGTCAGGGGAAAGACCGGGAGGGTTGTGGGAAATCTTGTGGCCATTCTTACGGTCATGAAATCCTTGCCCCTGGCCTATAATAAAGACATGCAGGAAGATAAGGAACCCTTGTTCGACACGGTGGACACCCTTAAAATCTGTACGGATATATATAGCCGGATGCTTGAGCATATCGAAGTTCATCCGAAAAGAATGTACGAGGCCTGCAAGCAGGGCTTTTTAAATGCCACAGATCTGGCCGATTATCTGGTTTCCAAGGGAATGCCCTTTCGCCATGCCCATGCCGTCGCCGGAAGGGCAGTGGCCTTTGCCCTGAATCAGGGCAAGGAATTGAATGATTTAAGCCTGGATGAATTTAAGGAATTAAGTGATTTGATTCTGCCCGATGTATATGATTTCATAGCCATTGATAAAACCATTGCCAGACGGATTTCCTATGGCGGAACAGGCTTTGACAACGTAAAACAGGCGGTGGCAAAAGCCGCAGGAGAACTTGGCCTATGAGGTTCGGAAAAAATACCTTTATTCTGTTTTTGATCGTCATGACGGGTCTTTTGGGATTTGCCGGGTGTGGGAAAAAAGGGCCTCCCGTACTGCCGCTTGTAAAAGGGGAGAAAATTGCAGCCCCCTTTGATCTGAAATATGTGAATGCGGGAGAAAAGATCGAACTGACATGGAATCATCGGGTGGATGAAACGGAAGCCTTTGTAAAGCCTTTGGGGTTTGATGTTTATCTTGCCAAATTGACTTTTGATTCCTGCCAGGGGTGTCCCTTTAAATTTGAAAAAATTGGATTTGTATCCATGCCTTCCATGAGATTTGCCATGGGGATTGAAAAAGGGTATAAATATTATTTCAGGATTCAGGCAAAGGGAAAAGACAATATGGTCAGCGAATTTTCCGAATCGGTGCTGCTTGAATATAAATAAAAAGGCACATCAGGCTTATTTGAGCATCGGCTCCAACAGGGGAGATAAACGTAAAAACCTGGAAGAAGCCATCAATAGATTGGCCGGCCATGAACGAATCAAGGTGCTGTCCATTTCTTCCTTCTATATGACGGAACCCCAGAATTTTAAAGATCAGGACTGGTTTTTAAATGCAACCTTGAAAATCAACACAGAACTGGGCCCCGAAGACCTGCTCCTTGTTTTAAAGCAATTGGAAAAAACCCTGGATAAGGACGGCAAGGCCTTCAGGTTCGGTCCCAGGACCATTGATCTGGATATCATTTATTATGATAGTCTTGTATTAAAAACCGGTTCACTTGAAATTCCGCATCCGAGAATGCACGAAAGATGTTTTGTACTGGTACCGCTCTGTGATATAGGACCCGAGGAAATTCATCCGGTTCTGAAATTACGGTCCGATGAATTATTAAAAAAAATAGAACGACAGGACACTCAGAAGGTGATCCTTCTGAAGGAAGGGGAGTAAAATGAAATTCTTTATTGATACGGCCAATATCGACCAGATTAAAGATGCCAATGATATGGGAATGGTGGACGGGGTTACCACCAATCCTTCTTTGATCGCCAAGGAAAAAGGCGAATTCAAACAGATTATTGCCGACATCTGCAAAATTGTAAAAGGCCCGGTGAGCGCGGAAGTTATCAGCCTTGAATATGAAGGCATGGTCAAAGAAGCACGGGAACTGGCCAAAATTGCCGACAATATTACCGTAAAGATTCCCATGACGGTGGAAGGATTGAAGGCGGTTAAAACCCTCACCGACGAAGGCATAAAAACCAATGTGACACTTGTTTTTTCAGCCCTTCAGGCCCTTATGGCGGCCAAGGCCGGGGCCACCTTTGTCAGTCCCTTTGTCGGAAGGCTGGACGATCTTGCCGAAGTCGGGATGGATCTGGTGGAAGAGATTGCCCAGATATACGCCAATTATGATTTTGATACCGAGATTATTGTGGCCAGCGTCAGAAGTCCCCTCCATGTTCTGGAATCAGCCCTGATCGGGGCGGATATTGCCACTATCCCCTACGGTGTTTTAAAGAAGCTGGCTTCCCATCACATGACGGATAAAGGGATAGAAGCCTTTCTTTCCGACTGGAATAAAAAAAAGGGATAACCTCAAATGGTTTTTTCGGAAAAAGTAAAAAAGATTGTTCTGACCCCTAATTTTATGACCATTTCCAGGATCGTTTCCGTTCCGGTGATTGTTATCCTTTTGATGTATGAAACAAGGGTCACAACCTTTATTTCCGCTTTGATTTTTTCAATTGCTTCCATTACCGACTATTTTGACGGGTATCTGGCCAGAACCAGGGGACTCATGACAAAACTCGGCAAAATTCTTGATCCCCTGGCGGATAAACTTCTGGTGGCCTCAACCCTTGTCATGCTGGTGGATCTGCATTTCATCCAGGCATGGATTGCTTGTGTCATCATCGGAAGGGAACTTGCCGTTACCGGATTAAGATGTGTATTGATTGAAAACGGACAGGATGTTGCAGCCTCATGGCTCGGGAAATATAAAACCGGATTTCAGATTGCCGCCATTATTCCATTAACCATGCATTACAGCTACTTTGGAATCAATTTTAATTTTATCGGACAGTTCTTTCTTTATGGTGCGCTGGTCTATACCATCTGGTCGGGGCTGGACTATTTTTTCCATGCCAGGAAATATTTAACCTTTTAAATTTGCCATTGACAAAAGAGGTGTCCAAGTATATAAATCACCCTTGTTTGTTGCGCGGGAATAACTCAGTGGTAGAGTGCGACCTTGCCAAGGTCGAAGTCGCGGGTTCAAATCCCGTTTCCCGCTCCACATGCATGGCGGCTTGGCCAAGTGGTAAGGCGACGGCCTGCAAAGCCGTTATTCTCCAGTTCAAATCTGGAAGCCGCCTCCACATAAAATTCAAGGGTCTTGAAATATTTTCAAGACCCTTTTGTTTTTCATACCCAAGCCTTAAAAAAAATGTTAAAAAAATTATATTTTTCGGATAAGCGTCAATATCCATCTTAAAATAGATTCAAAGGAGACAAGATGAAGATTCTGGTGGGATATAAAGGGACCAATGTGGGAAAAGATTTGATGGACATGGCTGTAAAACACGCCAAAGCCTTTGACGGTATGATTTATATTGTGACATCGTTGACTGGTGGAGACAAAACCGACCAGCAGGAAATCATTGATGCGGAAAAAAATCTTGAAACAGCAAAGGCTTATTTTGACAGCCTGGGCATAAAAAACGAAACCCACCTTCTGATCAGGGGATTTGAGCCTGGCGAGGATATTGTAAATTTCGCACGGGAAAACAAGGTCGATGAAATCATGATTGGCGTTCGGAGCCGGTCAAAGGTTGGAAAATTGATCTTTGGATCAACGGCCCAGGCCGTTATCCTTGGCTCGCACTGTCCTGTAATGACGGTAAAATAAACGGATAAGGGGGAATTGGTATGAAATTACGGTATTTCTCACATTCCTCTTTTTTAATTACCCTTGACACCGGTACAAAGATACTGATGGATCCTTTTTTGAACGGGAATCCAACGTCTCCGGTTTCTGCAGATCAAATCAGTGCCGATTATATTCTGGTTTCCCATGGGCATGGGGATCATTTAGGAGATACCGTAGGCATTGCCGAAAGGTGCAATGCCCTATGCATATGTGAAAACGAACTTGCAACCTATCTGTCCACCAAAGGGGTCAGGTCCCATGCCATGCACATCGGCGGAACCAGACCCTTTGATTTTGGAAAGGTCAAACTGACCCAGGCCCTTCACAGCTCCGTAACTCCGGACAAAGAATGCATTGGGACGCCCACCGGGATGATTCTTTTTGTTCAGGATAAGATCATTTATCATACAGGAGATACAGGATTGTTTCTGGACATGAAACTCATTGGGGAATTGTATGCCGTGGATTATCTTCTGGTACCCATCGGGGATAATTTCACCATGGGAATCGAGGATGCCGTCAGGGCCGGCACCTTTATAAAGCCCAAATGGGTGATCCCCATGCATTACAATACCTTTGATGCCATCAAGGCCGACCCGAAGGAATTTAAACGACAGGTTGAAATCAGCGGAATAAGGTGCCGGGTTCTTGAGTTCGGACAGGAAATCGAATTGTGATCAGGATGTTAAAAGCCGGGTTAAAATGGAATTGATCAAATGTTTTAAAGCCCTATCCGATAAAACCCGCCTCCGGTTATTGTATATCCTGCGACGGTATGAACTCAATGTAAATGAAATCGTTCTGGTGGTTGAAATGATTCAGTCAGGAGTGTCCCGGCATTTAAAAATTCTGCTTGAATCAGGACTGCTCACATCCCGGAAAGACGGCAGTTTTACCTATTATGCGGCAGCCCGGAATGATTTTATCAATGCCGTTATAGCCCTGGCGGACAACAGCTCTGAAATGGAAGAAATCCGCAAAGATCTCCAAAAAGCCGGTGAAATGATTAAAATCAGGCAGAATATGACCCGGCGTTTTTTCAGAACAGTGGCGCCCCACTGGGATCAATTGAAAAAACAGGTGCTTGGCGGCTTTGATCTAAATTCCGTGATCCTTAAAAAAATTTCTTTTCATGGGACCATATCGGATTTGGGATGCGGAACCGGAGAATTGCTTGAAAAATTGTCGGAACAGACCCGGGTCAGGCTCATCGGCATCGACAGCTCCCCTGAAATGCTTGAGCAGGCAAGGTTAAGACTCCTGGGAAAAGACAAGGCTGAATTAAGGCTGGGTGAGCTTGAACATCTTCCCATGAAAAATAAAGAAACTCACACCGCCATTATGAATATGGTCCTGCATCATATTTCACAGCCGGAATTACCTTTTCTGGAAGCCTTCCGAACCCTTATTCCCGGAGGGACCCTTATTTTGTCTGATTTTGATCTTCACGATCAGGTCAAGATCAGAGACCTTATGGGAGGGGCATGGTCTGGGTTTGAAAAGGAAAAAATTAAAACCTGGTTAATGGAAACAGGCTTTAAACTTCACAAAATCGAATCATTCCCTGTCAACCAGGGATTGAATATTAATATTTTCACGGCGGAAAAACCAAAAGCATAGGAGACCCCTCATGATTGTTCCCGTCATTCTGGCCGGCGGATCAGGCACAAGACTCTGGCCCTTGTCCAGGGAGCTTTTCCCAAAACAGCTCATTTCTATCGAAAACAGCCGTACCATGCTGCAGAATACCCTTTTAAGGCTTGACGGCGTTGAAGCGGTAAGCCCACCCATTATCGTCTGCAATGAAGCGCACCGGTTTATGACGGCTGAACAGCTAAGACAGATACAAATCGAACCCGAGGCCATTGTTCTGGAACCGGTGGGGAAAAATACAGCCCCGGCCATTTCCGTTGCCGCATTAAAGGCCATGGAACAAGCCAATGATCCTGTTCTTCTGGTCCTGCCGGCGGACCATGTCATTGAAAATATTCCCCGGTTTCATGCCGTTATCAATTCGGGTTATGAATATGCAAAAAAGGATAAACTGATCACTTTCGGCATTGTGCCGGATTCACCTGAAACCGGGTATGGCTATATTAAAAAAGGGAACCTGCTGGATGTAGAAACCGGGGCCTCCTGCATTGATTCCTTTGTTGAAAAACCAGACCTTGAAACGGCCCGACAATACCTTGATTCAGGAGCCTATTGCTGGAATTCCGGAATGTTCATGTTTAAAGCATCCGTCATCTTAGGCGAACTTGAAAAATATGCGGAGGGCCTTCTGAGGCCGTGTAGAGAAGCCATCGCCGCCGGAGTTCGGGATCTTGATTTTTTAAGACTTAATAAGGATATCTTCAGCCGCATCCCCTCGGATTCAATTGATTATGCAGTCATGGAAAAAACCCTGAATGGTATCGTCATCCCGTTTGACGGGGGCTGGAACGATCTTGGATCCTTTGATGCCTTATGGCAGGCAGGCAAAAAGGATGAAAACCAAAATGTGATTAAGGGAGATGTTTTGTTGAATGATGTCAAAGATTCCTATATTTCTTCCGAAAGTAGCCTTGTTGCAGCCGTGGGTATTGAAAAATTTGTCATTGTCGAAACCAAGGACGCCATCCTGGTATGCCCCCGGGACCGGGTTCAGGATGTCAAGAAAATCGTCCTGAAGCTTAAGGATCAAAGCAGAAACGAATCCGTGACCCATAGAAAGGTTTACAGACCCTGGGGCAGTTACGAGACCATGGACAACGAACAAAGATTCCAGGTTAAACGGATTACCGTAAAGCCCGGGGGAAAGCTTTCACTTCAAAAGCATTTTCACCGGGCCGAGCATTGGACCGTGGTCTCCGGCACAGCCATTATTACCCGAGGAGAAGAAGAGGTGATGCTGAAAGAGGATGAGTCCACCTATATCCCGCTGGGCACCCTGCACAGGCTTGAAAATCCCGGGAAAATACCGCTGGAACTGATTGAAGTTCAATCGGGGTCCTATCTGGGTGAAGATGATATTGTTCGGTTTGATGATGTCTACGGCAGAAAAGAAGAGAATTGACTGGGCAGTCGTTGTACCGTTAATGATAAAACGCTTGCAAAGCAGATCAAAATATCTCAAACTGATCCCTCATAACGATACAAAACACAAAGTGGAACACCATAATGGAGCTGGTTCATGAACGATGAAATTTCACAAAGCATGAAGGGAAGATTTCTCCTTGCCATTCCCGGACTTCCTGATCCCAATTTTGCCCAGACCCTTACCTGTATCTGTGAACATAACGAATCCGGCGCCCTTGGATTCATTGTCAATAAAGTACATCCGCTCCTGACAGGCAGGGAATTGTTTGAGGATTTGAAAATTGAGTGTGATCCGATTGTTGATAAAATCGAAATCTATCTAGGCGGTCCGGTCCAGCCCAGCGGAGTGTTTGTTCTGCACGGCCCTCCCTTTGACTGGCAGGAAAGCCTTAAGGTGTCGGACTGGCTTGCATTAAGCAATTCAAGGGATATTCTTGAGGCCATTGCCCTCCAAAAAGGCCCGGAACATTATATGATCCTGCTCGGATGCGCCGGGTGGGGACCGATGCAGTTGGACAATGAATTAAATGACTCAGCCTGGCTGACCTGTCCGATTTCAAGGGAAATCATTTTCTCGACCAATACGGAATTGAGATATGAAAAAGCAATGATGATGATATAACTGTTTATCCCGCCGGTATGACAACCAACCAAACCCAACCCCATACCATTGAAAAAATCCTGGCGGAAGCCGGTTCGGTTTTTGAAACTGCGCAGACTATTCCGGGGTTGCTCGAGCCCTCTGCTCAATATCAATCTTTTCTCGAAAAGATTTCCGACACCCTGGTCTCGGACAAATTGAAAATAGCAGTTGTCGGCGTTATCAAATCCGGCAAAAGCACATTTGTGAATGCATTCCTGGGAAGAGAACTTGTGAAAAGAGGGGCAGGCGTTGTCACTTCCATTACCACAAGAATACAAAAAGGGAAAAAGAACCAGGCGCAGATTCGTTTGAAATCCTGGGATGAGATCAATGCCGAATTACGCAAAGCCCTTTTATCATCCCATGATGGCAGCGTTGAAGATCAATTTTCAAAAGATTTTGATATCCGCCGGAAGAATGACAGAAAATTGCTTGAAAAGATCTATCAGACGCTTATCCGGTCCTTGCACCCGGATCTTGGTGCTGCTGCCCCTGAAATCTTTTCCATCCGCCATGCCCTTCAAGGATTTGATGCCTTAAAAGATCTTGTAGAATCCGATGAAACCGTCGCCTGTTTTGAATCCCGGGAATTCGAAAGATATAAGGACCATATCAGTGATCCTGATAAAGCCTTTTATATCAAGGATGTGTGTCTTTTTGTACCCGTGAAAGACCTTGAGCCCCATATCGAAATAGCCGATTGCCAGGGGGCGGATTCAACGGACCCTTCACAGCTTTCAAGAATATTGGCCTATCTGGAATTTTCCAACCTGATGGTTTACTGTATCAGTTCCAGGACCGGATTAAGAGAATCCGATATGGTATTTTTGAAACGGATTCAGCATCTGGGATTGCTGGAGAATATTTTTTTCGTCAATAATTGTGACCTGACCGAACATGAAACCCTTGAAGATGTGTTGAAAATTGAAACCAATATTCGCGAAGACTTGCGCTTGCTGGGTATAGAGCCGGAACTTTATTCTTTTTCGCTTTTGTTGAATCATTTTTCAAATATTCCATCGAAAATTTCCAAAAAGGATAAATTACGGTTGGAATCCTGGCAAAAAGAAACAAAGATGGTCCAGTACTGTGATCTGAAAAGCCATGAATTCAAACTTCGATTTAAGGACAGGATTGATAGCCGTCATCATGACCTTTTAATGTTTAATCCCATGAAACGGCTCGCAGTTTTTCTAAACGATTTAACCCTTCGGATTCATATTTATCTTGACCTTCTTTCTTCCGAGTCTCTAAAGGAAGAACGGGCAAAACAGGCCATCTTAGATTTTCATCAGCATGCACACCGACTTGAGACTCTGGTTCATGATTCCCTGGACAATGCTATCCAAGGATTAAAAAATGAGATTCAGACCCATGTCCGTCAAATGTTTTTTCAGGATAAAGACAGTGTTCTAAAGGATATCCAGGAATACCTTTCTTTGCTTACATTTGAAATTGAATCATTTAAAGATCAAGGGCGGGAAATCGATTTTAACGGGATACTGTTCCTCATATTCAAGGAATTCCAAAGAAGGGTGGACCTGTATGTTCTTGAGGCGGTTAAGCCTTTATTGAAAAAATTTATAAATCAGCAGGAAGAAGGGATCGTCTCTTTTTTTCAGTCCCTGTTTGAGTCCTATCAGGTCAATCTGTTGCCGGTAAATGAGTATTCCAACCTCAAGGCCGGGCTTTTATCAGGAAATCAGGAGCCGCTTGGTTTTTATTCAGATCTGGGTGAAATAAAAAAAATTATGGATATTCACTTGCCGGCCGGTCTCTTTGAAGCCCAGTATACATCCAAAATAAAAACCAGGGTCATGGCAGGCTTTGGATTGAAAGCCCTGTCGCAGTTTGTATTTTCCCTTCTTAATAAACGAACAACGGTGTCCTTTACCCCGGCCCTGAAAAAGGCCGCCCGGAAAATCAAAGCCGAAAATCAAAAAATTTTTAAAAAACAATTTGAACAATTTGGGACTGATTTAAACGCCCATTATTTTTTCCCGCTCATTGATGCTGCCGCACGGGATTTTAAGGAGAAAACAAAGGAACGATTTCAACAGTATGCGGTTTTAAATACGAAAACAGAGCAATTTTTTACTCTTAAACACTCTGAAAAAGAAGAGTGGAAAGTCCTTGTATTATCGCTTCAGCAAAGGCTTGAAAGGCTTATGGAGCTTATTCAGCCCTTTATCTCAATTTCAATACATAAGAAATAAAAGAGTTGATCTATTCAGTATATGTGATAATACTGGTAGAGTTTTTTTATGGGGATTGACTTGTAAAAGAAGAAAAGATGAAACGATTTGGCTCGGCACATCAAAAGATGAATGAGATGGGTGAAAAAGAGATTTTTCTGATGCATCTCCACCTGATGATCATTATGATTAAAGCATCCCTAAAAGGCTATCATGCCGGAAAGTTTCGAAAAGCAGCCGCCTTGGATACGGCTTCAATTGTCCATAAACTCGTTTCCAATATTGATTTAACCTTTCTCGGACTGAAAACATCATCCCACCTGTTCCGGGAGCGCGTAAAGCTTTTAAGCGTCATGGCGGCAGCCATTGTCAGCGAAGATTATCCTCTGGGCATCCACAGAAGAGAAGCAGTCCTGGATAACATTGAGATCATTACGGAATATGCGTTTCCCAATAAACAGATTGAGCTGTTCCATGAGGTATTAAGGGTCGCCTGATCATTTCTCAAGGAGGTTTTGTCATAATTAACAATGTCAAAATACTGGTTGTTGATGATGATGCACTGATTAAGAATCTGACCGTAACAGCATTGACCTATTGCGTCAACCGTGAGGTCAAATCCTTTGATAACGGAAAATTGGCCTGGGAATACATCCATACGGGCGGAGAAGTGGATATTGTTATTTCCGATACGGATATGCCTGAAATGAACGGATTCGAATTATTGAAAAAATTCAAAGAAAAATCTCCAGATAAAATTTTTATACTTATGTCCGGACTCTCCGACGATGAAAGAAAATCTCAGATTGCCGGGGCAGATGCATTTCTGGCTAAACCTTTTGAAATCAATGATCTTTTCGCCATTGTTCAATGTTTTGTGGTGGATTGAATCAAGGATAATCCATCTTTTTTATTTCATTTGTAATATGAGCCGATAATTGGTCCGGTGAAAAAGCGAGATGGGAAAAGATCTTATTTTCCAGATCCAGTGTGTTTTGACGCATGATTCGGATACGGCTTTCAAATTCAGCGGTTTTGCCATATCTTACATTGATATAATCAAGCCTTTCACCCAGGGAAACCACCCTGTCATGCAAGACCCTTTTATCTGAATAATTAACAATTTCCTGCTCTGAAACCGGAGATTCGGCTGCATAGGAATCCAGAATCACATGCTGACGAATAATGCTCCCGACTTCAGGGTATCCCATGTCCGTTAATAAACACCCTCCGGTTTCGGAATGGTTTTCCCTGGTGGAAAAACTCCTGGTTTTGGTAATATCATGAAGCAGTGCGGCAGAAACCGCAAGCTCAGCGTTGATCATAGCCGAGTTCTTTTTGAGTTCACGACATAAAAAAAGGGTAACATTGGATACCATGACCGAGTGGTCAATAATATGATCCATCATGTCCATGGTTTTGATCAGCTTGAAACAGTCGGTTCTGGAAAGGATATTCATAGGCAGACGGTTTTCTTATTCAACAAAAATTGTTATTGAACTTATACCCCTTGTTGTTATTATAGAAAAGGAATGGTTTAAAGACAAGTGATACGATTGTGATGCTGAAAAAAATAGTTTCGGGCGGACAGACGGGAGCTGACAGAGCAGCGCTTGATATTGCCCTCAAATTCAATATGAATCATGGCGGATGGATTCCAAAGGGACGAAGAGCAGAGGATGGCCCCTTAAAGGAGAAATACAGGCTCACTGAAACCGGGAGTGAGGATTACAGGGAAAGAACAAAACTCAATGTCATTGACTCCCATGGGACAGTGATTCTTTCCCGTGGTGAGCTTACGGGTGGATCAAAGTTTACCCGGACATTTGCAAAGCTGATGGGAAGGCCCAACTGTTATGTTGACCTATCCCAGTCTGAAGAATTTGAGGCGGCCGTTATTTTAAAATCCTTTATTCTGGAGAATCAGATCCTGGTTTTGAATGTGGCCGGCCCCCGGCAGAGCACCATGCCGGGTATATATGCCGATGTCAAAACCATTCTTGAAGTTTTGCTTTACCTTTTATTTCTAGATACCCGCAAGGATAGAGAGACCCGGGCTTATATCCCTTCCGAGCCTTTCAGGGAGGCGTTTCCGCAGGATCTGAATGCCTGTATGGACCTGTTGTACCAGGACATTCCCTTAAAGACCCGGACCTTTATGGCAAGGCTTGAACCGACGGATATTTCTGTTTTATATTTCACATTTCTGGACTATATCCGGCACAGGGTCGGGTTTGATACTGAAAACAAATCGCTTTTGCAGGACTGTGCCGATTTCGAATCTATGGACGATACGGATTTCACTATAGAAGATGCCGTGATGGTGATTCTGAAAAAATTTAAACGTGAGCTTGAAAAAGATCATATTTTACGGGTGATTCAATGATACCCATTCGAGATAATCAGCCGTCTTACAGCCTTCCTGTGGTGACCTATTTTTTGATGGCCGTTAATCTTTTGGTTTTTATTGTCCAGATTCAGATCGGATTTGATAACCAGGCTTTTTTTTATACCTATGGACTTGTGCCTGCCAAATATAGCGTCCCTGAGATGTCGAAGTATTTTTCCACAGCCAATCAATTCCTCTCTGTTTTTTCCTATATGTTTCTCCATGGCGGATTCCTTCATTTTATGGGTAATATGTGGAGCCTTTATATCTTTGGGGATAATGTGGAAGAGCATTTCGGATCCCTGCGGTTTCTTGGGTTTTATCTCATCTGCGGGACCATTTCCGGATTTTTTCATTTTTTAACAAACCCGGCTTCCTCCATGCCGACCATCGGCGCCAGCGGCGCCATCGCAGGGGTTATGGGGGCATATTTTCTTTTGTTTCCAAAATCAAAGATACTGACCCTTATTCCCATTATCATCATTCCATGGTTTGTGGAGATTCCGGCATTTATTTTTCTTGGGATCTGGTTTTTTATGCAGGTTTTAAACGCCACCGGAAGCGGCGCCGGTGCCGGTATTGCCTGGTGGGCCCATATAGGGGGGTTTGCTGCCGGGTTTTTAATGGTAAAATTCAATACAAGGGTTCCGGAAACAGGCCTGAACAAAAAGATCGGTCAATATACGGCCAGAAAACACACCCCCAAGCTGCAGATGATCACCCCATTAAATGAAACCGGCAGCCTGGATCTTTCCGGAAATATTGAAGTGACCACCATAGAATCCATCACCGGGGCCCAGAAACTGGTCACGATTCCATGGGGATTTTATAAGCCTCTGTACAAGGTTAAAATTCCGCCGGGTGTAAAACAGGGAACAAAACTGAAATTAAAGGGAATGGGAAAATCCACCGCTGCCGGATTAAAAGGAGATATGTATCTTACGGTGAATATAAAAAATGCTATTTAAAAAATTCATCAGACCCGCTCTTTTTATTCTCCTCGGCATTTTCATCCTTGTTTTTTTTCTTTTCACAAATCTTCCGTTGATCCTTGAATCACAGGTACAAAAAAGTCTCCCGGAATTTTTAAAAACCGCAGGTCTAGATTTTTCTATTGAAAAAATAGGGATTTCCAATGCCTTTATTTCAAACATCAGAGTCGGTCAGGATCTGTCCATTGATTCCATCCGTCTCGATTATACGATAGGACCCTTTAAAGGGGTTCTAATGGATAAAGTGACAATTTCAGGTGTAAATGTTAAAGCAGTCCTGGATCAAAATCATCAAATTCATCTGCAAGGGCTTTCTTTTCCAGCGGCCTCATCTCCGGAAAGCCGATTCGATGGGTCGGCTTTTTTAGGGTTTCTGCCCCAAAAGATCCTTGTAGAAAACAGCAAAATTCTCATTGCGGCATTGGGTGATGAATTCCTGATTCCTTTTGAACTGATGTCAAGTCTGGGTCGGGAAGATAAAAAAATGAGGATTCAGGCAAAGATTCATCTCTTTGGAGAAACCATTATCTCACATCTGACCTATGATTTTACAAAAGGAATTGAATATGTGAGGGTTGAGGCCTCATCCTTTCATATGGATCATTTTGTTCCCTATATCCGTAAAAATATGAATGAAATGCTGTTCAACGGTGCCATCGACTTCACCTTGGAATCTTTTGCGCCGGGAAACGAATGGGATCTTCAGGTTTCCCGGATCGATCTCATCAAACCGGTGGATATAGCTGTAAAAGAACTCAAAGCAAAAATTTCAAGGGAGGACCATCTCATCAATGCCGCCGGCACCTTTGGCATCACCCATCCCCTGCTGTCTGAAAATGAAATGAAATATGATGTTAAAATAGATACAACAAAAGGGCTGACCTCTGAATTTTTCATCCATACAGGGCCTGTTTCATTCATAGATGAGGTCATGGAAGGATCCTTTCCGGATATAGAGATTTCCGGGAATTTTTTCATGGATGACAATAAGATTCCCAACACATGGATACGAATTGCATCCTCTCAGGGGAAAATTCAATCCACCCGGTATAAAACTCTGGCATCGGGAATGTCTTTTGATGTCCCCATCCGGTTTCCGGCCTCAACGGAAAATCCGGGTGGAAAATTTTCAATTTCATCCATAACATATAACGATCAATATCATTTCGGGACAAACGGTCGTATTCTTCAAACCCATGCAGGACGGTTCAGGATTGACGGCCGGATTTTATCTAACACCCTTCCTGATATTACCGTTCTGCTCAAGACGGAATTTGACCTTGAAAAAGAACTCAAGGCTGTTGTCAATTATGAGACAAAACCGATTAAATTGAATTTTGCCGATATCCAAAAAATCACCCCTGGAAAACAAAAGCCCTTTGAACTGGATCTTTCCGGTTCTGCTCAAGGATCTCTGGAATACACCCATGGCCGGTTGAATACCCGGATGCAGGTGAATATAAACGATACCAGGCTCCGCTTTCCGGAATTGGATGTAACACTGAACGGCATCAATTCTCGGGTTGATTTCAATAACCTTCTGGTTCCTGAGACCGTTCCAGGGCAGACAATGACGATTCAATCCATTGACATCAAAAAAATCAGAATCAGTGAGGCAAAAATACAATTCAGCCTCGAAGACGCCAAATCCCTCTTGATTGAAAATATCCGGTTCAAATGGTGTAATGGGATTGTTTCAACGGAATCCATCCGGTTTCCCCAGGAAAACAAGGAACATCACCTCACTCTTTTCTGCGATCGTCTGGAACTGACCGAGCTTTTAAAGCAGATGGGGGCCTTCCATGCAGAAGGGGACGGCACGCTAAGCGGCAGAATCCCTTTGGTTTATAAAGACGGCCGGATTTCATTTAATAATGGATTCTTATTTTCTACACCCGGCAGCCGAGGGAAAGTCGTGATTGAAAATACGGATAAAATCATTGCCGGTATCCCCATGGATAGCCCCGAATTTTCTCAGCTTGATGTGGCCAGGGAGGCGTTAAAGAATTTTGATTATGAATGGGCCAAATTGACATTAAATACCCAGGGAGATACCCTGGTTGTCAATATGGAATTGGACGGCAAACCCACAGGACTTTTACCCTTTGAGTTTAAGAAAGAATTCGGCGGTTTTATAAGGGTCGATGCTTCCAGTCCGGGATCACATTTTCAGGGCATAAAACTGGATGTAAATTTAAAACTTCCCTTTAACGATGTCATGAAATTTGGTAATCAGTTAAGATCCATATTGAAATAAAAAAGGAGCACCCATGAACAGAAATCGGATGATAGCAGCATTATTCCTGATTCTTTATGTTTTTCCAGGCTGTCAGTCAACCCATCAGATAGACGTAAAGCCCGTTGAAATTAAGCCCATTCATATTACCATTGATGTGAATGTCCGGGTAGAAAAAGCCCTGGACAGCTATTTTGATGATCTTGAAGCTGCTGAAAATAAAATAAAAAAAGAATAGGAGGCCTTATGAATACTCGTAATTTATGGAAAATGATTCCTTTGCTCATGGTTTTTCTCTTGCTGCTGCCCCCCTGTGCTTTGGCGGATGCCGTAAAAGACAGAATGATCCAGAGACTCCCGGTCATTGCCGACCTTAAGACCAAGGGAATCATAGGAGAGGGGAACCGGGGATATCTAGGATATGTGACCGGAAACAGGGTCATGGAAGATGTGATCGCTGCAGAAAATGCAGACAGAAAAACCGTATATGAGATTTTTGCAAAACAGCAAAATACCAGTCTGGAGGTGGTTGAAGCCGTGCAGGGGGCAAGAAAAGCGGAAAAGGCAAATCCCGGTGAATTTTACCAAAACCGGGAAGGACAATGGGTCAAAAAATAAAAATCAACCTTTTGGCAGGATAGCAGACAGCTCTTTTTGGATGCAGAAATAGATATCTTCGTCACTGCCGAAGATATCTATGACATCCTTGTGGTGGATGAGTTTTTCAACTATGAAGGCTGTCAGGTAAAGGCTTGCAACATTGGGATTCGGCACAATGGTCCGTAAGGGTGCAATCATATAATCGATATCAAAATCTTCCGCTTTGCACAGGGTATCCAGGCATCTTGCAATCTGGTTCTCAATGCTGGATTTGGAAACTGTCTCAACCAGTCCTTTTTCAATCAATTTCATGGCAACCTTATTGGAAAAAGCATCGACATTATCCCGGATGGTGCTGATGGTTCTGATTCTTTCGCGCTCTTTGGAGGTTTCAATTTTTGAAAGAAGTTTTGCTTCCCTGTTTCCGGTATAAAATAATTTTGCCATTGAATTATCCTTAATTTTGCTCCCAATAATTATATATCAACACATATCTATATATTAAATGTCATATATTTATCAAGGAAAAAGATCTAAAGATCTTCGATAATTATTTGAACCGTGTTGGTTCTGAATTTGTTGATTTTTATTTTAAAAGCAATTTTTGGATAATAAACCGGGAGGTTGGCAGGATCACTAATATTAAAATGAAACGCTTCAATGGGGTGTTTGGAGACACCGGACCGTTCCAGGGTCATTTTTCGATGGGAATTGCCGATGATACAAGATGAGGCCACATTGAGGTTCTCACACAGGAAAACAGGTTCAGGGTTTTCCATGCCAAAGGGTCTGAGCCGGTCTATCTCCCTTGCCATATGAATATCAATGTCCTGGGGGTCAAGAACGGCATCAATCGTCAAAAATTTTTGAAAATCCTGTTGTGAATATGAGGTTTCAATATGGGTCAGCAATTGTTGATTCAAGCGGTGTAAATTGTCTTTTTTAACGGTCAGGCCCGAGGCCATGGCATGTCCGCCGAATCTGACCAGCAAGGGTTCACATTCTGTTAAGGCCTGATGGATATTGATTCGATTAATGCTTCTGCAGGAGCCGACGGCATCCCCATTGCCGGTGGAGAGTAAAACCACGGGACAGAAATATTTTTTTGAAAGTTTTGAGGCGGCAATGCCGAGAACACTCGGATCCCATTTATCGTCCCATAAAAACAATAGCTTTGAATTCAGCAGATGAGGGGTTTTAACGAGTCTTTTTTCAATGTCGGCAACAATCTCCTGTTCGATTTTCCGGCGTTTGGTGTTTAATTGGTCCAAAAGGGCGGCTGTTTTTTCAATCCTTCCCCGATCCGTGTCCGTGAGCTGGGAAACGCAGATCCTTGCGTGGGATATCCTGCCCGCCGCATTAATCCTGGGAACAATTTTATAGGAGATATCATCTGAATCAATTTTAGTGATATCCAGCCTAGAGATATCGGCAAGAGATCTTAATCCCGGGCGCAGGCCCTGCCGGATGCGTTTGAATCCGGCAATACAGAGCGACCGGTTGATATGAACCAGAGGGACCATGTCACCGATGGTACCGATGGCAAACAGATCCAGGCTTTCCAGCAGATTGGGTTCGGTGAGTTCTTCCCAGAATCCTTTCTCCCTTAGGAATTTTCGCAGGGCCATGACAAGGAAGAAGGCAACGCCGACACCTGCAAGATAGGTCAGACAGGATTTGCAGTCGTCACGTTTCGGGTCGATCACGGCAAGGGCATCCGGCAGTTTAGGACCAGGTTCATGGTGATCCGTGATGATCACGTCAATGTCTTCCAGACCGGCGTCCTTCACCGCTTCAAGACTTGTAACCCCGCAGTCGACCGTAATGATCAGGTCCACATCCTGATCCCTTGCCATCAAAATATGATCGGGTTGAAGACCGTACCCTTCTTTTATCCTGTGGGGGATATACCATGCAATATCGGCATGGCAGTATTCTAGAAAATCAACGAGAAGTGCCGTGGCCGTAATGCCGTCAGCATCAAAATCACCGAATACAAGGATTTTTTCCCTGTTTTCAAGGGCTTTATAAATTCTTTTGACGGCAATGTCCATGTCTTTTAACATAAACGGATCAGGCAGATTTTTAAGACTTGGATTCAGAAAAGATTCAGCCTCCCGGGCGGTCACGATATTTCTTGCCGATAAGAGTCTTGCCAGGAGAGGATGACAATTCAATCTTTCAATTAAGAGGTCAACAGCAGCCTTGTCAGGTTCAGAGTATGTGAGTATCGTATCCATATTAATGTGACATTTTATATAAGCAAACGGTTATAAAGTCAAATCGTGTCGATGGTTTTGGCAGCCCCATTCTTTTATTGACTTGAACCTCTTTTAAATGGATACTGTGGACATTTTAGGGGTTCTATGAATCAATAACCGGGCAGCATCATTTGAGAAAGGAAATCGCAAATGGAATTTGATGAATTGATAAAAAAAAGGCGCAGTTGCAGGGCATTTAAACCGGTTCCCGTTACCGAAGATCAATTACAGGCCATTGTAACAGCAGGGCAGTGGGCCCCAAGTCCGTTGAATGAGCAACCCTTTGAATTTATATCGGTGACCGATCCTGCGGTCAAGGCCCAGATTCAGAAAACAGGAATTGAGGCCAAACAGATTATTGAGGACAATAACGGGCCTGCCTGGGCGAAAAAATATCCCATGAATTTTATCGGAGAAGCTCCCCTGATACTGGTGGTTGTCTATAACCCCAATAAAGGCGGACTGGGAAATTATTTCGGCCAACCCCACGGCGCCCTTCAGTCCACTTCCGCTTGTATCCAGAATATGCTGCTGAAGGCTACAGATATAGGCCTTGATTCGTTATGGTTTACTTTCTTCAATCCCGCCTCATTGAAAACCGTTCTTGATATTCCAACAGAGCTGGATGTGGCCGGTGCTGTTTTAATTGGAACACCTGCCATGGAGGCCAAGGCCCCGCCCAGAAGATCACCCAAAATTCACAGAGACCGTTTCAGCAAGGAATAACAGATAAATTCATGGATATGGCATATAAAGAATACCGGGTGGATAAAACAAAAATCGGTTTTATTAAATTTATTTTTGAAGCCCATGAGGGAGTCGCCGTTGCCACCACCCTTGATGCGAAAACAGGCCATATCCGGCTTGCCATAGCACCGGACAGGATAGAAACGGCTATGCTGGTGGTTGAGGATTTAAAAAAGGATTTTATGTTTGATGAAATCTAGTAGATATGCCTTTATTTACACCATCGGCTGCCAGATGAATGTCTATGATTCCGAAAAACTCGCATCCATTCTTAATTCTTGCGGGTTTGAAAAGACCGATGATATGGACAAAGCAGACGTTGTGGTCTGCAATACCTGTTCGATCCGGCATAAAGCAGAGGAAAAAGCCTATAGTTTTTTGGGACGATTCAGCCGGATCAAAAAAACCAGGCCGCATCTGATTACGGTGATGGCCGGATGTGTGGCCCAGCAGGAAGGAGAGAAAGCCTTTGAGAGGGTCCCGCACCTGGATATTGTATTGGGAACCCGGGCTTTTTCACGATTCAGCCGGCATATCCGGGCGATTCAATCCGGAAGCTCCAGGATAGTGGATATTGAAGATTCGCCCATGATCTATGAATCTCTGCCGGATGCCTGCAGTTTTGAAGAAAATAAGGTTTCAAAATTTGTCACCATTATGCAGGGATGTGAAAATTTTTGCACCTATTGTGTGGTTCCCTATGTCCGTGGAAACGAAAGAAGCCGGAAGCCTGAGCATATACTGGAAGAAATCACGCTTCTGGCTGGTTCCGGTGTGAAAGAGGTGACCCTTTTGGGGCAGAATGTCAATTCCTACGGAAAAAAAGAAGGGGAAATCTCCTTTCCCGAACTCTTGAAAAAAATTAATCAGATTGACGGGATATATCGCATCCGTTTTGCCACATCCCATCCCAAGGATCTTTCCCTGGATTTGATGTATGCCATCCGGGATCTTGAAAAAGTCTGCAATCACCTTCATCTCCCAGTTCAATCGGGGTCTGATCGGATTTTACAAAAGATGAACCGGGGATATACAAGACAGCAGTACCTTGATAAGATTCTTGAATTAAAAAGACAGTGCCCTGATATCTCACTCTCCACGGATATCATTGTCGGGTTCCCCTCGGAAACTGTTGAGGATTTTAATGATACCCTGGATCTCATCCGGGCGGTGGAGTTTGATTCCATCTTTGCTTTTGCATATTCCAGCAGGTCATCCGCTCCTGCGGCGAAGTTTTCAGCCCAACTGGATGAAAAAGAAAAACTTGACAGGCTGAATCTTTTATTACAATTACAGGAAGCGTATACCGAGAAGAAAAACAAAGAGCAGGTCGGAAAGACACTGGAAGTTCTGATTGAAGGAAAAAGCAATAAGAAACACGATGGATTTGAATTTTTTGAAAAAAATATGGAACAGGTGACAGGAAGAAGCGAATCCAATAAAATTGTGCATTTTCCATCCAGCAGTTTCAAGATCGGGGATATGGTCAGGATCAGAATTGAAAGCGCATATCCCCATTCCCTGTGGGGACATCCGGAGTTGAATCGATGATGAAAAACAGATCGGTGAAAATCGGGCGCAATGATTTATGCCCGTGTGGCAGCGGAATAAAATATAAAAACTGCTGTCGAAATTTGAAGATAGAAATGAATATCAAGGAAGAATATAAGAAAAAATATGATATCCGTTTAAAAGAACCCCACGAAATTGAAGGCATCCGGAAATGCGGAACACTTTTAATGTCTATTCTGAACCAGGTGGAATTGATGATACAACCCGGGCTCAGGACCGAGGACATCAATACTTTTGTTCATGAGCAGACCATCCGGGCCGGAGCAGTTCCGGCCCCTTTGAATTACCGGGGATTCCCTAAAAGTGTCTGTGTTTCCGTGAATGAGGTGATCTGTCACGGCATTCCTGGAAACCGGGTGCTCAAGGATGGGGACATCGTAAACGTGGATATTACCCCTATTCTGAATGGATATTATGCCGATGCCAGCAAAACCTTTTTTGTCGGGACCCCCACGGAAAAAGGACGAAAAATAGTCAGCGTGGCTGCCGAATCCTTGAAAAGAGGAATAGGGGCCGTCACCCCCGGCGCAACCCTCGGGGATATCGGTTATGCCATTCAAAGCTATGCAGAATCACAGGGCTGTTCCGTAGTCCGGGAATTCGTCGGGCACGGAGTGGGAACCGATTTCCATGAACAGCCCCAGGTGCTTCATTTCGGCACTAAGGGAAAGGGGATTGCCCTTGTGCCGGGTATGGTGTTTACCATTGAACCCATGATCAATCTGGGAAAAAAAGAGCTTCATGTGCTTGAAGACCGATGGACAGCCGTCACAAATGACGGATCATTGTCCGCCCAGTTTGAGCAGACGATTCTTGTAACGGAAAACGGATGGGAAAGCCTTACCCCTTATGAGCTTTAAGAGCGTTGGAAAGATTTTTTTTTCATATGCTTATATTGCATTTATAGGGCTGAGTTCGGGTGTTCTGTTTTTTGTTGCCCTTTTTATCCGGTTTTCCACCCATTTTTTTGATAAACGCCTCATCCTCCTGAATCTTTTTTCATCTTTCTGGGCATCCTTGTATATCTGGTGCATGCCCATATGGTCGGTAAACATTATGGACCGTCATAAAATGAATATGAAAAAATCCTATGTCATTGTTTCCAATCACCAATCCCAGCTAGATATTCTGGTCGTCTACCGTCTTTTTTTTCCTTTCAGGTGGGTTTCGAAAGCTGAAGTTTTCATGCTGCCGTTTATTGGCTGGAATATGTTTTTAAACGGATATATCAAGCTGAAAAGGGGAGACAAACACAGTATACTGAACATGATGCATCAGTGTGAGAAGCTCTTGGAGCAGAATATTTCCATCATGCTGTTCCCGGAAGGAACCCGGTCAACAGACGGTATTGTCAAACCCTTTAAACCAGGTGCTTTCATTCTTGCCAAAAAAATGAAAAAACCCATTCTGCCCTTGGTCATCAACAATACCAAGGATGCTCTGCCCAAACACTCCCTTGTTCTTACGGGAAAACATGAAATGCAGATCCGGGTTCTGGATGAGATTCCCTATGAAATCTTCAAGAATATGGAAACCGATGAAATCGCTTCCATGGTGCATGGCAGGATATGCTCCCATGTCAAGGAACATCTTATCTGACTCCTTTGATTTCAATGGCTTTCAAATTTTCGATACATTTTTTTACCAGGCCATCATCTGATAGATGGGTATAGATATTCCCCGTATCGGTTACCCCCCTAATTTTTCCATCATACAGAAGCCATTGTAAAAGTTTTCGGGATACCGTCTCCCTGTTAACAACGGGGAAGATTGAAACATCAGGAACAATTTCAGGGTCAGGTATGTTTCCAAAAACATCCATAAGATGTTTCATAAAATTGATGATTCTTGAAAGCCTTAACAAGGTGACGGCCTCTAATCTCGATGTGGAATCATCAAAGGGAAGCGCACTGGATCGCATGAGACTCGATGAGCCAGGCAGCATGCCCAGATCCTTTAAGGTCTGAAAATCCAGACTTCCGGGAGAAGGGTAATAAATGGACAAGCCCACAAGGGTTCTTTTCCCTGCAAGGTATAGAAGGTCTTTCAGGGAGCTATCCGCCGTCTGCCCCGGTGCTGCGGCAATGAGATAGGACACACATTCAAGGCCGTTATCCCGGGCCAGGTTCAGGGCTTTTTCATAGGCGTTGATCACATCCTGCCGTTGAAACCGTTTTAATTGGTCTTTTGAGGTCGATCCGAGGGAAAGGTTCAGAGCCTTGAACCCAAGAGCTTTCATGGCTGCTACAATATCATTGTCAATGGAAGGGGGATAAAGTCCGTTCATGGCTCTCATTTCAATATCTCTTCCTTCCAGAAGGGGTTGAAGTCTGCTGCACAGATCCAGAAACCAGGACTTACTGAGGCAGAGATTTTCATCTTCGAAATCGATGAAGCCGATATCACGGCATTCGATTTGTATTTTTATTTCCTTGACGACATCTTTAACGGGCCTTTGCCGGAACGGCGCATAGGCAGACGATGCCGACACCGAGCAGTATGAACATTGCATGGGGCAGCCCCGGCTGGAAATCACAAGGGTGGAATATCGTTTATGTCTTTTGTAAAATCCATGGTTTACAAGATCCATGGCGGGAAAAGAAAATTCATCCGGATTTTTGATCCAGGACGGGTCTGAAATATAAAGTGACCCGTCTTTTTTGAACGCTATCCCTGGAATATCCGCCGGATCAGAACCGGTTGTTAAGGCGTCACAGAGAAGGGCCAAAGATTTTTCTCCTTCTCCTCGAAGGACAAAATCAACAGCACGGCAGTCCAGTATTTTTTCAGGAAAAAATGTCGGGTGATGCCCCCCCATGACAATAAGGCACTGGGGATAAAATTTTTTAATGATTTCCGCTGTTTTTAAGGCTTCATTGCCATAGGCGGTAAACAAAGAGGAAATGCCGACCAGAAAGGGTTGAATTTCCCTTATTTTAGTTCCGATATGTTCATAGCTGTAACCAAAATGCCTAAATTCATGGAAAAGGGAAAAATTCGAGATGTCGTTTCGGGGGTAGAAAGATTTCAGATAAGAAAATTCCGCCGGATAATCAATGATTACGGATTTCCCGGTTGAAAGGCCATCCAGTATTTCAACGTTAAAGCCTTTGGCTCTCACGCAGGCGGCAATACAGGCCAGCCCATAGGGAATGGTCCTTTTCTTTGTCAGGTAAAAATCCTCTATGGGGGGTTGAACCAGAACAATCTTTGATCTATTCATACTGTTCTTTACACCTTTTTTAAATTCTTTTGAAAGGAAATTCCAAGGACCGGAGTATTTGAGAAAAAAAAACTAACAAAAAATCCTATTCATTGACTGAAAAGGTTATCATGGCGTATCATCTTTTATCGGTCGGATTATTTTTCAAATGGGAAATATGGTGATGCATTGTCTTCAAACAGATATATTTTCGCCTTTTAAGCAGTTTTTCATCGTCATTATCTCTGCGGTTAAAGAATTCAGGAAGGAACGGTATGATCTACACGCGTCATCATTGACCTTGTTGACCTTTTTATCCATCGTCCCTATTATGGCCATGGCCTTTGGTATTGCCAAGGGATTCGGGTTTAAGGAATTCCTTGAAAGCCGGGTTCTTGAATTATTTGCCGGGCAAGAGCAGGTGATTCAGAATATCCTCTTCTTTTCGAATAGTCTCCTGGAAAGAACAAAAGGCGGTTTGATGGCTATTTTCGGCGTTATCCTGCTCTTTTACGTATTGATTAAACTCGTAGGACATATTGAAACTGCGTTTAATAAAATCTGGTGTGTCACGGATAACCGTCCGCTGATTCGAAAAATTACGGATTATGCCGCCATTTCAGTCAGTGCCGGTATGTTGATTATCTTTTCCAGCAGTGCCAATATTTTTATTACCGCCTATCTGACAAGGTTTTTGTCCTATATCAACCTGCCTGACAATTTTGAACGGTTAATTTCACTGGGGTTTAACCTTTTTGCGTTTTTAACGATCTGGCTGCTGTTTATTTTCTTCTTTTTTTTCATACCCAATAAAAAAGTCAATATCACCGCTGCCATCGTTGGCGGATTGGTTTCCGGTACCATCTATCAGATTGTCCAGATGGCTTATTTTAAATTTCAGGCCGGTGTCTCAAATTATAATGCGATTTACGGCAGTTTTGCCGCCCTTCCCTTGTTTTTGATCTGGATTCAGACATCCTGGTTAATTTTTTTATTCGGAGCTGAAATCGCATTTTTATGGG
Source organism: Desulfobacula sp. (assembly GCA_023701135.1). GTDB lineage: Bacteria > Desulfobacterota > Desulfobacteria > Desulfobacterales > Desulfobacteraceae > Desulfobacula. Next base: position 272,806 of record JAMPXP010000001.1, on the reverse strand, counting down.
AGAATAAAGATGCTTTGGGATTTTCTGACAGCGATCATGATAATATCAGCATCCGTTTGGAAAAGCTCATAGCATTGCGAATTGTCCATCTCTGTATCATCCGGTTTGCAAATATAAAAGCCCCGGCTTCGGGCCTTGACATTGCCTCGGAAATAAAAATACCGTTGAAAACGGTGAATATACTGCTGGGAAAACTGTTAGACTGCAATATTCTTCTTGAAGTCAATATGAAAAAAAAGATCGGTTATGTCCCGGCCCGGGATATTGAGTCTCTTACAATTGCCAATGTCTTGTCCGAATTTGAAAAAAGGGGTGAGGACAGACTTGAGATCTGCGAATCAACAGAGCTTAAAATCCTTGAACAAAGCCTTGATGAGTTTGCTAAAGCATGCAAAACCTCACCCGGTGAGCGACAATTAAAGACCATATGAATGGGACACGCCTTCTCGATCCGGATTGGATCTGGATATCATAGCGTTTATATTTTTATATAGTCGTTATTATTCGTTCGTTGGAAATTTCAGAATAAAGATTAAACTGACCATGGGTACAAAGGCGGAATAGAAAAGAACCGTTTCAAGACCGTAAATATCGGCCAGTTTTCCCACCAAGGGAGACACGGCTCCTCCCAATCCATAGGCAAACCCCATCATCAGACTGGAAACCATGGACCTGGATTTGGGGGCGAGTTTCTGGGCCATGATTACCCCCAGCGGAAGTGAGGCAAGGGCCATAAACCCGGCAAGAAATGAACCCAGATAAACAAAGGAGCCGGGAAGATATAAAAATAAAAGCAGGGCAGGGGTCATCAATCCATGAAAGATAAAAAACAGCTTTTTAAACTCTGTCCTGTCTGCCAGCCAGCCTGCCAGAAGACCGCTCAGGGTGCCGGCCAGAGTAAAAAAAGACACAATAAACCCCACTGAGACAAGCGTATGCCCGTTTTTCACCAGGTGTATGGGCATAAAGGTCATAAAGGTTTGAGAGGCAACGGCTCGAAGCACCATTACCAACCAGATCAGGAAAATGGATGTATACACCTTGCCGAGCATTTCTTTCAGGGACCCTAGAAATCCAAGATGAGAAAGGTTTTCACTCACCGGAAGGGGAAGGTATCTCAGGCAGAAGATAAAAACAAGGGCACCTAAAAACATCGTATAGGGCATGTTTTCCAGGCCGAATTTTGCCACATACCAGGTGATGAATACCGGACCCAGGGCAAAGGCAAGGGTTCCGCCGGTGTTAAAAATTGAAAGGCTTAATCCGGTCCGGTTCCCGGAATATAAGGCCACCATTCCGGTGGTAGCCGGGTGAAACATGGATGATCCAAGGGAACCAAGGCATAGAGCGATCATAAGGGTCCAGAAATTCGGTGCCATTCCGGAAAAGGGAATAAAGAAAAGGGTAAAAAAAAGGCCTGATAAAACAAAGGTTCTTGATTCGTATCGGTCAGCCAGAAAGCCCACTGCCGGTTGAACGATAAAGGCCAGCAATCTGGTTGCCCCGGTCAGTAATCCGACCTCGGCAAGGGTCAGGCTGAGTTTGTCGACAAACTCAGGCAATAAGGGAATAAAAAATGAAGAATAAAAATCTCCCGTAAAATGAACCAGGGTAAGAATGAAAATCAGAAAAATATTCAAGACGGTCTTTTACATGTTCTCACGGAGGAGGGAAATGGTTTTCTGATAGTCATCGGTATGGAAAATGGCTGATCCGGCCACAAAAGAAGAGGCCCCTGCTTGAGAAACCGCTTTAATCGTATCTTGATTGATCCCGCCGTCCACCTGAATGAGGGTCTTGAGATTTCTTTCCTTTAATTGATTCGATAAAAGCCTTATTTTATCAATGCTGGAGTCTATGAATTTTTGTCCGCCAAATCCCGGGTTAACACTCATGATGAGGATAAAATCCAGTTGATCCATCACATATTCGATGGATGACAGGGGGGTTGCAGGATTCAAAGCCACACCCGATTTGACGCCAAAACTTTTGATGAGTTGAAGGCTTCGGTGGAGATGGGTACAGGCTTCGGCATGAACGGAAATATAGTCGGCCCCTGCCTTGGCAAAGTCCGGGATGATAAGGTCGGGTTTTTCAATCATGAGGTGGACATCCAGCACCAGGTTGGAGGCTCGTTTACAGGCTTCAACCATAATGGGTCCATAGGTGATATTGGGAACAAAATGTCCGTCCATCACATCGATATGGATCCAGTCGGCACCTGCTCGCTCAATGGCCTTCAATTCCTCGCCAAGCCTGGTAAAATCTGCCGACAATATGGAAGGGGCAATGATTCCCATGGGGATTCTCCTGTATAATGGGTTTGTTATTTAATTTTTCTTATTAACCGGGCTGCAAAAAATCCATCCATGTTCTTTGAATCCGGATAGGTTTTTAAAAACCCTTCATGGGTTATCAATACAGCATATTTATCAGAATGGGAATTTTTATCAATTGAAAAATCCTTCCGTTTATCCAAAAACGAATGAATTACGGCTTCATTTTCTTCTTTTTCACAGGAACAAACGGCATAGACCAGAATTCCGCCTGGTTTAACAAGGTTGGCCGCAGCATTGATCATTTTTTTCTGTTTGGCTGCGAGCCGTTCGATATCCTTTGGAGTCCGTTTCCATTTTGCATCGGGATTGCGTTGCAAAACCCCAAGCCCTGTGCAGGGAGCATCAACAAGGACCCGGTCAAAATAAATATCAAAGTCTTTGATGGAAGCCTTTAAAAGATCCATGGGTTTGGTTTGAATATTATGGATGCCAAGTCTTTTTGCGTCCATTTGAAGGGTTTCTAGTTTTTCGGGGTCAAGATCCGCTGCGATTACCAGGCCTTTATTGTCCATGAGCTGAGCCATATGAAAGGTCTTTCCGCCAAAGCCTGCACATGAATCCAGAACGGTTTCACCCGGTTCAGGAGCAAGATATTCGGTAACGATCTGGGCTGCTTCATCCTGAACATGGAACAGGCCAAGTTGGAAAGCTTCTAATTCCTGAACCGGTAATACCGGGTTTGAAAAACAAATGCCGTGGGCGGCATAATCGGTCATTTGGATGTTTTTAGTGCATAACTGGAGTTGCTCCAAAAGGAATTGCCGGTTTGTCTTTAATCTGTTGCAGCAGATGGTGATGGAGGGTATGGTATTGATCTGTCGGCATAATTTCTCTGCTTTTTCAAACCCAAAGGCGTGAATCCATTTTTTGGACAGCCACAGGGGAAAGGAATAGCTTACGGATAAAAATTTATCCGGTTCTGTTTTTTTATCCGGCAAAGAAAGGGCGTCATCATTTTCAGCCGCCTTTCGCAGGACGGCATTGATGAATCCGGCCGTTCTTTTGCCCGACAAGGCCTTAGAAATCTCAACCGCCGTATGAATGGCTGCAAAGACAGGGATTTTGTCCATATGCAGGATTTGAAACAGGGCAATTCTTATAATATATAAGGATGTTACATCTATTTTTTCAAAGGATGTATGGGTAAATGAACGAATGGTCCAATCCATGCTTTCTCTTTGGCGCAAAACCCCAAAGAGGATGGCGTTACAAAGGCTTCTATCGTTTTTGGGAAGGTTGGAGATATCTTCTGAATACAGCTCAAGGCTCTGATCAAGGGTCCGGTTTTTTTTATGCCAGTCCACCAGGACTTTCAGGGCAAGATAACGGGGGTCCTTCATGGTTTAGACATCAAATTTAACCGGGGGGACAATGGGATGGCCGCATAAAAACGCCTCAGCCTTTAAGCGCTTTCCCGAAGCCCCCATGAGCTCTTGAACGACCAGGCTTCCCTGTTCTGTTGAAACATGGATGCCGTACCGGTCACAAAGAAAAATCGTCCCGGCTTCAACGGGGCAGGGGAGGTCTTCGGCCACAGCCTTGAAGATTTTTAGAGGCTTGCCGAAAAGAGATGAAAAGGCACCGGGCCAAGGCGTCATGGCATTGATATGGGCCTGAATCCGTCGGGCGGAAAGATTCCAGTTGATTCTGCCGTCACTTTTTTTCAGCATTTTGACATAAGTCGCCTTGTCATGATCCTGGGGTTTGGGAAAACATTCTTGTTTAAGAACGGCACGGAGGGTATCTACAATAAGTTCCGCACCGATTTCCCCCAACCGCTGATGAAGTTCCTCGGTAGTATCATTTTCCGACACAGGCGTGCTTTTGGAAAGCAGGATATCCCCTTTGTCCATTTCTTTTTCCATCACCATGGTGGTGACGCCTGTACAGTTATCCATATTGAGAATAGCGGCCTGAATAGGGGACGGGCCTCTGTATCTGGGTAAAAGGGAGGCATGGATATTAATGGGATAAATCTTCGGAATATCTAAAATGCTTTGGGATAGAATCTGGCCAAAAGCGGCAACCACAAAAAAATCCGGTTCAAGGGAGGATAGTTTTGCCTCAGTGTCAACGGTATTTATTTTTTCCGGCTGAAAGACTTCAATACCAAGTTCAAGGGCCGCCTGCTTCACCGGTGAAGGCATGAGCTTTTTGCCTCTTCCCTTGGGACGGTCCGGTTGGGTCACAACAAGGCATACGTGGAAATCATCCTGCAAAGCCAGTCGTTGTAGGGCCGGGACACTGAATTCCGGTGTTCCCATATAAATGATTCGAGATTCTTTTTTCAATTGGTTTTCAGTTCTTTTGCCAGTTTTTTCTTGTACAGGGTCCGTTTTAAGACGCTGATGCGATTGATGAACAGGATGCCGTCCAGATGATCGATTTCGTGCTGCATGATAACGGAAAGGATACCATCCGCCCTGAATTCAAGGGGTTTGCCTTCCATATCAAGGGCTTTCACCACGACTGTTTCATAGCGCTTCACATCTGCACTGAAATCAACCACACTTAAACAGGCTTCTTTTTCCGAGATGATGCTGCCCGAAGCATCAATGATTTCAGGATTGATCAATGCTTTGAATTCATGGGCCAGGCCGTCATCATCCGGGTTTCCGGCATGGAAATCATATACGATAACCCGTTTGTTTACTCCCACCTGGGGGGCAGCGAGCCCTACGCCAGGGGCATCAAACATGGTTTCTCCCATGTCGGCGATCAAGGTTCTGATTTCTTCATCTATGGATTCAACCTTAGCCGATGGCTGCATCAGGGATTTTTCCGGATAGGTTAAAATATTACGAATGGCCATTTTTTTCGAAAACTTCCTTTGCAATTTCAATATCTTTTTTAATCTGGTCGGAAAGCTCCCGGATTCCGGCAAATTTTTTTTCATCCCTCAGTCTTTTGATCATATTTACCCTGATCCTGGTATCATATATATCCTCATTGAAATCAAGGATATGGACCTCAATGGTAAACTGATGATCATCAAATGTCGGGGAGAATCCGATATTTGCCACGCCGCGGTAATTGCCCTTTACGGTTTCCACGGTCACCGCATAAACACCGAGTTTTGGACATAACTCATCGTGGAGCTTGATATTGGCGGTGGGAAACCCAAGCTGACTTCCACCACGTTGACGGCCTTTTATCACTTTCCCACGGATCTGGTAGTGACGGCCAAGGTATTTATAGGCCTGATTCACTTTTCCTTCCATCACAATTTCCCGTATCCGGGTGCTGCTGATCCTTTCATTTTGAGTACCGACAACATGTTCCCATTTGGAAACAATGGTTTCAAATCCGAGTTGCCTGCCTTCAATTTTCAGCAGATCTGCATTGCCCAGCCGGTCCTTTCCAAAATAATAGTCCCCACCTATTATGATGGCTTTCATACCAATTTTATTCACAAGAATATCTTTAACAAAATTATGGGCAGGAATGGAGGCAAACTCCATATTGAAGGGGATGCACAAGAGAACATCGATTCCACATTTTTCAATCAGCTCAATTTTCTGATCCCTTCTTGTAATCAGCGGAGGGCCTGAAATTCCAAGCGCCTTTAAAGGGTGTGGATCAAAAGTCATGGTAACTGAAGTTCCGTTGATTTGGTTTGCTTTATCGATAATCTGTTGAAAAAGACGCTGATGCCCTTTGTGAACACCATCAAAATTACCTATGGTAAGAACTGCATTTTTAAATGGGGTTTGAATTTGGTCTAAACTTTCAATTAACTGCATGGTACCCTTTTATGTTTACAACAATAATCTTGACAAAGTTCATAAGGACGTATATATAGCCTAACTGTTGTTTTTAAGCAATCTTTAATTGCCCGTCTGCAGGTTGACGGATAAAGCTTAATGCCGAAGTGGCGGAATTGGTAGACGCACCAGTTTCAGGGACTGGCGAGCGTATGCTTGTGGGAGTTCGAATCTCCCCTTCGGCACCACAACCATCCAGCCTGATCGAGTAATGCCGAAGTGGTGAAATTGGTAGACACGCTAGACTTAGGATCTAGTACCGCAAGGTGTGGAGGTTCAAGTCCTCTCTTCGGTACCACATAACTAACTGAAATGCTTATGTATTTCAGTTTTTTTATGGGGTCAAATGGTGGTGCGGAAATGGTGCGGTTTTTGATCCTTATTTTTCTTCGATTTTTTTAAATTCTACAGACTTACCCCGGATCTTTGCCATGAGTTTTGATGTATCAAAAGTATCATCATCTCCAATCTGACAATATCGGTCAAAGGCTTTGTTTGAATGATGCCCGGAATACTTGCGGGCGGTTTCCCTTCCGGCTGCTTTTGCAATGGCAGTTATGCTTGAATGCCGGGTACCGCCATAAAGATCAAGGTCATCGATTCCGATTTCATTACAGGCTTTTTTCCAGTTCTTATATAGGTAGTCTTTTCCAAAAGGTTCATTGTCCGGTCTTCTGAAAAAGAGAACAGAATCAACGGCGGGATATTCTGATTTCAGTCTCCTGAATTCTTCAATGTGAAAATCAAGCATTCTGATTCTAATTACTTTTGGATCTTTATTTTTTTTTGTTTTGGTCGGTCTCCAAAAAGTCAATACCCCATAGTCCAGGTCAATATCTCCTTCTTTCAGTCGTCTTATGTCACCCGGGCGTAGATTATTATATGTACATAAGATATCAATGGCCAGCCAGATTTTAGGACTTTTCTGATAGGTTAGCTTTTTTATCATATCAACTATTTTTTCCCTGGTTTCCATATCGACAAGTTTTCTGAAACCGAGTTCCACATCAATTTTAGGAAATTTTGGAAGTTGAGCAAGGGTTAGGATTTCCTCTTCTTCATACAGGAAATTGAACCAAAAATCATGGAGCTGGGTTGAATAGTTCTTCTTTGTTTTATCAGAGACATTTAAAGAATCTAAAAAGTTTCGGATTTCTTTTTTTTTAATATCTTTTACGTTTTGATTTTGAAAAAATTCAGATGCATGGTTCATGTATCTTTTGATGTGATAGAAGGATATAAGATTTTGTTTTTGTTTAAATTCCAGGTATTTTTTTGATAAGTTTGAAAAGCTTAATGGGTTTGAATAAAGATGGTCTCTTAAATCAAATTTTTTTTGTTCAACTTCATACCGGAGTCCGATCAGGTAATGATAGGCTGAATCATAGGTTTTAAATCTTTTATTGATATCTTTTCCGAATTTTAAATAAAAATCTTTGCTGGCCTGTATTTCCGGGTGTTTTTCACAGAATAGGCCTGATTTTTTTTCATTATGAATTAGCGGATTGCTGCAAATAGGGCATTTTTGACGGGTATAAATATTCCCTTTCATACAAAGATCTCCTATGATTTTATTTAATGAAATCTTAGTATGGAAGGGAAGGGGAGTCAATTAATCACCGGTTTTAATTTTTAATTTTTATTTTTACCAATAAATCAATCAGTTAAAAAAAGTTGGTAGAGATCCCTACAAACTTTTTTAAAATTTGTGATCAAAACGGAACCAGAAAATCAAGGTATCTAAACAAATCTGTATCCTCTTCAAAAAGAAAGGTTCCATGTCCATTTTGAAGCTGGAATTTAAGGAACCGGCCCTTTTTACAGTTCAATTTTTTTTTGCGGATTAAATGCCGGACAAGCCTAAAAGACTCCCATTGAGTTAAAATGATTCTACGGGGTTTTGCATCCGGGCAATTGTTTGACGTTCCCCAACAACGGCCTATTGATTCATTTTCCGGTATGTCCAGGGGTTCTGTTTTGGCAAAATATTTGGATATGTAGCAGGTTGCATGTTTGGGGTTTTCTATTTTCCGATATGATTTTTTATTGATGGCTACGGCCAGGGCATCATCATTATCAGTACCGGTGATCTGGACCCACTGCATAAGAATCTGAATGCAAATAGCTATCCATTTTGAATTTTGCTGTTCGGTCATGCCGCCGAACAGGACATGGAAATGGGGCATGATTTCCCCTTTATTTTGCCCGGATTTTCGTTCTTTATTTTCCCGTTTCCAGATCAGATATAGGCCAAAGGTTTCTTTGACATATTTGGTCAGTCTTTTTAGACAGTAATAGGAAAATTGGGCACGTTCGGAGATTGATTTTTTTTCAAGCACATCATCAGAGAAGGTCAAATCAATCCATAAGGATAAATCGCCAGCCCTTGCAGCTCTCTTTTTTAACCGGGTAGAAGATTTTTTAGAGACGTTTTTTATCTGTCCTCTTTTAGGTTTGATTCTTGAGGACCCTTCGGGTTCAATAAAAAGTCTATGTTCATAGGCCAGGGGATCGGTATATTTTTGAAAAAGCAGTCCATCTTTTTTGTTTTGGCGTTTTTTACGTTTAACCCAATGAACATTTAAAGAGGTATCATATTTTAACTGGTCGGCAGTTGCGACAGGTTCCAAATCATCCAGGGCCAAGAACTCAGTATAAAGCGGATATACATGCAATTGATACCCTGGAAAAATTCGGCGGGTATCGAATTCATGAGCCATCGTTTCCGATATGGCACTTATACAAGCGGGTGCCATATCGGCGGCTTCGCCGCCTCTATTCTGATTCATAATTATAACTCTCCTCTGATGTATAATGCCGGGCGGATCCGGTCCGGTCCGGTGCGGCCGCTCCGCTTGCGCTCCGGTCCTCCCGGATTAGCCCGGCATGTGAACAGGTGGCAGCACAGCAAAACGCCTTTTTCTGGCCAGTGAATTCCGGATTGAGTACCGACAAGGGTCCTAACGGACGAAAATCTTGCCGTTGCAGGGGTAACAGTTGGAAAAAAAGAATTTTTAAGAGGCAAATGATTATTATTTCCGGGTCCTGGAGCTGATGTTTACCTGCAAGGCTCCGATTACCGGCGTTTGTCATGGTACTGGTCAATGGGATATGAATAAAGGCGGGGAGTGACGGAAAAGCATAAGGAGAAGGCTTCTGTCCCCTGTTTTTCAGCCGTGAACCATACGCAATTCCCGGAAACATTTCAGCGGCTCCCGGGAAACAATTTTTTATCATTGACATATTCATCATAACAGCGGTTTAAGTAACCGGTGTAATCAATACGGCCCTGAAGATAATCTTGTTCAAGACGGGTCAAGGACTTGATTCCATGTTTTGCAGCATGAAGCTTTAAACATTCTTTTAATTCTTTAGCGTCCATATTCTCTACTTTCCCCATTGGTCGGCCATTGCCTTAGCAATCCCGGGAAATGTTTTTGATCTGATCTTTGATCTGTCCGGAGTGTTCGGAAGTCCTTCTATGAAATGAATATTTCTGCCGGAAGGTGATATATATGTGGGCCTGGGCTCAACATGCGTTTTTCTCATAAACAGATTGTCTTCTTTTGCATGATCGAGGAAAGGCAGATTTTTCAGCCAAAGACAGGTTTTTTTTCTTACCGGGTCACCAAAATAATAAGGTTCAATTATCTGATTCGGTTTCCTAAATTTCCTGTTTACATATCCAACAGGGTTTTCAATGGCGATTTTAGGAATAGCAACGTTATACAAATCCATAAAGAACTGAAGAGCCTGTTCACGTCTTTCTTTCCGGCCGGCAACGTTCCAAACTCTGTTAGCAACGATAGATAAAAATGTGCAAGGAGGATGAGCAATCATCATGTCCCAACCATCATTGATGATATCAAAAACATCCCCTTGATAGTGAGGGCCAGGGGATTCGGTTGGCAATAAATCACAAGATACTGCATCATGGCCTTTTTTTATGAACGCATCTCTTACCCGTCCAGAGAATTCACAGGCAATAAGAATTTTCATATTCCCGTCTCCTTATAAAAAAGCTGAATGCCAACCCTTTTGACAGGTAATTCGAACTCCTTTAAAGGAACGATAGCATTATTATGCGGGTGTACGATAAGAACGCCTTTGCTTTCAGAAACGACAAATGAAAGCTGTTTCCAATCTTCAAGCGCCGGATCTGCGGCAACTCCTGGAGAAGATGATTTCTTGATTTTGGAATGATCGATATTGACTGCCTTATCTACTTTGCTTTCTGCAGCTTCAACCTTGCCGCCAAAATGATCAAAAATATGTTGATAGGCGAAATAACAGCCGAAAAGCATAAAAAGGACAAAAACAACAAGGCGCCTGATAGGTTTCTTAGTCTTTACGCTTTCAATTTCAGACATGGATTTATAGGCGGCAAATACCCGGCGATCCGGTTTTTCAACAATGGGGATTTGATTTGTTTTTACGCCGCCTGAATATTCATTGTAACGGAATTCACCCATGACTGATAAGGTTCGGGGTTTTGCATTAACTTCGGTTTCAAAAAGGCAGGCTATGCCCTTGTGTATTTTAGAAATGTGTTGAGTATCGCAAAAGATTGAAAATCCTATGTGTCTATGTTTTTCAAAGAAGAAAAGGACATCCCGGACCCAATCGGCCCGGCCCAATTCTTTGGAGTCAAAATACCTTTGGCATTCTTCAATCAGATAGATGACCGGGCCACCGAATCTTTCCCTAAGTCTTTTTTGATATTTGTAATCGAAAAACCAGCGGATTTTCTCATTGTAAAATTGCTCAAAATAATAGTCCTGGACGCTGGCGGCATCTTGATCTTGTAAATTTTTGACATTTGGATTTTTTGAGTATTCAACGGCAGCCAATTGTCTGCAACGTTCAATCATTAATGTTTCGAGGTCCAGGAAATCAAGGGTCAGGCCTTCAATATTTGATATCAGGATTTTGTTTTTATGGATCTTTTTTAATTCCCAAAGGCCGGAATTCTTATCATAATCACAGAATAGCTTTGTGAACTCCCGGATCATGAGGTATGTTTTTCCGGCTCCCGGGACGCCGGTATTTAATTTCATTACCATGGATCACCTCTTAATGAATGATAGAACAAACCGGAAAAGCATAGCTGATGCAAGAACGGCAAAGCATTCCTGAAATCTGAGTAGATCACCGAGCCAGGCGGCAAGGCCGGTTAATTCAACTAGGGCTCCAAAAGATTCGACAGAGCCGGTATGACTTAAAACATAATTAAAGATTTGTTCATTGATGAGTTTCCAACCGGCGTAAATGGCCAATGGAATTAAGGTTGTGAATAAGGCGATCATGAGCCCACGGAATGCAAGCCATTTTGCAAAATTGATTGCAAGATCTTTGAGCCATAGAATTGGACCGCCAACGTCAAAAACTGGTAACATATTACCCCCTTATAATGGTCATGAGTCCGTAAAGACTGCAAAGACCAAAAAGAATGTTTCCGGCAAGTGCAAAATCATTTTCAAAATTGCATAAAGAAAAGGAAAGGTTTCCGTAACGAGGATGAACAAAGGAAAGAGAACAGACAGACCCGGAAGTATCAAAGCCGGAAGCATCGATCCAATCCTGTATAGGGTTGTCATTCATGAAGCCGGTAAGCCAGGATTCGGCGGCAAGGTCATCTTGTGGTGTCGGTTGATAATCAGTTCCCTCTATTAATGTTCCATCATAATTAAAACTATCGGTAAGGCCTTCGGCGTTGGATTTATAGCCTTGGGCTTCGGTGTCATTGGCCTGATCCTGGTCTTGAATTGCATCAATGATTTCCTGATTACCATCACCGGTGCCGGAGCTTGTTCCGGTTCCACCGGAAGCAATTATAGCCGTGTTTCTGTCCATGCCCTGGACGGCTTTTGTAAGTTCTTTCATGTAATCGCCCAGGCGATCCGTATTTGTTGCAATTTTGCCGGTATTGGATTTTATATCCCTTAAAAGAGGATCACCGGTTTCTGTACCGTCTGAGACTTCGCCGGGTTGAAAAGCGGGGTCCGTGTCTGTTTCTGAAGGTTCCCCGGTGGGTGCATCAGTGGTAAAAGGATTATTTTCTGGAATTGGTTCAGAATTTTCGGGTGTTGTGTCAATTCCGGTGCAAGTCGTTGGAGGATCTTCCCAGGGAGAGGAATAAGTCAAAAAATCTGATTTTTCAGGGTCCTTTGTGCCGAGTTCATAAGTTTGTCCTCTATCGGTGTGCATCCATTGATAAATCCGGGGACCGTTGAAAGTATTATCAGAAGTTTGATAGGAAACTGCACGAACCTTGTAAGGTGTCGGGTCATTCGGATAAATATCACAATCATCGGGTATTCCGTCGCCGTCAGTATCAATAATAGGATCAATATAGGAAGGGTCCCAAACAAAAATCATTGAACGGGTTGAATAGTTGACAACAGCACAATAACCAGCACTTGATGGCGGTAAATTACAGGGGAATAAAACTGTACGGTTAATTAAACTATCTCCGGGATAATTTGCAGTACGCCAAATACCGGCAGCGGTCTGAGCTTCAAGAGATGTTTTAAAACCAAACTGATAAGTTTTGACTGAATTTAATATATAAGAAGGGATAGACGGATCTGTTTCAATTGCGGTTTGATAATCAGCATGTGAACAGACAGCATAAGCATATTTTAAAGGAAAGGAAATTATACAAAAGCCGATTAAAAAGTATAGAATTTTTTTCATGATAATGCTCCTGCCAGGTATAAAAAAGGCAGGGTTTTTTAGGCCCTGCCTGGTGAAGGAAAATGGAAACCGGTTTTAATTATCTGCCAAGCAGGGAAAGGCCTTTCCGGATACCCCAGAAGGCGACCAGGGCCACGACGATGAATTCCGCCATGGTGATATAGTCGGTTGTGTCAACGGTGACGCCGGTCAGGTCAAGGGCGGCATGGGAAACAGCCGGGAAAATGATTCCGCCAAGGCCGATAAGGGCCACTTTAACAGAGTTGATTTTTTTTGCTGCATACTTACGAGCTGCTTTAAAATGTTTCATGGTGAATCCTCCTGTGGGGTAGTTATCCCCAAAAGTTAAGGTGATTAGATATTGATGATGATGCCGAGCCACAACAGCCCGGCGATGACGATGCCCGCCAGCCCCATAAGGCCGTTCATGAGCACTTCTTCAGTGAAAATAATGGTTTCCATTTTCCATTCCTTCTGTTTTATAATTTATACCTGCCGGTCGGGTCATATTTCGTTCCAATAGAATCCCAATAATCAAAATATGCTGATGCTTTCTTTGATTCCCGGCTTGAATCAATTAGGTCAATGCCCTTCATGATTCCCCAATACGATAATAAAGCGATTGCCAAAAAAACGGCTAACTCCATATAATCGCTTAAATCGATTGATATTCCTGTTAAGTCCATTGATATTTCCCCTTATTAAGCACGCTTAATTAAGTTTGCTATTGCTACAGGAACGAACGCCAGAAACCCACCGGCACAGATGAGCGAAAAGAAAAAATTGAACATTTCGGCGCCTTCAACGCCGGTAAGAAATTCAATTATGTAAAGATTGCCGGCGTTAATCATAGGACTTCCAATATCTTGATTGAATTGCCGGAATTGTTGTTGTTGCTCCAGTGGTTAATGGAGCATTTGAGTTTGATCGGCGTATTCGGTTTGTATTGCCGGGTAAGGTCCATGTCTTTGAGTTTGACAAGATCCGGTTCGCCGTCTTCGATCTGGAGAAGGCCTATGGCCTGATGTGCTTTAAAATCCTGTCCGGCTTCGGGCTGTTTGATTTTGGCACTGACAAGAGTACCCATAAGTAATGCGATCATGTAAAGTGTCCTCCCTGTTTTTGGTTTTATTAAAAGAAGTACCCGGTCAGGGTACGGGGTCAACGATTTTGGGCAAAGAGATATTGAACAAATTATTTCACTGTGATAAAGGGTCATTATTTGAATCTCATTTTAATCGCAATATTTGGTTACATTGGGCAAAAGGCCCATTTTGTTTACAAAGTCACGTTCCCAACAACCGAAATTATTAAAGCCGTCTATGACTGAGCCCAGGATAAAATTTACAAGGTCATTTAGGTTTTCTTGAGGATTGGGAGCGCCGTATTCTTGATGAATTTCAAGAATTTCGGTCAGAGTTTTTTGAATGTCGGGATTGATTGTTATGACTGGTTGTTTCATGATGGCTCCTTAGTCATTTTTATACAGATATATGAACATAAATATTTTTTTATACAGATAAGTGTACAATGTCAAGAAAAAAAATAAACATTTCTGAATTAGATTTAAATAAAATTGGGGACAGAATAATTTTTCTAAGGCTTAAATCCGGGTTGACTCAGGATCAATTTGCAGAAAAAACAAGCCTCACGAAAAGCAACATTAGCGGACTCGAAAATAATAAATATGAGCCATCTACAAGAGCAATAATAAAAATTGTGGAATTATTTAATGTAAGTTCTGATTGGATATTATTTGGTGATAAAGTTAAAAACAAAAAAAAATTAGATCCAGCATTTCAAATTCTCAATGAAGCTCTTGAAGAAACCGGAGTTAAAATTAATGAAAAACAAAAAAAGGCCTGTCTTAAGATACTTCGGGAAAAATTAGAAAAATCAGAAAACGAAACCAAAGAAGATATAAAAAAATATTTACGAATATTTAATATCTGAATTAATATTAAATATTTTACAAATTTAAATATGAAACTTGCCAAAAAACAAAGTTTATCGGAATCATTTTTAATCAGATATCACTTGATATTTTTTTTGTAGATTAAAGAAGATATAAAAAAATATCGATAAAGCAACATTTTCAAATCGTTTGTTTTTTTGTTACCAGGATCTGATACTTTGATATATGAAATTAGCTATAATGCCACAGGTTATAGATATAAAAACTAAAGTGATTGAAATAAACTCTCCAGTGCTTTTTGATTGAATATCATTTTTATATTCATTTTCAGATTTACTATTGATCAAGATATAACTATCAATTTTGTAATATTGCATAACCTTTTTTGAATAAAACTTCAGAAATATGAAAATAAAAAATATTGAACAGATTATCCACCAAAACATATCAAGAACAAAAATTTTTTTAGTTTCAGATATGCTTTTTAGATTTTCATTTAACCTTGGGTCTTTAACTATTTCATCAGATATGAATTTTGATAGGTCTTTTGAATCTAATTTTTCGGCAGCTTGGATTGCCAATTGAATTTGGTCAGAAGGCACTTCAAAATTTCCGATAGAGCTGAACAAATTATAATAATTAGGGCTATTCTTGTATGTAGAAGTAGCGTTAACAATTATCAACATTACTGCCGCCATAAGCATTGAAGTGAGGTTTGATATTATTTTATAGTCTAAAAAGTAATTCACAATTTTAGCAATTTTATATTTTTTCGATGGAAATATAGTCAGAAGCTTAATTTTATCCTTTATTAAATTAACAACTTCAATACCCCATACTTGGTTTGTATGATTAATTGTTAATAAAATTTCACCTTCAGCACTTTTTTCTTTGTTTAAAATAAATGTTAGATCAACAGTTTGTGTTTCTAATGTTTTTGCATTTGGATATTGTACGATTATCTTCCAAGATAATGTAACATCTTTTGGTATAACATCCCGTGTTTCAACAAATGAGTTTAACCCCTTTATTCCTGATATTTCTCTTTTTGTTTTATCGTTATAAGTAATTGAGACATGAAAATGATCAATAAAAATATTTTGTTCTTTCGATAATTTATCATTTAAAAGATAGTAAAATTGTTCAAAATCATTAAGTCGTATTAAAAAATATAGTTTATCATTATATATTAATTTTTCTTTTCGGCCTAAAAAATTCAGTATAAAATCTGCCAATGCGTTCTCATTCAAATGAATAGATAATGCTTTGTTCTCACTGGATCTTTTTTGATTTTCTTTTGTTTGTTCTTCTTGGTAATTACGCATTTTCTTTTGTAACGTAAGTTCATCCATTTTAATGGCCCTCGATCGATTTAAAAAACATGAATCAAGAATTCCGTACCAATATTTCTGAACCCTGTAAAGAGATTAAAAAATCAATTTTTGTGAAAATATAATTTACTGGAGAAAGATTTGCAACATTCAATTTTATTTGGAGATTAAGTTTATTCTGAATTTAGAAAATTTTGATATAATTTTTAAATTTTATTTTGACCAAAAAGGTGCGGCAATGGTGCGGTTAAAAAATAAATCTAATAATTTAAATATGTTATATACAAAACGTGGGGTTCAAGTCCTCTCTTCGGTACCACATTATCGAATCAAAGATAGCTTCTTGAGCCGATGTATCGGTTTAAAAAATACGGGGTGTTTAAGAATTCATAGGTGATAGTTCTGCCCCTCCCCGGGGCATGGATGAATCTGCCCTCTCCCATATATATCCCGACATGATAGTTTTTATTGTCTTTTAGGTCTTTAAAAAAAACAAGATCTGCAATTTGTAAATTTTGTATGGTGATGATCCTGCCGTTTTCAAATTGGGCGCTGGCAGTCCTGGGAACGATGATATCGGCCATCTGATGCGTATATACAACAAGACCACTGCAATCAAGTCCTGTTTCAGGAGAATCCCCTCCCCATTGGTATGGCAGGCCTAAGCTGTTAACGGCATATTGTGCTATGATTTTTCGTTTATTTGATTGCGCGGCAAAATCACTCTGAGAAGCCGATTGGGTTTGTTCCGGTGGGATGTGTTGATCGAAAGGGGTCTTTTTGTGTGCGGCGCATGAAAAAGACATCCATGCCATCATCCACAACAAAATATATATTTTGATTTGATTCATTTACTGTGATTTGGAAGTTTGAGCCAAAGAGAGTTTTCCTTTTTTTGATACCCTTATCAAAGGGTAGAGGGCGCCTGCATCCAGTTTTGTATCCAAGTCGTAAGAAATCTGTTCCTTTCCCCGATTCCGGATAAGGTCGCTTATAAAACCAATGCTGTTAAAGAGATCAACCGAGGCATTAAACACCACATTTCCTTCACCATAGGCTTCGATTTCAGGAAGCTGATTGGAGACTCCAGTGATGACATGATGTCCTTCAAGGGACACCGTATAGGAAATTCCTTTTAATTGAAGCTTGGTACGATTGGGGTTAATGATATGAATTCCGATTTGAAATTTTGGAATCATTCCATCTGTCGGGATGGCCTCAAAGGATGTAATATTCACGGTGGGTTTTTCATAACCTGGCTGAAGGCCGGCACATCCGAAGATAAACAGAGACAGAATAAAAAAAATAGACCAACCGACATTTTTTGTCATGACCTTATCCAATTATGTCAATTAAAGAACCCATGGTTTCCTCATAGGTTTTGATCACCTTGGCATTTGCGTTAAACCCATGGGAGGCAATGATCTGATTCGTCATTTCTTCGGCAATATCGGTATTTGATAATTCCTTTAATTCCCCTGTGGGGCTCAGGGGGTCCTCCACAAGGGGCCCCGGAGTATCAATTTTTGTAATGACGGATTGAACCTGCCCGTTTTCTCCTTCAGTATTGATGGCCCGGCTTTTTTTAAAATCATCGGAAAGTGCATTGGCAACATTATTGGCACTGACTCCTATTTGTTTTGAGAAGGCCTGCAAGGCGGAAACATTGCTGTTTACAGATGTAATCATATGGAGTAACTCCTTATTATGGTTTCCCTTTCATTAAAAATAAGCAATAATCATGCTAATTGAAATATAATTTTTTTGTGGTATTAAATGAAAGGGTTCTGTCCCACAATGATTCATCTTTCATGGGGATCAAATTAACAAAAATGGGTTGAAATTGCAAATGATGTTTAACAGATTTTAAATCATAGGAGAGTAAGATGTTTAGCCTCAATAAAACCGTTATGCTCTTGATTGATGTGCAAGGCCAACTGGCTCAACTGATGTATGAAAAGGACAACTTATTCAAATCGCTTCAGATCATGATTCAAGGCATGAAAATACTTGGCGTGCCCATTATCTGGATGGAGCAGATACCTAAAAATTTGGGTCCGACATCTGAAGAAATTGCAAAATTTATGACGGGGAATGCTCCCATAGAGAAATTTTCATTTTCATGTTGCGGCGAACCTTTATTTATGGACAAATTTGAAAAAACCGGCAGAAGCCAGGTTTTGTTGACGGGAATCGAGGCTCACATTTGTGTTTTTCAGACCGGATATGATTTGATTCAAAAAGGCTGCAAGGTTCAGGTGATAACTGATTGTGTGTCTTCCCGGACAAAAGAAAATAAGGGAATTGGCATCCAGAGGATCATTAAGGCCGGCGGAGAGGCATCCAGCCTTGAAATGATATTTTTTGAACTCATGCGGGCGGCACAGGGGGATCAATTCAAACAGATTGTAAAATTAATCAAATGAACTGGGTTTAGCTGAAAATAGAGGAGATCATACTGCAATTTGAAAGGAAGGTGTTTCTTCCTCGGGCAGAGCGCTTGCTTTTTCATAGGAATCAGCCGCTTTTTTTAAAGGACCGAAAGCTTTTTTTTCATTGGTGGTGGCCCTATCTTCGGCCTGGGATACGATTAATTCCGAAAGAGCCTTGGATACTTCGGACATTGCATTGGCAGCCACTTTAAGGTCCTGAGCCGATGGATCTGCAGGGGCGAGGGCGGCGCTTTTAACCTGGTGCATTTTTTTGATGGTGGCTTCGGGGTCTCCGGGAACAGGGGAGGTATCAATGCCGACCTCACCCCCTACGGCATAATTTTTTCCATTGGGGCCGCGTTGATAGGTAAAATTGGCCCCAGAGGTTATATATTTTCCTCCGGCTGCAATATGGGCCATTTCGTGTTGCCTGACCTTTGTATCAATTTGCTTAAGCTCCTCAATCAGTTGAATTTCAGCCTGGGTGAATCCCTGGTCGTTTCCGGACAGAATCTCTGAATACGTTTTTGTTTTATCAACCTCGGCATCTTTTGGATTGCCCTGATTGGAATTCTGAGTGATTTTAGAGGGCTGATCGATTGAATGGGTCGGGTATGACGTTATATCCGGGATCAGTGTCGAATTGTTTTTGGACTGGATATCCGATGTATGATGCAACGGTGCTTTTGGGACGCTGTTGATGAATAACCCAGACATATTATTATCATAAAGGCTTGTTATCGTGTTCATAGGTCATCTGTCCGGCAATGGATGGTTTTTTTCAGCAATTTATTTAACCTATTATAAATACAAATAAAATGCTTTGCAATAATAAAAAATGTTTGACAATAATCGGATATTTATATAAATTTACAAACTCATTTTGATAATGGTGCTGTACGAATGGGTTAATGCGGAGCAACCGGTAATTCAGGGATGTTATGGATAGAAAAGCAACTGTTTCTCGAACGAGCAAAGAGACTGATATCTCTGTCCGTATTGATTTGGATGGCAATGGAAAGGCTGATATTTCAACGGGGATTCCTTTTTTCGATCATATGCTGACCGCTTTTGCGGTTCATGGTTTTTTCGATCTGAAAATTGATGCAAAAGGTGATCTTGAGGTTGATTATCATCATACGGTGGAAGATGTCGGATTGGTTTTGGGCCAGGCATTTTCCCAAGCGCTTGGCGGCAAAAAACAGATCGTGCGCTTTGGTGACAGTTGCGTGCCCATGGATGAAGCGCTCTCAAGGGTAACCATCGACCTTTCCAACAGACCGTATCTGATCTATCATTTTCCCCAGGATCTTAAAGCAAAAGGTCAATTTAACGTTGAGCTTGCCAAAGAATTTTTCCAGGCCTTATGTATTCAAGGAGCATTTAACCTTCACATCAATTCCTATTATGGTGCCAATGAACACCATGTTCTTGAATCCATCTTCAAAGCATTCGGAAGGGCATTGCACATCGCCTCCAGAGTAAATGAAAAAATATCCGGAGCATTGTCCACCAAGGGAACTTTTTAGGGATTGCCTCATATTCCAATGATCATACAATAAAAGCATATTTAAACCATAATGATAATCATACCTGCTGTTGATATTAAACAAGGAAAATGTGTGCGGCTGTTACAGGGGCGCATGGAGGATACTACCGAATACTCCCAGGACCCTCTTAAAATGGCACAACGCTGGGAAAAAGAGGGGGCAAGCCTTATCCATGTTGTTGACTTGGACGGTGCTTTTGCAAAGGAAGTGAAAAATCTGAAAACCATTCAGGCAATCTTATCCGGGATTACCGTTCCCATACAGGTGGGAGGCGGTATCAGGGATCTTAAAACAATTGAACTGTATATCAACATGGGTGTTTCAAGAATTATTATCGGAAGTGAAGCCCTCTATAATCCGAATTTTGTCAAAGAAGCGTGTCTAAAATTTAAAGATCGTATTGTGGTCGGCATTGATGCAAGAAACGGAAAAGTTGCTGTCGAAGGATGGAGCCGGACATCTGAAACAAAAGCCATTGACCTTGCAAAAGAATTTGAATCCTGCGGGGTTGCTGCCATCAATTTTACAGATATATACAGAGACGGCATGCAGACCGGCCCTAATATAGAAGAAACCGCCGCATTGGCAGAGGCCGTGTCCATACCGATTATTGCATCGGGCGGGGTCAGCACCATTCAGGACATAAAAAATCTTCTTAAAATTGAATCTAAAGGAGTGGCAGGCGTTATTACAGGAAAAGCACTTTATGAAGGAACTCTGGATTTAAAAGAGGCCATAAGGATTTCAAAATAGCTATTATCTTTAATGATAATGATTGACATGTGATTTTAAATAATTATTTTATTCTAATTTCATAACCGTTATTTTTGGAGTCAGCGCTGCTGCGATGCATATTCCTGAAGAAAAAATCTCAGAAGTCTTGAATGCTTCAGATATCGTAGATGTGATTTCCGACTCTGTTATTCTGAAAAAAGCGGGAGCCAACTATTTTGGTTTGTGTCCGTTCCACTCTGAAAAAACCCCTTCTTTCTCCGTAAACCCAGGCAAGCAGATTTTTCATTGCTTTGGCTGCAGTGCTGGCGGGAATGCCTTTTCCTATTTAATGAAATATCACGGCATTTCATTTCCTGAAGCAGTGAAAATGGCTGCGCGCAAATATAATATTGAAATTGAAAATGAGGCCTTAAGCCCCTCCATAAAAAAAGAATTTGAAATTAAGGAAGGCTTGTTTCGAATCAATCAAACCGTCATGGGATATTATCATGATTTTTTGAAAGACTCGCACAAGGCAGAAGCGGCAAGAGTTTATCTGAAAAAAAGAGGTGTGTCGGAAGAGATCATACAAGAGTTTCGGCTGGGTTATTCTCCAGAGGGGTGGGATACCATCGTTAATCTCTTTAGAAAGCATAAAATTTTAAATAAAAATGCCCTCCAATCCGGTCTGGTTTTGGAAAGAAAACAAAAAGACGGTTTTTATGACCGGTTCAGAAACCGTATCATATTTCCGATTTTTGATATTAATATGCAGGTGGCGGGTTTCGGAGGCCGGGTCATGGATGAAGGCATGCCCAAATACCTTAATTCACCGGAGACTCCGGTATATTTCAAAGGCCGGATGCTTTACGGCCTTCATGCTGCTAAACAGTTTTGCAGGCAGGAAGGTTTTGTCTATATTGTTGAAGGCTATTTTGATTTTTTATCTCTTTATCAGCATGGGATTAAAAACACTGTTGCAAGCCTTGGAACCGCATTGACATCGGATCATGTCAGAATACTCAAAGGGTATGCTGCAAGGATGGTGCTGGTCTTTGATTCCGATACTGCCGGCATCAGTGCTGCCAAGAGAAGTATTAAAATTTTTTTGCAAGAGGGTGTGGATATCCGAATACTGGTTCTTCCGGCCGGAAATGATCCGGATTCTTATGTTGTAAAGCATGGACGAGATGCTTTTATTGAGCTTGCTTCAAATGCACGAACCGTTATGCAGTTTCTTCTAAAGGTTTCCATGGATACCCATGGGTCTTCTGTTGAAGGGCGAATAAAGGTTCTGGAGGATATGAAACAGTATTTGATTCTGATTCAAGACAGTGCGTTGAGGTCCTTATATGTCAAGGAGCTTGCCGAAACTCTTAAAATTGATGAGAAGGCGGTTTTGGAAAAGGTCAGAGAATATTACCTGGATAATCCCTCCTCAACTCTGAATAACTGCAAAGAGAATGAAAATGACCTGGAATCTGATCGGAGAGAAGAGCAGATCATTTCCATGATGCTCAACCATCCTGAAACCATCCCTTTAATAAAAACCAAAGAGGTTATAAAATATTTTTATTCTGAGCGCTTAAAGCATCTGGCAACAAAAATATTAAGTGTTGATCCGGATAATAATACGTTTATCACTTCTGTTATGACAAAGATGGACAATAATAGAGATCAGGAAATTTTAGCGTCCTATGCCATTCAAGATTCTTTTTCGGAAGAAGATGTTCATGGTAAGGCTCTATCATTAATAAATAGAATTATCAGAATTAGAATAAAACAGGAAAACACGTTAACCAATAAAATAATAAGTGCGGAAAAGGGTTGTGATTCTGAATTGATTGAACTGTTGAAGAAACGACAGGAAGAAATTCGGCAATTACATCATCGATAAAAACTTTAAGCCTTTAGGAGGCATTTTATGGCAGTGGAGACACATCAGTCTGGAGAGAATATGGCCATTAGTAATACAGCTATGGAAAAATTAATTAAAAAAGGAAAAAAAGCAGGATCTCTCTCTTATGCCGAAATTAACGATGCAATTACTGAAGATTTAAAATCACCGGATCAGATAGAAGATGTATTCATGAAATTTAAAGAGCTGGGTATAAAATTGATTGATAAAGAAAAAATGACTAAAAATGCTAAGAAGACCCTGGATAAAAAAAGAGGCCACACCGCTCTCAAAAAAATCAGTCATGATAATTCCAGAAGGTTTGATGATGTAGAATCCGATGATCAGGATGTTGAAAAACAAACCCATAAAGAGATGTTTTCTTCCAAGAGGGATCGCGCTGATATGGAATTCGGCGCTGTAACCGACCCTGTCAAAATGTATCTCAAAGAAATGGGTATGGTAACCCTGCTCAGCCGTGAGGGTGAAATCGAAATTGCAAAAAAAATCGAACGGGGAGAACGGGATGTTCTAAGGTCTATGCTGGATTGCCCGATCTCCTTATCCACCATCTTTCTGTATGGCGATAAAATGGAAAAAAAATCAATTCGCCCCAAGCATGTATTAAGGGATGTGGATGAAGGAGACGGGGCTGTTGATGAAGTCTCAAAACAGGAAAAATTCCTTGAATCCCTGGGAATGATAAAGAACATTCACGAAACCCTACAGAAGAAAAGGGATCAGTTGCTCCTTGAGAAAAAGGGGTCAAAAAAATATGAAGCCCTTTTAAAAGAGATATCTGATCATACGGAAATTGTTTTTGAAGAGCTAAAAAAATGGCGATTTGAAACCAATGTTATCGACAATATAGAAAAAAACATCAGAACAACCATTGTATGGTTTGATAAGATTGAAGACTTATTGAGTCGATGCGCCCAAACCTTTAGCGTCAAAACGCAAAAAATGCTGGATCAGATGTCTTCTCAGGATGAATTCGTATCCTGGGCAACAGCCTGTACTTCCATAACAAAGAGCCGGGCTGAAATTTTATTTCAGGATATTGAATCCATTTTACACCAGTTGTCCTTAAGAAGAAATGAGGTCAAAGGGGATTCCAAGCTTTTAAAAAAGATTATCCACTGCGTCGATACAGGCCGTAAAGAGGCTGACGCAGCCAAAAGAGAACTGGTAAGAGCAAATTTACGGCTTGTGGTGAGCATTGCAAAAAAATATACCAACAGGGGGTTACAATTTCTTGATTTGATCCAGGAAGGCAATATCGGTTTGATGAAGGCTGTTGATAAATTTGAATACAGAAGAGGCTATAAGTTTTCCACCTATGCCACCTGGTGGATCAGGCAGGCCATTACAAGGGCTATTGCCGATCAGGCAAGAACCATTCGGATACCCGTTCATATGATTGAAACGATTAATAAACTGATCAGAACATCAAGATATCTTGTCCAGGAAATGGGGAAAGAACCCTCTCCCGAAGAAATCGCTGAAAAAATGGATATTCCCATTGACAAGGTCAGGCGTGTTTTAAAAATAGCAAAGGAGCCCATCTCCCTTGAAACGCCTATTGGTGAAGAAGAAGACAGTCATCTGGGTGATTTTATTGAAGACAAGAAATTTTCCATTCCTTCGGATGCGGCCATTGATTTCAGCCTGGCTGAGCAAACCAGAAAAATTCTGGCCACTTTAACGCCCAGAGAAGAAAAAGTGCTTCGAATGCGTTTCGGTATTGGTGAAAAATCAGATCATACGCTGGAAGAAGTGGGAAAGGATTTTACGGTAACACGGGAAAGGATTCGTCAGATAGAGGCCAAAGCCTTAAGAAAACTGAGGCACCCCACAAGGAGTAAAAAGCTTAAGACGTTTATTGAGAATTAAATATTGACAGATTATAGAGAGTTATACTATATACTTTAAGTTTTTTTACACAAAGGGCCTATAGCTCAGTTTGGTAGAGCCACCGGCTCATAACCGGTCGGTCCCTGGTTCGAATCCAGGTGGGCCCACCAAAATGGAAAGAATCAGGGCAGACAATGATTGAAACTCAAGGCTTAAAAGGATGTTCATCTCTCATATGAATGTGCCTGAAGACTATCGAGCAAACAAAACAATTAAAAGCGTGGTGATAAACCACGCTTTTTTTGCTTATAAACAATAGGGTCATGGCTAAAATACGGGATATATTAGCACTGCTCAATGAATTTGCTCCTTTGAGCCTGTCGGAAGATTGGGATAATTCTGGTCTCCAAATAGGGTCAATGAATTCGAAAGTCAACAAAGTCTTGATCGGACTGGATGTTTCCCCCTCATTAGTAAATTTTGCAGCAACCGAAAATGTTGATCTGATTATAACCCATCACCCCTTGATGCTTTCCGGTGAAAAATTCATCAATTTTGACCGGATGCCCGGCAAAGCCATTGAAATAGCTGCAAAAAAAAGGATCGGTATCATTTCCCTTCATACGAATATAGACAAGGTCGTGGGGGGATTAAATGATTATTTTGCCTCTTGCATCGGGCTTAAGCGAACAAGCCCCATTTTAATTGATCCTTTAATGAACGGTTTGGAGAAAAAACACAACGGTATCGGCAGGATTGGAACTCTGGGTGAAAAACTGACATTAAAGGCGCTTGCCCTTCAGATAAAAGAAAAAATGAACCTTTCCCATCTCAGACTCGTAGGAGACGTTAACATGACTGTCAAAACGGTTGCCATATGTACCGGCAGCGGCGGTTCATTGATTGAGGAATTCATAAATTCCCGAGCCGAGGTGTTTATCACCGGAGATATAAAATATCATGAGGCTCGGCAGGTGGAAGAATGTTCAAAGGGGATTCTTGATGTTGGACATTTCGGTTCGGAGTGGATGGTCATTGATTTGCTTTTTGAAAGATTGACACCAGCCTTTCACAAGGCAGGATTTAATATAGAATTAAAAAAATATTTAAAAGAAAAAGATCCATTTACTATATTTTAAGGATGATATGATGAGTGATATACCGGGTCAGGTTCAAGATATAGAAGCATTGATAAAGCTCCAGGAAGCAGAAACGGAAATTGTAAGACTAAAAACTATTTTAGAGAAGTCTGAAAAAGAGAAAAACAAACTGGGCGCAAAGCTAAGACAATTCAGTACGGCCTTAGAAGAGAGTAAAGAAAGTTTTTCAAAGGCGGCAGAGGTTTGCCGTGATCTTGAAAGAGAAATACAAATGATCGATGATCGTATTGTCAAAAGCAATGAAAAACTGAGAATGGTGAAAACCAATAAGGAATATCAGCTTTTTTTAAGAGAGGTCGATGACAGTAAAAAAAGAAAGGATGCATTGGAAAGTGAACTTATTGAACGTCTGGATGAAAAAGAAAAAATTGAAAAAATAGTTCAAGAAAGCGAAAAAGAATTTAATCTTCTGGATGCACAAATAGACTCGGAACAAAAAGATATTGACAAAAAAACCATAGAAGATAGGGAAATGCTTGCAGAATATCTGGAACGGCAGGCAAAAATCGGAAAAACGCTTGAGCCTTCATTAATGAACAGATTTAATAAAATATCAAAGATGAATCAGGGTCTTGCCGTTGTCAATGTGAAAAACGAAGTCTGCATGGGGTGTTTCATGAACATCCCGCCTCAGTTATATATAGAGGTTCAACGTGGGAAGTCATTGATTTCGTGCCCGCAATGCAGTAGAATTCTTTACCATATAAAAAAATAAAAATCGGTCTGACCAGGCAAAACGATCGCTGGGTGTTAAACCTGGAGGAAAGTCCGAACACCATAGGACAGGACGCTCCATAACATGGAGTCACGGTGACGTGAAGGAAAGTGCAACAGAGAGTAGACCGCCGGTATCGATTCAGATACAGGTAAGGGTGAAACGGTGCGGTAAGAGCGCACCAGTTTTCCAGGTGACTGGAAAAGCTTGGTAAACCCCGTCCGGTGCAAGACCAAATAGGGAAACGTTTGAGGGTTGTCCGCCCAAGTTTTCGGGTAGGTTGCTTGAGGTGCACGGCAACGTGTATCCCAGATGAATGATCGTTGACCTGTTTGAGGTAACAAGAACAGGTAACAGAATTCGGCTTATCAATCGGTCAGACCGATTTTTTAAATTCTGGATGTAATGATGACGTTTACATGTGATATCTCTTTCAAGGAAAAGGTAAATATATTTTCCTTTGAATACCTTAAATGTATTCTGTTTGTTGTTGAGCTTAATGATGACAGCTATATTTTTACAAAGAAATTATACTCCAAGCTGATTACAACATCCCATATTCTTGAGGATTTCCTTGACTTCCATGGGGCAAAAAAAAATAAAGAATGGATATTCTATCGAGAATTATCTGCGACCATAAGACATCTTGCCTTGGCCTGCTATTCCCAGCGGCATATTTTGAATCGATTTAAATTCTATTTTTTTGAAAATACACGATATGACACGTTCAAACTTGAAGCTTTTGATACGCTGAAAATTCTGCAGGAAGCCATTAAACTTGCTGCACCGGTTATTCTTGAAGAAGCCGGCCGGCTTCAGATCAAATTGCCGGATAAGGGATATGATTTGAGCTTTTTCCCGGGGATCTCTTCGATACAGCAGCTCGATCATAATATTGATGATTTTAATTCCAAAGCTCAGCAAAGAGAAAATTTAACACGAATTTCCAGTGAGTTTTTAGAGGTTGTCAAAGATTTTGAGCAATTTGCATTTTATGAGAGATATGATTTAAAAACGATTAATACCCTTGTCCCTGATCAGTTCAATGAGGTTATCATCCGGCGATATGAAATGTTGATTCATAATATCCAATCGTCATTTGATTCATATGTTGTCAACACCAAATCTTCACCGCAAAACTTGATCTTGGAGCAATTGAGAAGTCATTTTTCAATTGTTTTTCACCTGTTGCAGGTGACAGGCAGTCTCCTGCATTTTTATGAAAGGCACCTCCATGATATCGGGTTTAAGGATGTATATAAAAATGTGAGCGAATCCCTTTCCAACCTTATTGATCCGGACGTTGTCCTGGACCGGGCCATTAATTTCTGCCTGTATTATGCCTGGAAATTTTTATCATCCGGAAAAGCCGTGGCGTTGAAAATATTGAATGAAAATATGGAAACATCCACCATTGAAGTCGGAATTCCAAAAGACAGAGGATTTCACAGCCGTCCAAGCCTTCTGGTGGCAAAAATTGTTCAACATTATGGAGGCGAAGTGAAAATGCTTGTCAATAGCGATGTTTTCGATGCCTCAAGCGTACTCGATATTCAATGGGCCGGAGGAAAAATCAAAAAAGAAGAAATTGAAACCGTCCGGTTTAAGGGAGATATCCGTGCCTTAAAGGATATCAAAATTCTTTCAAATGTGAATTATGGGGAAGATCTCATGGGAAAAGGAATTCCCTTGCCAAGGGAACTGTCCTATTTGTGTTGATATGAAAACACATTTCGCCGTAATTGTCGCTGCAGGCAGTGGCTTGCGCATGAGTTCAGAAACAAAGAAGCAATATATGCTGCTGAGCGGCATCCCCATTCTTACCCGAACGGCTATGGCGTTTTGCGCCATTGAAGATGTCGGAAAAATCATCCTTGTCGTTCCGGCCAATGATATGGAGTACTGCAAGTCAGAACTGATAGAGCCCTATGGGTTATCGAACAGGATTGATATTATTGCCGGCGGAAATCAACGGCAGGATTCGGTTTTTAACGGGTTGAGCTATATCCGCAATACGCTTACGGCCGGTACCGATGCCGTGGTTTTGATCCATGACGGTGTCCGCCCGTTTGTCCACCGGGAGATCATCAAAAACTGCATCAAAAATGTGACGCCTTCTGAGGCCTGCGTTCCAGGCATTGGTATTGCTGATACGGTTAAGCAGGTTCTTCCTGATTTGAGTGTTCAAAGAACCGTCAGCAGAGAATATCTCTATCTGATTCAGACACCTCAATGTTTTTATTTGAATCCAATTCTGGCGGCTTTTGAATATGCGATAAAAACCTCTTTTTGGGGAACTGACGATGCTTCGATTTTTGAGCATTTTGGAGGAAAAGTCCAAGTCATCAAAGGTTCCAAGCTGAATATTAAAATTACGACACCTGAGGATTTGACACTTGGAGAGCTTTATCTGTCAAAAATCCAGGGATAGGGTTAGCAATCAGTTTTATTGTTGACATTAAAAACAAGTTAAGCATAATAAAAGAAAATGCCTTAATCCATGCATATAACCCGGAGGATATCATAATGACCGAAAAACCTGCAATAAGGATTGGTTATCTGAAAATCACAGATCATCTTATTCTTGGCGTCACCGATTTGAAATTGAAAAAAGGCATGGAAAAATTTGACCATTGTACACTGAATCCTGTGGTGAAAAACGGATGGAACGAGGTAGCGGATGCCCTGGCAACCAAATCCCTGGATGGCGCCCTTATACTGGCCCCAACCGCCATGGATCTGTTTAAATCAGGAGTGGATCTGAAGCTGCTTCTTTTTGCCCATAAAGCAGGCAGTATTCTGGTGAAAAGCAAAAGAGCCCATATCGAAAAGATAGAGGATTTTGCCGGCAAAACAGTTCTGATCCCTTATCAGCTTTCGGTTCATAATATGCTGTTTTACAAACTTTTGTCTGAAAAAGGGCTAAAACCGGGAAGAGCAACGGATAAAGGGATAGATGTAACATTGGAAGTCGTGGCCCCGTTTCAGATGCCGGAAGCCCTGGAATACGATGAGGATGGTGAAATCGGCGGCTTTATTGTTGCAGAACCTTTTGGCTCCCTGGTTATTGCAAAGGGCTATGGGGAAGAATTTTATCTCTCCAAGGATCTATGGCCAAAACACCCCTGTTGCGTTTTTGTTGTGCGAAATGATATTATCCAGAAACATCCGGAAGCGATTCAGGAGATCTGCAATAGTTTTGTGAGATCCGGGCTTGCCATAGATGCTCAACCTTCTCCGGCTTCCATAATCGGAGGGGATTTTCTGTCTCAGGACAAAGATGTTATCTTTAAGGTTCTTACAGATCCGCCGGATCGTATTTTGACGGGAGAATTATTTCCGATCATCAAAGATCTGGATACAATTCAGAAATATATGATGGACGAAATGAAAATCATGACAAGCTTGATTGATCTTGATAAATTTGTGGATACCAGTTTTGCAAAAACAGCCGGTGCGAGGTAAACGTCTTTTATTTTACAATGCTCATGAATTTATAAATTTGTGAAATCGCCTTTTGACTCCATTCAGGCTTCCCGGATAGGGTTCGGATTTTATTTTTATTCAGCAGAAGTGTTGCTTCTTCAGCGCTAAGACCGTTTGTTTTAAGTTCGAGAATAACCTTCATAATGGCAGCCTTATATTTTTCAATGTCATCATCGGGGGAAACATCTATATTGATGGTCTTTATTTCTGTTAAATTCTCCTCTTCCGATGGGAGGGATAGAGGGCTTGGGACAGGTTCAATGAGTATGGAAAGATCGTCCATGGGAACTTCAACCAAGGAGATTAATCGGCTCAGATCATCCAAATCTTCATTTGTATCGGATTCCGATGAAACCTTGTCAAGCAGGGCGGACAAGTCATCAATTTCAACCGGTTGAACATTTGTTTCGATTAAAGCGGACAAATCATCCAGATTATCAGGAGAGCCTTTTGAATCCTGAAATTCATTTTCGATTAAAAGAGATAAATCGTCAATCTTCAAATCTTCGCTGAGACAGATCCCCGGAGTTTCCATTTGAATTTCAAATGACTCCGCTGAGACACCAAAACCGTTCTCCATTTCCATAGAGATTGGGTCTGCCTCATCCATCATCAATGCTTTTGCAGCGTGATGAACCATTTTTTGAGAAACGGGCTCGAACCCACCTCCTCTTATCCGGTTCATTTCCTGCAAGGCATTGGCAATATTGTTCATGGCCTCGGCTTTTTTTTCTTCAGCTTCAGCGCGTTTTTCAATGGCGACGGCTTTTCTTTCTTCAGCAGCCGCTCTTTTCTCATGTGCAATAGCAATTCTTCTCTGTTGGGTATTAAGGTCGCTGAAAAGCGTTTTTAAAAGTACCGCACCCTCCTTGTTGATGTGGATATCTTCATCCTGTGGAATAGTGAAAGAAGAATAGAACCCGGGGTCCGGATCTGAGCTTGACAACTCGTCAAGGCAATTTTCGATCTCTCCGGGAAGCATTCCGGCTTCGAGGTGTTCAAGTATTTTTATGATCATTTTTATGCTTTCCGGCCGGTAATACAGCATACCATTGGATCGCTCATGGGGCAGCCATTTCTTAAATCTTGTTAAGAGAAATTTTACTGTGGCTTTGCCGACATTCAGCTCCTGAGCAATGTCCAAAGCAGATAATGATTTTCCCTGAGTCATATTGGCCTCATGAATGAAATATAACCGTACAATACCGATCGAATCGACAGGTATTCCGAGTTTATTGAATTTTTAGAAATAAATAAAGTCCTGTATACAATTATTTACTTTTTTACATCAAATCGCAGCAAGGATAAAGGATTTTCCGGTAAATTGTTTGACACTGTTTTTTTATGCTGTTATATTTAAATAGACCGTAAACACTGATCATAAAACGCTCTACAGTGGCTGATCCATGTAACTGCAATATCTATTTTTCATTCATATGCTTCCTGCATGGAATGAACCAAGAAGTTTCAAACCAATTTTGAAAGGCAGCAAAAGTCCCCTGCTGCCCAGAGGAGGGGAAGATGGCCGGCAAATCAACAGTAAATCCAAAATCATTAATTCACCATGTTGAAGAAGTCAAAAAAGGCAAAAGAGCATTTCAGGATGCCTTTCAGGGCGTTTCCAAGATGATTCTCGATGCAGGCGTTCGCAAAATAACGGTAAAAGGGAAAACAACCTATCAGTTCGATATCTTCAGCCAGGGGAAAAAACATCTAGTGGGAATGTATGATGAAATCAACAGCTTTGTTTCCTTTGTCAAAGATGCGTCAGAGGGTGGTTCATCAAGGGAAATGGCCTTTGTGCTGGTGGGGGAGCCGGGCAATGGGAAAACCTTTTTCGTTGATTATCTTTGTGCACGATATCGGGATTATTTAAGCCTTCCTCAGAATCGAAAATATACCTTCCGTTTTATAAATCTGAATCAACTGGGCGGCTACGGCAAGATCGAGTTTATTGAATCTCAGACCTATGAAGACCCCATGATTCTGGCCATGAGTCTTTATGAAACCAAAGAAAAGACCCAAGACTATCTGGTTCAGAAATTTAAATACACCGATAAACAGGTAGAAGCCTTATATGAAAAATACCGGCCTTTGGGCGCATGTTCCGCCTATATTTTCAACCAGATCCGGGAATATTCGGATAATGATCTTGCTAAAATGCTTTCGTTTATTGAAATTACGCCGGTCCCCTTGATCGAAAGCCTTGGCACCATTACCGGAAAATACCCGGCCAAGGATAAAATCACCTCTTCTGCCGTTGATTTGATGGGAGAGGAATCCATTCAGCGCCTCCTGCATATTTCCGATTCAAACAATCCCTACCGGTTTGATTTGCGCCGCGGCGCCCTGGCAAGGGTGGCCGGTGGAGGCATTCATTTCAGTGATGAGATTTATAAAAATAAAAAAGACCTGGTCCAGGTCTATCTGGGTGTGATTCAAAACCGGATGATCGAGCTGGATGGGTTCAAATGGCCCATTGACACATTGATCATTGCCACCAGCAACAATTCCGAATTTGATTCCTTTCTTTCGGAAAAGGAAGAAGCGCCGATTATTGACCGGTGCCGCATCTGTTATGTGGCCCATAACACGGATTATAAGATCCAGAAGTTTTTGACGGAATATGCCATTGGTAAAGACACGAAACGGTCTCTGGATTCAAAGGTGCTGCATCAGGATCCCAATCTGAATTATGCAGCTTCCATTGGGGTTGTCCTCACCCGGCTACCCAAATCCGATAAACTTACCCCCGTTGAAATCATGAAGCTTGCAGCAGGGGAGGTGGCCGGTGAAAAGAGTCTGAAAACCCTGGCCGAATTGATTGACACCCTGAATCAGGATACGGACATTACCAAACGCTTCGGACAAAAGGGCCTGGGGCAGAGAAATCTGGGGCGGGCCGTTCAGTTGCTCTTGGAAAGCTCGGAAACCAATGAAGGCCAGTGTATGTTTGCCTTGGATATTTTTAATGCCCTTGAAAGAACGGTTCTGGATTATGTCCATGAGCCGGCCGACAGGGCAAAATTCAAGGAAGATCTGAAAATTGCCAGGGGGCTTTACCGGGAACGGATTATGACGGAAATGTTTAATGCCTACATGGATGAGCCCCTTGCCATTAAAAAGGACGTGATGAATTATGTCAATATGATCATAGGGGTGGATGCAGAGCATCTGGGCCCTGATATGATGTGGAAATATCGGGATCCCCAGACCGGAGACCTCAGGGCCCTGAAGATCGATGAACGCTATATTAAAAACGTTGAAGAGCGACTGGGTCTCAAAACCGAAGAGCAAAGGGCATCTTTCAGAAACTCCATTCGAAAGATTTACGGCCAGAAGCTTTCCGTGGACGCGAACTATGATTTTATGGATAATCTTGAACTTGTAAAGGCCATTACCGATGTCCGGCTTAAATCCGATATCGCCGGCGCCGGTTCCCTTATAGGGGCACTGGCCAACAGGACCAATGAAGAAAATCAAAAACTCTATGACAGAATGGTGTATACCATGAATGAAAAACTTGGATATTGCAGAACCTGCGCCCAGAAAACCATTGAATATTTCTGCAGTCAAGAGGACGACAAATAAGCAAGGGAGGTAAAGTTCATGATAACCCTTGATGAACTTCTTGAAAAAGACAGAAGACGGGAAGAAGACGGATTCAAGCGAAAAATCCGGATCGGCAGGATTGTGAAGCCGGGAACAGGGGGCAAAGAGAAAATCATCATTGTTCCCACCACAGTGGAAGAAAAATTTATCCATGACGAGATACGCCTTGAGCAGGAACCGGGAGAAGGTGAACCCACGGGTGGAACCGGGGAGGGAGAAGAAGGAGATGTCATCGGAGAACAGCCGGTTCGCCCCCAGGAAGGAGAAGAGGGAGAGGAAGGTGCCGGGGAGGGGCCGGGCCAGGGCGAGGGCGGAGAGCACGAGCTTGAATCCAACGCCTATGAACTGGGCAAAGTGCTTTCCCAGGATTTCCAGCTCCCCAATTTAAAAGATAAAGGTAAAAAAAGAACCCTGGCAAGATATATTTATGATTTAACGGATAAGAACAGGGGAGTCGGCCAGATACTGGATAAAAAAGCCACTTTAAAACGAATTGTCGAAACCAATATCACCCTTGGAAATATTCCGGATATCGGTAATATTGATTCGACAAAATTTATCATTTCGCCCCAGGATTTGATTTACAGAATTTTATCACGGGAAAAAGACTTTGAATCCCAGGCCCTTGTGTTTTTCCTAAGGGATTATTCAGGGTCCATGAGCGGAAAAGTGACTCAGACCGTTGTTTCCCAGCACGTGATGCTGTATTCCTGGCTGCTCTACCAATATGAAAAACAGGTGGAAACCCGGTTTATCCTCCATGACACGGAAGCCAAGGAAGTTTCCGATTTTTACAAATATTATTCCTATAAGGTAGCCGGCGGAACCAAGGTTGCCACTGCCTTTAAACTGGTGAACGATATTGTTGAGCGCGAGAATCTGGCCCGGGATTATAATATTTATGTTTTCCATGGGACGGATGGAGATGACTGGGACAAAGATGGAAAGCAGACCATCGCCGAGCTTGAAAAAATGCTGACCTATGTTTCCAGGATCGGGATTTCCATTGTAGAGCATTCCTATGTGGGATCAAAGCAGACAGAGGTGGAAAACTATTTAAAAGCATCAGGAATACTCACCAAACACAGCAATCTCATCAAAATGGATGTGCTGGATGAAAATGCCGATGACTCAAGAATCATTCAGGGCATAAAACAGCTCATCAGTTAAGACATCAGGTCGGTCAACCCGAAAGTGAGATAATGATATGGAACTTGTAAGTCAACATGTCAAAGGCATCATGGAAGAATGCAAATTAAGGGCCATGGATCATGGCTTGACCTTTGATGATGAAACCCTTGAATATATTGTGACCAACCGGGATATGATCGAGCTCAGTCCCAAGGTCATGATCCCTACCCTATATGACTATTGGGTCCATGATGTCCGTGTCCTTTCCGGAAAGGGCATGTACGAAGCCTATCCTTCAAACCCATTTGAAACCGTAATCAATACAAGGCCTGCCATTTCATTTTACAATGACAACAATCCAGACTGGCTGAATGTGATGATTTTCTATCATGTTCTGGGCCACATCGATTTCTTTCAGAATAATCTTTTCTATAAAAACACCTGGGATATTGATCTCACCGGCCAGGCCCTGTCGGATAAGCGGATGATTGCAAAACTGAGGTCCGAAAAGGGGAGATGGGTGGATTACGCCATCGAATTTGCAAGGGGAATAGACAATCTGGTCGGATATCACAGGGAACTGAACCTGAATATTTTAAATGAATCAAAACAGACCCTGAATCGGACGGATTTTTATTTTGATATCTTTTTGCAGAAAATTAAAAATGTTTCCCATAACGACTATCTTAAGGAAATCACGCGATACAATGAGGGCCTTCATAACAATGGGGATTTTTTTAACCTGGTGGTCAATAAATATCCCGAGTTTGAAGAATTGTATCGAAAAGAGCTTCTCATCAAGCGAAAAACAGAATTGGACATCATGGAATATATCATCCGGAATTCAGCGTTTTTAAAGGAAGATGAAAACGAATGGATGAAGGCCGTTATGCAGATCGTCCGCAATACCTCATTGTATTTTCAGCCCCAGATCAGAACAAAAATCATGAATGAAGGCTGGGCCAGCTACTGGCATGAGTATCTGTTCATGAGAGATGACCGGATCTGCGGACATGAGGTGGATTATGCCAAAATCAATGCCGCCGTCACCTCCATGCCCAAGGTTGGGCTCAATCCCTATGCTTTGGGAATGAGGCTGTTCCAGCATATTAAGGATATGGAAGACAGGGGCTGCTATTCCTTTGAGTATGCGTTGTTAAAAGATGAGGTTGGAAAAAAGAAATTCAACAAGGTCAAAGGCTCAGGGGCTGACTATATCCTGAAGGTCCGGGAGAATTTCAATGATTTTACCTTTATCAATTCATTTATCGACCAGGAATTTGTGACTGAGCACAATCTTTTTGTGGCAGGTAAAAGGTTTAACAATGCAAGGATGTCCATTGAATACTATATCAAATCCAAAAAAGCGGAAGATTATAAGGAGATGCTTATCGACACCCTTTATCATCCTCCTGAAATATTTGTGGATCTTTCTCTTACCAAAAACGGGGTCCTGTACCTGAACCATAAATTTGAAAGCAAGCCGTTGAAAACCGATTATATTGAAAATACCATGATCGGTATCGAATATTTATGGGGTGGTCCTGTTCATCTTGAGACCAGTGAACCCGCCACATCCGGAAAGACGGCGGCCGCTTACGCCAATTTCTGGGACCCTAGTTCCCAGCAGACTGAAGAAAAAAAGCCTGAACCCGTCAAATGGAAAAGAATGCTTTATATCATGGAAAACCGAAAACTTCATAAACGGGAGCTATAGATCGATATGGAAACCCCTATTCCCAACACCCTGTCCGTGGATCAAACCCTTGAATTGCTTGATAAGAGCATGACGGATTATCAAAGGCTCAAGCCGGTTCCCTTTGAAGAATTTCTGGCCATTCTGAACGCAAAACCCTCCCAGATTCTGAGAAATATATTTCAGACCTTCCATGATATGATTAAAACCTATGTGGTTGAGCCTGAAGACGCCCTATCCGAAGATAGTGATCATCTTTCATTCACCAATTACGATTGTTCCCGGTTATTTGTGGAAGGATCTGAAAATCCGTTTTTTACGGACATGCTGTTTGCCAACCGGTTTATGAAACAGATGGAATACCTTCGCCACGGCGCCCAGCAAAACAGAATCTATATTTTTTATGGGCCCCATGGATGCGGGAAAAGCACATTTTTAAACAACCTGCTTAAAAAATTTGAACAATACGCCAATACGGAAGAAGGGCTCCGATATGAAATCGTATGGCGGTTGAATATTAAAAAACTTCAGGATAAGGAAAAATCTTTTACCGTATCCGCCTTTGAAAAGCTCATCCATTATGTTGAAAAAGGAGAAGAGAATTATAAACCGGATGCAAATGAAAAATCCTTCGGAGGACCCGAGGCCGAGTATATAGAGATTCCCTGTATTTCACACGACAACCCCTTCCTTGCCATTCCCAAGGATCAGCGAAGAATCGTTCTGGATGAATTGATTAAAAATGATGAATTCAAATGGCGTCTTTTTACGGAAAAAGAATATGAATGGGTGTTTAAGGAAGAGGTATGCACCATCTGCTCGTCCATTTATCATTCATTGCTGGAGCGGCTCGGCAATCCGTCGGAAGTGTATAAAATGCTCTATGCCAGGCCCTATTATTTCAACCGCAGACTGGGCAACGGCATCAGTGTCTTTAACCCCGGCGACAGTCCTTTAAAGCAGAATGTCCTTTCCAATGAGATGCTTCAAAACCGGATCAATTCCTTGTTTCAAGACAGTAATATTATCAGTTACCAGTATTCGAGATTTGCCAAAATCAACAATGGGATTTATGCACTCATGGATATCAAATCCCATAATATTGAAAGAATGGTTGAGCTTCATAATATTATCAGCGAAGGACTGCATAAGGTTGAAGACATTGAAGAACGGGTGGATTCGTTGTTCTTTGCGCTGATGAACCCGGAAGATAAGCGAAGCATCCGTGATTTTCCGTCATTTGAAGACCGGATCCAGTATATTGATATCCCTTATATCCTGGATATGAAAACCGAAGTCAAAATATTTATTAATATTTTCGGCCGCCATATTGAAGGCGGTTTTTTACCCATGGTGCTTGAAAATTTTGCCAGGGTCATCATCTGCACACGAATCGGCAAAAAATCCCAGGCCCTGGCCGAATGGATAAAAGATCCGGCCAAATATAAAAATTTCTGTGATGATCAGCTCATGCTGCTGAAAATGGAGTTGTTTTCCGGAAATATACCCAAATGGCTTGAGGAAGACGATATTAAATCCCTTGACAACAAGATGCTGAAAAAGATAATTGCAGAGTCTGAAATTTACGGCAAGGAAGGATTGTCCGGCCGGGATTCCATTAAATTGTTTGATCAGTTCTATTCCAAATATGCCAAAGAGGATCGACTGATCAATATGCCGGATCTGTGTATGTTTTTTAATAAACTGGATGATCCGCCCAAACGGATGATCCCGCCCGGGTTTCTAGAATCCCTGTTGAGGATGTACGATTACAGCGTTCTTCAGCAGGTAAAGGAATCTTTGTATTATTATAATGAAGAGCAGATTGCCAAGGATATTAAAAATTATATTTCCGCCATTACCAATGATGTTGACACCGTCATCAAATGTATTTTTACAAAAGAGGAAATCCATGTCACCGAGGCCTTTCTTGAAAGTATTGAAAACCGGCTTCTTTCTTCTAATATGGACAAGAACCGAAGACATGAAATCCGGAATGATGTGTTAAAAGAATATACCACCCGGACCCTTACCCACGAGATCATGATCGAAGGAAAAAATATCACGGAAACCAGGCTCTTTGAATCCTTGTATGATCGATATGTCCACAACCTCAAAAAAAAGGTATTGGAGCCTTTTATCGAAAACGAGAATTTCAGAAATGCCATCAAGGATTTTGATACTGAGAAATTCAAAGCCCATGATAAACGCATTAAAAAAGATGTAAAATTCCTGCTGACCAACCTTTCGAAAAAATTCGGATACACCACCCAGGGGGCCAATGAGGCCTGTATTTACGTTATAGACAATGATCTTGCCAATAAATTCAAATAATCTCGTCGCCAATATCGGCAATCAAAACCGCAGCATTGTCATCATCCCCACCGATGGATCACACAAAGCCTATCTGATATCCCGGCTTTACAAAACAAAAAAAATGCCGGTTGTTGTGGTTTTGAAAGATGCCCATAGCGCATCAGGCTTTATGGAAGAACTGAAGTTTTTTCTGCCTGAAGACAAACAGCAGATCGTTTTTTTTCCGGAATATCCCATTCTTCCATTTAAATCCCTTTCCTATCATAGAGATATCTCCATCAAAAGACTGGCCGCTTTATCCCGCATCATGAATGCACAGCACCCATTGCTGATCCTTACGACGGTGGACACGCTATTGCAAAAAATGATTCCAAAGACAAGCCTGGACGATTTTGCCGAGCTGGTCATGGTAAATGAGGAATCGGACAGGGATGGCCTTATTCTTAGACTTGAGTCCGGCGGGTATGTAAGGACATCCCTGGTGGAAGACCCGGGTGAGTATTCCGTCCGTGGGGGAATTCTGGATATTTATGCGCCGGGGAACGCCCATCCGGTCCGGATCGAATTTTTCGGGGACCTGGTCGAATCCATCCGGTATTTTTCTCCCTATACCCAGAGAGGATTTAAAGATATTTTTGAATGTGTCATTTCCCCTGCCAATGAGGCGGTTCTGACCAAGGCGGAACTGCCCCATATTCTCGCCCGGCTCAGAGAGGCCGGAGCATCTGCAGGACTGGATGCACCGACAATCCGGGAATATGCGAATCAGATTCGCGAATCCGGCAGATTCCCCGGCATCGAAAGCATGTTGTCCATTGTTTATGAGCAGTTGGACACGCTGGTGGACTATATTCCGCCAAAGAGTTTCTGGGTTCTGGATCATCCCGAAGAACTGGAAGCCTTTGCAAAGGAGTTTGAAACCAAGGCCGGTATCCAGTATAAAACCAACAGGGCCGAAAAAAGACTCTGCGTTGAACCGGAATCCGTCTGTCTTGAATGGGAACAGGTTCAATCCGGGATCCTGGCAAATCAATATACGGCCTTTCATCCGTTTCCAATGGTTCAGCCCCCCTCTGATGATGCCATTCCTGTATTTTCGTTTTATTATGAAGACAATGTCCCCCTTTCTTCACAGTTGAAACGGGAGGGGTTCAAAGACAATCCCCTGTTGCCCCTGGCCCAATGGTTTAAACAGGCCGGACAGTTCAGGGCCTTGTGTGTCCTGACCCAGGAATCCCAGGCCAAAAGATTGATTTCCCTTTTACAGCCCTACGGCTTGGAACCCTTGCCCTGTAAATCCTTCAGTCTTGCAATGGAAAATCCTCCCGGGATTTACTACCTGTTTGGCGAGCTATCCTCGGGATTTGTTCTGAAGGATCATTTCATTGCCCTTGTGACGGAAAATGAAATCTTCGACAGGAAAAGAATCCGGAGGCAGGGGTCCGGCAAACGAGATCTGAAAACCGAACTCATTGCACCGGAAGAATTGAAAAACGGGGATATTGTCGTTCATACCGAACACGGCATCGGCCGTTATGAAGGCCTGTGCAGCCTGACCATAGACAAAATCGTACAGGATTTCATTCTCATTGTGTATCAGGATGACGACAAACTCTATCTGCCGGTTGACCGTATTGAAATGATCGGTAAATATATCGGCGTGGAAGGGTATGAACCCCTTCTGGATAAAATCGGATCTAAGGCCTGGATCAAATCCAAGGCCAAAGCCAGGGAAGAAGTCGAAAAGCTGGCTGCCGACCTGTTAACCCTTTATGCACAAAGAAAGGTCAATACCGGTTTTTCATTCAGCCGGCCGGACCATTATTATGATGATTTTGAGGCCGCCTTTCCCTATGAGGAAACCCGGGATCAATTAAGGGCCATAGATGATGTCCACCTGGATATGGAATCTTCCATTCCCATGGACAGGCTGGTCTGCGGCGACGTGGGCTACGGGAAAACAGAGGTAGCCGTCAGGGCCGCCTTTAAAGCGGTCAATGACGGGAAACAGGTCGCCATTGTCGTGCCCACCACCATTCTTGCAGAACAGCATCTGTCCACATTCAGGGAACGCTTTGCCGGGTATCCGGTCCATATCGAATGTCTTTCCAGATTCAGATCCCGGAAGGATCAGGCCAGAATACTCAAGGCCATCAGTTCCGGTCATGTGGATATTGCCATCGGAACCCACCGGCTCCTGCAGAAAGACGTTGATTTCAAATCCCTTGGGCTCCTGGTCATTGATGAAGAGCAACGGTTCGGGGTCAAACATAAAGAAAGCCTGAAAAAGAAACGGAGTACGGTGGATGTCCTTGCTTTGACGGCAACCCCCATCCCTCGGACCCTTCATCTGTCCTTGACGGGCATGAGGGATATCAGTGTCATTAAAACGCCCCCGGCAGACCGGCAGCCCATCGTCTCCTATATTTCAACATATGACGCCGCCATAGTCAAAGATGCTGTGAAACGGGAACTGTCCCGAAAAGGCCAGATTTTTTATGTTCACAACAATATCAAAACCATTTCAAAAATTGCGGAAAACCTTTCGGAACTGGTTCCGGAAGCAAGGATAGGGATCGCCCACGGCAGACTTTCCGAAACAGAACTTGAAAAAATCATGTTTCAATTTGTTCATTTTGAGATCGATATCCTGGTCTGTACCACCATTATAGAATCGGGACTGGATATTCCTTCGGCAAATACCATGATCATCGACAAGACTGAAAATTTCGGCCTGTCCCAGATCTATCAACTGCGGGGCCGCATCGGCCGGGGGGATCACCAGGCCTATGCCTATCTTTTTATTTCCGATGAAACCCGGTTGACAAAAGATGCCAAAAAACGATTGTCCGCATTAATGGAATACAAAGATCTTGGCTCAGGTTTCCAGATCGCCATGAAGGACCTCCAGATCAGGGGCGCCGGCACGGCCCTGGGCGCTTCCCAGTCCGGTCATATCGCCGCCGTCGGCTATGATATGTTTTTAAAATTACTGGACCAGGCCGTCCATGATTTAAAGGGAGAAGAAACCATTGAACCGCTGGAGCCGGAAATTAATGCGGCCATGTCTTCCGGATTTCCTGAAGATTATATAGAATCGGTTGAACAGCGCTTGACCCTGTATCGACGGTTGTCCAGGATCACCCGGATTTCAGACATCAGCGATATGAAAAAAGAGCTGATGGACCGTTACGGCAGACTGCCAAAGGAAGCGGAAAACATGCTTTTAAAAATCATGCTGAGGGTGTATTGCATCCAGGCAGGCATTCAACGGCTTGATATCACACCGGACATATTGACGCTGACCTTTTCGGAAAAACACAGGGAAAAACCGTTGAATATGGTAACCGGCCAGCTCGGCAAACTTTTTCCGTTTGAATTCATTAAAAAAGACAGCATCCGGGTTCAACTGGGAAAAAATCGAAATAATATTTCCCGGGCCCTCCTGGAAACCCGGGATATTCTCAAAGCCCTGTCCTGAGTCCTGTTCCCCCTCAGTCTCCACCCGTCGGAAAAATCCTGAAATAGTTAAGATAACCCTTTATATTTTTTGAAGATTTAATATAATGGGTTAATTTTCAAACAGCCGCTGTAAAAAACTGAAT
This sequence comes from Desulfobacula sp., assembly GCA_023701135.1. Lineage (GTDB taxonomy): Bacteria > Desulfobacterota > Desulfobacteria > Desulfobacterales > Desulfobacteraceae > Desulfobacula. The sequence continues at coordinate 230,593 of JAMPXP010000001.1, read as the reverse complement.
TCTATCTTCCGGGAGAGACTGACAATGAAAACATTTAAAGAGTCTTTTTTTCTGAAAAAATTTATTGAGACCCTGGATCAGGTCAGGGTTCCCATTGAAATCATTGATACAAGCGGGAACCGGTTTTCAACCGCCTGTGAAGAAATCAAGCACAGGCTGTATATCAAGAATCAAAAATTTTTTAATGCCCTGGTCTCTCCCAATGCCCTGTCGTTGGGGGAAGCCTATATAAAAGGCTATTTTGATATTTCGGGCAGTATCAAAGAATTGTATGAACTGGTTTGCGATCGCTTGCTGCATAAATATCAACGGAAAAGCCCCATTCAACGTATTGCAAAATTTCTGGCCAGTCCCGGAAAAAGGGAAAGGGAAAACATCGAATTTCACTATAATGTGCCCAGTGAGTTCTACCGATTGTTTCTCGGAAAAACAATGGGATATACCTGTGGATATTATACGGATGAAAACACCGGCATGGATGATGCCCAGATCGAGAAAATGGATATCATCTGCAGAAAACTCCGGCTGAAGCCCGATGAAGCATTGCTGGATATCGGATGCGGATGGGGGAATTTTGCGGTTTATGCGGCAAAGCAATATGGCGTAAAGGTGACGGGGATTACCCTGAGTTCAGAACAAAAGGCCTATGCGGAGCGCTGGGTTGAAAAAGAAGGACTCTCCCGGAAAATTAATATCAACATCCGGAATTACAGGGATCTGGGGTCTGAAAAATTTGATAAAATCGCCTGTGTGGGTATGTCGGAACATGTCGGAAAGAAAAATATGCAGGGCTTTTTTCAGACCGTTTACCGATCCTTAAAAAAAGGAGGGCTGTTTATGCAACATACCATCACAACCCATCAGAAGCAAAAAAAAGGATATGAAAACACATTTCTGAATCAATATATGTTTCCCGGCGGAGAGCTAATGCTTGAGCAAGAGCTTATTGACCTGGCTGCTTCCTCAGGATTTGAACTGCTGACAGCGGAAAATTTCAGGCCCCATTACGTGAAAACCCTTAATGACTGGATCATACGCATGGAAGGAAAAAAAGAATTGCTTTTGAAAATCATCTCAGATGAAATTTACCGTATCTATCATATTTTTTTCATTGGTTCCCTGATTTCATTCAGAAACAAAGAAATCTCTTTGTTTCAGAATTTATTTTATAAGACGGATGATAAAAACATTGAAACAAATCGGTTTATAAGTCTGTATTCAAAAAATGAAACCAGAATTGCCTGATATTGAAAAATTTGAAAGGATTGTATTTCAGAAAAAAAATACCCTTGACCTGCTGCTTTCCTTTTCTCTCAAATTGCTTCAGGCAAGGCATGTGGGGGTTTTGCTCGGAACCAATAAAACCTATTTGAAATTTCTTCCGCCGGAAAAATGGGACAGGGGCGTCATGCATAAATTTGATGGCAATGGAATGTCAGGTCTTATGTTCAAATATTTCGGGACGGCCTTTGTCAAACGCAAGGGACTTTCCCCAATCATGCTTTACAGGGAAACCCAGTTCGGAGAAAAAATAGAAAGTGACGGGATCATCTCTTTTGTTCTAAGAACCCATAAGGAATTTTATGAAAAAGGTCTTAAAATAGTTATCATTGATGGCTTGCAAGACAGTCCTGAGGGTGCAGAAAAAGCCTTTGTCTATTCAACCTATTCCTATGACGGAAAGGTTTTTGACCGTTTGCCCGGGTTAAGGATCAATACGGCCATTGTCAGGCAATTCCGTGCAAAAAATTTTGTTTCCGCCTATATACCGGATTATGGCGCCATTGTTTTTAATACCATTGACGAAAATCTCCTGGCCAATATCGACGAAAAATTTAATCATACGGAAGAATTAACCAAACGATTGGATATGCTGATTGCCGCCATTGAAATGGCCTCCATTGCCTATATCGGATCTGCCAAAGGACGGCAGGCGGCCCATATCATCTGGAGGAAGGAAAAAAATCTCAGGCGGACAGCCCTGGAATTAAAAGAGAAAGCGGTTCAATTAAATGCCCAGAAAGCGTATTTAAAGGCGGTTGGGGCTGTGGATGAACGGCAGCTCGTGAATATCACCGACGGTGTTTACGCCTTTATGGATATGGTGGGATCTGCTCTTATTCGAAAAAAATTCCAGCCCAGAGATTATTTTTTGATATTGAACCTGTGTCACCAGATTGCAGCAGATAATGCGAGCCGGTATGCCTGTAGAGTGGATAATTTTATAGGGGACTCCGTTTTTCTGGTAAATGCTTCCCCCTTTGATGAACAGGGCCTTCGCTTTTCGCCGGCCGTCCATGAACGGGCAATGCTGATGATTTTTACGCTTGCTTCCATTTTCAATGAAATCCGGCTGTTGACCTCAGGTCGGCATCCCATGGACAAAGAGGGCCGGATTAAAGAATTGATTCACAGGGCAAAGGTCAGTCTTGGTTTCAGGGCCGGACTGGAAATCGGCCCGGCAATGATAGGCCCCCTGGGAAGCCGGAAGCGAAGAATTGTTACGGCCATCGGCAAGGCGGTCAACACGGCGTCGCGACTGGAAAGTACAGGGATTAAAGATGAGATTCATATCGGTGATGGGGCCCTGTATCTGATAAAGGAGGCCTGCGTAACCCGGGATACCGGAACCATCTGGAAAATTCTATTCAAATCAAAAGGGTTCGATAGGCCCATGCTTTCCAACGGCCCGTATTTTTTAGACTGCTACCGGCAATTCTTTAACATAAAAGAAGAGGTGGTCTACGAGAGAAAAAACATTGCCTACAAGGAATTTTCAAAGGATGTTTCCTTTATGATCAAATGCATCCCGGAATCAAGCGTTTTATGAGGGTGACCGGATGAATTCAAGGGCATTTTTTTCCAGGGCATCCATCAGCTTTTTTGTCCGGAGACCCGGTTTTCCGTCACGAATGGTTTTGTCGTCAATCTGAATGACGGGCACGATACATTTATTGGTTCCGCTGATAAAAACCTCGTCTGCATCCAGAAGATGATCCAGGGGGATGGGCTTTTCCTCGTTTTGATACAGGTTTTGCGCAATGGCCAGAATAGCCTGCCGTGTAATGCCTTTCAAAACCCCTTCTTTGGGTGTCACAAGAGTATTGCCGAAAAATGCGAATAAATTGCTTGTGGTTCCCTCCAGGGCCTCCATTTTCCGGTTAATATAAATGGCTTCAACCGCATGGGTTTCCCCTGCCTTTTTCAAGGCCAGGGCAGCCGGTATATAGGAAATCACCTTGGCACCGGGCAGGCTTCGTTCAAGCGGATAGGTGATCACCTTTACACCGTCCCGGTACCAGGAATCCGGCAGTTTTTTTAAATCCGTTACCATGACAATCATCCTGGGTTTCCCCTGGGGGTGAAAAAAGTCAGGGCTTGAGCCGCCGGTGATGACAATTCTGATATTGGCCTCATCCGTGATCTGATTCCGGTTTAAGGTTTCCATGACAATATCTGTGATTTCCCTGGTCTGCCATGGCAATGACAGGCCGATTTCCCCGGCGGAATTGACCAGGCGATGAATATGATCCTTGAGGAAATAAGGTTTGCCGTTATAGGTCCGCATGATATCGCAAACCCCATATCCCCTCAGTACGGCAAGATCGTCCACCGGGATAACGGCCTGATCGGAAGGAACAAATTTTCCATCAACATAATAAATTTTCATCCATCCCTCCTCCATAAAGTTGAAAAATTCGTATTTGTATAGTACAGATACTATGATTTAACAACACCGATGAAAAGAAAGAAAATCAATTATGGATCTCTACGAGGGCATAAAATACAATATAAAAGGGGTGAGCCTGGCTTTAAAAACCCCAAAACTTCTGCTGCTTGGGATTTTAAGATTCGTTCTGGTATTGCTTTTAACCTTGGTCCTGTCCGGCCTTGTGTTTTACTGGCATGATGAAATTTTAACGGCCATCTGGACAAAACCGGATTCAGGTTGGTTGATCTATGTGTGGAAAGCCGTATCCTATCTTCTTTCCATGGGCCTTGCCGCCGCTGCCATGGTGATGGCCTATCTGGTGTCTCAGATATTGTTCTGTGTCTTTATCATGGATTATATGTCCAGGATTACAGAATCCATGGTGATGGGAAAAGAGGTGGACCCCAACCCGGGATCATGGTTTGGTTTTTTTATCCATCTGGTGAAACAGGAAATACCAAGGGCCGTCATCCCTGTGATCGTCACCCTTTTTATCATGCTGATAGGACTGTTCACCCCTTTGAGCCCCCTGATCATTTTTATTTCGTCCATTGCAGCATCCGTGTTTTTGGCCTGGGACAATACCGACCTTGTGCCGGCCAGGCGGCTGTATCCGTTTAAAACCCGGATCGGATTTTTGAAAAAGAATCTCATGTTTCATATCGGCTTTGGCCTTTTGTTCCTTATCCCGGGACTCAATATTGTATTTTTATCCTTTGCCCCGGTTGGGGCAACCCTTTCGTTTATCGAAAGGGAGGGCCGCTGAGGGTTTATAAAAAACAGCCTATGGACATCGTCTGCAAAGAATCATTGGATTATTTATCCGTTGCGGAAACAAAAACAGATTCAAAAGAAGATGAAATCATTGTTTGCGCCTTTTGCAGCCACCCCATAACCACTCCGTCCAAACAAATCCTTATCCATGATGGTTTCAGACATATATTTGCCAATCCCCATGGCTATGTATTTGAAATCGGATGCTTTTCCGAGGCCATGGGGTGCCGTCCGGTTTCAAATCCTTCTGCTGAATTTTCCTGGTTTATCGGGTATTCCTGGCAAACCTGCATCTGCAGCCAATGCGCCACTCACCTGGGATGGTTTTTTTCATCTGAATCAGATCATTTCTGGGGTCTTATTCTTGAAAAATTGGTATTTCCCTAGGATTTTCTTAAAAATATTTTGACAATTTTTCATATTTTCATATAATGATCCATAATTGCTATCTCATATGGATTCCATAACATAAGCCTGTTTTCACCTTGAATGTTGCCGTTAACCCGTAATTTTATTTGTAAGGGAGGGAACATGCCTCAATTAAAAACCGTATTTGCCAAAAGATCACCTGTGGACAGAAGGTCGCCGGTGGACAGGCGAATACTTGATATCGGACCCGGATATCCCAGTACCCAAAATAGACAAACCTTTAAAGACAGAAGAAAGGGATGGGAAGACAGGTTTGGCTGGGAGAGGATCAGTAAATGGAGCAGCGCCCCAATCTATTCTGACCTGCCCTAGCGTTTCAGCGCATCATCATTGCCGATCCTTTTGCACGAATACAATTTCCTCTTAATTTGTATCCGGAAAGAAAATTTTATAGGAATTTCCATTGTCTTAAGGGACGCATTTGTGTTAAACCGGTTGAGATTGAAACACGCTTGTATAATCACACTATTGCCTTGAGGAAATGCTATGAAAATTCTTGTAACCGGAGCGGCAGGGTTTATCGGATCCACTCTGACACGTCGCCTGCTCAAAGACGGCCATGAGGTTTGCGGCCTGGATAATTTAAATGACTATTATGATGTTAACCTGAAGAAAAACAGGCTTTCGATCGTTGAAAAAAATTCCGGATTCGAATTTCAGCGGATGGACCTGGCCGACCGTGAAGCCATAAAACAATTATTTTCAACTCATTCCTTTGATTATGTCGTTAACCTCGCGGCCCAGGCAGGGGTCAGATACAGCATTGAAAATCCGGGGTCCTATATTGACAGCAACCTGGTCGGTTTCGGGAATATCCTGGAAGGATGCCGGCATTCCAGGGTCAAACACCTGGTATATGCCTCCAGCAGCTCTGTCTACGGCCTGAACACCGCCATGCCGTTTTCGGTCCGCCACAATGTGGACCATCCCATCAGCCTTTACGCCGCCTCAAAAAAGGCCAATGAACTCATGGCCCATACCTACAGCTATTTATATAACCTGCCCACCACAGGTCTGCGGTTTTTTACGGTCTATGGGCCCTGGGGCAGGCCGGACATGGCCCTTTTCCTTTTTACCAAGGCCATTTTGGCCGGTGAGCCCATCAAGGTATTCAACAACGGAAATATGCAAAGGGATTTCACCTATATTGACGATATTGTCGAAGGGGTTGTCAGGGTCATGAATACAGTGCCAAAGGCTGATCCGGAATGGTCCTCGGACAGGCCCAACCCCTCCGCAAGCTGTGTTCCCTATAAACTTTATAATATCGGGAATAACCAGCCCGTTGCCCTCATGGAATTTGTGGAGGCCATTGAAAAGGCCATCGGAAAAAAGGCGCTCAAGGAATATCTGCCCTTACAGGCTGGGGATGTTCCGGCCACCTATGCCGATGTGAATGATTTGATCAAAGATACGGGTTTTAAACCTTCAACCCCTATTGTTGAAGGAATTCAAAATTTTATTGACTGGTACAGAGACTATTACAAATAAAAGAACCGGAGAAGGATTCCATGGACAAGAATTCAAAAATTGCCGTTATTGGGCTGGGTTATGTGGGGCTGCCGCTGGCTGTTCATTTTGGTGCAAAATTTCACACCACAGGTCTGGACCTGAAGGAAAAGATCATTGAAAATTGTAAAAAACAGCAAGACCCCACAGGAGAAGTGTCAAAGGACGAGTTTGAGAGGGCCGCATTTTTCTATCCCACCTCAGACCCATCCCAAATTTCCGATGCAGATTATATCATTGTGGCCGTTCCCACACCCATCGACAGAGCCCGGCGCCCGGATTTGAAATACATGGTCAGTTCCTCCACAACCGCCGGTAAATATATGAAAAAAGGGGCCATTGTGATATTTGAATCCACGGTATATCCCGGTGTGACGGAAGATGTCTGCGTGCCGATTCTGGAAAAAGAATCCGGATACCAGTGGAAGAAAGATTTTCATGTGGGATATTCTCCTGAACGGATTAATCCCGGAGACAAAGAACACACCCTGTCGAAAATCGTCAAAGTGGTTTCAGGGGATGATACGGAAACCTGTGACAAAGTAGCGGATCTTTATGAAAGCATTGTCACGGCCGGTGTCCATCGGACCCGGACCATCAAAGAGGCCGAAGCGGCCAAGGTCATTGAAAATACCCAGAGGGATTTGAATATTGCCCTCATGAATGAACTGGCCCTGATTTTTGACAAATTGGGGATCGATACCAAAAATGTCCTGGAGGCGGCCGGCACCAAATGGAATTTCCTCCCCTTCAAACCCGGCCTGGTGGGAGGCCACTGCATCGGGGTTGATCCCTATTATCTGACCTTTAAGGCGGAATCCGAAGGCTATCATCCCCAGATTATTTTATCCGGCCGGAGAATCAATGACAATATGGGCCGGTTTGTGGTGGAAAAAACCGTTAAAATGATGATCAACCAGGGCATGAGCATCAAAGGGGCAAAGATAGGGGTTCTCGGTCTGACCTTCAAAGAGGACTGCCCGGATTTAAGAAATACCCGGGTGGTGGATATCATTGAAGAGCTTCATTCCTATGGGACGGAAGTGCTGGTCCACGATGCCATTTCCGATCCCGAAGATGCCCTGGCCTATTATAATGTCAACCTGTGCAACTGGGAAGATCTCAAGGGCTTGTCCGCGATTATCCTGGCCGTACCCCATAGGGCCTATCTTGAAAAAAGTTTTTCGGAATTCAAGGGCATGCTGGCTCCCGGCGGCTGCCTCATAGACGTCAAATCGGTGTTTAATCCCGAAGATGCCAAAGCATCCGGAGTCAATTTCTGGCGGTTATAATATTGGAAGGTAAAATTCAAAATTATTTCAGAGGCAAAAAAGAAATAGCCGCTGTATATCTATTTGGATCTTTTGCCTCTGGAAAATTTACAGAAACGAGTGATATCGATCTTGCCGTTCTTTTTGAACATTCAAGGGTTGAATCCGCCGAATCCCTGAAAGAAAAATATATGTCGGAACTTGGGCGGATCTTACGAAAAGACATTGATATCATAGTGATGAACACCGCAGGGGAAATGCTTCTGAATCAAATTTATAAAAAGGGAAAACCCATACTCAACCAGAACATGAAATTTGAAAAAATTTTCAAGATCAAAGCCTTTATGGTCTATTCGGATTTTGAATTCTATCTGAAGCATATCCAGCATCATTTTATCAGGAATATAATGGAAACCGAGCATGGTGGATAAAGATATTATCCTGGCCAAATCCAGCGCCGTTCGAAAGCATATCAAACGGATAAAGGATCTACCGCTTAAGGATTTTCAGACATTTCAGAATAATCCCGATTATCAGGATATTCTTTTATTCAATATCCAGCTTGCGGTTCAAAACTGCTTTGATATCGCAGCCCATATTATCAGTGATGAAGACCTGGGTATCCCGGGCAGCACAAATGAAATGTTTTATACGCTGGAAGAAAATGGATATCTCACACGGGACATCACGGAAAAAATGGTCCGGGCCGTGGGATTTCGAAATCTGATCGTGCATGAATATGTCAATCTGAAGCTGGATAGGGTTTATGAAATATCAAAAAAAGATATCAATGATCTTGAGGTTTTTCTCAGGCATATTTTTTCAAAACTTTAAAACTGAGAAATTGCTTTACTCCAGAGCCCTGGACACAATTTCATAGACATTTTTGGAAAGGGACTTGATATTCATTATCCGTTCAAGTTCCTTTTTCATTAAGCTTTTTCTGACCCCGTCATATTTTTTCCAGTGATTAAAGCATGACGCCAGCCTGGCGGCAATCTGGTGGTTGATTTGATCCAGACCAATGATCTGATCTGATATAAACCGGTATCCTGCCCCATCCATACCATGGAACCGGATATGATTCTGCATGGCAAACAGATGGATCAGGGCCCTGACCTTATTGGGATTTTTCATGGAAAAATCAGGGTGATCAACCAATGCTTTCACCCTGTCAAGGGTATCTGGGAGACTTGATCCTGCCTGAACCATAAACCATTTGTCCAGAACCAGTTTGTCGTGTTGCCATTTGGCATAAAACTGCTCCACTGCGTTGGCTTTGGTATCCGGGTCAATGTCGGCAAGGATTTTAAAGGCTGCAATCTCATCGGTCATGTTTTTTGCCGAGGCAAAATGATCACGCACAAGCCGGGTTGTCTCCTGCTCCTTTAAGCTCCCCAGATAAGACAAACTCAAATTTTTCAGGCTTCGGTCCGCCATTGCCCCATGGGAGATGCTGAAGGGATCAGCCTTGGAGCAAAGATCCATCGCTTCCAAAAAATGATGCCTTAATTGTTTTGCAATTTCCCTTTCCAAAAATAATCTTGCCCCATGAACGGCATCCACATCCACAGGATCAAAATGCTCTTTGATTTCAATTTCAGAAGGCAATGAAAGCATTTTGGAGATGAAGAACCTGTCCAGGCTTTCGTCTGCCAGGGTTTTTTCAAAGGCAAGGATGAGGTTTTCGGACACAGAGAGATCCTCTCCGGCCTGAATGGCCTTGATGATTCGCTTGATTTCTTTATAAAACAAAGTCTGGGCGGAATCCCATCGATTGATCTCGTCCGTGTCGTGGGCCATGAGAGAGGCAAGCTCTTCATCGGTAAAATCGGTGTCAATCTTTACCGGTGCGGAAAATTGCCTGAAACAGGAGGGTAGGGCCTTTTCCGGAATACCGTCGAAAACAAAGGTTTGTGTCTCAGCCGTCAGTTCAAGCAAGGTTTTCCCATCCGGGGTAATATCTTTCCCGGTTTTATCCATGATACCAAAGGCCACCGGGATGTGAAGGGACCATTTTTCCGACTGATTTCGATCCGGCTGGGTTTTCTGTGTGAAGGTGATTTCAAGCCGGCCTGATTTCTCATGAAAATGTCTTGTAATTTTTACAACAGGGGTTCCGGATTGGGAATACCACCATCTGAATTGCTTCAGGTCCCTTTTCCCGGCCTCTTCCATGACCCCTATAAAATCTTCTATGGTAACGGCCTTTCCATCAAATCTCTCAAAATAAAGCCCCATGCCGTTTTGAAAATTTTCTTCCCCCAGGAGCTGGTGGATCATGCGGATCAATTCCGAGCCCTTTTCATAAACCGTCATGGTATAAAAATTATCCATTTTGATATAGGACCCGGGCATGACCGGATGGGCCATGGGGCCTGCATCCTCCGGGAACTGGGACCCCCTCAGATTCCTGACATTGGTAATTCTTTCAACCCCCCTGGAATTCAGGTCCGATGAAAATTCCTGGTCCCTGAAAACCGTAAGCCCTTCTTTCAGACTCAACTGGAACCAGTTCTTCAGGGTCACCCGGTTGCCGGTCCAGTTGTGAAAATATTCGTGGCCGATAACGGCCTGGACATTCATGAAATCATCATCCGTGGCCGTCTTGGCGTCGGCAAGAACAAATTTGGAATTAAAGATATTCAACCCTTTGTTTTCCATGGCCCCGGCATTAAAATCATTGATGGCCACAATCTGGTAAAGATCCAGGTCATATTCCAGACCGAACCGTCTTTCATCCCATAGCATGGCCTGCTTCAAGGATGTCATGGCATGGCCGCATTTGTCGATATTGTCCTTTTCAGAATAAATTTTCAGCTCAACCGTTCTGCCCGACCGGGTTTTGAACTCATCCCGGATATGGGCCAGGTCGCCGGCCACCAGGGCAAACAGATAACAGGGTTTTTTAAAGGGATCTTCCCACCGGACAAAATGCCGGTTCCCCTCAAGATCCCCATGTTTGACAAGGTTGCCGTTGGAAAGCAGGACCGGGCATCGGGTCCTGTCGGCAATGATGGTGCAGGAATACACGGCCATGATATCCGGGCGGTCCGGAAAAGGCGTAATCTTTCTGAATCCCTGGGATTCGCACTGGGTTACGAGCACCCCGCCCGATACATACAAGCCTTCCAGGCTGGTATTCTCCGCCGGTTTCAGACGGGTGGTGATTTCCAACTCAAAGGTATCCGGGGTCTTGGCAAGGGTGAAGGTCTCATCATCGGCCCTGTATTCCCCCGGCAGAAGAACCAAGCCGTCGGCAATAACGGACAGGATTTCATAATCTCCCTTATCAAAAACAAGGGCCGTGTTCTGATCCTCCCTATCCGTGTTCCTGCGGACATGGAGCCTTGAGGTTGCCATTGTTTCATCTTCCCGGATATCAAAGGTCAGATCAATGGTATCCACAATAAAAGCCGGTGGTGTATAATCTTTCAGATATATGGTCCTGGGTGCTTTCATACACGAATACATAAAACCTTAAACAAGAGTTGTCAATTATTGATTTTCAGCTCCTCAAAGGCAGGACTGAGACTAAGAAGTTTTTTTTACAATTTTAGGCAATTAATTTCACAAAAATAGGAAATTGTTTTCATAAACTTTTTATTTTAGACTCTGATGGAGCCGGTTGATTTGTGAGAATTTCATTTTTTGTCCGGATCAGGTCAAAAAAGGTCAATTCCAGAAAGCTGATTTTCAAGCCCAAATGCATCGATAATGGATGGAGGGCGCTTGCAGGCCATAAAAATTTTACAGCTCGGTATGCATCTTGCTTTATTTTGAATTCAACATGAAATTTAAATTGATTATGGATTTTAATATGATATATATTGGGGCAAATAAATTTGGAGGAATGATGAAAAAAACTTGGTTGTCAGTGTTGGCGGGGATGTTGGTGGTTTTAATGCTGAATGGACTTGTGTCTGCATCTGAACACTATTATTACCCTTCAGGCAATGAGTTTGGCGACAATGATTTAAATGATTTGGATCATGCCAAGGCCTATAGATGGGGAATCGATTTGGATTTAGAAGATAACGAAACTATCACAGAGTTTTCTTTGATTTTTGACAATATTCGTAACTGGGACAATGCAGCCAATGTCCTTTATGTCAGCCTTTTGAACCCATCTTATGCTACGGTTAAAGAATATACTGACAGTACGCCAGGATTCTCTAATTATTTTAATACAGCACCCTTGTTATTCCAGTTTAATGATTTGAATAAGGATGAACTTTGGGATAGAGCTACCGGTAATCTAACTGAAAGTAATGATGGCATGAATATTACGGTTACTATTAATGCTTCAGGAGCATCTTTTAAAAGCAGTTTAAGCGATCCAACCTATTTGAAGGGAGGGTCATTTCAAGCGACATCGTTTGCCAGCTTGGAAAAAATAAACGAATATGCGGCTCATACGATTTTCGGTCTTGGATTTGATCCGGATTGTCATTTTTATAATAGTGGAATAACACTTAAGATTACCACAAGCACCCCCGGTGATGCCGTTCCCGAACCTGCCACCCTGATGCTCTTTGGTGCAGGGCTTCTGGGGCTTGCTTCAAGAATGCGGAAGAAAACCAATATCGCTTAACAAAGATTCATTCTTTCATCGCTCCCAATGAGGGCTAAGAAAATCGTTTCTTAGCCCTCTCTGCTTTTGTAAGGCCGGCATCTTATTCCTCCCCTAAAACATCCCTTGCCTTGTCCGCTCCCTTGAATTCAGGATCCAGCTCAAGGGCTGTTCGCATGTGCTTTCTGGCATCTTCAAATTTCTGGGTATCGTAATAGGCCCAGCCCAGATGGTAATGGGTGACGGGATTTTTCGGATTGATATCGATGCTGTCCTCCAGTTCCCGCATAGCCAGGTCATAGCTGCCCTGGAGATAATAAATCCATCCCAGGGTATCCAGATAATCCGGGTTTTTCGGGTCTTTGTCCCGGGCAATCTTGGCCAGGCGCAGGGCCTCGTAAAGGGAGGATTTACCTTCGGCCAGCAGATAGGCCAGATTATTGGCGGCCGGGGCATAGTCAGACTGGATGGCAAGGGCATCCTTGAGATATTTCTGGGCCTTTGCCGTGTCCCCCTGGTTTTTATAGATCCGGCTCAGGTTTAAATAGGTGGGCAGATAATCCGGATTCAGCTTCACTAATTTTTCATAGGTTTCAATGGCCCGGGCCATATCCTTTTGATATTCATAGACGGCGCCTAATTCTTCATAGGGGGCAGATAGTGTGGGAAGCCGCTCAAGGGCTTTTTCAAAATAGGCCCCTGCCGTTTCAACCTTGCCCGTGGTCATGAATATTTTCCCCTGGATGAGATCGATGATGGCAAGGGAAGGGGAGGCGGGTTCAAATTTGCCTCGATGGGTCTCACAGGTTTCCAGGGCCTTTTTAACATCTTTTGTCTGCATATGGATGCTGACCTTATAATTCAGGGCATCCATTTGATTCGGGTTTATGGACAAGGCCTTATCAAAGGCCTCCAGGGCCTCTTTGTTTTTTTTCATGCCGTGGAGGGCAAGGCCGAGGGAAACATAACCCGAAGCAAATTTGGGATCACGTTCCAGGATGGCCAGATAAATTTTTTCAGCCCCGGCCAGATCATTTTCCAGTATTTTTAATCGTCCTGCCAGAATCATGGCCTGAAGGTTCTGCGGATCCCTTTGAAAGACGTCGGCAATGTGCTGACCGGCGGATTTGACATCTTTTTCGTTCAGGCTCATATCAACCAGGAGGAGCCGGGCATTGATGAATCCGGGATCAATCTGCACGGCCCGCAGGAGTTCATCCTTTGCCAGTTTCTGCTCCCATGATTCAGCGGTCTTATACCCGGCCGCAACCCGGAAAAGATCCTGGCCCGGCAGATCCGACTGCCCTTTGTCCAGAAGGCATAATGCCTTGAAATACCGGGCCGCCGCATGGTCCGGAGCTCCCCCGATGACGGTGTCGAAATGTTTCAGTGCAGCGGAAAAGTCTTTTCGATTCACATGGAGCCGGCCTTTGAGAAAATTGGCCTGCTCATGGTTCTGGTCCTTGGCCAAAATTTCATCAACAGCCTTTTCAGCCGCTTCATATTTTTTTTCTTCAAAGGAAATCGTGGCAATGGAGGCCTGGATATCCGGGTTGGCCTTGTCTAAATTCAAGGCCTTTAAAAAAACGTCCAGAGCCTTATCATTTTTTTTCTGCCTGGCATAGAAAGATCCCAGATTCACAAGGGCTTCGGAATTTTTAGGATTATTGGCGGAAGCGTCCAGATAGGTTTTTTCCGCCTGATCCAATTGCCCCCGGCTTTCCTGAAAACGGCCAAGGTCATTGCTTTTCTGGACCTGGTCGCCGGGAACCGCCACCCATTGATGGATCAGGGGTTCTATTTTATCCATCTCCCCTTTCTGCCGGTATAAGGCGGCCAGCTCCATATAGGGTGCCCTCAGGGTCTTATCCAGTTCAATGGTTTTGAGATAATAGGGTTCGGCTTCGTCCAGACGGTTCATGGCGTAGAGCAGGTGGGCCAGAAAAAGATAGGTCCGGGCATCGGAGGGAGCCATGGTGATGGCCTTTTCCAGGGTTTTGACCGCCAGGGGCAGGTTTCTCTCCTGGATCTGGATGCTGGACAAGAGGTGCATGGCTTCCACATTTTCAGGCTGTTTTTCCAGGATTTCATTGACGGCATCCCTTGCCTGTTTTGTTTCCTTTGCCAGCAAAAGAATCTGACCCAGCCGCAGTCTTGCCTTAATATTGTCCGGATTGGCGGTAACGGCCTGGGAAAAGGATGCGGCCGCTTTTACCGGATCTTGAAGATGAACATAGGTTTCGCCCAATTCAAAATGAGCCGTATCATTTTGAGGGTCCAGTTGAATCGCATTCTGAAATTCTATTTTGGCGTTTTCAAATTCTTTCGCTGTAAAATATTTCCTGGCGTTTTCCAAATGCCGGGTCATATCATCCTGGGGAGATGAGCAGGAAGCGATCAGGCAGAAAAGACAAAGAACAGAAAGATAAGCGAAAGGACCTGGCAGGAGAAATTTGATTTTCATAGGGCATCCGTCTTTTTATCGATTAATGAAGTCTTGACTCAATATATGGGTGATTTTTTAGCATAAATTAATTTTTGAAGCAAATGTAAAACAATTTTGTTCATTTAACATTCTAAAAACCTTATTATTAAACAGTTTGATTGATTTTTGGGTTGACAAAAAATCAATCTTGATGAAGAATGACAGCTTCAGATGTCATAGAACCAAAAACTTAACTTTTTACTGGGAAATACCATGGCCGATCAGTTTCAATCTCAGATGCCGATTAAGCCGGATCAGATCCTGGAAATTATCATCCGGAGAAGATGGTTTATTCTTATCCCCTTTTGTATCACCATGACCCTGGGGTTGTTTTATACCCTCACGGCCGGGAAAACCTATGAAGCCTCTACCTTGATTCTTGTTCAACCCCAGAGGGTGCCGACGAATTATGTCAGATCCGTTGTCACCTCCACCATCAACGAAAGAATCAGTACCATATCCCAGCAGATTCTAAGCCGGAGCAATCTCGAAAAAATCATTGAACAGTTTGGACTGTTTGCCGATGCCAAGGGCATGTATCTGGAAGACCAGGTGGCTGCCCTAAGAAAGCGGGTCCAGGTCAAGATCGAAAGAACCAGATCCGATGCAGAAGCCTTTTCCATCGTCTTTCAGGGGGATGACCCCCAGACGGTCATGAGAATTGCCAATACCCTGGCCAGTTTTTTCATGGACGAAAATTTAAAGGTCCGGGAAGCCCAGGCCGTCGGCACCAGCGAATTTCTGGACTCTGAACTGGAAAAAACCCGGAAAAATCTTGAAGAACGGGAAAAACAGCTTGCTGAATACCGCACCCAGCACATGGGCGGCCTCCCGGATGAGATTGAAACCAATCTCAGAACCCTGGACAGGCTTCAGCAGCAGATTACCATAAAAAATGAAGCCTTGGCCCAGGCCAGGAATGCTTTGAACCTGCTTCAGGCCCAGATCGCCCAATCCAGTGAAATGGCATCGCAAACCATGACCGATTCTTTTTCTTCCATGGATTTTGAAGAAGATTCCCTCGGCTCATCGGAGGATGAACAGAAACTGGCAGCGGCCCAAAAGGAATATGAGGCCCTTCTGCTCAAATATACGGACAAACATCCCGATGCCCGCAAGATTAAAAAAATCATAGAAAAGCTTACCACTTCCATTGAAGAGAATAAGGCCAAGGCTGCCGCCGAAGCTGAGGTCAATCCTGAAACTTCCAAGCCCGGTGATATGGCGGCTCAGATGCCTAATTTTGCCGCCATGCAGCAGGGTGCCCAGGTTAAACAGATCCGAACTGAAATTCAAAAAATCGAATCGGATATCGCCAATCTGGAACAGCAGATGAAACAATATCAGACAAGGGTGGAAGATACCCCCAAACGGGAGCTTGAACTTCAATCCCTGCAACGGGATTATACCAATATCCAGACGGTTTTTAATTCTCTTCTCGACCGAAAGCTGGAAGCAGAGTTGTCCGTCAATATGGAGAAAAAGCAGAAGGGTGAACAGTTCAGGATACTGGACCATGCCCGGTTGCCTGAAAGACCCATATCCCCCAATGTGAAATTGCTGTTTTTGCTTTCCATTGCCTCCGGTCTCGGCATCGGCGCCGGGGGTATCTTTTTACTGGAAATATTTGACTCGTCCATCCGGAGGGAGGAGCAGATTGAAAAGGATCTCGGGCTGAAAATCCTTGCTGCGATCCCGCCCATGAAATGGCCCCGGGACAGAGCAAAAAGAAAAATCGAGCTGGTTGCTTTTGCCTGTTTCAGCGCCTATGCTGTCATTTTTCTCAGCTTTTTTGCGATTTTGAACTACAAGGGTCTGGATCGGACCATCAATTTTATCAAATCAACCTTAAATATTTAATCCGGGGGCAATAAAATTGGGTAAGATTTTTGAAGCACTGGAAAAATCAAAACATATTTCTTCTGACGGTATCCAAGATCAGAACATACCATTTTCAAGCGACGCGCAAAGACAGAAGGATTCTATAGAGGAATCGGCCGAGAGGGTTGATCATAAAACCACTTTTTCCAAGGAAGAAGATGACTTTGATCTTCCGCAGAATTTGAATGCATCCCTTGTTACCCTCACAAACCCAAATTCCATTGAAGCAGAGCAATTCAGACTTTTAAAGAACAATATCCTTTTCCCGGAAAAGGGAACCCCGCCCCGGAGCATCATGATCACCAGTGCTTCCCCGGGGGAGGGAAAATCCTTTGTCGCCTCCAACCTTGCCGTCAGTATTGCCCAGAACATTGATGAACACGTCCTTTTAATGGACTGCGACCTTCGTTCCCCCAAAATTCATTCTATTTTTAATCTGCCCCAGGGACCGGGTTTGAGCGAATATTTATCCCAGGCCAAACCCTTGTCTTCCCTGCTTGTGAAAACCTTTATCAACAAGCTCACCATTCTGCCGGCCGGTACCATACCGAAAAACCCATCGGAACTCTTATCTTCAGAGCAGATGAGAAGGCTTATCCATGAAGTCAGATTACGCTACAGCGACCGGTATATTATTATTGATACGCCGCCCCCTTATATCACATCCGAAGCAAACGCCATTGTCCGTCAGGTGGATGGGGTTCTCATGGTGATCCGCCACGGAAAAACCCGGAAAAAAGATGTTGAGGATATTATTAATATTTACGGCAGGGAAAAAATCATCGGCGTGGTTCAGAATTTTGCTGAAAAGAGAGCCGGTTACGGATACGGATATTACAAATACGGATACGGGTACGGCAAATAATTAGGGATCTCTTTTAAAACATGCTAAGGCTTTTAAAACAGTATTTTCCCATAAGAAATATCATCTTTTTCATTCTTGAAGGATTCATTATCTTTGGATCCGTTCTCCTGGCTACCGTGCTTCTGACCTTTTCCAATTCATATCTGTATGATGCCCTGCTGGTTTTGAGGATTCTGCTCATTACCCTGATCTGTCAGATCTGTCTGTATTACAACGACCTGTATGATTTTGATGTCTCCTCAACATTTACCGAAACCGGTATCCGGCTCCTTCAGGCCCTGGGTATCACCTCCATTGCCCTGGCCTTTATCTATTTCTTTTTTCCCATAGCCATCATTGATCAAAAGATTTTTATTTTAAGCATTGGTTTTCTGCTGATTTTTATCATCGGTTGGCGGCTGCTCTATATCCAGGTCCTGAACAAGGGGATATTTAACGAGCACATCATTATCCTGGGGTCCAGCAGCCTCGCCTCCGACATATATAAAGAAATCGCCGGCACCATTGATTGCGGATACACGGTTTCCGTCATGATCCCGGATTCCGAGGATGAGGATTATCCCATGGACCTGCCGGATCATGTGACGGTGCGAAAAGAAAAAAAAGAGCTTTGCCGGATCGCCTCGGAAATGGGGATACAAAAGGTGGTGGTGGCTTTAAAGGAAAGAAGAGGGGCTTTTCCAACGGACGAATTGATTCGATGCCGGACTGCCGGGATTGAAGTCATTGAGGGCAGCTCATTTTATGAAATGCTGACCGGAAAGGTCCTTGTGACCAAAATCAATCCTTCCTGGCTGATTTTTTCTGAAGGATTTCGAAAATCCCGGACCCAGGCTTTTTTTAAACGAATTGAAGATATCGTGCTGTCATCCATCATGCTCATCCTTTTTTCGCCTTTATTCCTGGTTGTCGCCATCCTGATCAAAATGGATTCCCGAGGGCCTGTTTTTTTCTCTCAGGACCGGGTAGGGCTTCACCAGAAAGAATATATGATGCACAAATTCAGGTCCATGCGGGCTGATGCTGAAAAATTGACAGGGCCGGTCTGGGCCCAGGACAATGATACGCGGATCACAAGGGTGGGCAAATTTATCCGGAAATTCAGGATTGATGAACTTCCCCAGCTTTGTGAAGTGTTTACCGGGAAAATGAGCCTTGTGGGCCCGAGACCGGAACGAAAGCATTTTACCGATGAGCTTGAAAAACAAATCCCCTTTTATACCCAGCGGTTTAATGTTAAACCGGGACTGACGGGCTGGGCCCAGGTATGCTATGATTATGGCGCCACCCTTGAAGATGCCATTGAAAAACTAAACTATGAACTTTTTTATATAAAAAATATGTCCCTGGCCATGGATGCCATCATTATCCTGCGTACGGTAAAAACCGTGCTTTTTGGCCGGGGAGCAAGGTAAGTCGGTAGAATAGGGCTGTAAAAACAATTTGTTAACCCATGTATTCGATGTAATCGAAAAGGCGGAGCCATGTTTAAAATCAAGATGAAATCCATCGTTTTTGTTTTTCTTTTTTTCCTGTCTTCAGTTTCTTTAAGCCTTGCCGAGGATTATTTGATCGGCATCGGAGATGTTCTGAAAATCAGCACCTGGAAAGAGCCGGACCTTTCTTTTGATCAACTTCAGGTCAGAAGCGACGGTAAAATCACTTTTCCGCTTCTGGGCGATCTTCAGGCCGAGGGCAAATCCACGGTTGCATTGAAAGCGGCCATAGAAGAAAAACTGGCGGATTTTGTTGAGGCGCCCAATGTCACAGTCACCCTTGTGGGACCCGTCAGCCAGAAATACTATATTCTGGGTGAAGTCCAGGCCGTCGGAGAATATCCCCTTGTGAAAAAACTGACGGCAGTTCAGGCCTTTGCCCTGGCCAAGGGGTTTACGGAATGGGCGTCCAAAAGTGAAATTATTCTTTTCCGGCGAGAGGTCGGCAAGGAACAGGTCATTACAATCAATTATAATGATATTGTAAAAGGAAAACTGGAAAAAGACATTCTTCTTAAGGCCGATGACATCATCATTGTGCCCTAAATGAACAGAGTCTCATAACAGGGAGGCAGTCATGGTAAAACATCTAAACTTTCAGAAATACGGCCCGGTAGTGATATCAATTCTTTTGATTCTGTTTTTTTCCCCTTCCGTTGCATTTTCAAAAATGGTCACACAGATCATCCCCAGCTTGACCATCTCCGAAGAATACAGTGATAATTATTTGAAAACCGCTGCCAACAAACAGGAAGAATACATTACAAGCTATGGATTGGGGTTTACTCTCGGCTTTCTGGATAAGAAAAGTGAAATTTATCTGGCCTATAATCCGGTCTATAAGGATTATAAAAATCTCGATCGGGATGGCCTTTTACACAATGCCTCCCTTGACGGGAAATTCAATCCTACCCAGTTCACAGACATCAGCACTCACCTTGCCTATACCAGTAACACCGACAACAATGCCGGGGAATCCTGGCAGAATATCGCATCGGTTTTCGGTAACACCCGGATATCAAAAAATACAATCCTCGATTATTCCGAAAGCTATTCAAGGAATTTTAATGAACAGGAGCGAACCGGGGCCTTCCGGGAACACGATATCAACAGGACATCGGCCGGGATCACCCATCAGTTTGGAGAAAACGACAGGGTAGGGGCCAAATTTTTATATTCCTTTGACAAATCTGATACAGCCGATGCAGACGAAAATAAAAAATATCGTCCCTCTGTTTTTGCCACCTACTGGCTTACCCCCTTAAACGGCCTGGATTCCAATCTATATTATGAAAATACGGATTTTGATACCTCTACCAATGATATCCAGACCTATTCAGGCCATCTCCGGTATCTTAGAAAATTTTCCAAACATTTTGACGGGTATTTGAAATACAGACATTCCCATTCGGAAAGAGAGACAGGGGATCATGATATTTACCATCCCTCCATCGGTTTTGACTGGCAGGTGACCGAGGATTCAGGAATTTCCCTGGGCATCGGCGCCTTGTTTCATGAATGGGATAATGCCAATAAAGACTCAACCGATCCTTTTCTGGATATGGATGCCTACAAAATATTCAATTTCAGCAGACGGGGGTCTTTGTCCATCACCGGCTCCAGCGGATACAGTGAAGCCGGCGAATCATCGGAAACAGCAACCACCGGGACCGCCACAGAGTCTGCCAGCCTTGGGTTCAGAACCTATTATCAGGCCGGCGCCCGGTTGAATTACCAGCTTTTAAAACAGTTGTCCTCCAATGTGTTCAGCTCATACCGGCTGAATGACTATCAGGAAACCGGCGTTGGCCGGAAGGACAACCGGCTCACCATGGGCGGCGGGCTTTCCTGGCTTCCGCTAAGATGGCTTCAATTTAAACTGACCTATACCTATACGGATTTTGATACGGATGCCGCAGCCCAGCGGGGGGATTATACGGAAAACAGGGCCTTCCTTTCCGTCAGTTTTATTCCGAAACAGCCTGTGCGCATGGATTTTACACCCAGCAGGCAAGCTTTTGAAACTGAGATTTTTAATTATTAGGGAAGAGTTGTGAGTTGTGAGTAGTGAGTAGTGAGTTGTGGGAAATGAGTAGTGAGAAAAATGCATATCCTTACAAGCAACTGAATCTATGGAAGAAAGCGATTGAACTGGTTTCTCAAGTATATAAAACAACCGGAAAACTCCCGGGCCATGAACAATATGGGCTGGCCTCTCAGATTCGCCGCAGTGCCGTTTCGATCCCTTCAAATATTGCTGAAGGACATGGCAGAAGCTCAGAAAAAGAATTGATACGTTTTCTTGACATTGCAAAAGGCTCAATATTTGAACTGGACACCCAAATGGAAATTGCAAAACAATTAAATTATATAGAACCACAGGAGTTTAAGCATATATCGGAGTTGTTGGACGAAACCAGCCGCATGCTAACCGGTCTCCGCAATTCCAAAACCAAAACTAAACCCAACAATCCATAACTCACAACTCACAACTCACAACTCACAACTCTATGAAAAAAATTCACTTGATCGCCGCCGCAAGGCCCAATTTCATGAAAATCGCCCCGCTTTACCATGAACTGGTGAAGCGGCCCGGCTTGACGCCTGAAATCGTTCACACAGGACAGCACTATGACCTGAACATGTCCGACGTGTTCTTCAGGGATTTTAACCTTCCTGCCCCCCATATTCACCTTGGGGTCGGCAGCGGGTCCCATGCCGAACAGACCGGGAATGTGATGATTGCCTATGAAAAGATCCTGATACGGGAAAAACCGGATCTTGTGGTGGTGGTGGGGGATGTGAACTCCACCGTTGCAGCCACCCTTGCCGCCGTCAAACTGGGCATCAGAACCGCTCATCTTGAAGCCGGCCTCCGGTCCTTTGACAGGACCATGCCCGAAGAGATCAACCGGATAGTCACCGATTCCATTGCCGATCATTTATGGACACCTTCCCCGGACGGGGACCAAAATCTTTTAAACGAAGGGGTCAGCAAAGACAGGATTACCCGTGTCGGCAACATCATGATCGATTCCCTTGAAATGCTGCGCTCCACCATTGAAAGCATGGATGTTCCTAAGAAATTGAACCGGAAAAAAGGGACCTATGGACTGATCACCCTGCACAGACCCTCCAATGTGGACAACCCTGAAATCCTGGAAAGATTGTGCAGGGTCTTAAAAGAGGTATCCGGCAAATTGCCCCTGATTTTTCCGGTACATCCCCGAACCTCGGACCGGCTTTTAAAGACCGGACACATGGCTATTCTTGAGAATAACAATGCCATCACATTGACAACGCCGCTGGGGTATACCGAGTTCATGAATCTTGTCATGGGCAGCAGGCTTCTCATCACCGATTCCGGTGGAGTCCAGGAAGAGACCACCTATCTCGGCATTCCCTGCCTCACCCTCCGAGCCAATACGGAAAGACCTGTCACCGTGGCCGAAGGAACAAACCGACTCTGTACCCCGGACACCCTGTCGGAAATGGTGGACCTGGCCCTGTCCGGCAATTTTTCAAAACAGAATCCGCCGGATCTCTGGGACGGCCGGACCGCCGCCCGCGTCGCCGATTGTATAATAAAAGTTGTGAGTAGTGAGTAGTGAGTAATGAGACACTCAAAACACACAACTCAAAACACACAACTCAAAACACACAACTCAAAACACACAACTCAAAACACACAACTCAAAACACACAACTCAAAACTAAACAAAAATGACCTACACAAAAACATTCATCACCCTTGCCATTTTGCTCATCACGTCGGCCGTGACTTTTTTTGCCGGCCAGACCGAAAGAATCGCCCCCAATAAGCCTTTCAGCGAATTTCCCCTTGACATTGACGAGTGGAAAGGCGTTACCAGCGAGATGGACGAAAAGGTCTACAATATTCTCGGGGTCGAGGACTATATTCTTGCCAATTACCGGAAACCTACCGGGGAAATGGTGAATCTCTATGTGGGATTTTATCAGAGCCAGAAAGAAGGGGATATCATCCATTCTCCGAAAAACTGCATGCCCGGCGCCGGATGGAATATCACAGGAACCGGCATTGAAACCGTTCCCCTGGACAGCACCGGAAAGAGCATGAAGGTGATAAAACTGCTGCTTCAGAAGGGGCCGGAAAAACAGATTGTACTCTACTGGTTTCAATCCAGGGGAAGGATCATTTCTTCCGAATACATGGAAAAAGTCTGGCTGGTCCTTGATTCCATCTTCCGGCACAGAACCGACGGCTCCTTTGTCCGTCTCATTACCCCGGTGGTCAAGGATGAAACCGCTTCCGTCAACCTTTTAAAAGAATTTGCTCAAAAGGCCTTTCCCTACCTGAATGAGCATATTCCAAACTGATGCGCCCATGAACCTATCCATTAAAAAACAAACGCTTTTCCAGATTTTCATTCTAACGGCCGTCTTTCTAGTTGTCTATCAGAAAGCCATTTTAAAACTCATTTCAGACTGGTCCACGGACCCCAATTTTTCCCATGGGTTTTTAATCCCCTTTGTGGCCCTGTATATGATCTGGTATAAAAAAAACGAACTGGCGGACATGGAACTGAGCCCTTCCCTGACCGGCATTATCGTAATTATCGGCGGCATGCTGGTCCACCTGGCAGGAAATCTTGGGTCGGAACTTTTTCTCATGCGCTTTTCCATGATCATCACCCTGTCGGGCATCATTATTTATTTCTGCGGATTTGAAATTTTTAAAAAGCTGCTGGTTCCCGTTGCCTATCTCATCATGATGATTCCCATTCCTTCCATCCTGTGGAATCAGGTGGCCTTTCCCCTTCAGCTTTTTTCAGCCCAGATATCGGCCAAGGCCATTAACCTGCTCCATATCCCGGTGTTCAGGGAAGGCAATATCCTTCATCTGGCCAATACCTCCCTTGAAGTGGTGGATGCCTGTTCCGGTATAAGATCACTCACCTCGCTGCTGGCCCTGACCGGAGCCTTTGCCTTTCTGGCCCCCTTAAGCACGTTCAAAAAATGGATACTCTTTTTGTCCGCCGTGCCCATTGCCGTTGCCGTCAATGTCATCCGCCTGACCATCACCGGCGCCATGGCTGCCTGGATCGGCCCTGAAACCGCCCATGGGTTTCTTCATGACATGTCCG
Organism: Desulfobacula sp.; assembly: GCA_023701135.1. Classification (GTDB taxonomy): domain Bacteria; phylum Desulfobacterota; class Desulfobacteria; order Desulfobacterales; family Desulfobacteraceae; genus Desulfobacula. The sequence goes on along the minus strand of JAMPXP010000001.1, from coordinate 206,472 downwards.
GCCTCATAATTTTCGGGGCTGCCCTGATCCTGGTATATCTGGTTTTTATGGTTGAAATGAAAATTCAAAAGCACCAAGGATAAGCATAAATGAAACTGACCATCATCGGAACCGGATATGTCGGCCTTGTCACCGGCGCCTGCTTTGCAGAAATGGGCAGCCATGTGACCTGTGTGGACATAGACAAAGAAAAAATCAACAATCTCAAAAACGGGATTCTTCCCATCTACGAACCCGGCCTGGAAAACCTGGTGGTCCAGAATTTCAAAGAAGGGACCTTGACCTTTACCACCAGTCTTGAACAGGCAGCCAAAAATTCCAATATCTTTTTTATTGCCGTGGGAACCCCTCCGGGTGAAGACGGGTCCGCCGACCTGAAATATGTCTTACAGGTGGCCGGGGAAATCGGCCGGACCATCACCGGATATTCCGTGATCGTGGACAAATCTACAGTGCCCGTGGGGACGGCAGACAAGGTCAGGGAAGCCATTCGAGCGGAACTGGAAAACCGGGGCCTTGACCTTGAATTTGACGTGGTCAGCAATCCTGAATTTTTAAAGGAAGGGGAGGCGGTCAATGATTTTTTAAAGCCCGACAGAATCATTGTCGGCGCCGATTCCGACAAGGCCGCCGCCATCATGAAACGCCTCTACGCCCCCTTTTCCCGGAACCGGGAAAAAATACTATTGATGAACGTCCGTGATGCCGAGATGACCAAATATGCGGCCAATTCCATGCTGGCCACCAAAATATCCTTTATGAACGAGATCTCCAATATCTGCGAGCGCCTGGGAGTGGATGTGGAAAATGTCAGAAAGGGCATCGGCTCGGATTCACGCATTGGGTATTCCTTTATTTATCCGGGCTGCGGCTACGGCGGCTCCTGTTTTCCAAAAGACGTGAAAGCCCTCATCAAAACCAGCAAAGATAAGGATTTTGAACCGGTCCTGTTGAATGCCGTGGAAAAAAGAAACGCCTTTCAAAAAAAACTCCTGGCCTCAAAAATCATCAAACGCTTTGGCAAAGATCTTTCCGGAAAGGTTTTCTGTATGTGGGGCCTTGCCTTTAAACCCGGCACCGATGATGTCAGGGAGGCCTCCTCCCTGGATATTATCCGGGAACTCATCCATGCAGGCGCCGTGATCAAAGCCTTTGACCCGGTGGCCATGGATCAGGCCAAAAAAGAATTTCCCCGGGACTGGTTTGAAACCGGTCCCCTCATCTTTGAATCCAACCAGTACCAGGCCCTTGAAAACACTGATGCCCTGATCCTGGTCACGGAATGGAAGACCTTCCGCCAGCCGGACTTCAATCTCATGGCCGGTACCATGAGAAACAGAATCATTTTTGACGGCCGCAACCAGTATGATCCTGAAGAATTATGCGAAGCCGGATTTGAATATCACGGAATTGGAAGAGAAAAAAACAATTCTATTGACCTTTGATGTCGAAGACTGGTTCCAGGTTGAAAACTTTAAGGAATATATATCGTTTTCAACCTGGAATTCTTTTGAACTCAGGGTGGAAAAGAATACCCATAAAATCCTTGATCTCCTGGATTCCTTTTCCTTCAAGCCCAAGGCCACCTTTTTTATCCTCGGCTGGATTGCCGAAAAGCTGCCGGAACTTGTCCGGCAGATCCATCAGCGAGGCCACGAAGTAGCCTCCCACGGCAATGATCACCATTTATGCCAAAACCTGACCGAACCCAACCTCATCACGGACCTGAAATCCAGCAAAGAACGCCTCGAAACCATAATTCAAAGCAAGGTATATGGATTCAGGGCCCCCAGCTTTGCCCTGGATGACAAGGTACTTCAGGCCATTGCCCGGGCCGGGTATCTCTATGATTCAAGCTATAATTCTTTTTCAGCCCATGGACGCTATGGAAAAATCGACCTTTCCGCAGCCAAACGTCACAACGCATTATATCAGATTTCCGAAAATTTCTTTGAACTGCCCGTCAGCAATCTGAAAATTAAAAACACAGTCATCCCCCTTGGCGGCGGAGGCTATTTCAGGCTTTTCCCTTTTCCCGTATTCAAATTCGGAATGGCATCCGTCCTGAAAAAGGATAAAGCCTTTGTCTTCTATGCCCACCCCTGGGAATTCGACCCGTCACAACCCAGGGTTGAACAAGCCTCCCGCGGTTTTAAATTCAGGCATTATATCAATCTGCATCGCACGGAAAAAAAACTCGGGGCCTTAATATCCGCTTTTGATGATCATGAATTTATCACCTGTGCGGATTATATCAGCAAACAAAAGATGGCGGGTCGGCACAATTCTTCTGGGCATAGATGATACCGGTGCGGTCATCGGAATAGATGACTCCAGACATTGGGAGGAATGGATAGCCAATATTGCCCGGCAAAATATCGTGCCGGCCATAAACGTTGAGTACACTGAAATTCAGGTAGAAGGAAAACGCATTGGGCTTATCGAAGTCCCAAAAGGCCCGGACAAACACTACCAGACATCTAAAAATTTCTATTATATCAGGATCGGGTCCACCAGCAGGGCTGCAACCCAGGGTGAATTGATGAGGATGTTTCAACAGGCCGGGATGTTTCATTATGATCAGATCCCTGTGGAAAAAACATCGATCAAGGATTTAAACCTGACCCCGTCCTTTGAAGAAACAGGCGAAGAATTTCAGGTGACCCTTCCTTTAAGTTAAATATGCAACCGGTTTCTATTCAAAATTTAGCCGCAGATCTAAAAACCATACCGCAAATTGATTTTGCTCTTCTTTTTGGATCAGCCCAGTCAGGAGTGGTGAAAGAGGGGTCAGACTTTGATATCGGCGTATATCTCAATACTCCGGTAACACCGGACCTCATCCTTTCGATCGTCAAATCCGTCGAAAGGACAGTAAGTGTTGAATGTGACCTGACTATCTTAAATACCGCATCGGAAATATTACGGTTTGAAGCCCTGAAAGGCAAACTCCTGTTTATCCGGGATGATAAAATGGAGGAATACGCGCGTTTTTATTCATTAACCTGCCGGGAATATGAAGATACCATGGCCTGGATGCAGCGGCAATTGGCTTACAGAGGGTATGCCTGATGCAGATCAACGGTATCATCGAAAAAAAACTGAGGCTTCTTGAACAAAAACTCATTGAAATCCATGATTGGAAGATCGATTCCTATGCTGAGTTTAAAAATTCTAGTTTGAAAATCAATGCAGTCGAACGGGCTTTAACCGTCTGTGTAGAAATCATGATCGATGTCAGTGAAAGAATCCTGGCCATAAAAAAGATACCACCGAAAAACTCATCCATAGAAAATTTCAGAGAGCTGGAAAGGCTAAACATAATTCAATCCTTTGAAAAATATGCCGATATGATCCGATTCAGAAATTTTGTTGTCCATAGATACGAAAACATTGATCCCCAGATTCTATTTACCATCATCACAAAAAGACTCGACGCTTTCAGCGCCTTCATCGATGAAGTCAGGAAAACCAGTTAATGATCACCCTTACCGGGCCAGCGGACAAAGAAAACTGGAATGCCTATGTCTTGAACCATCCCCAAGGCATTGCCTACCAGCTTTTTGCCTGGAAAGAAGCTGTAGAAAAGGCGTATGGCTTCAAAGGGCTCTATCTGATGGCCGGAAACGGAAACAAAATATCCGGAATACTGCCCCTGATCCGGGTAAATCTGCCCTTTACTTCGGGCAGCCTGGTCTCTCTTCCCTATTGTGATGCCGCAGGCCCCCTGGCGGATTCCCCGGATATTGAACACCAACTGATATCCGAAGCCTTGAACCTTGCCAACACCATGGGCATCCGGACCGTATCCCTAAGATCCACAAACCCTCTGGCAGGTTTCGAGCCTGATGCGACCCTTAACAGAAGCAAAGTCCGAATGCTCCTGCGCCTTCCGGACAATTCGGAAAAACTGCTGGCATCCTTTAAGGCAAAATTGCGCAGCCAGGTTAAAAAACCTTTCAAAGACGGTTTAAGCGTCCGGTCCGGCGGCGTGGAACTACTCAACGAGTTTTATCCGCTGTTTGCAGAAAACATGCGGGACCTTGGCTCACCGGTTCATTCAAGAAACTGGATCAAACAAATTTTATGCAGATATAAAAACAGGGCCATCCTGTTCCTTGTGAAAATGCCGGACCAGACTCCGGCTGCCGGCGGGATCCTGCTCTGCCACCCCAACACGGTATCCGTGCCCTGGGCCTCCTCATTGAGACGGTTCAATTCCTGGAATCCCAATATGATGCTCTATTGGGCTTTTTTAAAATTTGCGGCGGACAATCGCTATCCCCTTTTTGATTTTGGCCGCTCCACCCCGGATGAAGGAACATTCGGCTTTAAAAAACAATGGGGAGCTAACCCCGCACCCCTTTACTGGGCAGATTTTAAAACCGCCGGCAGGTGCAAACACACATTACAACCCGTTGCAAACACCGTTTCGCCCGACATCTCTGAAAAAAGAAAACTGGTTGAGTCCATGATCATAAAAATGCCGATCTCTGTTTTTAAAGCATTCGGCAATATGACCCGCAGATATATTTCCCTTTAACCCATATGAAACCCAAAACAGACATATCCTTTATTATCCTGACCTGGAACTCGGAATCCTATATCCAGAAATGCATGGACTCCCTCATCTCCGCACTTGGCCGGACAGACCTGACATATCATATCTATATCACCGATAACGGCTCCATGGATAAAACCCCGGATATCCTAAACGCCTTGAAAAATAAAATGCCGGTGATGGTTACGCTTTTCATGCTGGACCGCAACATGGGCACCACCTATTCCAGAAATCTCGGATTAAAAAAAGCAGACAGCAGATATGTCTGCGTTATGGATTCAGATGTTGAGGTTTTTCCCGGAACCATTGACGGATTGATTGCCGTCCTTGAAAAAAACCATCACACCGGGCTGGCCGTGCCGAAAATAGTATACCCGGATGGCAGACTCCAGAAATCAACCGACAGTTTCCCAACCATTGGCCGAAAAATCTACCGGTATTGCTTTTTAAAAAAAATGGAAAAAACGGAAGCTCTGAAATCACAATCCAATGAATCAGTAAATGTCGATTATGCCATCTCTGCCTTCTGGATAATGAAAAAAAACATGCTGGATAAAATTGGGCTGCTGGATGAAAAAATTTTTTACTCACCTGAAGATGCGGACTATTGTCTCAGGATCTGGCAAAGCGGTTATAGAATCATTTATGACAATTCTGTTTTCGTGATACATCATACTCAGGAACTATCAAGAGGGTTTAAGCTAAATAAGGCTTTTATTAACCATATAAAAGGGCTTGTTTATTATTTTTTTAAACATAGATATTTTTTTAAAAAACCGGTTTTTAAAAAATAAAGGAGTTGTAACATGATGGAAGATAAAAAACCGCCATTTAATTTTGCAGTTATAGGTGCAGCAGGATATGTTGCACCCAAACATTTTAAAGCAATACAGGATACAGGAAATAATCTTGTTGCCGCCCTTGATACCAGCGATTCGGTAGGGATCATGGATAGTTATTCCTATGATGCCGCATTTTTTACTGAATTTGAACGATTTGACAGGCATGCGGAAAAGCTTAAAAGGAATGATCCACAAAAAAGAATCCATTACGTGAGCATCTGTTCTCCCAATTATTTGCATGATGCCCACATTCGGTTTGCTTTGCGGATAGGTGCAGATGCAATTTGCGAAAAACCGCTTGTTCTTAATCCCTGGAATCTTGATGCACTGTCTGAAATCGAAAACGAAACCGGTTGTAGAATTTATAATATCCTGCAATTAAGGGTTCACCCTTCAATTTTAGCACTCAAAGAAAAAATAGACACAGAAAATAAAAATAAAAAATATCTCATTGATATGTCCTATATCACATCCAGAGGTAACTGGTATTTCAATTCGTGGAAAGGGGTAATGGAAAAATCTGGAGGGATTGCCACCAATATTGGAATTCATTTCTTTGACATGCTGCTTTGGATTTTTGGAGATGTAAAATACAGCGAAGTCCACGTGTCTAATAAAAAGAAAACAGGTGGTTTCATTGAACTCGAAAAAGCAAAGGTCAGATGGTTCCTGTCAGTTGATCGTGACGACCTGCCGGAAGAGGTCAAAAAACGAGGCAACCCTACTTTCCGTTCCATTACAGTGGATGAAGAAGAGATTGAATTTTCAGGTGGATTTACTGAACTTCACACGCTGGTTTATCGAGATATCCTTGAAGGGAGAGGGTTCGGCATTGAACATGCGCGACCCTCAATCAATCTTGTCTCAAGTATCAGAGAAATGAATCCTGGAAAACACAGTTCAAACAATATTCACCCATTCTTATTAAAATAAAGATCTGAGAAATGAGTATTTCAGAAAAAAATGAATTTTTTGTTCACGAGTCCTCCTATATTGATGAAAATGTGATCATTGGAGATGGTACGAGAATCTGGCATTTTTCACATGTTTTGTCAGGGGCTATTATCGGACGAAACTGCAATTTGGGTCAAAATGTCTGCATTTCCGGTGGAGTTACAATAGGAGATAATGTTAAAATCCAAAATAATGTGTCAGTTTATGAAGGGACAATTATCGAAGATGATGTTTTTTTAGGACCTTCATGTGTTCTGACCAATGTATCAAACCCCAGATCCCAGGTGAATCGAAAAAATCTTTATGAATCAACGATCATCAAGAAAGGCTCAAGTATCGGTGCCAATGCGACCGTTATTTGTGGTGTTGTTATTGGAAGGTATGCTTTTGTAGCAGCAGGTGCAGTTGTAGCCGGTGATATCCCTGATTATGGAATGGTCATGGGGGTGCCTGCAAAGCTACAGGGGTGGATGAGCCGTCACGGACATAAACTTGAAAATCCTGACAAGGATGGGGTATACATCTGTCCTGAAAGCCATTTAAGATATATGAAAAATACTGAAAATGTAATGTACTGCATTGATTTGGATGAGAATGAGCCCCTGATCGGTGAAATTACCAAGGGGAAATTTTCTTACCGGTATTTCCATAAAAAAAATTAGGATTTTTTAAAAATGAACAATTTAGTCCAATTTATTGATTTAGAAGCACAGCAAAAAAGGATATATCCTCAACTGGAACAGCGCATCAAGGCGGTTCTATCCCATGGTAAATATATTATGGGGCCTGAAGTTTTTGAGTTGGAGCAACAATTGTCGGAGTTTATCGGAGCAAAACACACTATCACGTGTGCTTCAGGGACCGACGCATTGCTTATGGGCTTGATGGCAAAAGGCATAGGTCCAGGTGATGCAGTTTTTACAACACCGTTTACCTTTATCGCTACCGCAGAGACAATCACTCTTTTAGGAGCGACCCCTGTGTTTGTTGATATTGAGCTCGAAACGTTTAATATGGACCCTGTTAAGCTTGAACAAGCCATTGAGGCGTTGCTGAATATGGATAGGTCTAAACACCCGTTACCTGGTGCCGAATATATGAGTATTTCCCCATTAAAACCTAAGGGGATCATTGGTGTTGACCTTTTCGGTCTTCCTGCCAACTACTCGAAAATTAATAGAATAGCACAAAAATATAATATGTTTGTTATAGAGGATGCGGCACAAAGTTTTGGCGCATCATTGGATAATCATAGAGCTTGCAATTTAGCTGAAATTTCTGCAACCAGTTTTTTCCCGGCAAAACCATTGGGGTGCTATGGAGATGGTGGTGCTGTTTTTACAAATGATGATTATCTGGCCGATAAATTGCGATCCATAAGGATTCACGGAAAAGGCAATGATAAATATGATAATGTCAGAATTGGGATTAACGGAAGACTGGATACCCTGCAAGCAGCTATCTTACTCGAAAAATTAAGAATTTTCCCGGATGAAATCGATCAAAGAAACTATGTTGCTCAAATGTACAGTGAGCATCTTTCCGGGATTGTGAAAACGCCCTTTACTCCTAAGGGCTACTCAAGTGTATGGGCGCAGTACTCCATTCTTTCAGAAAACAGAGGTAATTTACAAAAAAGACTGGAGGAGAATGGTATTCCCACAGCAATTTATTATCCCAAACCGTTGCATCTGCAGACTGCCTATTCATTTCTTAAATATGAAAACGAGGATTTCCCTGTATCCGAATATTGTTCAAATCATATTTTTAGTTTACCCATGCATCCTTATCTAACAGATGACCAGATATTTAAAATTACAAAAATAATTAAAAATAATAGTTGAAGCAGAGATGGTTATGCCGGATATGAAAAAAATAGTAACAATTATAGGCGCAAGACCCCAGTTCATAAAAGCGGCCACGCTTTCCCGGGCCATTAAAAATAATAAAAATTCGGGAATGGAAATTTCTGAGATTATCGTACATACAGGGCAGCATTATGATGAAAACATGTCAAAAATTTTTTTTGATGAACTGGAAATTCCTCAGCCCGACTATAACCTTGAAGTGGGTTCGGGTTCCCATGGAAGCCAGTCAGGAAAGATGATGGAGAAAATCGAAGAGGTTCTTTTGCATGAAAAACCGGACCTTGTTTTGACTTACGGAGATACCAATTCAACCATGGCTGGTGCTGTTGCCGCCGTTAAACTACATATTCCCAGTGCCCATGTAGAAGCCGGGCTTAGAAGTTTTAACCGCCTGATGCCTGAGGAAATCAATCGTATTATGGCCGATGAAATTTCCCAACTTTTGTTCTGTCCGACTCAGACCGCAGTTTTAAACCTTTCTTCAAAACGAATCATGTCTTATCCGCCTTTTGATTTTTCTGATTATTCATTTAATTCACAATTTGTTTTTAATGTCGGGGATGTGATGTATGACTCTGTATTATTCAATAGGAATCTTTCAAACATAAAATCAGATATTTTGGCACGGCTGGGTATCGGGCAAAAGGAATATGTTTTAGCAACCCTGCATCGCGCTGAAAACACGGATGATCCTAAAAGATTGGGAAATATTATGAAGGCATTCAATAATATTTCCGCTAATGGCAGCAAAATTATTTTACCTTTGCACCCAAGGACGTTAAAACATATCAAACAGATCAATGATTCTAAAAAGGATAGAGCGTTTAACTCCAATGTCATGATCATTGATCCAGTAGGATATTTGGATATGTTGCAGCTAGAAGCAAATGCCGATTCCATATTAACAGATTCAGGAGGTGTTCAAAAAGAGGCCTTTTTTCTGAAAATTCCATGTATTACGCTAAGAGATGAAACAGAATGGGTTGAAACAGTTGAAACCGGTTGGAATTCTATTGCAGGTGCAGACATCCAAAAAATTGAACTTGCTCATGCTGCTTTAAAAAATAAAAAGGATATCCTTCCGCCTTTTCATGGCAATGTATTCAAGACGCCCAGTCACTCAGATATGGATAATCTATATGGTGACGGACATGCTGCCGAGAAGATTCTTGAAATAATATCCAAATTTCTTTTGCAAATATAGTTTGCGGATTCAATCCAGTAAAATGGTTTAAAAAGGTGAGTCGGTTTGAAAACTAAAAAGATATTAATGTTGCTTTCCAATGCGTTTAATCCTGATCCTCGCGTTCATCGAGAAGCCATCGCCTTGATTGAAAAAGGATATGATGTTGAAATTTTATGTTGGGATCGTGATCTTAAAAAACCTCTCTTCGAGATAATAGAGGGAATAAAAATAGAAAGAATTTATATTCCCTCTACTCACGGCAGGGGAAGCTCGCAGATATTATTCCTTTTTCTTTTTTGGATTAAGGCCTTATTTAAAACTCTTTATAAAAAAAAAATTGATATTGTTCACGCCCATGATTTTGATACCTTGCCGTTGGGCTTTATTATTTCAAGGATTAAAAAAGCAAGATTGGTTTATGATGCCCACGAAAGTTATATTGATATGTTATTGAATATCCCGTCATTGCTTAAAAAAATGATTTTCAAGGCTGAAAATTTTTTCATGAAACGAACCGATCTTGTCATCACTGTGGGTGATATCCTAAAGGAATACCTTGTCAAAAGAGGCGCACCAAAAGCCTGTGTGGTCGGTAACTGGCAGGATCCTGAAAAATTTGTTTTTACTTTGGAAGAAAAATACAGAATCCTGGATCGGTTCGTCATACAGAAAAATCAGCTCGTTATTGTTTTTATTGCCCATCTGGGTATTGAAAGACAATTGCCGCAACTGATAGATGCAGTTAAACAAAGTCCGGGTGTATATCTGATTCTGGGCGGTTATGGCCCTTGTGAAAATCTGGCAGCAGATGCCGCAGCCAATTATTCAAATATCACCTATCTTGGCTATGTGAATCCATCAGAAATTCCATTGTACACGGCTGTTTCTGACATTGTATTTTACGGGTTTGACCCAAATGTCCCCAATGCAGCTTTCAGTGCACCCAATAAACTTTTTGAAGGTCTTGCTGCCGGGAAAGTAATTTTGACCTGTGATTTCGGAGAAATTGGAAAAATAGTAAAGCAGAACAACTGTGGAATCATATTAAAAGACTATTCAATTGATGAAATAAAAACAGCACTTGATTTTTTACAGGATAATAATTTCACCAAATTCAGCGAAAATGCAAAATCAGCCGGCTTGAACCTTTATAACTGGGGAATGGCAAAGCATGAACTCATTGAACAATATGAATATTTAACACCTGCATAAATACGAAATTAATAGCATGACCATTACAAAACACACCATCAAACGGATATTTTTAAAAACCAAATTATACAAACTGAATCATTTAAAAAATCAGTTTTATGTTCTGCCCTATCACAGCATTGTAGAAAAACCTAACGGTTTCTATCCTGAAAATGATCTGCTTTCTTTTAAAAAGGAAATGGCCCATCTTGCCCAAAATTATACGGTAATCGACTTTAAGACGCTTGTGGAGCGGCTTGAAAAAAAACAATCCTTGAGAGGCTATGTTGTTATAACCTTTGATGACGGCTTCTTAGACAATTATGAGCTTGTCTATCCTGTTTTAAAACAATACAAATTACCGGCAACCATATTTCTGACAACGGACTTTATCAATAAAAAATCAACACCCTGGTTTATTAAATTCCGTTATGCTTTTATGGAAACTCCAAAAAACCATATTCAAATCAAAATTATAGACACTGATTATAATTTTCCGACAAATAGTAAAATTGAAAGAAAAGTTGCTTCAGACAAGGTGATGTCTTATATGAGAAGCTGCCCTGAGGAACAACGGGACCAATTTCTGAATACACTGTATGAGATTCTTGAAATAGATAATTTTAAACCCCTTGAAAATTTAATGTTAAATTGGGATCAGATACGGGAAATGTCAGATTATGGCATTTCATTCGGTGCCCATACGGTAAGTCATCCGGTGTTGAGTCAAATCAGCATAGAAAGTGCAAAGAAGGAAATAAAGCTGTCAAAAGAAATAATTGAAGCGGAAACAAAAAAACAGGTGTATAGCTTTGCCTATCCTTTCGGGAAAAAATCAGATTTTTCTCAAGAGCTTATCCCTATAATCAAACAGCTTGGGTTTAAATGTGCCGTAACAACTGAGACTGGAAAAAATAACTTCGAAACAGATTTATTTGCATTAAACCGAAATTTTCCATTTGAAATGTCAGTATTAGACATATAGTTCTTTTCAAATGCCCGATATTTCCTTTTTGAATTTTGAAATACAAAAATTATTTATTGAAAACCCCAATAAAATAAACTTATTTTTGTTCATGCTTTTTGTTTTTGTCTCTATCCTTACTTTTAATAGAGAGAATCACACGACATTTTTAGATCTTCATCAAACAGATCAAATCAAGGGCATAGCTATTATATTAATTGTTATCGGTCATTTGTGGGTGCATGTTACAACCCAAAAAGCGGCAATTGTCCTGAGTGGTGAAGGGGTTTCTCTGTTTTTAATTTTATCGGGGTTTGGATTAACCCGTTCCAATATAGCAAATTCATATAGTGTTAAATCTTTTTTTTTCAAACGGATAAGCAAGCTGTTCGCGGCCTACTGGATTGCAACAGTTGTGATATTGATCCTGGATTTTTTTCTGTTAGACAGGACCTATTCGTTAAAAGACATATGCTTGACTTTTATGGGTATTAACATATCTGAAACCACAAAACATATTGACTATGTCCGATGGTTTATTACCTTTATAATCCTTTGGTATTTAATCTTTATTCTAAGTGCAAAGGTTAGATATGGTCGTTATTTTTTGCCTATAATTTTTGTTAGTTCATGTTTTATATTTGTATTTGATTATTATGTGAGTCATTTTGGCTGGTATCAGATTTTTTCTTTTTTTACGGGATGTTTTCTGGGGTTCTATTACAATCCGATCAAAACCATTGTCATTAAAAATATCAATATAATCGGATTTGCAGGCTTACTTGGAATAATAACAGCCTTGTTGATGAACCTGTATATTTCGGATTTGCTAAAAGAGTACCTTCCATATATTTTTACTTTGTTTTTAGAAGAGGCCAAAAGCATCGTTTTTAGTTTGTCTATCATTTCTGTGGTTTTCTTTGTTGGAACTTGCGGAGTTATAAGTCATTTTTTGAATCTGGTGGGAAAAATTTCCTATGAGTTTTTTTTAATCCATGGTGCATTTTTGATCAAATATAATTTTTTCTTTGGGAAAAATGATTTTCATATTTCTTTATTTATTTTGTATTTTTGTATCCTTATTTTTGCATCCTTGATTTTGCATCACATGGCGGCACGAATGAATTTTGCCTCAATTTTTCAACATTATTATTCAAAAAAGTGATTAGATAATGACTCAATTGAGGCAGCAAGCTGTCAAAAGCGTATTCTGGGTCGGGGCGACAAAGATCATCGGGCAAATCATTTCGATGGTCTCCAGCATTATTGTTATGCGGATACTCACCCCGGCGGACTACGGCCTTTTCGGAATGGCCTTGGTGTACCAGGGCATTTTAATTATCATCTATGATCTGGGTATCGGGCTTGCTGTTCTACAAAAAGCAGACCTGACAGACGGCGAAAGCCATAGTGCTTTCTGGCTTACTACAATTATTGGGCTGATTCTGTATGTATTGTCATGGTTTTTGGCCATACCCTGCGGATATTTTTTCTCGAATGAAGCCATTGTTCCATTAATAAGAGTTTTATCCATAAGCACTATTTTTCTTGCCATACAGGAAATCCCCTTTGTACTGATGGCTAAAAAGTTTGAGTTCAAAAGAAGGGGGTTTGCAGAGCTTAGTTCTGGAATTGTAGGGATTGCATCCTGCCTTATCATGGCGATTATGGGCCTGGGGGTATGGAGTTTAATATTAAGCCAGGTGTTTAAAGATTTGTCTTCATGTGTATTAATATTTATCCTTTCCAAGTGGGAGCTGAAATTTTATTTTCGCTTGGGTGATATTAAAAAAATGATTCGATATGGGGTGACCGCAACGGGTCAATCCCTTCTGGAATATTTTAACCAGAGCAGTGATTCAATAATCATTGGTCGATTTTTGGGTCAGAATGCCTTAGGATATTATCAGGTTGCGCTTTCTCTGGCCAAGATGCCTATTACAAGGGTTATAGCTATAACCAACAAGGTCACTTTCCCTGTTTTTGCAAAATTACAAAATGATAATGAACAGTTCAGAAATTATTTTTATAAAGTTTTTCAATTAATTTCGCTTTTTGCCTTCCCGGTTTTCTTGGGAATTTTTTTGATATCTGAAGATATCATTGTGTTGATTTTATCTGATAAATGGCTGCCTAGTCTTTTCGTTTTGCGGATATTTTGCGTCTGGGCAATTTTTAGATCCTATACCGGATTTTTGCTGGTTATTCTAAAAGTAAAAGGCAATGTTAACGCCGCATTCAGGTATTCTTTATATTCATCTATTCTTTTACCGGCCAGTTTTTTAATTGGAGTAAATTTTGGTATATCCGGTGTCGCTATAAGCTGGATGCTGTGTTTCCCTGTTTTATCCTTTTATTTACTTTTCTTAATTAAAAAGGAAATACAGATTACATTTACCGAGACCTTTAAAACTGTTCGTCATGCCTTTTTTGGATCTTTATTAATGGTTATTTCCGGATTTTTTATAAAATTTTATTTATTTTCAAACAAAACCATTTCGTTTACAACCATGGGGATTTCTATTTTTTCAGGAATTATTGTTTTTCTATGGTATTATTATATTTTTTCAAAAGACACGTATACAGAAATTCGATCTTTGGGTAAAGATTTGATTTCATAGCCGCAATCCATTTATATTAGAGGATCACTTTAGCAAGAGGACAACAATGCAAAATTTAAAAGAAAAGATAAAACAATTTATTTTATCAACCTTTCCTTTGGCCAGAAAAAAAAATATTAATTACGATGATCCTTTACTTGAAACAGGAATCATTGACTCATTAGGTATCCTGGAAATTGTTAATTATTTAATCGAAGAATTGGGTGTTAATATTGAAGAAGACGATTTGACACCTGAGAATTTCAATACAATTTTGGATATTATAAGGTTCATAGAAAATAAAGAAACGCCAGTAAACTAAAAATCGTCTGATCTTTATAGGTTTATTAAGGATATGAAAATGCAATATCTAATGCACCATCTGCTGCGGGATAGCGCTGCAAAACATCCTGATAAGGAAGCACTCGTTCAGGACCAGAGAAGATTTTCTTACCAGGAAACAGAAGATGTTACAAACAGGATTTCCCATGTACTCAAAGACGCAGGGACTAAAAGAGGAGACAGAGTCGGTGTTTTTCTGTCTCACTCATTAGAGCAGGCATTCTCGTTTTTCGGTATTTTAAAAGCCGGGGGCGTTTATGTTCCGATTAATTCACTCCTTCATGGTGAACAGGTCGATCACATAGCCAATAACTGCACCCTTAAGGGTCTTATTTTAGACGCCCAGCGACTTGAGTTGCTGAAAAAACAGATTAAGAACTGGAGTTTTTTAGAATATATTTTAGTTTCGGGTGATGTGCCTTATTGGACAAAGGATTTATCGATTAAATGTTATAATTTTGAGGAAATCGTAAACAGCCGGGCAAGGGTATCTGATTTGCCGGACGAATGCATCGGCAACGATCTTGCAGCACTATTGTATACTTCCGGATCAACCGGAAAGCCGAAAGGTGTTATGGTTTCCCATGACAATCTGACTGTTGGCGCAAGAATTGTTACTTCTTATGTTGGAAATATAGAGTCTGACAGATTGATGGGTGTCTTACCGTTAAGTTTTGATGCCGGACTGAACCAACTCACCTCATGTGCCTTGATGGGGATGACCTATATCATGAAATCATTTAGCTTTCCCGGTGAACTGGTTGATGTCATGTTAAAAGAGAAAATCACAGGTTTTGCCGGAATACCAACGGTCTGGCTTCTGCTTCTTCAAATCGGGTCACCAGTTTTCAAAAATCAGTTCAAGGATCTTCGCTATATCACAAATACGGGTGGAACATTGCCAACAAAAGCAATTGAAAAATTGAAAAAAGTTTTTCCAGACACAAAAATATTTTTAATGTATGGACTGACAGAAGCTTTTCGGTCAACCTATCTTCCTCCGGATCAGATTAACATTCGTCCAACCTCTATGGGAAAGGCCATCCCCGGTTGTGAAATGATAGTTGTGAATAAGAAAGGGGAGCTTTGTAAACCAGAAGAGGCAGGCGAACTGGTGCATCGCGGACCGACAGTGTCGCTTGGATATTGGGCAGACCCGGATAAAACAGCAAAAATGTTCAAGCTTAATCCGTTTTTGCCGGATGGCTTTCAATCCACCGAACGGGTCGTTTATACCGGAGATATTGTAAAAAAAGATGAGGACGGGTATTTATATTTTGTAGGCCGCCAGGATTATATGATTAAATGCTATGGTCATAGAATCAGTCCGTCTGAAATTGAAGAAGTGATTTATAAAATTGAAAAGGTGAAACTTGTCGCAGCAATTGGCATACCTGATTCAATCAGAGGGCAAAGCATTAAGGTTTTTGTTGCACTCAATGAAAATGTGACTTTAACAGAAGATGAGCTGATGGATCATTGTGCACAAACACTTCCTCAGTTTATGATGCCAAGATATGTTGAATTTCTTGAAGATTTACCTATGACAGGTACAGGGAAAATTGATGTAACTCTTTTAAAAAAATTAGAAAATGAAAAATTAGATAACCATTGAATGGACATGTATTAATGATTCAATCAAAAGTAATTCAAGGATCGCTGAAAAATTTTGAGGTGAAAGAAAATCAGCTAATTATAGCTGGTAAAAAGCTGACTGACTGGGCGACCGGATATGGAACACCTTTTTATTTGTATGACCATTCAATTATTAGAAAAAAAATATCGCTTTTCCGGCAGTGTATGCCGCCAGAGATAAAACTGTTTTATGCTGCCAAAGCAAATCCATCCATAAAACTGTTAAAGGGAATGGTTGGGCTGGTGGATGGTTTTGATGCTGCATCAGCAGGGGAAATCAAAGCCATTATAACATCAGGAGGCAATCCAGAAACAGTAAGTTTTGCAGGCCCAGGTAAAACCATTGATGAACTTTCCTATGCAGTCCAGGTTGGTATCGGGTCTATTAATATAGAATCAGAAAGAGAATTGGAGTTGATTGCCGAGGTGGCAAAACGACAAAATAAAATTCCGAAAATTTCTATCCGGATAAATCCAGATTTTGAACTCCATGGGTCAGGTGTTAAAATGGGAGGGGGTGCAAAGCAATTTGGAATAGATGCAGAAAGAATACCGGGCTTGCTGGGAAAGATTTCCAATTTTCCTGTAAAGTTTCAGGGATTCCATATTTACACGGGTTCACAAAATTTAAGCGCCGATTCAATAACCGATGTTATGGAACAATCCTTGAAACTGTGCCTTCAACTCGCAGGGGAAGCTTCTGAATCCATACGAATGCTTAACCTGGGGGGCGGATTTGGAATCCCATATTTTAACAAAGATGAAGAACTGGATATCAGTGCTATTGGCAGTCGATTAGCATCCTTAATTCAAATCTATAAGCCTAAGTTTCCAAATGCGGTTTTTGTGATCGAATTGGGAAGATACTTGGTCGGTGAATCCGGGATATATGTCACCAAGATTTTGTATAAAAAAAAGTCCAGGGGAAAAACATTTTTAATTACAGATGGTGGAATGAACCACCATCTTGCGGCATCTGGTAATTTTGGACAAGTCTTAAGAAAAAATTTTCCCATCATCATGGGGACAAATGTATCAGGCTCCGAATGTGAACAGGTCGATGTTGTGGGGCCGCTGTGCACCCCTCTCGATCTTTTAGGTTCTAAAATCGATCTCCCAAAATCTCGTGAAGGGGATCTTATCGTCTTCATGAATTCGGGCGCTTATGGTTATTCTGCCAGTCCACTTCTCTTCCTTGGGCATGAACCGCCCAGAGAGATTTTCGTTCAGAGTTAAATTGCTTTTTCCGGAGTAAGAATGTTTTTACATAAAATAAAAGATGGTATTAAAGAGCATGGATTTTTTATCTATGCGGTTTATTTTATAAAACGGTTACTTGGTTATATCTCAGATAAGATTTTCATCCAATTTATTTACCTTTTTTTACTGCCGGTTGATCAAAAAAGGATAAAGGTTCCGTCTTTCTTAAAAAAAAGCTACACGGTTAGAATTTTAGATCAATATCATGACATGCTTAAAGTCTTCCCAGTTTCCCGCAAAACACTGGATTACAGGTTTGGTCAGAAATCTATTTGCCTTGTTGTGCTCAAAGATCAGAATCCAATCGGATTTTTATGGATAATTCTAAAGAAATACCAGGAAGACATTTTGTTTTGTGATTTAAAAATGGGGAATGAAATTGCCTGGGATTTTGATTTGTGGATATTGGATGAATATCGATTAACTCCGGCTTTTTCCATTTTATGGGACTTTGCATTTGAGTTTTTAGCTAATCGGAATATCAAATATATTTATAGCAGAATCAGTACACTTAATAATAATTCTATTGATGTTCATAGCCGGCTTGGGGGGCATGTGGTCGGTAAGCTTTTATTTATTCAATACCGGAATCGTGAAATCTGTGTGGATTGGATTCAATCCAAAGCAAGCCTGCACAACCCTCACCGTAGAAAAATCATAAATCTTGATACATTAAAGACTTAAATATTTTTCATATTCAGGAGGTGTTATATGGGATGCCTAAAAAAAATAATGGTTTTTTCAATAGTTATGACCGTGTTTATTGCCGGAAGAGTATATGGGGATGAGTACTCAGAAATGAAAAAATTGCCCCGTCTCAGCGCACAAAATGCCTTTATTTTATCTCAACAAAAAAAAATTGTCCTTTTGGATGTCCATCCTGGTGAGAATAAACAAAAGGCCAGTGTGCTGGGAGCTTATTATCTGGATCACCTTAAGGTTGATAAAATGAAACTTAACTTTCCAAAGGAGCAACTTATCGGCGTCTACTGTGATTGAGGCCATTGGGAAGGATACAGTTCCAGTGTGGCGCTGAAGCTTAAGAAAAAAGGGTTTAAAAAGGTTTATATCATTGATAATGGGTTGGCAGCCATGAAACAAGTTGGGTTTATCTGGGTGACCCCCTGGGGTTGGATGGAGGTTATGGGACCGGATGGCAAAATGCAAAGAATCAATTAGTCAATTATCGAGATTTTTCAAAGGATAACACATGGGTGGTATTGTAGGTATTATAGGCTTTAAGGGAACAGGAAATATGGAGTATCAGAAAAATTGCGACCTGATGCTCGAAACCATCCGGCATAGAGCATTGAATAAAGATAAGGCTTTTTTGGAAAATATCGGCATATTGGGCGCAAGATTTCACGACCATGAATGTGTCGGAAAAGTCCTTGCATATACTGACACCAATGAAATTTTTGTCTGCGTGGATGGTAGCGTCTTCAATATATTGAATCAGGAAAAAATACTCGGTCCTGACATGTTGGATGCAGAAATAATTCTTGAATGGTATTTGAAGAAAGGGGATGATTTTCTCAGTGAGATAGATGGTTCATTTTCGCTTGCAATATGGGATGGAAAACAAAAAAAACTACTGCTCGCAAAGGATCGACTAGGGACAAAACCCTTATATTATACCAGAACAGAGAACGCCATCATTTTTGCTTCTGAAATAAAGGCTATTACAGCTATTCAAACAAGCCGCAAATCAGTAGACTTGACCTCCATGAATAATTTTCTTTCCTATGGTCATGTTCCCAATCCGGATACTTTGTTCAAATCCATTCATCAGGTTCAGCCTGGCCATGTGCTTGAATTTAAAGATATAGACACAAAAAATAAACAATACTGGAAATTGGGTTACCATAAAAATGAAAAATTTTTAAGTGATTCTGAATCTATTGAAGCTTTCCATGAAATTTTTATGACCGCAGTAGACCGAAGAATAAGAAGATACCCGGAGGCAGGTGCCTTTCTCAGTGGCGGGCTTGATACAAGCGGCGTTGTAGCTATAATGAAAAAATTGAAAGGACAGTCTTTTAAAGTGTTTACTGCCGGTTTTGAAGAAAAGGCATACGATGAAACCGAAGACGCTAGAATTGTTGCAAACCATTTAAGTTTGGACCAATACCTGATTAAAGTAAAATTTGATAATGATTTTCCAGATCTGCTTAAAAAAATAGTGTGGCATCACGATGCCCCTTTTTCCGATACATCTGCCATACCATCCTATTATGCAGCAAAACTTGCAAAAGAAAGAATTAATACTGTTTTAACCGGTGATTTTCCGGATCAGTTAATCGGTGGCTCAGGTCACCATCGGTTTGCACTGGCTCGAGAAAAAAACGATTCTGTGTTTAAGCGGTTGCTTAGGAATGAATATTTAAATCAATTTGTGACTCGAATGAAACTGACAGCAGGAAGCAACGGCATTATTGATAAAACCAAAAGATTTCTTTACCGTGAAACATTCCCACTTGAGGAACAGCGCATTCTGATGAGCATGCCGGTACCGCCATGGCTAAAATGTCATCTTTATGATGATGCTTTGCTGGATGTTAATTATAAGACAGATCCAATGTCTATTGCACGAACCATGTATAAGGAAGTGAAGAGTGAAGGGTTGCTGAACAAACTTTTATATTTTGATGTTCTTTCTTATGCGGTGGATGATTTAATGATTAAAGTCGAACGGATGACTTCAGCTCACGCCTTGAATGCTATCAGTCCGTTTCATGACAATGACCTGGTTGAATTTATCCTAAAAGTTCCCCCGAATTTAAAAATCAGAGGACCCCAGCAAAAATATATTATGAGAGAGGCTTTACGCCCAATGCTTCCTGCTCATACCTTGAATAAAAAAAAACAGGGATTTGCAATGCCCATCGGAGAATGGCTTGTAAAAAAACTCTCTGATTTTGTTCGTGAAATTTTATTGGATACTTCAACGCTTAACAGAGGATATTTCAAGAAGAAACCCATGACCCGCATGATTGAAAATTTCCTATCCGGCAAAACAGATTATGCCAGTGGATCTGAAGCCACTATAATTACACTGATCACAATTGAACTATGGCATAGACTTTTCATTGATTAATGCGGATATGCAGCAAAAAACAAAAATCAGAATTCTTCATGTTTTTCATTCTTTTAACATGGGCGGACTGGAAAATGGTGTTGTAAACCTTATCAACCGCTCAGATCCTGATATTTTCGATCATCAAATCTGTTGCCTTTCCAAGACCGGAACAGCAGAAAGCCGTCTTGAGAAAAAAGTTCCGATCTTTGAAATGAATAAATGTGATGGGCATGATTGGAAGATGATGTATCGTCTGCTCCAGCTTATGAAAGACCAAAAACCACACATTGTGCATACCCGTAACTGGGGATCTGTTGATGCTATTATTCCTGCAAAATTAGCCGGTGTCCCTATAGTAATTCACAGTGAACATGGTTGGAACAATGATGACCCAAGGGGGAAAAATATAAAACGGCGGATTGCCCGAAAACTCTTGTCCTATCTGGTGGATCATCTTATTGCGGTTTCAGATGACATTAAAAAATGGATGGTTCAATCCGTCGGCATTGATACAAAAAAAATATCGGTTATCATTAACGGCGTTGATACAAAAAAATTTCATATAGGGGACAAAGAATCTGTAAAATCGGCCTTTGGTTTTTCCAGCAACGATTTCATTATTGGAACAGTTGGAAGACTCAGTCCGATCAAAAATCAGCAGATTCTTCTTAAAGCATTTTCAAAATTAGATCATAAACAAAAAAGCTTCAGGCTTGTTCTTGTTGGAGACGGACCTGAAAAAAACAGATTGAACGAACTTAAAGAAAAATTGCCCTGGGGAGAACGGATTTTTTTTTTAGGTCTTCGTAATGACATAAACCAAATCCTTCAGATGTTTGATGTGTTTGTGCTTCCTTCGAAAAGTGAAGGGATCTGCAACACTATTCTTGAAGCCATGGCGTCCGGACTGCCTGTTATTGCCACCCATGTCGGGGGTAACCCCGAACTTGTCGTGGACAATTCAACAGGTTTTTTAATTCCTTCCAATGACCCGGATATTTTATCTGCAAGTTTAAACCGCTATCTTGATGGGAAGGATGGAATAAACATCTACCATGGTAATAATGCCAGGCAAAGAGCAGTAAATAATTTTTCTCTGGATAAAATGGTAAGCGGATATGAGAAAATATATACCGACCTTATTTATAAGAAACGATCCTCCCTATGTCAACGCGAATGAATATTCTTGTCTATACCAATCTATTCCCTAACACTATTTTATCCAGTCACGGTATTTTTACCTTAAAACGAATGGGGCACTTTAACCAGCTCAAGGATTGCCATATTAAAGTAATCGCACCCGTTCCTTATTGCCCTTCTCTGCCGTTTATAGGCAAATGGTATCCATTCTTCAGAATAAAAAAATTTGAAATAATTGAAGGAATTGAAGTTTATCACCCCCGCTATTTATTGATTCCAAAAATAAGTATGTTGTTCCATGGTCTTTCCATGTTTTTGGGATCTATATCAACTATAAAAAAAATTAATAAAACATTCAAATTTGATATCATTGATTCCCATTTTGTATATCCTGATGGATTTTCTGCGTTGCTTCTCAGCAAAATCATGAAGAAACCCCTGGTTGTTTCAGCATTGGGGTCTGATATCCATGAATTTACAAAATTCAGGTTTATAAGGCTAATGATCCAGTATACCCTAAATTCTGCAACACAGGTCATAACTGTATGTGATGCATTAAAACAGGATATGGTCAGACTAAAAGTGGCTCACACCAAAATTCATGTGATTCCTTCCGGAGTGGACACAAAAAGATTTCATCCTTTAAGCAAACAGGAAGCAAGGAGAAAACTCCAATTGACAGAAGAGGGAAAAATCATTTTGTCTGTTGGTTCTCTTATTCCTCTCAAGGGATTTCAAACAATTATCGAGTCGCTTTCCAGGCATTCGAGTTTTGATAAAAACCTTTGCTTATATATAATCGGCGAGGGGCCTTATAAATCAAAATTGAAACAATTGGTAAAAGAATCAGGATTGGAAAAAAGAGTTATTTTTGTCGGCCAAAGACCAAACAGCGAATTACCGTTATGGTACAATGCAGCAGATGTTTTTTGTCTCGCAAGTTTCAGGGAAGGCTGGCCCAATGTGGTGATGGAATCACTGGCCTGTGGAACTCCGGTCGTGGCAACACGGGTTTTCGGTATCCCTGAAATCCTGACTTCACCGGAAATGGGGATTCTGGTGGAACCGAATTCAGAATCTGTGGCTTCAGGATTGATGAAGGCTTTAACCACAACTTGGGAGAAAGAAAAAATAGCATCTTTCATGAAAAAACGGACATGGCTTCATATTGCCACGGATATTCAAATGATTTTTAAACAGATTTTAACCCAGAGTATATCCAAACCACTCAAGGATCAATGAAATGCCTTTAACAGCTATTCTTATGTATATTTTGCTTGGCTGTTTGTGGCTGGGTGCTTTTATCAGACCGGTTTATGGAGTTGTTGGGTATCTTGTAATCTATTCTATTTATAATCCTTATGCCTGGTGGGTTGTCACAACAAATGGGTTCCTTCCCAGGCCCTCTGTGATCGCCATGGCTTTTTTAGTGGCGGCTGCGCTTATAAATATAAGAAAATTGAATTGGCGCATATCTCGAAAAGAATGGCTGTTTTATTTGTTTCTTGTTTTTTGCTGGATCAGTACATTTATTTTCGGAACGACTGTGGAAGCCGATACTTGGGAATATGTAAATAAAATAACTAAGATTTTCATATTTATTTTCTTTTTTATTCGTATTGTAAATTCACTTAAAGATTATAAGATAGTGGTCTGGACATTTATTTTATGTGCCATCTTTATCGCTTATCAGGCCCATTCAATGGAGGGTATTGGACGACTGGACAGACTGGGTGGCATCGATTTTGGCGAGGCAAATGGTCTTGCAGCATACATGGGCATATCCGTTATTTTTCTGGGATTTCAAATGCTTCGTTTCCCTTTGTTGTGGCAGGTGATACCCATCATAGGAATCGCTCTTTTTCTTAATACCATAATTTTTACGGAGTCAAGATCGATTTTTTTGGGTTTTGTTTTTGTAATTCCATATGTGTTTTTAAATGCTCCTTCTGAGAAATTAAAACAGATTTGCCTTTATGCTGTTTTAGGAATTATCCTGTTTTTTATGCTTATGGACACAAGTTTTATAGATCGTATGTCCACAATAGGAGAGGAAACGCAAAGTGTTGAAAATAGTGAATCGAACATGATTGATGATAGGGTTTCTTTAAGCCGTATTGATTTTTGGAAAGCTTCGATTAGAATTTTTAGGGATCATCCCATGGGTATCGGGGTTAAGAATTTTTATAAGGTTGTTCCTTTTTATGATCCTTTTAATCCAGGTATGGATGCACATAATACTTATGTGCTGTGTTACAGTGAAATTGGGATTTTCGGAATATGTATTTTCATGTTTATCCTTATAGAAACTGTTTTACAAATTAAACGGATTCGGTTGTTGTCACAAGGTTCGATTTATAAAGACGAAATCAGATATCACTTGATTTCTATTGGTAGTATATTGATTATGCTTTGTTTAGGATACATGATGACACATAGCAATTTATATGTGGAATCATTCTGGATAGTGCTATCTTTGCCTATATGTTTAGAGAATGCTACAAAAAACTCGTTGGAATTAAATAATTATAAAAAATTATAATGAAATGAAATTATTAATAAAAAATCAATTATTTTTTTTAATATTAGCGTTAATTTTTAGCATATTTTTGTCAAATTATACTCACTCTATTTTTGATAAACCTGCCATTAGAATTTTAAAAATTGCAACAGGAGGTGATGAAAAAAACTTTGAAATCGACCAGGATGGTATCCCAAAAGTTTTTTATCCTAAGTTAAAAGAAGCCTTTTATAATCCGGTATATATTTCTCATAAAGCAATTGCATTCTATGAAAACTTCAAAACTTCGAAAAAAGACTCAGAGTCGGTAAAAAGTTTTATTAAATATTCAATTTGGTTGAAAAATAATTTAAGAATTATGTCTTATGGTGATCTTACTTACGGTATATGGGAGTATCACTTTGCCTGGCCGAACTACCGGTTGACCCCTCCTTGGCGATCAGGCATGGCACAAGGGGCAGGTATTAAAGTATTGCACAGTGCGTTTGAAGTTACTGGAGATGAAACTTTTCTGGTTGCTGCAAAATATGCATTAACAGCATTTATGATAGAAGTTAAAAATGGTGGTGTTACATACAAAGACAGCCCGGATGAATGGTGGTTTGAAGAATATGCAGGCGGCAACAACCTGGAAAGCAGGGTTCTGAACGGAGCGATATATGCCCTGATTGATATTTATGAGTTTTGGGAAAATACCGGCAATGAGGATGCTAAGAAAATTTATAACTTGGGGCTGAACAGTATAAGGAAGAATCTTGAAAAATATGACGCTGGGTGGTGGAGTTATTACGATTTGACAGGAACCATTGCAACACAAAAGTACCATAACGTTCACATTGAGCTTTTAAAAAGATTATATGATATTACAGGAGAAACTTTTTTCTTAAAATATAATGAAAAATGGTCTCATTATAACACTTCTTATTTTATAAGAGAATTTATTAGGCAGCGGCCTGATTATCATGATTTAGTTATTTTGGGGCTCAATTTTCTATGTGTTTTGATTATAGAATATATGGTGGTTGGATTTTATTTTTCAATTAAAAGAATTGGAGCTAGAAAATTATGAAAGGTTTGAAAAAAAATGAAGATGCCGGTTGCTGTTGTAGTCAATTCTGAAACACCCAATGGTTATGGTGTTATCGTTAATTTAGGAAGAATGGGGATTCCGGTTTATTCGGTGGATTCTAATCCTAAAACCATTACTTTTGTTTCCCGATATGCAAAAAAAGTTCTCAGCCCTGATATAAATGACTCAGAAGATGCATATTTGCAATTTCTTATCAATCTGGGGAAACGATTGGATCCAAAGCCCGTGCTTTTTATCACCGGAGATTTGATGGTTCTGGCTCTTTTAAAGCATAAAAAAACGCTTGAACAGTATTTCCACATGCCCATGCCATCCTTGGCGATTGCAGAAACATTGATTGATAAAGTTCAATTTTACAGCATGCTGGATAAATATCATATCAATCATGCAAACACCTTTATCCCTCGAAATTCATCAGAAATTGAACAAATCAGCCATGATCTGGAATATCCATATATTATTAAACCGGTTCAATCCGGCGCCTTTGTGAACCTGTTTCACAACAAATGTTTAAAAGCATCTTCTGCTGAAGAACTTGTCGGATTCTACAATCTGGCTTCTCAGACTGAAGACACCTTAATTGTTCAACAGGAATTGCAGGGTACGGAAAGATATCTTGTATATATGTATTTTGATCAGAATTCAAATCCTTTGGCTGTATGTTGTTATAAGAAACTCAGAATTTTCCCGATTGATTATGGGAATGCCTGTGCCTGCATAACCATGTGGGATAAGGAAATTGTTGATATTGGTTTGAATCTGTTAAAAAAAATAGGCTACCACGGTCTTGCAGAGGCAGAAATTCAGAGGGACCAGCGGGATGGTCAATTGAAACTTGTTGAAATCAATGCACGGTCAACCACAGAGGCCAGGTTGACTGCCAAATGTGGCATGAACATGGAATATATCGCTTATAAGGATGTATTGGGGTTGCCAATGCATCCCATTGGTCCGATAAAATCTGATGTTTTGTGGATAGAAATTTTACGGGACATTCAATCAGTTTTTTCCAGAGAAGGATATCTGGCCGGTAAAAAGATTACTTTGGCTCAGTGGATCAAATCTCTAAAAAGAGAAAGAGAGTATGCATTCTGGGCGATTGATGATCCTCTTCCCTTTCTCGTTCTTTTATTCAGATTTATAAGAACCTATGGGTTGAAGAAAGAGAATTTGTATTTTTTTCATAAAATATTCCGATTCCTTAGATGATGGACCTTGTTTTAAATAAATTTCATATTTTTGTTTTATATTGTCTGATTGTGGGCATTTCAATATTCTTTCTTTTTTCTTGTGACCGGGGAAAGAATGACCTCGATCCTAATATAAGCCAAAAAAATATCGATGTGACTAAAACTCAATGGGAATCACTTCTTAAAAAAAATATTTATATAGGGCATCGTTCGGTTGGAAATAATTTAATACAAGGTATCCAGGATTATGGACAAACCTTGCCGTATAAGAGCATCAACATTATCGATATTGACAGGGAAACAGATTATAATCGAACCGGTATTTTTCATTCATGGATAAATGAATCGGCTTCTCCACAAACCCTTGCTACAGATTATATCCACCTTGTTGAAAATAAGCTGAAAAATAAAATTGATATCGCCTATATTCGTTTTACACCCTATTACAACACTGAGAAGAATCTGAACAAAGTATTAGGCGATTACAATGAAGCTCAATTGTTGCTGGAGACAAAATATCCGGACACAATATTCATTCAAGGAACTTTCCCTTTAGGGCATACAAAAATAACATTGAAAACCAGGTTAAAGAGGATTTTAAATTACGATGAAATCTGGGAGTATGGCCACAACTTATACACCAATCAGTATAATGCCAAGATAAGAGAACAAATAGGACAAAAGCCGTTTTTTGATTTTGCAGATATTCAGTCAACATTTCCGGATGGCCGGAAATCGATTTTTTATCATCACAATGAAGCATATTACCATATGGTTTCTGATTACACCTATGATGATACGCATCTCAATGAAAAAGGAAGGATGGTTGCGGCTCAAAACTTTTTGTCTCTTTTGCTCACCCTTATAAATAAATAATGAGACATACTCCTGTAATGGAATAACCAATCTATGTCCATTCGGTCTGCCATGGAACCAGGTCAAAAAAATAAGTACAGGCGATCAAAAAATATCAAGCAAGTCCCGATAAGGGTCTTGCTTTTATTTTTTCTGCTATTCGTTGACAAGGGTGTTTCAAAGGGTATTTGTTCGGAAAATAATCCTTGGCCTCCTTCTGGCCGGCGCATGAAATGTCCTGTTGTAAAAGATACCTGGGTCTCTTCTGTCGGTGATGAAAAAAAAGGAAATAACGGCGGCAGTGACAGGCTTAAACTGAAAGGCCGGCAGGAATATTTTCTTTTTGATATAGATATTGCGGATTTGAAAGGGAAAATTATTACCGGAGCTTTGCTGCATACTTGTTCCATTACATCTGACAAAGCACCTTTCGCTCGTCTGGGAATATCAACCCTGGCTAGTGAATGGACTGAAGGCAGGTCTAAAAATTATAGACTGGAAAAAGGAAGCTCCTGCTTTGAACAGGCACAGCATGAAGAAAAAGACTGGGCTTATCCTGGAAGCACAATTATGGATGTTTCGTTTGGACGGGGGCATACTGTCTGGAAGTTTGCAGACTGTCCCGTACCGGATAATCAGGGGTGGCAAGCCTGTGCTATTTCTCCCGAGGTTGTCGCGTCAAGAATAGCAGGAATCAGTCATGGTTTTTTTGTCAATGATGAGGTCGGCAATGTCTGGACTCTCAAAAATGGGAAATTCAACTATATAAAATATCCAAACCGGTTTTGCTATAGTCGTGAAAATAGGGAAAAAGCTCCCTGGCTTGAAATCTGGTTCGATGGCCATGATAATATTCCTCCTGATACAGTTCAGGATATCCGAATTGAAACAAACAATCTTCCTGAAGGGGAAGCCTTGGTGATATGGAAAACACCGGTAGATAAAGGAGGAGGGAAAACGCTTGGTTTTCATGTCACTTATGAAAGAAATAAAATAATAAAAGATATCCCCCGATATATGATTCCCATGGCTTCAGAATCAGACGAAGAGGTTAGGATGCATCTTAGAGACCTTTTTTTTCTGCCCGGAGAAAAGATAACCTTAACCATCCGCCCGGTTGACAGTTCAGGAAATATAGGAAAACCATTGATAAAAGAAATTGCATTGTCTTCGACACCGGGTTCACAGATGATCCCCAAAAAAGAATCTGTCAATATATTTAATGGGGATAACATCCTTCCTGAGGTGGGAGGGGTTAAAATCTGTGTTGTTGATCTTCTGGATAAAATAAGCCCTCAAACAGGCAAGATGATTCCCGAGCAAGTAAAGAGTTATAAAAGCGGAAATCATCTTTTTTCAGCAAAAGAAAAAAAAATAAGGCTTTTCGCTGCCAGGAATGAATTTGTTTTTTTTCAATTGAATCATGAGGGCACGGCAGATCACATTCAGGTGAAATACTCGTTCGATAGGGATCCGGCGCTACAGCCTGAAATCTTTGAATTTGCGTATGTAAACAGCAAGGAAACCGATGATTCTCAAACCAGAGTACTTCCTGACCCGCTTATTCCTTTGAAAACATCTTTTTCCATCCCTTCTAAAGCAGGCAAAGTCTTTATTCCTAATCAGACAAACCATTCTCTCATTTGTCAACTTTACATACCCCATGAGGAATTGCCTGGAAAAAAATATGGAAAGGTGCAGATTATTAAGGGCAATAGTATTCTTGAGTTCACCGTTGATCTGACGGTTTGGAATTTTACGTTGCCAAACAAATTGTCTTTTGTTCCGGAAATGAATGCATATGGCAAATCATTTCCCCTGGAGGGGGATACCTATTATCGGGCAGCCCATCTGCATCGAACTTGTTTGAACCGTCTCCCCTATGGGTGGAACGGCCTTCCCTATCTTGCACCTGATATTCAGGGGGATGATTTTGAATGGACCAGATGGGATCAACAGGTTGGACCCTTACTGAATGGCTCTGCATTCAAGGATTTGCCCAGAGAAAACGAACCTGTTGATGTCTTTTATCTTCCATTTTCCGAAAACTGGCCGGTCAATATTTTTGAAAATTATTCACCTTCCTACTGGGCAGATGAGGCATTTACGTCTCATTACAGTTTGTCTCTAAAAAGATATTTTTTATCTTTTGCACAACATTGTGATAAGCAAAAATGGGAAGATACTATTTTTCAATTTTATTTGAATAATAAAGTATATAATCGAGCAAATTATCAGAAGAGTTCAGCCCCTTGGGTGTTTGATGAACCGATGAATACACAGGATTTCTGGGCGTTGCGCTGGTATGGGAATTTATGGAAATCTGCCGTAGCACCGGTACAGGGCAATACCAAGATGTGGTTCAGGGGAGATATTTCATACAGTCAGTTTAAACGGGATATGCTAAAAGGAATTATGGATATCGAATATATCGGCTCCAATAATTTTCAGAAAACCCGTATGAAAAATGAAGAGAAGATATTATGGGGTAACACATATTTTTCAGAATACGGTACAGCCAATGATGTCTCTACCTCGAATGTCCAGCCTGTTGCCTGGTGTGTCTCTGCCTGGGCAAAAGGGGCAATGGGGGTATTGCCATGGCAGACCATTGGGAATGATGAGTCCTGGCTAACAGCCGATCAAACATCTTTATTTTATCCTCATTCAACCGGCCCAAAGGTTTCAATACGCTTGAAGGCATTTACAAGGGGCCAACAGGATGTGGAATATCTCACTATGTTAAATCGTTTATTTGGTATACCCCGTTATAAAATATCAAATTGGTTAAATCAGGAACTCAATACAAAAAATTCCGTTTTGAAGCTGGACGATGCCGATGCAGGGACAGCAATGTTTGATCATATATCACCCTCAGCTTTATGGCGTGTCAGGAATCAAGCAGGGCAAATGATCTCGGATAAGGCGCCTGCTTATGAAAGGGCCTTAATGATTCACGACACACCGTCTTGGAGTTCTAAAAATACTTCTCGCCTTGGCTATGTTTTACCATCACCTGAGGTAAAACCGCTGATGCCGGATTGTGATACTTTCGTTCCTGTAAAATAAAAGCATGGTTGGAATCAGCATTAAAGGACAACGGAATTTATGAAAAATAGTCATATTTTTTTTGCAGTAGCTTCTTCTTTTTTATTGGGTGCTCTTTTATCCATTGTTTTTTTTCCAGTTCTGCAATCAAAATTTATTGATTATTTTCAATATTTTTCCGACACCCGAAAAACTGCATGGCCCAAGGATTTTTCAATTGTCGAAATCAGAAGTACGATCGATAACACTATTCAGCATGCCTATTTTTATGATTCCAAATCTTCAGAAAAAAAACCCTTGCTCATCAGCCTTCACACCTGGTCTGGAGATTATCGACAAAATGATCCATTGTCCCAAATGGCAAAAGCCAATGAGTGGAATTATATTCATCCGGATTTCAGGGGACTCAATCAAAGCCCGGATGGATGTTTGAGCAATAAAGCGATTGCCGATATCGACGACGCCATTCAATATGCTTTAGATCACTGCAGTGTTAACAAAGATCATATTTTCGTCACTGGTGTTTCAGGCGGAGGGTATGCAAGCTTGGGTGTTTTTTTAAAAACACGGCATAAAATCCGTGCATTCCTGGCATGGTCGCCCATCAGTGATCTTGATGCATGGTATTGGCAATCAAAATTTAGAAAAGCCAGGTTTCATGATGATATTTTAAGATGCATTTCAACGGGTGCAAGCTATGATAAAAAAAGTGCGTTGGAAAGATCCCCGCTTTACTATGAATTACCGGAAAAACAAAAAAGCAGGCTTGAAATTTACCATGGAATCAATGACGGTTATACCGGCAGTGTACCGATAACCCATTCCATTCTGTTTTTTAACAGAATGGTCAGTTTTTATGAAACCCAAAATAATTTAATAAACCAAAAGGACATGAATGACCTTTTATCAAGAGGGATTCCCTTGGAAAATGTGTCTAATAAAATAGATGGCCGTGATGTGCTATATCGTAAAGAAGCTGCCAATATTTCCATAACCATTTTTGATGGCGGTCATGAGATGTTGGCAGAATATTGCTTCTTTCGGATGAAAGAAATGATTGATAACCAACACTTTGATAATGGTGATGCGTTTGAATAAGCTTGATCTGATAAACAGACTGTTTTTTGCGATCGTTTTTTTTGGGTTATCTGTTACAGGCGCTTTTTATTTTCCTGTATTAAAGTCGTTTCTGATTTTTTCTCTTGTCGGTTATAGTATGATACTCTTGAAATTCCCAAGGTTCTGGATTTTTTTTCTTCCCGCATTTCTTCCATTAGTCAATACCGCTCCCTGGAGCGGACATGTCCTTTATGAGGAATTTGATTTGTTTATCCTTGCCACGATTTCAATTGCTTGTTGGAAAGGATATTACAGGATAGACAATTTAAAAACGATAGACTCAAAAATTATATTCTTTTGCTTTTTGTTTTTTTTATCTGTCAGTATCAGTTTCGTTAAAGGACTTTCACCGGTTCATTCATTAACACCAGATGATTTTTCCAATTACCTGAGCCATTATAATAGTGTTCGAGTCGCAAGGAGCTTTATCTGGGCGTTGCTTCTTTTTCCTCTATTGCATTTTGACATCAAATCCGATCACCGAATTGTCACAACCCATCTGTTTTCAGGATTTGCTGTCGGTCTGGTTGGCGTTTGTATTATTGTTTTTTGGGAACGTGGAATAATCTGGGATTTGCTGAACGGGTCAAGCCGATATGATTATTTTAGGAGTCTATTGGATTTCTCATCGGAATATCGTACGACAGCGCTCTTTTCAGATATGAATACAGGCGGTAGTGCTATCGATGACTACGTTTCTTTATCATGGGCCTTTGGGTTAGGGATATATTTAAAATATTTCAGTGCAGTTAATAACAAATGGAGCCTGAAACACATTTTAATTGGATGTTTGGTGCTTATTCCGCTGTTTTCAGCTTTGTATGTTATCGGCACAACATTTACGAGGATTACTTATCTGTCCTTCGGCGCTTCCGCTTTTATTTTTATTATAGGATGGCTGGTCGGTATAAAAGATTGGGTCACTCAAACCAACATATTTTTTTATTTAGCCATAATTCTTTTTTGGGGCCTGATAACAGGCATCTTCTTTTTCTTATATGGCCGGGGGGGTTATATTTCGATTTTTGCTGGTGCTTCAGGCGTCTTAGGTGGCGTCATGCTCGGAGGTGCTTCTTATTATTTTCCTCGTTTGATATCCATTGCTGGCGGTGTATTTATTTTTATGGGCAGTATTTTTTTAATGGTCAGGGCGATGATCACCAGCAGATGGACTGAAACTCCTCTTTTCGAAGCATGCATTATTTCTATGATTGTAGTGTGGATTTTATTTTCGATTAGTACAGGTTTAGGCAGGATTGCGGCGTTGAAGAAAAAATTTTTTGTTTTTATTTCAATATTTTTCCCTATTTTATTTGTATTGTCCTTAACCGTACCAATGGTGTCAGGCAAAAGAATGCAGACACGTTTTTCAGAATCCCAGAGGGACGCCGGAACAAGATTTGCTCATTATAAAAATGTATTGAATGTTATGGATACGAATATGGACACTTTTTTTAGAGGAATGGGTGTCGGAAGTTTTCCAAGAAATTTTATTAAAAATAATGAAAAAGCAAGTCAGATTGGGACCTATCATTTTGTTAATGATGGAGAAAGTTTTCTCAGATTAAAAGGAGGTAAGGATATGGCCGTTGGTCAAAGGTTATTACCGGGTTCCCTTACGGCTAACGGAAGGTATGCACTTCAGATAAAGGCGCGCACCAATACTCCTGACTCTTTTTTATCCGTGGGTATTTGTTCAAGAAATTTAATGGATACAACCGATTGCAAGTTTCATAAATTTTCATTTAAGGGACTTACGAATCAATGGGTCGAATTTATCATTTCTATTGAAGAAAACCAGTTGAAAAATTATAAATGGTATTCGAGCTGGCCCCGTATTTTTTCATTTTATAATCTGAACAAAGATGTTGTTATTGATATCAAGGATGTCCGACTTTATAATGATCGCGGAGAAAATGCTTTGTCCAATGGAACTTTTGAAAAAGGCGGTCAAAGATGGTTCTCATATAATGAGCATGAACATTTACCCTGGCATATAAAAAATATGATGCTTCATTTATATTATGAACAAGGTATGTTGGGTTTGGTCGGTTTTATCCTGTTATTATTGTATGCTTTCTGGAAAACATGGCCGGGAGTAAAAAACGGTCAACTGTTTTCTTCGATCATTGCAACTTCACTGACAGGCATAACAATAGCCGGTTTAACAGGTTGTGTGCTTGATTCACCAAGGGTTGCCTTATTATATTATCTGGTTCTATTTACTGCGCTGTCTTTGGATACAAAAAGGATGGCTGACGTCTAACATATAAGGGGCTAAAAATGTCAAAATGGTTGTATGAAAAATTATATAATGTAGAGGCTTTTAAAAAGGAAGGGCAAACCCTCTTTGAGGGGATTGAAAATTGTCGTAACATAAAGTCCGTTCGAGAGACATTGCTGCGAAGAATCGCCAGGTTATTTCGTTCTCCATCCAGAGGCGAGTATCCTGCCGCTCAGGAATTGATTCGAAAAAGGGATTGCAGCCTTATTTTGCATAATGTTTTTTCTGAAAGATCAGAAGCAATCAGTGGCTTCAATGCAGTAAAGGCCATATGGGATATAACAAGAGGAAAAGCAAGAGAAGATTTAAAACCTGGCTTTTATGCTGAGATGATAAACTGGATCAAGGGAATAGAGGGAAGGGCAGACTTTCATTTTTTATTTGAACAAAAGAAAAAGACCATGATATCCGGCCGGGAAAAAGCTATGGCTCGATCGGATGAGCTGGATCAGATATGGAAGATAGTGGAAAAAAAGATGGGATCTTATGCCGATGGCTTAACAGAAGAATCACAACGCTTTAGGAAAAAGCAAAAAGAAAGAATCCTTAAAACCATTGGAGCCACTGAAACTGATTGGCAAAATTGGAAATGGCATATTAGAAATGTGGTTACTGATGCCGATACCGTTCGAAGCTTAACCTATATTGAGGAGGAACAATGTGATCTTATTCAAACTGCAAGAAAAGAAAAATTGCCATTTGGCATAACGCCCTATTATCTTTCACTCATGGAAAATGAACCCAATATGAGAGATATGGCCATACGGGCACAAGTATTTCCTCCGAAAGATTATGTTCAGCATATGGCCGCAAATAGGAAAAACAGCAACCATTCGTTTGATTTTATGTTGGAGTCGGACACATCCCCAATAGATCTTATAACACGAAGATATCCGAATGTTGTTATCCTGAAACCGGTTATGACATGTCCCCAAATTTGCGTTTACTGCCAGCGTAATTGGGAAATAGAGCAGGTGATGGCGCCCCACTCATTTGCCGGCGAGGATGAAATAAATAAGGCCATAGACTGGATTCGAGATCATACTGCCATAAGAGAGGTTCTTGTCACCGGTGGAGATCCATTTATTTTATCTGATAGCAAAATAGAGTCATTATTGAAGCGTCTTTCTGATATTAAGCATATTGATTTGATCCGTTTTGGCAGCCGGGTTTTAGTTACTTTACCAATGAGAATCACAGATCGTTTAGCAGATATCCTTGGAAAATTTCGAGAACCTGGAAAACGCGATATAGCTGTGATGACCCATATTGAGCATCCTTATGAAATCACGAATGATACTGTCATGGCAGTTGACAGGCTGAAACGGCAGGGCATTAGTATTTATAACCAACAGGTATACACATTTTATACATCAAGGCGGTTTGAAAGCACATTATTGCGGGTAATCCTTCGTCGAATCGGTATTGACCCATATTATACCTTTATGCCTAAAGGCAAGGAAGAAACCAATTCCTACCGTGTTCCTCTGGCAAGAATTCTTCAGGAGCAGAAAGAAGAGGCAAGGCTTGTCCCCGGTTTAAGGAGAACAGATGCACCGGTATTTAATATTCCAGGGCTGGGGAAAAATTATTTGCTTGCCAGACAACATCGTGATTTATTAACCATTTTGCCTGATGGCAAGCGAATGTATGAATTTCATCCATGGGATATGAATCTAATAAGTTGTGAAACATTTCTTTACAGCGATATTTCAATTCTTGATTATTTAGAACGGTTGTCAATGATTGGAGAAGATCCAAGCGACTATGATAGTATCTGGTTTTTTTTGTAATAACTACCAGAATGCGTTTACCCGGAGCGGTGTTGGATTTGGCCATACCAAAAAGACAAAAATAAATATTTTCAGATATACATCACGAATCGACCATATCCTTTCAACCCCCGGCTTTCATCCTGTCCGAACATGGATCGGACCTGACTTCGGCGCGGACCATATGCCGCTGGTTGCTGAATTTGAATATTGAAAATCACTGCTGTTCAAGGTAAGAATTATTTATTTTTCTTCTTTTGAAAATTAACCCACGAATATTGCCGGCAGCCGTCTATAGGCGATTCAGAATATCGTGAGTTCCAATTGCTCGAAAAACTAATTCGGTTTCACTAAATTGAAAAGTGAAACGATATTTCATGGTAATTGATCCCTCCCATCGATTCTTTGTCCCCTGGATTTGCTTAAGCCTCAGCGAGGGGTGTGATGGGTTTTTCAAAAAAAGAGATAGTTTTTCATCAAAGGCTTTTTGAATTTCCTTGGGCAATTTTTGATATTCTTTTTTGAATCGTTTGCTGAATTGAAAAGATTTTATTTCTTCAACCATTTCAACCCTTCTTCCACAGACTCGAATCTTTCGGATAACTGATCTTTTTTAATGTCTTCATCTGCTTCAGATTCCATTTCCTGCCATTCTTTTGTCCAATACCATCCCTGGGCCGGATCGATTAGTTTTCTGGGCTTCAGAACGATCTGATTTCCTTCTATATCCACTTCAAGATAGTCACCTTCTTCTATCCCGAGACTGATCATAATTTTTTTGGGTATTCGGATTTGTCCCTGGTGGCTGATTTTCATTATGGTAGATATTGTCATTATGGCCTCTTTTGTAATGAATTAAGCAATTAAACTTTTAAACTATATTAGATATGGATGCCTTTTGAGTCAATATTTTTTATCATTAAAGATTCGCGAAGGTTTATAAACCGCCAGGAATAAAACAATGAACAGAGAAGAGATAATAATAAAATTAAAAAAGTATAAGGCTGAGAAACAGTTGGATTATAATTTTTTAAAAAAAAGAATCAATCGGGATTCAATCTATGTATGACAAAGAACTGGCTCAAGTGATATTGGAATAAAAAAGTTGATAAACCGCATATAGAAAGGAGTTTAAAAATGGCAAACAAAGCTCTTCTCATTGGTGTCAACAAGTATAAGCTGCCTGGATCAGATCTCCAGGGGTGTGTGAACGACATTACCAATATCCGGGATGTTCTGCTGAAATATTTTGGATTCCGTGTAAAGGATATCCGGGTTCTGGCTGATGGCCGGGCTACAAAGAAGGCGATTTTTGATCGGTTGAAGTGGCTGGTGAAAGACGCCAAACCCGGAGATCGTCTTTTATTCCATTTTTCAGGCCACGGCTCCCAGATCAGGGACAGGGACGGTGATGAATTAAAGGACGGTCTCGATGAAATTATCTGCCCCCATGACATGGACTGGGACGGGACCTATATTGTTGATGATGATTTGAATAAAATATTTACAACGCTGCCCAAGGGCGTTCACCTGGAGGTCCTTCTGGACGCCTGCCATTCCGGAACCGGTACCCGTGAGGCTGCTGCTCTGGCGATGCTGCCTGTTGAACACAGCTTCAAACCACGGTTTATGGTTCCCCCCATCGATATCCTGTGTCGCGTGATGGGGGAAGAAGATCTTCCGCTGACACGGATCATGAAAGCGACAAACCCGACGAATCATGCACTCTTTTCCGGGTGCAAGGATAACCAGACTTCTGCAGATGCCTTCATCGGAGGGACTTATAACGGGGCCTTTACCTATTATCTTTGCAAACACCTTCGGGATACGCTGGGTACCATCAGTCGTACCGAGTTATTGAAGCGGTTGCGCGCATCGTTGAAATACGAGGGGTATGATCAGGTTCCCCAACTGGAGTGCCCCAGTGCAGCGAAGAAAAAAAAGGTCCTGGAATAATTGACGCATACACGGATAACTCCGGAAATTAAAACAGAGGCTGAGCGCATTATCAAAGGATTAGGACTGTCGATATCAGCAGCTCATGAACTTTTCTACAGGCAGATTATAACCCATAAAGGCCTACCCGGTTAGGAACACATTCCGAGCTGAATTAGAAATTGATTTGACAGAGGCACCTTTTTAACGTACAATTTTTCACGTTGATAAAAAATAACTGGAGACTGAGCATGGATGCAGCAACTCAAAATAAAAATGAACGGATCAATCTCCGTGTCAAGGATAGCGCAAAGCAATTGATATCCCTCGCAGCCGAATTTGAGGGCAAGACAGTCACTCATTTTATATTGACCAGTGCCTTGAAGTGTGCAGAAGAAACCGTTAGGGAACATCAAATGATGGCCTTGAATACAAAAAATTCAAGAATTTTTTTTGATGCTCTGGCCGTTCCGGTGCAATTTAATCAAAAACTGATCACGGCCTTTGAAGAATATGAAAAACATGTCATCAGCAAATGAAGAATCATCTCAATCTGATTATAGCTCCTCTGAATGCCGCGCATAATAAGAAAGACTTCCATTGTAACGTAGAATCCTTGGATAGGCATATTCATAAGCAGGCAAGGCAGGATATTAAGCGTTGCATCAGTCGCATCTTTGTTGCATCGTTTCCGGATAGGCCTGAAGAGATTATGGGGTATTACAGCTTGAGTACATTATCTATTGACTTGAGCCAATTGCCTGAAAAAATGTCCCAAAAATTGCCAAAGCATCCGATTCCCGCTGCTCTGATTGGCAGATTAGCCGTCAGTAAAAATGTCCAAAAATGTGGTATCGGCAAAATGCTGCTGGTTGATGCCATCAAGCGGACCCTATCTGTAACAGATCAGATTGCAATTTATGCCATGGTGGTGGATTCTGTTAACGATACCGCCATAGAATTCTATGAGCAATTCGGGTTTATCGGTTTAAATGACGACAGATCAAGGCTATTTTTACCTTTAAAATCTTTTGAGCTCCCCAACAAACACAGGAAAATATGAAAACGGATTCCATTTCCTGCCATTCTTTTGTCCAATACCATCCAGTGGATCAAAAAAAAAGATAAATTTAAATTGATTTATCTCTAAAAAAAAGATAATCATTTGAATATGAAAAACAAACTATCTCAATTGATTGATGATTTTCATGAGCGGGATTTGCCTGATCCGGTACTCCGGGCAAAAGTTTTTCCACAGATAAAAGGAAAGGCTGATGTTGTCATCGGTATAAGGCGTGCTGGGAAAACCTGGTTTTGCTATCAAAAAATCATTGAACTTCTTAAGGCAGGAATCAGGAAAAATCAAATCCTGTTCCTTAATTTTGAAGATGATCGCCTGCTTGAATTTTCTGTTGGCCATTTCCAGGAAATCCTTGATGTATATTATGCCAAGTACCCTGAAAATAAAAACAGTAAATGTTATTTTTTCTTTGACGAGATCCAGCGTATAGATCAGTGGGAAGTATTTATAAGGCGACTGCTTGATACGGAGAATGTACAGATTTATATTACAGGCTCGTCATCAAAACTTTTGAGTACTGAAATTGCCACCGGATTAAGAGGCCGTTCCATTACCACAGAGATCTTTCCATTTGATTTCCTTGAATTTTTGCGATTTCATGGGATTTTTGCCGAAAAGCCGGTTTCCTTTGGTGACAAAACAGCATCCATACTCCGAAATGCTGTGGCGACCTATTTTGATAAAGGCGGGTTCCCTGAAGTCCAGGGCATTGACGATCATGTACGCATTGACATCCTTCAGGGATACATAGATACGGTGCTGCTGAAAGATATTATTGAGCGCCACAGGGTGAGCAATTTTATTGCCATTAAATATCTTGTCCGCAGTCTGATGATCTCTTCAGGTCAAAAATTCAGCGTTAATAAATTTTATAATACAATGAAAAGTATGTCCGTCAAATGCACTAAAAACAGTTTATATGAATATCTGGATCATTTGGTTGATGCATTTTTATTTTCGAAAGTGCCTGTTCACAGTCGCTCGGAAAAAATAAGGCAGTTGAATCCTGCTAAAATTTATACCATTGATACCGGGCTTTTAAATGCCATGACATTCCGGAATTCATCAGATTCAGGACGGCTTCTTGAAAATATGGTGTTTATGCATCTGCGGCGAAATAATTTTGATGTGGAGTATGTAAATACCAAAGATGGATATGAAACTGATTTTTTTGTTCACCACAAAATAAAAAAACAGGCGGCACTGATTCAGGTCTGTTGGAAGATGTCTGATAAAAAGACCTTTGAGCGTGAGCTGAGAGGGCTTGCCAGTGCAATGGATGAGTTTTCCATCCCTTCAGGCACTATTGTCACATGGGATGATGAAGCTGTGCTTGATGGCAGCATAAATATTATTCCGGTGTGGAAATGGCTTCTGTCCTAAAATTAAGTGCTATGCTTTGTTCTTGAAAAACGTGAGAAAAATTTACGTTTTTTGGATATCAAGTCAAAATTATTTTGTCGTTTTGGCATTTCAAGAACGGCGAATTGACGGGGATATCTGGAAATGAAAAAAAGTGATGACGAATTTGTGGATTGAAATGTATTTAATTTAATATAAAAATGCGTTGCCGGCAAACCTGAATTGTGACATGGTTATATGCGTAATTGTAATTATAAAAATAGGTGTTATTATGCGAATAAAAAAATATTTATCATCCACGAATCTTGCCAAAAATACTGCTGCCACTCTGAATTCTTTTGAAAACGGTGAAAATGACAAATTTATTATCCTTAAAAATAATGAGCCCAAAGCTGTTTTAATGTCTTTTGAATCTTACGAAGCAATGGAAGATGAGATGGAAGATCTCCGTCTGACAGCTCTTGCCCTTTCACGTATTCAAAGTTTTGATTCTCGGGAGTGCATAACTCACGACGAAATGATGAAAAAATTTGCAAAATGAAATGGGAAATTGTTTATCACAAAGAGGTCGAGAATGATCTGAAAAGCGTTGGGCCTTCATCAGCAAGAAGAATTATCAACACAATTAACAAAAAATTAACTTGTGAGCCTGAAAAATTTGGCTACCCTTTGTCTCATCAGCTAAAAGATTTCCGAAAATTGAGAACCGGAGATTTCAGGGTTGTTTATCAGGTGTTGCAGAAAAGAGTGATTGTGTTTGTTCTGGCAGTAGGCCCGAGACGGGATAAGGAAATATATCGATCAACCTCAGATAGATCATAGAAATAGAAAATGAAATGTAGTTCCAGGGCATCTTTAAATTGAAAAAATCCCCGAAATAAATCTTAAAGCGGGCTGCAGAAATCAGGCGGTGATGTCGGGAATGTGGATGCAGTGATCCTGGTTGAGCCTCCCGGATCAGTATCCGCCTTTCTTCAACGGATCGGCCGGGCCAACCGGCGCCAAGAGGAAATCAATTTCTGGGGAATCTGCACAGGATTCGGTTGCCGATGCCTTTGCCCGCTATCTTAGCGGTTCATCAAATATTATTGCCTATTGACAAAAATTGGTTCATATTTGATATGGTCAATGAAAAGTTGTGAGTTGTGAGTTATGAGAAGTTATACCACCCTCAATACTCAATACTCAAAACACACTGGGAGATAAAGATGAAAAAAATTGCTTTTATATTCTTAATTTCAGCACTTGTTTCATGTCTTGGGGCAACCACTCCGGCTGTGGCCACCGAACCTTTGACAGGGGAGGCTTTAGCACGGCAGGTTTTTGACAGGGACCGGGGGAAAAATTCCATTTCCACGGCCGTCATGATCCTGGAAAATGAAAAGGGCGACAAAAGATCCAGAACCTTTACAAACAAGCGTATTCTGGAGAATGGGCTGGAAAAACAGTTGATCCGGTTCACGGAACCGGCCGACATTAACGGCACCGGTTTTCTGACCATTGAAAAACCAGGGTATGAAACCGAGCAATTTTTATATCTGCCGGCCCTGCGGCGGTCCAGGAGAATCGTGTCTTCCCAGAAATCCCACCAATTTGTGAACAGTGATTTTACCTATGAAGACATGGAACGGCATCCGGTTGAAAATTATCTGTATGAGATTAAAGGTGAAAAACAAATTGACGGGACAGATTGTTATATCCTTGAAACCAGGCCCAAAGAGGGGATCGAATCTCAATATTCATCCATTACGGCCCATATTGCAAAGCAGTCCTTTGTGACCCTTTTTGCTGAATACCATGACAAGAAAGGCCATCATGTCAAAACATACCGGGTTCTCGGGCTTGAACAAAGGCAGAACATCTGGACCGAAACCAAAATTATGATGGAAGATGTGGCCAGCCGGCATAAAACCCATATTAACCTTGAACAGATTGAATATAATACCGATATTACTCCTGATCAGATTTCAAACAATGCCCTTGAAAAATTTTAACCGATAATTCTGCCGCTACTGGCATCAATGTTGCAAATTCTGTCTGCTAAGTCATCTTGATCAGCATTATAAGGACGGGAATATTGCAGAAAATTATAAAAACATGCAAAATTTGTTTTGAACTGATCTTTTTCATGGCCGCGTTGAGCGGCCCCCTTGCCGCACAAACAGCTCCCGAAATCCAGCCCATTCTAATGGTGAATTTAGAACCTTCCACGTATCTGACGAAACGGACCGTCCCTTCGGAGGTAAAGCCCCAACCTCTACCGGATTCAAAGAAAAACGCTGCAACAATCGATTTTTCAGGGTCCACTGAATTCGGAGCTTCCCTTGATACCGAGGACAATCATTCCAGCGAAAATCTGACTTCTTTCAAGAACAGAACCCTTATTAAAGCGGATTATAAACAATTTTCCGTGTCCGGAATTTCAGATTATCTGTATTTCGGCGCCGAAGACAAAAACGAAGATTATGACCTCGACATCTATGAAATGTATGTAAGATACAGCGCCCCTTCTTGGGATTTCATTCTTGGAAAACAAATCAAACGCTGGGGGAAAACCGATCAGGTCAGCCCGGTGGATACCTTAAATCCTGAAAACATAACGGAATTTATCATCCCCTCCTATGAAGACCGGAAAATCCCGGTCTGGATGGCGGATATCACCTTTCGAAAAGATGATTTTTTTGTTGAAGGGGTATTGATCCCGTTTTTTGAACCCTCCCGGTTTCATTATTTCGGTACCGACTGGGCTCTTTTTTCACATATGAAAAACGATATCCGCCGGTCTTCCCTTGCTGCCCCTTTGAAATCCTATTTTGAGTCCATAAGCGTCAATGAAACAGAACCTGATTCAGGCTTTGACAGCTTTGAATATGCCCTGAGGGTGGGCGGAACCATTGACCGGCTGGATTTTGGATTCACCTATCATTATGCCAATGAAGACCTGCCGTATTTCAGGAGCTTCCCCGTCAAAAATCTGTCTCTCGACAATCCGGGATCTGCGCAATCGCTCCTGTCCAATATCGGTAGCCTGAGCCTGGCCAATGAGCACATTGAAACCACTTACAGCCGGACCCATATTGCCGGGTTTGAGTTTGAAACAACCCTGGCTGATTTCGGCCTTCGCGGGGAAGCTGCCGTAAAAGACAATGAATCTTTTTTTACCCGTTCCCTGACCTCCGTGCGTAACCCCAGCCTTTTCTGGGTCATTGGAGCAGATTACCTGAGCCCAAATGAATGGTATTTTAATTTGCAATTTGCCCATCAGCATATCTATGATTATGACCCGGCCATTT
Organism: Desulfobacula sp.; assembly: GCA_023701135.1. GTDB lineage: Bacteria > Desulfobacterota > Desulfobacteria > Desulfobacterales > Desulfobacteraceae > Desulfobacula. The sequence continues at coordinate 163,300 of JAMPXP010000001.1, read as the reverse complement.
TATACTTTGAAGACAATAATTATTCACTCATCGGGGAAATCAAAAAGGATCTGGTTTCCGACTGGCTCAACGCCTCCATCCAATTTACCCGGATGCTGAACGATGATTCCTATTATCTTTCCCCACGCTTAAAATACACCTATGTCCGGAATCTCGAAATAATGATGGGATTGAATCTTTTCGGGGGAAAGGATACCACCATCCTGGGCCGATATGACGAAAATGACCAGGCTTTTTTTAACGTGAAATACCATTTCTGATCTGGCAAAAAACTGAAAACTGTGATACTCAGGCCGGATGAAAAAAATCAGCCTGAACTTTGTCAAACGCAAAATCTATAAAGCCTTACCCGGAAAGATCCGGTTAAGGCTTTTGCGGTTTTTTCTGCCCGAATTAAAACTGGAACTGGACCATATTATTTTTAGAACGGCCCTGACCCCCCAGGATTACCTGGCCTCATTCAACCTGGTATACCGGGTCTTTGTCAAAACTGGTTTTACCCGGCCCGGCCCCACCCCCTTCCGGATCGCGCCCCAGCATTGCAATCCAGAGTCCAGAATTTTTGTCGGATTTCATACCGAAAACAATGAAGAAAAACTGATATATTCCATCAGCATATTCCCGGATTCCGCCGAAAACAGTCTTCCCATGGATATGGTATTTAAGAAAGAACTGGATACGCTCCGGGCCCAGGGCCGGTTCCTGGTTGAAGCCGGTCATCTGGCCGCCGACCCTTCCTATAAAATGAACGATATGACCATCCCCATGCTGGGCAATAAGATTATGCATCAGTATGTATCCCGGCATTTGGATGCCGACGATATTGTGATGACGATTCATCCGAAATACCGGTGGATCTATGAGGATTTTCTGCTATTCGAAAAAATCGGGGAGATCGAAGCCTATGGCTATGCCAATGGCAACCCGGCCCTGGCCATGAGATTGGACCTTCGAAAAGTCGAGGATAAATACCGTAAGGCTTATAAAAATGTTTCATCCAGAAATAATTTGTACCATTTCTTTTTTACACGGGAATCCGCTTCCATTATCCTTCCGGCCGGACCAAGCAGAATTCAAAAAAAGTTGTTGGAAAATCTGAAATACCTGTATGGATTTAATTCTTGAAATAGGGTGGGTGATATTCTTCTTCAAGTCCCGTAAGCATGATCTTCAGCATATCGGGGTTGTCATTCAGCAGTTTTTTTTCGATTTCATCGATAATACCCAGATATGGGATTCTTTCACCATGATATTGAACAGGGTCTCCGATCTGGTGGAAAAGAAATCCATATTTGGTCAGGGCATTGAATAATTTTCTTTCCGTAATCATGTACCAGTGGGACAATCCCCTGCGTCGGCTTTCATGGTACATGACCTGATAAAGACCTAAAACAATAATAGGATTTTTCCTTCCCTTCATTTCATCGGGGATGGTGCCGTCATCCGGCAGAACGCCGCCGTCTTTTTTCATGAGATAGGATTCAACCCCATACATTCCGTCTTCTTTTCTTCGGCGAAGGTCTTTGCTGACGGTCAGTCTTGATATTTCCCCGATTTTCGATCGGTCCGGTTTTTCACCGACAAATTGTGTCTGAACCGCGTGTTCGATGGGAAATCCCTTGTCTGAGTCCATCACCAGCCGAATAGTACCAACAACGGAACCGTTTTCATTTAGGCAGGCAAAATGAACGGATTCATTTTCATAGGGGTCTGTTTCAAGGCCGGTGGGGTGGTCTTCGGCTTTTTCAAATCCGAATTCCTGGACATAGACCTCATGCCGCATCCGAAATGTATCTTTGAGCACCTCTGGATCATTTACAACACCGAATCTGTAATTGCCGTATTGAATGCTCTTGTCAATCATGTAAAATGATCCTGTTTTGAATTGACTACGCAGTACAAATTAGCTACATAGATAGATGATTCATGATATTTTTTTTAAAATTTGTCAAGGCTGATAAGCAAAATATCAAATTTATTTTTACTATGATCCAAAAAATTGTCTCCCATCGATTCATTGTGTTGTGCTTGTCAATCCTGGTCGCAATACCCTTTCTTATCCGCCTGCCGGATGTTAAAACCGTTGATAATGTGGATTATTTCACTATTGAAAATGACCCGGATGTGGCCTTTTATGATGAACTGAAAACCATCTTCGGAAATGACGAATTTTTTATCATTGCCTTTAAAAAAGACAATCTTTTCACCAAGGACAACCTCGAATCCCTGAAACAATTGACGGATGAGCTTTCCGTCATCGACGGCATCCGGAACATCAAAAGCCTTTCCAATGTGGATGATACCATTGGTGAGGAGGATTTTTTCATTGTCCAAAAATTTCTTGAAACCATCCCCGATGATCCGGCAACCCTGGAAGAGTTGAGAAAAAAGGCCGTGGGAAATCCTCTGTATCTGAAAAATCTCGTTTCTGCCGACGGGAATACGGCCGCCATTGTAATTTCCGTCCAGAAGCATCCGGATGATCCGGGTTTCAGAAAAAAAATCATCAGCCGGGCAGAAACCATTCTGGAGCAGTATAAAGACTATACCGGGGAAGTGTATATGGCCGGATGGACCATTACCAATCTGGACCTGGCTGAATACATGAAAAAGGATATCGCCACCTTTATCCCCGTTACCTATGGCTTCATTGCGTTGGCAGTTTTTCTCTTTTTCAGGAATATCCGGCTGACCATCATTGCCGTTGCTAATATTTCCCTTTGCATGGGCTGCACCATGGGCTTATTCCCGATCCTGGGCATCCTGCTGAACAATATTACCACCATTGTGCCTCCCGTTATCATAGCATTGGCCCTCTGCGATACGGTTCATATTTTTTCCGCCCTTGACAGCCAGGTTTTCGAAAAATATCAGGATAAGCAAAAGGCCTTTGAGAGTGTTCTAAAAAAACTGGCCGGACCCTGTTTTTTGACCACCCTGACCACGGCTATTGGATTTTTATCCCTGTATTTAAGTGACATTCCTTCCATCAGGGAATTTGCCCTCATTGCCTCGGCGGGTATGGTGTTTGAATATTTCTTTGCCTTTACCTTTCTGCCCGCTTTCATGCTCTTCTTCAATGAAAAAAAACTGATTGGCTCCGGGACTGGGCAATGGGAAATCAGCCGCTATCTGTCCGGCCTTTCAGAATTCGTATTCAAGAATTTCAGGATCATCTTCGTGGCCGGTATCCTGATAATCATTTTTTCGATTTGGCAGTCCTTTAAAATATCTGTTGAAACCAATCTGCTGGAGTATTTTAAACTTAAAAGCCCTATGCGCGTCTCTACAGGTTTTGTGGAAAAAGAACTGGCCGGTGTAGGAACCATCGATATTTCCTTTAAGGCCGGAAAAGAAAATGCCTTTAAATCTCCCGAAACCTTAGGGGTGATTGAAACCCTCCAGGACTATATTAATGGAATGGGCGGCGTAGATAAAACCCTTTCCGTTATTGACTTTATCAAGGATATGAACCAGTCCTTCAACAATGAGAAACCCGAATTCTACAGAATCCCGTCCGATTCAGCCCTCATTTCCCAATACCTTTTGATTTATGAATCCGATGATATTCGGGATTTTGTCAACACATCCTTTGATCATGCGCGGCTGTCCATACGGTTGTCAGAGCATTCCACCCGCGGACAGGCCATGATCATTCAACAGATCCGTGATTTTGTTTCGGCCATGGAAACAAAAGGGATGGATATCCGGATCTCCGGCCGGGCTGTCCAGGATGTCAATGCCATTGATTCCCTGGTATCAGGGCAGATCAATAGCCTGACCAGCGCCGTCATCCTTATTTTCCTGATTCTCTTTTTTGTCCTCAGATCCTTTTCTCTTGGATTTTTGAGTATTCTTCCCAATATTTTCCCCATTGCTCTGAACTTCGGTATCATGGGGTTATTCAACATCCCACTGAATACGGCAACGGCATTGATTGCGGCCGTCGCCATTGGTATTGCCGTTGATGACACCATTCATTTTTTGACTGAATTCAAACAAGATTTCGTCAAAGGCGCCGATGTCCGTAAAGCGGTTAAAGAAACGATTCAGAACAAAGGCAGCGGCATTATCCTGTCTTCCCTGATCCTGACCATCGGGTTCGGTGTGATGATATTCAGCAGTTTTGTCCCTACGATATACTTCGGTCTTCTGAGCGCCGTTATAATGTTGACTGCCCTTATCGGCGATACCCTGATATTGCCGTCGGCAATTCTTATTTTCTATAAAAATAAAAAAATTTGAGGACGCCATGAAAAGCTGCAAATTGTGTTTGTTACCTGAAATCGTGAAGGATTCTGACTTAAATCAAGAAGGTGTCTGCCGATTTTGCCGGGATTATAAAAAAATGGATTTCAATATTCAGGAGGAAAAAAGAAAAGAGTTTGAGGCCGATCTTGAAAAGGCTCTGAACGACTGCAAAGGGCAGGGTGAATATGATTGCCTGGTCCCTCTAAGCGGCGGCAAAGACAGTATTTATCTGCTCTATAAGCTTAAAAAGGAATACGGCCTTAAGGTCCTTGCCTTCACCACCAATGTCAATATTCCCGAAATTGCCTGGGATAATATCAGGCGGGCATTGAAAAAACTTGATATTGACCATATCTCCTACACCCCTTCAAATAGTTTTTATGCTAAAATATTTAAATACCTGCTGCAAAACCAGGAGGAACGGGGAGCAGTGTATACCATATCCTATGTATATGCTCCGCTTTTTGAAGGAGATGCCATAAAACTAGCCCTTCAAAAGGGGATTCCCCTTGTATTGGCGGGCTATTCTCCTGGCCAGCCGGAACCGGAGCGCATGCTCTATGAATTCTCCAGAAAATTAATCTGCCAAACCGACTGGACACCACCGGGACTCCGCCAATCCGGCCTTTTGTCCGAAGAAGAGATTTCTTTGTTTTTCAATCCTGTGCAATACCCGGCCGGAACTGAATTCCCCCGGTACCTGGCCCCTTTTCATGCCTGGAAATACAATCAGGACGAAATTATGAAAAGCGTGGTCAAAAACGGTCTTGTCAAAACCGGTAAACATGCCAGCCCCATACACAGCAATTATCCCATCAACTGGCTGCTGATGTATTCGGATCTCAAGCATTTTGGATATAACCCCTATCATCCTGAATTTTCAACCCTGATCCGGGAAGGCAAAGCAGGCCGGACCTACTGGAAAATCATGACCCCGGTGGTGAATTTTATGATTAAAAATAAGGTATTGCTGGGAAAGGATGTCACAAACAGTTTAAACTGGCTGGGCCTTGAAGAGAAAGATCTTAGAATCACAAAGCCAAAGGGATATTATGATCCTGTTTTTTAATAGTATTTTTTTTGCTTTTAATGGTCAGAGGTGATGATGAATGTAATGACAGTACCTGAGATGCTCGAAAAACGGGTAAAATCTACGCCGTCTTCCATTGCCCATTACACCGCCTCCTCTTCAGGGGACTGGAAAAAGACCACATGGAAGGCGTATTTTGACCGGGTTTGTGAATTCAGTTCCTGTTTTAGAGCCCTTGGCCTGAAACCCGGCCATTGCATCGGCATCATGGCGGGGACATCCCAGACCTGGGAATATATCCAGATGGCCGTTCTCATGGCCGGCGGCGTTGTGGTCGGCATCGACCCTTCCGAAACACGGGAAAATCTCAACCACATTGTCAAAAAATCAAAGCTTTCCGGCATCTTTGTTCAAACGATAAATATGCTGGAAAAAATCGATCCGGATCTGATTTCACTATTGGATTATATTGTCTCCATCGAGGATTGCAGTGGGGATGAAACCTGTTACCAGCTCAGTCATATGGATGGTTCAGGCCCAATGGCTCCCACGCCGGTTTCCCCGGAGGACCCGGCCACCATTATCTTTACATCAGGCACAACCGGAGAACCCAAGGGGATCGCTTACACCCATGCCCAGGTGACCCTTGCCTGCGCCGCCATATTAAAAGGGTTCCCGGATATTGATGCCCACAGCAACCTGCCTTGCTGGCTGCCCCTGTCCAATCTTTTCCAGAGAATTATCAATTTTTGCGCCGTTGAAATCGGTGCGGCCACCTATTTTATCGAAAATCCAAGGTTGATGATCGACCTTTTACCTCAGGTTCAGCCCCATCTTTTCATTGGTGTCCCAAGGGTATTTGAAAAACTTTACGGGGCAATTGAGGACCAGATCGCTGCAAAACCATTCTGGCAAAAAAAGTTGATCAGCATTGCAATTAAGGCCGGTGACCATCATGCCGTCTCCCAAAGATCAAAGACGAAATCAGGTTTTTGGGAATCTATCCTTTATCTTGTCATGGATAAACTGGTTCTTAAGAAGATCAGGTCCTTTCTCGGCAGCAATCTTAAATATTTAATCAGCGGATCAGCCCCCATGCCGGTATGGCTGCTGGAAAAATACCATGCTCTGGGTATTCTGGTTCTGGAGGCCTACGGCATCAGTGAAAATATTATCCCCAACGCCATGAACATACCCGGTGACTACCGGTTCGGAACCGTGGGCAAACCCTTGCCGCAAAACCAAACCAGAATCCGTGAAGACGGGGAGCTGCTTGTCAAAGGCCCCGGCGTTTTTTCCGGCTACTACAACGATGAGGGTCAAAAAGAAGTGTTTACCGATGACGGATTCTTCCCCACCGGTGATTTTGCATCCTTTGATCAGGATGGGTATTTATCCATTACCGGCAGAAAATCCGAAGTCTTTAAGACCTCCACCGGCAGGAAAATATCACCGGTCAGTATTGAAAGCAGATTGCAACAGATATCCTATGTCGAACATGCCGTCCTTTTCGGACAGGGCAAAAAATTATTGACCGCCCTGGTGACGGTCTCTCCACAGGGTCTGGCAAAGCGGCTTGAAGAAAAAGACTCCATCGCCGCAGATTTTAAAACTCTTTTAGCCCGGCCTGCACTGGAGATGATCGCCCATGATCTGTTTCTTGCAATAGAACCTTTGCCGGATTTCAAACGGCCTGCCGGCATATTTTTAACCGATTACCCGTTATCGGTAGAGACCAGGGAAATAACAGCCAATTTAAAATTAAAACGGAAAAATATCGAGAAAAGGTTCGAATCTTACATTGAGCAAATGCATCAGTATATGGAAGAAGGCCGGGTTCCTGAAAAGATGGCTCCATTCAAATCCATGGGGAACCTCACCTTATTTTATTAAATAGTTTGAATTCAGCAGGGAGATCACATGAACACCTATTTTATCACCGGCGCCACCGGCGCCATAGGAGCAGCCCTGGTGCCGCTCTTGCTGAAAGAAAAAGACACGGACCTCTTTCTTCTGATCCGGGCTGAAAATAAAGGCAATCTGGTGGAACGGCTTGGTAAATTATTCGATTTCTGGGGGTTCCGTGAAGATGATGAAAAAAGAGGCAGGATAAAAGCAGTTGCCGGTGATGTGAAAAAGCCTTATCTGGGTATGGACAGGGACATTTACCAAAAATTGTCGGAAAAATGCACCCATATTGTCCATTGCGCCGGTAATGTCCGGATGAATCTTCCCCTTGAAGAAGCAAGATCATGTTCCGTCGGCTCAGCCCGCCATATTATGGAGCTGGGCAGAATCTGCAAGGCCAAAAATCATCTGAAAAAAATAGAATTTGTCAGCACGGTGGGGGTCGGTGGCCGGATGCAGGGAGTTGTGCCGGAAACCTGGCTAACTTCGGAAAGAGAATTTCACAATACCTATGAGCAGGCCAAGGCCGAAGCTGAAGACTTTATAAAACCCTATGCAGATGAGGGCTTTCCCATCACCGTCCACAGGCCCAGCATGGTGGTCGGGGATTCAAAAACCGGGAAGATCATTCATTTCCAGATTTTTTATCATTTATGCGAATTCCTGTCCGGCGGCAGAACCCTGGGGATTACCCCGGATACAGGCGCTACCCGTCTTGACATAATCCCGTCGGATTATGTGGCAGGGGTGATTGCCTGGTCCAGCAAAACCGAAAAAACCAGGGGAAAAATTCTGCATGAATGTTCAGGTCCGGACGAGGCCATCCTGGTTTCAGAGCTGAAAAAGCGAGTCTGGAAAATTTTTATCGGCCATGGGGAAAGACTCTCCAAGCCTCTTTCCATCCCGGTCTGGTTGTTTAAATCCATTTTACCGGTCATCGGCTTGTTTGTTTCAAAACCTGCTGCAAGAGCCATGAAGGCTCTGCCGGTTTTTTTTGATTATCTGGCAACCACCCAGGGGTTTGGAAACGAACAGACGAGGAATGGTTTAAAAGAGGCGGGCATAGAGCTTCCCGGGATTGACGACTATCTGGAAACCGTGGTGAACAAATATTTGGGATATAAAAAAACAAAACAGGCAGCTTGAAAAGCTGCCTGTTTTATTCTGATTATACGAAAACTAAATTAGCTGAGTCTTTTTCTGCTTGCACCGGCAAGACCAAGGAGGCCAAGACCGAAAAGAAGCATTGTTGCGGGTTCGGGGATGGGAGCAATCTGTGCATCAAGATTGTCAAACACTTGCATTGGTGTGGTCTGATTCTGAATACCCTTTAAACCTGCACTACCAACAATATCAGCAGTACCACCGAATATGGGGCTTTCGATTTCACGAAGCTCTGGTCCTAATTGGTTATCAATCAGTCTCAACGCAAAATTCACTTCACCGAATTCAGTCCCTGTTCCAAAGTCTTTGAAAATGGAAAGAAGATCTGCCCCTCGTGTGATCCAACCTTCTCCAAGTGCTGCAAGTCCATTGGCACCAGTATATCCGAAAGTCCAATACTCATCACCATTGGAGGCAGTGGTCATAACGTCTTCAGGATCAGAAGATGCGATAGTTCTGTCAAAATCATCACCATCGCCATAGTCATCAATATACATCGTAAGCATCGCACCATTAATACCTGTGAAAGCTTCATAAATTGGGGTTGTTCCAAAAGTAAAATCATAAATATTCACCGAATCTCCTGAACCTGGAACAACTCCTGTAAGTCCTGTAAAAACTTTACTTGTAACCATAATATCAAAAATACCAGTAAATTCGATTTCCCAGGCACTTGATTTTAAGTCAGCTTGATCATTTCCATCGCTCACTGAGTCGATTTCGAAAGCACCACGAAATCGATCGTACTTGTCAACGGTTTGGTCATTATTAAATCTATATTTTGTCGGATCAGCAAGATCGTCAGAATTTATAACATTGCCATCCTGATCAAGCTCTCCAATAAAATCCAACTTGTATTCAGCGCTGTCATCAGTGACAAAGTTAATTCCGGTTGTATTCCATGGTATGCTTGGATAAGCAAAGGATTGGGAATAAAAACTTGCTAAGAAAATCATGGTTATCAATAAAACTTTTTTCATAGTACACTCCTAATTATTTGTTGATAAATCATTGCTGGCGATCTTAAATTCAAAAAAATTTTTAATTCTAAAATTAATTTTTGTAATATATTGTTTTGCTTCCTCACCTCCTGTCTTAGTTTTTAGTTTTTTTGAAGCTGTCTCTAATCTTGAAGACCTATATTGCAATGATGATGCCATATTATAGTTTTATATAAAAATTAATTTTTTAGTTTTATGACATAGTTGGAAAAGGCTTGTATATAGCCTTTTACGGATTATTTTTTTTTGTGTTATCAAGATCCGACAGTAAAGAAGAAAGCCGGTAGATAGAAGCAGAATAAGAATTAAGAAAAATAGTTCGCAATTGGTATGAAAAACTTTTCATAATATATAACTTTTTTTTCATTCTTTGTTTGAAATGTGTTTGGATATTCAGCAATAGTTGCCGGAGTTTGGAAAGTAACTGATCCTCCCCCGATATTGTACATCTGAAGTTAAGCCTTATTTTTGATATTCCTTCAAAAACCGGAGACAGCATTAAACTATGCCAATCATCTTATCCGTTAGCAGTTTTAAATTATTTCATCATGTTATCTATAATTCTCTCGGTTCTACAAGAAGCTTCAGGCCCTCAAGAATTTCATATATTCTTTTTTCTGATACCTGACCGATTTTCTCGATCAATTCGTTTTTGCTTACCGTGTAAATTTGCGAAATATTAACAACACTTTTCTTTGGCAAGTTTGCTTCCCCTTTGTCAAGGCTAACATTTCCAGGGGCCTTAGCTCTGATTAAGTTCGTAGTTAACGAGCAGACAACAACGGTATTTATTTTGCTTGAATTGAATATATTGTTTTGAATCACAATATGAGGATGCTTGTAGCCAGGCTCAGATCCATTTGGTTCTCCCAAGTCTACCCAATAAATTTCACCTTGTTTTATTCCCATGATTCTTGCTCCACCATTTGTCGCTGTTTTCTATGCATCGCTTTCGAAATACTCTTTTCTTCTTCACTTGGCGGATCACTGTAAGCAGCATTAAGCTGAGCAAGCAATTTGATACTGGCTTGTTTTTTTAAAAAATCTTTAACAGCAAGGGTGAATAATTTGCTGCGAGACACATGCATGTCATTGGCTAATTGACTGATTTGATTAAATAAATTTTCTTCTAAGGATATTGCAGTTTTTACACCAGGCATTTGACACCTCCACGAATAGTATTGGTATTAGCTCTACAAAGAAGATCCAACATATTCATACTTTTGTCAATACCATTAATCATAATATTTACCGAACTAAAGTTCGAAAAGGGCCATACAAGATAAAAGACAATGCGTTTGCTGCTAATGTGGGTAAGGTGATCAATGGTATTCCGGGTCCGGAGAATTCTCATTTTTTAAGTCCGATGACAGATCCTCCCGCAACAATCAACATTTCTAAAATTTCCCTTACCCTTGTCTTCCATTTTTTGTGCTGCTGCCAACTGGATAGAGAATTTGGAAAGGCTTCCAAATATTGTATAATTATGCTACTGATAAAAAGGATAAGTCGGTTGAGGAATGTTTATTAATAGAATGGACAAAAAATGGAAAATGAGAGCAAAAACAAATTAAGCCCACCGCAGATGAGCCCCTATATTTTTACGTTTTTATTAATCGGATTTGGTTTATGGTGCTTCTGGGACGGTTGGATGACAAAAGATCCTGAAATGCTGAAACATGCCAATTTTAACCGGGTGTTAAGTGCGATCCTGCTTCCCTGGGGCATTTATGATTTTTTTAAGCTGAGAAAAAAACAAAAAGACAGGAAAGATACAGAAAATAAATAATGGACAAAGCCCTTTTAAAGGAAATACAAAAACGGCGGACCTTCGCCATTATCAGCCATCCCGATGCCGGCAAGACCACGCTGACTGAAAAGCTTCTCCTGTTTGGCGGGGCCATTCAGCAGGCCGGGGCCGTCAAATCCAGGAAGATTGCCAAGGCCGCCACCAGCGATTTTCTGGCCATTGAGCAGGAAAGGGGCATTAGTGTTTCTTCCGCCGTCATGAAATTTAATTATAAGGACTATGAGATCAATCTTCTGGATACGCCGGGGCACAAGGATTTTTCCGAGGATACCTATCGGGTGCTGACGGCGGTGGACTGCGCCGTCATGATTATCGACAATGCAAAGGGCGTGGAACCCCAGACGGAAAAGCTCATGGAAGTCTGCCGGATGCGCAATACCCCCATTATCACCTTTATTAACAAGCTGGACCGGGAAGGCCTGGATCCCCTGGATATTTTTGAAGATATTGAAAACAAACTCCAGATCGACTGTATCCCTCTGACCTGGCCCATCGGCATGGGCAAACGCTTTAAAGGGGTGTACAATCTTGAGAAAAAAGAATTCGGGATCTTTTCCCCGGGCTATACCCCCAAGGATGATGACGGGATTTTGATCGATGATTTGTCCGACCCGAGGCTAAACGAACTGATTTCCGAAAGCCAGGCCGACCAGCTCAGAAATGATGTGGATCTGATTTCCGGGGCCTGCGAGCCCTTTGATATGAGCCTGTATCTGAACGGGACCCAGACTCCGGTGTTTTTCGGGTCCGCCATTAATAATTTCGGAGTCAGGGAAATGCTGGACGCCTTTGTGCAGATTGCACCGCCCCCCGGAAAAAGGCAGGCCGACATCAGGATGGTTGAACCCTGGGAAGAGGATTTTTCAGGATTTACCTTTAAAATCCAGGCCAATATGGACCCGGAGCATAGGGACAGGATAGCTTTTTTCAGGATCTGTTCCGGGAAATTCACCAAGGGCATGAAGGTCCGGCACCACAGGATCGGAAAAGAGATCAAAATTTCCAATGCCACTATTTTCATGGCTCAGGAGCGTAACAATGTCGAGGAAGCCTGGCCCGGAGATATTATCGGCATCCATAACCACGGTACCATCAAAATCGGGGACACCTTTACCACAAAGGAGCCTTTGAAATTTTTGGGCATTCCCAATTTTGCCCCCGAGCATTTCCGGCGGGTGATTTTAAAGGATCCCCTAAAGGCCAAATCTCTTCAGAAGGGGCTGATCCAACTGGCGGAAGAGGGCACCATCCAGGTGTTCCGGCCCCTGACCGGGAATATGCATGTCATCGGAGCCGTGGGTGTGCTTCAGTTTGAGGTGACCATGGCCAGGCTCAAGGCGGAATATTCGGTGAATGCCACCTATGAAACCATTGATTTGTCCGTAGCCCGATGGGTGACCTGTGAGGATGAAAAAATGTTAAGGGAGTTTAAGAAAAAGAATGAGTCCCGGCTGGCGCTGGATTCGGAAGATTGGCTGACTTTTCTCACCACCAGCGAATACCAGCTTGGATTTACCATGGAAGACTGGCCCCAGATTAAATTCCATAAAACCCGGGAACATAATTGAGGGAGCAGTAAACTATCCCAATAAATTCAAAACCAAACAATTTCCTTAATATGGATTGCGGAAAACCTCAATTGGCATTCTGACCCTAATTATTCGTAATCATTATAAATATAATAAATATTATTCTTTCCTATTGATTAAGCCTGTAATTCTTGTTAGGTTTTCATTCTTAAAATTTGATTGCAGGATGGTTTGGTCCATGACAGGATTGCATCAAATCAGTGGTATGATGATAAAATAACAGTATTTTTTAAAGGAAAAAGAAATGACGGAACATCGGATTCACAATTTCAATGCCGGACCTGCTGCATTGCCCTTGCAGGTTCTGGAAGAAATACAGGCTAATTTTTTAAATTTTGATCATTCAGGCATGTCCATTACGGAAATCAGTCACCGGTCTTCTTATTTTGACAAGGTGATCAATGACGCCGTGGAAAGGGCAAAACGGCTGTTGAAGCTGGATGACCGGTACCATGTGCTGTTCTTGCAGGGCGGAGCCTCCCTACAGTTTGCCATGGTTCCCATGAATTTTTTAGGTGACAATGATTCGGCCGACTATGTCAATACCGGGACCTGGGCCGGCAAGGCCATCAAGGAGGCCCAGATTCTAAAGAAAAACCACAAGGTGGTGGCCTCGTCTGAAGACAAGGATTTTTCCTATATCCCCAAGGACATCCAATTTTCAGCCAACGCAAAATATGTGCATCTGACCTCCAACAATACCATCAAGGGCACCCAGTATTATGAATTTCCCGATACCAAGGGCATCCCCATTGTCTGCGACATGTCTTCGGATATTTTTTCAAGACCCCTGGATATGGAAAAATTCGGCTTGATCTATGCCGGGGCCCAGAAAAATCTGGGGCCTTCGGGAACCTGCATGGTCATCATCCGCCAGGATATGCTGGATATGGAAAACAAGGATCTGCCCACCATGCTGAAATATTCCACCCATGCCTCCAAAAATTCCATGTACAATACCCCGCCCTGTTTCGGGATTTATACCATTGACCTGGTATTGAAATGGATAGAAGAAACCATGGGGGGGCTTGAAAAAATGGAGGCCCACAATATCCAGAAGGCCGACGCCCTGTACGATTTCATGGATTCGGGCAGCTTTTACCGGCCCACGGCTGAAAAATATTCAAGATCCCTCATGAACGTGACTTTCAGGTTACCCACCGAAGACCTGGAGAAAAAATTCATCACCCAGGCCACGGAAAAAGGACTGGGGGGGCTCAAGGGGCACCGATCCGTGGGCGGATGCAGGGCTTCCATTTACAATGCCGTCGGTATGGAAACGATCAACGCCCTGGTTCAATTTATGGAATCATTTGAAAAGGAGAACAAATAATGAAGGTTCTGGTCAGCGATAAAATGGATGAAGAAGGTATTGATATATTCAGAAAACAGGAAGGCATTGAGCTGGATGTCATCACCGGGCTGAGCCCGGACGGATTAAAGGAAATCATCGGGAAATATGACGGCCTTGCCATCCGGAGCGCCACCAAGGTGACCAAGGACATCCTGGATGCGGCCACCCGTCTGAAAGTCATTGCCAGGGCCGGCATCGGCCTGGACAATGTGGATATTCCCGAAGCCACCAAAAAAGGGGTGGCCGTCATGAACACCCCCGGCGGCAATACCGTGACCACGGCCGAACACGCCATTGCCATGATGATGGCCCTGACCCGGCATATCCCCCGGGGAACCCAGTCCATGAAAGAAGGCCGCTGGGAGAAGAAAAACCTGGAAGGCCGGGAGATCCGCAATAAAACCCTGGGCGTCCTGGGATTCGGAAATATCGGGTCCATTGTGGCCGGCCTTGGAAAGGGATTGAAAATGAAGGTCATTGTGTTCGATCCCAATATTTCTTCCGAGCATATTACAAAGGAAGGGTTTGAATATGTCACTCTGGATGAACTATTCAAACGGTCCGATTATATCACCATCCATGTCCCCAAAATGGAAGCCACGGTGAACCTCCTGAATGCCGATGCTTTTGCAAAAATGAAAGACGGGGTCATGGTCATCAATTGCGCCAGGGGAGGGATCATTGATGAAGCGGCTCTCTATGAGGCCATCAAATCCGGCAAGGTGGCCGGGGCGGCCCTGGATGTCTTTGCCACGGAACCTCCGGGAGAACATCCCCTGTTGACCCTGGATCAGGTCATTTCCACCCCCCACCTGGGCGCATCCACCAAAGAGGCCCAGACCAATGTGGCTGTTGCGGCCGCCAACCAGATCATTGCCTATCTGCTTCATGATACCGTCATGAATGCGGTCAATGTTCCTTCGGTGACCGGTGAAGTCTTGAAACAATTAAAACCCTTTTTGTATCTTGCCGATAAAATGGGCATCATGCAGGGCCAGATGACCAAGGGCGGGGTCAAATCCGTGGATATCGAATATATCGGCCAATTCCCGGACCTTGATCTGAAACCCATTACCATCACCGCCATCAAGGGGCTCTTGTCTCAATTTGTCCAGCATGAGGTCAATTCCGTCAATGCCATTTCCTTTGCCAACGGACTTGGAATAAAAATTTCCGAGTCCACGTCAAAAGAATCGGGGAATTTTCTGAATCTTATCCGGTTCACCCTGGTCTCTGAAGAACAGACCAATATCATTGAAGGAACCATTTTCGGCAAGGACGATGCAAGAATCGTGAGGATCAATAAATTCAGGCTGGAAGTCATTCCGGAAGGCTATCTGGCCCTGATCCATAATGTGGATAAACCCGGCTCCATCGGGTCCATGGGCGTTACCCTGGGAAAACACAATATCAATATTGCAAGAATGACCGTTGGAAGAGAAGACGAGGGAGATCGTAACATTATCTTTTTAAGCACGGATACTCCGGTTCCACCTGAAGTAATAAAGGAAATTGAAGCTCTGCCGCTGGTGATCAGCATGACAACCTTTAATTTGTAGTTACAATCACAGGGCCTCCAAATTGTTCGTACAAACGTTGGAGGCCCTTTTATATGAAGGCTTATCGTGAACCTGGTTCTTTTAGATCAAAACGATTTTGTGGATCATGAGACCGTGGTGCTGAAGGGACGGCGATTGGAACATTTGTTGTCCGTCAACAAGGTCCGGGAAAAGGACAGCCTGGTTTGCGGCCTTTTAAACGGTAAAATCGGAACCGGCATTGTCAAAAAGCAGACCGGCGGATTTCTCGAGATGAGGGTTAAACTGGATCAGGAGCCGCCAAAGCCCTTGCCCCTGACCCTGGTTCTGGCCCTGCCCCGGCCCAAGATGCTGAAACGGATCATTGAGGCCGTCACCACCCTTGGTGTTAAACATATTTATCTCATCAATTCCTGGCGGGTGGAAAAAAGTTTCTGGCAAAGTCCGCTGTTGAACATGGATGAACTTCGGAAATACATGGTTCTGGGGTTGGAACAGAGCCGGGATACAATCCTTCCCCGGATCAGTCTCAATAGATTTTTTACGAAATTTGTAAGGGAGGACCTTCCTTCCATTTCAAAAGAGAGCCTTAGGCTTGCAGCCCATCCCAAGGCCGGCCGGATTTGTCCTTCAGGTGTCAACAGGGAAACAACCCTTGTCATCGGCCCTGAGGGCGGGTTTATTGATATGGAGATGGAGACCCTCACAGAGCAGGGGTTTTTATCCTGCCATATCGGACCGAGAATATTAAGGGTCGAAACCGCCGTTACCTTTCTGATCTCAAGGTTGTTCATATAATTCTTGTTTTAAATTTTGATGCTTCGTGTCAATATAAGGGTCTCAACCATTCAATAGATTCGAAACAAAGGAAAATACAAAATGAAAAATGAAAAGAAAACCGATATGGAGCGGCAGATCTCCTTTGACAGCCTGCCTCCGAATATCAGGGAAAATATGACGGAAGAAGAGAAACAACTTTTCCTCCATGCCGAGGAGTGGCCGGAATCCCTTTTTGAAAAACTGGATGAATTTATCGTCAAAGATTAAAATTGACAGCGGACGTTGCAGACTCTAAGATATAGGGGCAATTACCCTGATACGAGGTAAACCATGCCCCGGACACCTGAAGAAAAAATTGATTTCGAAAAATATGCCAAATATGCCCAGATCCTTGAAAAAACAAAGTGGGCTGAAGAATTTTCCTGGCATCATATTCGAAAAATATGCCAATATATTCATCCCGTTATGGCTAAAAAAGGAGCCGTGATATTTAAGGAGGGAGAGAAAGAAGAGACCTTTGGGATTATTGTAAAAGGGTCCATTGATATCCTGAAGCAAGGAGAACAGGAAAACCGTAAGGTTGCAACCTTGCAAAGCTCCCAAACCTTTGGAGAAATGGCCTTACTGGATGGAGAACCCAGATCTGCAACCGGGGTTGCGGCGGAAGATTCCATTATTTTTTTTATTTCCAAAAAGAATTTGATGGATATTGCAAACGACCATCCCAAACTGGGTTTTCAGATGATATGGAAAATTTCCAAATCATTGAGCCGGCACCTGAGAAACACCACTGGAAAGCTGGTGGATTATATGGGACACTGACCCATTCCGGCTCAGGACATTTTCAAGATCGATGCATGCTTTGTGATCTTGTTGGATGACATTTTTAAAAGGTCCAAGGATTTTGAAGGTGTGATACCCAGGCAGATCTTATATTTTTCTGAAATCTCCAGAATTTTCTTTCCAATGATGTCGCCCGGCATGGAAAAATCAATACAGCACAGCTCATTGGAAAAGGAACACAGATATCGCTGCATTTCCCCGGTACTCAGGCGATTTTTCAAGAGATTAAAATTCGATACCGGTTTCATGGCTAAGATGATGGGTTGGGGAAGATGCCATCGGGATGCAAAGAACCTGCCGATTTGACTGTAAGAAATGCCGATGACCCCTTTTGCGGCCTGTTCCCTGGATAAGTTTTTTCCATCGGCGGTTATCTCAACATTGAGATATACTTCAGGGGAAAAAAGGGCCACCAGATATTCGCCAAAATTGTAGAGAATGGCCGTGATTTGAATATATTCGGCATTTTCCATTTTCTCTTCAAGGGCCAGTTCCCGGGCAATGATGCTTCGCTGAAGTGATTTTATCGCCATGTCCTTGAGAATCCTGACGTTGGCCACATCATTCATGATTTCATAAATTTTCAACCCGGCCGCAGCCAGTTTTATCTCCTCGGTGCCAAGGATGATCATTGCCTCGGAAATGGTGGAAATTCCCTTGTCGGAAAACTGTCCGTAAAATGAAGAATTGACAAGCTTCAGCAATTTAGTGGTCAATGCCATGTCTTTTAAAATCACATCGGCAATATCATTGGCTGAAGAATATTTCATTTTCAGAATATGGTTAATGTCCCGGATCTGATTTGAAAATGTTAAAAAAGAACCGTTTTTCATGATATTGCCGGAAAGCGTTTTAATAAATGTTTTATAATCCGTTTTGGATTCACCGGCACCCGGACGGTTTGCGAAAAAATCAATCCGGTCCAATTCAATGCCGGCATGGGGGGGATCAGAAAGATTCATTATTTCTCCAGAAAGAAAACAAAACTTGAAAAACCTTATCAATCGACATTATAATACCGCCATAGTAGTCTTTTTTCCTATTCTTTTCAATTGATATATAAAAAGGCAGACCCATCGAAAAAGCAAAAGACATATTTCTGGATTTCAAGCACAGGGTTGAAAAAAATCGGCAGGCCTTTTCAAATTCCAATATGGTCAGAATGAGGGAGGCCATCCGGTATTTGACCCCTCAAAAGCTTGAAATTTTTATCAAAATTCCATTTTTACTGCACATTAATTCCCCTCAATATCCCGGCTACACAGACCCGGTCATTTCATCCCATGGTATCTGGAATTTTTTAAATTCCGGGTTTTACAAGGAAGCGGCCCAGATCAAGCTTTTTCCCAAATCCATTCTTGAAACCGTTGGAAATGATAGCGCCGCTATTCTGGGTCTTTATCATATGGGCAGCCTGGGGACCTTTACCCAGTCAAAGGGCTCTGATTTTGATTTCTGGGTCATTATCGATAAAAAAAAATTTTCTAAAGAAAGATACCAGAGCTTTGAAAACAGGCTGGATGCGATTTTAAAATATTGCCGGGAAGCCTATCAGCAGGAAGTCACCTTTTTTGTCATGGATCAGAAGGATATCAAAAACAATTGCTATTCTTTGTTCGATGATCCGGAAATCCTGGATGCGCCCAGAATTTTTTTAAAGGAGGAATTTTACCGGACCTTTCTGATGATTGCCGGTAAAATACCGCTTTGGTGTGTATTGCCCGATCTCCAGGATGGTGAAAAAGATTCAAGGATGAATATGGACGGTATTACCACCCAGGTTTTATCCATGTATGATGACCTCATTGATCTTGGCAGGATATCGTCTATTCCCATGGAAGATGTGATAAAAGGACTCCTATGGCATATTTGCAAATCCGACCATGATCCGGTCAAAGCCATTATCAAGGCCACCATGATTTTCAGCTATGGGTTCGGCGCTTCCGGCCATCGACGGCTGTTGTGCGAAAAGATCAGGGACGGGTATACAAAGGCCGGAATTGACGATTTTTCAGCGGACCCGTACAAGCTTTTGTTTGATCAGATCCTTGAATTTCATGAATCCGAGGATCCGAAAAATCTGAATCTGATTAAAAATGCCGTTTTTTTCAGATTATGTGAATATCCTGATGTGAAAATGCCGGAGGAGGGTACTCCCAAAAGAAACCTGGTTCAAAAATATATTCGCCTGTGGAAATTAAATCAGCATCAGGTGGGAAAACTTTTGTCATACCCGTCATGGGCTGAAGCGGAAAAACTGCTGCTGGAAAAAGCTTTTGTTCAGCGGTTGGCACAAATGTACAATCATGCCTTTAAAGAAACGGAAAGCAAAAAATTTGGTCTGGATTTTGGGAAAGAGAAAAGAAACTGGGTCATGCTGAAAAATAAAATCAGGGCCCGGCTCAATAAGAATCCGGATAAAATCCCGGAATGTTCCATCTATCTGAAACGAAAACAATATGCGCATCACCGTATCTTGCAAATGAATAAATTTTTCCGTCTTAATACAGAATTGGAGTCAGGGCAGGGCATTGAGAATTTATACCACCATTCAAATTTATTGGGAGTCCTGGGCTGGATTATGGAAAATGGACTGTATCAAAGGCACAGGGCGGACATGACCCTGGAATCCGGCTTAAATCTATTTGACTCCGGTTCCGGACCGGTGGATCTTGATAAACTGTATCTGAGTCTGCAGCCCTTAAGGCCGCTTTCCGATAAAAATTTCGAATTTAATCCCCTGGTGGAAAAGATCCTGGTCCTTCTTGTCTACCCGCCGTCAAAAGAGCGATCTCCCATCAGCAGCGCCGAAATCCTTGTTTCCAATACCTGGGGAGAATTGTTCTTCCATGAAAACAAATTGGTTTCTCAAACGTCAAGGCAAGGAACGGTTCAAGAATTGGCAGCATGGCTGGCAGGATTTGGATACCCCAATACCAGACTTTATATGTATCAATATTCCCTTGACCCTGATCCCGACATTGTGCATGAACTTAAAAAGGCTTACAGCCGCATCGTACAGGGAAATCAGAACAGATTAGACCGTCATCCAAAACCGTATTTGGACAAATTATAGGAACACCATGCAGGACAAACATATTCTTCTGGTCAATGATAATAAAACCGAACTCGGTCACTTGGCCGCCCTTATAAAGGCTTTGGGCTTTCATCAGGTGTCTTTGGCCGAGGGAGGGGTCGGCGCCTGGGTTTTTCTGAAATCCAGAAAACCGGATTGTGTCATCAGTGCCTATGAAATGAGGGAAATGTCCGGTCTTGCACTCCTGAGGATTATCCGGAGGGAAGAAGGGGTTTCCGATACCCCGTTTTTTCTGACGGACAATGCCTTTACAAAAATAAAAGTGCTCCGGGCCGGGCAAACAGGGGTAACAGGCCTTTTTGTCATCCCTTACGATGAAAGCCGGATTTATGACAAACTGGCGCTGGCCCTTGAAAATAAAGACGAACCCGTCATCCAAAAGGCCATGGAGAACATGAACCATGGTTTGCAGTTCATTGAAAAAAAGGAATATGATAAGGCTCTGGATATCTTTACACGTCTCATCCACCAAAAAGAGAATCCGGAATACTATTTTAATATCGGTTATATCAAAACCTCCCAGGGCAAGCACAGCGAGGCCATTGAAGCCTTTTCCATGGCCACGAAATTAGACCGGCTTTTTGCCAGGGCCTATGAAGAAATGGGAAGGGTCTATAAGCTTTTAGGGGACCTTGTCAAAGCAGAGGAATATATGCGGCTGGCTGCCGAGATTTATATGGATACTGAGAAAATTGGGGCGGCTGAAGATATTTTAAATGAAATTCTTGAATCCGGTACCAGTTCTCTCAATGTATTTAATACCCTGGGAGTGCTGTATCGAAAAAAAGGGGAGCCGAAAATTGCCCTTTCCCATTATCATAAGGCATTGAAAATCCATCCGGATGAACCCTATATCTATTATAATATGGGCCGGCTTCATTTAGACATGAAAGAAACCGAAACAGCCAAGGCGTTTTTCAAGACCGCCCTGGATAAAGATCCTGGTTTTGAAGAGGCGAAACAGGTCATAAAAGCCATTGATCTGGGTCTGGTTTAGCATTTTTCACAGATCTGAACCCAGTTTCTTGGCCTCAAGGGTTTCCCATCTGTCGTAAAGGGCCTGAACCCGCTCCTGGGCATCTTTGAGTAGAGAACAGAAATGGTTCATTTTGTCCATGCTGTTGATCACCTCGGTCTCCTGCAATTTGTCGGATATTTCTTCAACCTCGGTTTCTGCAGCCAGGATTTTTTCTTCCATATGATCCAGTTCAAATTTATCCTTAAATGAAAAACCAACGACTTTAGACGGTTTTTTCTTTTCAGGTTTTTTATTTTTTTCAGGCTTTTCCACCAGCGTTTGCCGGTGTTTGATCACCTGGTCAAAATTGGCAAAAAAATGATTGCCGGACCTTGGATCCAGATAAAGGATCCGGTTGCAGACCTTGTCCATGAGATAGCGGTCATGGGATACAATGACGACGGCGCCGGCAAATTGCCGGATGCTTTCTTCAAGGACTTCCAGAGACAGAATATCAAGGTCGTTGGTGGGTTCATCCAGAAGCAGGACGTCACAGGGGGTCAGCATGATATTGGCCAGAAGGATGCGCGCCTTTTCTCCGCCGGATAGTTTTTTGACCGGCATATCCAGTTGATCTGGCATGAAGAGAAAGCGCTTGGCCCAGGTCACGATATGGATACTGGCGCCCTTATAATTCACACTGTCGCCGCCGGCAGGATTCAATGCCTCTTTCAAGGTGAGTTCAGGATTCAGTTTTGAACGGGTCTGGTCAAATACAGCCAGTTTTAATTCCTGGACCCATTCGACTTTCCCTTCATCCGGTTGAATCTTTTTTTCAAGAATCGATAAAAAAGTGGATTTTCCTGTGCCGTTTTCGCCCACCACCCCCAGAACGAATTTCGGGCCCAGTTCAAAGGTAAGATTGGAAAACAAGGCCTTACCGTTGATGGTCTTTTTTAATTGCCAGGCCCTTAAAAGCGATTTTGTCCGCCGGCCCGTGGAATCAAAATCAATGTCAAGGGTTGCCAAGGATTTGTTTCGTTCCTTTACGGCATATAATTCCATCCTTAGATTTTGGGCCTGTTCGATTCTGTATTTGGCCTTTGTGCTTCTGGCCTTTGCCCCTTGCCTGAGCCATTCGTCTTCCCTTCTCATCTTGCCGGCCAGAGAAACCTGTTGTTTTTCCTGGGCCAGGAGAAAATTCTGCCGCTCTTTTTCAAAGGTTTTATATGGGCCCTGGATTTTAAAATATCCGGACGGGTAATACTGGCCGATTTCCATGATATGGTAACAGATATTTTCAAGAAAGGACCGGTCGTGGCTGACCACGATGAAGGAAAACCGGGCCTCTTTTAAGGTTTCTTCCAGCCATAGTATGCCGGTAATGTCCAGATGATTGGTGGGTTCGTCCAATAAGAGAAGGTCCGGCCGCCAGCAGAGGGCACGGGTAATGGCCAGCTTTTTTTTCCACCCGCCGGATAATGTTGAAGCCTTCAGGTGAGGGTCCGGGAATCCGGTCGTCCCCAAGGCTTTCTGAACAATCCGGTGGTTTTCTTTTTCATCAAGAAAATTTTCTTTTAAACCGTCATACAAATGCTCTTCAATGGTCCGGTCCGGATCAAGGCGGTCTTCCTGGGGAAGATAAACAATTCTCAATCCGGTCCTGGTGATCAATTCCCCCATATCCGGTTGAACCTCTCCTCCGATCAATTTTAACAGGGTGGATTTTCCGGACCCATTCATGCCGATGAGGCCCAGCTTTTCGTTTAATTTAAAATCAAAGGAAAGGTCCTGGAACAGGGTATCATCCCCATAGGTTTTAGAAATGTTTTTCAGGCTGAAAATCAGGCTCATACAGGGCTCTTTTTTATATAGGCGTTCATTGGGCTCCATGTCTATCATGCAACCGGTTAAAACTCAAACCGATTCATTCATTGATTTGTCGCGTTAAAATATTATAATGCAGTATCGGCAATAAGACAAAAGGCTTTTTTCGGCAAAAGCCTTTCACCCAATAACCGGAGCCTGGTGTTGTCATGAGAATTCTTGTGATTGAGGATGATATCAAAATTTCGGAATTTATTCAAAAGGGCCTTAAATCCTCAGGATTTGCAGTGGATCAGGCCCAGACCGGGAAAACAGGGCTGGATATGGCCTTTGACAATCTCTATGATGCTATGATCGTGGATATCATGCTGCCTGAAATGGACGGCATCACCCTTATCAAAAATATCCGCAGGGAAAAGAACAATACGCCCATTATTATCCTGAGCGCCCGGGACAGGGTGGATGACCGGGTCGGCGGGCTTCAGGCCGGGGCCGATGATTATCTGACAAAACCCTTTGCCTTTTCCGAACTTCTGGCCCGGGTCCAGGCCCTTATCCGGAGGGCCGGCAATGTGATTGATCCGGTAAAGCTCTCCTATGCCGATTTGACCATGGATATCCTGAAACGCCGGGTCACGCGTAAAAATGAAATCATTGACTTGCAGCCCCTGGAATTCTCCCTGCTCGAGTATCTGCTGCGGAACACGAAAAAAGTGGTTTCAAAAACCATGATCATGGAGCATGTTTGGAATTATAATTTTGATCCCATGACCAATGTGGTGGAGGCGCGCATCTGCCGGTTAAGAGACAAGATCGATAAAGACTTTGAACCCAAGTTGATTCATACGGTCCGGGGCGCGGGATATGTCCTGAAAAACGATGAAGCATAAAATCTTCAATACGATCGCTTTCCGGCTGACCCTCTGGTTCACGGGAATTTTTACCATCTGCTCCGGCTTTGTATTTCTATTGTTTTATTATCTGGCCACCCAGACCCTTCAAAACCAGATCGACCGGGAACTGACGGACCAGGCCTCTAAATTTACCGCCATTATCCGTACCAACGGATTGATGGGAGCAAGGCAACTGGCCGTTCTGGAAGCCCAGGCCGCCGGAGAGAAGCTGATTTTTTTCAGGATCGTTTACCCCACCGGGGAAGTCTTCGCCTCTTCCCGTATGTCCTATTGGAAAAATGTCCATGTCAGTCAGGCCGCCCTGCAGAAACTCAGCCTTCAAAAGCTCAATATTTTTGAAACCATAGAAGTCCCTTCCACCCGTCAGAAAGCCAGGATTTTATACAGTTATGTGGCAGCCAATGCCATTTTACAGACCGGGATTGCCATGGATGTGTATTCAAAATTCATGTCCGCGTTTAAACTGGTATTTATCAGCGCCATGGGATTTATTGTTCTTTTTTCTGCCGTGTCCGGCTGGCTTCTGGTGAGAGAAACCCTATCACGGGTTGAAACCATTACCCGTACAGCTCAAAACATTTCCGGTTCAAACCTGGAGGCCCGGGTCCAGGGGACAGGGAACAAAGATGAGCTGGATCATCTCGTCATCACCTTTAATTCAATGCTCGACAGAATAGAAGAGCTTGTTAAAAGTATCCGGGAGATGAGTGATAATATCGCCCATGATCTGAAAAGCCCCGTCACTCGGATCAGGGGATTTGCCGAACTGGCCCTGGTTCATGAAGAGGGGCTTGAAGACTATCGCCATATGGCGGCCAATACCATTGAAGAATCGGACCGGCTTTTGGATATGATCAATACCATGCTGATGATTTCAAAGACGGAATCCGGAGAAGGGGATTTTACGTTCGATACCGTCAATCTCACGGATATGATCAAAGGCGCCTGTGATTTGTTCTCTCCCCTGGCAGAAGATAAACGGATTTCATTTGCCAATGAAATTGCGGATGATATTTTTGTGGATGCGGATGTCCGGATGCTTCAAAGGGCTTTTTCCAATCTTCTGGACAATGCCATCAAATATACACCAAAGGACGGTATGGTCCGGATTACCGCAATTCTTGAAAACCAGACCGCGGTCATACGGGTGGCGGATACCGGGATCGGTATCCTTCCGGAATATCATGAAAAAATTTTCGAACGGTTTTTCAGGGTTGAATCCTCCCGGACCAGTTCAGGCACGGGATTGGGGCTGAGCCTGGCCAGAACCATTGTCCGGCGGCACAAAGGCGATATTCGTGTCTCCAGCCACCCGGATACGGGATCTGTATTTGAAATGAGATTACCAATTCGTAATTTAAAGATCATTTAATTGTCATGTTTATGTATTATGATTACGAACAGGTAGGCAGTATACAACATAAATCTGGAGGATGTCATGAAACAGACAAATAAACTATGGGTGATGCTGATGGTATTCAGCCTGTTGGTGTTCCCGGCCCTGGAAAAAATCAGTTATGCCGCTGTTCAGATGGTTCCGGAGACCTTTTCTGAACTGGCCCGGCAGGCAAAACCGGCTGTTGTCAATATTCAAACCCAAAAAACCCTGGAAGGCGGCGGTAGGGTATACCGGCATTTTTTCGGTTCTCCCTTTGGCGGAGACCAGGACATGTTTGAGGAATTTTTTGGTCCCTTTCTTCAACAGCAGCCCCGGAACAGAAAAGAAAGCAGCCTGGGCTCAGGGTTTATTATCTCCGAGGACGGATATATAGTAACCAATAACCACGTCATTAAAGATGCCGATCAGATCAAGGTCATCTTGCATGACAATAAGGAATATGAGGGAAAAGTTGTCGGAACGGACCCCATGACGGACCTGGCCCTCATTAAAATTGAGGCCAAAAATCTCATGGCCTTGAAATTCGGCAGCTCTTCAAAGGCCGAGGTGGGCTCATGGGTGGTGGCCATCGGAAGCCCCTTCGGGCTTGAGCAGACCGTCACTGCCGGCATCGTCAGCGCCAAGGGCCGGATCATCGGGTCCGGGCCCTACGATGATTTTATCCAGACCGATGCTTCCATTAATCCGGGGAATTCAGGGGGACCTTTGCTGAACCTTGAAGGCGAAGTGATCGGTATCAATACGGCCATTGTCCGGTCAGGCCAGGGGATAGGCTTTGCCATCCCCTCGGACCTGGCAACAGGGATCATTGCCCAATTGACCCAGGACAAAACGGTTTCAAGGGGTTGGATGGGGGTTGCCATCCAGGAAGTCACCCAGCAGCTTGCAGAATATTACGGCCTTAAAGACGTTAAAGGGGTCTTTGTGGCCAAGGTATTTGAGGGAGAACCTGCTGAAAAAGCAGGAATCCAGGTTGGGGATGTCATTTATCAGATCAATGACAAACCGGTCAATTCATCCAGGGATCTGACCTTTACCGTGGCCGGAATCGCCGTTGGTGATACCGTCAATGTCAAATTGATCCGGGAAGGTAAGGATAAAACCATCAAGGTCAAGCTGGGCAAACGGCCTTCTGATGATCCGGAAACCCTTGCACAGAAAGAAGACTATGATGTTTTCGGGCTCAAGCTCAAACCCCTGGATGCTGATCTGGCCGGGAAACTCGGATATCCTGAAACCCTTAAAGGTCTTGTTCTGATGGATATTCAACAGGGCAGCAAGGCATCAGGCTCCATTCTAAGGCCCGGAGACCTTTTGCTTGAAATCAATCGCCATAAAATGAATACCCTGGAACAATACCAGCAGTATTTGAAAAATCTCAATAAAGGGGAAACCGTTCAGCTTTTGTTCAGAAGGGGCAACAGCCAGGTCTTTGTCATCAGCGTTGAAAAGCCCTAACCGACTGTGCGATTGAATGAATTGAACGGCATTCTTTTCCGGCAGAAAAGAATGCCGTTTTTTAATGCTTGACAAAAATCTAGTGAAACAATAGAAAATTCGATAAGGCAAAACCAGGATGCGATCTTGGATGTCAATTGTTCAAACGATCAATTTACTATTATAAAGGCAGGATGATGGAAGAATTAGAAGGTTTGCTTGAACTTAATAAATCAGAGGGTATTTATATCGATATCGGCACCCAGGTCTACCTTGAGATACAGGGAGTCAATTTTTCAGTGACAAGTGTTTTTATCGGAATGCTCAAAGATGAATTCATGATCATCACCCTTCCCAAAAGATATAAAACCGTTCAAAACAAACTCTATCCCGGAAATAAGATTGTTATAAAATACCTGTTTGACGGGTCTGTTTTTGCCTTTCAGACCAGTGTCATCGAAACCATTACCAATCCCATCAAGGCCCTTGCCCTGGAATATCCCAAGGTGGTCCAGAAAAGGGAACTCAGAATTGCAAAACGGAATTTTGTTGTCATTCCCGGCCGGGTTGAGGCCAAAAAAACGGAATTTCCCATTGTTGTTTTTGATATCAGTAAAAACGGCCTCAGATTTAAATACAAGGACAATAAACAAAATCTATCGACATTGAAAGAAAATGACGTTGTCCGGGTTTACTGTCAATTCCCAGGGGTGCCCGAAGAAGTGGGGGCGCTTTCAGTCGTGCGCAATGTCAGAAGAGAACAGGACCAACTGTCCATTGGAACCGAGTTTCAGGACGTTTCCAAAACCTTTTTGAATCCCCTGATGCATTTTCTATATTCCATTGAGGATTTTTCTTAACGTTTGTTCAGCGAATAAAAGAAATTACAACATAATACTTGGTGGAGCTGAGGGGGATCGAACCCCTGACCTCATGGCTGCCAGCCATGCGCTCTCCCAGCTGAGCTACAGCCCCATATCGGAAGATGTAGTTAAATAATAGATTGCCGTTGCCCTGTCAATAAAAAAATATAGTTTTCGAATTTTTTTATTTAGGGGCAGGATAGCGCTTCAAAGAATAAAATATTGACACAGGCTTTCGTGAAACGATAATATGCTCTGTTTATTTTATAATTATTACCTTTTTCAGGAGAGTTAAGGAGAGCGTGATGCTGAGTTATCTGCGGGAAAATACCGGAAACTGGATCATAAAGATATTCCTTGGGATTATTGTCATTGTATTTGTCTTCCTGGGTGTCGGATCATTTGGATCAAAAAGAGGGGATTCGATTGCAACGGTTGATGATGAACCCATCACCATGAAGGAATACCAGCAGACCTATAAATCCATTGTTGACCAATATCGGGCCCAATTCGGCAAAGAAATAAATGAAGAGCTGTTAAAGGCCTTGAATATAAAACAGCAGGCCCTTGACGCATTGATCAATCAAAAGATAATGCTTGCCGAAGCAGATAAGCTGAATATCAAGGTGTCTGCAAAGGAGCTTCAGGATGCTTTGATATCGTTCAATGCCTTCCAGAAAGACGGTGTGTTTAATATGGATCAATATAAGGCCGTTTTAAGCCGGGAATCTCTTACACCTGAAAGCTTTGAACGCCTCCAGAGGATATCCATGCGGGAGGGAAAACTCAGATCCGTTTTGATGAGTTCTATCAATGTGTCTGATATTGAAGCCCAAAACTGGTATCGGTTTTTGAATACCAAGACGTCAGTGGAGTATATCGGATTTGACCCCAAAAAATATACGGATATCCATCCCGATGACACACAGATAAAGCAATATCATGCGGAACATAAGGATGAATATAAATCCGAACCCAAAGTGAAGGCCCTGTATTTGAATTTTGCTCCTGAAGACCATAAGGATAAGGTAAATATTACCGAGGCCCAGGTTAAAGATTATTATGACCAGCATCCTAAAGAATTTCAAATTCCCGAAACCGTTGAAGCCGGACATATCCTGATCAAAGTCGATGAAAAGGCAACCGAAGATGCGGCAAAAAAAGCTGAAAAACAGGCCTTTGATATCTATGACCGGATCATAAAAGGAGAAGGCTTTGAAGGCCTTGCCAAAAAATACTCAGAAGATTCTTCAAAGGACAACGGCGGATATCTGGGCCGGTTTGAAAAACAACAGATGGTAAAGCCATTTGCGGATCAGGCCTTTTCCATGAAGGCCGGGGAGATCAGCAAGCCGGTCAAAACCATGTTTGGATGGCATATTATCAAGCTGATCTCAAAGGAAAATGCGTCCACATTGACCCTGAGCCAGGTGTCGGAAAAAATAAGGCAGACCCTGGCGCTTCAGGAAATGCAGAATATGGCCTATCTAAAAGCCGGAGAAGCATTTGACGCCGTCATTGACGGGGATGATCTGGACCAGGTGGCTCGGATCAGCGGGAAACCGGTTATGGAAACAGGGGAATTTTCCATCAGCGGTGAAGGGCTTGATATAAAGGACCGTCAGGAATTTGCAAAAATTGCCTTTGAACTGACGGAAGACAATGTCAGTGATGTGAAACAGATTGGGGATTCCTATTATCTGATCAAGCGGGTTCAGAAAATCGATGCAACGGTTTTAAACCTGGATCAGGCCAAAGACAAAATTATTAAGGATCTGACGGAAAACCTCCGGCAGGCCAAAGCAAAGGAAGAGGCCCGGCTTTATCTTGAAAAAACAAAGCAAACCCAATCTCTGGCACAGATTGCCAAGGACCATGGTCTTGAACTCAAAACCACCCCTTTGTTTTCAAGAAACGGCGCCATCGAAGGTATTGGAAATTCTCCTGAATTTATCCAGGCTGGTTTCTCATTAAATGAGAATCAAAAGATTTTTCCGGAAATCATCGAAGCCCCGACAGGATATTATCTTGTCGGATTTAAAGAAAAGAAAATACCCGATGATTCAGAGATGACCGAGACCATTGCGGATCTGAAACAGCAGATCGCCCGGAGAAAACAGAGCCAGGCCTTTCAGGCATGGATCACCGAATTGAAAAAACGCTATACCATCCAGTATGATCCGCAGCTTCTGAATTGAGGATGGGTTTGAATCTAAAGGCCATTGGCGTCAAGGCCGCTGTTCTTTGTTTTTTACTGATTGTCTCATGCGCGCCGAGACAGCCCTTTGTTCCCATTGGAAACAAGGCTCACACCGATCCTGCCCTTGTATCGGGCACGCTTTCCAATGGGTTTCAGTATCTGCTCATGGAAAACCCTGTCCCTGCCGAAAGGGTTTTCATTTACCTGACCCTATTTTCCGGTTCCCTGCATGAAACTGAAGAGCAGCAGGGGGTTGCCCATTTTCTCGAACATATGTTGTTTAATGGGTCAAAGCATTTCAAACCCGGAGAATTGATAGCCTATTTTCAATCCATTGGTATGGAATTCGGCGCCGACGCTAACGCCCAAACCGGTTTTTTCAATACAGTGTATAATTTGTCCCTGCCCAAGGGAGATCAAGATCATTTGGAAAAGGCCTTCACGGTTATCCAGGATTATGCAGAAGGGGCTAGTCTTTTGGAAAATGAAATTCTTCGTGAACGAGGGATTATCCTTGCCGAAAAACGGGAAAGGGATTCGGTTTCCTTCCGGACCTTTAAAAAAACCCTTGAATTTGAACTTCCGGACTCGCTTTTCGCTCGACGGCTTCCCATTGGATTGGAATCCGTTATCCAGGAGGCTGATCAAAAACTTCTTAAATCCTATTATGACAAATGGTATCGTCCGGATAACATGGCCTTGATCGTGGTGGGGGACGTTGATATGAAAATTGTTGAATCCATGGTTAGGGAGCGGTTTTCATCTCTTTTTCCCCGTTCTTCCGGTATTCCGGACCCTCCTTCAACCCAATGGAAGGAACATGAAAAGACCCAGGCCTTCTATCATTATGAGCCCGAGGCCGGCAGCACCACCATAACCATAGAGACCATCGGCTGGAAACCCTTCGAGCCTGAAACTCCTGAAACCCTCAAGTCTGACATCTTAACCCAAATATCTCATTCAATGCTGGAAAACCGGCTTCTTAAACAGTCCCGTGACCAAACCGGCGGTTTTTCAGACGTTTCTGTTTATTCCGGAACCATGCTGAATCATGCTTTTATTTCTGCTGTTCATGCTGTCTGCGAACCTGAAAAATGGAAACAGGCCCTGGCTGATATGGAAAGGGCGTTGCAGCAGGGATTGGTCTTTGGATTTGAACAGAATGAACTGGACAGGGTTAAGGCGGAATTTTTATCCGATCTGGAGAGAGAGGTCGATCAATGGGACACGCAGAAAAGTGAAGATATTGCAGACCGGCTCCTGGCGGGTGTGAACGGAAAGAAAATGCTCTTATCGGCCCGGCAGCGAAAGGAGATTTTGGAGCCTTATATCCGGTCCATATCGTTAAAGGATGCCCATGACAGGCTGATCCAATCGTGGCCCAAAGATCCAAGGCTCATCATGGTGACAGGGAACCTGTTGCTGGATACGGATGATTCTGGTGCCGAGATTCTGGACGTCTATGCGAAAGCCGGTTTAAAAGAAATTGAAAAATACAGTCAGTTCGAATCAAAAGCCTTTCCCTACCTTGAACTTGCTGAACCCGCGGCAGGGGGAATCAAAAATAGAGAAGATAATGTGCAGGGTCTTGGGATCACCACCCTTGAACTGAATAATAAGGTCCGGCTGAATTTAAAGTCTACGGATTATAAGCAAAATGAAATCCTCTTTAAGGTTTGTTTTGGAGACGGGAAAAAATCAGAACCCCTTTCAAAACCAGGGCTGTCCTTCATGGCCGAATCCGTTATCCAAAAAAGCGGTCTTGGACAATTAAACGCCGACCAGATGGAAGAGGCCCTGGCAGGACGTAAAATGGATATCAATTTTGATGTTAATGACCATCATTTTTCTTTTTCCGGTTCTGCCGACCCGGAAGAAACCGAGCTCTTATTCCAGCTCATTTACCATTATTTAGCTGATCCCGGATTCCGGGAAGAAACCCTTGATCGTTCAAACATACAATATCAGCAGATGTATGCGAGCCTCTTGAGAAAACCCGAAGGGATCATGCAGATCAAGGGGATTCCTTTCCTGGCCAACAATGATCCCGGATTCGGCTTGCCTGAACCCGCCAGGATGCAGGCCTATTCCATTAAGGATATACGAGAATGGCTGGAGCCTTATTTTAAAGGAGCTCCGGTTGAAATTTCCCTTATCGGGGATATTGATCCGGAGAAGGTCATTTCCCTGGCCGATCATTATCTGGGAGCATTATCCCTGCGGGAAGACAAGGGCCTTGTCCCGGCACATTCCAGGCAAATCGGATTTCCCCAAGGCCGGCAACTGGATCTGAAAATCGATACCCAAATTGAAGCAGGGGTGGTTCATATGGCTTTTTTGACCGATGATTTCTGGGATATTGCCCAGACCCGGAGACTGAACCTCCTATCCAAGGTTTTTTCTGAAAAATTGAGGCTTCTGATCCGGGAGGAGCTGGGTGAAACTTATTCGCCCTATGTTTACAACGAGCCCTCTATGATTTTTGATGGATATGGGGTCCTGCATATTGTTGTACAGGCCAAACAGGAAAAGCATGAATTGGTGTACGAGAAAATAACAGATATCATTGGCGAATTAATTTCGACGAAGATCTCCCTGCAAGATCTGAATATTGCCCTGGGGCCTATGATCAACCATCTTAAAACATATGTGGAAACAAACGAATACTGGTTGAATTCGGTTATGGCCGATTCTTACCGCTACCCTCAGAAATTGGAATGGGCCAAAGACTTAATCAGGGACTATACCGCCATCACTGCGGAAGAACTGTTTCTGCTGGCAAAAAAATATTTGAAAATCGAAAACAGGGCCTTGATCCGAATCCAATCCGATTAATTCTGTTCAGATATATCCTGAATTTTTATCCTTTTTGTCGGTTCCGAAATTTTTGAGAAACCAATTCCGAAATTTTTCATTTCATAAATACAGATTCCATCCACAGTTAAAGAGCCGTCTGCAACAACAGTATAGCCCGTGTCCGTGGCGGCTGTATCTTTAATATGAGCATGAACCGTAATCTTTTTATGGTCCGGTATGATCTGGCCCCGGTAAATCCATTCATGGGATTGCCCCTTTAAAAGGTCAGGTTCGTATTCATCGGGATCAAGCTCGAATTTCTCTAGAAGAAAAAACCGGATCATCTGGAGAAAGGATTCGATTCCAAGGGAGCCGGGACAGACAGGGTCCTGATAGAAATGCGCCTGAAAAAACCATTCAAGGGGATCAACCGCTTTTTTGGCCCTGATATATCCTTTCCCATACAGACCGGTATCCAGCTCCAAGATTTCTATCTGGTCTATCATGCGCAGGGCCTTTGAGGGCATACCCGAATAATTATCCTGATTCGGGTCATCTGGTGTCAACGGCGCAGTATCTTTAAATGGATCATAGGTGGGTCGGACATTTCCGGCCCGCGCTACCGGTTCCGTCAACCGGCTGTTCCGGATGCCGATCTGATTGGAGAGGGCTTTGGGGTTAAAAAAGCCGAAAGTGGTAGTTCCTTTATAGGCAACGATCTTATTCTTTAAAACTTCAAAATCAAATTCCTGGATGATCATGCCGCCGGCTTTGGAAACCTCGGTGATGCGGGTTCGGATGGAAAGGGTGCCGGAATCGCGGAAAAGGGGGGTGAATAAAACGGCTTTCCCTCCGAGATTTCTGAAATGGAGCCGGTCTTTGCTTTCAAGGGCGGACCCGGCATAGGCTGCCAGCCAGCCGCAGGGCTGGAGGGCGATTTCAAGCAAAATGCAAAAGGGCAGGACCGTTGTTTGGTTGGCTTTAAAATACCAGGCCTCTTCCGGAATATCGTATTGGGTTTCAACCCATCCGCCAGCCTGCATTTTCCACTGGGGATGATCTGCCGTCAGGACCCTGTCCATGAAAAAATAAGGGGGTCTCGGAAGCCTTGCGATTTCCCTCTCATGGTCAAATATCCGGTATTTTTCCCCAAAGGCCTCCGAGGGATTTCCTTGGGCAAAGGCCAGAATTTTCTCCCTTGAAAACAGCGGTTTTTTTTTGAATTTTTCCGCCAAGGAGGGATCGGTAACGGCTTCGAAACCGGTGATGACGACCACAACGATATTGTCCTGGTTCAAAAATGTAAAATAGCCGCTGATTTTGTTTTTTTCCGTTTCAGTGACCGTAAAGAGAATCCGGACATCCCCATGAAGCCCGTTAAAGGATGAATACAGCCGTAAGCCCCCAATAAAACTGGGCAGACACATCTGCCCGAGTTGGGTATGGGACCAGAGAATGGCGGCCTGGAAAGCCGCATCCACCATCATGGGGTCCGTGATCCATTTGGAGCCGGGATAGTTTTTAAACCAGTGATCCGGAGTTGGGGAAAGCCTGGTGGTGACGTCTATTCCCCTTTCGGAATATCCATTGATGGATAAGATGGCCTGCATGTCTTTTCCATGGAAAAGAATGGAAGCATAGGCTTCGGTTACGGATACGGTGCTGGGCCTCAGTGCCATAAAAGCGGATTCGGAAAGCACGGGCGGCGTTGGAAGGCTCTCCCTTAAAAGGATATTGCAGCTTGAATGGACAAAGGAAGAACCGCTTTGACCCTCGGAAACCATTTTTCCCGGGAGCATCCATTTTGTTCCCTGGGGCCGGCATTTTCCCAGCAGGACGTCTGTCTGGATTTCCGAAGGGCCGGGTTTAATTCCCTTTAAAAGTCTCATCTGGTCCATTCCGGCAAATACCAGACCCGGGTTGTTCTTTTCCGAGGCCTTGGCCATGCATTCCATGAGCAAGGCAAAGGGAACCACAGGCTCACCGTTGATCTCATGGGATTTCAATATTGGAACCGATTCTTTCCCAAAGGAAAAGGTCATGGCCTTTGACAGTTTAGGGTCCTTGAGGTTTTCAGGGTTCGAAGCAAAGCCGCCGATGACGATTTCCGGGTTGTTCAAGGGTTGGCCCATTTCCTTCAAAAGCTGCTTTGCTCCTTGTTTTAAAGGGATCAGGGCCACTCCCTTTTTGTTGAATTCCCGTTTTAAACCATCATCCACCATACCGCCTTCCCAGGGGCCCCAGTTCATGGACAGGTATTTACAGGAAGGACGGGCGGCACTGAGTTTCTGGGCGGTTTTGTTGAGGACCTCATTGGCCATGGCATAATCACACTGGCCCTGGTTCCCGGTTCGGGCGGCTATGGAAGAAAAAAGAACAAAATATTTGAGCCTGTCCTCCTTTGAAACGGATAATAAAACTTCAAGCCCTTTTACCTTTGTTTCCAGGACCCTGGTAAACGGTTCCATCTCTTTGTCCACAATACGTTTGTCGTCGATGACCCCTGCACCGTGGACAATGGCGGTAATATGACGGAATTCTGTTCTGACGGCCTTAAAAACAGCATCAATTTCATTTTTGTTTCGGATATCGGCTGAAAAATATCTGACCGTTGACCCGTGGGCCTGCATGTGCCGGATATGGTCTTGTATCTCACGGCGGGCAAGGATTTTTTGATATTCTTTTTCAAGGTCAACGGGTTTGGGCATTTGTCCTTTGAATTCATGGGCCAGAATCGCTTTTTTCAGCAGGGCAGGGTCATGAAGATTTTCGGCCCATGTCGGTTCCGATGAATCCAGGGAAGCCCGGCCGATGAGAATCAGCACCGGAGAATAGTGTTCCGCCATTTCAAGGGCGCAGGCTGCAGTGACGCCCCTGGCGCCGCCGGTAAGGATAACGACATCCTCTGGAGTCAGGTCCGTTCCCAGATCTGTTCCTAGATCCTGGATGTCCTGGTCCACCAGGTTTGGAATGTTGCAGAAGTCACCATCCAGACCCATTTCTACAGATCCCTGGGTCATCATGAGAGACACGGCGGCCTCGGCATTTTGGAGGGCTTTTTCTTTTGAATCCGGCAGGTCCAGGGCCCGGCACAATACATTTTTCCATTCCAGGCCGGCGGTTTTTGCAAGTCCGGCAAGTCCGCCGTAAACCGGATCAGTGGCGAAATTTTTGCCGTCGAATCCGAATCCGCCGCCTAAAAAGGAGACCACCGTTAAAAAGGCGCCTTTTCCCTTTGCCGCCTCCATGAGATAACCGGCATTGGTCCGGGCCAGAAGAAAGGCGGATTTTAAAAATTCGATCCCGGTTAAAGAGGCATCGGCATTGAAGGCATCCGGTACAATGACAATACCGGCGGCATCGGGTAATTCAGGAATTCCGGGGCTTTCGATATCAATAAGGATACAGGGGACGCCGATTTTTTCAAATTCCCTTTGAAACCCTTGGGATACACCGACGCTATCTTTAGTAATATATACTTTTTTTTTTGAGGGCAATTCTATTTTGGCCCCGTTATAAAACCGGATCTCATTGGTGGGATATTTTTTCAAGGAGACAATTTTCCGCGAAAGCCGGGTTTCCGGATGAACAAACAAAGGGCCGGGGGTCAATTCAGAAGGCGGTTGGGTCCCCAAAATTTCCGGAGCAGCTTGTTTTGAACCCTTTGACAGGAAATCGATAATTTCCCCGAGGGTCTTGAGGTTTCCCATATCCTCGGAGGAGATTGTTTCAATATGATCCAGTTCCTGTTCAAGCCTGGACAGGATTTCCACCCGCTTGATGGAGTCTATGCCCAGGTCGGATTCAAGGTTCATGGCGGGTTCCAGCATTTCGGCGGGAAACCCCGTCAAATCGGATACAGTGTTCATCAAAACCGTTGAAACCGTTTGATGGAGATTCTTTAGAGAATTTCTTGCCGTTTTTGTTTCCGCAACCACCGGCATGGGTACAACCGGTATAGGCACATTGGGCGCAGAAGCGGTCTGATGACGGATGGCTTGGCAGATGTCCTCGAGGGTTCGGACAGATCCCATGCTTTCCGTGGTGATGCCGTCACAGTCCGGGATCTGTTTTTCAAGTTCGGAAATAATTTCAACTTTTTTAATGGAATCAATCCCCAGGTCCGATTCAATATCCATGCCGGGTTCCAGCATTTCCGGAGGAAATCCGGTGAGGCGGCTTACAATTTCAAATAAGATGGGTTCGATTTTCTTATCATTAGCGGTCTCGAGGATTTGTTCAATGGGTGGTGAAACCGGAACGGGTTCGATGATCTGTGGCTTTTCAAGTTTTACCGCTGCTTGTTTCTGTTCCAAAACAGGGGTAAAGGCAAGATTGCGGGTCTGTTCCAACATGAGGGCCAGGGTCTTGCCGGCCTGGGCCTGGGTGTCCAGAAAGCGTTCATGGGCCCTGGCCGTCTGGGCCTGAAGCTGTTGCATGGCTTCCAGTCCTTTTTCCACCATTTTCATGGCTTCAAAGGCCGGGAAAGAAATATTCCCGGAATCGTTTTGCGTTTTGTAAGCTGTCATATCCAAACCTTTTAAGGGTGACCTGGGGTCGGTTCGCGGTTTTTCATGAATGGGCGCTGCGGGTTTTGATACCGGAAGCGGGTTACGGTTCACTGATTTGGGATTGGCGCCGGTGAGCTCTATTTTCATCCGTTTGGGGTCGGCTTTTTTGACCGGGTCTTCCCAGGGGGTCAGATCAACGGGAAACCCCTTTGCGGCAATGATGCAAAGCGCATGGGCAAGATCCTCGATCCCGGAGTTTTTGCCGCAGGAGGCATCCAGGGAAACCACCGTTACCTCCCGGTCCTTTAGGATGGACTTTGTCAAACCCGTCAATACGGCCTTGGGCCCGACTTCAATAAAGGTGGTGATTTCTTTTTCAAACATGTTTTGGATATTGCCGAGAAAATTTACCGGATTCACCAGTTGGTTTCCAAGGATATTTTTGATATCCGATTCTTTTCGGCCATAGGGGGCGGCGGTGGTATTGGAAAAGACTTCAATCCGGGTCGGTTCAAAGGACTTGGCGGATAAAGAGGCCTTAAAAGGCGCCACGGCATTTTCCACCAAACGGCTGTGAAACGCTGCGGCCACAGGCAATTGAACAGCCCTGAGTTTTCTTTGTTTGCAGATTTTTTTAGCCCTGAGAATTTCAGGAGTGGGTCCGGATAAAACACCCTGAGCAGGGCTGTTTTTATTGGCCAGAATCAGGTCCAGGTGTTCTTCCAAGATGAGGGCTTCAATATCCGCCAAAGGAGCCTGAATTGCCAGCATGCTGCCCGGGTCGGCACCCATGGATTTTGCCGAAGCCATGTATTTTCCCCGGGCTGCGGAAAGCTGAAACAAGGTTGTTTCATTCATCCATCCGGCCGAATACAGGGCGCAAAGCTCTCCGAAACTATGGCCGCAGGTCATGTCAGGAGTGACACCGAACCGTTTCAGCACTTTTACCATGGCGGCGGATATGGCGCCGATGGCAGGCTGGGCAATATGGGTGTTGCGCAGTTGTTCTTCGGATATGTCTTTGGGCTGTAAATAAGGGGGAGGCGGATAAATATAATCTTGCAGGGCTTTCTCACCCGAGTCTGAATTTTCCTGTAAAAAGGCTTGGGACGCCTCTTTTAAACTTTCCATGGCTTCTGGAAAAAGCGATGTCAGATCCTTTCCCATGCCCGTATACTGACTTCCCTGGCCCGGAAAGAGAAACCCGAGTTTTCCCTTCCGGGGATAAGATGAAAAATAGATACCCGGTTGCGGCTGCCCTGTTTCAATTGAATCCAGGGCCTGGTCCAGGAAGCTGAAGATATCTTCATGGGTTTTATACACCAGCAGGAGCCTGTATGGTGAATCCACGGAGAAAGTTATCCTGGATTCATGGGCGTTTCGGGCAATGGCCTGTTTCAACTGTAAGGCATCGTCGGAAGGCGACAGTTTCTCTTTGAAACTGTTGATTTCCTTTAGCAGATCTTCTTTTGTGTTTGATGAAAAGGCAAGGATCTGAACGGAACCCTCCCAGGAAATATGGGTTTTAGAAGGCTCGTATTCCTCCAAAACCACATGGAAATTACTGCCGCCGAAACCAAAGGCGCTGACACCGGACCGCCTGGGATGGAAGGCGTTTATCCAGGGTTTGGATTCGGAGTTCAGATAAAAGGAAGAGTTTTCGATCTTAAGCTCAGGGTCCGGTTCACCGGCTTTCAAGGTAGGGGGGATCACTTTATTATAAAGGGACAGCGCCGCCTTGATCATGCCGGCTGCCCCGGCTGCGGCCTTTGTGTGGCCGATCATGGATTTCACCGACCCAAGGGCGGTGGAATGTTTCTCACCGGAAGGGTCAAAGCATAATTTTAAGGCTTCGAATTCCACCTTATCACCCACCCGGGTGCCGGTGCCGTGGGCTTCTATGAGCCCCACGGTGGACGGATCAATGTCTGCCTCCCGGTAGGCTTCGGTCAAGGCTTTCAACTGGCCTTTTGAGTCCGGGGCATAGATGGCCGATGTCCTTCCGTCGCTGGAAGTCCCGACTCCCTTGATAAGGGCATAGATTTTGTCCTTATCTTTGACCGCGTCTTCAAGACGTTTTAATACCAGCATGCCGATGCCTTCCCCCAGCACGGTGCCGTCGGCATCCTTGGAAAAGGGTCTGGCATCGCTGGTGTGAGACAAAACCCCGGTCTTTGAAAAGCACATGTGCATGAAAATATCGTTCAGGGTGTCCACACCACCGGTGACGGACATATCGCATTTCCCGGATAAAAGCTCCATGACGGCCGTATGAATGGCAGACAAAGAACTGGCACAGGCCGCATCGGTAACGGTATTGGTCCCGGAAAGATTCATGCGGTTGGCGATTCTTCCGGCCACCACATTGCCGAGAAGACCGGGAAAGGAATTCTCCTGCCATTCCACATACCCGCCCTGGATCCGTTGAATGATTTCCTGTTTTTTTTCTTGGCCGATACCGGCGTCTTCCAGGGCTTTTTTCCAGACGGGCCGGCCCAGGCGTGAACCCAGGGGGATGACCAGTTCCTGGGTGCCGGTGACGCCTAAAATAACATTGACCTTTTTTTCTTCCAGAAAGGGATGCCCCATGGGATATCCCGCATCTTCCAGGGCCATTTTTGCCGTTTCAAGCCCCAGGAGCTGGGATGTATCAGTGGCTTCAAGGTTGTTGGGAGGAATGCCGTAACTCAAGGGATCAAAGGTGATGGGCGGAATAAACCCGCCCCGCCGGCAATAGGTATGATCCGGCTTGGCCGGGTCTTCATCAAAATAATCGTTTAATTTCCAGTGGGTGTCGGCAGGGATATCTTCAATGGCATCAATCCCGTGGTATAAAAGATGCCAGAATTCTTTCAGGTTTCTGGATTTCGGGAAGATACATCCCATACCGATGATGGCAACGGAGGATTCCTTATTTGTATTTTTTTGATTCATAATTCCTAAAATACATTTAAATGATTAAAATCATGAAACAATATAAAGGGTTGAACATTCAAAAGACACCCGATTACCAGGGATTTGACAAAAGTTTTACATAGCCGGGGGCACTAGAGATATGAGTTAATTTCCTTTAAAGTCAATGGGTTAAAGACTCCGGCCTCAGATTCGGTATCCACACCCTGGGTCCTCAATATGGACAGCCGGGTACGGACGCAGGCTCCGAAAAGAAGATTGAGTGCGATTTCAGCCGTTTTCCGGTTTTCAGGGGGTTCGAGAAAACTTCCTTTGGCCCATTGGTTAAAGGCTCCCATGGAAGGTCCGCACCAGATCTGGTAATCCATCTTCCTTTCTGGGATGCCTTGAATGGCCCATTTCGAGGAAAGCCCGAGGTAAGATCTGAAGACAAGTGCCATTTGATGCCTGGGGTCGGTTTCTGCCCTTTCTATTTCTTTTGTGTTGCCGGTTTTGAGGAAAAATTCCTTTGTGGAGGCCCAGGCCTCTTCAAAACTGCTGTGTAAAAATTTTTCCTGGATCTCCTGCTGTGATTTTTCGTCGATTTCCTGAAACCCATGGCAGGACTGATATAATCGATATAATTTTTCCGCCCGGACCGGAAAGAGGGTTCCCCGTTTCAGGACCTGAACCCTGGCCCCGATTTCAAACATATCCGCCGCCGGAGCCATGGCCGTATCGGCCTGATCGGCCTGGCAGAGCAACCGTTTGACATCTTCGCAGATTCCGGCTTCAACACAGGACTGATTGATGGACCCGGTCAATATATAGGCGGCCCCCATTCCAAAGGCGGCGGCGGCCGACTCCGGGGTGGCGATGCCGCCGGCAAGGCCTACACACAGAGGTTCTGTATACTGATAGGTCTTCATGAATTCATTTTTTAGGGCCATCATGGTGGGCAACAGGGCCAGGGCCGGCCGGTTATCGGTGTGGCCGCCGGAATCGGCTTCCGCCGTCAGGTCCCGGGCCATGGGAATGTACCGGGAGAGCTTGGCTTCGGTTTCGGTAATCATTCGATTCTCAAGAAGGGAGCGAACCAGTTTTTCCGGTGGCGGCGAGAAAAACTGGCGGGCAATTTCAACTCTGGAGACCTTGGCAATGATATGATTGGGCGCCGTAATATTTCCGTTGCCGTCCTCGTGGAGGCCCTTGACCCGGTAATAGACCAGGGCAGGCGTCATGCGCAGAAATGCGGCCGCACTGATCCGCCTGATTCTGTGTTTTAAATAGAGATTGACGGTGGCCATTTCATGGGCCGGGTCCGTCAGGGAATGGATGAGGTTGAACCCGAAAGGTTTGTCGCCCAGGGTGGTTTTGATATCCATGACGGCTTCTTCGATTCGATCCAGAGCAAGACCGCCGGCTCCGAAAAATCCGATCATCCCGTGTTCTGCCATGGTTTTCACCATGGCCACGGAGGCGATGCCGTTGGCCATGGCCCCGGCGATATAGGGATATTTCAAGCCGTGCCGGGCCATGAATCCGTCATCTCCCAGGTTATCAGGACCAATGGACGGTACATAGGCTCGGATATGAAAATCCCTATCCTTTTGGAGGGTGTCCTTAAAAAAATCAGCATCCTTTAGGACAAAGGAAACCCGGTCATCCTTTTGGATTGCAAAAAAGGGCTTTCTGACTTGCAGGAGCAATTCTTTTAAGGTCAAAGGAGATTCCGTAATCATGATACACCCTTTCAGTCCTATACAATGGTTTTTTTCAGGCTCTTCTTTTAGCATAAAAGGAATTTAAGAATCAATACGCAAATCCTTGGCCGCGACCCCCGGTTCATCAAGAACCCCTTGGATGGTATTGCCGGTGCATTTTGATCAGGTAGTCCCTTGAAATATGGGTATATATCTGTGTCGTGGAAATATCGGAATGTCCCAGAAGGGTTTGAACGGACCTTAAATCCGCGCCGCCTTCCAGTAGGTGGGTGGCAAATGAATGCCGAAGAGTGTGGGGGGTGATGTTTTTTGAAAGCTTTGCCAGGACCCCGTATTTTTTTAACATTTTCCAGAAACCCTGGCGGGTCATGGGTTTCCCCCCCCTGGCAAAAAACAGATATGGCGTGGAGATCCCGTTTAAAAGGGCCGGTCTTCCTTGCTTTATCCATTTTTGGGTAATGTTTCCGGCTTGGGAGCCAAAGGGCACCATTCTTTCCTTGGAGCCCTTTCCCATGACCCGGACAACATTTGCATCCAGATTGATATCCTGAAGTTTTAAGGAGATCAGCTCGGAAACCCGCAACCCTGACCCGTACATGATTTCCATCATGGCCGCATTCCTTAATTCCCTGGGTTTGCAGATATCCGGTACGTCCAGAAGGTCTGAAACTTCCTGGATGGTCATGAATTTCGGCAGGGAAAGCCCGGTTTTGGGAATATCCACATTTTTTAAGGGGTTGCTTAAGATGATTTTTTCATTTAATAGAAATTTGAAAAATCCCCGGATGGAGATCAGGTGGCGCGCCCTTGATTTGGCGGATAACCCGTTTTTGGCAAGGTCAATGAGCCAGGCCAGGATGGTGGTGGTGTCCACCCCGTGAATGGTATCGATTTTATTTTTTTCAAGGAAATTTAAAAACCGGATCAGATCTTCCGAATAGGACAGGATGGTGTTGTGGGACAGGCCTTTTTCTATGATCAGATAATCCAGGTAGGTTTGGGTCAGTTCATCCATGACTTATATAAAGATCTCCGAGATACAGCGGAATCCTATGGTATTGGAGGAAAATCCGGGTTTAAACAGGCCTCTGGAGCTGATGGTGACATCGTTTTTCGAATTCCATGCCCCTCCTTTGGCAATACAATAACTGATATTTTTCCGGGACGGGAAGGGCGAATTTTCCATATCCGAAGTCCACTCCATGACATTGCCGAGCAGGTCCACAATTTTAAATTCATTTGCAAAGGCATCATATTCATCCACAGCGCAGGTGCCTGAAAACCCGCTTTGCTCAATGTTCAATGCCTTGATATTGAATTCATCCCCCCAGGGATAAATATATCCCAGATCGGTTCTGGCAGCGGCTTCCCATTCCGATTCCGTGGGAAGGCGGCGGCCGATCCAGGAGGCATAGGCCATGGCATCTTGTACGCTGACCTGAACCACGGGGTGGTTTCTTTTTCCATGCAGGTTTGAATCGGGGCCCGTTGGTTGATACCAAAAGGCGCCTTTTACATCTTCGGAACCGGCTATTTTTTTCCATGTGGAGACGGTTTCGTTTTTTTTAAAACGGGAATGAAAAACACGGCCAAAGCCTTTTTCCTCTGCCGTTGTAATATATCCGGTTTCTTCAATAAAAATTTCAAACAAGGCATTGGTGACGGGATAAATCCCGATATAGACCTTGGGCATATCAAATTGCTGGAGTTCAAGGCTGGATTTCAGGCTTTTCCGGGTACCAATCGTGTATTTACCTTCAGGCACGGTGGTATATTGATTATATTTTTTTTCCCGGTCCCCCAAAGTTTGGTCAAAATGCTCTGCCAGCTCTTTCTTCTGCCGGAATTCCTCCAGGGCCTTGAGTTCATCTTCATCCAGCTCTTCAACTTCTTCTATAGTTTCGTCATCCGTCAGTTCAATTTCTTCAAC
Source organism: Desulfobacula sp. (assembly GCA_023701135.1). Lineage (GTDB taxonomy): Bacteria > Desulfobacterota > Desulfobacteria > Desulfobacterales > Desulfobacteraceae > Desulfobacula. Next base: position 119,484 of record JAMPXP010000001.1, on the reverse strand, counting down.
CGCCTCATCTTCCTCATTGAGGTCTTCTACTTCCTGGAACTCTTCATCCTCATCCGGCCCATCAATTTCTTCCAGGATTTCGTCTTCATTGAGCTCAATTTCTTCAATTTCTTCATCTTCAACCTGTTCTTCGGCATCGATTTCTTCTTCAACCGTTTGATCCTCTTCCAGCTCAATTTCCTCAATGTCTTCATCAAGAAGAACCTCTTCGAGATCTTTTTCAATATCCTCTTCAATTTCCCGGCCGTCTTCAACTTCTTCTAGGGTTTCGTCATCCTCCAGTTCAATTTCTTCAACCGCTTCGTCTTCCTTATTGAGGTCTTCTACTTCCTGGAACTCTTCATCCTCATCCGGCCCATCAATTTCTTCTAGGATTTCGTCTTCATCGAGCTCAATTTCTTCAATCTCTTCATCTTCACTCCGTTCTTCGGCATCGATTTCATCTTCAATATCCTGGTCATCCTCCAGCTCTATTATTTCACCGTCTTCAACTTCTTCAATTTCTTCATCATCCGCCAGTTCAATTTCTTCAATTTCTTCGTCGTCTTCAGCCAGGGTTTCTTCCGTCATTTTCTTCAAAATTTTCTGGATTTGACTCACAATATCCTTGGCATCCGAATCCTTTTTTTCCATTGGGAGATTTTCCAGGAAATCACTGATGGCTTTCAGCAGATCGGCCGCCTGATCAAGATTGATGCCTCCCGTCTTGACGGCATCGCTGAACGAGCTGAGCAGATTGCTTTTGGCCTCTTCCGTCATATCAAAGATATTGGATTCCGTGATGATGATGTTTTCAGAGTTTAACCCCTTTTTGGACAGGGTTGCCAGGTCAGCATTAATGGAGGATTTGATACTGGAAAAATTTCTTCGTTTGGCCTTGATTCTGGACGGGTCATCTTCGACCTCCCAGATGGAACGGATCAGTGTGTCCGCATCAATAGCGTTCAGGTTTTTAACGGCATCTTCTGAAACATAGAAGGAACGGATGGCCATGACGGCCTTGGCTTTAACGGAACCCTCCTTGTAGGTAAGGCCGGCAATGGCCTGATCAATGCCGTCAAGGGTAATGGATATATTTGCCAAACGAAAATACTCCTTTATATGGGGTCTTGTAGTCGCTCATTATTATATATTCAATGGAAGAATTCAACTTGGGAATGGGCTCTGGTCAATATTTTGTGAAAATCTTGAGAAAAAGGGCATGACCATTTATTTAAAGTATATGATTGAATTTTTATTCAATTGTGTTAAACATAGTGAACTATGAGTACAATACTGACCATAGCAGGCCAGAGGGGCGGTACGGGTAAAAGTGTTACAGCCGTAAATCTGGCGGCCTCTTTCGCCTTATTGGAAAAAAATACGCTTCTGATCGACACTGACCCCCAGAGAAGTGCTACCCACTGGTGCGGCATAAAAAAAGCGGATTATACCAGTGATTTGGCTTCTGTTTTATCAGGCAGGGTAAAATTCATTGATGCCGTTATTAAAACGGAATTTATCTATCTGGATATCATCCCTTCAGGATTCAACCTGATTCAGGTTGCGGCCAGACTTGCAAAACACACTGAGAATGAAAAACTTTTGCGGCTTTTTCTGAAAGATGTGGAAAAAGACTATGATTATATCATTATCGATGCGCCTTCATCCTATGGCTTTTTAAGCATGATGGCCATAGCAGCGGCAGATTGGCTTTTGGTCTGTATGTCCATTCCTCAGACAAGGGCGGAGGATTTTCATGATATGCTGCGTTACGTAAAATATATCCGAAGCCTTCACCAGGTTCCCCTGAAGATCGCCGGGCTTGTTTTCAACCGGTGTGGATCAAAGAAAGAGGCCGTGTCCTTTCTTGATCGCCACGCCTTGTCCGATGCAAAAGAACTGGTATTGAATACCGTTATTCCGGCGGATGATACCATTGAAAAATCCATCGGCCGGAAGATCCCTGCCGCCCTTTATGATATAAAGGGCCCCGCAGCTTCTGCGTATTTGGATCTGGCCAATGAAGTCCATTTTTTTCTCAAATAGAGGGGTGCGATATGAAACTGACAAGTCCTAAGACCATTCAGGAGGGTGAAAAAGAATTTATCGATACCATCAATGCGGAATTGGACTGGGGTGCCATAGAAAAAATTCTTTTTGAAAAACACAAGCTTACCCTTCACGAGGAAATAAATTATAAAAACGGAGACTTACTGGTATATAAAAATCAAATCGCCTATAAATTTGATTTCGAAATCAAGGTGCCCCTGTCCGTTATTTTCAACAGGGAAGGGGAATTCCTTGAACTTTCAACCGTTCGGGAGGGATTTGAGGAAGAACAGGGCAGGGGGATTGAAGATGAGCAGGCCTTGCCTTCTTTGTCTGCCGGACCGGAAGACAAGGTGGCGCAAATGGCCATGAATATTGCAGATATGATTTCCGAAATCAACCGGGGAGATGAATGATGAGCATGGATGAAAAACATGATCAGGAACTGGATCCGGGATTTGTCAGAGATCAACTGGATGAGATTCTGGCCCAGGAAATCACGGCATTGCTGGATATTGATTCCAAATCCGCCATGCTGTCCTTCAATCTTGCAAGTATTGCCTGCATTACCCTGATTGTTGAAAGAGAAAGGGAAATCAGGCAATATCCGGAATCTCCGCCGGAACGATATACAAAGGAGTCCTTTCTTCACGAATTGACGGAAATCGGGCTTGAGCGGGATATGATTCTTGAAAAAGCCGTTCTTTTGGTTTTAAACAATGGATATATCAGCATAGACACAAAGGGACTTTTAAAAGCGGAAATGCCCTCTTTTATGATGATGGGATTTCTTGACAATATGTTTCCCGGAATGCCGGGCATGAACCTGGTCGGCTTTGTTCTTCAAATCAATGAAGAGGTGAATTCCGGAAGAAAAACCCTAGAGCTTGCAAGGGAGAGTTTTAAATCCACCTTGAAAAGCCGGGGAGTTATAGTAACAAAGGACAGCGCCGAAAAAAAAGCAGCGGAAATCGCCGCCGGTCTTGGGGCAATGCCGGGCCAGACCAGGGAAATTGCTTTGAAATTAAAACAGGATAATCTGGACCGCCTGTCCAAATTGATCAAAACCAGAAGAAAAAGATCCATGGACTCGGCCGGTCAGTTGAATATCAAGGATGTTTTTGACAAAGGCCCGTCCAGAGAAGAACTGGAAGCTGAAAAAGCCGAGGAAGAAGCCCGGAAAGCAGCCGCCTTTGCCAGGGAACTGGCTGAAAAAGAAGAGAAAATAAAACAGGCGGAAGCAGCGGCCAAAGAAGCGGCAAAACAATTGGAAGAATTTGAGCAAAGAGAAAAGGAATTGATCAAGGCTCAGGAGGCGGCGGAAAAAGCAAAGCAGAAAGCGGCTGAATTAGAGGCCCGTGAAGCCTTGATGGCCCGGAAAGAAGCTGAATTAAAGGCCCTTGAAGAGAGACTAAAACAGGAAGAAAAGCTGAAACTCGAAGAAGAAAAGCGCCATGTTGAAGAGGAAAAAGCGCCCGAGAGCAAAGAAGCTGAAGAAACAGAAGAAGATGCCTTGTCCGATGAAGATATAGAATCCAGGATCGCCGCTTTTGAAAGTGATCTGACCATGCCTTGCCCTCTTTGCAAACAGGGGGAAATCGTTTCAAAGACAACGGAAAAAGGAAAAGAATTTTTTACCTGTACCAATTCAGGATGCAGGTTTGTTTCCTGGGATAAACCTTATCATATTGAATGCCCCCTCTGTAAAAATCCGTTCCTGATAGAAACCGTCACTCCGACGGGCGAAAAAGGACTTAAATGCCCCCGTGCATCCTGCTCATACCGCCAGAATAACCTATTTGACCCCAAACAGAATCAGGTCCAGGCGGTTTCCGGGGCCTCACCCAAAAAGATAAAAAAGGTGATCAGAAGAAAGAAACACTAATGCATATCTCTTTTATGGACGAAAGACTTGAAGCGATTTATTCAAAGGTCTTAAAAAACTCCCGTCTTTCCAAAGAAGACGGGATTATCATTTATGAAACCCATGATCTCATCGGCCTGGGCCGGATGGCAAATCATATCCGGAGATCCCTGCACGGGAATATGGCCTTCTATATCTATAATGAACATTTAAACTATACCAATATCTGCAAGAACCGCTGCCGGTTCTGTGCCTATGCCAAAGACAAGGCAGAGGACGGAGCCTATGTCCTTTCCCTTGATGATATAGAAAAAAGGCTGAGGGCCCATCTTTCCGAGCCCATTACGGAAATGCACATCGTCGGCGGGCTCAATGAGGCCCTGGGCTTTGACTATTATATTGATCTGCTGAAAACCATCCGGAAAATACGGCCCCGGGTGACCATCAAGGCCTTTACCTGTGTTGAAATTGATTATCTGTCTCACCTTGCCGGGCTCAGTTTGGAGGAGACCATCGCGCGTCTCAAAGACGCCGGGCTGGACATGATGCCGGGCGGTGGGGCCGAGGTCCTGAATTCAAGGATTCAGGAAGCATTATTCCCCAGGAAAATCGGACATGGGCGGTGGATAGAAATTGTAAAGGCAGTGCATAAAGCAGGGATCAAAACCAATGCGACTATGCTCTATGGCCATATTGAAACCATAGAGGAAAGGGTGGATCATTTGATCTCCCTCCGGGAGGTCCAGGATGAGACCCATGGATTTTCAGCTTTTATTCCCCTGGCCTTTCATTCCAAAAATACGGAATTATCCCATCTTCCACCCACAACGGCCGTGGATGATCTGAAAAATGTGGCTGCAGCCCGGCTCATGCTGGATAATTTTGAGCATATCAAGGCCTATTGGGTCATGATCGGGGAAAGCCTGGCCCAGGTCGCGCTGAATTTCGGGGCCGATGATCTGGACGGAACCATCATTGAAGAGCGGATCACCCACACGGCCGGTGCAAAATCCGCCAAGGGACTTACCCGGACCCAGATGAAAGACCTGATTCTGGCAGCAGGATTCCAGCCGGTGGAGCGGGATTCCTTTTATCATCCCGTAAACAGGATGGAATCATGAAGACCTTGCATCGTTTGATCGAAAAGGCAGACCGCCATCAGCGACTTGAGAAGAATGAGGCCCTCCGTCTATACCGGGAAGCGGATTTTCTAACCCTGGCCCGACTTGCAAACCAGCGCCGGTTTTTTCTTCATCCGGAGCCCGTCGTCACCTATGTGGTGGACCGGAATATCAATTATACCAATGTCTGCGTCTCCGGTTGCCGGTTCTGCGCTTTTTTTGAACCGCCGGGCAAGGGCTATGTGATTTCAAGGCAGGCCCTCCATGAAAAAATCAGGGAAACCCTGGACCTCGGTGGAACCCAGATTCTTCTCCAGGGCGGCATGAACCCGGATCTGGACCTTGATTATTATACGGACCTGCTGAGGGATATCAAAAAGAATTTTGATATCCATATTCATGGGTTTTCGCCGCCTGAAATTGATTTTATAGCCAAAACATCCGGGCTGTCCATTGCCGAAACCATCGCCGTTCTTAAAGAATCAGGGCTGTCCTCCATCCCGGGCGGCGGGGCCGAGATTCTCTGTGATGAGATCCGGCAGCAGGTTTCCCCGAACAAATGCCTTTCGTCCCAATGGCTTGAGGTCATGCGGCAGGCCCATCTGCAGGGGTTGCGATCCAGCGCCACCATGATGTTCGGCCATCTGGAAGAAGATGTCCATATTTTCGAGCACATGGATAAAATCAGATCCCTCCAGGATGAAACCAAGGGATTCACCGCCTTTATTCCCTGGACCTTTCAGCCGGACAATACAAAGATTCCGGTAAAAAAGAAGACCGGGGCGGAATATCTGAGGGTTCTGGCCATGAGCCGGATTTTCCTGGATAATGTGGATAATATCCAGGCCTCCTGGGTGACCCAGGGGGATAAAATCGCCCAGACCGCTCTTTTTTTCGGTGCCAATGACTTGGGAAGCACGATGATCGAGGAAAATGTCGTGGCCTCGGCCGGGGTGGATTTCATGCTGCCCAGGGAAGAACTGGTCCGCCTGATCCAAACAGCAGGGTTTGAACCGCATCAGCGGGACTGCTATTATAATTTGATATGAGTCATCCCTATCCAAAACCTGTCCTTTTTAGAACCCGAAACAAAAGGGAAATTCACCGGGCCGGCTGGATCATCCCGGATTCGGTGAACGTCATTCAAAACGGATACCTGGAAATTGAAAACGGACGGATCAAGGGGATTCATTCGGGAGTTCCCCGGGAAGCCTGCACGGATCACGGGCCAGGCGTCCTGATGCCCCCCTTGGTCAATGCCCATGTCCACCTGGAATTGTCCGCCCTTGAAAACAGGATACCCCTTGACAAAGGATTTCAATCCTGGGTTAAAACCCTTCTGGAAGAAAGAGCTGCCTTGGGCAGAGACGTGCTGGTCCGGGCGGCAAAAAAGTCGATCTTGGATCTGTTGACCTGGGGAAATCTATATGTGGGAGAAATATCCACCCTGGGAACGACAAAAGCCCTTCTTGAAAATTCCGGGTTAAAGGGCGTTTTTTTTCAGGAATTTTTAGGGACTGCCGTGGAGAAAGGGTGTGTTCAGAAAAAGGACGGCCTTTCTTTTTCCGTGGCCGGCCATGCCCCCCATACCAGTTCTCCGGATTTGCTGCGAGCCTTGAAACGCCAATCCCGGTCCATGGGCCTGCCGTTTTCCATCCATGTGGCGGAATCAGAGGCAGAGTCTGATTTTATTTTTCAAAAAAAAGGCCCCTGGGCCGATTTTCTGACCTTGAGAGGAATCGATTACAGATCCTGGGATTTGGGTTCAAAAACACCCGTGGCCTATCTTGACGGCATGGGGCTTCTTGATCCTTTGACCCTTGCGGTCCATCTTTTACAGGTGACGCCAACGGACATGGACATCCTTGCCCGCTCCCAGGTAAAGGTCTGTATATGCCCCCGGAGCAACCACAATCTCCACGGCAGGCTCCCGGATATTGAACGGATGATCCAAAAGGGCATCCGGCCTGCTTTGGGAACCGACAGCCTTGCCAGTTGCGATTCCCTGAATATATGGGATGAAATGGGGTTCATTGCACACCATTATCCCGGACTTGATCCCAGGACCATCTTTTCCATGGCCACCCATAACGGGGCAAAAGCCCTGGGGCTTGAGCATGTCACGGGAACGATAGCCCAGGGGAAAAGGGCGGATTTCATATACCGGCCCATGGACCCTAAAACCGAAAATGAAGTTTTTGAAAGAATGGTATTCAATGAACACTGAAAAAACGCGTATGGGGAAAATCAGCTATATCAATGCTTCCCCGGTCTATTACGGCCTGGATAACGGCCTCTTGCCCCAATGGCTGGAAATGGTTCCGGATGTGCCCTCGGCTTTGAACCGGCAGATCATGGAGGGCGGAATCATCATCAGTCCGATTTCAGCGGCCTTTTATGCCATGAACCACAGAGACCTGATGCTGCTCCCGGACCTGTCCATTTCCTGCCGCGGCCGGGTCATGAGTGTCATCCTGGCCAGCCGCTACCACATTGATGCGCTTTCCGGCAAAACCGTGCGCTTGACCCGGGATTCAGCCTCGGCTGCGGCTTTTTTAAAAATGATCTTTCATCAGAAAAAGATTTGTCCTGTTTTTCAGACCGGGGATGTCAGCCATATTGAATCTGTCCCGGGTGAGGTTGATGCCGCCCTTGTCATCGGGGATACGGCCCTGACCCTTCCCTGGCGGCAAAAATTTGAATATGTGATTGATTTAGGGCAACTCTGGTTTGAGATGACGGGACTCCCCTTTGTCTTTGCCGTCTGGGTGGTGAGACGTACCGTTGCCGAATCCGATCCCCGGCTTGTTCAAAAAATTTACGAATTGCTCCTGGCCTCAAAGGCAGCCGGGTATGACCACCTGGATCAAATTGTGGAGACTTCCGCCAAAAAACTGAAAATGGATCAAAATACTATCAGACAATATTTTGATCTCCTCTTTTGCGATCTGGACCCGGAAAAAGTTCATGCCATGGGCCTGTTCTTTGATTCCCTGTTTGATCAGGGAGTTTTAGCGGAAAGAGCGGACATTTCTTTTTTTAACCCGTTATGAGCAGGAATGATGGAAAGGCCGGAAACTAAACCGACAAAAATGTGGCTGGCCTATTCAGGTCTTTCCCTGGCTGTTTTTTTCTGGGCCGTCAATACCGTGATTGCAAAAGCCGTGGTCCTGGAGATCAGACCCATGGCCCTTTCTTTTTACCGGTGGCTCATTGCTTTTATGATCATCCTGCCCTTTGCCGCATCCCATCTGAAAAAAGACAGTTTGCTGATTCGTCAACATTTGGGGTTTTTATTTGTTTTAGCCCTTCCCAGTGTGGCGGCCTATAATTCAATTCTATATTTTGGAGCCCAATTTACCACTGCCGTCAATATCTCTCTGGTCGCCGCCGCCATGCCGGTCATGACCCTTCTTTTTTCCTGGATCATGAACAAAGAAAAACCCCTTTGTCTGCAGTCCATCGGGATAGTCGTATCGATTATCGGAATGCTTTTGATCATCACAAAGGGGTCCTTTCGGCTATTATTAAACCTGAGTTTTAACCCGGGAGATCTTTTGATTGTTTTTGCCATCGCATCCTGGGCTTTTTATTCCGTCCTGCTGAAAAAAAGACAGATCAATATTTCGCCCATTTCCTTTTTAACCGTTCTTATCGCTCTCGGAACGCTCTGCATCCTGCCTTTTTATACATGGGAATTTGTCGTTTACAAGGGATTTGAGCTGAACCGGGTGAACATTACAATTTTTTTATACCTGGGAATTTTTCCTTCGGTTCTTTCCTATATCTTCTGGAACTACGGGGTCAGGACGGCTGGGGCTTCAGTTGCTTCCGTCTTTATGTATTTATTGCCGGTTTTTACCTCAGCGATTGCCTTTGTCTTTCTGGACGAAAAGCTCTATTCTCATCATTTTATGGGCGGTTTCCTAATTCTTCTCGGATTGATTCTGTCCTCTTTCCGAGGCGCTTAAAATATCCTTGACTTGCCAATGGGTTTGAGCATAAAACGGCAATTGATATACTACGAATCTTCATTTCAGCAACAGGTATGAAAATCGGTTGTTATCGATCAGAACAACTGGGATTTTTACTTAGGGGTGCCATAACATCAATGTTCACAAAAAGGAGATCTTGCATGGAAAACAGCAACAGGCGGGAATTCATTAAAACGGTTGGAATGGGAGCAGCGGCTATTGGTGCCGGGATAGCGTCCAACGCAGTTCCGGCAATGGCAAAAGATGAAAAGACCTTTAAATGGAAAATGGTTACCACCTGGCCGCCTCACTTCCCGATGCTGGGTGAAAGTGCGGATAAAATTGCTGAATGGGTCAATGAGATGAGTGGCGGAAGGCTTCAGATTACAGTGTATGCCGGTGGTGAACTGGTGCCTGCCCTGGGTGCTTTTGATGCCGTCAGTCAGGGAACCGTTGAAATGGGTCATTCAGCCTCCTATTACTGGTCTGGAAAATGTCCCGCGGCCCAGTTTTTTGCCGCCGTTCCCTTTGGTTTCAATGCACAGTCCATCAATGCCTGGATCTATTCAGGCGGCGGAATGGAGCTCTGGGAAAAACTCTATGCCCCCTTTAATATGAAACCCTTTCTGGCCGGAAATACCGGAGTGCAGATGGGAGGGTGGTTTAATAAAGAAATCAATTCCATGGCGGATTTTAACGGTCTTAAAATGAGAATTCCGGGTCTGGGAGGAAAGATCCTTGCAAAAGCCGGCGGAAATTCCATTCTCATGGCCGGCGGCGAAATTTATACCAACCTTGAGAGAGGGGTGATTGATGCAGCCGAATGGGTGGGTCCTTTTCATGATCTGAAACTGGGCTTTCATAAGGCAGCCAAATATTATTATTATCCGGGCTGGCATGAACTGGGGACGGCCTTTGAATTAATGGTCAACCTCAAGGCATGGAATTCATTGCCCGATGACCTTAAGGCGATTCTCAATGCAGCAACATATAAGAGCAATATATGGATGCTGTCTGAATTTGAAGCCAAAAACAATGCTGCTTTGAGGGAACTGATAGATGTCCATAAGGTTCAACTCAAGGAATTCCCGGAACCGGTCATTAAAGAATTGAAAAAACTCTCCAAGGAAGTTCTGGATGAGCAGGCAGCCACTGACCCGGCCTTCAAGGAAGTGTATGAATCCTTCCTTGCCTTTCAGAAAAATATTTACGGATGGAATAAAATGTCGGAAGAACCTTACCAGAAATTGAAATATATTTAAATAAACCAGTTGAAACAAAAGGGGGTGGAAAAGAATTCCCACCCCCTTTTGTTTGTAACTGAGCAAGAGATTTACGAAAGCACCCTGGGTAGCCAGTTGACCGTCTCCGGTATCAGGCACATAATGAAAAGCGTGATAATCTGGAGAATGACAAAGGGGATGATCCCTTTATAAATATCCACTGTTGTAACTTCAGGCGGGGTAACCCCCTTGAGATAAAAGAGTGAAAACCCGAAGGGCGGCGTCAGAAATGAAGTCTGAAGGTTGACGGCGATAAGGATGGCCAGCCACAACGGGTCCACCCCCAGATGAATCATGATCGGCGCCAGGACCGGGACATGGATAAAGGTGATTTCAATAAAATCCAGGAAAAAGCCGGCAATGAAAATAATGGACATGACGATAAAGAGAATTCCCCATTTTCCAAAGGGAAGACTTAGAATCAACCCCCGGACCAGGTTATCCCCCCCCAGCCCTCTAAACACAAGACCCAAGGTGCTGGCTCCCACCAGGATGATAAAGACCATGCAGGTCAATTTGGTGGTCGCATCCATGACGTCTTTTACAATCTGATAATTGAATCTTTTGTGAAGACCCGTTAAAACGGTTGCGCCTACGGCGCCCACCGAGGCGGCTTCCGTGGGCGAAGCAATCCCGGCAAAAATGGAACCCAGAACAGCGATCATAAGAAATAAGGGCGGAATAAGGGCTTTGAAGACTTTCCCTAAAAGTTCCTGCCGTGTCATCTTATCCAGGATCTCCTGGGCAATGGGAGGAGCCCATTCCGGTTTGATCTGGGCAATAACAAACGCATAGATCATATATAAGACCACAAGGATTAGACCTGGGATAACAGCGGCGATAAACAAGTCGCCCACCGAAATATTCATGATCTCCCCCAGAAGCACCAGGACAATACTGGGCGGGATGATCTGGCCCAGGGTTCCGGAGGCGGCCACAGTTCCGGTTGTCAGGCTTTTGCTGTAGCCGTTTCGAAGCATGGTGGGAACTGAAAGAAGACCCATGGTCACCACGGTAGCGCCCACAATACCGGTGGAAGCCCCCATGAGTGCCCCGACAAAAATAACGGAAACGGCCAGCCCGCCCTTCATTCTGCCGAAAACAAGGGCCATGGCTTCCAGCAATTCTTCAGCGATCCCTGATTTTTCCAGCATGACCCCCATATAAACAAACAGGGGCACAGCCAGAAGGGTGAAATTGGTCATGGTTCCCCAAATTCTCAGCGGCAGCAGGTCAAAAAAGCCCGTTCCAAATCCGTAAAGGCCGAAAAACAGAGAAACTCCACCAATGGTAAAGGCAACGGGAAATCCGAAAAGCAATAACCCAAAAACAAAGGCGAACATGATCAACGGCATGTATTCATTGATAATTGCGGCCATGGTTATTTTCCCCCTTTTCTCTGATATCCGGTGATGACCATGAATTTTTTAACGGCTTCCGAGAGACCCTGTACGATGAGAAGAAAAAATCCCAATGGGATCATTGCCTTTAATAGATACCGGGCCGGCAGACCACCCGGATCAGGTGAGATTTCCTTGACTGCCCATGAATTCAGGATAAATCCCTGGGTTGAGAGAATAACAGCCACACAAAAGGGGATCAGAAAGATAAAAACCCCTAGAAAATCTATCCAAGCCTTTGCTTTTTCCGACAGATTGACAAAGATGATGTCCACCCGGACATGCCCCTCTTCTTTCAGGGTATAGGCTGCGCCGATAAGGAAAACAATGGCGAACAGATGCCATTCCAGCTCCTGCAAGGCCACACTCCCCTTATTAAACGCATACCTCATAACCGTATCATAAAATACAACCAGGACCATCAGGGTTGTGAGCCACCCGACAAAGCGGCCGATTCTGTCGCTCAAGCCGTCGACAAGACATACAAATCGTTCAAGAATCTGCATTGATGAACTGCTCCTTAATTCTGATTAATTAATGATAACACACTTAATCCCCTTTAGTTTCTATTCAAACATACAAAAAATGAATTCCTATAAATGTTAAGAAATTCGAGATTTGTCAAGCTTTTATCTGGGCAGGTTGAATGTAAAAACGGTTCCCCCTTCTTTTGAGGAAATGAAAGAAACCTTGCCGTGCAGATATTTTTCACCCAACAGCTTCATGGAATAGGTTCCCATGCCCCGGCCTTCACCGGGCTTGGTGCTGAAATGGCGTTGAAATATTCTTTTTTGAATTTTTGAAGGGATATAACAGGCGTTACGGACTTCAAAGCAAATCTGGTTCTCCGTTACAGAGGCTTTTAAATGGATGGTCTCGTTTTGGTCGGAAGACTCAAAGGCATTGATGACCATATTCCCTAGAATCCGGGAGACGAGGATGGGGTCTGTATGAAGGGCAATCTCCTGTTCGGGCCAGTCTTCCTGTATATGTTTCCCGAGAGAAGACCGATGCCCGTTGAAAATCGATCGGACTTCCTGCAGGATTTCTCCAAGACGGACCGTTTTGCATACGATATTGATACCTTCCTGTTTATGCAGAGAAAAGCTTTTCTGCATTTCAACTTCACGTATGATACGCTCAATCCCCGTTTTTAGTGAACCCACTTCGTCATTTTCAGGCAGATTCATTTCAAGCAATTGGACATTGCCGTATAAGGAGGTCAGGACATTATTCATATCGTGGAAAAAAATTCGTTCCAGATTGATCCAGAACTGCTGGCGGGTGACATCCTGGGCATATATCAGGATCCAGCGGGTATCCTCCAGCCGGATGGGCTGGGCCTTGATCAGAAGACAGGTATTGGTAACGTCTCCGTTTTTGTCGCTGAGAAGGGCACAAATCTGTTCCTGGGTCTTATCATCTGCAATGGCCGCCATCATGGCAACGGCCGCCCCGCAGGACAAACAGTATTCGGTTGTGCCGCAGCCATTGGGCTTTTCAAAGGCATGGACGCAGTGAAGCGTTTCACCCAGCCTCAACCCCAGAACCTTTTCAGCATCCTTCACCCCGATCCCTTTTAAAAAAGCATGGTTCAGGGCAACAATCTGCCTGTCCTCGTTTAATACCACCAGAATACCTTCAGCAACTTTCAGCAAGGCATCCATAATCGGGTTACGGCTAATGGTGTCCACCTGATTGGTAAATTTTCGTCGCTCGGTTCGCTGCGCAGGGGCAAAATATGTGTCCATATAGCCGTTATCCTGTCATAGATTAGATTTATATACTGAATGAATCATTTGAAAGCTGGTCGGGATGAGAGGATTTGAACCTCCGACCCCAGCGTCCCGAACGCTGTGCTCTACCAGACTGAGCCACATCCCGACTGCAAGAAAGCGTTATACACAAAAAAAAATGAAAAGTCTATTTGAAAATGCGTTCTTTTATAATTGTTGCCTCTCTTCCCGGGCCCACAGATATAATTTTTATTTTAACCTCCGACAATTCTTCAAGCCTTGCCAGATATTTTCGGGCATTTACGGGAAGATCCTTAAATTCCCTGACCTTGGAAATATCCTGTTTCCACCCGGGATGGGTTTCATAAACAGGAATGCATTCCTGAAGAATTTTAATTTCCGCAGGAAAATTTGTAATGGTTTTTCCTTTGTGCTCATAACCAATGCAGATATTGATCTCATCCAGACCATCCAGAACATCCAGTTTGGTGACGGCAAGTCCGGACAGGGAATTTAATTTTGCCGCATTCCTGAGAACCACCATGTCAATCCATCCGCACCGTCTTTTCCGCCCGGTGGTGGCCCCGAATTCAGACCCGGTTTTCTGGAGACGATCTCCAATGTCGTCAAACAATTCAGTGGGGAAGGGGCCTTCTCCGACCCGGGTGGCATAGGCTTTGACAATACCGATGATTTCATCAAAACAGGCCGGGCCCACACCGGATCCATTGGCGGCATTGCCCGATACCACCGATGAAGAGGTGACAAAGGGATAGGTCCCGTGTTCAATGTCCAGGTGGGTTCCTTGAGCGCCTTCAAATAAAAGGGTCTTCCCGTTTTTGATTCCCTCGTCCAGGATGACGGACACATCGTCAATATAGGGGATCAGCCGGTCTCTGATCGATTCGAATTCCCGGATCAGGGTCTCGGGATCAAGGGTTTCGGTTTTAAAATAATGTTGGAGATAGAAATTTTTTTCATCCAGAACCGCCCTTACTTTTTCCTTAAACAGATCAAAATCCAGGAGGTCGCAAAACCGGATGCCTCTTCTGGCGGCCTTGTCTTCATAACAGGGCCCGATGCCCCGGCCTGTGGTGCCGATTTTCTGAGCCCCTATTTTATCCTCCCGTGCACTGTCGATTCTCCGGTGGTAGGGCATGATGAGATGTGCCCGGTTACTGATTTTCAGCATTTTAGCAGAAGCATCAATCCCGTTTTTCAGCAGATAGTCGATCTCGTCCAAAAGGACAAAGGGATCCACCACGACCCCGTTGCCGATGAAACATTTTTTCTGCTGGATGATACCGGAGGGAATCAGATGGCTGATGATTTCCTTTCCATTGACCACCATGGTATGGCCGGCATTGTTACCACCCTGGAACCGGACAACGAAATCCGCATGCTCGCTTAACAGGTCAACTATTTTGCCTTTTCCTTCATCTCCCCACTGGGCTCCGATAATGACTGTATTTCCCACTAGATACTCCTTTTATGGATAAAAAAATCCTTGATAAGATGCCTGGTCTGTTCTTCTAAAATTCCTGAAACGATTTCCGGACGATGGTTCAGTCGCCTGTCATCGGCCAACTGGTATAATGAAACAGCAGCCCCCCATTTCGGGTCCCCGGCGCCGAATACCACCCGTTTGATCCTGGCGTGAATAATGGCGCCCATGCACATGATGCAGGGCTCAAGGGTGACGTATAAGGTGGTGTCCACCAGCCTGTAATTGCTCACAGCCTTGGCCGCCATCCGGATGGCGTTCATTTCCGCATGGCCGGACGGGTCATGGGATGAAATGGGGCAGTTCCGGCCATAGCCGATCACCTGATGGTCCCGATCTATAATGACTGCCCCCACGGGGACCTCATCCGATTCAGCCGCCTTCTTTGCCTCAATAACGGCAAGGTTCATATAATATTCATCATCCATAATCAAAGGTATACTTATATAAATGTTTTTTCTCAAGGTCAAATTAAATGACATTTTTTAACCGGAAACAGGACCTGGTATGAATAAACGGGAAATCCCCTATGCCGCATCAAAAGCCTTCAAATCTTCCGGACCCCATAAAACCCCTTGAATTTGTCCGTCGGCTCTGGTATAACCTGTTCCCATGTTGTGCGCCCGTAGCTCAGCTGGATAGAGTATCTGACTACGAATCAGGGGGTCGGGGGTTCGAATCTCTCCGGGCGCGCCACTTATAATCTGGGTTTTCAGCTTGCCGGTTGGAAACCTTTTTTGTTTACACAGGCTTTTTAATGTGGTTTCCTTAACGCTCAAGGCAAATAACGATAGAAAGATTACGATATAACCCTTAAAGACATTCCAGGGGAGGCGCATATGACCCAAAAGAAAATGAAACCTGAAAGAGATCTGGAAAAAGAATATTCTAAAAAAGATTTCACGGCCAAATTAAGACGGCTTGCAGACGCTATTGAACAGAACGAAAGATTCCGGATACAAATTGGCGGTGAAAGAATTTCAGTACCGCCGGATGCTGTTTTTAATATTGAGCATGAAAGAGAAGGAAATAATGAAGAGATTGAGTTCCAAATGAAATGGGTTAGGTCTGAAAAATAGAGCCATTACGAAAATTGGGTGTTATAGAACAGGTGAATGCTTGCAGCGTAAATGATTATTTTTTATGGATGGTTAATCGTTGACATTAAATCCGGTTACTTGGTAAACTCAAAATCATTCATACTTCTTACAGATATTTCACCTGACTGGAAAAATTTGTCCTGTAATCCGATTCAATATTCATTTTTGGGATAGTTGAACGATTATTTTTACGATTAAAGGAGGCTTTATGACCGTTTGTGTAATTATCCAGCGAACCGTAAAGGATGAAAAGACATTGGCAACGCTGGCGCCACTTATTGTAAAACTTAGATCCATGGCGGCTGTTCAGCCCGGTTATATCACGGACCAGACATTTTCCTGTCTGGACTGCCAGGGGGAATACATGGTTGTCAGTACATGGGATCAGCTCGAAGATTGGAATAAATGGATGCACAGCGAGGACAGGCAGGTCATTCAAAAGCAGATAGATGCATTAACAGGTGAAAAAACCATCTATCGATATTATGAACCCATTGTTGGTGGTATCCTGCCGAAATTTGAGACTAAAATTTGACGGCATCCGAAAGAGAAGCGGTGTGAAAATATGACTGATTTCTGGAACCAGCATTCCCTTGAATTTCTTGAAATGGCCATGAAAAGGGATTATCAGGAAAAGGTAATTTCCTGTGACGGCTACGGCCGAAAAACACGGGAATGCGGGGATACGATCGAGTTCTTTATCAACCGGAACGGGGACAGGCTTGAAAGCATTTCCTATGATCTGAAGGGCTGCCTCTTTTCCCATGCCTGTGCCAATACCATTATTTTCCTGGCCCTCCATAAATCCATGGAAGAGGCCAAACAAATCAAAGCCGAAGATATTGTCACATTTTTAAAAACCCTTCCCAAAGAAGAAGAACATTGCGCCGGCCATGCCCTGTCCGCATTTCAGGCAGCCCTTGAAGACCTTGTAAAAACAGCCTGAGTTAGAAATCCGCAAGCCTCCGGTCATACATGGAGCCGACTCCATATTCATTCCGGCGCATGAATTTATCAATGGAGGGAGCAATCAACTGCATCTCCGGGTTTTCCTTCTGAACTTCCTGGGCAATGCGGATCTCCTTGGTGCAGCCGGTACTGTAGGTGGAGTCTTTGCCGATCCATTCCGGTGGCACTTTCTGGTTCAGCAGGGCAAAGGTTTCGGCAATGTCGTCGGAGGTCTGGAATCTCCAGATATCAATATATGAACTCCTCTGGACAATCTCCCACATATACATAAGATCGTCGGCATCCATCCCCGGTTCGTAATAAAGGGAAGGATTGATGATAAACAGGTTGGCCGACTGTTTTTCAAGATAATCGATAAAGGTGGACATGATTTTTTTGGCCACATCTATTTTGCCGGGAATGGAACCGATGATACCGCTGTAAAACATGACGGTCATGCCTTTCCCCTTGGCGGATTTCATCTGGTCGATAATCCTGTTGGCCTTTTCTTCCAGGGCTTGGTGGGAAAATTTAATGACAGCGCCATGCCGGGGTTTATAGGTGATGAGCAGGGATTTTTTCATCACGCTGATATTGATGATATTCTGGGTAAACCTGAAATGGGAATCAATGAGCCTTTTCTTTTGGGACCGGCCCCGGGAAATGACGCAATCCACTTCTTTGAAAATTCTTGAAAAGGTGGTGGAAACCAGCAGCAGGTTCAGGGTTTCCCTTGTCCCGTCGGAAATGACATAAAGATTTTTATCGTGCTTTAAGAGGTTCACCAGCTTATTTTTACTGATGGTTTTTTCATAAATATAATGGGCGTTTTCCAGCTCCCTGATCAGAACCGGGTCTGTTCTGGTATCCGCCAGGCAGACTTTTTTAAAGAACGGAGATTCTTTTACGGCTAGAATGACGATATGCCCCAGCTCGGCAAGAAATTCGGCAATGGAAAGGTCAAGGACAATATCACTGGACTCATCGGCCAGCCAGAGGATTTTCTGCTTTTTGGCCTTCATGAGGGAAATCAGGGGCGAAAGCCCGTCTCCCATGATGGGAGTATTGAAAATTTTTTTAATCCGGTTCAGGGAAGGGAGTTTCTGATTCTCCTGGGTCCACGTCCGGCTTTGGGTCAAAAGAGTGATCCGCCTTACAAATTCTATTTCTTTTATTTTTTCCCTTAGGTGAACCAGGGTGATGTCCGGAGAGAGTTGCAGGGTTTCATCCACCTGGTTTAAGGCTTTTTTAAGGATTTCCGATTCCAGGAATCTTTTGGCATTTTGATTGACGGTTTCTTTTTCCCGGGCATAGGGATTTTCGATATGGGTGCGGCTTAAAAAAATCTTATGGAGCCGTTTTTCAAGCCGTGACGGAATGAGCAGGCCGGCACTGATTTCATCATCATATTTGATATCAATCAGGGTTTTTAAATACTGCTTGTCATATTCGGAATCTATCAATTCATCAATCATGGCCATGATTTTCTGATAGACCTGTTTATACCGCTGCTTTAAAAAAGCAGTATATTTCCGGGACATGATGGCCGTGAACATTTTGTCGGAGCATGGATAATACCGTTCCCCTTCTTCGGGAAAAACCATGAATTCAACCTGCTCCTTTGAGCCCACCTTTGAGGGGTAGGCAAAGGGATCTATATGGTTTTTAAGAAAGAAGGCCGTAAACCAGGCATCAAAATCAGGATCTTTCCCTATCAGAACAGAAACATAGTCTTTATTTTCCATCAAACCTCCTGTTGAAATCCGCATTGTGGGCCAAACTATCATTTCAGCCTCTTTTTTGCAATGAATACCACTCAAATCTTGACACCCGCATCCAGGGGGAATAGTGAATACCCATGGACTTAAAAACAGCCCTCGACATATTAAACCTTGATGCGGCCGCAACTCCGGCTGAAGCCAAAAAAGCCTACCGTACCCTGGCAAAGCAATACCACCCGGATGTCATGGGTAAAACAGACGCCGCAGCAAAGGATGCAGAAGCCAGGATGAAGGATATTAATCTGGCTTTCCGGTATCTGGCCCCCTTCTTAAAACGGAATGCGCCGGTAAAAAAAACATCCGTAAAGACTCCGGATGTCGAATCTCCGGAAGAAAAACCCGAAACGGTAAAAACATGGGGGGCTGTTTTTGATCATTTCAGCCAACTCTTGACCCGATTCTTTGTCCAACAAAAACCGTCCCGGGACATGCCTAAAACCCCACCTCCTCCAAAGCAGGGGTTGAAACGGAACAAGGAGAATTTCCGGACCGTATTGAAAAATATTAAGACCGGAACCTTGACAGATGAAAAAAAAACATCCGGTCTTCCAAAAAAAAAGAAACCCTCCCCTAAGCCTTCCTTTGGTTATTATCAGAGATATAGGGAGCTGAAACAGACGATGAAATCCGGCCGCTCCGGCAAAGGTACCGAGACCTCCGTCAGCCCCATCACAGAAATAGAGCCGGTGACCCGGGTGAATGCCGTGGGAAAAGATTGATATTCAAGTTCAGTTAAAACCGGAGGGAAATTAATTCTTCCCCGGTTCCAAGATCCACGATGCAGGCAGCGTTTTTTTCAACCCGGCCATAGGTGAATTTTCCATTCCGGGGGGAGGTCAGGGAACCGGGATTCATGAAGATCCGGGAATCTTTTTTCTCCAGGGCATACCGATGGGTATGGCCCTGGATGACCATGTCCGTGGGGCCGGGAATGGGCAGGGGCCGGTTTCCATGGGAAAGATGAAAGGTTTTGCCCAGGGCCTTGAATGTCATTTCCGGGGAACCCCCGGGGAAAAATGACGGGGTGTCGCAATTCCCATACACATAATAAAAGGGATGCCCCAGCCGGGTCAGTTCTTCTTTGATGCTGTCGGGCCGGAAATCCGGGTCTGAATAATCACCATACCGGGTATCAAACAGGTCTCCGGCAATGACAAGGGCGTCACCGGGCGCCATAAGGGCTTTCACCACGAGCCAGGAGGTGTAGCTGCCGTGCAGGTCTGCCGTAACAATGAGTTTTTCCATGGGGATTTTCCTTGTTTAAGCAAATAAAATTTCATACTATCGGCTTCAAATCAATAGAATTTATAAACACAATGGGTGCTGAGACGGATTTTCAATATCATTTTTTTTCACCTCAAAAAAATCTGAGGCTTCGGTATGGGGTCATGACGGTTCATTCCAAGCCGGCAACGGGTGTTTTTCTGCTGCTCCACGGCAGGGCCGAATTCATTGAAAAATATAAGGCCGTGGCAAACCAACTGACTGCAAAGGGGTTCAATGTGGTGACCCTTGACTGGCGGGGTCAGGGGCTTTCCACCCGGGAGGTTGGGAACCGGCATAAGGGTTATATCCATTCCTTTAATGACTATGTGGCAGACCTCACGGCCCTGTATGATGAGGTGATGGAACCGCTGAGGCTACCGGTCCATATCCTGGCCCATTCCATGGGCGGGCATATTGCCCTGAGGTTTATGGCTCAATTTCCGCATCAGATCAAAAAAGCGGTTCTGGCCTCTCCCATGGTGGATATTGCCCTGCCGGGCCTCGTTTATCCGCTATCCAAATATCTTTCAAGGCAGTTATCCAAGCGGCATTTTGCAAAAACCTATACCCCTGGTTCAAAGAATTATGCTCCAGAATCCGCCCGGTTCCAAGGAAATAAATTGTGCCATGACCCGGAACAGTTCCGGATTCTCCATGATGAAATCCGAAAAAATCCGGACCTTGCCATTGGCGGCGTAACCTGGGGATGGCTGAAGGCTGCCTTTGAGTCCATAGAAATTTTGAAAAATGAGCGTTTCCTTCAAAAGATCAAAACCCCGGTTCTTATCCTGGGTGCCCAAAAGGATAGGGTTGTGTCTTTGCCCGCCCAGGAAAAATTAAGCAGAAAGCTGGTCCATGGTGATTTCCATTGCATTGAGGGAGCCTTTCATGAACTGATGTTTGAAACACCCCGGATCAGAGAAAAATTCTGGTCCCTGTTTGACCTGTTCATGAGGGAAGACTCAAAGGGCTTTTAACGCCTTGATTCTCTCGCAAAGGGGCGGGTGGGAATAATTCAGAAAAACATAAAAGGGATGGGGGGTCAGGTTTGAAAGATTGTGGACCGACAGCTTTTTTAAGGCGCTGATCAATGGCCCGCCGTCTTTGAGCGTTTCTCTCGCAAATCGATCGGCCTCGTATTCGTCTTTTCTGGAAGAGATCTGAAGCAGCATTGAAATAAAAAGATCCACGGGCGCATACAGCATTCCGAAAAAGACAAGCCCTGCATAAACGGAAAGGTCTTCCATAAAAAACGCATGGAATAGGCCTTCATGGGAAAGGGTCAGGGAGAGAAGGTAGAAGATAAGTCCCATCTGAAGAATTCCCAATACCATCCGCTTAAGGATATGCCTTTTTTTATAATGCCCCATTTCATGGGCAAGAACGGCCACCAGCTCGTCGGTGGTCTGTTCTTTAATCAGGGTGTCAAAGAGGATGATCCGTTTGTTTTTGCCGAAACCCGTAAAAAAGGCATTGGATTTATTGCTTCGTTTGGAGCCGTCCATGACGAAAATATTTGAAATCGAAAACCGGATGGAATCGGCATACCGGGTGATGGCTTCCTTTAGCGGTCCGTTTTCAAGGGGTGAAAAGGTGTTGAACAGGGGCAGGATTACAACAGGAACAATATATTGGACAACAAGGAGAAAAACAATGCCGGAAACCCAGCATAGGATCCATGCATAGGACCCGGTAAATTCCAGGAATACGAGAACCAGTGACAGGAGAATGCCACCGAAAATGGAGGAAAGAAGGATGGATTTTAAGAGATCCAGGATAAAAAGCCCCGGCGTTGTTTTATTGAACCCGAATTGTTCTTCGATCACAAAGGTTGAATAGATATTAAAGGGCAGGGAGATCAATAGGTTCAACCCCAGCAGAATACCGATATAGGCAAGGCCCGGGAGAATCGAGGGGAGCCCCAGGGACCGGACAATGCCGTCAATATAGGGGAATCCGCCTGAAAACCAGAAGATCAGCAGGACTGCCAGATGGATACTGGATGTGAGGAATCCAAATTTTGTGGTGGTTTTCAGGTAGTTCTGGGAATCGGCATATTTTTTTGAATCATGGGTGCTGCTGAATTCCAGGGGAAGAGGGGCCTTCAGGTTTCCAAGGTTCAGCAGGTCTGCAAGGCCTTGAACAAGATAATTGCCGATGAGGGTTGCAAGAATGATAAAGGTGATAAACTGGGGTTCGCCGGTCATGGTTACCAAAACAAAAAAATTGGCGGAAGTACATGGGAATCGAACCCACCCGGGACGGTGTTAGCGCCCCACATCGGATTTGAAGTCCGAGGGCCCCACCAGTGAGCCGTGTACTTCCGCATGGATTAAACGGAAACCCAGTATACTTGAAGAGCCTTGTTTGTCAAGCCTTTTTACAGGCAGGGGAGTAAAAAGGCAATCGAAGACCAAGTCCCAGAAGAAGGATGGTCCCGGGTTCAGGGATTGCAGACACCGTGACATATGCATACCCATAAAGTTTTTCGTTATAATCAAATCTTGGATCAAATACTTTAACTATATTGGGTAAGCCCCCGGCTTTGCCGGGGAGACTCCCAAAGTTTGACTTTCTTTTCAACCGGGTAACCAAGTAATTCAGACATCAAAAAAGAATTGTAGCGTTTTGAAATTGAAATAGCAGCTTCATTGTATCTCCCTGATTTAATGCAAAATTCAGACCTGTTTTTTAGGAATTTATGCCCTTATTTTCCAGTATTTACGAGTATTTATGGCAATAAATTTTCTATGAAAACAAAGGAATAACATAACAAAAATTACATATATTTTGGAGAAGTATTACCCAATGCCTTATCTCGTCTATCTCTGAAGGATTCACATCGGATTGAGATGAACGGTTTTTATTCTGTCGGGTCCTGAACGGTCACCTGAGCCAAGCCGATCTGTTCCAGAAGAGAGGCCTGCTTTTCTTTCAGACCGGCCGTATCCGATGAGGTTTCAATCTGGGAACTCAGGCTGTGAAAAGCATCGTACCAGATCCCTGCCTCGGCATAGATATTCGGTATCTGAGACATGGGGGCGGTAGCCAGTTCTTCCTTTATTTTTGGCGTCTGTTCAATGAATTCTATACCCCCTGCCGCCAGAATGTCCTTTGAGCGGTGCTGCGCATCCGGCACAAGGGCAATAAACCATTTATACCGGATACCCGTTTCAAGGCGCACCCCATAATCAGCCAGACGGATAGACTGGACACCCGGTTTCCCCGGTGATGCAATCCGGGTTTCTAGAATGGGGCTGATCCCCTGTTCCTGAATCAGAATGAACTCAACCGGGTAAGGTGAAGTTTTTGACTGATAAAAATAAAGCACCGGCTGACTGGATACGGTC
Organism: Desulfobacula sp.; assembly: GCA_023701135.1. Classification (GTDB taxonomy): domain Bacteria; phylum Desulfobacterota; class Desulfobacteria; order Desulfobacterales; family Desulfobacteraceae; genus Desulfobacula. The sequence continues at coordinate 96,126 of JAMPXP010000001.1, read as the reverse complement.
AGGCCGACATGTTCGGGTACGATGAGACACAGATAAGGAAACGTTTGATCAGCACCCCTGGTTCCGCCTGCCACGCGACCGGCTGGTGCGCCGCGCAGAGGGGGTTTGTAGACCGGTATGGTATTGTTCGTCTGGGGGCTTGCTTTGACAGGTTGTTCTTCTTTTTGTGGTTCACCTTTTTGGGTCTCTTCCTTGATGGGGGTCTGAGCCGTTTCGCTCTTTGTTTTCCCGTTGTCTGCGGCTGCGATGGACAGGGACAAGGCAAGGCTTAAACCAATGATTACACCACAGATGGCGATCAATAAAGTTTTCATACACATTCCTCCTGACGTATTGGGTTTATATAATCCTCTTTTTTTGATAATACCCGGTAAATATTTATTTTTTCATTTCTCCCCTTCAGCCCGGCTTCTGCAATCATCCGGGTATTGAATTGCCCATTCAGAAATTTCAACGTGGCTTCACCAATGAGAATCCGCCAGGGGTTTTCCCTGGCAAGATCCTTGTCATAACTTTCCAGCCTGGCGGCAATATTCACAACATCGCCCACAGTCGTGTATTTCATTCGATCGGAGCTACCCAGTGCGCCTGCTATAATGGTTCCTGTAAAAATACCGATGCGGGTCCCTGCCTGGGGGAGCCCCTCGTTCTGCCAGACGGCATTGAGCCGTTCCACCTCCTTACCCATGGCCAGGGCGCAGTTCACTGCATTTTCCGCATCTTTTGTAATTTCAGCTTTTGTCGTTCTGGGAAAGGGGACTCCGAAATTGGCCTTGATACCGTCTCCGGCATAATCGTCCACCACGCCGCCATTTTTCATGATGGTCTCGGTCATGGCTTCCATGTAAGTGTTCAACCATTGGATGAGCAATTGAGGATCAAGGGTTTCACAAATGCTTGTAAAGCCTTTGATATCTGAAAAAAGGATGGTAACCGTCATTTTTTGAGGCCTGGGCCTTCCCTTGTATAAAAACTGATCCCTTTGCTTCCATACGGAATCGGCGATCTCCTGGGAAACATGCTTTGAGAATAACTGCATCAAAAAGGCTCTTTGTCTTTTTTCCCGGTTAGAGACATAGGCCGTTGTTATCCCGGTGGATAAGAGCCCGGCCAGGGCAAGGGGAACCATCGGAATCCACCATCCGTTTAGAAATGCAGCATATGAAAAAAGCCAGAGAAGAAAAAGTCCCGCTGCCGTCATCATGGAAAACCGCCAGGGGGATCTTATGAAAAAACCGGTAAGACAGCCTATCAGGCTCCATATCAATATGAGCAAATATTCCTGTTTCTCTTTGACCGTTTTTATTGGCAGGCTTTCATGCAATCCAAACCGGATGAGCTGGCTTGCCAGATGGGCGTGCAGGACAACACCCGGCATTTGCTGCTCTGCCTGGAACCCACGGCTGAACGGGGTATAAAAATGGTCTTTTACACTTTGGGCTGCCACTCCGATAAATATAATTTTGTCCTGGATGTCCACAGGGTTAATGTCCCCTGACAACAGGCGGGTCAAAGAATAGGACTGATAAAAATCGGATGGGTCCTTAAAATCGATCAGATATTGATATCCCCTGTCATCGGCATTCACATACCCGCCATCATTTCGTTTCAGGGGGTTAATGGTTGTCCGGCCCAGTTTTAAATTTTCCGGATTTCGGTCATCGGGTTGGGCTATTACATCGTTTTTTTGTAAAAACCGAAGTGCCAGGAGCAGGTTAAAAGAAGTATATACCTGTTGGCCGTTATCAAGAAAAAGCAGCCCTCTCCTGATAATCCCGCCCGGGTCTACCAGCATGTCGTTAAACCCCACTTGATCCGTGCCTTCTATGATTGGCGGCGGCGGCACACCTCCGTGGCCGAATTTCATAACACAGATGATATTGGGGTTGGTGCTTAATACCGAACTCAACTCCTCGGATCCCGGAGGGATAGGAATATCCCGGAAAATATCCAACCCGATGGCGCAGGGATGATGTTTCAAAAGGATTTTAAGGGCTTGTGAAAGTGTGGCATCCGTCAGCGGCCAACTACCTATGGCAAGGATATCTTCTTCGGAAATTTGAATAATAAGAATCCGGGGTGGGACTTCCTTTGATTCTGGTCTTGACCTTATGAGCCAATCATAGGCTTTGAGTTCAAGGTCCTCAAGAAAACCCGAACTCCGCAGACCCATGATGACCAGAAAGCACAGACCGGAGATAAAACATATGGGAACAGGAGGAAACCTGAGCAGCTTTCGAAATAAATTCATAACCGGAGCCTTTTTTCTTATAGCCAGTTATTGATGAGTAAAAATGGGGACCAGTATCCCGGGTGTCCATACCTCGGATCCTCAAGCAGGCTTAATTGTGCCTGCTGAAGCGCATTGGCCCTTGAAACGGAAGGATCTTTGATCTGGAGATAAAACTGATGGATCAGAATGGAAGAGGCCATATCACTGATAGACCACAAGGTGGCCAGCGCACTTCTTGCCCCTGCCTTGACAGCGACACCAGCCATGCCAAGGGCTGCCAGATCGTCTCCGGCAGCGCTTTCGCAGGCACTCAAGGTCAACAGGTCCAGGGGAATTTTGCGAAACTGCAGGAATCCCGCATATTTGTCAAGGGTGTTCATGGTAAGCTTTTCATTAAAGGCCAGAACAAAGGTTTGATCCACATCAGCCTGAAATTGTCCGTGGGAAGCAATGTGTACAATGTTAAACTCATCCTTTTTCAATTCCTTTTCCATGTTGGAGATCGAAAAATCCTGATTCAGGAGCTGCTTGCTTGGAAAAAGCCTGCCGATATTCTCAAGTTCAGTAGCGACCTCGGGCAGCGGAGGAAAACCCAGTGATGTCTGGGTAATCCCTGCGGATAGAATGTTTATCTCTTTTCTTTTGATGGGAGCCGGATCAATCAGGTTTAACCCCGGCGTGATCGCAGTTGCATATTTATGAATCAGGAATTCTTTGCCGTCATGGAGCGCTGCCATAGGAACTGTTCTAAGAGAACCTGACGGTACAAAAACCAAGGTATCGGCTTTGATGGCAAAAAGCTCCGGCTCAAGGGGCCGTATCAGATAATTATACAGCTTCTGGGCATGGGGGAGAAATTCCCATGTTGTGCGTTTTTCTAGTTTTCTGCGAAATTCTCTGATCTCCCGGGTCATTGTTTCAAGGTCCACCTGAATGGTAAACTGCTTTAAACCCGAGGGCAGGCTGACCAGCAGTTCCATGCGTTCTTCAAGCTGTATCGGATAAATAACAACAGCAGTTTCGGAAATGGATTCAAGATTGACGGAATGAAATCCTGCCGCATCCACACAATCATCCTTAAAATAATTTCTAAGCTCATAAACCCTGAGCAATTCAACCAGATCCCGTGCTTCAAGCAGCAGAGACGTATGTTTTTCCTGATCTTTCACGAATTTGTTCTGCTGAAGAAGCAAATCCACCAGCTCAAAACAGACAGCGCCTGCAATTTTTCTGAAAGATGCCTGCTGAATATCGTGGCAATTATCGATTTCCTGACGGATGGACTGAAGCGTAAAGATCGCCCGCCTGTAAGCTGAAACAGCTTCTCCAACATCGTTCATATGTTTGAGGATGCGTCCGGTTTGCCACTGCCATTTGTGAAGGGATTCAGGCGCATAAACCTGTTGTGCAGCAAAAGCAGCTCTTTGAGTTAGCACCAGGGCTTCTTCATAGCGATGTGCATCCTCGTATAATTTTCCCGTATACCCAAAGGCATAGGACATGGCACGAAGGTCCCCTGTTCTCCGGGCAACACCCAGTGCCTGGGTGAAGATCTCATGGCAATGGGTGTTAAAATCATCTTCGGAATTTGGCAACTGATTTCCAAGATCGCCATAGGCCAGACCGATATTCATTAATCCATAGGACTTGAAATTGGAATCTTCCAGCAGATTCAGATTTTTCATAGCCTCTTTCAGCAGTTCTTTGGCAATCCCAGCCTGGTCGTTTTTCATACAGGCTCGGGCACAGTTTATCTGAGTGGTGATTGTCAGCAACGGGTTGTTGCCGTTTTTTGATAATTTTATACTTTCGGTGTAGGCCTGGACAGCAGTTCCATAATTCTTTTTATATAAATAAAGATTGCCCTGGTTATTCAGAATGGATGCTGAAAGCTCAGGATCATCAAGCATGTCGGAAATATAAAGACTGCGGGTTAAATAGTTTTCCGCCTGGTCTTCATTTCCCATGATGGTATGCAGATTTCCAAGATGAGTGAGTACCGATGCCTGATGGTATTTATTTTCGGATTTTTCTGCCAGGTCGAGCGCCTTTTCCAGCACATCCAGTGCCTGACTGGTCAATCCGATGGCCTGGTATGCCCGTGAGAGTTCAATCCATACCATGCATTGCTTTTCCGGTTTTCCCATATCTTTATATAATGCTTCTGATTGGGTCCAGTTTTTGATGGCAGCTTCAAAATCACCTTTTTTGAAATTCAGAACTCCTTTTTCATAATATGCTTCCGGTGACGGGATTTCCAAATTTGAGACAGGATCAGTTCCCCTTTTTCCAATTATCTGCGGTACACATGCAAAAAAGACCAGGGAAAATAAAACAACTGCCATCATGGACAGTAAAAAAGAAACCGTAAAAAAAGGAATATCTGTTTTTTTTGAAGGATTCTGGATCATAACCGTCGGCCCTTTAATCTTTGTTAAAAAAAATTTTGTATTACAAATTGAAAATGGATTCCTTCGTCCTGAAGATCGCCTCCGGCTGTATCAACATGCCTGAGGGGATATCCCCAGTAGATTTCAAATTTCGGTCTTATCTCAAAAGGGGTTTTCATTAAAAAACCGGCCCATCTCATTCCAAGACCCACACTTGAAATGTTTCGGGGCGAAGGGGTCTCCTGAAATTTGTTCCAGGCCTCACCAAAATCAAAAAAAGCGGCCAATTGCAGGTATTCGGTACAGCCTTTATCTTGAACCAGGGGAATTCTGGCCTCAATGGATGAGATCAGTGCCTGGTCCCGGACCAACTGGTTCTCACGGTATCCTCTTACGCTGTAGCGGCCGCCAACTGAAATCTGTTCAAGTCCCAGCAGGGAATCATTGGAAAGCTGCAGATCTGTTCGAAATATCAACTGAGTGTTCAGGGTGTCCAGTCTTCCGGCCCATTGGACCTGCCCCAGCCAGGAAAAAAATTCTCCATCAGGAAGACCATTGTTATGGATAGTGGCATCCATCGCATCAATACCAAGGCTGAATTGTGATCTTGTTGCAACAACCTGTTTCTGGGTGCGATACGTCCATTCCTGAGCAAACCGCAGAACTGTGTTTATTGATTCTCCATCAACGGCCCCGGGTGAGAACGAATAGGGTTCGCCCAGTAAAAATGTTCGGTTTCTGCTGTTTCCCCCGGTGAATGACATGGCAAACTCCTGGGTTAGGGTCTGGTAAAAAGGATGTCTCAGGGTTATCTGAAATATCTCGGATTCACTTTTAATATCAAGATCTTCAAAATCTCCTTCTGTAACATTATGATTGTTTCTTCGATAACGCAGGCTCAAACCGGTATCATGGGCTGTTATGGGAAGCGAATAGCCGACATCCATCTGGGGGTTATAATCCTTGGCTGTCACTCCGTTCAGATTGAGGATATCTCCGTGACCGGTTAGATTCTGATGTGCAATGTTTGTAAACCCGCGTTCTGCGCCAATGCTTGGCGTCTGAAAATTATCAAAGCCAAACTGAATCTGGATGGGATTTTTTTCTTCTACCATCACGTTCATCAGGCCGTCTCCAAGATTTACTCCGGGCTTGAGTTCTGCCTGGATATGCGATATGCGCGAATCCTGCTGGAGCCGTTGCAGCCTTTTTTGCAGAGGGTCTATATTCAGGGGAGGTCCTGCATCAAGATTGAGCCTGTCTTCTATATATCCCTTGGAAAACCATGTATTGCCTTTTACATCAATATGGGTAATCCTGCCCTCAATAATCTCAAAAATAATTTTTCCATCGACAATAGTCTGGTCGGGAATAATGGCACCCGAGTTCACATACCCTTTGTTTATATAGTAAAGGGTCAGTGTGTGACGGATTTCATCAAGTATCTCATTGGTCAAAATTCTGTTCAGGTATGGGGCTGTGAGCCGGCTGAGTTCATGGTCGGAAAAAACAGTATTTCCTTTTACCACAATCTCGCGGATCAGGATTCTGGGTATAGGCCTTTTATCGAGATTTTTCTGAACAGGAGGCTGAACAGGCAAAATCAACTCAGATGGCGGACGGTCCGGCAGCGGCAGCAATTCCCCTCTGGGAAGTCCTTGCGGGTCAAGGAGATTCAGACCTTGTGCCTGGGTACTGATACCCAGAAGGATCATGAATAGGATCTGCAGGGCCCAAAGGTTGCGTGCTTTTTCAATCCCTGATACAATGCTTTGGTATTTAAAAATTAGTAAATGTATCATCCGGTATACACCTTGATTATTTTTTCATGACTGGGTCAAATCATTTACTGTATGGACAATGGACTTGATAAAAATCTTCCCGGCTCAACAGGAAGGCTGTCACGCCCCTTTATCATGAAACTGCTGTATTCTCCTTTATGCACCCTTGCCATGCAGGATTCCCGAAGCAGTGCCACAGCACTTCTGAAATCCTTGGACAATGGGGATATAAGACCGTTGACCTGGCTTATGGGTGATCTGATATCCACCTGGCCGTCAATTCCAAGCGAAGAAGAGGCATCAATAACACTGTCCGGATCAGCCAGAAACACATTGGAAACAATTTCGATGTTTCCCCCTTGTCCTTCAAAGGCATTTGCTGTGATCCTGCTGTTTTTAAGGAGGACATATTGGGGATCAATGCTGATATTGCCCCCGGTTGTTTCAGCACCACCTCCGACACTGGCGGATATTTCACTGTCATCAAGCTTGATCATATAGTCGGCAGTCACCTTGATATTGCCGCCGTCGGCCTGTAGGGCTTCGGTGGTTACCTTGCTTTTATCAATGACAACGGAATGCTGCCCGGTAAGGTAAATATTGCCGGCATTCCCCTGACCGCTGCTCTGGGCGGAAATATTGGTGGTGTCGCTAAGTTCCATGCGATATGCCTCAACATCTATGTTTCCTCCTTTAGCCTGTTCGGAAGAGGTCAGAAGCGTGGCATTGTTCATAGTAAAATTTTCCGTGGTTGAAATTTTTATGTTACCGGCATTTCCAGCCAGTTCCGAAATCCTGCTTCCGGCAGAAATTGATGCTCCGGAAAGAAGGGCTGTATTTTGGGTGGATATGTCAATATTTCCGCCTTTTCCGGGTGTCGATGTTCCAGAATTGATGCTTCCCCCCTCTTTCATTAGCAGGGTTTGTGTATTTATGAAAATATTGCCGCCATTGCCGGTGGCAAGGTCTCCTAAATACACGAAGGTTGTTCCGGACGTAATACCGGAACTAGCTCCCTCAGAACCCCTTCCGGTATTGATGACGAAATTTTTCTTATCTGCATTTTCACCAGATACAAGCAGATGCACTGAAGTAATATTAATATCACCTGCATTCCCTGTACCAAAGGCATCGGTGCTCAGAATCCCTCCATCCAGCACTTCAAGGGTTATGGCCTTTATGTCTAGGTTCCCACTGTTACCGCCATTGAGACCTGCCTGGGATGCGATTGCCGAAACAGCAATAGATTCCTTGTTGCTTATCTGATCCTGATACAGCTCAGGGTGGACACCGGAAACCAACAGCCGATCAGTATCCACTGTCACCCGGCCGCTATCACCGGAACCGTATGCGCCGGCAGTAATTGCGGAGCCATTCAGGACATCTATGTTTTCTGCCTTTATTTTTATAAGCCCTCCTTTATCCGGGCCATAGGAGTTGGCGGTAATCAGGCTTCTGTGAGTCATTTCAAGATCTACGGTTTGAATATCAATATCCCCTCCTTTTCCACCATAATAGCCCGAAACCGTACTTATGCCGGCAAAATCCGTTCCAAAGGGGTCAGTTGATGATTCAAACCCTGACAATATCAGTTTTTTTGATATGATATTCACCTTACCGCTGTCTCCGCCATATCCAAATATTCCGGTGGTGGAAATGTTTGATCCATCTTTTATCTCAAGGATATCCACATCAAAAGACACATTGCCTGCATTTCCCACTGAATATGCAGAAGCCTGGATACTGGCGTACGTATTCATTTCAAACTGGCTGGCATTGATTTCAACATCCCCGCCATTACCGCTCCAGAATGTATTGGCAAATATACCGGTATCAACTCCGTTTTTACCTGTAACAGAACCTTTTTCTTCAATTGTCACCTCAATTTTTCCAGCCTGTCCCAGGTAAAAGCTAGGGGTTGACAGTTCAGTTCCCGAAAGCATCATCATATTTTTAGTATAAAGGGTGATGTCACCACCCTTTCCGGTACCGGGCCAATAAGTCTGGGTGGTTATGCCTGTGAGATATCCAGGATATTTTTCATTTGAAAGAATGACATTGTCGGCAGTCACACGGATATCGCCACTGTCTCCTGAGCCGCCAAATGCGTTGGTCCATATAACCCCATTATCATGTATCTCCAGGTTATCGGTGTTGATTATGATATTACCGCTTTTTTTAGAACCGCCCGTACCGGCTTGAATAATCCCTGAATTTTGAACCAGAAGACTTTCGGTTTTTAACTCTATGTCCCCGCTCCGTCCGACACTGCCAGGAAAAGCAACGGATTGGATGCTGGCACCATTTTTAATTTCCAGAAGATCTGCGCTGATCCTTACCCCGCCGGAATTTTGATTGACATTATTATATATATTGGTTCCGATTGCAGATCCTGTTCCGGCAGAGTTGTCAATCAGCATATCTCCAGCAATTTTTATGTCAATGCCGTTACCTTGAACAGTTTCGCTTGCGCTTTTTGTGCTGGCATAAATAAATGAACTGTCAACGGTAAGCTTGCCGCCACGGATAAAGACGGTTCCGCCACCCTTCCCCCCGGCATCAATATTTCCCTGGAACATATTGATATTCCCAAGAATTTCAAATGAATCTGCTTCAAAATCAGGTAATGCAACAGAATCGTCAGGTGTGATAATACCTGGGGAGGCGATACTGGCGATATCAATTCTTCCGCCTGATGCGGATAGTACCCCTTTTTTAGAGTTCGTTCCTGTAATTTCGATATTCCCTCCGATCAAGGACAGGGTTTTCCCTTGAGGCACTTCAAGAGTAGCTTCTTGAATAATTATCCCAGCCGGGTTGCTGTCGACAAATCCAAAACTGGTTGGTGGATCAACCGTCAGCACACTTGTTTTTATCGGGTCTGCATAAAAGATTCCGCTATTGCCCAGAGAAATATAATCTGAGGTACTCACATGAAAAGATCCGCTCACATCCAGGCTTGCATTGGGACCGAATAAGAATCCGGCGGGATTCATCAAATAGAGATTTGCAGAGGGAATTGTTGCTTTTATTGGTCCGTCAATACTGGACAGGGCTCCACCGGTTATCCTGCCGATAATATTCTGGATGCCGGCAGGCCCGTTAAAGGTTGCGCTCTGACCCGTATCAATATTAAATTGTCCAAAACTGTGGAATAAATTACTGCCATTGATGCTTCCATGCTCTGCCAGGATTTGGTAATCAGGGCCGTTTAGGGCCATTTGAGGTCCACGGGTCCCATCCAGAGTAACCCCTGCTTGACTGACAGGCTGAAACATCAATGGTTCACAAAATAGAAACATTAGAAAAAAGAAAAAAATTTTATAAGGAAAGCCTGTTAAATTAAACATTTCAACCCCCTCATACAAATAAATATGAATTTTATTCCTTTGACAGAACAGGATCAGTCAGCAGGAAATGAAAAAAGAGGTTGTGCTATAATTAGAGCAGGATACAAGAATACGAAGAGCGATATATCAAAATTATCTGTCCCTTCCTATAATTCTGGTTAGCTATATCAAAATTTTCCTTATGTCAATACATTAAAATTCTATTCTCAAAGCAGTGAAGCGATAGACAGAAGACTATGGAAAGGAGATTAAGCAAGGCGATCAATAGTCTTATCTCATTGGTTGACTATAGATTTCTGTATCAGATCAATTCCTTCTCTATAATTATTGACATTTGCTGGTTGAATATCCGAGGACTTTAGGTATCCAGTATTTGACGGTATAACCTTCCACGACCGCAACTTTTTTCAGAAGCCCTCTTATTTTATGGATGAAAAATAGTTATAAATTTAAAATAAAAAATATTGACATTTGAAAGTCCTTTTCCTATAAGCATTTCTATGCTTTTCAATTAATCATATTAATATTAATGACATTAATTAATTATGACCGAATAGAATTGAAAAAGGGGGTCTCGCAATGGATAAGAAAATAGATTATTACGAAGATATTCAATTTCTGACCTCTCCTGTAGTGGGGTTCTGGTTTATCTCTTTGCTCGGTTTTCTTTATCTGTTTCCTTTTTTTGCCCCCAATTATTATATTTATATGGCCAATTATATTGCCATCAATATCATTGTTGCCGCAGGCCTGAATCTGCTGGTGGGATTTACGGGACAGATTTCCCTGGGCCATGCGGGTTTTTTCGCCATCGGGGCCTATGGAACCGTGATCCTCATGACCAAAGCCTCCTTTCCCTTTCTTCTGGCCCTGCCGTGCGCAGCCCTGGCGGCCGCCGGATTCGGTTTTATCCTGGGCCTTCCGTCCCTGAGGCTTGAGGGGCCCTATCTTGCCATTGCAACATTGGGATTCGGGCTGACCATAACAAAGATTATCGGCAAAATTAAACTGTTCGGCGGCCGGGAAGGCATCCATACGCCGGAGCTGTTCATCGGCCCCTGGCAGATTGACGATGACAAGAAATTTTATCTGCTTTTAATCACCGTTGCGATTCTGATGCTTATGGCGATGCGAAATCTTATCAAAACCAGGGTGGGAAGGGCTTTTATTGCCATCCGGGATGCCGATATCGCCGCCCAGACCATGGGGGTAAACATCCTTTTGTATAAAACCCTTGCCTTTGCCGTCAGTGCCTTTTATGCGGGCGTTGCAGGCGGATTGTACGCCTTTGTCTTAAGATTCATCGAGCCTGAGATTTTCACCCTGATGATGTCCATCATGTTTCTGGCCATGGTTGTCGTGGGGGGCCTGGGGTCCATCATGGGGTCGGTCACGGGTGCCGTACTGCTGTGCTGGCTGGATCTTCAGTTGCGGAATATCCTGAATATTCCCTATGTGGGAGGGTGGCTTCAGAAACTGTCTGAATCATGGTTTTCCATAAACGGGGTCTCCAATATCCAATATATCATTTTCGGCGCCATCATGGTTTCCATTATGCTGTTTGAACCCCTGGGGCTCTATGGTGTCTGGATCAGGACGAAAAAATACTGGAAAACCTGGCCCTTTTAAAAGGAGAAACACATGCTGGATTTTATCCAAATGATTGTCAGCGGAATTGCGGTGGGAAGTACCTATGCTCTCATGGGACTTGCCATGGTCATCATTTATAAAACCTCTGAAGTGCCCAATTTTGCCCAGGGGGAAATGGCGCTGGCCTCTTCTTTTATTGCCATGATGATGCTGACCACCCTGAAGATGTCCCTAGTGCCGGCTTTTTTTCTTGCCATTGCCTTTGCGGTCCTGCTGGGCTGTTTGCTTGAATTTTTCATCCTGAGAAGGGCCAAGGACCCCAATGTTCTTGGAATGATCGTCATCACCATCGGAATTGAAATGATGATTTTGGGAACGGTTTCCTGGAAATTCGGTGCAGAACAGAAAACCATGCCCTTTCCCATTGGCCCCTATGATTCATATATGATACAGGACCTTTTCATCGGCAAACTGGAGGTGTTGATCCTTGTTTCCGCCCTGGTGCTGATGAGCGTGCTTTTTCTGTTTTTCAGATATTCAAGGCTGGGGCTGGCCATGAAAGCCACCCAGCAGAACAATACGGCGGCAAAAATCGTCGGGGTCCGGACCAACCGGATACTCATGATGACCTGGGGGATTTCCTCGGCAGTGGGGGCTGTGGCAGGATTGTTGATTTCACCTGTGATGATGCATCCCTATATGATGTGGGACCCCATGCTCAAGGGATTTGCCGCCGCCGTCATGGGAGGGATGACCTCCCTGCCGGGAGCCGTCATTGCCGCCTATCTCTTGGGCATTATTGAAAACCTGTTTGGTGGATATGTCTCCATTGAGTTCAAATCCGTGGTCGCGTTTGTCATTATTGTGCTGATTCTTTGTTTTAAACCCAGCGGACTTTTTTCAAGGCATTATGTAAAAAAAGTATAAGGCAGGAGTTAACCAAAAACAATTTGCAAAGGAGGAAGTAATGAAAAACGGTTTAACGGTACTATTTGTTTCCCTGGTTTTGTTTTTCGGGTTTATGCCCAACCTTATGGCTGAGGAAGGGGTAAGCGATACGGAAATCCATATCGGGCAGTGGGGTCCCCAGACAGGACCGGCGGCTGCCTGGGGAGCTGTTGCAAGGGGAACCGGAGACTATTTTAAATGGATCAATGAAAATGGCGGTATTAACGGCCGGAAAATCGTCTATCACATGTTTGATGACGGCTACAACCCGGCTAAAACAAAGGCGGGCGTTAAAGAACTTCAGGAAGGCACCGGCATTTTTGCCTGGGTTGCAGGCGTCGGGACCTCTCCCGGCCTTGCCGTAAAAGACTATCTCATGGAAAGAAAGGTCCCCTGGGTCGGGCCGTCAGCCGGGTCCATGCATTGGGTTTCCCCTCCTGAGAAATATCTGTTTGCCGTGTACCCCCTATATTTTTATGAAGCCAAAACCCTTGTGAAATATGCCATAGAAAACCTGGGAAAGAAAAAAATCGCCATTGCCTATCTGAATGACGAATATGGCAAGAACGGTCTTGACGGGGCAATGGAAGAATTAAAGGCCCATGGATTGGAGCTGGTGGCCAAGGTTCCCGTGGAAGCAGCCGAAGAAGATTTGAAACCCCATGTGATGGAACTGAAAAAAGCAGAGGCAGATACGGTGCTGTTATGGACCACCGTGAGCCACTCCGTCCGTATTGTGGGAACGGCCAAAGCCATGGGGTTTGCCCCTCAGTTCATGGGATCCAGTACAACCTCTGATTTTGTATTTATGAATTATATTTCAAAGGGCTTGTATGAGGGCGTCATCTGCCCCACCTTCGGGCCGGTAACCACATCGGATCACCCCTTGATCATAAAATACAAAAAGGAAATCTTTGATAAATACGCAGCCAAAGAGGAGCGCTGGGGCCAATTCTATTCTGCCGGCATCACCTATGCCGAACCGCTTGTTGAAGGCATCAAACGGGCAGGACAGGATCTTACCCGGGAGAAATTCGTAACCGCCATGGAATCCATCAAGGGGTTCCAGTCCCTGGGGCCTGAAATCAATTTCAAACCCTATGATAAAAACGATATCTACTGCCGTCAGGGAACCCGGAGCAGTTTTCTGATCCAGGCATTGCCAAACGGTGAAACAAAAACACTGACCGACTGGATAAAAATGGAATAGCATGGAATCGACTTCTTTTTTCGATATTGAGAACCTGTATATCTCATTTGGCGGGATCAAGGCCCTTCAGGACATCGGTTTTACCATGAAAAAGGGTGAGATCTTCTCCGTCATCGGACCCAATGGTGCGGGGAAGACCACCCTGTTCAACTGCATCTCCGGGCTCTATAAGCCCGACAGGGGCGACATTGTCTTCAGGGGAAAGAAAATACAGCACAAAAAGCCGGACGCCATCGCCAGAATGGGGATTGCCAGGACCTTCCAGAATATCGAGCTCTTTTCCAACATGAATACCATGGAGAATATCATGTCCGGTCGTCATATCCACATGAAGACCGGACTGTTCTCAGGCATGGCCATGTGGGGACGGAATTCCTTTGCTGCAAGGGAAGAAATCCGCCACCGGCGGTTCGTGGAAAAAGTCATTGATTTTCTTGAACTCCAGAGTGTCCGGGACAAGCTTGTGGGCGGACTGCCCTACGGCACCCAGAAGCAGATCGAGCTTGCCCGGGCCCTGGCCCTTGAGCCGGAGCTGCTTTTGCTGGACGAACCCTGTGCCGGGATGAATTCGGAAGAAAAACAGGACATGATTTTCTGGATAAAGGATATCCAGGATGAACTGGGCATCTCCATCCTGCTCATCGAGCATGACATGAAAATGGTCATGGATATTTCAGACCGGGTTCTGGCCATTAATTTCGGACAGCCGGTGACCCTGGGCACACCCAGACAGGTCCAGCAGAATCCGGAAGTGCTCAAGGCTTATATCGGCGAGGAGAATGGATGATGGCGGATCTTCTGGAAGTTAAAAATATTGAGACCTATTATGACCTGGTATATGCCCTGCGCGGAGTTTCCTTTTCAGTGGAAGAGGGGAGTATTACGGCGATTCTCGGCAATAACGGGGCCGGAAAATCCACTGTCCTGAAAACCATCATGGGATTGATCAAGGATCAGCCCGACAAGGGGACCATCCTGTTTGACGGCCGGCCCATCCAGCACCAGGACACGGACCTCATTGTCCGGAAGGGCATTGCCTATGTCCCTGAAGGTCGGGAGGTATTTGAGGAGCTAACGGTCCATGAGCATCTTCTCATGGGTGCCTATACCCGGACGGATACAAAGAATATCAAGGCCGACATTGAAAAGGTATTTGAATATTTTCCCATTTTAAAACAGCGCACCCATCAGTGGGCCGGCACCCTTTCCGGCGGTGAGCAGCAGATGCTGGCCTTGGGAAGGGCACTCATGCTGAGGCCCAGGCTTTTGATCCTGGATGAACCCTCCCTGGGACTGTCTCCCCTTCTGGTCAAGGAGATTTTTTCCATTATCAGGGAAATCAATAAAAGTGGGGTCACCATCCTTCTGGTGGAACAGAATGCCAACATGGCCCTGTCCATCTCGTCCACCGGCCTGATCCTGGAAAACGGACGCTTTGTCATGAAGGGTTCCTCAAGGGAGCTGAGGGAGGACAAGGATGTAAAGGAATTTTACCTGGGCATCAAATCAGAGGCATCGGCAAAGGGATTCCAGCGGTGGAAAAGGAAAAAGGCATGGCGTTAAATTTAAGGAACTAGCAAACAATGGAAACTGTCCCGTATATTTTTAATCAAATTGTCTCCCAGAACGGTTCCAGAGTGGCCTTAAGGACCAAAGAGCTGGGACTCTGGCAGAATATTACCTGGAGCCGGTATCATGAAAAAGCCCGGCAGGTGGGATGCGCCCTGGTATCCCTGGGGCTTGGCAAGGGAGATGCCGCCTGCATCATCGGGGACAACAGCATTGAGTGGGTCATGGCCGATATGGGGATCCAGTGTGTCGGAGGTGTCTCCGTCGGCGTCTATGCCACCAATGCCTGGCAGCAGGTGGAGTATGTCATCAACCATAGCGACGCCAAATTCCTGTTTGCCGAAAATGAAGAACAGCTCGATAAATGGCTCAAGTTCAGGAACAAGGCCCCCGGATTGAAAAAAGTCATCGTCTGGGACACCAAAGGGCTTCGCTATTTTGATGATCCCATGGTCATGACCTTTGACGCCCTTTTAGATCTGGGAGAAAAAATCGCATTGGAAAACCCGTCCCTGTTTAAGGAAAAACAGGACCAGGTCCGTGAGGACGATCTTTCCGTTCTCATTTATACCTCCGGCACCACAGGCCCGCCCAAGGGCGCCATGCTGACCCATAAAAACGTGATGTGGACGGCCAAGGCCGTTGCCGAAGCCAACCCGGTATACAACAGCGACGAAGTCCTGTCCTTTCTGCCCCTTTGCCATATTTTTGAACGGCTATTTACGGTGTTTATCCATATCCGGTTCGGCTATATCGTGAATTTTGTCGAAAAGCCGGACACGGTCATGCAGAATATGATTGAAATTTCGCCCACCATCGGCTATGCCGTTCCCCGGATCTGGGAAAAATATTATTCCAGCATCATGATCAAGATGGCCGACGCCACCTGGCTCAAACGGATGGTTTTCAACCGGGCACTAAAAATCGGTGAACGCCGGGCCGACCTCCTCATGGACTTAAAACCAGTCCCTGTGAGTCTTAAAATTCTTAATTTTCTTGCCTGGTTCCTGGTCTTCAGAAAGCTCAAGGAACGGCTTGGCTTTGACCGCATCAGGGTGGCCTATTCCGGGGCAGCCCCCATATCAAAGGAAGTGTTGCGGTTTTTCCAGTCCATCAGCATGGATCTTTTTGAAGGCTATGGCCAGACCGAGGCCACGGGGGTGACCACCAGCCCTGTCCAGGGAAGGGTTAAATTCGGCACCGTGGGACGGGCCCTGAAGGGTGTTGATCTTAAAATTGCTCCGGACGGTGAAATCCTGGTCAAATCCCCGGGTACATTTAAGGGATATTTTAAATCCGAGGATGCGACACGGGAGAGTTTTACGGATGGCTGGCTCTGCACCGGAGATGTGGGTGAAATCGACGGCCAGGGCTTTTTGAAAATCACGGACCGGAAAAAGGATATCATTGTGACGGCCGGCGGCAAGAATATAACGCCCCAGTATATTGAAAACAAACTCAAGGCCAGCATCTACATCAATGATGCCGTGGTCATCGGAGACAGGCGAAAATATCTGACCTGCCTTGTCATGATCGATGAAGACAATATTGTAAAATTTGCCCAGGACAACAAAATTCAGTTTTCAACCTATAAGGACCTGACCCAAAGCCAGGACGTGATTTCTCTCATTGACAGGGAAGTCAAAGCGGTTAACCAGACCCTGGCCAAGGTGGAAAATATCCGGAAATTTACCATCCTGCCCAAACGGCTCTATGAAGAAGACGGTGAAGTCACGCCGACCATGAAGATCAAACGGAAATTTGTAAACGAGGCCTTCAAGGATATCATCGAGGCCATGTATTCAGCATAAAAAAATGCGAGAAAGGATATCGGTATTTATAAACGGGTTAAAAATTGGTATGTTGGTGCCTTTGAAGTGAATGAGATTAACTAACCCATAAAGGAAGATCCTATGTTTTATAAATACCAGGAAAAAGGCGGGACCCATGGCTAAGACAAAACCCGTAAAAATCAAAAGACCAAGCCCGGTCCGTAATAAAATCATGGCCAAAGCCAGGGCGCTTTTCGGCGTCAAAGGCTACCATAATACAACGGTAAAGGACATTGCCCTGGCCTACGGGTGCGAGCCGGCCAATATTTACAATTTTTTCCCCAGCAAGGAAGAGATCCTGTTTGAAATTTTAAGCCAGGAAATGGAAGCCATTGTGGATTCCATGCGGGGCATTGAAACCGACGAAACAACAGACCCGGTGATCCAGCTCAAAACCATATTCGAGGCCCACGGCAGGGTCACCCTGGGAAAGATGCGGACTTCCAAGGTATTGTTTGATGCAAGCTTACGATGCCTGAATAAAAAACATCAGCGGATCATCATTGAAAAACGGGACGAATATGACAAGCTCCTGCGTCTGGTCATCAAACGGGGTATTGATGCACGGGTGTTTGAAACCACGGATATTAAAATGGCCTCCTTTGCCATTGCATCCATTATCGCCCGGGCCAGGGTCTGGTACAAATCAGGAGGCTCCATGTCCGTCAATGAAATCATTGAGACCTTGTTTGTCTTTGCCTTAAAGGCACTGGGATGCCGGGATGAAAAATATTTGCAGCGTCTTTGACGCAAAAATGACATTGGGCAGGGATGTCATTCCCCATGGAAGGAAGGGGTTTTATTTCATGGGATTGCGCGGCCTGCCTGAAAACATGGAGAGTGTATACCAATGAAAGAAATCAACCATATCTGTGTGGCGGGTGCAGGCACCATGGGGCACCAGATTGCCTTGCATGCGGCGGTCTGCGGATTTCACGTCCATTGTACGGACCTGTCTGGCCCTGCCCTTGAGCAGGCCGGGTCTTTTTCCATGACCTGGCTTGACAAGCAGGTTCAAAAACAAAGAATGACCCGCACTGAAGCCGACGATATTCTATCCCGGCTGGTTTTTACCCATGACCTTGATACCGGGGCCGGGAATGCAGACCTGGTCATTGAGGCCATTGTTGAGAAACTGGACGTCAAACGGGAGTTTTTCGGCCGGTTGGACGAGATCTGCCCGTCCCATGCCATCCTGGCCACCAACAGCTCCTATATTGTCAGTTCAAAGATAGCCGATGCCACCCGCCGGCCGGAAAAGGTATTGAACCTTCATTTTTTTAATCCGGCCCTGGTCATGAAACTCGTTGAAGTGGTGAAGGGCCCCCATGTTTCCGATGACACCATCGCCGCCGTCTTGGCTGTGGCTGAACGATTAAAACGCAAGGCGGTCCTTGTTCATAAGGAAATCTACGGCTTTGTGGTGAACCGCTTTTTTTCCGCCATTACCAAGGAGGCCTGTTTCCTTCTGGACCAGGAGGTCTGTTCCATGGAAGGCATTGATACGGCGGTCCGCAACGGCCTGGGACATCCTCTGGGGCCCTTTGAGCTCCTGGATCTGACGGGCATTGACCTGCAGTACCTGGTTCTCATGGAAAGATACCGGGAAACCCGGCATTCGTCCGACAGACCCAGCCCTGCCATTGTGGAACGATATTCAAAAAACGAGTACGGCCGGAAAACCGGGAAAGGTTTTTACGATTACCGGAAAACCCAGGCCTGACATACCTGACACAGATAAGGAACCCGTCATATGAATGAAGTCGTCATTGTTGCCGCCTGCCGGACAGCCATCGGCAGGCACGGCAGCGCCTTTAAAAATTTATCCGCCCTGGAGCTGACCCTTCCGGTGATGAAGGAATTGTTGAACCGGTCCCACATGGACCCCGGTTTCATGGATGACGTTATCTGGGGCTGCAATTACCAGAAAACCTATATGGAAAACAATATTGCCCGGGTGGCAGCCGTTAAAGCCGGCATCCCCGACACGGTACCCGGCATCACCGTACACCGGAACTGCACCTCCTCCATGTCTTCCCTGCAGATGGGATATTACCAGATCAAATGCGGGGAAGCCGATGCCATCATGGCCGGCGGCACCGACAGCATGAGCAATGCCCAGTATACCATGGAAAAAATGCGGTGGGGAACCCGCATGGGCCATGCCCAGGTCAGGGATTCCATGTGGGATTCTCTGACCTGCCTGGGTATCGGGCCGGCCATGGGCATTACGGCGGAAAACCTGGCCGAACAATATGGAATCAGCCGTGAGGCCCAGGATGAATTCGCCCTTTGCAGCCATGAAAAGGCAATAAAGGCCATTGACCGGGGCCGGTTCAAGGAAGAGATTGTTCCCGTGGTAGTATGGGAAAAAACAGGCCCCATCATGGTTGATACCGATGAGCATCCCCGGCGGGATATGACCCTTGAGGCCATCTCAAAGCTTAAACCGTCTTTCAAGCCGGGCGGAACGGTGACGGCGGCCAATGCCTCGGGCATCAATGACGGCTCGGCGGGGCTGATCCTCATGTCGGAGCAAAAGGCAAGGGAATTGGGGGTGCCTGCCATGGCCAGGATCATTTCCACAGCCACCACCGGCGTTGCCCCGGACATCATGGGCATCGGCCCGGTTTCATCAACCCGAAAGGCCCTTGAAAAAGCGGGACTGGAACTCAGGGACATGGAGCTGGTGGAACTCAACGAAGCCTTTGCCGCCCAGTACCTGGCCTGTGAAATGGGCCTGGGCCTCAACCGGGACATCACCAATGTCAATGGCGGGGGCATCGGCCTGGGCCACCCGGTGGGCGCCACCGGGGCCAGGATCACCACCACCCTGATCCATGAGATGATAAAGAGAAGATCGAAGCTGGGACTTGCGAGCCTCTGCGCCGGCGGGGGCATGGGAACGTCCCTCATCGTCGAAGCCCTTTATTGAATCCGTTCATGGGTATGATTGCATTCCACAAAAAAAAACAAGGAGAACTCAGCCATGATGACGGCCAAAGAATATGAAGCAAGCCTGAGAAGACTGAATCTAAAGGTATACATGTTCGGCAGGCGTATTGAAAACGTGGTGGATGACCCCATTATCCGCCCGTCCATGAATGCCGTGGCCCTGACCTATGGTCTGGCCCATGATCCGGCTTACAGGGAAATCATGACCGCCACTTCCCACCTTACCGGCAAGACCATCAACCGGTTCTGCCATATCCACCAGAGCGCCGATGACCTGGTGAAAAAAACCGATATGGGGCGGCTCATGGGGTCCATGACCGGTTCTTGCTTTCAGCGCTGCGTGGGTATGGATTCCCTTAATGCCCTGTCCGTGACGACCTTTGATATCGATGCCGAATACGGCACCGCATATTACAAGCGGTTCCTCAAATACCTGGAATATGTCCAGGAAAATGACCTGACCTGTGACGGCGCCATGACCGATACCAAGGGGGACCGGTCCCTTCCCCCGCACCAGCAGCCGGACCCGGACATGTATCTGCATGTGGTCAAGGAGGATGAAAACGGGATTGTGGTCAGGGGAGCCAAGGCCCACCAGACCGGGGCTGTCAATTCCCATGAGATCATCGTCATGCCGACCGTTTCCATGCGCGAGGCAGACCAGGATTTTGCCGTTTCCTTTGCCCTGCCCAGTGATACCGAGGGCATCATCTATATCATGGGCCGTCAGTCCTGCGACACCCGGAAGCTTGAAAAGGGTCGCATTGACTGCGGCAATCCCCTTTTTGGCGGCCACGAGGCCCTGGTGGTCTTTGACAATGTTTTTGTCCCCTGGGAACGGGTGTTCATGTATAAGGAATATGAATTTGCCGGGCGGCTCGTGGAGCAGTTCGCCTCCTACCACCGCCAGAGCTATGCCTGTAAATCCGGCGTGGGTGATGTCCTCATCGGGGCGGCCCAGACCATTGCCGAATTCAATGGTACGCACAAGGCCTCCCATATCAAGGACAAGATCATTGAAATGACCCATCTGAACGAAACCCTTTATGCGGGTTCCGTGGCCTGCGCCTGCAAGGGAGAAAAACAGCCCAGCGGCACCTATCTGGTCCATACGCTCCTGGCCAATGTCTGCAAACAGAACGTCACCCGGCTGCCCTTTGAGATTGCACGGCTGGCTCAGGACATTGCCGGCGGACTCATGGTCACCCTGCCGTCGGATGAGGATTTCAATTCTGCAGAGGTGGGCCCCTGGCTGAACAAATACCTGAAGGGCAATGATTCGGTTTCAACAACGGACCGCCGGCGGGTCCTGCGGTTCATAGAAAATCTTTGCCTTGGAACCGCTGCCGTGGGATATCTGACCGAATCCATGCACGGTGCAGGCTCTCCCCAGGCCCAGCGGATCATGATCGCCCGCCAGTCCGACATTCAAAAAAAACAGGCCCTGGCCAAAAAATTATGTGGCATCACAGGAAAATCCAACGTATAGACATATTGAACCCGACAATGAATAAGGAGAATCGACATCATGGCACAACAACTCGTGGACAGAAGGGACCTGGATTTTGTTCTCTGGGAACAGATGGGTCTTGAAAAAATACTGGAAGAAAAGCAATACAAGGAATTCAACAAAAAAACCTGTGAATTGATTCTGAAGGAGGCCAGAACCCTGGCCATCAAGGAAATTTTGCCCACCTTAAAGCCCGGGGACGAGGAGGGCGTGGTGCTTGAAAATGGCTCGGTCCGGGTTCCGGAATGTTTCCACCGTCCCTTTGCGCTTTTAAAGGAAGGGGAATGGCCCAATCTCATCATGCCGCCGGAAATGGGCGGACAGGGAGCCCCCCGGGCCTTAGGCATTGCCGTCATGGAATATTTCATGGCCGCCAACTGGGCCCTGAACTGCTATTCCACCATGGGCAACGGAACCGCCATCATGATCCAGATCTTTGGAACCGATGAGCAAAAAAAGACCTACGTGAAAAAACTGACTTCTTCGGAATGGGGCGGCACCATGCTGCTGACCGAGTCCGATGCCGGATCCGATGTCGGGGCACTGACCACCAGCGCCCGCCGGAACCCGGACGGCACCTATTCTTTGACCGGCAATAAAATATTTATCACCAACGGTGAGCACGACCTGGCCGAGAATATCATCCACCCGGTACTGGCCCGCATTGAAGGAGATCCCCCCGGAACCACCGGGATATCCATTTTTCTGGTGCCCAAATTCCTGGTGAACCCGGACGGGAGCCTGGGGGCCCGCAACGATATTGTCTGCACCGGGGTGGAGGAAAAACACGGGATTCACGGCAGCGCCACCTGCTCCATGGCCCTTGGCAGCAAGGGGGAATGCCTGGGGTTTCTTCTGGGTGAAGAGCGCAAGGGCATGAAGATCATGTTCTACATGATGAATGACGCCAGGCTCAATACCGGGCTCCAGGGTCTGGCCTATGCCAGCGCCGCCTATCTTGAGTCCCTCAATTATGCGCGGGAACGGATCCAGGGACGGGACCTGGCCGATTTTGCCGACCGCGGGGCAAAGTCCGTGCCCATTATCAAACACCCGGATGTCCGGCGCAATCTGCTGCGGATGAAGGCTTATGTTTCCGGCATGAGAAGCTTTTTCTACTATGCGGCCCTGTGCGGAGAAGAGCTGGGCCTGGGCAACAAGGGCGACGCCCTGGGTGAGGCCTTTTTCAGTCTTTTAACCCCCATTGTCAAGGAATACATGGCCGTCATGGGCTATGAAGTCTGTAACCAGGCCATCCAGGTCTTCGGCGGGGCCGGGTATACACGGGATTACCTGGTGGAGCAATATACAAGGGACTGCAGGATCACCCCCATCTATGAGGGAACCTCGGGCATCCAGGCCATGGATTTTCTGGCCCGCAAGATCGGTGCTGAAAAAGGGGCGGCCTTTGGCAAACTGGTTCAGGAAATCAGCCGGACGACTGCCAGGGCCAAGGATTTTGCCCAGCTTTCCCCCCTGGCTGAAAAACTGGATTCAGCCGTGGCCCGGCTCATTGATATTGCCCGGATCATCGGCAAAAAGGCCCTTTCCCCGGACTTTAAAACCGCCTTTGCCCATTCTTTGCCCTTTCTCCATGTAACAGGAGATGTCATCATGGCCTGGATGCTGCTTTGGCGGGCCATGGTTTCCGCTGAAAAACTGGACAAAGGATGCCATCCCAAAGACCAGTCCTTTTACAATGGCCAGATCAAAACCGCTGAATTTTTTATCCGGACCGAACTTTACGCCACCCTCGGGAAAATGGATGCCATTGCCCAGGGATGTCCGGCCGCCATTGATATCGACGATGACGGATTCGGAGGCCTTTAGGCCCGGGACAGGGCCTATCCTTGACGGTCAGACCCCAACCCGGAGCGCAGGAGGAAATAGGCGGTCAACCCGGATGCGATTGACCCCACATTCCCAGGGGTACGCGGTACTGATACCAAACATGAAAGGGTGAATTGGCCAAGATTACAGCCAATAGGGCAGATACCATTATAAAATTTTCATTGGGCACGCTGGACTTCCACCAGATTGCAGTGAAAGGCGCAGGTATTTCCCATGTCGGTGAGCCGCTGGCTGGTGAGCTGGTTGGCCCCGCCGCCAAGGGAAAGGCTGGGCCAGTGAAGGCCTTCGGCCACCAGAAGGCCGGGCTGGACCGCATCCGTCACATGGGCCAAAAAAAGGCATTCTCCCCGGCTGTTGAATACCCGGACCGGATCTGCCTCAACAATGCCCCTGGCCTTTGCGGTTTCGGGATGGATCATCACCCGGGCTTGACCGGCCTTTTTCCTGAGTTCATCAATCTCGTTAAAAGATGAGTTCAAGAAAAGAGAATGGGGCGGAGTGATGAATTCCAGGGTAAATTTGCCGTCACCGTCCGGGTCCCTCAGGGGTTGGCCGTCGGGAAGGGGGTCCAGGCCCTGGTCGGCCATGGCCTGGGAATAAAATTCCACCCTGCCCGACGGGGTGGCAAACCCGCCGGTATAGGGGTTGGCCGGGATGTTCAAGCGGACGGCCCGGCCGGATCTGAGTGTTTCAACATCCACCCCCTGCATATAGGGCGACGGGTCCCGGAGAAAATGGTCAATACAGTCTGTTTCGGTGAGGGAAAAAACCTCTTCGGTAAATCCGAGACGGGCGGCAAGGTCCTGGAAAATGGCCAGGGTGGAGCGGCTCTGTCCCACCGGCGGAATGACGGGCCGGGCCATCTGAATATAATTGTGGCCGTAGGCCCGGTAAAGATCGGTAACCTCCAGGAAACCGGCTCCTGGCAGGACAATGTCGGCATGGGCGCAGGTGTCGGTCATGAACAGTTCCTGGACCACCACAAACAGGTCGTCCCGCTTTAATCCCGTCAGCACCTGCCGGGACTGGGGAGCCACCACGGCCGGGTTGGACAGATAGACATAGAGCATCTCAATTTTCGGGTTGTCCAACCGGGTCAGGGCATGGCCCAGTTCCACCATGTTGACCTTCCGGACGCCTTGCGGGCGGAGGTCGGGACGGGTCAGAAAGGCTGAATCTGAGGGGGCCCCGCCCAGAGAGCGGGTGATGCCTGCCCCGGGCTTATGAAAGGCGCCGACAAGGGCGGGCAGAAGGGCTATGGTCCGCATGGCCATGCCGCCTCTAAGCTGGCGGGCCGGACCCCATCCGGTGCGGATATAGGGCGCCCTTGCCCGGCCGTAGCCCTGGGCCAGGCGGACGATCAATTCCGGAGGCACGCCGCAGATGGAGGCGGCCCGGTGAGGAGGGTATTCCGCAGCCCTGGCCTTCAGTTGGTCAAAGCCAAGGGTTTTTTGGGCAATGAAATCGTGGTCCACCAGATCCTGTTCAATGATGACCTGCATCATGGAAAGGACAAGGGCCGCATCCGTGCCTGGTTTGATCATCACATGCACATCGGCGGACTGGGCGGTCCGGTTCCTGTAGGGGTCAATGACGATGAGGGTGGCCCCGGCTTTGCGCGCCCTGACAAAAAAGGGCCAGGCGTGAATATTGGTGGTCAGGGTATTGCTGCCCCAGATGATGATATAATCCGATTGGGAAGCCTCCTGGATTTCGGTGCTGGGCCCTTTGCCGAGGCTGGCTTCAAAACCCGCAGTGGCTGCCGGTCCACAGATGGTATAATCCAGGGCGCTGGCTCCCAGCCGGTTGAAAAAGGCGTGGCCGGCCTGCCGGTGCACCAGCCCCATGTGCCCGGCAAAGGAATAGGGCAAAATGGCCTGGGGCCCGGAAAGGGAAGATATGGACCTGATCCGGGCTGTGATCTCATCCAGGGCTTCGTCCCAGGTGACGGGTTCAAACCTGCCCGAGCCCTTGGGTCCGGTGCGTTTCAGGGGGGTCGTGATGCGCCGGGGCGAATGGACCTGCTCGGGAAAATGGGCGGCTTTTTTGCAGATAAAGCCGGCGGTGTAAGGGTGATCCGGGTCTCCCTTGACGGCCGTAATCCTGTTCTTTTCCACCCTGACCAGAAGGCCGCAGGTATCGGGGCAATCCTTGGTGCAAACCGATCTTTTCCACATAACAGGTTCTCCTCAAACAGATGCTGAAAATATTATTATAGCCGTGCCGGACAAATAATATATTATTTTTTATTTCTTTGACAGACCTGAACAAAATGAATATTTTCCTTGTGATTGACACCATATGCAATGCCTAGGGGGAGATTGATGACTGAGCGGTTCAGATTATTCTGTGAATATACCCATTGCTGCGGCAAGCAAATCCTGGAGCTTGGCACGGCAGACACAATGGAAAAAGCCAGGCAGTGGCAGGAACAACAGACCCTTGGGGCGGGCCGCCCCCGCCTTGAAGAAAACGATTTGATTCTGACCTGCCCCGTGCGGCACTGCCCTGCCAAATTCCAGGTTCCACGATTTGCCTATGCTGCCGGCCCGGAATGATGAAGACCATCAACCCGGTATATATTCAAGAGCTGAAATCTCTTGTAAAACAAAGCCCATATCCGCGGCATATGTCCATGGAAATAGACCATATTGAATTGGACGGGGCGGATATTGTAATAAATCTTGCGGACTGCCACCTTCAGCCGTTTGGTATTGTTCACGGCGGCGTGATTGCCACCATGATTGACACGGCAACCTTCTGGGCGGCGTTTCTCAGGCTGCCTGAAGATGCCGGCCTGGTCAATGTGGATTTGAAACTCAATTATCTTCAGCCCGTTACCGGCGGCAGGCTTCTTGCCAGGGGGACCTGCCTGAGGCCCGGCAAATCCATCAGCTATTCCGAGGCAAAGGTGTTTGATGAACGAAATATCCTTGTGGCCCACGGGACTTCCACTCTTATGGCCCTGCCGGGCAAGGGCCTTAACCTGAATGCACGAAAATTTATCGAGGGGGGCGCAGATGACAAAAATCTGGAAAAAGAAATTTGAAATCCATGAACTTAACGCTTTTTCAAAGGATTCCATTGTTTCAAACATGGGAATTGAATTTCTGGAAAAAGGTCCGGATTTTATCAGTGCGGCCATGCCGGTGGACAACAGAACCAAACAACCCCTGGGCATCCTTCATGGCGGAGCCTCGGTGGTTCTGGCGGAAACCCTCGGCAGTGTGGCCTCCTATATGACCCTGGAGGATTCGTCTTACAGTGTCGGAATGGAGGTCAATGCCAACCACCTGAAAAGTGTGACCAAAGGAAGGGTCACCGGTGTGGTGAAACCGGTACACCTGGGCAAAACCACCCAGGTATGGGATATCACCATTAAAAATGAAGCAGGGAAACCGGTCTGTATCTCCCGCCTGACCATGGCCATTTTAAAAACACCGTCAGATAACGGCCTTGCCGAATAAAGGGTCAGGCTTTCAGGGCAGCCGCTATTAATTTTTTATTTTTTTTAATTATCATATTTACACCTATCCAAATTATTGATACAGAATTCCAACAGGAATCCCTGACAATAACAGCCGGGCGGTTAACTCAGCGGGAGAGTGCTACCTTCACACGGTAGAAGTCACAAGTTCAATCCTTGTACCGCCCACCAATAAAAAAAAACACTTACAGAATTCATTGTAAGTGTTTTTTTATTTTTTGTACCAATTTCGTACCAAATCATACCAGACAGAATAAGAACCCAGTGATTTTCAATATGTTTTTGAATAGTGCTTCTGTAGGAGTTTTTCTTGATTTACCGTATGAGCCATTGTCAAATGTGCATAACGATCGGTCATTGATATCTGAGAATGACCTATCATGTCTTTCACCGTGATCATAAAGCTGAAAAATTTTCCAACATTGCATCGAACAAATACCGTGTGAAGGTAGCACTCTCCCGCTGAGTTAACCGCCCGATGTTTTTTTGCTATGGCCGATAACCCTGACTCTAAAGCCTACATCAGTAATTTGGATGGGTGCAAATATCAATTGCAAATAAATCAGGCACCCGAAACACCCCTTGACACCGGTCTATATCCTGAATAGACTTATGGATATCAATCAACCCTTTTTTTAAGGAAGACGGATGATGCAAACAGATTCCAGCAACGGGCGCTATTCAGCCGCTATTTTATTGTCATTGTCTCTATGTTTTCTGTTTTTCTCTCTTTTTTCATCCTGTTCTTCAAAATCGGTTCATTTGGAAGATCCGGGTCCGCCTGCGCTGGTAACTCCGGCAGGCCCGGAGCCCGATTCCCTGAAACCGGGTCTCATGGTGTATTATCGGCAGGGATTGTGGCGGAATGTGAACCAGATGCCGGGTGTAACGGAATTCGTTGAAAAGGGGATTCCCGGAAAACCGATTTTAAGGATCGACCATCGTTTTAAAAATAATACCGTTTTTGACAGCGGCCTCAATATAGGGGTAGGTGTTCAGATGATGGGGTTTTTATACCTTCCGGCAGCGGGGGAATGGCAATTCAAGGCACAGTCCAACGACGGAGTGGAAGTCTTTATCGAAAAGGTCAGGGTGGTTTCAGACCCTGAGGGACATTCCGATCAGTTTTCAACCCCATTGGGCCTTCAGGCTGAAAAACCCGGCTGGTATGAGATTCTGCTGCGATATTTCCAGCGCAAGGGGACTGCAACACTTGAGCTCTATTGGAAACAGCCGGGAGAAAGTGAATTCACCATTATTCCGGACAAGGCGTATTGGCATGTCCCCGCATCGTGACAGAAAACCGGTAAATTTCATTTTGGTGATAAAGACCTTTTTTTTAAGGACATAAATTCCGCCGGCAATAATCATCAGTATGCCCAGAATTTGAATCCGGCCCGGCAATTCTTTCCAGAACTCGCAGTCCCAGCTCACACTGATGGGGATGGCGGCAATGGCAAGGTAATAGGAGGTATAGCTGAAGAACATCAGTATATCCCTCAGAGTCCCTTTTATTTAAGATGACGACAAAATAAAAAGCCGGTCCCGGCCAGCCTTTTTACACGGCTGCCCGGCACCGGCATATGACATCACCCGTCCATGGGATCGGTATTACATCAGGATGCAGGTTTTGGCGCGAAGGCCCGTGTCTTTAGCAACGGCCTTATAGCATTCACTGCGCTCTTCCAGGGTGTCGGTGCAGTAATCACAGGATCTGAGCGCCTCTGTCATCCGCTTTTTTCCAAGTGCGCAGCACATGGCTGCTTTTTTATTTTCATAGGACTTCATGGCTACCTCCAAATATGCTGAATTGCATGACGGACCGGTTTTTCTCCCGTCATGCCGTCTTAACCCATAAAGATAAGATGAAATGGAGAATAATCAACCGTCCTTTTTATGGACTCAGATTTTTCCCCGTTTCTGAGCCAGGGCCATCATCTGTTCGGCGCTGGTGGCCGGTGGCACCTGAATTTTTTCCGCCGGTTTGGGATTCAGGGTTAGGGCCTCGGCCGGGCAGGTGGTGACGCAGAGACCACACCCGATACAGCGGTTGGTATCCACCACGGCGCAGGAGGCATTGTCCATGCCGATGGCGTTCATCTGGCAGCGGTCCAGGCAGGTTTCGCAACCGGTGCAGGCTTCCGGGATGACGGCGGCCTGGTAATTGGAAAAAACCAGGTCTGCCGGGTTGGGGCAGGCATTCAGGGCGCTGAGGACCCCGCAGCAGTCCCCGCAGCAATTGCACATGCCGCTGGGATTCTGGGAGGTGGCCGGCTGGGTGACCAGGCCTGCTTCCTGGGCCTGGCTTAAAATTTGAACCGCTTCATCAAACCCGATCTGCCGGCCCATATCGTGATCCAGGTAATACTGGGCCATGGAGCCGAACATGAAACAGGCTTCCAGGAGTTTACCGCATCCCTTGTCCATGACCTGGCGGTGCTTTCTGCAGATACAGTCCGTAACCACGATGAGGGGTTTGCTTTTCAGCAATTCCACGGCATCATCAAAGGCGGCAATTTTCTGGGTGGTGTCAAGGGATTTTCGGACGGGCACCGTCCTAAGAAAACCGCCGGCGTTTTGGGCCATGGAAGCCTTGAAACCGGAATTAAAATAGGTTTCCACCAGGCCTGCCAACTCCTTGCCCAGGCGTTTGACCTGGAATTCAAAGAGGCCGTGGACAAAGGGGATGGCCCCATAGAGGACGGTTCCCTTTTTGGTCAGTCTGAAGACCAGGCCCTGTCCGGCCATGTCTTCCAGAAGGGCCGAAACCGATGCTTCCGGCTGTTGGATCCGGGCGGCAATGTCTTTTGCCGTTTCCACCATGGGGCTCAGGTTTAAAAACAGGGTTGCCTGTTCTTCGGTGAAAAGGGTTTTTAAAATTTTGATTTCAATCCCGGATTCCGTGGCCGGAAATCCGACGGAATACAGGTCGAGCCGTTGCTGAAGGTCTTTGTAGATCTGATCTGAGGGCATAATATCTCCTGTGAACGTTTGTTCTTTTTTCCCTGATCAGATATCAACAAGCCGGTTCTTTGTCAAAAGAAATAAATGCTGGAATAATCCTATCAGGGTCTTAAATAAAAACGCAGATATAGAAAAGCGGTTTAATTCCCGTTTGAATCTGTGATATGATGTCAGGGTATAATGACTGACCATAAAACAATCTGTTCTGCCGGAATTTCGGGCAGAAGGAGAGGAAAATAATGAAAGACGAAAATACGGAAAATGTTCTGGAAAAATTGCTTTCCCTGCTCAAGCTGGAAAGGATCGAAACCAATATATTCAGGGGGCAGAGCCAGGATCTGGGCTTTGGCAATCTGTTCGGGGGCCAGGTCATGGGCCAGGCCCTGTCCGCCGCCACCAGGACCGTGGACCTGGATTTTCATGCCCACAGCCTCCACGGCTATTTCCTGCTGGCCGGGGATGCCAAAAAACCCGTGGTGTATACCGTGGACCGCATCAGGGACGGCAGAAGTTTTATCACCCGCCGGGTGGTGGCCCTCCAGGACGGAAGGGCCATCTTTACCATGGCGGCCTCCTTCCACAAGACAGAACCGGGCTTTGATCACCAGGACCCCATGCCCAAGATCGAAGGGCCCGACGGCATAGAATCCGAGGTTGACATGGCCAAGCGGCTGGCCCACCGGATTCCGCCGGAAATCTATGAAAAGCTGGTCTGCAAAAAACCCATTGAAATCCGGGTGGTGAACCCCATCAATCCCTTTGCCCCCAAGACCCTTCCCCCGGAAAAATACGTCTGGTTCAGGGCCATCGACAAGATTACCGATGATATGGCCACCCACCGCTGCATGCTGGCCTATGCCTCGGATTTTCACCTGGTGGGCACGGCCCTTTATCCCCACGGCAAAACCTTCTGGTCCCGGGATATGCAGGTGGCCAGTCTGGATCATTGCATCTGGTTTCACCGGGAATTTAAAATGAACGACTGGCTCCTCTATGCCATGAAAAGCCCCAGCGCCGCCTCCGCACGGGGGCTGAGCCTGGGTTCCATCTTTACCCGGGACGGAGTTCTGGTGGCCAGTGTGGCCCAGGAAGGGCTGTTGAGGCCCCTGAGCCAATAACCTGAAGCAAGGATTCCCGGAGCAGTGCAGGGTCCTCCGGGAATCCTTACAGGGGTCAGGGCTCTGGAGCCTAAAGCTAACGGGATTTTGGGGCGGCCTCATCCCTGAGGACCCGCCTTAATACCTTGCCCACATTGGAGACCGGAATTTCGTTTCTGAATTCAATGTGTCTGGGAATTTTATAGCCTGCCATATTTTCCTTACAGAATTGTTTGAATTCATCCTCGGTGGCGGTTTCACCGGCTTTTAATTTGATGAAGGCCTTTACCCTTTCCCCGCTTCTGTCGTCGGGAACCCCCACCACGGCAACGAGTTCCACCTTTGGGTGGGTATAGAGGATATCCTCCACATCCCTGGGATAGACATTGAATCCGCCCACGATGATCATATCTTTTTTGCGGTCCGTGATGATGATATAGCCGTCCTTGTCAATGTGTCCGATATCTCCGGTCAGAAAATACCGGTCTCCGTCCAGTTCCACAAACACCTCTTTGTTTGCATCGGGCCGCTTCCAATAACCTTTCATGACCTGGGGGCCCCAGGCGGCGATCTCTCCGTCTTCTCCCCGGGGCAATTCCCGGGTCCCGGTTTCAAGGTCCATGATTTTCACCATGGTGCCGGGCAGGGGAAAGCCGATGGAGCCGATTTTCCGTGTTTCCCGGTTGGTGGGGTTGGAGGAGATGACGGGCGAGGTCTCGGTGAGGCCGTAGCCTTCAAAGATGATGGACCCGGTTTTTTCTTCGAATTGCCGGCAGACTTCCGGCGGCAGCGGGGCTCCTCCGGAAAAACAGCCCGTCAGGGAAGACAAATCGTACTGATTGAGCCGGGAATGGTTGGTAAAGGCCACAAATAAGGTGGGCACGGCCGGCATGATGGTGGGTTTTTGTTCCTGGACGGCTTTAAGGACATCGGTAAAGGGCGGTTTGCCCGACCGGGGATCGGGAATGCAGATGAGTCTGCCGCCCAGCATGGTTGAAAAGAGCAGGGCGCAGGTGATGCCGAAGCTGTGATACCAGGGCAGAACCCCGAGAAAGGTATGGTACCCGCCTTTATAGAGCTTTTCAGCCTTTTTGCCGTCCCCTTGAACGAACCGGCCGCTTTCGTAAAGGGCCATGACATTATAGGTGAAATTGGTATGGGTCAGTTCAGCCCCCTTGGGCACCCCGGTGGTGCCGCCGGTATACAGCATGACGGCCGTGTCTTCTTCCGGGTTGATGGAAACGGAGGGCGGCGCCGGGCTGGATGCAGCAACCATATCGTCAAACATGAGATGGCCCGGCTCATGGTATCCGGCCTTGGGTATCTTTCCGAGAAGCCCGCCCAGGATGGCCTTGATCTTGGGCAGATAGGATTTGATATTACAGACCACCACGGTTTCGATGTTTGTTCCGGCGATGGCTTTGACGGTGTTGGCATAAAACACGGGATGATCCATGCAGAAAACCATCCTGGATTCTGAATCCTTGAGCTGATAATGGAGTTCCGGGGGGGTGTATACCGGGTTGCAATTGACACAGACCGCCCCGGCCTTGAGAATACCAAAGAGGATTTCAGGGAAATGCGGCAGATTGGGAAGAAAGATGGCCACCCGGTCGCCTTTTTGAATGCCTTTTTTTGAAAGGAAGGCGGCGATCCGATCTGCCGTGTCCTTGACCTGGGCAAAGGTTTTGGATGCCCCGTTAAAGACGGTGAAAACCTGGTCCGGATAATCCCTGGCGGAATCATCCAGGAATTTAAACAAGGGAAACTGATACCCGGTGATGGTATGGGCCACATCCTCAGGCCAGAAAGGACTCTCCCAGATCGTTTCTTTCATCTTTTTTTCTCCTCTTTTGTTTAAAGGTTTCAATAAAGAATGGAATGAATTCCATGAGGTCTTCGACGATGCAGACATCGGCAATCTGAAACACAGGGGCATCGGGGTCTGTGTTGACGGCCACGATGAATCCGGCGTTCTTCATGCCTTCCACATGCTGGGGGGCACCGGATATGCCGCAGGCGATATAGAGTTTTGGCGAGACGGTGGTGCCGGTGATGCCCACCTGTTTGCTGTAAGGTATCCATTTATAATCACAGATGGGCCGGGACCCGCCCGTGGCAGACCTTGGAAAGAGCCTGGCCAGCATCTCGATATGGTTGTAGTTTTGGGCGTCCCGGATGCCCCGGCCGCCGGAAACGATGACATCGGCCCTGGCCAGGTCAGACCCCTCGGAAGGCGAGGCCTTGGTTCCCGCATATACCATATTATCGTCCGTGATGTCTAAAACCGATCTTTCAATGGTGCCTTGATTAGATACTTGATTCGGTCCTTGACTTTTTCCCTCCGGGGAAAATGCTTTTAGGGCGCCGGGCTGGAGGGTCAGCACCAGGGGACCGGTATCTGTCGTAAGCTTGGCCGAAAGTTTGCCCCCAAACAGGGACCTGACAAAACAGAGGGCCCCGTCCGTCCTGACCACGTCTTTCACGCCGGTGATGCAGGAGCCTCCCAGGGCCATGGAAAGGGCCGGGGCATAATCCATTCCCGAACTGGAATGGGGGGCCAGAATATAATCAAAGGGGGTCCGGGAAAAAAGGGCTGACAGGGCTTTTTTGTAGAGGGCCCCATTGTATTGGGCGAGTCCTGGAATGCACACGGCATGGACAGGCTCACCGGTGCGGGTGCTGAGGGTTTGGGCCGGTTTTTCCGTATCGGCCCCGAGAATAAAAAAGCAGATGTCTCCGGCTTCACTCTCCTGAATTCCTTTGGCCAGGGCCAGAAGTTCATAGGTGACGGTTGAAATTTCTCCGTTGTGATGCTCTGCAATGATGGCTGTTTTCTTTCCCATTCGGTTCCCTTTTTTATGTCAACAGCGCTTTTTGGGCCAGGATATCCATTAACTGCTTTGCCTTTTCTTCCATGGTTCCCTTCAGGAGGATGCCTTTTCTTTGTTTTTGCGGGGAATAGAGGCTGTGAAGCCTTAGTCCCGGCTCCTGGTCAACAAAGACTCCGGCCGGGATGACGGTGATCTCCTTTTTCCTGGCCCTTAAGACCATGGAAAGGGAAGGGTACCTCGGAGCATTGATCCCGGTCTGGAGGGTCAGGACACAGGGCAGCTTGACCTCGAACATATCCCTTGCGCCGCCTTCTATTTCCCTTTCAATGGATATGTGGGTCCGATCCGGTCCTGGTTTTTCATAGAGAACGGCGGAGGCACAGGGAATCGAAAGACTTTGGGCGATCATGGGTCCTGTCTGGCCGTTCATTTCGTCGGCAGACATGATCCCGGTTAAAATGAGGTCATAGCCCTTGCCCCCGGCATAGGCGGCGATCCATGAGGCGGTAAGAAAGGGCGGCCTGTACCCCGTGCCCGTGTCAAGGATGTGGACAGCCTCATCCGCCCCCATGCCCAGGGCTCGTCTCAGGGTGTCCCGGCTGGATTCCGGGCCCACGGTGACGGCATGGACGAGGGTGCCGGGAACGTTCTCCCTGATCTGTAGGGCTTCCTCAACGGCATAGGTATCAAAGGGGTTCATTTCAAACCGCGCAGAAGCACAAGGGTTTATCCATTTTCCGGAATCATGGACCCGGACGGGAGATTCACCTTCCATGACCTGTTTGACACAGACCAGAATTTTCATGGGTTTCCCTTTCATTTAGACGGATTATCCGGTTCACCTGATTCATCCGGTTCATAAGGGTATCATACCCCAACCGGAATGATCCTGACATACCTTATTATGATCCCTGTTTTAAAGTGTCAAGAAAAAAATAGAACAAACGTTCGTTTTATGTTGACAGACGTTTTTAGGGATTGTACATTCAGATTCAACACGAACCATTATCCGTTATGGAAGGCAGGACCGCATGGGCGAATTCTTTTTTTTCAGGCATGGACAGGGATCATTCGGCACGGGGAATTATGACCGGCTTTCTGAACGGGGGGCTATGCAGGCCAGGATACTGGGGCAACACCTCGCCACCTGTCATATCCATTTTGATGCCGTATATTCAGGCTCCCTGGAGCGGCAGAAAGATACGGCCCGCCGGGTGAGGGAGGCCTACCTGGAAAAGGATTTATTTTTTCCGGAACTTCTGGTGGACGAGTCCTGGAACGAAATGGATTCAAACCTGGTCTGGGAGGCCCAGATCAGGAGGATGATGCGGAATGAACCAGGCCTTCTGGATGATATTAAAATGGACCCGGGCGATAAAAAAGCCTTTCAGAAGATTTTTTCAAGGGTCATGGACCGGTGGGTGTCAGGGGATTTTGACGGCCCCGGCGACCTGACCTGGAAAGGCTTTCAACAACAGGTCCGCCAAGGCTTGAACGCTCTTTGCGAAACCACCGGCCCTTCCGGAAAAATCGCCGTTTTTTCTTCCGGAGGTCCCATTTCCGTTGCCGTCCAGGCTGCCCTGGACCTTTCCGGCCTGAAAACCCTGGATCTGTTATGGCAACTCATGAATGCGTCCATCACCCGGTTCAGATGGGACGGCCAAAGGATCAGCCTGTCGGGTTTCAATGATATCACACACCTTGAACTCAAGGGTGACAAAACACTTATAACCTATAGATAAACCTGGAGAGACCCATGGATTTTTTAATACCTGAACGAACACAGATCATCGTGGAAATGATGGACGAGTTTGTCAAAAAAGAACTCTACCCCCTTGAAAAGGACCTGGATTCAGATGATTATCCGGCCTTTGAAAAAGAACTGCATAAAAAACGCGAGATCGTCAAACAGATGGAACTCTGGGCCCCCAACCATCCCAAAGAATTCGGCGGCATGGGGCTGAGCCTCATGGAGCATGCCCTGGTGTCGGAGGTTTTGGGGCAGTCGCCCCTGGGCCATTATGTCTTCGGCTGCCAGGCCCCGGATGCCGGCAATATTGAAATTCTTCACCTCTACGGGACACCGGCCCAAAAGGAAAAATATCTGAAACCCCTCATCGAGGGGAAAATCAGATCCTGTTTTTCCATGACGGAAGTGGACATGCCCGGTTCCAACCCCGTCATGCTGGAGACCACGGCGATCAAAGACGGGACCGATTATGTGATCAACGGCCATAAATGGTATTCCTCATCGGCAGACGGGGCTGAGTTCGCCATTGTCATGGCCGTGACCAATCCTGAAAATTCAACCTATCTCCAGGCCAGCATGATTCTTGTCCCGGCCGACACCAAGGGATTCAACCTGGTCAGGAATATCCCGGTCATGGGCCATAGCGGGAAAGGCTATTTCAGCCACGGCGAGATTATTTACCAGAACTGCCGGGTTCCGCAGGACAATATCCTGGGTGGAGAAGGGCAGGGGTTTGTCATGGCCCAGGACCGGCTCGGCCCCGGCCGGATCCACCACTGCATGAGATGGATCGGGATATGCAACCGGTCCTTTGACCTCATGTGCCGGCGGGCGGCCACCAGGACCATTGCACCGGGCAAAAAGCTGGCATCCAAGCAGATCGTTCAGGCATGGATCGCCGAGTGCGCGGCCGATATCCAGGCCGCACGGCTCATGGTGCTCCACGCCGCCTGGAGGATCGACACCCTCGGCGCCTCCGCGGCCCGGAAGGAAATTTCCATGATCAAATACGTCGTGGCCAATACCCTCCAAAAGGTTGTGGACACGGCCATCCAGATCCACGGCGGCCTCGGCATGTCTTCGGATACCATACTGGCCTATTTCTTCTGCCATGAGCGGGGGGCCAGGATTTATGATGGAGCCGACGAGGTCCACAAGACCTCCGTGGCCAAGCAGATTTTAAAAAATTATATGAATTAACCCTTCCTGCGGGAAGAAACAAAAGGACAGGATCATGGAAAAAATATGGATGAGCAGTTGGCCTGAAGATTTACCCCGGGAAATTAAATTTACACACGGATCCATACCGGTTCACGAATATTTAAGGATAAGGGCAAAAGAGGCGCCGGAAAAAACCGCCATCATTTTTTACGGCAGAGAGATCTCTTATCAAGAGCTGGATGAGGCGTCAGAACGGTTTGCCCGTTACCTGATATCCAACGGCATACAAAAGGGGGACCGGGTGGGAATCTTTCTTTTAAACTGCCCCCAGTATGCCATTGCCCATTTCGGTATCCAGAAGGCCGGAGCCGTTGTGTGCCCCTGTTCCCCCCTGTTCAAGGAACTTGAGCTGGAATATGAGATCAATGATGCGGACATTGAAATCCTTGTGGCCCTGGACCTTTTTCTTCCCGTTGCAAAGCATGTGTTGGAAAAAACCCGTTTAAGAAAAATCATCACCACCAATCTTAACGATTATATTCCTGAAAATCCGACACTGCCGCTCATCGGCCCCATGGCGGTTCCAAAGCAGAACATTCCGGGGACGGAAGATTTTATGAAAATTGTGACAACCGGGGATAAAACGCCGGTTCATATGGATATCGACATGGAAGAGGATATCGGGCTCTTCCAGTACACCGGCGGAACCACAGGCCTTCCCAAGGGCTGCACGCTCTCCTTTCAGGCCGCCTTGTTCAAGACCGCCGTCACCCGGAATGTGGCCGCCATCACAAAAGACACGGTCTGCCTGGTGACCATGCCCATTTTCCATATTGCCGGGATGCTGGCCGGGATGAACAGTTGCATTTATGCCGGGGCCACCCAGGTGCTGCTGTCCATGTTCGATGTCAAAACCGCCATGAAGGCCATCTCAACCTATAAAGCGGATTTCTGGTACAGTGCTGTTCCCATGAATGTCGGCATCATGGCGGACCCCGATGTAAAGAATTATGATCTTTCAAGCCTGAAGCTGTGTCTGACCTCATCCTTCGGCATCCAGTTAACGGAAAAAATTTCAGACCAGTGGAAGGCCGTCACCCAGGGCGGGCTTTTGATCGAAGGGGCCTACGGCTTAAGCGAAACCCATACGGCCGATACCTTTATGCCGCGGAACCGGGTGAAATTCGGAACCTGCGGCATTCCGGGGCCTGCCGCCGAATTTAAAATCGTGGATCTCAATGACCCCACAACGGAACTTCCAATGGGTGGGGAAGGCGAGATTGTCCTGAAAAACCCGGGCGTGTTCAAGGGATACTGGAAAAGGCCGGAAGAAACCGCCAGGACCCTCATGGACGGATGGGTGTATACCGGTGACATCGGTAAATTCGATGCAGACGGCTATCTCTATCTTCTGGGCCGGGTCAAGGAAATGATCAAGGTTTCAGGTTTTTCCGTGTATCCGGAAGAAGTCGAATTGCTCCTCAACAATCATCCCGAGATTGCACAATCCGCAGTTATCGGGGTCCTGGACGAGAAAAAGGGAGAGGTGGTAAAGGCCTATGTCGTCCGGGCGCCGGGTTCGGATTTGGATGAACCCCGGTTGAAAAAATGGGCCAAAGAGAGCATGTCTTCCTATAAATGTCCTGCCGTCGTGGAATTCAGAAATACACTGCCCATGCTTCCCACGGGAAAACTCTTAAGGCGGGTGCTCAAGGAAGAATTTAAGAAATAAGATTTACTCGCGGGATTCATGCCCTGGGTTGTCAATTGTTCAGGAGAAGATAACAATGCCCTTTGAAAAAGAACTGGAAATATTTGAAAAGAAAAAAGCAATGGTGCTGGAAATGGGCGGGACAGACAAGATCCACCGCCAACATGACAAAGGCCGGTATTCGGCCCGGGAAAGGATAGACCGGCTACTGGACCCGGACACCTTTTTCGAGGTGGGCCGGTTTGCCCATTCCGATATAGCGGGAATGGAAGATAAAACCCCGGCGGACAGTAAAATTACCGGGTACGGAAAAATTTCCGGCCGCCGGGTGGCGGTGTCGGCCAATGATTTTACGGTCCTGGCCGCCACCTCCAGCAGGATCGCCGGCAGAAAAGAAGGGGAACTGAAAGCCTATGCCGCCCGAAAAGGCATCCCCATGATTTACCTGGGGGAGGCCGGCGGGGCCAGGATGCCGGATATCATGGGCTCCAAGGGGCTGGCTTCCTTTGGCGGCGGCAGCTTTGACAGCTATATCAAAATCATGAGCCGGGTGAGGCAGTCTCCCATGGTCACGGCCATCCTGGGGGAGTGTTACGGCATGCCCACCTGGATGGCCTGTCTCTCGGATTTTGTGGTCCAGGTCAAGGGGTCTGCCATGGGGGTCTCGGGCCCCCGGGTCCTTGAAATGGCATTGAGCCAGGTGATTACCGATGAAGAACTCGGCGGATTCGCGGTTCACAGTGAAATCACCGGCAACGCGGACCGGGTGGCGGAAAACGAAGACCATTGTTTTGACCTCATCCGTCAGTTTTTATCCTATCTGCCCTCCCATAACAGCCAGACCCCGCCGGTCTATACCGTGCCGGAAGGGTCAGGGGCCTCCATGGAAAACATCCTGGAACTTTTGCCGGAAAAGCGGAGCCGCACCTATGATATGCGAACCATCCTGTCCTGCATCATGGATCAGGACAGCCTTTTTGAAATCAAACCGGATTTCGGAAAATCCGTGATCACAGCCCTTGCCCGGATCAACGGGGCATCCGTGGGCATTGTGGCCAATCAGCCCGCCTTCATGGCCGGCGCCATGGACACCAACGGCATTGACAAGGTCATCAGTTTTCTGTGCCTGTGCGACTCCTATAATATTCCCCTGGTTTTTTTCCACGACACCCCCGGTTTTCTCGTGGGAAAGGAAGCGGAAAGAAACCGGGTGGCGGCCAGGGTCATGAATTATATGAATGCCCTGGGCCAGATCACGGTTCCCAAGATTTCCATCATCGTCCGGAAAAGCTATGGCATGGCCTTCTGGAATATGAGCGGGTCCGGTTGCGCCACGGATTTTCTGGTAGCCTGGCCCACGGCGGAAATGAGCTTTGTGGACCCGGCCATTGCCGCCAATGTGGTCTATGGATCAAGGGATGCTGATCCCAAGGAAAAAGAAGCCCTGATCCGCTCCATGGTGGAGGATGCCTCCCCCTTTGGGGCTGCCGGAGCCTTTCACATCCATGATGTCATCGATCCCCGGCACACCCGGACCTATATCACAGAGGCCCTGGAGATAGCAGGGGATGCGGTTTCCGGAGGGATCGGGGAACATAAACTGGCCAACTGGCCCACCAAATTTTAATATCGGGTTGCATACCGGTATCAAAGGTCTAATCCAAGGAGATAGCAGCAATGAGTCAAAGAGAAGTGGTTTTTATTGACGGGGTTCGAACCGCCTTTGGCCGCATGGGCGGGGCGCTCAAGGATATTTACGCATCAAAGCTCGCCGGCATCGGCATTGACGGGCTTCTGGAAAAAACAAAAATTATGGAAAAAACCCTGGTGGAGTCCGTGTTCCTGGGGTCTGCCACCGGGTGTTCCCTTAGTTTTAACCCGGCCCGCCATGCGGTTTTGGGGTCCAAACTCGGCTATGAAACCTCGGCCTCCTATGTGGAAATGCAGTGCGGCAGCGCCATTGACTCCATCAACCACGCCGCCTGGAAGATTCTGGCCGGCCAGGCCGATGTCATTATCGCCGGAGGCATGGAATCCTACAGCCAAATTCCCGTGAAATTTTCCATGTCCACGGAGCCCTATAAGCTGATACCGCCCATGCCCCTGCCGGTCTTAAACTCACCCAGGCAGGAGGATTGCATCGGCATGGGGTTGACGGCGGAAAATCTTCAACACATCTATGATATCCCGCGGCAGGCGTCGGACGAATTTGCCTATACCAGCCAGATGCGGGCCAAGGAGGCCATGGAAAAAGGATATTTCAAGGATGAAATTATCCCGGTAAAATTTCCCGCCACCCGGAAAACACCGGCCTATGAATTTGATAGGGATGAACATCCCCGGCCAGAATCCATCCTTGAAAAAATGGCCTTGCTGCCGCCGGTGTTTAAAAAGGACGGCACGGTAACGGCGGGGAATTCCAGCGGCCAGAACGACGGAGCCGCCTTTGTGCTCATGATGAGTGCCGAAAAGGCCCGGGAACTGGGATACAGGCCCATGGCCAAATGGCTGTCCGGAGCGGACTGCGGCTGTGACCCCAAGATCATGGGCATTGGACCGGCCTATGCCATGCCCATGGCCATAAAAAGGGCCGGGCTCAAACTGTCTGATATGGATGTCCTGGAATGCAACGAAGCCTTTGCCGTCCAGAACCTGGCCGTCATCAAAGAGATGGAACACCGGACCGGTACACTCATTGACCGGGAAAAATGGAATCCCCTGGGCGGGGCCATTGCCTTTGGTCATCCCAACGGGGCATCCGGGGCCCGGATCTGTATGTTTGCCATGCGGCAGTTGATCCGCACCAGCGGCCGGTACGGTGTTTTCGGGTCCTGCTGCGGCGGCGGTCTCGGCGTGGCGACGGTGATTGAAAATCTGAAGGTCTGACAATAAAGGAGAATAACATGGTACAGCAATTGGTGGATAAACGGGACATGGACTTTGTCCTCTGGGAACAACTGGAATGCGAACGCTTTCTAAAGCATGACAAATACAAGGAATTCAACCGGAAAACCTGCGACATGATCCTGACCGAGGCAAGGGCCCTGGCCCTCAAGGAAATCCTGCCCACCCTGGCCGAAGGGGATGTTCAGGGCGTGCGCTTTGAAAACGGGACCGTAAAGGTTCCGGACTGTTTCCGGGAGGTTCACCGGAAAATTCTGGAGGGGGACTGGCAGAGCATGGTGGTGAGCACGGAAATGGGGGGCCAGGGGGTTCCGGGATTCTTGGCCTATGCCTGCGCCGAACATTTTCATGCCGCCAATTATTCCCTCATGGCCTATGCCTGGATGGGAACCGGCACGGCCAAGATGATCCACCTCTACGGCACCGATGAACAAAAAAAGACCTATATTCCCCATATCATTGCCGGCAAATGGGGGGGCACCATGCTCCTGACGGAATCCGGCGCCGGCAGTGATGTCGGTGCCCTGGAAACCACGGCGGTTCAGAATGAAGACGGGTCCTATTCCCTTTCCGGGAATAAGATTTTCATCACCAATGGAGAGCATGATTTGTGCGACAATATCATTCACCCGGTTCTGGCCCGCATTGAAGGAGACCCTCCGGGCACCACGGGCATTTCCATCTTTATTGTTCCCAAATTCCTGGTGAACCCCGACGGCAGCCTTGGGGAGCGCAACGATATTGTCTGTACCGGCGTGGAAGAAAAACACGGGATCCACGGCAGCGCCACCTGCTCCATGGCCCTGGGAACCAAGGGCCGCTGCAAGGGCTTTCTTCTGGGGGAACGGCAGAAAGGCATGGCCATCATGTTCCATATGATCAACAGCTCCCGCATGAGCACGGGTCTCCAGGCCCTGTCCTATGCCTCCTCGGCCTATCTTCTGGCCGTGAACTATGCGAGGCAGAGAATCCAGGGGCGACGGCTTGAGGATTTCATGGACCGGAGCGCCCCTTCGGTGCCCATTATCGAGCATCCCGATGTGAGACGGAATCTCTTGTGGATGAAATCCCATGTGGAAGGCATGAGAAGCTTTTTCCAGTTCCTGGTGTCCTGTTCCACCAAGGCGGATCTGGCCGCCGACCCGGAGGAAAGGGAACTGTA
The DNA here is from genome assembly GCA_023701135.1 of Desulfobacula sp. Classification (GTDB taxonomy): domain Bacteria; phylum Desulfobacterota; class Desulfobacteria; order Desulfobacterales; family Desulfobacteraceae; genus Desulfobacula. The sequence continues at coordinate 53,837 of JAMPXP010000001.1, read as the reverse complement.
CCGGGATCTGTTTGAACTTTTGACCCCATCCATCAAAGACTATCTTGCCGTCCGGGGCCATGAGGTCTGCATCCAGGCCATCCAAGTCTTCGGCGGGGCCGGTTATACCAAGGATTATCTGGTGGAACAATATGCCAGGGACTGCAAGATCACGTCCATCTTTGAGGGAACCAGCGGCATCCAGGCCATGGACATGCTGGCCCGGAAAATCGGCCGGAAAAACGGGGAGGTTTTCAAGGCCTTTTTAAATGAAATCACCCAGACCCTTGGCCGGGCCCGGGAAATCGAAGTGCTGAAACCCCTGGCAGACGATGTGGAAAAAGCGGTCCAGAGCCTGGAGGAAACCGCCGCTACGATCCTGCAACGATCCCGGTCCAAAGAAATGAAGGCGGCCTATGCCCATTCCCTTCCCTTTCTGAATGTCATGGGGGACGTCATCATGGCCTGGATGCTGCTCTGGCGGGCCACAACCGCTTCCATCAAGCTTTTGAACGGGGCAAACAAAAAAGATGAGATATTTTACAAGGGCCAGGTGAAAACCGCACAATTTTATATCCGAACCATCCTGCCCGAAGTCATGGGGAAAATGAATGCCGTAAAAACCGGGGACGGGGCTGCCGTGGAAATAACCAACGATGAATTCGGCGGTCTATAAAGATAATATGAGCCATCACATCAAAGGAGAAAAAGAATGAACATAGACGATATCAAGCATATCAGTGTCATCGGGGCCGGAAACATGGGCCATCAGATCTGCCTGCAATCGGCCCTCAAGGGCTTTCATACCGTATGCACGGATGTGAGCGGGGCCATGCTCAAAAAAGCCGACAGCTTTGTGGATGCCTATCTGGCCGGAAGGGTGGAAAAAGGAAAGCTGACACAGGAAGAGGCCATGGCCGCCCGGTCCCGGATCAGGTTTACCCCTGATCTGAAGGATGCGGTCAAAGAGGCGGATTATGTCATCGAAGCTGTGCTGGAAGTCCTGGACATCAAACGGAAACTCTTTGCAGACATCGATGGGATGGCCCCGGCCCATGCCATTCTGGCCACCAACAGCTCCGCCATTGTCAGTTCCAGGATTGCCGATGCCACAAAGCGGCCGGACAAGGTCCTGAACCTTCATTTTTTCAACCCGGCCCTGGTCATGAAACTGGTGGAAGTGGTCCAGGGTCCCCATGTCTCCGATGAAACCGCACAAATCTCCATGGATCTGTGCAAAAAGCTGGACAAAGTACCGGTACATGTTAAAAAAGAGGTCAAAGGCTTTTTGCTGAACCGGATTTTCATCGCCATTTTTGAAGAGGTGGAATGGATGCTGGAAATGGGTGTGGCCTCCATGGAAGACATCGACAAGGCCTGTGTTTACGGAGCGGGTCACCCCATGGGGCCCTTCAGGCTCATGGATCTCACGGGCATTGATTTGGCCTATACCATGTGCATGGAGTCCTTCAGGGAAACCGGGGACCCGGCCAAGCTGCCCAAACCCAGCCTTACGGCCCATTATGTCAAGGGTGAATACGGGGAGAAGACCAAAAAAGGCTGGTACGATTATAACCAAAAATAAGGGCTGATAAAAGGAGACCCGATAAAAGGAGAAAACCGATGGATTTAAAAACCCTATTGTTCAATAAGGAAAACGGGATCGGATGGGCCCGGATCAACCGGCCTGATAAGCTGAACGCCCTCAACGCCGAAGTCTTTGCCGACCTGGAAACGGTATTGGAAGCCTGTGCCGATGACGACGAGGTCCGGGTCCTGGTGGTCACGGGCAGCAAAAGTGTTTTTGCCGCAGGAGCCGATATCGACCGCATGGCCCAGGGCAGCATCAAGGACGCCTATGCCCTGACGGACGGGTCCATGCGGATCTACGAGCGCCTGGCCGATTATCCCAAACCCACCATTGCCGCCATTTCCGGCTATGCCCTGGGCGGAGGCCTGGAGACGGCCCTGTGCTGCGATTTTCGGATCGGGGATGAGACGGCCGTGCTGGGTCTGCCGGAAATCAACCTGGGCATCATTCCCGGTGGCGGGGGCACCCAGCGCCTGCCCAGGCTCATCAACTACAGCCTGGCCGCGGAACTGATCCTGACCGGAGATATGATCAAGGCCGACCGGGCCCTTGCTCTCGGCCTGCTCAACCGGTTGGTGCCGGCAGCAGACTTGGAGGCGGAAGTGAAAAAATTTGCAGGCAAGCTGGCCGCAAAACCGGCCATGGCTGTCCGGGCCGCCAAAACCGCCATCCGGAAAGGCCTGAACACCTCTTTGAAAGACGGCATCTGCATTGAACAGGACCTGTTCTGCATGCTCTTCGGAACGGCCGATCAAAAAGAGGGCATGGCGGCTTTTGTGGAAAAAAGAAAGGCAAAATTTACAGGAAAATGATAGGATGCCGTTTTTCCGGCCCCGGCGTATTGGGCCCGGGCCGGGATTTACAAACATCAGGAGTCGGTAATGAAAAAATCATGCGTGTCCGTTATTCAATATGAGAAACCCGTGGAATCGGTGGCCAAAGCCGTGGACCTGTGCAATGGGCGGGACCGGTTTAAAAAAGGGGCCAAGGTATTTATCAAACCCAATATCGTGTTCTGGACCAAGGAGGTCGCCTTTCCAAAATGGGGGGTGATCACCACGTCCAGGGTCATGGAGGACATGATTATCCTCTTAAAAGACTGCGGCATCGATGATATCACCATCGGAGAAGGGGTGGTCACCCGGAAGGCAGGAGACATGGAAACCCCGGCCCACGCCTTCCAGACCCTGGGCTATGACACCCTTAAAAAACGGTACGGGATAAAATACGTGAATGTCATGGACCGTCCCTTTGTTGAAACGGATCTGGGGGACGGCATTGTGCTTAATTTTAACCGGGACGCCCTGGAAAGCGATCTGGTGGTGGACCTGCCGGTGCTGAAGGCCCATAACCAGACCCGGATCAGCCTCGGCACCAAAAATCTGAAAGGGCTCATTGATATCCATTCCCGGAAAAAATGCCACAGCCCGGACCCGGAAAAAGACCTTCATTTTTACGTGGCCCGACTGGCCGATAAAATGCCGCCCATCTTCACCCTCATCGACGGCATCTATTCCCTGGAACGGGGTCCGGGATTTGACGGAAAAATGCACCGCCGGAATCTCCTGATTGCTTCCTCCGACATCTTTGCCGCCGACAAGGTCGGGACCCGGATCCTGGGGTTTGAGCCCTCGGACATCCCCCACCTGGTCCATGCCGCCAAAAATCACGGCCGACCCCTGGATCTTTCCGATGTGGAAATAGCCGGTCTGCCCTTAGATGAGATCTCTTCCAGACATGAATATGATTTTCCCTATCAGGAGAATGAGGACGTCGCCCTGCCGGAGCCCCTGGTAAAGCAGGGGATCAAAGGCCTGTTCTACCGGAAATACGATACCTCCATGTGCACCTATTGTTCAGGGGTCAACGGCGTGGTCCTGTCGGCCATCCGGGCCGCCTGGAAGGGCGAGGACTTTGACCGGGTGGAAGTGCTCACCGGAAAAATGATGGCGCCCACTCCGGGCATGAACAAAACCATTCTCCTGGGAAAATGCATGTTCATGGCCCACCGGAAAAATCCGGATATTAAGGAAATGATCCCGGTCAAAGGCTGTCCGCCGGAACCGGACGATATTGTCAAAGCCTTTCACCAGGCCGGTATTATGCTGGATCCGGCGATGTTCCAATATATTGATCAACTGCCGGGATTTTTCATGGCCCGGTATAAGGACAAACCCGAATATGACGAATCCTTTTTCAGGGTTGAATAGCAATGGATTTTGAAGAATTCCGGAAAATGATCACCGTTTCCAGGGAAGAGCGGTATCTGGAAACCCTGTCGGAAAACCGGGAAAGCATCCAGATCAAAAAAGAAAAAACCATCATCAAAAACCTGGAAAAAATTTTTAAGGCCACCCTTAAAATCAGCAACCAAAAGGGATTCCAGGCCATGACCATGAGGGATCTGAGCCAGGAAGCCGGGATCAGCCTGGGGGCTTTGTATGCCTATTTCAAGAGCAAGGACGACCTTCTGGGAATGCTGCAGAACCAGCGCCGGGCCTTTATCCGGCGGGCCCTGGAAAATGAAATGGAAAAAGAAGCCACCACGGCCTTCAAGCTGAGGGCCATGATCCGGACCCACCTGTTTTTGAGTGAACTCATGCAGCCCTGGTTCTATTTTTCCTTTATGGAAGCCAAGAACCTGAATCCTGAAGAACGGAAAAAGGCCATTGACAGTGATCTGTGGACGGAAAGGCTTCTGGAAGGCTTACTGGTCCAAGGCAGGGAGGAAAAGGTCTTTTTGGACAGGGATGCAGGCCTGACGGCCGAGGCCATCAAAGCCATGCTTCAGGACTGGTATCTGAAACGGTCCAAATTCAGGAATGTATCCGTGGACCAATATGCCGGATTTGTCATTGAACTGGTGGAAACCTATCTTGGCACGGCAACAACACATTAAATACAAAGGAAAACACCATGGCGCTGGAAGATGAGGCTTCCGGGATTCGAACCGGGGAAGAACTGCCTCTGAAAATAATAGAACCCTATATCCGGGAAAACATCAAGGGAATCGACGGCTCCATAACCGTCCGGCAGTTTCCCAACGGCCATTCTAATCTGACCTATCTGATTCTGGCCGGAGATAAAGAAATGGTGCTGAGGTGCCCGCCCCATGGGACAAAGGCCAAATCCGCCCATGATATGGGCCGTGAATATAAAATTTTAACGGCCCTGCAGGAGGTCTTTCCCTATTGCCCGAAACCCCTGGCCTATTGCGGGGATGAAACCCTTCTGGGCAGCCCTTTTTATGTGATGGAACGGATCAGGGGAATCATCATCCGCAGGGATTTACCCGAACAACTCAAGCTGAACCCGGCGGATACCACCCGGCTCTTTGAGAATATCCTCAAGGTTCAATATGAATTGCACGCCATCGACTATAAAGCTATCGGGCTGGAAGATTTCGGAAAACCGGAGGGATACGTCCAACGGCAGGTGGAGGGCTGGAGCAGGCGCTACAGAGCCGCCCGGACCCCGGATGTTCCCGACGGGGAGGCGGCCATGGCCTGGCTTTGGGACCATATGCCTGGTGATACCCGATATCCGTCCATCCTTCACAATGATTTTAAATTTGACAACGTGATCCTGGACCCGGACAACCCCTTCACCGTTATCGGGGTCCTGGACTGGGAAATGGCCACCGTCGGCGACCCGCTCATGGATCTGGGGGCCAGTCTCGGATACTGGGTCCAGCCCGGGGACCCGGAAGAGATGCAGGCCATGAGGACAGGCCCCACCCTTGCACCGGGCGCCCTGACCCGTGAGGAAATGGTCCGGCAATATGCGGTTCTTTCCGGTCGGAAAATGGAAAAATTCAGTTTTTATCATTGTTTCGGCGTGTTCCGGCTGGCCACCATTGCCCAACAGATCTATTACCGGTATTTCCACGGCCAGACCGTTGACAAACGCTTTAAATCCTTTGGATACCATGTGAATGTCCTGATCCGGACCGCTGATCGGATTGCAAAGGGGGCGCTGTGATGGACACCGTCATGATTATCGGGGCTGGGTTCATGGGGGCGGGAATCGCCCAGGTCTGCCTTCAGAGCGGATACCGGGTGCTGTTGACCGATACCGGGGAAGTCCTTACAGAGGCCGGGCGAACCATGGCCTTATCTCTTGAAAAGCTTTATCAGAAGGGCGGGATCAAGGAACCCGTTGAAACGGTCCTGGGCCGCCTTGAAATGGTTCAGGGCCTGGAAGCGGCCCTGGGAACCGCCCATGAAACCGGTGCAAAATTATCCTGGGTCATCGAGGCGGTATACGAAGACGAGGCCCTTAAAAAACGGATCCTGGCCCAGGTGGAGCCCCAAATCCATACCCATACCCTGGTGGCCACCAATACCTCTTCCATCCCCGTTTCACGGCTGGGGTCGGACCTGACCCGGCCGGATCGGTTGGTGGGCCTGCATTTTTTCGGGCCCGTGCCCCTGATGGGGCTGGTGGAAGTGGTCCGGGGCCAAGAGACCTCTGAAAAGGCCTTTCATCAGGGCATGGACTTTATCAAGACCCTGGGGAAATACCCGGTGGCCGTGGCACAGGATATACCCGGTTTTGTCATGAACCGGGTTTTTGCCGCCGCCTTCAGGGAATGCCAGGAACTGGTGGACAAGGGGGTGGCCACCCCGGAAGACATTGACGCCGGCATGCGCCTGGGATACGGCTGGCATATCGGCCCCTTTCAGATTGCCGACAATGCCGGGCTGGACACGGTCCTGCGCATTAACCAATCCATGAAAGCCTCTAAGGAAATCCACCTGTATTCCGACAGCCCCGTCATCAAGGAAAAGGTCGAAAAAGGCCGGTTGGGCAGGAAATCCGGCCAGGGATTCTATGTATATGACAAAACCCTTAACCCATCAGGATAAACCATATGGCAGCACAGGAATTTGAAAATCTTGCGGCATTCCGGAAAATACAGGGGAAACCGCTTCCCAAGGGAGAATGGGTCACCGTCACCCAGGACATGATCAATGCCTTTGCCAAGGCCACCCTGGATGATCAATGGATTCACACCGACGTTGAACGGGCCCAAAAGGAATCCCCCTTCAAGTCCACCATTGCCCACGGGTTCATGTCGGCGGCATTGATATCCTCCCTCATCGGAGGCCTGGTCCGGATCAAAAGCATGTCCATGGGGGTGAATTACGGCCTGAACCATCTTCGGTTTCCCCATCCGGTGCCGGTGAACAGCCGGGTAAGGCTGGCCTGCACCGTCCGGCGCATTGAAGATTTCAAAGAGTCGGGCATCAAGGCCTTCTTTGATTGTGCGCTGGAAATTGAATCCATTGAAAAACCGGCCTGTGTCTGTGAATTTATTGCCCTGATGTTTGAATAAAGGCGGCGTCATGAAAGCTGAAATCCAGAGAAAGGTGGGGTTTTATGAGGTGGATGCCGGTTTTTCCCTCCGGTTCAAATCCCTGATGCAATATTTTCAGGATTCAACCGGGGTCCATTCGGACCTGGGCGGCTGCGGCATCCGCTGGCTCATGGGGCAGGGCAGGGCCTGGGTGCTTCACCGCATCTGTGTCCGTGTCCTTCGGACCCCCTGCCTGGGCGATGAGCTGCGGATTCTGACCTGGAGCCGGGGGGCAAAAGGATTCCGGGCCTACCGGGATTTTGAGATCTACTGCCGGGGGGAAAAAATTGTATCGGCCACGAGCCTCTGGATATTCATCGACACTGAGAAAAAAAAGATCCTCAAGGTTCCGGAAGAGGCGGCCCAATGGTATACCATTGAAAGGGACCGGGCCATGGATATGGATATTGACGGGTTCCACCCCAATCTTAAATTTGAGCCTGAACACTGGGAAACCGCAGAGATCCGGCCCTCGGATTTTGATCCCCTGGACCATGTCAATAATGCCCTGTACCTGGATTTCTTGGAAAATCTGGTGGGCCGGACCTGTCCGGATCTAACGCGAATCCGGGAGGTGGTGATCCAGTTTCACAATGAAATTCCCAGGCAGGTGGGCCGGGTGGACATCGGAATCCGGCAAAACAGCGGGTCAAATGAGTTCAAGATCTTTTCACCGGGCTGCGTCCATGCCGCCGGGACCTTCCGGTTATTCGGCTCTCCGGACCCGGCCCCCGGACAAGAATAGACGGATATAAACCTTCAACCAAGAACAGGAGATGATGATGGATACGGGAAAAAATGAAAAATTAAAACAGGCAACGGCTGTGGTGTGCCGACAGGGAATGATCCCTTTTCCGGTCAGCGATACGGCCATGGCCATTATCCATTCCGTTGTGGGGGATAATGAGGATGAGCTGGATCTCATCCATGCCTTCAGGGAAAAATCCTCCCAGACCACGGAACAGCTTGTCGCCTCCAGCGGGTTTCCTGAAGCAAAGGTCCATTCCCTGGCCCTGGGCCTGGCCAAAAAAGGCCTGATTTTCAACCAGGCCAATTCATCGGGCCTCATGGTGTTCCGGATTTTGCCCTTCATGGTGGTGGGCCTCATGGAATATATGTTCATGGGCGAACTGAAAGGCACTGAAAAGGAAAAGGAACTGGCCCGGCTCTTTGAAAAAATGACCCATGACCTCCGGGACCAGACCCAGAATCATTATGACGACCTGATTCCCTTGTTTAAAGCCATGCCGGCCATAGACCGGACCGTTCCAACCCGGAAGACCGCCAAGGGCAAATCCATCCGGATCATCCCCGTGGAAAAAACCATGACGGTTCCCGAGGAATTTGTTCTCCCCAGCCAGTCCGTGGAAGACATCATCCAGAAATTCGATGATATTGCCGTGGGATATTGTTTTTGCCGCCAGCGCAGGACCCTTCTGGGAGAGCCCTGCAAGACCGAGTCCCCGACGCTGAACTGTTTTACCTTCGGCAAGTCGGCCCGGTTCACGGTGGCCCAGGGCTTTGCCAAACCCGTGACCCGAGACCAGGCCCTGGCCATCATGAAGGAAGCCGAGGATGCCGGGCTGGTTCACAAGGCCTTCCACCCCGGTTCCAGGGAAAACAACCCGGAAACCAGCATCTGCAACTGCTGCAAAGACTGCTGCGATACCATGAACCTCTGGCGCAACGGGACCACACCCCTGGTCAATTCCACCTATCATTTGTCCGTCATTGACGAGGACGCCTGCACCGGTTGCGGCGCCTGTATGGAAAGATGCCCCACAGACGCCATTGCCATCAATGATCAAGGCATCGCACGGGTGGATGAAAGCTCCTGTTTCGGGTGCGGCGTCTGTTCCCGGTTCTGCCCGGAAGATGCCATATCCCTGAAGGAAGGCCTCCGCAAAGTCTTTATCCTGCCGCCCAAGCTGAGGCCCTAGGACAAAGCCATGGAATTTAAAAACGCCCTCGTCACCGGCGGCGGCGGCTTTCTGGGCAAAGCCGTCGTCAAAAAGCTGTTGGAGAAAAACCTCACCGTCTTCTCCTTTTCACGGCATTTTTATAAGGACCTTGAGGAGATGGGGGTGATCCAGATCCAGGGGGATCTTTCGGATGCCGCCTCGGTCACGGCGGCCTTTAAAAACATGGATGCCGTCTTCCATGTGGCTGCAAAACCCGGCATCTGGGGGGAGTATCAGGATTATTTCAGGGTCAATGTGACGGGAACGGAAAATGTCATTGCCGCCTGTTTCCATAATCAGGTCAGCCAGTTGATATACACCAGTTCCCCCAGCGTCATCTTTGATGAAAACGATATGGAAAACGTGGATGAGAGCGTTCCCTATCCTGAAACTTATCTTGCCCCCTATCCGGAAACCAAGGCCCTGGCAGAAAAGCGGGTCCGGGCCGCCGCGGAAAAAGGGCTGAAGACCATCATTATCCGCCCCCATCTCATCTGGGGGCCCGGTGACAACCATCTGGTTCCCGGCATCATCAAAAGAGCCGGCCGCCTCAAGCGCGTGGGCCGGAAAGACGACCTGGTGGACACCATTTACGTGGACAATGCTGCCGATGCCCATGTCTGGGCCTGGGAACGGCTGGCCGCAAACCCCTCCTTATCCGGGAACGTTTATTTTGTCAGCCAGGATGAGCCCGTGTCCAAATGGGATATGGCCAATGCCTTTCTCGCCGCGGCCGGACTGCCGCCCATCAAAGGCTCGGTTTCCGCCAAAACCGCTTATCGGGCCGGGGCTGTCTTTGAAGCCCTTTACCGGTTTTTCCACATTCAAAAAGAACCGCCCATGACCCGGTTCGCAGCAAAGGAGCTGGCCACCTCCCACTGGTTTAATATCTCCCGTGCCAAAAAAGACCTGGGCTATTATCCCCGGATCTCCACACAGGAAGGCCTTGCCCGGCTTAAGGAAGATCTGTCGAGGGGGTGAAGCGCTCCGTAATTTGCTGAATTTGACACCTGACAGATAATACCGTAGTTGCCAATTTTGGTTCTTCCTATGGCCTTGTGAATATTATTCGAATACATCAGCAATTTGGGCATCCAGATTAGTTGCAGTAAACTTGATTTCTTGATCTGGTAAAGTCCTTTATCCCGATTCTATGTAAAACTTATTCTGACTTTCTCCAAATAGCCATATAATATTTTTAATATATTTCATTTTTTGAAAAGTCTTTACACCGAATTCAAATACTGATACGAATTTTAGGCCTGAGATTGATGGTTAGGATGACTATTAGAATCAGCAGAAAAAAATTTCAAAGCATGGCTGATCAGCGTTACTATCGTTACCGTTTCTTTAAATATTAATATTTTTTTGGGGATCATCAGGAGGCTTATCAGAATGAAAATTGACAGAATTGCAGTACAAAACTATCGAACGCTTGAAAATATAGATATTGAATTTAAGGGTTACTATACTGCTATTTCTGGTCAAAATAATGCAGGCAAGACGACATTAATCAAAGTTCTGCGTGAAACTTTTAAAGACAACTTAAAGGACCGATATTATTTTATTCGAGATGAGGAGCTCAGCTATCAAGAAGACAAAACACAATGGGTCAGTGGTACACCTGATATAATTTTTGATTACCTTGTCACTATTGAAAAAGATTCTGATCCTGGTTTATTTCAGTTCATTGAAAAATTTTATGAAAAGCCTATCCCTGAATCAAAGATTGCTCTTCAAATCAAAGTTTCACGCAATGCTAAAGATGAAGTCGCCTGTGCTTGTAAAGTGAACGGCACTGATCTATCTGATTTCGCGTCAAAAGAAATTTTGCAAAAGCTAAAATCTTCAAATCTTGCTTTCGTGCATGATTCTGCTGCACGGGATAGTGCTTTCTTTTTTGGACGAGGAAGGTTTCTTCATGAGTTAATTTTTTCTCCTGCAGAACGGAAAAAACTTTCTGATGAACAGAAAAGATTACAAAACAAAGTAAAAAGTATATCTCGTGCACATAAAACTGAACTATCGGAGCTTCTTGGTCATCTTGAAGATAAATTCGAAGTAGAATTTACAATTCCTGATGGTATGTTTACCGGCTTGCCCTTTTCAATTAACCTTAAAGATAAGAATGTGGATGTCCCGTTGGATGATTGGGGAAGTGGGACTAAAAATAGAACCCATATAATGATGTCGATCTTAACAGCCCATCGAATACAATCAAAAGATGATCAGAGCAGGATTACTCCTTTGGTTATGATTGAAGAGCCAGAGAGTTTTCTTCACCCTTCTGCTCAAGCTGAGTTTGGAAGAGTCCTACGAATGCTTGCAAATGATCTAAAAATCCAAACTATTGTTACAACGCATAGCCCTTATATGCTTTCACAAGAAAATGTTACATCAAATATATTACTGGTTCGAGACCAGCAACGTGGAAAATTGAAGGCTACCAAACTCGCTGATTTACAAGAAAACACATGGATGGAACCATTTAGTGTTATTTTAGGCCTTAATAACTCTGAATTTAAAGCATGGAGAGAGGTGATTGGAAGCGATAAAAACTGTGTGCTTTTGGTAGAAGGCGAAATTGATCGGCAGTATTTAGAGCACATCCATTCTCTTAATCTAAATAGTTTGCAATTGCCTGAAGGCTTAGAGATAGTACCTTACGAAGGTAAAGATGCTTTAAAAAATACGATTCTTCTAAAATTCATTGTTGAAAAATTTAAACATGTTTTTATAACTTTTGACTTAGATGCAAAACCCGACCTGGATAAAATAATGAAACAAATTGGACTCAAAGAAGGGGAAGATTACTTACCAATTGGAATTGATAAACCGGGGAAGCAGTGCATTGAAGGACTGGTTCCTGAACGTATTCTTTCCAAAGTTCACTCTGAGAACACTGATTTGGTAATGCAATTAGGAGCTCAAGATCCAAAACAGCGCAAATCTGCAAAAAATGCTTTGAAACGAAAAATCCTTTCCGCTTTCCAGGTAGAAAAGAACATAACCGAAGATGAACTGAAATTATTTAAGAATCTTTTCAAAAGTCTTTCTTCACTGATAACAAAGAATTCGAAAATTATATTAACCTGTAATGATAGTGGACGTAAAGGCTTAGTCTGTTAAAACGAGGCTACATTAAGTTTTTTAGAAGCCTTAAGAATAGTTTTTTGAGGTTAAGTATAATTATCCCCTGCCAGAAAGTTTCCAGGAGTATTTGATAAGGCATACCAATACTATACAAAACCGGGCACTGTCGATTCGTCGAGGAATGATGGTTGCGGTTTTAAGGAGATGACGTCAATAAAATGAACAGAATCACAGCAATAGCGCTTATCGGGATCATTTCAATCACAATGGTTTTCTTTGCCTGTGGAAGAACAGCTTCCCGTCTTGGAGGGAAAGAACATCGTCAGGTATTGAAGGTCGAGCATTTTAAGGAATTTGTCAGCATCAGCTTTGATAAAAGAGGTAACTCGGCGGTTAAGGATGTGACTTTCCTGGCCACGGACGGATTCGTATATACCCGGGAATTTATGGATATAAGCCCCTTTGAGGGTGTTATTCGCTGGGTTCCGTATGGCAAGGGGGAAGACTTTATTCAATCCCGGGCCATTTCCAGATGGACCGGTAATGCCATCAATCTGGAGCTTCCGGAAGACTGCGACCGAATCCTTGGTGTTGATATCGGGTATGTGTCTAAAAATGAACGGGTTAAAAATTTAACCTATGTATCTACCAGTGGCGCTATCTACTCAAAGGAATACCGGGAAGGGCTGGTTGATAGAAATTTCGAGGGCTGGCTTGAGGTTAAGGCCAAATAACCGATTTCTCTTTAAAAAGGAAGGCAATGAACACTAAAAATTTGTATCGGCCCACAGACCATTTTTTTCAAAAATTGGAGAAAGTAAAGCAGTCTGACCCTCCCGGTTCTAAACGGATTCAACGGGTTATCGAACGTATCGTCGCTAAACCGGAAGATGCTGATGGTAAAATGCACGGGCTGTATCAGGGGCGGTTTAAGAAATATGTCGGCAAACGGGATTACCGGATCATTTATTATTGGTGCAGACTATGCCGGAAGGAGAACCGTCGATTGGAAAAGGAGTGCGAGGATTGCCAGACTATCCCGGACAATAGTGTTATCTTTTTGGATCTTTATCATAAAAACGAAATGAAAAAATTTAAAAAAAACGCCTAGAGTGACCGGATAAATCCCTCAATGGCCTGATTTACCTCTGCCGGCTTTTCGGCAAAGACAAAATGGGTCCCCCCCGGAATAATAACCGATCTGGCCCCGATTATTTTTTCGACCATGAAACGCGTGTATTTTGGCGGTGTCATGATATCTTGATCGCCGACAATGGCCAGAACGGGTACGGTGATGGTTGACAGGGCCTCCATTACATCAAAGGCGTTGCAGGCTTTAAGGTCATTTAAAAACGCCGCCGGTGTATTCTCAAGGGCGCGTTTTTTAATCACTGTGGCCAGGGCCGGATCAATAAGGTCATACGTGTTTCCATTGAGATCAACCGGCCGTGATGGGTCTGCCACAGCAGTTTCAAGCAGTTTAAGGACATCGGGGTGAACTTTTAACCTCCCGCCGCTTCCAATGGTAATAATTCCCGCAAGATCTTCAGGATAGTCCAGGGCATATTGGAGGGCGATAGCCCCTCCCAATGAATGACCGGCGATCACAACATCAGTGTATCCCCTGTCATGAATATAGGTTCGCAGCCAGGTTGCATATTCCTTGATGGATGGGCATAGATCCCCGTCCGGATGACCGGGTAGATTGATGGCTTCAGAATTTTTGAAATGGTCTGTCTGGTATTGCCAGGACTCGCAGCACCCGCCTGAACCATGAATAAATATAAGCTTCATAGGACCTCAAAGATTTGAAAATGCAAAACTTGTTTATCCAAAAGAATGGATTATCTTAGGGAAGATATTTTTTTACCCGTAATAAGTCAACCCTTATAAGAACCACAAAATGAGGAGAACAAAATTGAAAGTTGTTGGATTTAACGGCAGTGCCAGGGAAAAAGGGAATACGGCCGGTTCCATGAAGACGGTCTTCGCAGAATTGGAAAAAGCAGGTATTGAAACTGAAATGATTCTTGTCGGCAAAGAAAAGATCCAGGGATGCATTGCCTGCCACGGATGTGTGAAAAATCAGAATGAAGCCTGTACCATCAAAGATGATCCGGTCAATGAATGGATTCAGAAAATGAAAGGGGCTGACGGCATTTTGCTTGGCTCTCCGGTTCATTTTGCAGGTGTTGCAGGGACAATGAAATCCTTTCTGGACAGGGCCTTTTTCGTTTCTTCGGTGAACGGCGGACTGTTCCGGCACAAAGTGGGCGCCGCTGTTTCTGCCGTCAGGCGGTCCGGAGGGATTTCCACGGTTGAGACTCTGAATCATTATATCAACTACTCCGAGATGATCATGCCGTCTTCAAACTATTGGAATGTGGCCCATGGCCTTACCCCCGGGCAAATGGAACAGGATGGCGAGGGCAAACAGATCATGGCGCTTTTAGGTCAAAACATGGCATGGATCATGAAAGTTATCGGGTACGGAAAAGAGCAGTTTCCAGCCCCGGAACCGGTTGCCAAGGTCATGACCAATTTCATCCGGTAATTCAGAACCCATGTAAAACAGGCGGCTATTCACATCAGATGAAAGAAAAAATACCGGCACTAAAGGATATTTATACCAGGTTTGAGGCTAAGACCCTTGCGTATAAAACAGATGCGGCCTGTGAGAAGGGATGCGGCTACTGCTGCACAGAAGCCGGAAGAATAGATATCACCACGCTTGAAGGGCTGGTCATCAGAAAGGCCATGGAGGGATTCGAAAGGTCCCGGCAAAAAAATCTGACCAAACTGTTTCAGCAGGAGATCAGAAAAAGGGAAAAAAAGGTCGTGGCCGCGTGTCCGTTTTTAATGAAAAATAATGCCTGTATGATCTATGAGGTCAGGCCGTTTTCCTGCCGAAGAATTTATTCCACCCATGTGTGCAGCAGGGAAAACCCGCCCAGGGTGAACCGCCAGGTCATGGAAGCGGCCGGTCAATCCATAAAAGAACTCCGGCAATTGGATATTACCGGATATTCAGGCCATTTGTCCTTTATTCTTTACATGCTCTCCACCCCGGCCTTTCTGGACACTTATATGGAGGGGAAATTCAAGCCGGAAGAGATCATGGAATTTGGAAAAACCCATAACATTGCCATAAACAAAATGATTTTTACAGGATCATCTAACATCATCTAACCATAAGGAAGGCCCATGTCCGAAATAACAACACCCTGGAAACTGGCGGAAGAAGCCCTGAAAAAAAATCAAAAACAGCCCGCCTCCCGGCAGTCCCATCCTTTTGTGGCCCAGGACCCCGAGGCTGTGGTGGGTCAGTTCCACGACCTGCCCGTGCAGAATCTCTCCGATTACGGGGTCTATTTAAGCTTTGGACAGGACCGGGTGCTTCTGCCCAATAAATATGTGCCCCAAGACATGGCCCTGGGCAAAAAGATCCGGGTCTTTATCTACACTGATTCCGAAGACCGGCCCGTGGCCACCACCCTGGAACCGGCCGGTGTGGTCGGGGACATTGTGGCCCTCAAAGTCAAGGACACGGCGGCCTTCGGTATCTTCATGGACTGGGGCCTGGAAAAAGACCTTCTGGTCCCCCGCAGCGAACAGGAGGGGCGGATGGAACCCGGTGAAACCCACCTGGTGAAGATCTGTCTGGATAAATCCTCCCACCGGGTCTACGGGACCACCCTGATGGCGGAATTATGCCCCGGGGATGCCCAGGGCCTTGCTTCGGGAATTGCCGTGGATCTCATCATACACAGCATCACCCCCATCGGGTATACCGCTCTCATCAACCGCACCTGCCTGGGGTTGCTTTATAAAAATGAAACCTTTGAAACCCTGTCCATCGGGGACCGGCATCGGGGATATGTCCTCCAGGTCCGGGAGGACGGCAAGGTGGACCTGACCCTGAAACAGCCGGGGTATGCCTCGGTGGAAGGCTCGGCCCTGAAAATCCTGGAGATTCTGGAAGCCGGCGGCGGATTCAGCCCCTGCCACGACAAAAGCCGTCCTGAAGACATTCAAGCCGCATTTTCCATGAGCAAAAAGGAATTCAAGCGGGCCCTGGGCAGCCTTTATAAACAGGGGCGCATTACCCTGCACAAGGCGGGCGGGATCCGCCTGAAATAACGGACAACGGTGGATCTTAATTTATGAAGGGTATCGAAAGACATCATCTTCACATCTTCATTCGGCATCTTTCTTTTTCCCCTTCATTTTTATGTACCAATCCTTATCACCATAGATTTTATCCGAACATTCCGGGCAAATTCCGTGGCTGAAATTTGCCTCAGAGTTCTGGCTTATGTATGATTCTATTTGATTCCAATACCCTTTATCATCACGAATTTTTTTACACGAAGAGCAAATTGGCAGTAGCCCTGAAAGCGTCTTAATTTCTTTCAGGGCCTGTGATAGTTTGTCGTGTTCTTTTTTTAATTCAATTTCCGCCAATTTCCGGTTGGTAATATTTTTTGAAATACAAATAACCGTTTCAACTTCACGATCGTTGAAAATAGGTTTGACCGTTGTCAGATAGTAGGTGTCTCCTGAAGGCAAAGGCACTCGAACTTCAATTTCCTGGATTTTTCCGTCAGCAAATACTTTTTTTACAATGGCAAATCTTTTATCTGCTTCATCCTTTTCAAACACATCCCAGATTTTACGATGAATGATTTCATCTGCTTTCTTGCCAACACCCAGGGCAAACGCATTGTTTACATATCGATAGGTTCCATCCCTATAAAATGAGAAAATAGGGTCTGTGGATTCATCTATCAAGCTTTTATAAAGTTTTTCACTGTTGCGAAGTTTTTCTAATTCATTCATCAGTTCTTTTTTATTCAAGGCTAACCTCATTAAGGATTAAATTAGCAAATGTTTCCTCATGATTCATGCGCTTCATAATCCGCAGAGATTATCAGACACCCAGGCATTTGTAAATCCTGAAGGATTTTCCCTAACGCCAAAAACCATGGCGATTTTTAAATAAAAATCGCCATGGTCCTCGTTGGATTGATTTTATTCAGGCTTGAATCTATCCCAGAATTTTTTTCAAATCCCCGTCCGGAGTTCCAATGGGGGTCAGATTATAGTTTTTCACCAGGATATTGAGAATATTGGGCGTAACAAAAGCAGGCAGGGAAGGTCCCAGGTGGATGTCCTTGATGCCCAGTTTCAGCAGGCTGTAAAGAATGGCAACGGCCTTTTGTTCATACCAGGAGATGATAAAAGACAGGGGCAGTCCATTGACATCCGTATCAAAGGCCTTGGTCAGGGCCACGGCGATCTGCACGGCGGAATGGGCGTCATTGCACTGACCCACATCCAAAAGCCTCGGGATGCCGTTAATGTCTCCCAACTGATGTTTGAAAAACTTGTATTTACCACAGGCCAGGGTGAGGATAATACTGTTATCCGGTGTTTTCTCAACAAATTCAGTATAATAATTTCTGGATTTTTTTACACCGTCACAGCCCCCAACCAGGAAGAAATGACCGATGGAACCGTCTTTTACACCGGCAACGATTTTGTCGGCCACGCCAAGAACGGCTTTGTGTCCAAAACCCACCAGAATTTCCATATCCTGTTTGTCTTCTGTATAACCGGGCAGTTCAAGGGCCCTGTCAATCAGCGGTCCAAGATTGTTTTTGTTCAAATGCGTCAGACCCGGCATCCCAACCGTACCCGAGGTAAAGATATTTTTCTTATACTCTTGTTTGGGTTTCTGGATACAATTGGAGGTCATGAGGATGGCGCCCGGAAAATCGGTAAATTCTTTTTTCTGGTTTTGCCAGGCAGTGCCGTAATGGCCGTAAAAATGGGGAAAACGTTCTTTTAGTTTCGGATAGCCATGGGCCGGCAGCATTTCGCCATGGGTGTAGACATAGATGCCTTTGCCTGCACTGGCCTTTAGAACCGCCTCAAGATCGATAAAATCATGACCTGAAACCAGAATTGCTTTTCCTTTTTTGACGCCAAGGGGAACCTTTGTGGGGACGGGGTCACCATATGCCCCGCTATTTCCAAGACTCAATAGCTCCATGGCCCGCAGGTTCTTCTCACCACATTCAAGGACCAGGCCGAGATATGCGTTTGCATCCAGGGTTTTATCTTCCAGAGCGGCAAGCCCCCGGTGAACAAATTCGTAATTGCCTTCATCTTCCTGGCCATGCTCTGCTGCATGATCGGTATAGGCGGCCATCCCCTTGATGCCGAAAAGAAGCATGTGTTGAAGGGATCTTAAATCCGGGTCCATATCCGGATCTGCCATCAGACCGTATTGTTTGCCTTGTTTGACCATGCCGTCCACGGAGGGTTTGAGTTTCAGCGTCAGCGTATCGCTGTTTGATGAAATAGTACCGCCTGCATCTTTAACCCGCTTGATCATCTTGTCTCTCAATGCGACGGATTCCTTGAGAAGGTCTTCAAACCGGTAGGGGTCGAATTCTACATTGGTCAGCGTTGAAAACATGGCCATGCAGGTAAACCGGTTGGTTTCAGCGTCACTGATATTCACCTTCCGGCCGGCAGCAGCGGCAATGGAGAGTCCTTTCAGCGTATGGATCAAAAGGTCCTGGAGCGCTGCAACATCAGGGGTTTTTCCGCACACACCGGTTTGGGTGCATCCTGTGCCGCCCATGGTCTGTTCACACTGGTAGCAGAACATTTCATTTTGATTTGTCTCCGTTGCAGCAAAAAGTCTGCTTGAAGATAAAAAAGAAGGAAGGAATGCTGATGCAGCAATTCCCACCGTACTCTTTTTGATAAAACTTCTTCTGGATACGCTCTTTTTTTTCATTGTCTTTCCCCTTTGCAATTGAAAATTTGTAAGACACAATGTGGTACGCCATTTGGGGTGACTATGCCGGATAAAAAGGCAAACCTCCTTGATCTATATCAATTTTTTAGAATTCCAAGCCCTTGCAGACAAGAAAATTTTCAAAAATTTGCAACCACCAGGAAATTATTACTTGCTGTTGCATAACAGTAAATACCTTTGTAAAATGATGCCATGATTAAAAGTTTTAAGCATAACGGGAGGGTTGTTTTTGAGTTTAAAGATGGTCACGCATATGTGGTCAATTACGAAGATTATCATTAAAAAAAAGAGGGGGGGATAAAATGGAAATCCAACAGCACAATCCTATTCATCCGGGGGTGTTTATAAAAAGAGTTTACTTGGAACCAAATAATATCAGCTCAAATGAATTAGCCCGCAAATTAAAGGTCAGCTCGGGGTTGATAAGCCGATTGATCAATGGGAAAACTGATGTATCACCGGCAATGGCCTTAAAGCTATCCATTGTATTAGGCAGATCACCGGAGAGCTGGTTGCTTATGCAGGATAATTATGATCTTTGGAAAGCAAGAAAAGAAATCGATTTGGATAATTATAACACTATCGAATTTGCCGTTTGAAAAGATCTGAAAAATAATACAAGCCTGGCTTTAGCAATATCAAAACCCCGCAATACCCGCATTTCTTCGAATTAGGTATGGAATAAAAAAATAAAATTTAGTATAAATAGCGCTTTGGTTTGTACAAAGACTTTGGTTGCGAAACCATAAGAATATTTACGTAAGGATATGCAATGATCAATTCACAGAGACTGGCCCAGAGATTCACCACCCTGTGCGAAATCGATTCCCTTTCCCGGCGGGAACGGGATGTGGCCCTGGAGATTGAAAAAATATTAACCGCCATGGGGGCTCGGGTCTGCTATGACTCGGCCAAGGAAAAGGTGGGGGGGAACTGCTCCAACCTGGTGGCGAAATTCAAGGGAACCGTGAATGCGCCTCCCCTGTTTTTATCGGGGCACATGGACACGGTGGGGCCGGGCGAGGGCATAAAGGTACAATTTGAAAACGGGGTGTTCAGGAGTGACGGGACCACCATCTTGGGTTCCGACGACAAATCCGCCCTGGCCATTATCCTTGAGGTCATGGAGACCGTCCTGGAGAATAAAATCGATTATCCGCCCGTTGAGATCATCTTCACGGTCTGTGAGGAAATCGGTCTCCTGGGGGCCAAGCATTTTGATTACAGTCTCATGGACTCCAAATTCGGGTACATCCTGGATTCCACCGATACGGAAGGCATTGTGACCCGGGCCCCGGCGGCCAACAAGATCCGGGTCAGGATTCACGGGAAGGCAGCCCATGCCGGGGCAGCCCCGGAAAAGGGCGTAAATGCTATCCTGATTGCCGCCAGGGCCATTTCAAAATTGCAGCTTGGCCGGCTGGATGCGGAAACTACCTGTAATATCGGCACCATCAAGGGCGGGGTGGCCACCAATATCGTTCCCGAGTTTGTGGAGATCCACGGGGAGGCCCGGAGCCATGATATTGAAAAATTAAAATCCGTCACCCGGACCATGATCCGGGCCTTTGAGGATGCGGCCCTTGAATTTAAAACCAGCGAGGTCACGCCACGGGTGGAAATCCTGGTGGATGACGATTTTCCCCTCACCCATATTCCCGAAGACCACGAGGTCATCCGGCTGGCCCGGAAAGCGGCCTCAAATCTGGGCATTCCCATGGCCAGCAAAACCATCGGCGGCGGGGCCGACGCCAATATTTTTTTCAGCAGGGGCATCATGGCCGGGGTCCTGGGCACCGGCATGACCGATGTCCATACCCTGAACGAATCCATCCGGCTTTCGGACATGGAAAATTCCGCCCGGTTGATCCTGGAAATCCTGAAGGTGCATGCCGCCGGAGGGGCCATATAGATGATCGCCTATGTGGACATGTTTTCCGGCATCAGCGGGGATATGATGCTGGGAGCCCTGGTGGATCTGGGCGTACCCGTGGACTGGCTCACGGAAAAATTATCCCCGGTGCTGACCGGGTTTGAACTCAAGACCGACACGGTTTTCCGGCACCATCTCAGGGCCGTGAACCTTACGGTTGAAACCCGGGAGGGCAGGGGGATATCGCGGAATTATAAGGATATCCGGGCCATCATCGAAAAGGCGGACCTGCCGGAAAAGGTGAAAGCCAACTGTCTTCAAGCCTTCCAAAAAATTGCAGCGGCCGAATCCGGCATCCACGGCCATGACATGGACACCATCCATTTCCATGAAATCGGGGGAATCGATTCCCTGGTGGATATTGTCGGGACCTTTCTTGCCGTGGATTATCTCGGCATTGACAGGGTCTATGCCTCCGCCGTCCCCCTGGGGTCCGGGGTGGTCCAGTGCGCCCACGGGATTCTGCCCGTTCCGGTTCCGGCGGTGCTCTCCATATTGAAAGACACCCCGGTGAAAGCCTCCGATGCCCGGACCGAGATTGTCACCCCCACGGGAGCCGCCCTCATCACCACCCTTGCCGCCGCTTTCGGTCCCATGCCCGAAATGAAAATACAAAAGACCGGCTATGGGGCCGGTAAAAGAGAAACCGGGTCCTCCCTGCCCAATCTTCTGAGGATCATCCTGGGTGAAAAAACCGAAGCGGCAGACACTTCCGGCATTCAAAAGGAAACCGTCCAGGTCATCAAGACCAATATTGATGATATGAGCCCCGAGATCTCGGGCCACCTCATGGATCTTCTCCTGGAGAACCAGGCCCTGGATGTGTGTTTCACCCCGGTCCAGATGAAAAAAAACCGGCCCGGAGTCCAGGTGGAAGTCCTTTGCCGAAAAGAGTATCTTGACGCCCTGATCCGTCTTATTCTTACCGAGACCTCTTCCATCGGGGTCCGGGTCCGGGAATGGGACCGCTTTTTTCTGTTGCGGGAACCGGCAGAGATCCGCACTTCCCTGGGAATAATCCAGGCCAAAAAAATAACGGGGCCGGACCATCGGGTGCGATTTGTACCCGAATATGAAGCCGTAAAAAAAGCGGCCCTGGAAAACCGTCTTCCCCTGCAAGAGGTTTTCAACCGGGTCCTTGTGGATATCAACTTGACAGGGAAGGATACAGAAGATAGATAGGCTCAATGACAGGATACCGGAAAATGATTTTGTTTTTGGCCACGGGTTTTTATTCCGGTAAGGCGCCGCTGCTTCCCGGAACCTTCGGCACCCTGGCCGGGGTCCCCTTTGCCCTTGTGTTTCATATCCTGCCCCTGTCCTGGCATCTGGTTTACGGGATGGGGTTTGTCCTGGGGGCGGTTTTTCTGGCGGACAAGGCCGCCGGGATACTGGGTGAAAAAGACCCGGGCTGCATTGTGATTGATGAGATGGCAGGCTATGTGCTGGCCCTTTCCCTGGTGCCGGTCCAGGCGTCCACCCTGGTGGCCGGGTTTTTGGTGTTCCGATTTTTTGATATTATGAAACCCGGGCCGGTCAGATATTTTGAGCGGCAGTTTTCCGGCGGGGCCGGCATTGTCCTGGATGATGCCATGGCCGGGGTGTTGACGGCGGTTGTTTTAAAAATCATATATTCAGCAGGGCTATTTTAGGAGAAAAAAGGATGGAAAAGAATTCGGAAAAGGACAAGGCGGTCCAAACCGCCATGAACCAGATTGAAAGACAGTTCGGCAAGGGGTCCATCATGAAACTGGGGGGCCGGCCCATCGAAGCCGTTCCCGTGATCCGGACCGGGTCCCTGGCCCTGGATAAGGCCCTGGGTGTGGGCGGATATCCCCGGGGCCGGGTCATTGAAATTTATGGCCCTGAATCCTCTGGAAAGACGACCCTGGCCCTCCACGCCGTGGCCGAAGCCCAGAGAAACGGCGGTATCGCCGCCTTTATCGATGCCGAGCATGCCCTGGATGTGGCCTATGCCAAACGCCTGGGCGTGGATTGCGACGAACTCCTGATTTCCCAGCCCGACACCGGGGAGCAGGCCCTGGAAATCGCCGACATGCTGGTCCGCAGCGGCGGCATTGATATCATGGTGGTGGATTCCGTGGCCGCCCTGGTTCCCAGGTCCGAGATCGAAGGGGAGATGGGGGATTCCCATATGGGACTCCAGGCCAGGCTCATGTCCCAGGCCCTGCGGAAACTCACGGCCACCATCGGCAAAACCAGCACCACCATCATTTTTATCAACCAGATCCGGATGAAAATCGGGGTGGTCTATGGAAACCCGGAAACCACCACCGGCGGTAATGCCCTGAAATTTTACGCCTCCATGCGGCTGGAAATCCGCCGGGCCGCTCCCATCAAGGAAGGGGAGAATATTGTGGGCAACCGGACCAAGGTCAAGGTGGTGAAAAACAAACTGGCTCCCCCCTTCAAGGATGTGGAATTCGACCTCATGTACGGGGAAGGCATATCCAGAACCGGGGATCTTCTGGATATGGGGGTGGATCTTTCCCTTATCGACAAGAGCGGGTCCTGGTATTCCTTCGGCGGAGAGCGCATCGGCCAGGGCCGGGAAAACGTCAAGGTGTTCCTTGTGGACAACCCGGATATCTTTGAAAAAATCGAAACCGGGGTCCGCGAAAAACTCGGCATGGCGACCCCTGCTAAAAAAGGCAAAAACGGCGAGACCAAGGCATAACGGATCAGTGAATGAGGAGCTGCAGCATGACAGGCAATGATGCCAGAAAAATTTTTCTAGACTATTTTAAAAAACACGGCCACCAACCGGTCCGGTCTTCCTCCCTGGTGCCCCGGGACGACAAGACCCTCATGTTTGTGAATGCCGGCATGGTCCAGTTTAAACGCGTGTTCACCGGTGATGAAAAGCGGGACTATGCCACTGCGGTGACGGCCCAGAAATGCGTCCGGGCCGGCGGAAAACACAATGATCTTGAAAATGTCGGGTATACGGCAAGGCATCATACCTTTTTTGAAATGCTGGGGAATTTCTCCTTTGGGGATTATTTCAAGGAAAAGGCCATCCGCTTTGCCTGGGATCTTCTGACCACCGGATACGGTTTTGACAAGGATAAACTCTGGGTGTCGGTGTTTCATGAAGACGATGAGGCCTTTAATATCTGGCGGGACCAGGAAGGGGTGCCCGAGGAACGCATCATCCGGCTGGGGGAAAAAGACAATTTCTGGGCCATGGGGGATACCGGCCCCTGCGGGCCATGCAGCGAGATCCACATCGACCGGGGCCCTGAATTCGGCTGCGGCGGACCGGACTGCGCCGTGGGCTGCGACTGCGACCGGTGGCTGGAATTATGGAACCTGGTCTTCATGCAGTTTGAACGCAACGAGCAGGGTCAACTGAATCCTCTGCCCAAGCCCAGCATTGACACGGGACTGGGACTGGAGCGGATCATCTCCGTGCTCCAGGGCGTACCCACCAATTATGATACGGACCTGTTCGTACCCATCATGGAAAAGGTCGGGGAACTGTCCGGAAAAAAACGCCACGCCTCCAAAGAAATTGAAGTGGCCATGAAGGTCATTGCCGATCATTCCCGGGCCACGGCCTTTCTCATCTGTGACGGGGTGTTGCCCGCCAATGAGGGCAGGGGCTATGTGCTGAGGCGCATCATGCGGCGGGCCATCCGCTATGGCCGGAGCATCGGCCTGGTCAAACCCTTTATGCATGAGACGGTTCAGACGGTGTTTTCCATCATGGACCAGGCTTATCCCGAATTAAAGGAATCTTCCGCTTTTATCCTGAATGTGGTGAAAAATGAAGAAGAAAAATTTCTGGAAACCCTGGAAACCGGAATGAAACTCCTGGAAGCCACCATTCAGGACATTAAAGCCGGACCCGGGCAAAAATCCGTGATCCCGGGTTCCGTCATTTTCAAACTCTATGATACCTTCGGCTTTCCCGTGGATATCATCAGAGACCATGTCAAGGAAATGAAGATTGACCTGGATATGGACGGGTTCAACCTGGCCATGGAAGAGCAGAAGGCCAGGTCCAGGTCCGTGAAAAAATTTGCCGGCATCGGCGAAGCCTATAAGGCCCTGACCTCGGAAGGGGTGAAAACGGCCTTTGAAGGCTATGGCGCCCTGGAGGGAAAATCAAAGGTTCTGATCCTGGTCCAAGAGGATAGGGAAATCGAGACGGCCAAACCCGGAGACGAGATAGAGATCGTGGTGGAAAAAACGGTTTTTTATGCGGAATCCGGGGGCCAGGCCGGGGATTCCGGGATTTTTGAAAACGGGAACTGTACCATCCAAATTTCAGATACCATCAAAAATCCCTCGGGACTCATCATCCACAGGGGCCAGGTCCGGAAGGGCGAGGCCAAAAAAGGAGATCTGTTTGTCCTGAAGGTGGATGCACAGAAAAGACAGGCCATTGCCGCCAACCACAGCGCCACCCATATCCTGCATTCCGCCCTGCGAAAGGTCCTTGGGGACCATGTCAAACAATCGGGCTCCCTGGTGACAGACACCCGGCTCAGATTTGATTTTACCCATTTTGCCGCCATTTCCCGGGAAGACCTCCTGGCCATTGAAAACGAAGTGAATCTGAGGATCAGGGAAAATCATGCCGTTACAACAACGGAAATGAACATGGACGAGGCCGTCCGGGCCGGGGCCACGGCCTTGTTTGAAGAAAAATACGGGGATGTGGTCCGGGTCGTATCCCAGGGCGGCTTTTCCAGTGAACTCTGCGGGGGAACCCATGCCGGGCGGTCCGGCGACATTGGCCTGTTCAAGATCCTGTCCGAGGGCGGGATTGCCTCCGGCGTCCGGAGGATTGAGGCGGCCACGGGCCAGGTTGCCCTGGATCATATCCACAGGGAAGAAGCCCTCATCGAGACCACAGCCGGTATTTTGAAAGGCTCAAAAGAAGAAGTGGCGGCCAAAGTGGACGCCCTGTTAAAGGATAAGCGGGCCCTTGAAAAAGAGCTGGAATCCCTGAAAGCAAAAATGGCCTCCAAATCCGTTGAAAATCTGGCCGACGAGATCCGGACGGTCAACGGCGTCAAGGTGATCGCCAAGCGGGTGGACATTGAAAATCCCTCCCAGCTCAGGGATCTGGCCGACAAATTCAAGACCAAGATTGGTTCCGGGGTTATTCTTTTAGGGGCTGTATCCGATGGGAAGGCCTTGCTGATATCCGTTGTAACCGAAGATCTGACCAAAAAATACAAGGCCGGGGACATTGTCAAGGCCGCGGCCAAAATCGTGGGCGGCGGCGGCGGCGGCCGTCCGGACATGGCCCAGGCCGGGGGCACAAAGCCGGAACACCTGGATGCGGCCCTGGAATCGGTGTATCAGACCATGTCATGACCGCCTATTTCATAAGACGATTGCTCCTGGTGATACCGACCTTTATCGGTATCACCGTCATGGTGTTTACCATCACTCGTTTTGTGCCCGGCGGCCCCATTGAACGCATCATCTCCGAGACCCGTGCCATGCAGGCCGGTCAAGCCGGCTCGGCTTCCGGCATGTCCCGGGGTTCGGGCCAGCCCCTTTCCGAAGAGCAGATTGCCAGACTCAAGGCCTATTACGGCTTTGACAAGCCTTTGCTCACAAGTTACCTTATCTGGCTCTCCAAGGTGGTCCGGGGTGACCTGGGAATTTCCACCCGATACCAGGACCCGGTCCGGGACATGATCCTGGAAAAAATTCCCGTATCCCTGTATTTCGGTATCCTGAGCCTTTTCATGATCTACGGCATCTGCATTCCCCTGGGCATGGCCAAGGCCGTCCGCCACAGGACCGGGTTTGACAATATCAGCTCCATCCTCATTTTCACGGGCTATGCCATCCCCGGCTGGGTGGCCGGGATTTTCATGCTGGTCCTGTTCGCATCCCGGTATGATATTTTTCCCCTGGGCGGCCTTGTATCCGAGTTTTTTGACAAAATGAGCCTGTTTGAAAAACTTAAAGACATCCTCTGGCATACGTTTCTGCCCCTCATTGCCTATGTCATCGGATCCTTCACCGTCATGACCCTCTTGATGAAAAACACCCTCATGGACCATTTGTCTTCCGATTATGTGAGGACGGCCCTGGCCAAGGGGCTGTCCTTTGAGCGGGCCGTATTCACCCATGCCTTGCAGAACAGCCTCATCCCCATCGCCACCAGTTTCGGAAACAATATCTCCATCCTTTTGACCGGGTCCTTTCTTATTGAAAAAGTCTTCAATATCGACGGCATGGGGCTCCTGGGCTATGAATCCATCCTGGACCGGGATTACCCCGTGGTCATGGGAATCCTGGTGATTTCATCCCTGCTTTTCCTCCTGGGAAATATTCTCTCGGACCTCTGCGTGGCCCTGGTGGATCCCCGGGTGAGGTTTAAATGATGCATTTCAATCCGGCCACGATAAAAAAAATCCAGCGGTTCCGGTCCATCAAAAGAAGTTTCTGGTCCTTCGTCCTGCTTTTGACCATGATCATTGTTTCACTTTTTGCCGAAGCGTTTATCAATTCACGGGCCCTTCTGGTATACTACAACGGCAGGCTCTATTTCCCCACCTACACCAAAATGATCAAAGGCTCGGAATTCGGCCTCGGGTATGAATATGAAACCCGTTACCGGGATCTGAAAGAAAAATTCCAAAACCAGGGCGGGCCGGATTTTGCGATCCTGCCCCCGGTTCCCTACAATCCCTATGAAAACGATTTAAAGATCAATGCCTATCCGCCCTTTGCCCCTTCCTTCAGGGAAAGGCATTTTCTCGGGACCGACAATGTGGGCCGGGACATTCTGGCCAGGCTGGTTTACGGGTTCCGGACCGCCATCGTCTTTTCCCTTGTTCTTTTAGTCTTCAATTATACCATGGGCATCAGCCTGGGTTGCGCCATGGGATATTTCGGAGGAAAATTCGATCTTATTTTCCAGCGGGTCATTGAGATATGGAGCAATATTCCTTTTTTATATGTGATCATGATCATTGCATCCATCCTTATCCCGAGTTTCATGATTCTTTTGCTCATCATGGCGTTTTTCGGATGGATCGGCATTACCTGGGTCATGAGAACCATGACCTATAAGGAAAAACAAAAAGAATACATTCTGGCCGTCCGTTCTATGGGTGCCACCCATGCCAGGATCATCTTCAGGCATATTATACCCAATACCCTTTCCGTGATTGTGACCTATGCCCCCTTTGCGGTTTCCGGCGGGATTGTGGCCCTGACTTCCCTGGATTATCTCGGGTTCGGTCTGCCTGCCCCCACCCCCTCCTGGGGGGAACTCCTGTCCCAGGGCTGGCAGAATATGGAAGCCTGGTGGATTGCCGCCTCGGTGACGGCGGCCCTTGTGCTGACCCTCATGTGCGTCACCTTTATAGGGGAGGGCATCCGGGAAGCCTTTGATCCCCGCCGCCACACCACCTATGAGTAAATTCCTTAATACACCTTCCGCGTCGAAAACCCCTTGCCCAGGACATTGAAGGTGTTCTCCGTGATTAAAAAAGCCTCCGGGTCAATATTAAAGGCGATTTCCTCAACCCGCTTGATCTGGTAATTGTTGACCACGGTCAGGATGATCTCTTTTTCATCCCCGGTATAGGCCCCTGCCCCTTTGATCAGGGTGGCGCCCCGTTTGAGTTGTTTGATAATTTCGTTCACAATCTTTCGCGGGCTGTTGGAAATGATAAAAATCATTTTTCTCTGGTTGAACAGGGTCATGAAATATTCCAGGACCTGGGAGGTGATATAACTCATGGCCATGGAATACAGGATCATATCGGTCTCAAGCAGGCCGAAACTGAGTAAAAACAAGACAAAATTAAAGGAAAAATTATAAGTTCCGATGCGGATGCCGTATCGCTGGTTCAGGATGATGGAGATGATATCATTGCCCCCGGCAGACCCCAGGGAGCGAAAGATGATGCCGGACCCGGCCCCGATGATGGTTCCGCCGGCAATGGCGGCCAGCATCAGGTCTTTGACCGGCATTTCAAAGGGGATCAGGTCCATGACAAGGGTAAGAACAATGGTCCCGTAAAGACTGTAAAATAAAAATCTTCTGCTGATGAAAACCCATCCGGCAATAAACACGGGAATATTCAAAATAAAATACCAGATTCCCGGTGTGAGGGATTGGGTGTAATAGTAAATCAGGAGCCCTGTTCCCGCAAAACCGCCGGTGATCATTCCGTGGGGGATCACAATGGCCTTAAGGCCGATACCGGTGATAATGCTGCCCAGGGTGATTAAAAATAAATTCCAAGGGATGGAATAGCTCATTTTCTGAAATTTCATGAAAAGCCTCTCAATTTTTTACAAAAGCACCAGGTAATATAAAATGAATATTAAATCAAAGTTTTTTTAAAAGCGACTGAAAATAATTCTATTCAGAATTCTGTTATCCATGGTATCATCACCATGATATCCAACCGGCTATTAAAATCATGAATAAAAGAGGAAAAACCATGGGAAATGAAGACTATAGTTTATACAGCGGAGGACTAAAGGGCGCAGAAGAAGCATTTGGAGAATGTGCTGAAAAATTCGGAATCAACGAAATCAATTTTTCCTTTGAAGGCCATACCCCCTCCAGAAATAAGAATATTAGCCTCCTCAGCAATGGGGAATTAAACAAAGGCAATATCAGCATGGAGATTGTATCGGTCCGGATGGGACGGCGGTATGCCCAGGCCGATAAGATCCGGAAAGTCTTTCAGACCATTTTTCATATGGTCAATAAAGGTTATCAGGTCTTTGCCGTGGGCTTTATCCAGGCCGACGGAACCGTTAAAGGCGGAACAGGCTGGGGAGTTGAATTGGCAAAATTTTTCAACCGGCCGGTCAGTGTTTTTGATCAGGAGTCCAATGAGTGGTATATCTGGAAACAGGGGGAATGGGTTCAGGAGATACCGTCAATCACCCATAAAACCTTTTGCGGCACAGGCACACGTCACCTCTCCGAACAAGGCAGAACAGCCATTGAGGATCTTTTCAACAGGTCCTTTTCCTAATTTCCTGATGTCAGGCCTCCCGGGAACAAGACCGGGAGGTCTGACATCTATCCGGAAAAAGCGCCGTTGCAATTCTCAACGCTGTGTTTTTATCCTGCAATACCTGCCTAACCCGTTGTAATTTAATCCTATTCAAGGCTTTCCATATCTCTGCATTTCAAATTGAAACAAGATTGAGCCCTTAATAAAAGATCCGGCCTGTTTCAGCCGGTGCTTTAGTTTTTTTTGGGGATGTATTGTCTAACATTTCAATTGGTTAATAGTTTTTATCTCCCATTGGTACGGTATATGCTATTCCATGTTTTAAACCTCAACAGACATGAAAAAGGAGAGACTCATGAACATCGGATTGTTAAAAACATTGGAAAATCTTATGGTAGCCGTTACGTTTGCTGAAAAGGGCGATCATGAATATGCCCTGAAGGTAATGAAGCCGGAAATCAACCGGAAAAATCAGAAAAATTCCAGAAAAGACCTCACCCGGCAGGCGGAAAACCGGCCCCGGATGCAGGTATAATTGAGCCGATAAGAGGTAAGATATATGAAACAAGTCCTATTGGCCATCGATGGGAATATTCCCACGGATTCGGTTTTTCAATATGCAGTGGGGCTTTGCAGAAGAATCCAGGCAGACCTGAATATTCTTCAGTTTGTGAAAGAGGAAGGTCTCACCCGGTGTCTCTCGACCACAAAAAAAAAGGTGGGGCGCCTGGGAAAACTGCTCGAGGATTCCTTTGCAGAGGTTGCCTTTGCAGAAGAAGGCTTACCCATGATGGGGAAAGAATTTTCGCCCCGGGTATCGGATTCCTTAAATGAGCTGATCAAGGCCGGCCATGCCAGGGTGGTGCTTGAAGTGACCGCCAGCAACAGCAGTCCTGAAAAAGATCTGCCCCATTACATTGACGATCATCAGGATATTGTGTTGGCGATTTTTGATCCCTCAACAGATCAACCTGGCAGGACAGGACATTCCCTTTCGACTATTGAAACCATAAAAAAGAAGCTGCGGATTCCCCTTGTGGTTGTGAAGACCTCACCGGGCGAACCAAAACCCGCCCCTTAAAGATTGCAGGTTTTCGAGAGACTTAGGCCTCTTTCAGAACCAGATCCAGGATTTCGTCCAGTTCGCCGGCCGTGATGATATGAATATCTTTTTTAAGATCATCGGGAAGGGTTGACAGTTCCCCTTTGTTCTTTAAAGGGAAAATAACGGTCTTGATCCCGGCCATTTTTGCAGCCAGAAGCTTTTCCTTGATACCACCCACAGGAAGAATTCTTCCGCTTAAGGTCAGTTCCCCGGTCATGGCCGTATCCCTTCTGCAGGGCCTGCCCTTGAGTAGCGACAAGAGCGAGACGGCAATGGTGAGGCCTGCCGATGGTCCGTCTTTGGGAATGGCGCCGGCCGGGACATGGATGTGAATATCCTGCTGGTGAAAGAAATCCTCGGCAAGCCCGAAGGTTTGGGTATTGCTCCGGATATAACTCAAGGCGGCCTGGGCCGATTCCTTCATGACATCTCCCAGGGACCCGGTCAAAATCAGCCGGTTGGTGCCCATCATTTTGGTGGCTTCCACAAAGATGATTTCACCCCCGGTTTCGGTCCAGGCAAGACCGGTTGAACATCCTATCCTGTCCTTGGCGCCTGCAATTTCAAAATGGTACTGGCTTGGTCCCAGCAGGTCTTCCACGGCTTTTGGCGTGATTTCCAGAGCATCCGGATCAATGGTGTTTTTCCCGAGTTTCCGGGTAATTTTTCTGCAGACGGAAAAAATTTTTCTTTCAAATTCCCTTAGCCCTGCCTCCCGGGTATGCTCCCGGATCATCTTTCGAAGCGCTTCTTCGGTGAATGTAAGGGAAAACCGGGTCAGGCCCGAATCCTCAATGGCCTTTGGAATCAAATGCCTTTCTGCAATATGAACCTTTTCATCCACCGTATATCCGGACATGGAAATGACTTCAAACCGGTCGAGAAGGGGCCGGGGAATCCTGCTGACGGTATTGGCCGTGGCGATGAACATGACCCTGGAAAGATCATAGGGGACATCCAGATAATGATCAATGAACTGGGAATTCTGCTGGGGATCAAGAACTTCAAGCAGGGCCGAGGCCGGGTCCCCCTTAAAATCCTGACCGATTTTATCGATTTCATCCAGCATAAAGACCGGGTTGCCGGATTCCACCCGCCGGATCCCCTGGATGATCCTTCCTGAAAGGGCCCCGACGTAGGACCGTCTATGCCCCCGGATATCGGCCTCATCTTTCATGCCGGCAAGGGATATCCGGACAAATTTACGTTCCAGGCTCCGGGCAATGGATTGCCCAAGGGAAGTTTTTCCAATTCCGGGAGGGCCGGTGAAACAGATGACCGGGCTTTTTGAATGGTTCATCCCTGTTTTTTTGGACAGGGCGCTTTTCACGGTGGATCGGATTTCATCCAGTTTCAGGGGCTTGGCTATAAAATGGAAGGAACCTCTTTTGATGGCGTCCACGGCGGTCAGAACCGTTGCATAGCCCGTAATGATAATGACTTCGGTAGAAGGGCTGTTTTTTTTAATCGCGTCCAGGAGCATGAGGCCGTCCACCTTGTCCATTTTAAGATCCGTGATGACCAGGTCAAAATGCCTCCCTGAAAGTCTTTCCAAGGCATCACTGCCGCTGGAATCCGTTTCAACCGCATAGCCTTCTTTGGAAAGGACATGGGACAGGTTCATGCGGGTCATTTTTTCATCATCCACGATCAGAACGGAATTTTTTACGGACAGCTTCATCTGCCGCACGGCCAGATGCTCGAGGATTCTTTCCTTGATCTCGTCCAGGCCGTAATGATCTTTGTTGAGAATGGCTTCGGCCCGGTCCATATCCAGGTTGTCGTCGGTGAATTGATTCCAGGGAAGGGTGGTCAGATAATCAATATAATTGATGCCGATGGTGTATTCCGCCGAAGACGGGCTGATTTTAAAAAGCCGGTCCACTTCCTTGAGAACAATGGGCTCGACGGATCCAGGCATTTTGATGTCCAGAACAGCCTGTCTTAGTTCATCAATTTCGCCGGTCAGATCTTCCTGGTCTTTTTTAAAGAAACGTTTCATTGGCTTGCCTCATATTCTAACTGCCGGATATCTACTCCCGGACTTCCAGGAAGTCAAGGAAAAACCCTGGAATTTCGAACTTCAATAATTGATAATCCATTGAATTTAAAATAAAAAAATCAAAATTCGTTGCAAATCGCAACATTGCATTGTCAAGTGCAATATCGTTTAACCCCCTTTTGTTAAAGGCGAATTTACTATATTTGACCTTGGGGTTGCATTGTGAAACAAAATGCAGACCCTTTTTGACCTTCTTCTTTTACCGGATCAAATGAAATATGCTCTGTTTTCAATGGATTCCTTAGCTTGGTATACCTTTTGCTCAATATGAAACGGGACAAAACAAAATAACCGTTTAAAGGAGAATAATTATGGCATTTTTAAATACATTGAAAACAAAATTTTTGCGATTCAATAACAAGGTGGATGATTACCAGGAAGCCATCACCTTTGCCGAAGCCGGTATCGGGAATCAAAACCAGGAGACCCTTACCTGCGCAGAAAACAATGGCCGGAACGTGGTGGTTGCAACCCATGAGAGCCGGTTTTCCGATGATATGATGTCCTATGCCCTGGAGATGGCCGGCAGGATGAATTACGGCATTATCGCGGTCAATGCCGCCAATATCACCCATGATCTCACCGAGTTTTTTTCAACCACCCATGATAAATTATTTGCAGATTTTAAAGAAACCTCGGCCCGGAATGCCGAAGCCTTTCGGGCCAAAGCCGTAGACCTGGGTCTTAAATTTGCCCATACCGTTCATTTTTCAGATATGGACCATGCCATTGCCGCCGTTGCAAAGGAATGCGGCGAGATCGAGTTTATTATTTCCGAAAATAAGGAACCGGCCAGGGCAAGGGGAGTGGTTGGAAATGAGAAACGGATTGCCCAGCGCCTCTGCGTTTATTCCATGAATTAAGGAGTGATGATGAATACCCCGTTTATTTTAGGAATTGTGTTGATTCTGGCGGTTTCCGTCCTTTGTTATGTTTTTCGAAATGAAAATAAAAAATAAAAATTCGTCTTGTTAACCTGCGCCTGTAGAGGAGGTCAATTGATAATGACGTTTGAATGGAGAATACGGTAAATGACACCTGAAATGATGATGACAATGATTGTTCTTGTTTTTGTTATCTGTTTGTTTGTTTTTGAATGGGTCCGGGTGGATGTGGTGGGGATCATGATGATGGTCCTCTTACCCATATTGGGTCTTGTAACCCCCAAGGAGGCCTTTTCCGGCCTTGCCGGCAATGCGGTCTGCTCCATTATTGCCGTCATTATCATCGGTGCCGGACTTGATAAGACCGGCGTTATGAATAAAGTGGCCAAGCCCATCATGGCCCTTGCCGGCAATAGTGAAAGTAAGGTGATCCTTTTGATTGCCGGTGCTGTGGGCACCATATCCAGCATGATGCAGAATATCGGCGCGGCGGCCCTGTTCATGCCCGTTACCCAACGAATATCCAAACGCCTGGGAATCCCTACCTCAAGGGTATTGATGCCCATGGGATTCTGCGCCATTATCGGCGGCACCATCACCCTGGTTGGGGCCAGCCCCACCATTATCCTCAACGATCTCATGGTGGTGGGCGGACAGAAACTGGAACCCTTCGGCCTTTTTACCCAGACGCCCATCGGGATCTGCCTGACGCTTTCCGCCCTCATCTATTTTGTCGTATTCGGCAAATGGATACTTCCGGCCAATACCGGCCAGTTCAATAAGGGTGCTTCGGAAATGTTGATCAAGGAATACCAGGGTGTGAACAATATCGTTGAACTCCATGTGCCTGAAAAGGGGGTCACGGGAATCCTGGATGACCTGAATATCC
The DNA here is from genome assembly GCA_023701135.1 of Desulfobacula sp. Classification (GTDB taxonomy): domain Bacteria; phylum Desulfobacterota; class Desulfobacteria; order Desulfobacterales; family Desulfobacteraceae; genus Desulfobacula. The sequence goes on along the minus strand of JAMPXP010000001.1, from coordinate 19,168 downwards.
GTCCCAAATTCCTGGTGACGGTCATCGCTATCAGTTCTCCTTCCAACCGGACCACCAACCATGTTCCCCACAGTTATGAATCCATTTCCCCCAACGATGATGTGGCCGTGGTCGGCAAAAGGGAAAACATTGAACAACTGGCCAGGGAATATGGCTGGACAATAAAGGACACACTTGACACCTTTGCCGACTCTCTGGCCAATACCAATGCAGGCATGGCGGAAGTGGTTGTTTCCCCCAGATCCGAACTCATCGGCAAAACCCTGAATGAGGTGGATTTTAAGGAACTCTTCGGCTTAAACCCCCTGGTTCTGTTCAAGGACAATAAAAAATATTACAGCGGGCTGACCAATATCCGACTGAGCATGGGGGACACCCTCCTGCTCCAGGGACCCTGGGAAAAATTCCATATCCTGAAAAATCGGCCCCAGCCCCGGGCCCTGATTTTCGCCTCCCCCCTGGAGGGAGAAATTCTTCGTCCCCAAAAAGCCGTGCTTGCCGTAGCCTGGTTTGCCGTTGCCCTGTTACAGGTCATTCTTTTCGATACCACCTTGTCCGTGGCGCTGATGTCAGGCGCTCTGGGCATGATCATCACCGGGGTCCTCACCATTGACGAGGCCTATGGGGCCGTGGACTGGATGACGGTTTTTCTCCTGGCCGGCCTGATTCCTCTAGGCATTGCCTTTGAAAAATCAGGGACTGCGGCCTTCATTGCCCAGACCGTGCTGGGGTTCATCGGGACCCCGTCCCCCATCCTGCTTCTCACGGTGATCGGCATCATGACCACCTTTTTCACCCTGGTGATTTCCAATGTCGGGGCCACGGTGCTCCTGGTACCCCTGTGCATGAACATGGCCATCATGGCCGGGGGAGATCCCCGGATGGCGGCGCTGGTGGTGGGTCTTTCCGCCTCCAACAGCTTTGTTCTGCCCACCCACCAGGTAAATGCCCTTGTCATGCGGCCCGGCGGCTACAGGACCGTAGACTATGCAAAGGCAGGGGGTATCATGACGGTTCTTTTCCTTACCGTTGAGCTGACCATGATTTATTTTTTCTATGGAATCAAATAAGGATAGCTTGTAACCTTCATTGACAGCGGTATGGGTTTACGAAATCCATACCGCTGTTTTAAAATCCTTCGATCTTTTATTCATACAAATACAAATTGTGCTTGTTGAGGATGGATGATTAACGATACAATAGCCCCCATGAAATTTAACCTCAGGCAGAAGATTTTCCTTCATTTCTTTATTTTCATGTCCGTCAATTGCGCCATATGGTTTTTCAGCTATTTCAGCAATTCAACCATTAACCAGAAACTGAATATTATCGAGAAAAAAAAAGAACTCCTGGATACGGTTCTTGAGGCCCGGCGCTATGAAAAGAATTTCTTTTTAAGAAACAGCAAGAATGATCTTCAACTGGCCATTTCCTATATTGAAAAGACGGCTGAAAAACAAAGCTTTATTGAAAATAATTTTTCAGAACTTTTGGAAGATAAGGCCTCGGTCCGGAAAAGAACCGAAACCATCCGGAATTATAAAAACCATCTGGAAAAATTATATGACGCCTATTCCAGGGGTGAAATAAATGGGGAAGATTCACTTCAATCAGCGGAAATCAATTCCTTACAGGAAGCGGTAACGGAAATCGGGCGGATATTGACCACAGATATCGAAGAGGTGGAAAAGCGTGAACGGGAAAGGATTTTAAACCTTCTCCAAAGATCCCGGATCTACCTCGTTGCTTCCCTTTTATCCCTTTTTATCCTGTCCATCCTGACGGCTTTTTTCCTTGCCAAAAATGTGAACAGGCCCTTGAAATCCATTGAGAAAAGCATCCAGAGAATTGTCAGCGGAGATTTTAATACCATTCCCAAAATTCAGACCGGGGACGAGTTTGAATCCCTTGCCGACAGCGTCAATGATATGATAGCAGAACTGGGCAGAAGAAAAGACCAACTGGTCCAGGCAGAGAAGATGTCCTCCCTGGGAACCCTGACCTCGGGGGTGGCCCATGAATTGAACAATCCCCTGAACAATATTTCAACTTCCATTCAGATCATCCGGGAAGAATTGGATGATCCGGATACGGAGTTTAAAAGGACCCTGTTGTTAGAAGCTGAAGAGCAGATCGACAGGGCAAGGGATATTATCAGGGCCTTGCTGGAATTCTCACGGCAGAGTGAATTCCAGGTTGAGGCGGTCATTTTTAAAAACCTGGTCCAGAGCACCATGCATCTCATCAGCGGTGAAATCCCTTCCGATATTCAGGTCGCCATTGATGTGCCGGAGACCCTTACCGGAAAGATGGACCCCAGAAGGATTCAACAGGTCTTGCTGAACTTGATTATTAATGCGGTGTATGCCATGGAAGGGGGAGGCCGCTTGACTATTTCAGCGTTCAAGGATACGCAAGAAGCCCTCTTTGTGTTTAAGGTGGCCGATACGGGAGAAGGAATTCCAAAAGAAAACCTTGCCCGGATATTTGATCCATTTTTCACAACCCGTGAGGTCAGCAAGGGGTCCGGGCTGGGCCTGTCCATCAGCCATGGGATTATCGAGCAGCATCGAGGGACCATTCAGGTGGAGAGCATACCGGGTCAGGGGACCGTTTTCACGGTGAGTCTGCCGGATTGACGGCTCAAAAGGGATGGCATGAAAAAGCAGATTCTGATCATTGAAGATGAGGAAATCGCCCGGAGAAACCTTGAGCATATTCTTGAAAAAGAAGGCTATCATGTTATTGCCGTGGATAGCGGCACAAAAGGACTGACCCTCATCAAATCCAGAAGTTTTGATCTGATTATTACCGATTATAAAATGAAAAAAGTGGACGGCCTCCAGGTTCTGGAACAGAGCCGGAAACTGCAACCCTATACGGAAGTCATCCTCATCACGGGATATGCAACGGTGGACAGTGCCGTCACCGCCATGAGGGAGGGGGCATATCATTATATTGCAAAACCGTATAAAATTGATGAGGTCCGGCGCATCATCCGGGAAGCGCTTTTAAAAAGATCCCTTCAACTGGAGAACCTTGCCCTCAAAGATGCCATGAAAAAAGAGGTTCAGCCTCCGTTCATCATCGGCAACAGCCCGGCCATGAATGAGGTTAAAAAAAGCATTGCCCAGATTGCAAAAACCGATGTCAGCGTCCTTATTCTGGGGGAGAGCGGAACCGGCAAGGAACTGGTGGCCAAAGCCATCCACAGCCAGAGCAGCCGGAGCAATCATGAAATGGTGGCCTTCAACTGCGGGTCCTTTTCCGAAGAACTCATGGCCAATGAACTTTTCGGCCATGAAAAGGAAGCCTTTACAGGGGCCGGGAAAACCAAGAAAGGGCTTTTCGAATTTGCCGACAAGGGAACGGTTTTTTTTGACGAGATCGGTGATATGCCGCTGACCATGCAGGTTAAAATCTTGCGGGTATTGCAGGAAAAAGAACTGATGCGAGTCGGTGGCACAGCCACCATTCCCGTGGATCTGAGAATTATTGCCGCCACCCACAGGGATTTGAAGCACGAGGTGGAAAAAGGAAGTTTCCGTCAGGATTTATATTACCGGTTGAATGTGGTGACCATCCAATTGCCGCCGCTGACGGAACGGCACGGAGATATCCCCTTGCTGGCCTATCATTTCCTCGGAAAAAAAAGCAGGGAAATGGGCAAAAACATAAAAGAGATTGATCGGGCCACTCTGGACTATCTGATTCAATACAGTTGGCCCGGCAATGTCAGGGAGCTTGAAAATGTCATCGAAAGGGCCGTTGCCATGGGAACCGGTGATGTGATCCATCCCGAAGCCCTTCCGGATCACATTACCCAGCTCGCCATTGAGACTTACAGGATTCGTCCCGACGGGAAAATACCCACCCTAAAGGAACAGGAAAAAAAATATATCCAATGGGTGCTTGAAAAAACAAACTGGAACCGCTCCAAGGCCGCCGAAATCATGGAAATCGACCGGGTCTCGCTCTGGAGGAAAATAAAGGCCTTTGAACTGGAATGATGATGAAGAAAACGATTCTATTGCTGTTGGCTGCTTTCCTTTTTTTGGGTGCTTCTTCCCAGCCAAGCATCGTAGGCAAATGGGAAAACTCGGAAAATTTAATTGATGCAAAACCCGGCGAGATCCAAATCCTTTTAAAAAAAGATGGAACCGGAAATCTGATCCTCGACAAAGAACGGTATTTCTGGGTGGCGGATGAATTTTTATACCAGATATTGGGAAATCAGATTGAAGTGATTTTCGTCTATGAAGATGGCGGGAAAACAGATCCCGGCCGTCTGGATATCATACGCCTGAATGCTCAGGAAATGGTCCTCGGTTTCAAAAAAGCGAATCTGAAACTGGCCTTTCGCAGAATAAAATAAGCTCTCAAAACCTTAAACCCTTATTTTTTTAATAGACTAAGGGATTTCTCCCATGCTATTTATCAGCATACAGAATTATATTTGATTTTTTTCCGGCTCATGTTTTACGAAAGGCTTTAAGCTTTGAAGGCTTTTAATATTTATCTTTATCTGTTACAGGAGGTCCCCGCCCATGAACATCCGAAAAAAAATTATGCTGACATCTTTCGCCGGACTCATCTTTTTGGGAGTCATCATGTTTTTGATTGCCTCATCCTCCATAAAAAAAATGGGAGAACAAGAGATCCACACCTTGCAAACCACCCTGATGGAGGAAAAAAAGCAGAAGCTGAAGAATATCGTTGAAATAGGGGTCAGCCAGATCGAGGGCATCTCTTCATCCAAGGACCAGGATGATGCCGGGAAAAAGGCATTGATCTTCAAACTGATGAAAGACACGAAATATGATGGGGGGACCGGTTATCTGTGGATCAATGACTTGACGCCGGTCATGGTATTCCATCCTGTGAACGAGGCCATGAACGGAAAAGACCTCTCGGATTATAAAGATCCCGACGGCAAACGCCTCTTTGTTGAAATGGCCGAGGTCTGCAAAAAAGAGGGAGAGGGCACCGTGGGATATAAATGGGCAAAGCCCGGGTTTAACGAACCGGTGGATAAACTGTCCTATGTCAAGCTGTTTAAGCCTTTAAACTGGGTCATCGGATCAGGCATCTATATTGATGACGTCAATGCCGCCCTTGTGGAAAAAGAAAAAATCGTCAAGGCCGGCATGGCAAAACAGAGGAATCTTTTGCTGGCTGCGATTTTCATTTCACTTGCCTTAACCCTCCTTTTGACCTATGTGGTTTCCGGTAAAATTTCCGGCCCGCTGAAGGAAGCCTGCGCCATGGTCCAGGACATTGCCCAGGGAGAAGGAGATCTGACGGTCCGGCTCAAAGCCGATTCAACCGATGAAGTGGGCGAACTGTCCAAAGGGTTCAATACCTTTGTCGGAAAACTCCAGGACATGATCAAAAAAATAACCCATAGTTCCCGGGAGGTTGACGCGTCTTCCGGTGAACTCTCGGAAATATCCAGAGTCCTGTCCAATGAGGTGGAAGACACAGCCAAGCGTTCTGTCAGCGTGGCCGCGTCCACGGAAGAAATGGATGCCAATATTTCCAGTGTGGCTGCGGCCATGGAAGAGTCCACCACCAATCTGAACCTTGTTGTGGCCGCGGCCGAAGAAATGACGTCCACCATATCGGAAATCGCCCGGAATGCTGAAAAAGCAAGGGATATTTCCCAGGAAGCGGTTTCCCAGGCAGCGAATGCCTCGGATAAAATGAATATCCTTGAAAAAACCGCCAAAGAGATCGGAAAGGTCACCGATGCCATCAGCGATATTTCCGAGCAGACCAATCTTCTGGCCCTGAATGCCACCATTGAAGCGGCCAGGGCAGGGGAGGCCGGTAAAGGCTTTGCCGTCGTCGCCAACGAGATCAAGGAGCTTGCCATTCAGACAGCAAATTCAACCCGGGATATTAAACAACAGATTGATGGGATCCAATCCACAACTGCCCTGGCCGTCAATGAAATCGGTCTGATTTCCAAGGTTATCACGGATATTAATGAAATCGTGGCAGCCATTGCCGCGGCAGTGGAAGAACAATCCGTTGTGACCAAGGAAATCTCCGGGAATATTGCCCAGGCCGGCCAGGGCATTGCCCTGGTAAATGAGAATATCAACCAGAGTTCCGCCGTCTCCAATGAAATTGCCAAAGATATCAGCGGTGTCAGCCAGGCTACGGACAGGATTGCAGAAAGCTCACGAAAGGTTGAAACCAGCTCCCGGCATTTAAAAGAGATGGCTTCTGATCTGAAACTGATTCTGGATGGATTCAAAATCTGACCGGTTTATCTGTAATGGGAATAAAAGCCGGCCGCTATTGAACCCGGATGAGCCTCAGGGCGTCCAGCCGTGGCCGGGCGGATTGAAGATGATGGAGAAGTGAGGCCGCCTGCTGACGGACAGCCGTGATTTCAGATTCCCGGATATCCGGATTTATTTTTTGCAGTTCTAAAAGCCGTTCAATCTCTTGACCCAGGATCTGCTCTATTTTAATTTTTGTCTTTTCCACAATGTCAAGGGAGAGCCTTTGGGCAAGGGCCAGCGCTGCCTCCATCATGGAAGGCAGGATGGCCCGGCCCATGGGTTCAAATTCTTTGAACCGGTTTTTCTGATCCTCCATGGGGGTTAATCCACCCTCAAGATCATATTTTTCCGTGAGATTCCGGCCTTCATGGTCCACGACCAGGTGAATGGGATCACAGGTCAGATACCGGCCCAGGTCCAGGTTTGATGGAGCCATGCATTCCAAGATGAATACGGCTTCAAGCAGCAGGCATCGATCTTTTCCGGCCGGCTGCACGGCCAGGGCGCAGGACCCGGTATTATTGGTGATAAAATATTCAAAGGCCTGGTGCACAAAAGGATGATCCCAGGAGATAAATTCCAGATCATCCCTTAGAACGGCAAGACTGCGGTTAAAGGTCAAGGCATCGGATATCCTTGTGGATAAGGGGAAGTTTTCATCCGTCACATCTTTGAAGTTCAAACGGAATACAGATTTATCGATAAAATCCGTTTCAATGCCGTAATGAGCGAGAACTTCAACCAGGAGTTCTTCAAGCTGGGTATCGGCATCAAAGGTCTCCACGGCCCGGACAATTTGCCGGGCCGGGCCGGGTTTAAAGGAATTCATTTCCAGGAGGATGTTTTTTCCCCGGGCCATTTTTTTCTCGGTTTTATCACGGAACACCCGGGTTTGTTGGATTAATGCTTCTATACCGGCTCGATCCAAAATATCATCTTCCTGCAACCGGGAAAACAATGTCTGAAGATCCGGTTCAAATGCCTTGTAAATCAGATGAAGCCCGTTAATATTTTTAGAAAAAAGATTTAAGCCGGCCATATACCACCGTGCAAGGATTTCAAAGCCCGTACCCCGGATATAGGGAACATGGATCCGGATATCATTTTTCTGTCCGATGCGGTCCAGGCGGCCGATTCTCTGTTCCAGAAGTTCCGGGTTCTCGGGCAGGTCAAAGAGAAAGAGGTGGTGGACAAACTGGAAATTTCTTCCTTCGCTGCCGATTTCAGAAGAAATCAATATTCGGGCCCCGTCTTCCCGTGAAAAAAAAGCGGCATTTCTGTCCCGCTGAAGAAGGCTCATGCTTTCATCAAATCTTGCCATGTCAATGGAAATATGACGGGCAAGGGCGTCTTCAACGGCCAGAGCCTTCTGGCGGGAGGATGTAATGACCAGGATCTTTTCCTTTTGCCGGATCAATTCCAGAAGGGATACGATTCTCGGGTCCCGGTGCAATTCCGGGTTGATAGTTGCCTCTGGATCAAAAAATTCCTGGTTCACGGACCTGATCCGGGCCGGGTCCGCATCCAGACCGGTGATGCAGGGCACCCGCCTGGGAAAGCCTTTGATCACCTGCCGCTGGTTTCTGAACATGACCCGGCCCGGCCCATAGGAATCCAGGATGGGCTCGATAGTTTTCCCCTTTTGTAATAAATCCCTGACCCTTTCAATGGTTTTTTCATAGTGGCGGCTTTCCTTGCAGTAAGCGTCAAAATTATAATACCGGTCAGGATCCAGAAGTTTTAGATGTAGAAAATGATTTTTGATTCCCATCTGCTCCGGTGTGGCCGTCAGCAGCATCAAGCCCGGTGCGGACCGGGAGAGCTGCTCCAGAAAATCATGGGTATTTTCATTGTCGGTAATATGGTGGGCCTCGTCCACCACGATCATATCCCATCCCCCATCCAGGATCTTGGCATGCCACCGGAGGCCGGCCAGAAAATCAAAGCTAACAATGGCCAGTTGATGTTCCAGAAAGGGATTGATTCCTTTTCCCCGGCGATCCAGATTCCGGCAATAGGTCTCATTGAGGATCATGAAGGATAGGTTGAATCTTTTGTACAATTCAATAAACCATTGATGGGTCAGGGATTCGGGGACGATGATCATCACCCGTTGAATCCGGTGGCTGATGATGAGTTTATGCAGGATGAGGCAGGCCTCAATGGTTTTGCCGAGCCCTGTTTCATCGGAAAGCAGGACCCGGGGGACATATCGGGAGGCAACGGTATGGGCAATGAAAAACTGATGGGGAATAAGTTCCACCTTGCCGCCGAGAAATCCTTTGACCGGGGAGGCGTCATAGACGGCCTTGGATTTCAGAAGCCTGCGGCGCAGGTCAAAGGCCTTGCAGGTGTCCGTTATTCCGGCAAAAAGGCGATCCTGGGGCAGGGAAAACGAAAGGATGTCTGAAAGATCTTTTTCACAGATTTTCTCATTTGCCCCGGCATAATAATACATCAAGCCCTCAGATTCCATGGCGGCATCAACCCTCAGTTTTTTCCCGTTCCGGCATTGAATGTCATCGCCGGGCTTGAAGATTATCCTTCTCAGGGGAGCCGAGGTAAGGGCATATTGCCTTTCACAGGCGCATGCGTCAAACCGCATGTGAATGATTTTTGAATTGACCTGAATCAAAAGACCCAGGCCCAGCTCCGGTTCTGTTTCACTGATCCATCTTTGCCCTGGAACCGGTCGCATGGTTTACGCTATCATTTGGCCTTCAGAGCGGAATCAATGGCCATGGCGGAAAAAGGCCGGGATATTTTATGGGCGTCCCCTGAAAGGGGTTTTTCCCGGAGTTTATGGTTGCTGCCGCTGAAGCTTATGGTTGCCATGTTTTCAAACCGGACCTCATAGCTGGGACGCACCCCTTTGCCCGTGGTATCAAAACAGACGCAGGCCTTTGAATCATTTCCCATATTGCCGGATACTTTTTTCAAATAAGCAGGTGAAAATTTTTTGATACGGTCTTCATCCCATTCAACAGGGGCAGCCTGTTTTTTTTCAATGCCTGCGGCAGAACCCTTTTTGACCTTGATCTTATCGATCAGGGAGAGCAGATATTTTATTTTCAGCCCAAGGTTTTTTACAGAACGTTCCTGAATTTCGTCATCGGCCTGGGGAATGAGGATGTCAAGCTGTTCCTTTGCTTTTTCCCAGCATTGCCGGGAAGCGTCAACATCGCTTTCTTCGATGAATCCGTTCATATTTTCACACAACCGGTTAATTGCCTGCCTGGACTCTCTAAATCTGTCAGGTTCCATTTCTCCTCCTGTTAAAAGAATTAATACAGTCTTAGATAATCCAGCAGGTGAGAAATTTTTCCGTTTCAGATTTGGCCCTGCATTCTCATGAGACTTATATCACAGATGGTACACTTCCCGGACACGGAATACAAGTCTTTGTCAAAATGAACCTCAGGGTTTTACAAAAATACCATAAACCCATTCCACTCTCTTTTTCCATTGATGAAACCTGTTCAGGGTGGTAATTTTCCAATGGATTTTACTGAACATCTCCCAAAAGTGAGTCAAAATATGAACACCGTCCCCAAAGAAATGAAGCTCTTTGTGCTGATCCTGGCCTTGACGGCCCTGGGCCTGGGATTCAGCAACGATATCATTTCCAATTATTTTAAAGATGCCTACCAGGCCACGGCCTTTCAGCGGGGCGTCATTGAGCTGCCCCGGGAGCTTCCCGGCATCCTGTGCATCCTGGTCATTTCTCTTTTTTCCTTTATCAGTGACATCCGCATCGCCATCCTGGCCCAGGTGTTCAGCATTGCCGGAATCGTCTATCTGGGCTTTTTCACGCCCTCCTATACCGTTATGACCGTGTTCATTTTTATCAATTCCCTGGGCATGCACCTCTTTTTTGTTCTTCAGGACAGCATCGGCCTTGCCCTGATCAAAAAAGGAGAAACCGGAAAACGCATGGGCCAGTTCAAGGGCGTGTCCACGGCATTTCAGATGGTGGCGGCCATCCTGGTGTTCATTGGTTTTCGCACCGGATTCTTCAATTTTGAAACCCCTTTTAAACTTCCCTTTCTGCTGGCCGGCGCAGCTTTTTTCATGGTCATGATCCTGTTGGTGCGATTGCAACGCAGGGTTCATCTTCCGGGCAGCATTCATCGGAAAACCCGGATGGTCGTGCGCAAAGAATACCGGTATTATTATATTTTGACCATCCTGTTCGGAGCCCAGAAGCAGATCATGATGGTATACGGACCCTGGGTGCTCATTGATCTCCTGGGTAAAAAAGCAGACACCATTGCCATGCTTTCCATGGCCGGCGGCTTGATCGGTATTTTTTTCATTCCGGCCCTGGGTCGGTGGATGGACCGTTTCGGCATCAAGGCCATGCTCTATGCCGATGCCCTTTCGTTTATCCTGGTCTACCTGGTTTACGGCGCCTTGACGGCCGGGTACCATGAGGGCCTGCTGCCCCTTGCCGGATGGGCCATCCTGCCGGCCTATCTCATCTTTATCCTGGACCGTATGTCCACCCAGATGGGGCTGGTGCGAACCGTTTACCTGGGTGCCATAGCCGTTCACCCCTCGGATATGACCCCGACCCTGTCGGTGGGGATCAGCCTGGACCATATGGTTACCATTATCTTCGCGCCTCTGGGAGGACTCATCTGGGGAGTCTGGGGACCCCAGTATATTTTCTTTCTGGCGGCCGGGCTCTCCCTGGTGAATCTCTATGTGGCCGTCAAGGTTGAATTGCCGGCAGGGGATCATTGACCTTGCGGGTCAGGGCATTTTTTTTCCGGAGGTCAGGTTCCCAGAAATTTCTGGCGCAGGCGTTCGAAATGATCCATCAGTTGTGTTCTCCGGATGGACCCGAAGGCATTGGAAGGATGTGAAGAAAAATAGGCCAGGATTTTTTCATATTCTTTTTTAACGGCCATGACTTCTTCCCGCCAGTCGCTCTTGGCCAGAACACTGTACCAGAGGCGGAAGGTCTGTGAATAGAGCCGGTCGGAAACATCGGCCAGAACAGGATTGCCGGCGGCATCGTGGATGATCTGTCTGAGGGATGCGTCCATCTGGGCAAGGGCCCTTGGATCTTCATTATCCAGCAGTTTTTTGCAGGTGTCATCCAGATCCTTCATCTGGGTGAGATGCCGTGAAGAAAATTGTGCCTCAGCCAGACCGGCTTCAAAGGCTTCAATTTCAAAGCGGACCTGAAAGACATTCATGATCCTGCTGAATTCAATCTCGGTCACCATACTGCCGGTCCGGGGAATGACCCTTACCAACTGCTCCCATTCCAAACGGTTGAATACGTCCTTCACCGGAGATCGGCTGATGTCGAATTCCTCGGCCAGAACCTTTTCATTTAAAATCTGACCCGGGCTGTATTCCAGATACAGAATCCGGTCACGTACGGTTTGATAGACTGTCTTTTTCATTTTCAGTTTTGATCAGGCAGTTTGAAATCTTTAACATATCATTGATATGCCACACAGGAAGATTATGTATTCTATCTTTATGATAAATTCAAGCCTTTTCGGTTCAGCCCCGGAATATTCCAAAATTTTGAAAAAGGGTTGAAATAGTCCTTGACATGATATTTCAACCACTGATATGTCAGTAAATATATCATAGATATTTTTAAGAAAGTTTATTAAAATTTTGGTATGGTCCTTATGATAATGAAAAGGAGAGAAAAATGACGGTGTTTTCTGTGGCCAGACCCACCCAGGCCTGGTATGGAGAATCCATTGGTATTCTGATACTGGATGCGTCCTATCCGTGTATTCCGGGGAATGTCGGCAATGCCGGCACCTTCCCGTTTCCCGTCCGGTATGAACGGGTTGAGGGGGCCTCCATTGACCGCTTGTTGAATCAACAGGACCCGGATCTGGTCTCTCCCTTTATCGATGCGGCCCAACGGCTTTATAAGAGCGGGGTCCGCGCCGTTACAGGGGCCTGCGGATTCATGGCCCTTTTTCAGCAGGAAGTGTCCAAAAGCCTGGACATCCCCGTTCTCCTGTCCAGCCTGCTGCAGATTCCGTTTATGTATCAGATCACCGGCAAGAGAATAGGCATCATCACGGCCAATTCAACCCGTCTTCTACCCAAACATTTTACGGCCACAGGAATTCCGGAAAATCTTCCCCTGGCCATTGCCGGAATGGAAAACCAGCCGGAATTCCGGGATGCCATCCTTCTGGAAAAGGGGACCCTGGATTCCAACAAAATCGAAACCGAAGTTGTTGACGTTGCAAAGGCCCTTGTAAATGAGAATCCGGATATCGGCAGCATCCTTCTGGAATGCAGCGATCTGCCGCCCTATGCCCATGCTGTCCAGGCCGCCGTCGGGCTCCCGGTGTTTGATTTTTTCACCATGATTCACCATGTGCATACCGGCCTTGTCAGAAAGCCGTTTTCAGGGTTCATGTAGGCCGGGGCCCAGGAATGAACACGGATATCCGGCAGGGGGTCAGTTCCAAAGCCGTCAACCACAAGAGAAAAAGGACGAGTCAATGTTTTTCGACGTATTGTTAATCGGTATCATGGTCGGGGCCATCTATACGTTGGTGACCATCGGGTACAGCATGGTTTACAGCATTTTAAAGCTGATGAATTTCGCCCACGGGGATGTCTATATCTTCGGGACCTTCATCTGTTACACCCTTTTGTCCAAATATCAGTTGAATCCTGTTCTTGCCATTCTCACGGCGGCCGTCCTGGGCGGAATCCTGGCCTCCTTTGTGGAAATCGTCGCCTACCGCCGTCTGCGGGCGGGACAGCACCGGATGATCTCCATGATCACGGCCCTGGGAGCCGCCTATGTGATTCAGAATTCCAATGAGCTGAAATGGGGAAACCAGGTCATGGCCTTTCCCTCCATCCTGAGTGCAAAGACATTCCAGGTCTTCGGCCTGGCCGTTCCCATGACCCAGATCATCATTCTGGGCATTGCCGTGGGCCTGATCATTCTGTTCACCCTTTTTTTAAAATACCATCCCTACGGCAAGGCCATCCTCTGTGTTTCGGAAGATATTCCCACGGCCAGCCTCATGGGTATTCCCATTAACCGGACCATCACCATGGTCTATTTCATCGGCGGCATGCTGGGGGTCGTGGGCGGGATCTTATACTCCACCTCCTATAATGCCGTTTCCCTGGCCATGGGATTCAGGGGCACCATCATCGCCTTCACCGCCGCGGTCATCGGCGGCATCGGCAGTCTGGGCGGAGCCCTCATCGGCGGCATGTTCCTGGGCATCTGTGAAAATTTTATCGGTGTTTATGTCTCGTCCTCCTACCGTGATCCCATCACCTTTTTATTGCTGATCATCATTTTGCTGGTGAAACCCACCGGCATCATGGGTGCGGTGGAGCAGACGAAAGTTTAACCGTTCAAACGGACAACAAACAGGAAGCAAGATATGGAACCGACTCTCGAAAACCACGGAAAACAGACAGGAAACCCCATGACATTCAAAACAGTGCTCAACCACCCGATGTTTAAAAAAACCGCCTTTCTGACGGCGGCGGCGGGCTGTGTGTTGCTGCCCCATATCATGACCGACACCTATTACCTGGGCATCATCAATTATATGATTCTCTATGTCATCCTGTGTATGGGACTGAACCTCATCCTCGGCTATGCCGGGCTGCTCTCCCTGGGCCATGCCGCTTTCTACGGGCTGGGAGGATATACCACCGCCATTCTTATCACCCGCTACGGCTTCGGGTTTCTGTCCTGCCTCATCCTTTCCGGGGCCATAGCCCTGTTGTTCGGCATCCTCCTGGGGCTGCCCACCCGCAAGGTCCGGGGGGATTATTTCTGCCTTCTCACCATTGCCTTTGGTGAGATTTTCAGGCTGGTGGCCCAGGCCTGGATCGGGTTCACCAACGGCGCCATGGGCATCGTGGGCATTCCCATTCCCAGCATCCTGGGATGGTCCATCCGGACGGAAGTGGATTTTTATTATCTGGGCCTCATCCTCCTCGGCTTTACCTGGATCACCCTTTCCCTTCTGGTGCATTCCAAATTCGGCCGGGCCTTTATCGCCATCCGGGAAGATGAGCTGGCCGCTTCGGTCATGGGGATCAATACGGCTGTCTATAAAATCATTGTCTTCGGCATCGGCTGCTTTTACGCAGGCCTTGCCGGCAGTTACCTGGCCGTCTACCAGACCACGGTCACTCCGTCCAATTTCAGGCTGGAGGAATCCTGCCTCATGATCATCATGGTCATTGTGGGCGGCATGGGATCACTTTTAGCCCCCATTGCAGGGGTCATCATCATGACCCTGGCCACGGAATATTTCCGGGGCATTGCCGAATACAGGATGCTGATCATCGGCGTGATCATGGTGGCCGTCCTGTTGTTCAGGCCCCAGGGGATCTTCGGAACCTCGGCATTTAAAGGATAAGGGTATGGCGAATATAAGCATTATCAGTTTAGAAGGAGCATGGGTATGAGTCTTTTGACGGCCGATACCATCGGAAAAAAATTTGGCGGCGTCATTGCCCTGAAAGATGTCAGTCTCACCGTTGAAAAAGGGGAAATTGTCGGCATGATCGGGCCCAACGGGTCCGGAAAGACCACCTTTATCAATAATCTGTCCGGCCTCTATGCCCCGACATCGGGCCGGTTCATGTTCAACGGGGAGGACATCACCGGACTCCCGGCCCATGTGATCACAGGCAAGGGAATATCACGGACATTCCAGAATCTGAGGGTCTTTCCCAATATTTCAGTGCTGGAAAATATTCTCATCGGCCTTCACTGCAAAATCACCACCTCTTTGTGGGATGTCTATGCCGGGGTTCTGAAAACCCGGAAGGTTGAACGACAGGCCAGGGAAAAGGCCATGGCCGTCCTTGAGCTTGCAGACCTGGCGGGACGGCACGATACCCTGGCCAAAAACCTGCCCTATGGAAAACAGCGGCTTCTTGAAATCTGCCGGGCCATTGTGTCTGATCCCCATTTGCTCCTGCTGGACGAGCCCTGTGCCGGCATGAATCCGGTTGAAATGGACGATCTGGCCGGCTTCATCCGGATTCTGCAGAAAAAAGGCATTACGGTGTTTGTCATCGAGCACAATATGCGGTTTATCATGTCTGTGGCGGAACGGATCATCGTGCTGGCCAACGGGGCAAAATTCCAGGAAGGCACCCCTGTCGAGATTCAAAAGGATAAAAAAGTCCAGGCCATTTACCTTGGAGAGGAAGGAGACCTTTAATGCTGACCATCAATTCCCTGGAATCGGGTTACGGCAAGATCAAAGCGCTTTTCGGCATCGACCTGGAAATCAGGCAAGGTGAAATTGTGGCCCTGATCGGCGCCAACGGAGCCGGAAAAACCACCTTCCTGAAAACGGTTTCCGGTTTGATTCAGAGCACCGGCGGGACCATGACCTTTGAGGGCCAAAGCCTGAACCGACTGCCGCCGGAAAAAATCGTGAACCTGGGCATCTCCCATGTGCCTGAAGGCCGCATGGTCTTTACCCAGAGAACCGTGGAAACCAATCTGCAGATCGGGGCCTTTGGAAGAAAAGACAAAAAGGAAATCCGCCGGGACATGGAAAAATATTATGCAATGTTCCCCATCCTTGCCGAACGCCGGAATCAAAAGGCAGGAACCCTGAGCGGCGGGGAGCAGCAGATGCTGGCCATTGCCAGAGGGCTCATGAAGCGGCCCAAACTGCTTTTCCTGGACGAACCGTCCATGGGGCTGGCGCCGGTCCTGGTCAACCAGATTTTTAAAACCATCCGGGAATTGAATAAAACCGGATTGTCCATCCTGCTGGTGGAACAGAATGTTAAAAAAGCCCTGAAAATCACCCAGCGGGCCTATGTCATCGAGCTGGGCAAAATTGTGCACCAGGGCAATTCCTGCGATCTGCTGGATTCGGAACAAATCCGGAAAAGCTATCTGGGAGAAGCATAAATTTCAGTGAAGGTTTATTTTCGATCATCCTATACAGGGTGATCTCAATCAAGAAAGGAGACAGGAATGAAAAAGCTATTGACGAGTGTATTGTGTTTTATGGTTTTGTTTGGCCTGGGCGCCTCACCGGGGATGGCAGGACCGTCCAAGGACGGGGTGGACATGAAAAACAAAACCATTACCCTTGCCGGTTATGATGCCTGCACCGGGAAATACGGGGACTATGGCCTGGATGACAAGAAAGGCCAGGAAATAGCCGTTGAAGAAATCAATGCCGCCGGCGGCATCGCAGCCGGCCCCCTCAAAGGATTTCAGTTAAAACTGGAATTCTTTGATGACCGCGGTGATCCAAAAGAATCAGCCAATGTGGCCAAAAAGATTGCCTCAGGCAAATTCCTGGCCGCTCTGGGACCCACCATGAGCAGTTGCGCCCTGGCTTCCACACCCATCTTCAACCGTTACGGCGTGGGCAATATCATCACCTATGCCAATGCCAGCACCATTACGGAACAGGGCTTTGACAACCTGATCCGCCTGACCTATACCACCAAAAGCATCTCGGACTTCATGGTGGCCACCAGCAAGGATGAATTCAAAGCCAAAACCATTGCCATTATCAGCGAAAACCAGGACTATGGCCAGCAATTGCGCAAATACGCCATTGACAAGGCAAAGGAACTGGGCGTCGCCATTTCCACCGACGATGTCATCACACCGGGACAGGATGTGGACTTTTCCTCGGTCCTCCTGCGGGCCAAAAGCCAGAACCCCGATGTTCTCCTGCTCTTTGTCACCTATAATGAAGGCGGGATGATTGCCAAACAGGTCCGGAAAATGGAATGGGACATCATCCTCTACGGTCCCGATGCCCTGACCGCTCCCAAATTCTTTGAACTGGCCGGAGATATGGACAAGATTTATCTGTCCTCCCTCATGTCCCTGGATGTGACCCAGCCCGTGGCCAAGGTCCTTGTGACTGAATTTGAGAAAAAACATGCAGGACTGCCGCCCTTGTCCGCCATCTACGGCTATGATGCCGTGAAAGTGGCTGCCAAGGTCATTGAAAACGGCGGCATCGACCGGGCCTCTTTTATCAAGAATTTAAAAGATGTAAAAGTGCCGGGCGTGGGATCACCCATGTACCAGTTCGACAAAAACGGGGAAGGCCTTGTGCCGCCCCTGGTGGTCAAAACCGCCCAATGGCATAAAGATCAGCAGAAATAATTTCCTTCTGCATGTCCGGGGTTTTATCCCGGACATGCAGATTCGTATCCTTCTGTCCAAAAGCCATCCACCCTCATCTGATATAGAAACCCCTAGGACCGGCCCCCGGGCAGATCCGGGTTGATCTTGCAGGCCATGGGCTCGCTCCTTCCAATACTTGCAAAGCATTGCAGGCATTCCTCACAGGCAATGATGTCCAGGTCCCTTTCCGTCAGCATTTTTTTGGCGGTTTCAGGATCACAGATCATCTGGCGTCCAACGGCAATCAGATCAATATTCTCATCTTGCACCGCACAAAGGGCGGCATCTCCCATCCCGAATTTGCCCACGGCAATGACGGGAAGACCGGTCTCTTTTTTAAAGGCCGCGGCCAGGGCCACATTGGCGCCGGAGGGAAGATCCTTGGGCAGGGCCGATGACCCCGTGAGCCAGGTTTTCCCCTCGGCCTCTTTCCACCCGCCCTGGGCGATGAGGGTCACATCAAACACATCCACCCCGGCATCCTTCAGCAATTTGGCCATGACAAGGGCATCCTTAAGCACCAATCCCCCGGGAATCCGTTCTTCGGCATTGATCCGGAAAAAAAGGGGATAGTCCGGCCCCAGGTTTTTGCGCACTTCTCTCACGATTTCCAGGGCCAGGAAGGCCCGGCCCTTGGCATCCCCCCCATATTCGTCTTCCCGCCGATTGGTCAGGGGGGATAAAAACTGGCTCAGCAGATACAAGTGGGCACCATGGATTTCAACCCCGTCAAACCCGGCTTTTTGCGCCCTAAGGGCGGCCCTGGAAAAATCCCGGATCAATTGCCCGATATCCCCCGCATTCATGACAATGGGGTCCACATCGGGCCTGAACCGCACGCCGGAAGGAGAGAACCCGTGCCGTTTGCCCGGAACCGGCGGGCACCTGGGGCCTGCATGGCTGAGCTGAACCAAGGCAGAGGCTCCCTGCTTCTGTATGGTTTTCACCAGCCCGGCCATGGGGGACACCTGGGAGTCGTCCCAGAGCCCAAGGCTGCCGGGAACAATCCGGCCTGTAGCCTGCACCGATGTGGCTTCCACAATGACAAGTCCCACATCCTTTGCCCGGTCCCGATAAAAATCAAGAACCGCCTGGGTCACCAGGCCTTTGGACGACCCGTAATTGGTGGTGATGGGAGGCAGCACCAGCCTGTTTCGAAGCATCATGTTTTTTATTTTTAATTCACTGCTGAGGGATGTCATTTGCCTTTGTCTCCTGAAATGGTTTTGCAAACCCGGCTTCACCGGCAATCAATCTTAACGCAGAAACCGATTCTGGACAAGGCCTTTAAATAAGGCCACATTCAACTCTTTCTCCAATAAAGATGAATGGAAAACCAGAGAGTTTGCATTTTTCAACCACAACATATAGACTTTTTCTTTAAATTAAAAAAAGGCTATAAAAATCTTAATTTTTGGTAAGAAGTTAAGATTAGGATTGGATGATTATATATTGGGTGTAATTAAACATTTAGGGTAAATCCGACATAAGATTTTTTCTATGTAAAAAGAAATTACATTACTTCTTTAATATGGTAAATAGTAGCTTTTACCTATTTAAATATGATCACTATTGTCCAAAAACGGATTTTAGATAAAAAAATGTTGTAGGAATTCTCCCTGCCGGGTTATGGTTTTGCGACCAAACAAAGAACCGAACCCAAAACAAAGGAGAATTCCGAAATTATGGTACGACATGCGAGCCTGTTCAGTCA